>JACJOC010000086.1 GCA_014695345.1 Cyanobacteria bacterium FACHB-471
TGCTACTCCAAGTCAATTGAGATGTTGAAATGCTCCCTTCGTTTGCTGCTTCACTACTTGAAGTTTCGGTCAATCCCTTGGCTAGCTTAAATCATTACAGTTTCAGCAACGCCGATCCAGATGCAGAAGCTTAAGGCTTATATCGTTTTTATCCAAGGCTTAATTTTGAGGCGTGCCCCCGCACAGGGGGCACGCCTCAAAATTAAGCCTCAATGACGACTCGCAGGTTGCCTCGCTTCTTAATCACCCGGCAGGCAGTCGCACTTCCCGATCGCTCAAACTCTAGATCTAGCAAAGTTTGCCCGATTCTGAGGTTGTGCAGTGACAAATGGTTGATCGACTCTGGCAAGTTGGGGTCAATTACCCGCACATAGTTGTTTGCTGCGTCGGGTACCAGGTTAATCATCATTTGTAACAGTTGGAAAATCGTGCCAGTTGCCCATGCCTGAGGTGAACAGGCAACAGGATACTGCACAGGCCCGCTGTCATCGGTGCGATCGTAACCGCAGAATAGCTCTGGTGGACGCTGGTAGGGTTGTTGTAGTGTCATATCTACTAAACCCTGAGCAACTTCTAACGCCTGATCGACGAGTCCTAGCGATCGCAACCCCTGCACGATCATGCCGTTGTCGTGTGGCCAGACAGAGCCGACATGATAGCCCATTGGATTGTAAGCCGGAGAAAGGCTGCTGAGGGTACGAATGCCCCACCCATTAAACATATCTGGCGCGTGGAGCCGCTCTGCTACACTCTGAGCTTTTTCAGGGGTGAGAATGCCCAAGTTTAAGCAATGACCTGGGTTAGAGGTAATGCTATCTACAGGGTTGCCGTTGCCATCAAGGGCGAGCGCACAGTAGTCCTGATCGGTTAACCAAAAGTCTTGATTAAACCGAGCTTTCAGATCTCTGGCTTCCTCCTGCCAGCGGTCTGCCAGGTCGAGCCGCTTCTTCATGCGGGCGATCTCACTCAGGCGGACTTTAGCCGCATACACATAGGCTTGAACTTCGCAGAGGGCGATCGCCCCAGTTGCCAGTTCTCCCTTGCGATTGACGATGCAGTCATTCGAGTCTTTCCAGCCTTGATTGGCTAATCCTCGCTTAGACCGACGGTTGTAGCTGAGATAGCCCGTTTCCTGACAATTAATGTCAACCCATTCCATCGCAGCTAATGCGTTTGACCAGAGACGATCCAGGGTTTCCCGATCGTGTGTCCAGGCATAATGTTCGGCATAGAGCATCAGCCACAACGGAGTTGCATCGACAGTGCCGTAGTAAGGCGTATGAGGAACTTCGTGGCAACGAGCCATCTCACCCAGACGTAACTCGTGCAAGATTTTACCGGGTTCCTCTTCACGCCAGTCATCGTCCGTTTTGCCCTGATATTGAGCCAGGATTGTTAGCGTTTCTTTGGCGATCGTGGGGTCGAGGATCAGCGTTTGAGAGGCGGCAATGATTGAGTCGCGCCCAAACAGCGTTGAGAACCAGGGCACCCCAGCTGACAAGATTTTGCCCTTGCCAAAGGTTTGCCGCAACAAGTAAACATCTTGCTCTGCCCGCTCAATCACCTGGTTAAAGCCCCGGTTGTCAGTGCGGATTTGAGTTACTAGCGATCGCCAGCTTTGCTCTTCTAACAACTCTGCAGCCTTGGCCTGCATCAGCGTCATCGGTACACTCACCGTTGAGACATGTCGGTTGTTAGTCAATAGCTGCAGCCGATAGCCTAACCGCTGGGTCTCATGAGACTGAAGCTCTAGCTGCCAAATTGCCGTAAATCCCTTAAAGGAGTCGGGCTGGCGATGGCAAAACTGAATGCGGGACTCCATCAAAGCGCCATCTAGCCCTTGATAGGCGATCGTTAGCTCCTGTGGAGGGCGATCGACATCGCCATTCCAAGGAATGTCTTGCGTTCGCGCCAGTTCTTCCAGCATCGCCAACTCTTCAGCAGAAGCCCCCCGAAAGCGATCGCCCACATTCGCTAACACAGGTAGCTCAGTAGAAACAGTTTTTTCCTCTGGAGTCTGCACCAGACACAGCAACTGTCCCCGGTTTTCTCGGGCAGAACCCCGCACCTCAAACAAGTCAACAAAGTCAGCACCGAAACTCAAAGTCAGTTCAAATTTGACGGGGCGGGTGCTGTAGTTAGTAATGGTCAACTCTTCAAACAGACCACCATTCAGCACAATGTCTCGCTGAATGCCAATGGTTTCTGCCCGAATACCGCTATCGAGATTGGGGTTCGCACACAATACTGAAAGGGCAAATCCCTTGCGGGCATCGCTGCTCAGCAAAATGGGTGCCCGTCCTTCAAGCTGCAATTCCAGACGGCTGAGAAATCGCGTGTCTCGACAAAACAATCCCATGCTGGTGGTTTGTTCGTTAACCAAACATCCACCGATGTTGCCGATCGTATCGGTGATTAGAAATAGGTCATCGTCTTTGAGCGTTAACGTTGGCTGAGGACGTTCTACAAGAACGCAAGGCCACTCTGGAACAGCAGCCTGGTCAGCAGGGATAAAAGTTCTACCGTCGATTTCAAGAATATCTGACATCCTTCCTACTTCAATTCTGGGGTCAAGGGAGTGATCGTAGCTTAGGAAGTCAGTCCAGAACTGCACTGTAAACGCTTAAAAATGCTTCTACACATCGCGTTAAGTGACGGGTCCAAACAGAATCAAACCCATCAGCTTTAGAACCATTGACTTATCCCAGGCTGGTCTAGTGAACCACAAAGCAGTGCAATCGTTAGGACATATAATCCCAGGAGATATGGAGATGTCATGCAGGATATGAAAACTGTATGACGGGTGTTGCAAAGTTTGTGAGTGGGTCTGTTGGTTAATACCAAGACGCTCTATCAGGAGTGCCACAAAACCATAGTTCACTCATACCTTATTCTGCCAACTCAGTACACCAGCTGCCACCCTGCATCCCCCTATAGCAAGATGAATTAAATAATTTCTCAAGATCTGAGATTTATAGTGGCTTAAATAGAGTGATTCAAATACAGTGACTCGAACCTTAAAAGGGGCTTGGCATTGCCAACCCCTTAGAGAAAACCGTCACGTGCTAAGCGTGAATGATTAGCTAACGCTATATTTGCTCAAACGGGGTAAGCTACGAGATTGCCCATTTTTTGCAAAGCGGCCTTCTAGAATCTGCTGATACACCGCTTCGTAACCATCTACCATACGTTGAACGCTAAAGTTGTCTGCGATGTGTTGACGACAATCGGCACGACTCAACTGGGGAACTGAGTCAAGCGCTGCTACGCATTCTTCTACTGTGTGACACAGGAAACCCGTTTTGCCATGAACAATTACTTCTGGAGCCGAGCCCAGGTTTATCCCAATTACAGGTGTTCCAGAAGCCATTGACTCGATCATTACCAGCCCAAATGGTTCTCGCCAGGTAATGGGGAACAGTGTCGCGACGGCTCCTCCCATTAGAGTATTCTTCTGAACGTGATTGAGTTCGCCTAAAAATTCAATCTGTTTGCCGTCAATGTGTGGCTTAATCGCTTCTTCGTAATAGTCCACGTCTACTCGATCGACTTTTCCGCCTATTTTTAGGTGCCAACCTGTTTGTTTAGCAATGGCGATCGCCAGATGCGTTCCTTTCTCGGGAGAAATTCGTCCTAAAAATGCCAGGTAGGGCGGGTTATCAGGTTGAGCATAAAATTTGTAAGTATCCAGCGCTACTCCGTTGTAGACGGTAGCGACGTAGTTAAGTCCTAGTCTGGCTTCTCGCTGAGCATTGGAGATGCTGACGTAAGGCTGGTTTTTAGCGTGAGTAAATAGCTTTTCGTTATCGGGCGTAAAAATGCCGTGAAGGGTATGAACTGTAGGGGTCTTCACCAAACCCGTATAAGGGATAGCACTGCAGCCCATGTGAGAGTGAATAACGTCAAACTGGTTTGCTTGTTCGTATACTCGCCCCAACTGCATCATCTCGTAAACGCCAGGTTCTTTCACGGTCGAGTCCAACCGTAGCGCTCGAGGATGGACAGACTCTAACTGAGCCAAGCTAATAGAATCACCCGATGCAAACAGCGTTACTTCGTGACCCCGACGTACTAATTCGTCCGTTAGTAAGCTAACGACCAATTCTGCACCCCCATAAGCGGGGGGCGGTACCCTTTCCCATAAAGAAGCAATTTGAGCAATTTTCATTGCATTAATCTCCTAAAAATAAAGAAAGTTAAAACAAAGCAGCTCCATTCTATTCAGGTCTATCCCTTACCCCATCATGCTTGGGAGCTATAACCATAGACCAAAAGGAATGGAAAAGCGGCTTTATGAAAGACTATGCGGCAACTGCATTAAATCCTTGCGCCACCTGCATCAAACCGGACTCTTTATGCCTTGGGATACAGATACGGCTCTTGTTTTTAGCTGACAATTGATAGGCTGTTCTTCTCTAGCAATTCAAGATGAACTCGAACTCGAAAACTGAACAGAGAAAGCCTTCTGAGGCGGCACTTAATACTAACAGTGACAGTTTTGATTTTGATCTATGGTCACGAGAAGTGAGAAGTCAGTTATTGGCATCTCTGCGAAAGAGAACGATGCGAGAGCAAGAAGAGCGGTAGAGTTGCATCACTACTACATTCCTTGCTTAAAGCATTCCTTAATCAGGTAAAGCATTGGGTAACTCTATTTCTATGGAGATGGTGGTTGCTCAAATGCCTTGCTTATTTGCTTTTCTAGAGGTTCAAGGGGCGATCGCTACCTGGTCGGTTTCGATTTGTTTTACTCCATCGATCTGAGCCGTGATTTTTACAACCTGATCGAGTATTGACCGGTCGGGTGACCTTCCCCGAAACTCAATCATACTGCCTCGCTGCACAATCTGTAGACTTTCGACGTTTGCAACTGGGCTTTGGTCTAGCGCTAGAGCCACTCGTTTTGCTAACCCTCCAAGGTCAAACTCTCCCTCTAAACCCATGTTTTCCGGCGGGGGCGGTGGGATATGGACTCCTGCTTTCTCACGCAAATCGTGGTCGTACTGTCCCGTAAGTCCTGGACTCATTTCCCCTTCATAGTGAGCTGGGCGATCGCTAGCAGAGTGCTTAGACTCCGCGACCTTTTCAACGATCAGTCTTTCCATCCAAGTCATGACTTGACCTCCTTTTCAGATCCTTGCGGCGTAGCCCAACGCTTGCTCAATTCCTAGAAGGCGTGTTTAGACCCGCTCAAGCAGGTTTACTACTGCCGCACTAACTCTTCCGCTCTAGCAAATTCATCTCTGTCACCCACAAACATCAGTAAGTATTTGTGAGAAAGACGATCCCGGTCAGTCGCTACACCTGACTTAGGCACGTTTACTCCAGCGAGGGCAGCGATTAATCCTCCGGCGATCGCTCCGATGCCTGCCCCTGCAAAAATAGCACCCCATGAAAAGGGACCAGAGTTGATAAACGCAACAGGGCTAACCGCTTTCATGTTCCCTGCTCCCAAACTTAGTAGCAGACCAACTAGCGCTCCTAGTATTGTCCCAACTAAAGCACCCCCTCCAGCACTTTCAGCGGCTTTAGTGTCTTGAGCCGGAGGATTTGGGTCTAGAGCTTGAGTTTGGATAAAAACCTGATCATTGGAAAAACCTGCTTTGAGTAGTGCGTCGCGAGCAACTTCTGCTGATTGCTGCTGCTGAAAGACCCCCACAGTATGCTGTAGCCTTTCCGTTGGGCTTTGACTCGTCATGATCGTCCCCCTCGTATCCGTACTGATCCTAACTGATCCTAGTGATCCCGTTCTATGTGTCTTCAGTTTGTGTTTTGTTCGCTACAAAAACTTCAGGCCACAGCAGCAAAAGACAATTCAGTTAATCCTTCTTTGGGTAGAACACATCGCTTTAATTACTAGACAAACTATCACTCAAAAAACCTAGGTGAAGCGCTATATCTAATCTGTCTTGAGAACGAGGAGAGTTAGATTTAGACATTCTAGACTTGAGCGTAACCTTGGGAATCTATAGAGAAGTATTAGCTTCACTCATTGCTCAAGAAGAACTAGGAATAAATATAGGAACCGTAATGTTTTTAGAGAATAAGCAAACAGGAGATCTGGTTGAAGTGCTTGATCCAGAAGCTTTGTTTAACCCTGTAAAAGATTCAATCTCTGCTCAAGTGCAAGCTGGACAAGAGGAACAAGAGCCGGCTTCAATTAGCAAAAAAAATTTGAAATTTCCTTCTGGTGAAGAGTTGCCTCGCTGCTGGGTCGATGCAGATTACCGAACCAACTAACTGTTTTTGAACTGTACTATTTTTTGAATTGCATAAGGTTAGAACGCGTGACCAAAGATGATAGAAGCCTTGAAGGACAAGCATTAGGCAAGGCTGCTGAGATTGGCATTAAAAGCCAACTAGATGAAGTCCAAGAAGTGAATGTCGATGTCGATGCACAGGCTCTTGGACTCGCTCAAGGAAAGGTAGATTCTGTCTCCATCAAAGGCAAGGGAATGGTGATGGAGAAAGACCTGCGAGTTGAAGATATGGAGCTTCAAACGGACAGTGTTTCAATTAACCCACTTAGCCTTGCTTTCGGCAAAGTCGAATTAACTCGCCCAGTAGATGCTTCCGCTCACGTGGTTTTGTTGGAGGAAGACATTAATCGGGCGTTCAATTCTGAATACATCCAAAGCAAAATGCAAGGGCTGGATGTGCATGTAAACGGAAAGGTGACAAAAGTTGATTTTCAACAGGTCGATTTTCGTTTACCTGATTCTAGTAAAGTCGCTCTAAGCGCCACCATTTTAGACAAGGAAACGGGTGAGAGTCAGCCTGTCGCTTTTACAGCAAAGCCAGAAATTGGTGAAGGTGGGCAACGAGTTGTTTTGACACAAGTAGAATATCACGATGGTAAAGATCTTTCACCAGAGCTAACAGAAGCACTTTTGGAACGCTCTGCTGAATTACTAGATTTACGTAATTTTGAACTGGAAGGTATGTCCTTCCAAATTCAAAAGTTAGATATTTCTGAAGGTAAATTAGCGCTGCAAACAGCAGCCCGTGTTAAGCAGTTTCCTTCATAAGCCGTTGTAATTCACTACTGTGAATTTGCAATTCCACGCTTTATCCATCGTTTTACACTAGGAGAATCAGCATGACTCAAACGCCTAACATTCCGCCCATTATTGAGAGCGACGAGAGAGAATATCGTGATAGCGGTGTGCCTAGCACGGTGGCGATCGCCGGACACCCTATTCATCCTGTAATTGTGACTCTTCCGATCGCATTTCTAGTCGGTGCGTTTGCGACGGATGCTGTATATTGGTTGGTGGGTGATGACTTTTGGGCAAGAGCTTCTTTCTGGCTAATTGCTGCGGGTCTAGTAACTGGAATCGCTGCAGCCATAACCGGAATGTTAGATTTCTTAAGAATTGGACGAGTTCGTAAGCATAGTGCAGGTTGGGCGCACATGGTTGCGAATGTGGCCGTGTTGGTGCTGACCATCATTAATCTAGTGCTGCGCTTGAACAATGTAACTGGGGCAGTTCTACCAGCTGGGTTAATCCTGTCGCTGATTGTTGCAGCCCTGTTAGGCATCAGCGGATGGTATGGGGGTGAACTGGTCTATCGCCACAAAATTGCTGTAATTGGCTATGGCGACCCTGAAGGACCATAAAGGCGAGCGGTACGGGAAACACCAAGGTTGAATCAAAGGTTGAGTGGAAAAGGGGAAGGATTAGTCCTTCCCCTTTTTATTTACTCCCTTCCTAGTTAGAGATTAAGTACTAAAAGATTCAGGGATGTACCCCCGCTCAGCGGGGGTACATCCCTGAATCTTTTGGTGGAAAAGGAGCGATTGAAATGACTGGCGCTATAAAAGTACACTTTCTAAAAGTTTAGTGCTGGAGCTTCAGGAAGTTTTTATGGAACTATTTACAGGAGTTTTGAGTGCTGTAATTGCTGCAATTGTGTCTCTTATCATCGCGCTCATTTCCTTTGTGACCAACAAAAATACTCTAAAGTCAGAGCGAGAAAAGTTTGAGCGAGAGCTGCAAAGAAGTATGACTTCTAAGCTATATGATTTAAGACTTGAAACGTATCCAGAAGCGATCGCCATCACCGATGGGTTGCGAAAATCACAAATGGCTGCTCAACAAGCACATTTATCTGAAGCTTATTTCAAAGACATTCTTAAAAAGCTCGATGAATGGCATGGTGCCAGAGCATTTTTGTTGTTATCGCGTAGTGCAGTGGATACCCTTTACACTTTACGTAGAGTTTTGAGAGAAAAACCTGAGATGGAGGGGCAGTATTCAAAAGAGCAGTTAGAGAAAATCTGGAAAGCCAAAGGCGCGTTTCGGAGTGCTTTGCGTTCTGATATTCAGTTTTTGTATGAGGAAGAAACAGAAGTTCGGGATGATTAAATAAAGAGATAAACTTAAGAATTAAGAAATTGCTCCGCTGAGGTACTTCCTTGTTTCAACTGACTTAAAAAGTCAGTTGAAAGGTATTGTTCAGATCGAACGCAGTGCCAATTAAAGCAGGGCGACTGTTGAATTCAGCCCAGGTTGCTATTATCTCTAAACAACGAATTTCGCCCACTTTCGTCATCATTTCTAGCTCATGACGAAGAAATATAGGTTTACCGAGTTGGATTTCTAGCCTGTTTGCATAAGCAAGCAGATCAGGATCAACTAAATCCCAAAGTTTCATAGTGTGGAGTTCTGCTTGGGTGTAGCCCGTCAACTGTTCCGTAGCTGGGTTGACATAGCAAAACTGTTCGTCTTGATAGATAAAAATGGCAGATGTAGCTGTCTCAGCTACTGCCCGAAATTTTGCTTCACTTTCTTGCAGCGTTGCCTCTATTTGTCTGCGCTCAGTAACATCACGTGCTACAACATAGAGCGCCAGCGCCCCTTTAAATGAAATTAGGCTCAGTCTAACTTCAGCTTCTATCCAGAATCCATCTTTGTGACGACACGATTGTTCTGTGATGAGGCAGTGCTGTTCCAGCAGCAGATGATAAATTTGCCGGTCGATTTGCTGGCGATCGCCTTCCACGATATCGTACAAGTTTAAGGGTGATTCCTCAGTCTGGTCATATCCCAACCACCGCTGAAAAGCTAAATTAGCTTGCAAAACTTGCTTGGTATTTAGGTCTACTATGCAAATGCTTTCCGAAGCTGGCTTATCGTCCTGATTTAAAGAATGTTGGTCTGGACATTTCAAGGAGGTCTGATGAGCCCCATACACAAGTTTTGCCAAAGCTTGTTTGGCGGCTTCGGCTGACCGGAGACGCAACAATAGCTGCTCCAAAATCTGGCACTCAGTCTGGAATATGCCTAACTCAATCACGGGTTCTCCTGATGCTGAGATCACGGGTAGTGCAAACTCCTGAAGCCTGTTAAAGGGTTCAAGGGACTGACTCAATAATCTGCCCCGATGTTCCTGAGTCAGAAAGCAAAAGGGGAACAGGAAGACTGTGGGAGGAGGGAGACTGTAACATTTATTCCTTCAGGGCTCATAACAGACAAAGCACGAAGCAGGTAATTCCTGTTTTAATGAGGGGCTTGAGCTCTTTATAGCTAAAGGCTGGCGCGTGGGTCTGTTCTTAACAAATTTACAAGCCCATTCGGATTAGGTTGTAGATTCCGTGAAGTCTTTATACAAAGCTGGCTTAGCCCGCTTTGGGCTGATACGTTTTAGGTAGAGTAATCTATCGTCTGGCGCTGTAGGAGTCTACAAGCTGAGCAGAGTAAACGGTTTTAAAGTTTGAACAATAAATTTAAGTAAAAATGGCTAGTAAGTTAGTAGCATTTAGACTGCCAGACGATGTCGTACAGGCGATCGAATCTGAAGCTAAGACAACTGGAAAAGACAAAACGGCAGTTGTCGTACAGGCGCTCCGACATTTTTTTGATTTGCCTTCTGCATCAGAGTCCAACCGGGTAGAAGGACTTCAGCAACAGATGAATGAGCTTCAGCAGAAGGTGGAAAGGTTGACCGAGCAGCTTAGCAATACGACTCTATCGCAACTGAAGTGACTGGCGCTGTTGCTTAACCTACATCCAGGGCTGATTGTTTGAAGGAAAAAAGGGAGACGGGGCAAAGCCCCGTCTCCCTTTTTTCAACCTGTTCCTTTCTAGTTCTCTTGCACGATCGTGAGCGTGTATGGATGGCTGGACTGAGTGCGATCGCCCACAAACACGGAGTAAGTTCCCTGTTCCCACACGCCAGGAACTTCGATATTGCCACCAGAATAGCTATCCGCCAAGACGCACTGATTGCGTCCACCCGGACCCTGGATTAGTAGGGTTGGCTGTCCTTCACTTTGCAGGGTAAACCGCAGGGAGGCATTTTCCCCGGTCACTCTCACAACCTCGTTGGGTGTGCTAGCAATAAAACCACACTGGCTGGATTGCGAACCGCCTGATGAGCCTTGGCTAACCGCTTGACCAGAGGAGATCGGAGTTTGTACATCTGCACGAGCAACTGTTGCAGCGGTGAGGGTTGCTAGTAGAGCAGCAGGGATAACCAGAGCTTTCATTAGTAGTTTCATGTGTTCAACCCTCCAATGGGGCTTCAATATCTGTATCCTAGCGTTGTAATTTTTATAACCTTGTTCTTTCTGTGACAGTTCCTCAACTGAACAATATTAGCTTTGAAATCTCACAAGTTCAATTTCTGGAGGACCGTAAAAATAGCGATTGATAGTCCAGCGGCAGCAGGAATTGTAACAAGCCAGGCTAAGGCAATCTGGCGCAGGGTGCCAAATTGAATAGAGGAGTCCGGCGATCGCCCTCGTTGTACCAGACCAATTCCTACGACCGCGCCCACCAGAGCATGGGAAGTAGAAATCGGTAAACCCAGTCGAGATGCAAGTAAAACAGTGGTTGCAGTCGATAATTCTGCACAAAAACCAGCACTGGGCTGAAGCGGAATGATGCCCTCGCCAATAGTTTTGATCACGTTCTTGCCGAATACTGCCAATCCAGCCGTGATCCCAATGCCACCCAGTACTAAAATCCAGGTCGGAACGCTGAAATCGCTAAGAGGAATGCTGCCTGTGCGGTGGATGTAAACGATCGCCGCTAGGGGTGCAACAGCATTCCCTACATCGTTGGAGCCGTGAGCAAAAGCAACGAAGCAAGCGCTGAGAAATTGGAAACGAGCAAGTTGGGTTTCAACTGGGTTAGGGAATGGGGAGTGGGGAGTGAGGATCGGGGATTGGGGGGGAGGGGGTGCGGATTGGGTGCGGGTTTTGAGTTGGTTCCAAGTGATAAAGGTGAGGCTGGCGGTGGCGATTGCTCCAACCATCAGCGGCAGATCGTGGGACGGGAGCGGCAGTGCTTGAAATTGCGGTAGACGAAAAATGGGTGGGAGAGCGATCGCGCTAAAAACGCTGACTAGAGCAGCACTGAGCCAGGGAATCCATTCATAAAGCTGCTGGACTGGGTTGGATTGCGCCAGAATCCAACGATAAATCAGGGTGTAAAACAGTGCGCTGACCGAGCCACTAATTGCTGGGGTCAATATCCAGGTAACGGAAATGATACCCAGTGAGCCCCAATCTACGGCTTGAGTGCCTGCTGCTAGCCAACCAAATCCGGCGATCGCTCCTACAACGGCGTGAGAAGAAGCAACGGGTAGCCCAAATGTTGTTGCGACTTGTAGCCAGATGCCACAGGCAATTAACGTTGAAGTCATTCCCAGTAGCAGCACATGGGGATCAGCAGCAAACGTAGCGGGATCAACAACTCCCGTAGCAATTGTGTTTGAAACATTTCTGCCAAATAGGACTGCGCCGGTGAATTCGAGAATTCCGGCGATCGCCAATGCCTGCCGCAGGGTTACTGCCTTTGAACCAACAGACGTTCCCATCGAGTTGGCAACATCGTTAGCACCAAGGTTCCAGGCGACATAAAAAGCGAGAACGGCAGTTAGACCAAGAAACAGCATGTTAAGTGAACCAGACCAGCTTAACTCCCTTCAAACTCTCGCCTGTAGCGCCCCTCGTATAACTTAGCTTCATCAAAAATTTATACTTGAGCCCGATAAAACCTTGTGCTGAAAAGAGTTTGATTCTAATTTCTGCCAATTTTTCCTTCCCTGAGATTCAGCCTAGGGTAGGATGTTGTGCTTTTTTCCGCTTGTTACAGTGCGGTTGTTAACTTAACGTTACGTGAACGTCATTTGGAAATAACCTGCCTTAGTAGGTTTTGTAGCCCACTCATAGCCCATTGTTAAACGCTGGTCTTGACACTATCTTTACACACGGATACAACCAATGTTATACACGTATAACGCCTTGACTTTGACTGACTGTTAGACCTTGTTTGGTTTTAGGTCAGAACTCAGCCCCCCATTCAGCGTTGTTTCAGTTAGGGAGTTCAGTAGATACAGCGCCAAGGAGTTGCAAAGTCAAAATTCAGTTTGAGAACTGAAATGGCGGTCGGATTTAGGGCAATTATCGCCAGCATTCTTCAGCCCTGATTGGAAGGATAGCTAGTGACTTCTAACCCTAGATCAATCACCTGAAGATTCGTCACAATTGCACACCCCTGACTGCTCACCCTTTAACGAGTGAACTTTTTTCATATGGCTATTTCACACGTTCACCCTACTGTCGTAGCGCTGCCAGATGTGACTGACGCAGAGGCGTTACCAAACCTAGATGTACATCTACTAGGTCGTCGAATTACCTGTATGACAGCGACAGCAATCGTTGGAGCGATTCATAGCGCCTGTGTTGAGCAGAGAAAAATTACGGTGGCGCACTCCAATGTGCATGGGTTCAATCTATCCATGCAGCTACCCTGGTTCTACAATTTCTTGCAAAGTGCAGACATCGTGCATTGTGATGGCACGGGGATTTTAAAGGCAATCCGGATTATGGGAACGGAGCTACCGATTCAGTACCGTGTCTCCTACACTCAGCTATTGCCGAAGCTTTTACAGCATTGTGACCAGCATGGGCTGTCTCTTTTTCTGCTGGGTTCTGAGTGTGAGCATTTGCAGAAAGCATTGGAGAATGTGCGGACTCAGTACCCCAACATTCGGCTGAGCGGTCACGACGGCTATTTTGACATGAATGACCCTGTTGAGAATGATTTAGTGGTTGAGCAGATCAATCGAGTCAAACCCAACGTTTTGTTAGTGGGAATGGGAATGCCACGCCAGGAAAACTGGATTCGGCAAAACCGTCATCGGCTTTCGACCAATGCGATTTTGGCGGGTGGTGCAGCAATTGATCGGCTGGCAGGGATCGTTTCAACCTGTCCTACTTATCTCTCTGATGCTGGACTGGAGTGGCTTTATCGGTTGTGGCACGAGCCCAAACGGTTAGCGACGCGCTATTTGCTGGGCAATCCTGCTTTCCTGATGCAGATTGCTTTGGCGAAGGTGCAGGTACGTCCGGCTGAGGTTCTGGTGATTCAGTCTCAGCAATGACTTTCATACACATGAGATGAAAATTCTCCAGGCAATTTATCAGTATCAAACGGGTGGCGGCTCGCTTCAGGTTGTTGCGGACTTAGCAACTGCTGCCCGCTGTAGTGGACATGAGGTGACGGTTTTAGCCAAAGATGCTGATGTGTCGGAGGCGATCGCCGCTGAGCGTTTCTTTACAGGCAACAAACTTCTAGACGGTTGGCGGCTCTGGCAACGACTACAGCGCGAGAATTACGATATCGTGCATGTCCACGACCGCTACTGTTCCCTGTTGTTGCGGTTGATCCCCCATGTGCCTGCTTCTGTGCAGACCAACCACATTGCCTATCGCACTCGCCGTCGCCTCACCCGCTTTGCTGATTGTGTGGTGGGTTGTTCTAAAGCAATGGATCGACACCATGCGGAGTTTTTTCGTCTGCCGCCGGAGCGACGGGCACTGATCCCCAATGGTGTGTATTTCCGTTCACCCAACCTAGAACGCGCTGAAGCACTGCGCCAGCAATTACCCGCATCATTGCGATCGCGTCAAATTTGCTTAACAGTGGCTCGGCTTTCAGAGCAGAAGGGTCACGCCTATCTGTTGGAGGCGATTGCCCAGCTTCCACACTCCCTGCGTGAATCTTGGTGCTTTGTCTGGGCAGGGGACGGTGAACTCAGAGAAACTCTGCAACTCCAGGCAAAACAGCAAGGCGTTTCCCAGGACATTGTATTTTTGGGGCAAACTTCAGAGGTTTCAGAATGGCTCTCTCTTGCCGATGCCTTCGTGCTGCCGTCTCTGTATGAAGGTTTGCCTCTAGCGCTAATGGAAGCAATGGCAGCAGGTTTACCCTGTCTCGCAACAGATATTGACGGTAATCAAGAATTACTACATCAGGGTGAAAATGGCTGGCTATGCCAAGTGCGTGATCCCAAAGCTTTGGCTAATGCACTAGAGCATTTGCTAACGGATGAGGAATTGCGATCGCGCCTCGGCAAGCAAGCTCAAGCCGATTACTGGAGCCAGTGGACCTTTGATCGCACCTGGCAGCAGTACGAAGCGCTTTATCAGCGGTTAGCGTCTAGAAGTCGGGGATTGGGGGTTAGAGGTTGGGGATTGGGAAAGATCTCCAGCCCAACCTCCAGCCCCTAGTTCTTTCTTCATGAAACTTTATTGAGATTTCACCGTCTCTTCAGCAGAAGTATCTGGATCACTGCAATGCCTAATTCATCTGAAGCGTCCAGCGATCGCCTTCCCAAGTTTAGCGTCGTGATCCCGGCGTACAACGCCAGTCCGTTTTTGATAGATTGTCTCAACTCGGTGTTGGCGCAAACCGACCCAGACTTTGAGGCGATCGTGGTCAACGATGGCTCTACGGACAATACGGCTGAGATTGCGGCAGAATTTGCCCAGCGAGATCGGCGGATTGTTCTGGTTAGTCGAATCAACGGAGGGTTGGCGGCTGCCCGTAACAGCGGCATCGCGGCGGCAAAAGGTGAACTGGTGGCGTTTCTAGATGCAGACGATCGCTGGTGTCCTGAAAAATTGGCGGCTCACCGTCAGGCGATGGATAGTGACCCTAATGCATCGGTGAGCTATGACTGGGCAGCGTTTATTGACGTAAAGGGCGATCGCACGGGACTTCACATGAGCCAAGCCCAGATCAACCTGACCCACGAAGCACTGCTGCTCAAAAATTATCTAGGCAATGGCAGTACAGCCGTGGTGCGACGGTATGTGCTAGAGCAAGCCAATGGATTTGACCCCAGCCTGCGCCGGATGGTTGACCAAGAACTTTGGGTCCGCCTGAGTTTTTATGGACATCGGTTTCATCTCGTTCCTCAAACGCTAACCGAATATCGAACGCATCCAGGCAGCTTCACGGCAGACACTGAGCGGATGCTGCAAGGGCTGGAGACGTTTTTGCAGCAGATTGCTGTTTATGCGCCCGATAGCGTTGAGCGGTTAAGACCCCAAGCGATTGCCTTTACCCATCGCTGGATGGCTCGTGCTGCTTTTGTTGCTGGAAACTACTCCGCCGCAAGGCAACACGCCCAAGAATCATTGAAAGCTTCGCCTAAAGTCCTGTGGCATGATCCCCGCGCACCGATTACTTTTGCGGCGATCGCCGTTCAGTCTGTCACGCCTCAACCTGTATTCAACCAATTCCTACAGCTGGGACATCAGCTTACATCACGCTGGTTTCAAATGCGATCAGGAGGGCAGGCGAGGATTTAGGAAATGTTATTGATCGTTGGTTTTGAGTATTCCAACCTAAAAAACAGGAATAAATGCCTATAGCAGGATGTAAAAACTCAAGTTCAATGATTTGATACTGCTCAGTCCTTCTACTCCGAGAGGTGGAATAGGTTGCCGTGATGACAGATTGGTCTTTTTCTCAGCGTCCATCTATCCCAGTTCGGGTGCTGCAAGCGATTAACAAAGAGCGCGTGCCATTTCTGCTCACGCTGACCCTGCTCTTGGGAGTGGGAACCGTGCTAACGCGCCTGCCTGAACGAGTTTATGAGTCAAAGTCTACGCTGCTCATTCAGGCTCCGGCGACGAGTACCCGGTTAATTAGTCCAGGAGAGCAGCCTACGATGGTAGGCGAACTAGATGCCGTGGGCGATCGCGTCAGTCCAGTCAACAACCAGGTGGCGCTGCTAAAGTCTCGCCCGGTGTACGACCTGGCTTTAGAACGGTTGAACTTGACTTCCTCGGATGCGCCCTATGGCAATCTCCAGGTAAAAGGAGTGGAGGGAACTGACCTGGTCGAGGTGTCTTACCAGTCAGACTCGCCGGAACTCGCTGCCGACGTGGTGAAAGCTGTGGTTGAGGTTTACATGGAGCAAAACCTCAGCGCCAACCGGGAACAAGGTTCTCAAGCCCGCCAGTTTATCCAAAGTCAGCTAGACAGCTTACAAGGTGAGCTAGCCCAAGCCCGCGATCGCCTGGAGAATTTTCAAACCAGTAGCGGATTCCTTGGCACAACGGTTGAGACGGATGCGATCACAGAATCGCTCAGCGAATTTGCCAGTCAGGTCGCCGCAGCACGGGCAGAGCTTTCTGCAACGGAGCAAAGAATTGCCCAAATGAGAACTCAGCTTTCGGGCGATCCGTTGACGACGCTGAATGCAGCCGGGGTGAGCCAAGATCCGGCTTACCAGGAATTGCAATCGCAGTTGGTTGAGGCGCAGGGGCAACTGGCTGACTACGAGAATCGGTTCACCGAGAATGACCCCTATGTGGTCAGCGCCAGGGAAAGACGCGATCGCATTCAAGCCTTGATGAACCAGCGGTCAGAACAGTTATTAGGACAACAGACGCCTCAGCAGCCCGTTGACCCAATTCGCCAACGCTTGGTCGAGCAGTGGTTTACGCTTCAGGCAGAGCGATCGGCTCAGGCGGCACGATTGGCTCAACTAACTCAGCAATATAACCAGCTTCAGGCGCGTTCTCGCCAGTTACCGGAGCTGATTAAACAGCAGTCGCAGCTTCAGCTTGATGCAGAACTAGCAGAACAGGAATATCGCACCTTTGAGCAGCAATACACCGCGACTCGAATTGCCGAACAGCAAGAAGTCAGCAACGTGCGCGTGGTCGAGCCTGCTGCCGTGAACAACAACCCGATCGCCCCCAATGACAAACTGCTGCTAGCGCTGGTGGTAGTCGTGAGTACGGCGATCGCCCTAGCGCTGGTTTGGCTGTTGCGATCGCGCAGCGATTCCCTAGAGGAAACCCGGGATCTGAAGCAAATTTTGCCGCTACCGATTTTGGCAACCATTCCTCGACGTGGCAATGGCAGATTGAACCATGAGGAATCGCTAGACCACCAGCCACTCTCACATAGCTATCGCTTGTTGCAAGCTCACATGCGAATGCTGCCGCAGCAGGTACGGGCGATCGCCATCTGTAGCTGGGCACCGCAGGAAGGGCGATCGTCGGTAGCACACAACCTGGCGCTGGTCGAGGCAAAGTCGGGTCATCGAGTTCTACTGGTTGATGCTCATCGTCGGCCCAGTCCTGCTTATGCTCCATTGCTAGCTGCGAGGGCCAATGACACAAACGGCTCTCCTTCCTGGCAAAGCACTGTGCAAAAGGTGCTGCCTGGGTTTGATGTGCTGCCTCAAGTTACTGCCAGCCTGACGACCAACTATCGAGACTGGCTGGTACTGCTGGATCAGGCACGGGAGCGCTATGACCTGGTGATTTTAGACTGTCCGCCTGCTTGCCAAAATGCCGATGCCGCATTGCTTGCCTCCCTTTCAGATGGCGTACTGTGGGTGGTTTACCCCGATCTGCTAGGTCGTCAAGGCGTGGAAGCCGCAGCGGAAACCCTGCAAACCTGGAGTACTCGCCTGTTGGGTCAAGTGGTGATTGGGGTAGAAGAACCCTTGCCTACCGCCATGTCCGACTCCAGCCGCTATTTGGTTGGCAGCGAAGTTTGAGGGAGGCACGATGAGGCTTAGCCCAGAAGATTTACCCTCTAAAGCGCTGCTGAGCTCTGTTGCTTCGCCGGTTTGGATACCGCAAGCCAGGGTAGAGCGATCGCACACTGACCTCTTCGCCGAAAAGATGGTCTTCTGGACGATCGCCCTGGTGCCGCTGTGGTGGATTTTAGGAATTCAGGTATTTGTCTACCCAACGGTGGGCTGGTATTTGCTTTATCGCAGTCTTCAGCGTCCTAGTCGTGTTACCTTGCCATTTGGCTGGCAGATGTGGTGCCTGTATGCGGGCGTTTGGCTGGTGGCGATCGTCCTCAACCTGTGGACGGGTGGCGCAGAACTAGGACGCAGCGTCACCGCAACCGGGTCAATCCTGGGTGTGTGGCTGCTGACGGTAGCAGTCTGGTATGCGATGCGGCAGCTGAATGTACGCTATCGCGTCATCGTCCGAGCGATCTGCATTGTCGGTGTCTGTCAGCTTGCGGTGGTTGTGTTTGGCGAAATCTATAAACAGCTTACGGGCAGCATTCCTGAAACCCAAAGCTTACTGATCACGCTTGTACCGTCTATGCCTGCTGATATCTTCTTTGAAGCACGGCTCTATAACTACGAGCAACTAGAATGGGACGCTGAACCCGTAACGCGACTGCGATCTTTCTATTACTGGGCACCGTTGGCGGGTACGATGAGCATCTTTGTCTGCATGGGGTCTTTAGTGGAACGCGATCGCCTGCTCCGCTGGCTCAGCATTGCCGGAGGACTCATCACCATCCTGCTAGCTGCCGGACGCGCTGCCCAGGTGGGCATCGTTCTTGCCGGATTCATTGCCATCTGGCTAGGCAGTCGCGAAGGCAGACGAGCCTTACTGTGGTGTGCTCCCGTTCTGGGAATTGCCTCGCCCATCATTCTCAGCAAGCTGTACGACTACTTCTTTAACTACCGCAGCGACTCCACCTCTGGACGATTAGCCCTCTATGAGGAAACCTTTCAAGCATTCACTAACTCACCCTGGATTGGCTTTGGCGCACAGGGACGCTCTCAAGTGCTAGATGTACCGCTGGGGTCGCACTCCCAGCTTTATTCCACGCTTTACCAAACGGGGCTGATTGGCTGCTTTGTCCTAGCCGTTGCCTGGATTGCCATTAGCTTTTCTATCTATCGCCTGGTGCGTCAGCAGCCTAGCCTTTCCCCCACCCTCGGAGCTTGGGCTGGCTTATCCCTCGCCATGCTGACCGGGGAACTAGCCGCCGCCAGCGTCACCGTCTTTGTCTTTGCCGCTTGGCTCGGCTGCGCTTGGAACTGGGCAGATCGACAAGTGCAGCAGGTACCCTGGTCAGCCGCTACCCTGGCTGAGCCGCTGACTCCTGGGGAGAGCTTTGGGCGTTGGTGGGGGGGAAAGGGCTAGGGTTACTCTGTTAATCCCTAACTCTATGCCGAGATAGCTCTAGTCCTAACACTTCCCTAGCCCCCAATTTCCAGCCCCTTACATTGAAATTTCTACACTCCCTAGCCCCTAGCCCCCAGCCCCTTCCCCCTCTAGCCCCCAGTCCCTAATTCCTTTGTAATCTACCAACCGGAGAACTCTAAATGATTAAACGCAGAGTAGCCCTGGGACTTTTAGGTGGAGCGATCGCTGGACTGTCGGCTCAGTGCCGTAGCAGTCAGCCGCTCGTGCAAAAATCCTTGGCGCAAACTGTTCAATCCCTTTCCCCAACAGCAGAGTTTCTCGGTCTGAATGTGGGTACAGAACTCAACTGGACAAACTGGCGCGACAAACTGCTGCCGCTTTACCAGTCCGCTGGAATCCGCTGGCTGCGGGTGTGGTACAACTGGGCGACGCTAGAATCTGTGCGCGGTCGATATGACAGCGAACTGACGCTGGAGTCTTTGCAGCTAGCCAAAAACATGGGCTTCAAAATCCTGTTTGTCGTTTGGGGAACGCCAGCCTTTGCTGGAAATGGCGAACTGAGTGCCGTACCCAATGCCCCCGACTGGGTGCGCTACTGCAACTGGCTAAGAAGCAACATGGCAGGGCTGGTCGATGCCTGGGAAATTGGCAACGAGCCAAACCTGGACAAATATCACCAGGGAACTCCCGCTAGCTATGTGCAACTGCTGTCGAGTGCCAATCAGGTATTGCGTCAGTCAGCCCCGGTGATCGCGGCTGGCCCCAGCGGCGCGTCCACTGAAGAATATTGGCAGGCGTTGCTCGATAGCGGGCTAGAGCAGCATTGCGATCGCGTCAACATTCACCCCTACCGCGTTCGCTCTGACGAAGTGATCGAAGTCGTCGATCGCTTCCTACGTCGCGTCAACAAACCGCTCTGGATTACCGAGTTGGGACGCTCTACGGATGATGGTGGCGAACGGCTCAAAGCAGAATTTCTCACTAATGTCATGCCCCGTTTGTCACAACGGGCGGAGAAAGTCTTCTGGTATCGCAGCATTCAAGGTGAAGGACTGCACCCCATGAGCTACGGCTTGATTGAAGCAGATGAAGACTCCGGCAGGGTCAAAACCTTGCCTGCCTATTCTGCCTACAACCGCTACGCTCAAGCGCTGACGACTAACGCCACACAAGCAAACCTGTCACAGCCCTAAAACGACCTCCCTAGCTCTTGTCCAGCCCCGGCTTGAGCAAAGCACCCATGCCCTGTCCAGCAGCCCCAATCAGGAAAGAGTTAGGAGATGAAAGCCGATTGCAAGTTCATCAACATAACCTCATCTTTTGACACCACTTGAATCTAAAGATGTTGCGGATTTGGGTAAGGGCGCACCGCAGTGCGCCCTTACAACGAGGAAAAATAACCAACGACCATTGCTGAATTGCTCCCAACCATTGCTGAACCATTCCCGACCATTGCCGAGCTGTTCCCGACCACTGCCGAATCATTCCCAACCCTCGCTGAATCGTTCCTGACCACTGCCGAATCGCTCCCGACCACTGCTAAGTCATTCCCAACCACTGCTAAATCGTTCCTGACTACTGCTGAATCATTCCCCACTACAGAAAGATCATTCTTGATCCCGTGTAGCAGTCCCGTAGGTTGGGTGGAGCGAATGCGGAACCCAACAAATCCCAGACCCATGTTGGGTTTCGCCATGCTTCACCCAACCTACTTCTGAAACTTCCCTATTGATAGATTGAGACGACAGGTTGAGACAACGTAGGTTTCTGTAATGACAATGCCACCCGACCCATTTCCCCATCCTGTGCAGTCCCAGGCAGGTATTTCTATCCAAATGCCGATGATTTCGGTGATTGTTCCGGTCTACAACGGTGAAGTTTTGCTGCCGCTTTTACTCCAGTCACTTTCCCGGTTGGAATATCCATCAGACCGTTTGGAAATTTTGATCGTGAACAACAACTCCAGCGATCGCACCGCCGAGATCTTGGCTGAATTCCCGTCTGCTGCTTCCTTCACTGCCCTATTTGAACCGAGTCCCGGTGCCGGAACTGCCCGCAATGCCGGAATTCGACAGGCGAAGGGAGAGTTTTTGGCTTTCACTGATGCTGATTGTGTCGTCGATTCCAACTGGCTCAAGGACTTGTTGGCTGGCTTCACCAATGCCACGATTGGCGCAGTTGCAGGCACGCTCAAACCGCACACGCTGACTCATCCAGTGGAACGCTATGAGGCACTGCGGCTCAACTGTCCGGGACATCGGGCAGTCCATGTGTTTTTGCCTACCGCTGTAACCGCCAATGTGATGTATCGGGCAGACGTGTTTGCCCAAGTCGGGACATTCTTGGAATGTACAGGCGGTGAAGAGACTGACTTGAACTGGCGAATGCAGACCCAAACACCTTACCGAATTCACTTCTTGACGGAAGGCGGACTGGTCTGGCACCGCTACCGGGCTGACCTGAAAGCATTTTGCCGCACCCAGCACTATAAGGCTCGCACGCTAATCGACCTGCACCGCCGCTGGAATTTGCACGTGCCGACTGGACGCAAGGAGCTATTTAAGGCGGCGATCGCCCTTCCCAATTTCATCCCTACTGTGATTAAACACAGCCTGAAGCAGCGCGATCGCCTCTTGCAGGAGCCGGGGCGCGTCCTCTGGGAGGGCATTTGGGAAGCGAGGCTAGATTTATTAGTACCGTGGGAGCGCTACCGGGGAATTCGGGAAGGACTGCGGCTCCAGGCACCTCCAAGTCAAGACACCTCTCAAAACATTCCTATGCAGCAACTGTCAGGAGGGTAAACCGATGGCACTGCCCGTCACACCTACGAAACCCGTAGCGATCGATCGGACAAATCCGAAAATTCTGCACATCGTCGGCGACAAAAAAATGGGTGGCGTGAAGTCTACCTTGGGCGGCTTAGTTAACTCTGAGCTGGCAGAACTGTTTGACTTCACCGTTTCCTCGATCGCTTCCGATCCAACACTAAGGGAAAACTGGCGATCGCAGCCCGATTTGATCGTCTGCCATCACCCGCTGCGGCTTAAGGTGTTGCCCCACTTGATCTTGATGAAATGGCTTAACCCTCACGCCAAAGTGCTGATCCATGAACATGGCTATTCTCAAGGCTACGAAACCTATAACGTGAAGGCGATCGCCCGCTTTCATACCATGCTCAAAATCTTCTACGGGCTGGCTGACCAGGTCGCTGCTATCTCTCAGGCACAGGGGAACTGGATGCTGAAAAATCGGCTAGTTGCTGCCGAAAAGCTGAAAGTCATTACCCAATGTCCGCCGCTCCAGCGCTTCTTTGAAGTTGCACCCAAACCCGTTGGAAAATCTCTGGTTTTAGCTGCCTACGGTCGCTTCTGCGAACACAAAGGATTCGACGTTCTGATCAAAGCGCTTCAGCAAACTTCCGATCTTCCCGTCCAGCTTAAGCTTGCTGGAGAAGGACTGCTCGAAGCCGAATTACGCCAACTGGCAGCAGGGCTACCCAATGTGGAATTTGTTGGACGAGTAGACGATGTCCCTTACTTCCTGCAAACCTGTGATGCAGTCGTGATCCCCTCTCGCTGGGAGGCGTGGGGTAACGTTTGCCTGGAGGCAAAAGCCGCAGGCAGACCTGTAATCGCCTCAGACGTAGACGGCTTAACCGAACAGGTGCAGAACTGTGGACTATTAGTGCCGCCGGATGATCCCACCAAGTTAGCAGAGGCGATCGCCCACCTCGTTTCCCTTCCTGCGGAACAGCTTGAAACCTGGGGACGTAACGGTCGCAATGCAGTCCAGGGTAGCAACGAACGCTACCTGGCAGAGTGGAAAGCTCTCTTTCAGGAGGTGCTAGCAGGCTGATGCGAAAAGATGCGGCTAAAACTCCTGAACAGAATCCAAATCAGTACTTTGAAACTGAACACCTGAAAGCCAACATCAAGGGGCGATCGGTGCGAGGCGGCGCGATCACAATGGTGTCGCAAGCCTGCAAGTTTGTTTTGCAAACTGGCTCAACGGTAGTGCTGGCGCGGTTGCTGACTCCCGAGGACTACGGACTGTTTGGCATGGTTGCCGCTGTGACGGGCTTCATTAGCCTGTTCAAGGACCTGGGTTTATCAAAGGCGACCGTGCAGCGAGAAACGATCAACCAGGCGCAGGTGAGTACGCTGTTTTGGGTGAATGTGGGCGTGAGTTTGCTGCTGGCGTTTGTCACGGCTGCTATTGCTCCGGCGATCGCCTGGTTCTATGGTGAGCCGCGGCTGATGGGGATTACGCTGGTGTTGGCGATCGGCTACTTTTTTGGTGGGCTAGCCGTACAGCATCAGGCTTTGCTCAACCGTCAGATGCAGTTCACCGTCCTGGCGATCATCGACATTGCAGACATGGCGGTCGGCGTTCTCGTCGGGGTCGTTGCCGCCCTGATGGGATACGGCTTGTGGGCACTGGTATTCATGCAGTTGGCAATGGGGTTTACCAACACGATCATGAGTTGGGCTGTTTGTGGTTGGCGACCCAGTCTGCCTTCCCGCAAAGCAGGCGTTCGCTCCATGCTCGCCTTTGGCGCAAACCTGACCGGCTTCAATGTGATCAACTACTTTGCCCGCAACGCTGACAATGTTTTGATTGGTCGCTTTTGGGGAGCACAACAGCTTGGACTCTACACCAAGGCATACCAGCTCTTGCTGATGCCGCTCTACCAGATCAACGCCCCCCTCACCCGCGTTGCCGTCCCTGCCTTGAGCCGTCTAGCCAGCACCCCCGAGCGCTACCGCCAGGCCTACCTAAAGATCCTGGGAGCCGTCTGCATTCTCACCATGCCGCTAATTGTCTATATGATTGGCACCGCTGACTGGCTGATGACCGTCGTGTTGGGTCCGCAGTGGGTCGAAGCAGGCAAGCTGTTTGCACTGTTGGGCATCGTTGCCTGGACGCAGCCTGTTTCCAACACAACCGGATGGCTGTTTGTCACTCAAGATCGCACTCGCAAACAGTTGCAGTGGGGTATGGTGGGCAGCACGTTGTCGATTATTGCGATCGCCGCTGGGCTGCCCTGGGGTGCAATGGGCGTAGCCGCCTCCTACTCGATTAGCGGTTTGTTGATTCGCACGCCGCTGCTATTCTGGTTTGTCGGTCAAGAAGGCTTCGTTCGCACGGGTGACCTTTACCGCACCCTTGCCCCCTTCGCCTTCTCCGCGTTGGGAGCGTTATTGGGAATTGGCGCTCTGCGTTACTGGGTGGAAGTGCCCAGTCCTCTGTTGGGGTTAATCCTTGCAGCAGCCATCACCGTTATCACTACCGGATCAATTTTGCTGGCAATGCCTGCTGGACGTGCTGCCGTTCGAGATTTTCGAGATTTGTTAATTCCGCTGCTTTTCAAGAAGAATAAACCGATTTAGTTTTGGAGAATTCTGCTCAATCCACAAGGAGCCTTCGATGAAAATTCTCATCACCAACGTCGTCATGTTGAATACCGGAGATGCCGCCATTTTGATGGGGCTGATGTCCATTCTCAAGCAGGCGTTTGGCGCTGATGTGGAATTCGTGATTTATGACAGCAAGCCAGAAGTCTCCAGCAAATATTATCCGAAGTTAACCTTCAGACGCTGGGTTTACCTGGATCGGCGCAAGTTTCGCCAACTGGGGGGGTGGAGCGATCGCCTTCAGCAAATCAACCAAAACTACGTCCTCTTTGCTGCTTGGTGTTGGACGCACGGCTTCAAGCAAATTACCAAAGCCCTGCTCTCTCCCAACGAACTCAGAGCCTTAATGGAATATGCTTCTGCCGACCTGATTGTGAGTACAGGCGGAACGTATCTGGTCGAGAACTATTCCCTGGAAAAACGTATCTTTGACTTTCAATTTTCTTTGCTGCTCAAAAAAACTCTGATGCTGTTTACGCAGTCTCTAGGTCCATTTAACAATCCGGTTTATCAGACAGAGCTACAAAAGATATTTAACGAAGCAGCTTTGATTTTGCTGCGCGATCGCGCCTCCCTCAAACATCTAGAAGAGATTAACGTAGACACCCAAAATAGCCACGTTAGCTCCGACGCAGCCTTTGCTCTAGCCCAACCGGAGGCAATTCAAAATCCTCAACCTGTACCCAAAAACTCTCGCCTCAAAGTTGCTATCTCATCTCGCCAGTGGTCGCACTTCAAACACATTGATTCTAAATTTGGGATGCGAAAGTATCAGGAATCGCTCAGCAAGGCAACCGAATATTTGGTTGAACAGCACGGAGCCGAAGTCACCTTCCTCTCAACCTGTCAAGGCATTGCTGAATACTGGACAGATGATTCCAAGGTCGGTGAAGAAATTGCCGCAATGGTGCCCGACTCCATTCGGCAACACGTCCAGGTAGACCATCAGTTTCGCCCTCCTGAAGCCCTGTTAGAACAGCTAAAAACCTACGATTTTGTCATTGCCACCCGAATGCACATGGCAATTCTCGCTCTAGCCGCAGGGACTCCCGTGCTGCCGATCGCCTACGAATTTAAAACTCGTGAATTGTTCGACCGATTGCAGCTAGGCAAATGGGTTCACGACATCGAACTGATTGAGCCAGAGGAGTTTACGCAGTCCGTAGAAGCGTTTATCCAGGCAATTCCTGAGATTCGTCAAACTCTGGCAGTGGGCGTAATCAAGGAGCAGCAACAGGCGTTGGCAGCGGGGGCGATCGCCAAGCAAGCATTAGAGAAATGGCAATCCAAACAAGGTAATCCGAGCAGCGGCAATCCAGGAGGTAAACCATGAGCGGTAAGCCGATGAAATTTGCGTTCGTCATCGGACAATTTCCCGTCATGTCCGAAACCTTCATCCTCAACCAAATCACCGGACTAATCGACCGGGGACACCAGGTAGACATCTACACGCCCCAGCGTCGGGCTGCATCCGTGATGCAAACTGATGTCGAAAAGTATAGTTTGCTGGCGCATACCTACAGCCCAATTCCGATGCCATCCAGCTTACCGATGCGGCTGGTTCAAGGACTAAAGTTGATTGCAACTCACTTTCCCAAAGATCCTAAAACCGCTGCTAACCTACTCAACATTGCCAAATATGGTGGACGCGCTGCCTCACTCTGGCAGTTTTACACCGCCGCACCGCTGCTCGGACGCGGACCCTATGACGCAATTCACTGTCACTTTGGCCCATCAGGCTTGAAAGGAGCCTTGTTGCGAGAACTAGGAGTCTTGCAAGGCAAACTAATCACGACCTTTCACGGCTCCGACATTACTACTTATTTAAAGGAGAAAGGCGATCGCGCATACGATCACCTCTTCCAAGTTGGAGACCTATTCCTCCCGATCAGTGAACACTGGAAACAGCAATTGCTCAAACTCGGCTGCGACGAACGCAAAATCGTCGTGCATCACATGGGCATCGACTGCGACAAATTCTCCTTTGCGCCCCGTTTTGTGAAAGAGGGCGATCCCATTCGTTTAATCACCATTTGTCGCTTAGTCGAGAAAAAAGGAGTCGAATACGGCATCCGCGCCGTTGCCCAACTCGTCAAAACTCATCCCGACCTCAAACTTAAACTCGAATACAACATTGCAGGCGACGGACCTCTCAAAGCTAACCTGGAAAACCTGATTCAGGAATTAGAAGTTGGTGATACCGTCAAACTCCTAGGCTGGAAACAGCAGCAAGACCTGATTGAACTGCTCGACCAATCCCACATCTTGCTTGCCCCCAGCGTTACCAGCCACGACGGCAACCAGGAAGGTATCCCCGTTGCCCTCATGGAAGCCATGGCTAGAGGCTTACCCGTCATCAGCAGCCTACACAGCGGTATCCCTGAACTGATCGAAAACGGCAAATCCGGCTTCCTCGTCCCCGAACGAGACGTTAACGGAATAGCCGCCAAACTCGACTATCTAATCCAACATCCCGAAACTTGGCCCGACCTAGGCAAAGCCGGACGCACCCACGTCGAGCAGCACTTCAATATCAAAAAGCTAAACGACCGATTAGTTGAACTTTCGCGATGAAGAGAGTTAAGAGTTGGAGATTAAGGGTTAAAGATTGGAAATTAGGAGTAAATGACAAATGATGCAGCATGAAACTTTACGAACCATCTTGACCTCCACACGGAAATGAGGCTTTGGAGGAACAAGAGAATTTGTGCATACACAGTAGTTCATAGAAGGAGAGAAACTTCAACCTGTTCCTCCTTCTCCCTTGGGAGAAAAAATTGGGGAATCGATGCTGTCACCCATGCGAAGCGCGCCATGCCTCCTATTTCCAGTACCTTCGGAGGGGGTCTGGGGGAAGCGCCCGTCCCCCAGCGGGGGGTTAGGGGAGCGCCCCCAAGGTTCGGATTCTCCCAGATATTGCTTAAACCCCAATTCCTAAATATCAAAGCTAAGTATGAGAATCGCCTTTATCGTCAATCGTTTCCCTCTTCTCTCAGAAACTTTCATCCTAAATCAGATTGTTGGCTGCATTGATCGCGGTCATGAAGTAGACATCTATGGCATTAAACCCGCCGACTTATCCAAACTTCATCCTGATGTTATCCAATACAACCTGTTAGAACAAACTCATTATCGCGATCGCATTCCCAAAAATCGGATAAAAGAAATTGCCAAAGGGATAAAACTGCTGCTGGCTGACGGGTTTAAGAATCCGGCTGTGGCTTGGCGATCGCTCAACACATCCATATACCGCGAACACCCCGAACTACTCTCCCTGCTCTACGCCACGATGCCCTCACTCGGTAAACCACCCTACGATATCATCCACTGCCAGTTTGGCAACCTGGGCTTATTGGGAATGGCGCTGCGAGACATCGGTGCGATTCAAGGAAAACTGATCACCACCTTTCGCGGAAATGATATCAGCGAATACGTTCGGCAACATGGTGAACATGTTTATGATCAGCTATTCCAGAAAGGTGACTTTTTTCTCACTAACTGCGACTTCTTCAGAAATCGGTTACTCAAACTCGGCTGCGATCCCGAAAAAGTTCTGGTTCATCGCTCCGGGATAGACTGCGATCGCTTCTTCTTTCAGCCGCGCAGCCTTTCCCCCGGTGAACAGGTTCGCATTGTTACCACAGGGCGACTGGTGGAGAAAAAGGGGATCGAGTATGTAGTGAGAGCGATCGCCAAATTGAGCAAAACTCATCCCAACATCAAATACGACGTAATTGGTGATGGTCCGCTGAGAGAGAGCCTCCAACAATTAATTCAAGACTTGAACGTCAGCAAATTTGTTGAACTGCTGGGTTGGAAACAAGAACGGGAGTTAATCGAAATCCTCGATCGCTCCCACATCATGGTTGCCCCCAGCATCAGTAGCCGGAACGGAGATCAGGATGCGCCCGTCAACGTGCTTAAAGAAGCAATGGCGATGGGCTTACCCGTCATCGGCACCCAGCACGGCGGCATCCCAGAATTAATCGAAGACGGCAAATCTGGCTTTCTGGTTGCCGAACGTGATGTTGATTCCTTAGCAGATCGCCTGGAATTCCTGGTGACGCACCCAGACCAATGGATAGAGATGGGAAAAGCTGGGCGTGCCTACGTCGAAACTCACTACAACAAAGAAACGCTGAACGATCGCCTCGTTGAAATCTACCAAAGCGTGAAATCTACCAGCCCATGATGTCTTAACCTCAACCCTAACTCTACTGCCTTCAGTGAGAACTATGCCTGGAACCACCTTTTACCCCGTTAGCCGATTTGACAAGATCGCTCCCATGCAGCTACATCTATCCATGTGCTTCAGCATGGATACCCGCACAGCCTTAGAAAATAGTCTGACTAAAATGGTGCAACCTAAAGTTTCAGTCATCGTACCGATTTATAACGGCGAACAGGAC
This sequence comes from Cyanobacteria bacterium FACHB-471, assembly GCA_014695345.1. Taxonomy (GTDB): domain Bacteria; phylum Cyanobacteriota; class Cyanobacteriia; order Elainellales; family Elainellaceae; genus JAAUTN01. The sequence goes on from JACJOC010000086.1 coordinate 29,049, forward strand.
GTGCCCGATCTGGTCAAATGCCTCCAGGCACAGACCTATCCTGCCGATCGCGTCGAATATTTGCTGGTTGATAATGCCAGTAGCGATCGCACCGCCGAGATCATCAAAGCCGCCGAAACCGAATCTCAGGAACGGGGCATTACCTTGCGCTACATCAGCGAAACCGATATTCAAAGCTCCTATGCTGCCCGCAACAAAGGCATTCGAGCCTCTACCGGAGAAATATTGGCTTTCACTGATGCCGACTGTCGCCCCAAACCGAACTGGCTAGAGTCACTGGTCAACGCTTTTGAAGGTGAGAAGGTAGGCTTAGTCGTCGGGGCGATCGAAGCCCTGCCCGGTCAATCACTTTTGGAACAATACGCTGCCCGCAAAAAAATTCTGTCTCACGAAAGTGCTTTGGTGCATCCCTTCTGCCCCTTTGGGAAAACCGCAAATCTGGCTACTCGCCGCACAGTGTTATCCGAAGTCGGGCTGTTTCGCTCTCACCTAACCACAGGCGGTGATGCAGATTTTTGCTGGCGAGTGCAGCGTCAAAGCAACTGGAAGTTTAAGTTTACGGAGAAGGCGATCGTTCAGCACCGTCACCGCACTACTTTCCCTGACCTAATCAGCCAGTTTCGCCGCTACGGTCGTTCTAACCGCTACCTGCATGAACTGCACGGAATTGACTTGATGAAAGAACTGAAGTTCTACCAATACGGCTATCGGCTCAGCCGCTGGTTAGTCAAAGAGCTTCCCTGGGCAGGCATTAAAGCACTGCTGGGTAAAGCCGCTCTGGTTGATCTCGTCATTCCACCTATCTACTTGATTACCGTTCGCGCTCAGGTAGAAGGACAACGAGAGGCAAAACTACCAGAAAAGGCCCTACAAATTGAATACCTGTAACATCATTTTGCTCCGGGTTTAGCTTTGTGGAGCTTCATTCGTTTTCAGTTGAAGTTGTTGGGGTTCCTCAATCGACAGCCTTGATCAGTAGCTTCTATTTCATCTGCTGTACCAGTTTGATATCAGGCTGCTTACGCTGAGCAATCTGAATCAAAAGGCGTAATGCTTCATTTACTGCTACATCATTGGGAAAAGCTTGGGCAACATCAGGGTCTAACAACACCAAATTCGTCCCAGAACGATATCGCTCGACATACTTACCCCCTCCCTTCATCTGAGTGAAGTCATACTCAGGACGCAATTCGTCGTCCATTTCGTTCTCAACTTCCTTTCAAATTCCATTTGCAGAACTCTTCATAACTGTACTGAAGCAATGGGAGTAGATAACCAATGAGGCTGTTAGTTTCCTTCGTCAAGCTAGCCTGGAGGAGTAGCGATCGCCCTAAAAATTGATACACAAAAGTCAGTGTAGAAAGCGCTATGCCATCCCAACAGACAGCGCTATAGTTGAGCATATTCATTGCGCTTATGAAGCGCAACATAGCTCAGCCCAATAGACCCACCAGAGACTTTGGTTTTTATGAAAGCTTGGTTCCAACCTCCTCGCCTGCGGGTTGGTAAAGATAGCGAACAAGAACGGCACGCGACCTGGCTAGAGCTGTTCTATGACCTGGTGTTTGTTGTTTCAGTCTCGCAACTGGCGCACAACTTGGAGGAAGACATTTCACTACCAGGCTTTTTCAAGTTCATCTTTTTGTTCATTCCAATCTGGTGGTCGTGGATTGGTACCACCTTCTACGCCAATCGGTTTGACAACGATGACATTGGGCATCGACTCATTATTGCCGGACAGGTTTTGGCGATCGCCGCTCTTGCTGTCAATGTGCATGGCGGTTTGGGCGAGAGTTCTGTTGGGTTTGCGCTCTCCTATGTCGCTAGCCGTTTGCTTTTGATTCTGGAGTATTTACGAGCGGGATACTACATTCCCTCTGCCCGTCCGCTTACCACTCGGTTTGCCGTGGGGTTCTCGATTGGAGCCGCTCTCTGGGTCGTATCAATGCTAGTCGCCCCTCCGTGGCGCTTTGTCCTCTGGGGTATTGGTTTGGTCATTGATTTTGCTACCCCCATGTTGTCAAGGCAATTGCAGCTCGGACTTCCTCCTCACCCACAACATCTTCCAGAAAGGTTTGGACTGTTCACCATTATTGTGTTGGGTGAAACCATTATTGCGGTTGTGAATGGGTTAGCTGAGCAGCATTGGGACATCAGTAGTGCGATCGCCGCCTTATTTGGGTTTAGCATCGCGTTTAGCCTGTGGTGGATTTATTTCGATAACTTAAGTGATTCAGCGCTGCGACTGTCACAGAACGCAGTTCAGTTTAGGCTATATCAAGCCTGGATTTATACTCACGTTCCGTTTGTGATTGGTTTAGTCGCGACGGGAGTAGCGGTAGAGCATGTGATAGCAGGCGAGGCTGGGGCCGCTCTACCAACCTCAGAACGCTGGCTATTGTGTGGTTCACTAGCACTTTGCTTCCTGGCGCTATCGCTTCTGCACCGCTCAGGAGGATTGCTGCACTGCAAAGCTCGCTCCAGATACCGACTGGGTGCTGCGATCGCCCTTGTTGTGCTGGCTCTCATTGGTGTGGGATGGTTGCCGCTGATTCTAATTGGGCTGGTGGCGATCGTCTGTGCCATACAGGTAGTGCAAGACTTATATCAAGGACGACCTGCACTTACTTGAGTAAGGGCTGCATATTGATGAGGATGCTCAACAATTCGTGCGTCTGCTTATCAGCAAAGCATCCTGTAGAAGTGGCAATCGCACTTTGGCATCTCTATCAAGATCTTGATGCCGTCCGTTAAAGCGTAGTGTTAGTCTGATTTAGACTCAGATGTAGATGTAGCTATTCTGCCTGTATTATGAGCTATAGCGACATCATCACCATTGAGCTTAATGAGCGTGGAGGCAAGCTCTGCATTCGTCGGATGCGGATTACGGTTTATGACGTTCTTGGTTGATTAGCTGCTGGAATGTCTATTAGTGAAATGATTGATGATTTTCCAGAACTGACAGAAGCAGACATTAGAGCCTGTCTAGAGTTTGCGGCTGATAGAGCTCATCGTTTAGTCGCTTCGGTGAGTGCTGCTTGAACCTATTATTTGCCCAAAACTTAAGCCGAAATTAGTGGCTCGCTTAGCTGATGTTTTCCCCAACGCCAACCAGTACATGTCAAGTAACGCCACTAGCTACTCAAGACAAGTCACTTCATACTGCTAACTTTAAAGCTTTGTCTCTTCTACTCATCTCGGCTGGAACACAGTTCAATTTCTATGCAGAACTTAGCAGGCTAATGTTCCAGTTGAGCGGCTGCAAATAATCTTTGTATTTGCACCAAGATATTTTGAAAGTCCGCTCCAACCGCACAGTTAGGCGGCGATCGCAGATTAAAGAGGAACCAGTCACAACCCTAAGTGAAAGGCTGCTAAATTTTCCAGCATCAGTCCAACCGTAAAATGATAGGCAATCGCAATATGGATAAATTTGTCTTCAATTTCTATCAGATTGAAGGAGTTCATTGATCATCTCTGTATATTTTTTAAACTCCTCATTTTCGATAGACTTACTAGGAATGTGCAAATCGGCCCTGAGGCTATGCTTAAACCAATGTGCTTGTCCTGCTAGTTCTTCAAATGTCATCTTATTTTTTTTGAAAGCACCGCAACAACGACGCAGTCCTGTGAGGTGTGTTCGCGACTCTTCTGACATTAATAAACCCAAACTGTCATAAGCAATATTAGTCAGCTCGTCAGCCATTTTTTGTACGGCTTCTACTGCATCTTGGTGGGAATCCTTAGCCCATTGAGCTCCTCCCAATCTTTGCCATTCATATCTTGCTGTTATTTTTAATAAAGACCAAACTGAAGCATATTCCCTAAGTCTAGCTTCGTATAATTTTATTGATGTCTCCTGAAATATTGCCTGAGTAATTCCTCTTTCTACCGCTCGTTCCCATTGTCTTCTATCATCCTTTAACTTGCGGCGTTGGATATTTAGCTGTAATGCGTTGACTAAAATTCCTGAAATTGAAACTATGAGCGCAACAACTGCTGTAATAAATTCAATCTTCATTTGCTTTTGTAATAGCTAAATATTCTGTCTAACGGCTTGGAGTGAAAATTTCTAATCCTGATAGGGAAGAGCTTCGTTCGCCTGCAGTACATGCTACTCAAATGCCCAATGATTGAGGTCATTTGTCTGTCACTCTATTGAGTATGCTCTCCGGATTGTCTCCTCAATATCTATAAGGCTTGGACGCTCAGTTGGGCTGTATCTGAGCATATTTGCCAATAGCTCTGCAACGCCAGACCTTACCTCGGGAATTTGGTATCTTCCGGCACCAACTGAATAAGGATCTGGCACTTTACCAGTGAGCAGTTCTATCCAACTAACGCCCAATGCATATATATCTGATGCATCGACTGTGTTGTGCGGCGACTCTCGCTGCTCTGGAGCCATGTAATGCCAGGAACCAAGCTGCATTGATTCCTTAGTAATAGTCCCTCCTTTCGTGAAAGCATCATCAAAGTCGCTCCACCTAACAATACCGAGATCTCCAAGTTTGATCCCATTAGGAAACTCTAGGAGATTTGCTGGTTTGATGTCTCGATGAGTACATCCCTTTGAATGCAGGAAACCAAGACCAATGACAGCATCCAGTATTATTTCGGCAGCTTCTTCCTCAGGAATAGAACCGCTAGTGCGAAGTTGGTCAGCAATAGAGCGATCCGCTAGCTCCATAATTAAGAACGGGTTCTGTTCAACTTCTCCTATGTCGATGTACTTGACGATGTTAGGGTGATTAATCTCGCGACCATTTTGTGCCTCACACCTAAACCGTTCTCGTACGTTCGGAAGCTTTGAGTCTTGCAGTAGGTCTCGTCGCGGAAGCATTACCTTAGCAGCCACAAGTGTAACCTCCGATGACTGGGTTCGAGCTGACCAAACGTGTCCTACCGCTCCATTCCCTAGTGGCTCAACGAGTTCGTATTTGTTATCTTGACCCTGAAGTTGGTTACCTGAGGAGAGGTTAATGTGCCGCGGTGCGGTCTGAGTGAATGTTTCGTCAAAAAATTTTTCAGTTATCTCATTTCCATCCACAAGGATCTTGAGACTTTGATTTTCGAGTTTGTGTAAAAAGGGAGCGATCTTGTTCTTACGGATATAAGTAGTGAGAGACGATTCACTCCAGTCAGTGACATCCATGACAGCTTCGTAGCTTACGATCGTTCCTGCACGTTGCTGTTTAAGCCAGTCGAACAGTTTCTTTGCTCCTCTTGACAGTGCCATAGTTGTCTCCTATCTTCATGACTATCAAAACTTTGCGTAAACATAAACAATAGTGCCCAAAAGTTTGAGCTGAGTTCTCAGACTGAGAGGTCAAGTTGTGTCGTTTCGGGCGCTGATGTTTGCTGTGTCCAGAGAGTAGATACAAAGTCAACTTGCAGATCTTGAAGACGCTCACGAGTTACTTTTAGAGCCTCTGCGCCAATATCGTTGCCGATAAAGTGACGACCAAGTTTCACTGAAGCGAGGCCCGTTGAGCCAGAACCCATGAAGGGGTCGATAACAATTTCATTTGGCTTTGTACTTTGATTTATGAGAACTTCCGAGACCTCAGCAGGCTTCTCAGTTGGATATCCACGGTAAATCCGAGGTGCTTGAATGATGTCAGGAACACCAAGATCATTGAGCTTCCTTTTACCCTTCTCAAAGAACAGTATGAATTCATATCGAGCACGATAGTGGTACCCCATCCCGATCTTCATCTTGTCCCAAACGAGTGGTTTCCAGAAGCGAAAACCCACGGACTCTGCAATAGGTTTTGCCACGAACATTGTTGCATTGTCACAGTAGAGGTAGAAATGAGAATTCTTCTTCAATACCCGATACAGCTCAACGAATAGCTCATGGAACCGATCGTTAGGAAAAATATCAAACCAATCATTGCTAGACGCCTTGCTGTGCTTAAGGCGTGTGGTAGTACCTATCGCGCGATGCTTTTCCAACGACTCGTATGGGGGATCGGTCACAATAAGGTCAACTGACGCATCCGGCAGCTCACGCAGCCAGCAAACTGCATCACCTTGATGAAGTACGGCTTTAACCATGTAGCTATAGTACACCTTTACTCTTTGAACAGTTGCAACCTTCTGAAAAAATACGGATGAAGTTCTAGGGACAGATAACGTTCACAACCATCGGGCTTGATAGGCTAGATCAAAAAACACTATCCTCAATGCTCCGGTGCATTGCAATTGTCAAACCAAATTATTCCTTGATGAATTCACTACTTCAAGACAACTACCAGCTATGAAATTGCCTTAGTGTTGAACAACTTTCATCCGAGATAAAAATAAGCCTATCGAGTTCCTCTGAATTTAATCTTTCTGCATATCTACGCCATGACTCTCTTAACTGAACGTTCACAGGAAATTTAGAAACAAATTCGAGAACATACTCATGTCCATCTGGGTCATCAAAATGTTCTATAGCTAAAAGGTTCCAATGTTCCCAGAGAAAGGGTTGTATAACAGTAAAAATAAACTTTATTGTTTCATCAGTAAGATTTCGATCAGGACGACCAAAATGCTGAATTGTATTACGCAGCTTGCCGAAAGATTGATAAGTTTCCTGGCTTGGTAGGTCATAACCACTAACTGCCCATAAACGATCTGGTAATTCACTGAACATCAATGTTCGACCATCTTCCATCAACTGAGAGAGTGTAAGTGAGTTCTCCGAGGCTCTTGATCTTTTAGGAATCTCTTTGAATATCAGAAGTGGATGCTCTTGAGCAATTCTTGATTTCACTAAAATTTCGGCTGCATGAGCTGCTGTTAGAACAGCGATAGAATCTCTTTGCTCAACCCTGTTATAACGCGCTGCACTATTGTGAAACGTCAGCATATCAATCGCATGAGCTAAAGTCGCTCTACCAAGGAATAGCATATTCTCCGCCACATTACTTAAAGTAGCATCCATTATGAAAGCAACCACTAATAGAAAAACAACTGATGTTCGCAGGTTAAAGTTGGATCTTTAGCAAAGGGGCAGAGGTCTAACTAGTTATTAAACAGACTGTATCTATCTATTTACCCTGCATAGGATGATTAGACTGCCACTAGTCTGCATATTACGCTTCGGAGGATGTTTAAGCCGCAGAAATTAGTATTTCTTCTAGAGCAATCGGCAGTTGAGGCAGTGCTTTAGACGCACAGTATTCTGCCTTCGTTTCGTTTGCTCAGTTAGCTAAGGGTGATCGCACCCAAAGTGAAGAAGACTGTGAAAGAGCGCATCGCCCTCACCCAAATTACAATCAACACGCTATAGGCAAGCTACAAAACTATCTCAACCCAAAGTGATCTATTTCCTAAGTAGAGCAAACAGAGTAACTTACAGAATCACTTATTTATTGGATAGATAATTGATTCTCAACGTAAAAGTGAACAAGGTTAAGTATAGAGCTATCTATTCTGAAGTAACTAAAGAAAATAGCTCATATAGAATGAACTCTTTCGCACATAGATTAGAGAAGGACATCTTTAAAAGCATTAGCTTGCGGAATAGATGCGAGAGGGGCATAAATAAGAAATATTTATCGCCTAAATAGAACAAAGTGGGATCAACTTAGAGTAGAGGGTGTGCACTACAGATATTTACCGAGTTTCTTGACCAGTAAAGTTTTCAATTCCGTAAGATTACAAGTTAGTTTGCTTTCGACGACGGGTATTTCTGAATTAGCCGAAACCACAACAGCTAACTCACTCAACTGAAGTCTCAGGGAGCTAAACTAAATGACTACCAACTTAAACCAAGCCACGCTTTCCGACAGCGACAAACAGGATGTGATGGAATCAATCGTCTCCATTCACGAGAAGCTATCTTTTCTCATTAACCTATCTCAAGAAGAGCGGCGATCGCTTCCTAAAATGGGAGACAAGACCCGAATTTTTGTGCAAAAAGCGATGGAAGTTGCTAATCGACATGATGAGTTTCTGCCTCGTTCTTTTGACATTGCTGAGATGCGTCGAGCCGTAAGTTTGTATGAGAGTTTGTACCCTATTCTTTTGTCCTTGGGGCAACTCCATGAACTGCTAGAAGATACCTACTATGCTGCTGGAAACGAGGCTTACACCTCAGCTAGAGTCGTCTACCAATCTGCTAAGATTCATGGTCGCGGTATTGGAATTGATACAGTGGTGGAAGAGTTGGGGACTCGGTTTAGCCGCAAATCGCGCAAATCTCAATCGCAACCCCGACAAGCATAAACCCGTAACACTAGTCAGACGAAATAGGGCGATCGCCTTTTCTCAATCGATTTTTTCGGTCATTCTGAGAGGGAGCGATCGCATCTAGTTAGTTCTTTACAATAATGAAGTGCGAGTTGTCGCTTTATCTCCTATGACCACTACGTCTGATAACGAACCTACCTTGAAAGATCTGGCAAACAAGCTTGACCAGCTTTCGAGCAATGTCGAAGTGCTTTCGAGCAATGTCGGAACGCTTTCCAATGATGTTGAGGCGCTTTCCAATGACGTTGAGGCACTTTCAAGTGATGCTAAAAATTTGATGAGCGGTTTGCGGACTATAGGCAAGCGACGCAGTGGGTTGTGCAGCTCGCTTTTACCCTAATTGCCAGCGCTACAATTACTGTCATCGTTACTTCAGTTTTACGCAAGTAACGCTTGTGCTTTCGACGACAATAATGTGTCACTGTACAATTTTGATGGACACAAGTGGACTCGAACCACCGACCCCCACGATGTCAACGTGGTGCTCTAACCAACTGAGCTATGCGTCCGAACAGTTAATTAATATAGCACGGGTTCTGCGTTAGGCACAAATAAATTTTGTTGGGGATGCCGAAATTCAAAAGGCTGTCACAATTGAAGCTGAGGTTTTGCGTGTGGCGAGAATTTGTAGCCTTTACGCTCAAGTTTCTACCTACCAGTGATGCCAAACCTAACTGACGTTGTGGGATAAATGCGGTGGCTAGAGTTTATCTAGAGAAAATTACCCGACAGTTTAATGCTGTCGCTGCCGTCGAAGACATTACCTTTGAAGTTCCAGATGGGCAGTTTTGGGTTTTGGTTGGGCCATCGGGCTGCGGTAAGTCAACGATTCTCCGAACGATCGCTGGACTGGACAACGCGACTTCGGGCAAGCTTTACATTGGCGATCGCCTGGTCAACCAGGTTCCAGCTCGTGAGCGGGATGTAGCGATGGTGTTTCAAAACTATGCGCTTTATCCCCACATGACGGTTGCTGAAAATCTGGCGTTTGGCTTACGGATGCGGCGATCGGATGCAACCACGATTCAGTCTAGAGTGGAGGCGGTAGCGCGATCGCTCGATATCACTCACCTTTTGGCGCGCAAACCCCGACAGCTATCGGGGGGGCAGCAGCAGCGCGTTGCTTTGGGTCGAGCGATCGCCCGTCAACCTCAAGTGTTTTTGCTTGATGAACCTCTGTCTAACCTGGATGCACAACTGCGAGACGATACTCGTGCCGAGTTAAAGCAGCTTCATCAGCGTCTTGGTGTTACCACAATCTATGTGACTCACGATCAGGTGGAGGCAATGACGCTAGCCGACCAGATCGTTGTCCTCAATCGCGGCAAAATTCAGCAGATCAGCGATCCTCAAACCCTCTATGCCAAGCCTGCAAACCAAATGGTAGCTACGTTTGTGGGCAACCCGCCGATGAATTTGCTGCACGCCACGTATGATGGCACTCATTTTCAGGTTGAAGGACAGCCCTTACCCTGTCCCGATTGCCTTCGTCAGCAGGTTAACCTTATTGCTGGACAGCGGTATAACCTGGGTATTCGTCCTGAGCATCTTCAAATCGTGTCTGAGTTAGACCCGTCTGAGTCAAACTCGTCTAAGTCAAACAGTGGTCACCTGATGGCAGAAGTGAGTGTCGTGGAGCCTTTAGGACGAGAGATCTTGATCCGCACTGTTTTGCCTGTCGAGAGAGGATCTGCCCCGACGCTCAATCTACAGGTGAATCCAATGCAACCTCCTCATCCAGGCGATCGCCTTTCGCTGCGGCTCGACCTGGATCAGCTTTTCGTGTTTGACCCCAGTACGGGAGATAGTTTGACGCAATAGCAATACGCTAAAGGCTGTGATCGCATTCCAGAGCTGTCGGTTAAGCACTGCTATCTTAGAAACGAGCTTGAAAGGAAGCAGCAATGGAACCACCGGATCAAAGTGTCATAGAGAATCTGTTGGATCATCTGCGAGCGACGGTGGGTTTGCTGGATGCACAAACGGGATTGCGACAGGATGTGCTGAACGTGTGCGATCGCCTCACTCATTCCAGCTTTCGCATCGCGGTTTTTGGACCGTTTAACTACGGTAAATCGACGCTGTTGAATGCTCTATTGGGAGAACGGACACTACCGATTGACCTGATTCCAACAACGGGAGCGGCGATCGCTGTTCGCTATGGCGCTGAATTGCAAACTCGGATCAGGCTATCAGACGGCTCAGAAATTCAGGAAACGGGTACGGAGGTGCTGAAACGGTTTGCCATTCTCGATGACAACCGCCGAATGCGAGACGATGTGGTTGCTGTTGAGGTATTTTGTCCGCATCCCTTCCTACAAACGGGAGTGGAACTGCTAGATTTACCGGGAACTAATGACCGGGAGGCACAGGATGCACTGGTGCGCGATCAGCTTTTGACGGCGGATCTGGTGGTGCAAGTGCTGGATGGTCGCAAACTGATGACGCTAGGCGAACGGGAAAACCTCCGGGACTGGCTGCTCGATCGCGGCATTGAGACGGTTGTGTTTGTGGTCAATTTCCTCAACCTGATGGAGCCAGATGACCAGCAGCAGGTATCTCGCCGGATGCGCTTTGTGGCGGAAAGCTTTCGGTCAAAACTGCCTGCTGGCATCAGCAACCTTTACAGGGTTGATGCTCTGCCTGCTCTACGGGCTCGTTTGAAAGGAGATATGACTGCTGCACAGACAGCAGGATTGCCTGCATTTGAGACCGCGCTTGAGGCGATCGCCCAGTTCCATCAGGAGCAACCACTCCAGACTCGTTTGCCTCGACTGCTGGCGATCGCTCCTCAGGTTCAGCAAGCCTTGCACCAGCAGATAGAGTCCATCACGGCTGAAATCAGCGCCAAAATGCATTCAACTTCTGCAACGGTTGACCAAAAGACGCAAATCAAGCAAAAAGCCCAAAAGTTAATTAAACAAGGTTTTTCTAGCAGCTTGTCTGCTGTCCAGGATTGGCTTGCACTGCCCAATCTGCTTAACCAGTATCAGTTTGGGGCGACGACAGCCTTGCAGCAGTTTGAGTTTAAAGACTGGGAATCGGCTGTCCTGAAGCCAGATTGGGTCGCCAAAAAGAAATCTGTGGTGGAGTGGGTTTACAAAGCCTGTGATTTCTTTGATCGTCCGCGCCCTGCTGACCTGTGGTTTGCTTTTCCAGAGGAGCCGGAGGTGATTTTGCCCGATTCCCCTCAATCCGACGCAAACGCACCCAGGCAGAAAGGGGATGTAGCACCTGTGGCGATCGCTACGGGACTCGGTTGGGTATTGGGTGGACCAATTGGTGCAGCCGTTTTTGGTGGAGCTAGCTATCTGATTAATCAAACCAATCAAACGGATGCAAATCAACCACAGCCAGTCCGCCCATCTGACTCTGTGGAAGATTACATAACTCAGATCAATCAGCTTTATGGCAATGCAGCCAAGGATTACCTGAGCCGCTTTAGCAGCCTTGCCTTAACTGCCCTTCAGCAATACGAAATTGCTGCAAACGCTGCAATTGAGATGGCGATCGCTCCAGAATCCGCTCCCGTCCCTGATTTATCCCACCAGCGTCACCAGCTCAGTCTGCTCCAGTCCAGGCTAGACAACTTGAATCAAGCACTGAATCTGGTAAGGTCATGAACCTGGGTGATTGTTTGTCTGTAGGTCTGAATCTATAGGTCTGAATTTAGTTAAAAAAGCGGCATTTTGCCCGATCTTCTGCTAAATTCTAGTCATTCAAACCCTAGAGGTTAATCTCTAGAGGATGTTTGAAAGTGCTAGTTTGTAGCCCAATCCTGGGTATAGTCATGGCATTGGCAGATAACCCTTGGGATAAACCAAGAGTTCTATCTGAATGTCACAACTGTGCAAGGCGATCGTTCTATTGGTTCAGGGTGTTTATTCGCAGCAAACGTGTCAGGCACAAGGTTGCACTCATCGTCTGTTGTTGGTAGGTTGTAAGTCCTCTAGTGTGTGTAGCTTAACAATAGTTTGGATTAGCCCCAGTCCAGCTCGACAAGTGTCAGCTTTTTGAAAGGGTTAACTCTTGCAGTTAACATCCATAGCCATTCTGTAGAACGTTTATGTCTCAAGATCCCAGCATCAACCAACCCCTCCTGGAAGCTTCAGGACAACCAAAACCCTCTAACTGGAATGAAGATATTCCAGTGGCTGAACCCAGCACTTTCTCGATTGACACTTACGCTGATGACCTGATGGACGAGCTGTTTGAGGAGGTCGATCACATCCTGGAGAAAGGGGTTAAGATGCCGCCTGAGACAGACAACCCAGAATATGTAGCACTCCAGCCGATCACGGTGCCAGAGATGGGGTTGCCGTCGGTGCTGGTGCCGCACCGTCAAGTAGAAGCCGACCAACTGGAGCAGCTAGAGGCAGATTTGGAATTGCTGCCGTCAGAGAGCCAGGCGGATAAGCGCTATGGATTTGGCAAATCGCTCGACCAGCTTTTGTTAATTTCAGCCTGTGCCTCTCTGGTGTTGACTGCCCTTTTAGGAATAATGCTTCAGGGAAAATGGCAACCTGCACCCGCCCCTCAAAACTCTGTAGCTGTTGATCAGCTTTCTCAATCCGATGCCGAATTTTTAGACTATATGGAGCGATCGCTGGATGTAATCGATCGCAGAGCCACCGCCAACAACTCCTCTACTACTGCCGAGATTCCGGCTCCTCCTGCTGCCACTAGTCCTACTAGCAGCAGCCAACCCGCTCAGGCTTCAGTCCCAGAGCGAGTCTTTGTTCCGGTCTACCAACCGCCTCAAAATCTATCTTTTCCAGGATTGGGGCAGCCCGCCCAGCCTGCTCAACCGACTCAGGCTAGTCAAGTTGTTCCATCCATTCAGCCTGCGGTGCCTGCTGCCCCTGCTGCTTCTGCTCCTGCTCCTGCTGCGGTGGCGACCGCACCCAACATTGCCCCGACTTTGAATTACACCCTGGTAGGACTGTTGGAATTGGGCGATCGCTCTGCTGCTTTATTTGATGTCAACGGTACGCCTCAACGCATCTATGTGGGTGAAAGCATTGGCTCAAGCGGCTGGACGCTAGTTTCTGTGCAAAACGAAGAGGCATTGATTCGGCGGAATGGAGAAGTGCGATCGGTTTATGTAGGGCAGAGATTTTAGGGATTGGGATTGGGGGTTAGGAATTAGGGGTGAGATGGAACTTTTGCGGGGGTTGGCGGCATCGTTAAATCTGCTGCCAGGAGTGTCGCAGATTGTGCAAGCACATCGACTGGCAGGGCAACAACACGACAATCTTTGCGGACCTTACTGGGCGGCTCTGTTGCTGCGGGTGTATGCCAAGTTGAGCATCAGTACAGAGCAGGCTGCTTCGCTGGCGGGTTCCGTGCTACCAATGGGTGACCCGCTCACCTGGGTGCCTAAAGGCGTGCGTCCCCGCTATGACTACGGTGTTGCTTTGCCGCAAACAGACTGCGTTCAGGATGCGGGAACTGCGGCCGCAGGGCTAATCGAAGCAGTTTCTAGCGCCTCTAGAGAAAAGTTCAGCCTGATTCCGCTTAAAGCAGACTGGTCAGAAAACCAGGTAGAAGCGTTGGTTTTGCTCTGCCAGGAAAACCCTGACTGGGTCGCAGTGCCGATCTGTAACCTGCGAACAGGGCACTTGTGGGGGTCGGCTCTGCCACTTGGAGATGCGATCGCCTACCTTCAAGGCGTTGACATTCAACCCCCTTCAGTCGACTGGAACGTTGGACACTTTGTAGTACTGGCAGGCAAGATTCATGGAACTGCCGGCTCTCTGCTGATTGTGCAAGACACCTACCCTGAATTTGGTTGGGACGGCTACCACTTGCAGCCTGCGGCGGCGATCGCCGCTGCTCTCAATCGCGGTGATGGCAGTGAGGGAGGCGTGCTTTTGTTTGTCGCAACTCAATATCAAGCTGAGGTAGAAGCAAAAAGTAAGGAGAAGGGGTTTGCGATCGCTCCCTGGGATAATGGAACGCCCTGGATGGAGTAGAGGTGTGGGCGTTACTGGAACTACACCAGCAGCTAATGTATCCATATTCTTATCGGACATGAATTGGACTGCGTTTAGCGCTGGAACGGAACCTTATGAAACGAATTCGTGTGTTGTGTGCGATCGCCCTGGCTACTTTAACCCTGAGCGCTCTTTCGGCTGAAGCTCAGACTCGCTCGGATTCCTATAGGCTGGCTCAGACGAGTACTCCTCCAGTGGTCAACTTTGACCTCAACCGAGCGAAAAACCTGGCACGTCAGGCGGCTGAGCGGGCAAATGGTGGACTGAACCAATATCGAGCTGAGCCATCGATGCATGGTCCATCTACTGACGCACCTTACGTCGAGAACTCTGACGGAAGCTGGACATTTACCTTCAGAGGTGGCGCGCCCGGTTCGTCCAATTACACGACCGAAAGCGTCGTTACGGTTAACAGCAATGGCTGGGTTATCACTGTGGATTACAACGGACCAATTCGGAACTAGTTTATTTAGATCTCTGTGAATGGTAGCGAGGCGGAGCCTCGCTACCATTCACGCTTTAAAGAGTGGCTCATGCAGAAGATCTATGAATTGGTAATTGTTTAAACTACCTCTGAAAGATACAAGGGGCGATTCGCGAATCGCCCCTACCTGAAATTTCCTAGTTGATTTTTAGTTTGTATAAACCCTGCATTAGGGTAAAGTTTGCTTGATTTATGTTCCGTTTACATAAGTTCTGTAAGTGACAAATAACGAATGGCAAACAATCCATGCCCCGTCCATTTAACAATGGCTACCCTAGAACTATTCGGGTGAGATTTGGCATTTTTCCGCGAAAACGGCCAAACCTCAGCCTTTTAGTGAATCAGGAGATGAGGGTATGGGTATCGCCACAGTTAACCCAGCAACAGGAGAGATACTAAAAAACTTTGAGCCGCTCAATGATCAGGAAATTGCTCAGAAGCTAGATCAGGCGCAAAAGACGTTTGAGCACTATCGCCATATTCCGATCGCCCAAAAAGCTGAATGGATGAATGCAGCGGCAAAACTGCTGGTTGATCGGCGAGAGGAGTTTGGCAAAATCATGGCACTGGAGGTAGGCAAGCCTATTGCTTCAGCGATCGCTGAAGCCGAAAAATCTGCCTGGGTTTGTCGCTACTACGCTGAAAATGCTGCTCAGTTTTTAGCAAACGTCCCGATTGAAACGGATGCGAGCCGCAGTTTTGTGAGCTACCAGCCGATCGGAGCGGTGCTAGCCGTGATGCCCTGGAATTTCCCTTTTTGGCAAGTTTTTCGCTTTGCGGCACCTGCCTTGATAGCAGGTAATGTGGGGTTGTTAAAACACGCTTCGAATGTGCCTCAATGTGCCCTAGCGATTGAAGAAATCTTTCGAGAGGCAGGCTTCCCAACTGGAGCCTTTCAAACGCTGCTGGTCGGTTCTGATAAGGTGGCTCAGATCGTCACCGATAAACGGGTGAAAGCGGCTACTTTAACCGGTAGCGAACCCGCTGGGGCTAGCCTTGCCAGCCTTGCCGGAAAGCTAATTAAGAAAACGGTACTGGAATTGGGCGGCAGCGATCCATTCATCGTGCTGGAAAGTGCCGATTTAGAAACAGCCGTTTCCACCGCTGTAACTGCCCGAATGATCAACAGTGGACAGTCCTGCATTGCGGCAAAGCGGTTCATTGTGCAGGAGGCGATCGCCGACGAATTCACCGAAAAGCTGGTGGCAAGATACGCTGCCCTGAAAGTGGGCGACCCAATGAATCCTGAAACGGACATTGGCCCGCTCGCAACTCCCGGTATTCTCAAAGATTTAGATCAGCTGGTGCAAACTTGTATTGAGAAGGGCGCAAAAGCGTTAATTGGTGGAAATCCCCAGGATGTGCTAACCCGGTCAGTCGTAGCGCTTCAGCATGGAAACTTTTATCCTCCTACTATCCTGGCTGATTTCCCTCCGGGCACCCCAGCCGATGACGAAGAGTTTTTTGGCCCGGTTGCGCTGCTATTTCGCGTGCCTGATATTGACGCTGCAATTCACCTGGCAAATAGCAGTCCCTTTGGGTTAGGAGCAAGTGCCTGGACGGGAATACAAGAAGAAGGCGATCGCCTTGCCACAGAGCTAGAAGCCGGAGCCGTCTTCATCAACGGCATGGTCAAATCCGATCCGCGATTGCCGTTCGGGGGGGTCAAACGGTCAGGCTACGGACGCGAACTCGGCATTCAGGGTATTCACGAATTCGTCAATATCAAAACTGTTTGGATGAAATAACCTCACCCCCACTCGCTGCACCCACTCCATCTACAGTTCAAAGGAAATCAACATGAGTGAAATGAATACAGCAGAATTACTCGTGCAATGCCTGGAAAATGAAGGCGTTGAATACATCTTCGGTTTGCCGGGTGAAGAAAACCTGCAAATTTTGCAGGCGCTCAAAAACTCCTCAATCCGCTTCATCACCACTCGCCACGAGCAGGGTGCAGCGTTTATGGCAGATGTTTACGGGCGGCTAACTGGCAAGGCTGGAGTTTGTCTGTCAACGCTAGGGCCAGGCGCAACCAACCTGATGACGGGCGTTGCGGATGCCAATCTCGATCGCGCTCCCCTGGTTGCGATTACCGGACAAGTGGGCACTGACCGAATGCACATTGAATCTCACCAATATCTAGACCTGGTAGCAATGTTCTCACCGGTCACTAAGTGGAATACTCAGATCGTCAGGCCTAGCAACACACCAGAAATCGTCCGTAAAGCCTTTAAGGTCGCTCAGACCGAAAAACCTGGTGCCGTACACATTGACTTGCCGGAAAATATTGCCGCGATGCCAGCCGTGGGACGACCGCTGAAAACCGATGGACGAGAAAAAACCTTTGCAGCCTTTCACAGCATTGAGAAAGCAGCCACTCTGATTTCGCAGGCAAAAAATCCATTAATCCTAGTCGGAAATGGTGCGATTCGGGCTAATGCTAGTGAAGCGCTGACCGAGTTTGCGACCCGGCTTAATATTCCTGTCGCCAATACGTTTATGGGCAAAGGAGTAATTCCCTACACGCACCCTCTGGCTCTTTGGGCTGTCGGGCTGCAGCAGCGGGATTATATTAGTTGCGGGTTTGACAACACAGATCTGGTGATTGCGATCGGCTATGACCTGATTGAGTACTCCCCGAAGCGATGGAATCCTACGGGCGAGATTCCGATTATCCACATTGATGATACTCCCGCCGAAATTGACAGTAGCTACATTCCGGCGGCTGAAGTGGTGGGAGATATTTCTGACTCGCTGGATGAGATCTTTAAGCGCAGCGATCGCCAAGATAAACAAGACCCCTACGCGCTGTCCCTGGGAGATGAGATTCGCGATGATTACAAGCAGTACTCTAACGATGATGGGTTCCCAATTAAGCCGCAAAAGCTGATTTACGATTTGCGCCAGGTGATGGGACCAGAGGATATTGTGATTTCGGATGTGGGTGCTCATAAGATGTGGATGGCGCGTCACTATCATTGCGATCGCCCCAACACCTGCCTGATTTCTAACGGTTTTGCAGCAATGGGCATTGCTATTCCAGGAGCTGTTGCTGCCAAGTTGGTTGCTCCCGATCGCAAGGTTGTTGCCGTTACGGGAGATGGTGGCTTCATGATGAACAGTCAGGAGTTAGAAACTGCTCTACGCGTCGGCACACCCTTTGTCACGATCATCTTTAACGACGGTGGCTATGGCTTGATTGAGTGGAAACAACTCAATCACTATGGGGAGTCAAACTTTGTTCACTTTACCAATCCTGATTTTGTCAAACTGGCGGAGAGCATGGGTTTGAAAGGTTATCGGGTTGAGTCCAGCACCGACTTTATTCCCAAACTCAAGGAAGCTTTGGCTCAAGACGTGCCTGCTGTGATTGATTGCCCTGTAGACTATCGGGAAAACCTGCGCTTCAGCCAGCGATCGGGTGACTTGAGTTGCAACATTTGAAGGAAATCCTGAGTTGGGCGATCGCCATCGCTCTAGAACAAGGGTCCTAAGCCCCTTGTTGCTTCTGGACATAGAACTGTCTTGTGTAGGACCGTATTAAGTAGTATTAAGTAGAATACTAAAGTGCAGAGGCAACTTATGCTCAAATCAGGATTAGCGCTCTTTTTTGGTTTGCTCCTGACCAGTTTGTGCTGGATGAGTGGGGGGATGCCTGCGATCGCCCAAACCCCCTCAACCGTAACCCTTGCATCTGCCACCGCATCATCAGGAGAAAAACCATTGTTTTCGTTTTCAGGAACGCCCCCAACTAACTTAGGTGTAAAAGAAGGCAAACTGTTGGAATGCCCCAACACCCCCAACTGCGTCAACAGCCAGACCCCTGCATCTGATAGTGAACACAGCATTCAGCCGATTTCCTACAGCTCAACTCCAGAGCAGGCTTTAGCAAACTTAAAAGCTGTGATTCAAGACCTGCCACGGACCAAGATCGTGAGTGAGTCCGACGATTATGTCTATAGCGAGTTCGCTACTGCCTTGATGGGCTTTGTTGATGATGTTGAGTTTTACCTGGACAAAAGCCAAAGTGTGATTCACGTCCGCTCCGCTTCCCGTTTGGGAAAATCTGACCTTGGCGTAAACCGCAAGCGTGTAGAAGAGATTAGAGCAAAATTTGCAGCGCTAGAAGCTTGATGAGAAGCTTGATGTAAGTTTCTTGAAACGTAAAAACGGGGTGGAGGTAAAGCTTCCACCCCGTTTTTTGCATTTGTGGTTGGCTGTAGCGAAGTTACCTTAATGTTGCCCAAGCTGTGGGCGATCGCCAGTTTTGTAGTCAGTAAGGGGGCGATGCACGCACCCGGCATTCTAGCTGAACCCTGCCAGTACCAGTGCCGCACCACAAATTAGCGCCAAGATCGCCAACACAGAACCAGCATTAGGACTGCCTTTCCAGGAATAGTTCTTATCTTCCATGATTCTTTCCCTATTTGTTAAATTTATACCTCTATTGTTGCACTATATTACGCGCAGTTCATTACTCCTTAGTTGGAGAAATTAGTGAAACGGAGGCGATCGCAATTTACCCTACGAATCTGGGCACTGTAGTTAGCGTAGTTTCACTTGAAGTATTGGCGATTCAGATAAATTGCTGCAATGCTCGCCAAACACATCAATTCAATCCGTTTGCCAAGCCTGTCACACTAAGCAAAGGATTCGCAAAAGCGGTCTTCAGTTTTTTGCGGAATGCGATCGCTGCAACACATCCGGCTTGTTCTACACCAATCCTTCGGTTTAGAAAAGCTACAGAACCCGCAGCAAACTAGCAACGCTATTCACCGCTTCAAAGGTACGAATTTCGTCTAGCGCCTGATGGAAATTGCCCTCGCGCACATGATGTGTGACGACAACGATTTCAGCCTGGTTGTCTCGTAGTCCAATTTGCACAACCGATTCTAAACTGACGCTGTGATTGCCAAAACAGGTGCCCAATTTGCCGATTACGCCAGAGCTATCTTGGGTAAGAAATCGCGCGTAAAAGCGGGTGACTAGCTCGGACATGGGGGCGATCGCACAATAATGCTGATGGGAACAGGCTAGCAGGGGGTCAAGCTGAGGTGGTTGACCGTCTATAGCTGCGCCTCGTCCAACTTTGAGGATGGCGGCAATGTTGAGAATGTCAGAAACAACCGCACTGGCTGTTGGTCCGGCTCCGGCACCTGGGCCAAAGAACATGACCTGACCGATTGGTTCCCCCTCAACCAGAATGGCGTTGTAAACCTGATTGACGCTAGCCAGGGGATGGGTTTTGGGAATCAGCGTCGGGTGAACCCTGACCTGAAGCTGGTCGGGCGGGTCTGCCAGATTTGTTCCAGGTGAGGTGTCACGTTTGGCAACAGCTAGCAACTTGATCACAAAGCCTAGCTTGTCGGCATAGGCAATATCGGCAGCGCTGACCTGACGAATGCCTTCACAGTAAACCTCCGGCAGCTTGATCCGTCCGCCAAAGGCTAGAGATGCCAGAATCGCAATTTTATCAGCCGCGTCAAAGCCATCTACATCAGCGGTAGGGTCGGCTTCGGCGTAACCTAGCTTTTGGGCATCGGCGAGAATTTCGGCAAAGTCACCACCTTCGGTTTGCATCCGCGTCAGGATGTAGTTGGTCGTGCCGTTGACGATGCCCATCAGCGTATGGATACGGTTGGCGCAGAGCGATTGCTTCAGTGGCTCAATTACGGGAATGCCGCCGCCGACTGCTGCTTCGAGCAAGACGTACACGCCTGCTTCGGTAGCTGCGGCAAAAATTTCTTCCCCAAATCGGGCAATTACAGCTTTGTTGGCGGTGACGACGTGTTTGCCATTGGCGATCGCCTTCAAAATCAGCGATCGCGCCGGTTCCAACCCACCCAGCAATTCCACCACAATTTCCACAGCCGGATCGGTGACAATCGCTTCCAGGTCAGTGGTGACTACGCCAGGGGAAAAAGCCACCAAACGAGTTTTGTCGGGCGATCGCACCCCCACTCGGTAAATTTCTAGCTCTTGTACTAAAGGATGTCGCTGCGCTGGATCAAGCAAAATTTGCGCTGTTCCAGTTCCAACCGTCCCTAATCCCAACAAGCCAACCTTGAATACCATCTGAATCCACTGTGAGAAAGTCTTTCACAATTGTAGGGGCTAGGGGCTAGTCCCTAGATAATGCTGGATCAACCCAATTACCGTAGCAGGCAATTCTAAATGAGGCAGGACTCCAGCGCCGACGATCGCACAAAAGGCTTCTACTGTCTCTGGATTGAGGTTGGCTAGCCGGAGCCCAGTGGAGAGGCTGCTAAAGCGAGATTGATCGCCCCAAAAGATCACAGTGGGGGTTTTAAGCTGCTCCATGTAGAGGGAGAGGTCAAAGCAGAGATCACCTTTAAGCGAGGCAAGGGCAGAGTATTCCGCGTTGAGCTGTTGGGCAGATGCTAAATAGGCAGCAACCATTTCCTCGGTGACACGCGATCGCTCGGCAAACAAGAACTGCTGCAAGAAGTTGCGTACAGCCAGTTCGTTGGCGGCTCCGACAGTGTAAATCAGGCGATCGAGTCCGGGTGTTCCGGCTAGCTGAGCAGGGATACCTTGTTTGTAATTTGCGCCAAAGTCGCTGTAGCCAGAAGGAGAAACTAGAAACAGCATTTTGAACAGGTCTGGACGCTGGACGGAAAGGCGAAGGGCGATCGCAGCCGTCAGCGAGGAAGCAAAAACCGTTGCCGGAACGCTGTTAGTGCGCTCTAGAAATTCTGTCAAAATGGTCAGGTAATCTTCTACTCGATAATCGCGAATGGGATGGGTGGATTGTCCCCAGCCGATCAGGTCAGGTGCAATAACCCGATGAGTGGCGGCAAAGGCTGGATAAACCTTTGACCACTCATAGGCGGAAGACCCACCACCCAGACTATGCAAGAAAACTAGCGGCGGCAAATCGGCTGAATCTGAGCTATCTCGCCAGGGTTCACCAACGGGTGTGTAATATGTCATCACACCTAGTGAAGTCTCGATCACCTGCTGCCCAAAACCGATCGGCTGATATTGCAGCACAAAGCCTCCTCATACAAGTTCTGTTAGTCATCTAGATCTGCACAACGCAGAGAATTGAACTGGTGCTTCCCTTCTCTGCGGAAGTGGATCACTCCTGATTCTCGCAAAATTCTAATGGGGTGGGACAACGTTATAGTTTGATTGTTCGAGAACTTTGAACTATTGAACCGTAGCAGGAGCTGATTCATGCCACCACTGACGCTTTACTACTGGACAACGCCCAACGGTCACAAGGTCACCATGTTTTTGGAGGAAGTTGGGCTGCCGTATACGATCGCTCCGATTAACATTGGCGCTGGCGACCAGTTTAAGCCTGAGTTTTTGGCGATCGCTCCCAACAATCGGATTCCAGCCATTGTGGATCCTGAGCCTGCGGACGGTGGAGAACCCATTTCGATATTTGAATCTGGCGCAATTTTGCTGTATCTAGCAGACAAAGTTGGCAAGCTGATCTCTGATACAGTGCGTGGACGGGCAGAAGTACTTCAGTGGTTGTTTTGGCAGATGGGTGGTTTGGGACCAATGGCTGGGCAAAACCATCACTTTGTCCAGTATGCACCTGAGAAAATTCCCTATGCGATCGATCGCTATGTAAATGAGACGGGACGGCTATATGCGGTGATGAATAAGCGGTTGAGCGATCGCCCCTTTCTTACTGGAGAAGACTATTCGATCGCCGATATTGCTTCCTATCCCTGGATTGTGCCCTACGAGCATCAGAGACAAAATTTGGAAGACTTCCCTCACCTCAAGCGCTGGTTTGAGGCAATTCAGTCTCGCCCTGCAACCGTTCGTGCTTACGCTAAAGCTAATGAATTCAAGAACCAGCAGATTGATATGGAGAAATCACGAGCAATGCTATTTAACCAATCCTCAAAAACCGTCCAATAATCAGCAAGACTGCTAGCTGGCGTAATAGCCTGGCTGTCCTAAGATGTTGGGTTCCGCTGCGCTTCACCCAACCTAAGTCACTTGCAGACAGTAGACCCGTAGAGCTGTAGGTTGGGTGGAGCAGAGCGAAACCCAACGCTTTGGATTTGCTGCACTATCGTTAGTGAATTGCGAGGGGCGTACCGCTTCAGGATATGTCACTCACTTGTTAACTAGCTAATCAGCTTATGCCTCCGCCGCTTCTAATTGTTTGGGTTGTGTAGAAAACTGAGAGGCTTCAAGGTTAGCTACACTCGAACCATACAGGTCAACAAACCGCTTGAACAACCACATTGTTTCATGGTCTGAGATTCGAGTGCGGTTGAATAAACGACTGATATTGCGTTCAGCTAGCTTACTTAAGTAGGGCAAATCCTCAAATAGCGTTAAGCAAGAGGCGATGTGCAAAACCATTTGCAGCAAAGGTTTTGGCCATCTCAAGTCACTGTAAATATCGATAAAGAACTTATGTTCCGTTTCACTCAGAGGTAAAACGTTAAACATCACGATGATACTCTTGCCGTTGTACACTGGAATCTTTAGTTCAACTGTGTGAGGCGTATGCAGCGTTAACTCTACCTCAACAACGGGCTGTCTCCAAATTCTTAAGGCGTTAAATGGCGAATCTAGAACTGTCTGAAACTTGATGATTCCCCCATCTTCAGTAGGCTGCAAATGGTTGACTGAAATGACTCGTAGGTTACTCAAACTAAAGTGATGGACGTTCTCCAAATGCTTTAGGTTGAGCAAATGATAAATTTGGCACAGGTGGGGAAAGGGCAAAATGTATTCCTGGCTAATCAGGTGATACTCCTGGAGCTCCAGCATTCTTGTAAGAGCCTTCCCTTGAGCTCCACACTGGCTTAACTCACTACGACGACAAGCCAGGTTAGAGTTTAGAGATTGCAATGCAACGGAGCCATCTGGATTAAGCTCTTTCTCCGGCTTGAGGAATAGCCAGCTAACGAAGAAGAAAGAAGCCGTAAACAGATGTGCAATCTCTATTGCTGAAAGGTACCCGTCGGCAAAAGCAGCAAAGCCTCGGTCGGTGATGCCAAATACCCAAGAGGGAATACCCAAAGCCCAAATGCTGCTTTTAAATTGGTTGAAATAAAGGGCGGGGTGAATAGAGCGATCGCTTTCCATGACTTCACATCTTCTTCAGGCTTGATATTCTCGGAACTCAGAGGCAGGCGTTGTGGACAAGAGGGCTTGTCCCCGCTCATGCAAGTTCAGGCTCTCTTAAGAATCCTAAACTTTCTTGCATTTGTACCTTGCTTATGCATGTACTAATAATAAGCTAATAGTTTTGACTCCCGTTTACCCTCTACCTCAGGTTGAGCTTTGTTAAGCGACGAGGTAGAGCCCGTCCTTTGCCTCGTTGTCTCAAGAGGTAGCAAGACAGGTACCAAAAACGAAGGGATGTGTCCTTGTTTCAAGGAACGCATCCCTTCGCTTTGGCTAAAAAGGAAGAAGAACTTATCCTGCAGCAATCATCACGTTGTTGGATTTGATGACCGCAAAAACTTCTTTCCCTGGTTTCAAACCTAGCTTGTCAGCCGAAGTGCGAGTGACAATCGAGACTAGCTCGATGCCGGGAGCGATCGCCAAGGTCACTTCTGCATTCACCGTTCCCTTAACCACTTGTTTCACTTTTGCTTTCAAGACGTTACGGGCACTGATTTGGATTTGGATTGCCTGAAGCGCTGTGGCATTCTCCGAATCCAGGGTTTCTTCCTTTAAATCCTCAGCCTCGATTGGGTTGGTATCTGGATCATGAATGGGCGATCGCCCCCTCTGTCGAATCATTTCTCGCAGGATTTCTGTTTTGGTGCGCTGAGTCTGCTGACAGATCTGCTCTAAAATTTGCCGCTCTTCGTCTGAGGATTGGAAGGTAATCCAGCCTTGCTCTTTTCTTGGCATTATCAAATACCAAATATGTTGGTATAAAGTTGGTACGATATGATTTCGAGTCTAGTTCAGTTGGAAGGTCAACCTATAGAACCCATAGAGCTAATGGCTTGCTCCCTCCGAACTAACAATACTAGCTCTTCTTTACTCCAACTCAGGTGTTATGAAACGAAGACGCGTTCTCGCTTTGCTGGGCGGATTCCTAGCAGCCCTGTTGCTGGCGATCGGCTTCAAAATAGTTATGCCTGCTGCAGTCGATGCTCAATCTGCAAGACTATTGATTGCAGCAGCAGCCAGCTTGCAAAATGCGATTGAAGAAATTGATCCGCTGTTTGAGTCGGCTAACCCAGGCATAACAGTCAGCTATAACTTCGCAGCATCAGGTCCACTGCAGCAGCAGATTGAGCAGGGTGCACCTGTGGATCTATTCATCTCAGCCGCTGCCCGACAAATGAATGCTTTGCAAGAGGGGAATCTGATCGTCTCCAATACTCGTCGCAACTTGCTCACCAACAGTCTAGTTCTGGTAGCGCCGCGTAACTCTACATTGGGGCTAACAGGCTTTCGGCAGTTAGCCAACTCTGACGTTGAACGAATTTCAATGGGGGAGCCGCGCAGTGTTCCGGCTGGACAGTACGCCGAGGAGTTATTCAGGAATCTAGGAATTTGGGATCAGTTGCAGCCTAAGTTGGTATTTGGCAACTCGGTTCGCAACGTTTTAGGAACGGTCGAGAGTGGCAATGCGGATGCAGGTGTGGTCTATGCGACCGATGCCAGAATTTCAGCACAGGTGACACAAGTTGCGACCGCTCCTAGCGACCTGCATACTCCAATTGTTTACCCCATGGCCGTTGTTGCAGCTAGTCGCAACCAGCAAGCCGCTCGTACTTATGCTCGATTCTTAAGGAGTAGACAGGCTCAAGCGGTGTTCAGACGATACGGCTTTGGGATTGCTTCTTGAAGGGAGTACTAGCATGACTGCCGATCTCTCCCCACTATGGATTTCTCTTAAAACCGCAGGGCTTGCAACGATCGCCACCTTCCTGACGGGAATTGCGGCTGCTTACTGGATGCTGGGCTACCGGGGACGATGGAGGTCAGTCGTTGAAGGTATTTTTGTCGCACCGTTGATTTTGCCACCTACGGTTGTGGGCTTTTTGCTATTGCTTCTGTTTGGCAGGAATGGACCCTTGGGTCAGGTTATGGCTCAGTTTAATTTTACGATTGTGTTTACCTGGTATGCCGCAGTGATTGCAGCGACAGTTGTGGCATTTCCGCTGATGTACAAGACTGCATTGGGGGCATTTGAACAGGTTGATAGCAGTTTGCTCCAGGTTTCCCAAACGCTGGGTGCCTCAAAGGGGCGAATTTTCTGGCGAATACTCCTGCCGCTTTCTGTTCCGGGTATTCTGGCTGGAACAACGTTGTCCTTTGCGCGAGCGTTAGGGGAGTTTGGTGCAACGCTGATGCTAGCTGGGAATATTCCTGGTCAAACCCAAACGATTCCAATGGCAATTTTTTTTGCAGTGGAAGCGGGAGCCATGAACGAGGCATGGCTGTGGGTACTGGTGATCATGACGATTTCACTGTCGGGTATTGTTGTGGTGAACCTCTGGCAAACTCACTATGAGCGCAAAATTCAAAGGAATCCTTTGAGTGTAGTGGAAGCTAATGAACCTTTGCCCGGCAGAGATAAAACGGCTGAAATTCCACAGACTGTAACTCTAACTAAATTCCAGTCTCAGTTTGAACAAGGCTTGTTCGTTGATATTGAGAAACAGCTTGCAAACTTCAGTTTAAATACAGCATTTACCGCTCAGCAGGAAACATTAGGGTTGTTGGGTGGTTCCGGTTCTGGTAAAAGCATGACACTGCGATGCATTGCTGGAGTCGAAACCCCTACTCACGGGCAAATTGTTTTGAATGGTCAAACTTTATTTGACTCGGATAAGCGAATTAATCTCCCTAGCCATCGCCGCAAAGTCAGTTTAGTGTTTCAGAACTATGCCCTGTTTCCTCACATGACGGTTGCTCAAAATATTGCATTTGGCTTGCAGCATTTACCAAAAGTGATGCGATCGCAACAAGTAAACCAACAGCTTGCTTTGCTGCATCTACAGGGCTTGGGCAATCGCTATCCCCACCAACTTTCAGGTGGACAACAGCAACGAGTAGCCCTAGCCAGGGCACTGGCAACGGAACCGGAAGTATTGTTGTTAGATGAACCCTTTTCGGCGTTGGATAGCTATCTTCGCAGTCAGGTCGAGCGTCAACTGGTTGAGACTTTATCTACCTATAAAGGTGTCACTTTGTTTGTCACACACAACCTGGAGGAAGCCTATCGGGTGTGTGAAAAACTGATGGTAATGTCAGGTGGAAAAGCGATCGCCTTTGATTCTAAACACCAGATCTTTGAACATCCCCGAACCTTACGTGTGGCTCAACTTACAGGATGCAAAAACTTTTCCCGTGCTGTTGCTGTTAGACAAAACGCGATCGAGGCGATCGATTGGGGCATCACCTTACACGTCATGGAAGCAATTCCTCAAGATCTGACGGATATAGGGATTCGTGCTCATCAAATGAGTCTCATGCGCAGTCCTGCTCCCGGTCAAAACAATACATTTCCCTGCTGGTTAGCTTCAACCAGTGAAACTCCTCATCGGATGACCCTTTTCCTTAAATTGAATGCTGAGCCTCAAGGATCACAGGACTATCATGTGCAGGCAGAAATGTTCAAAGAAAAGTGGCAAGCCATTAAGGAGCATCCACTTCCCTGGTATGCGCGGTTCGATCCCTTACGACTTATTTTGCTAGTTAACTAAAACCAAGTTTATGAAATTGAGCAAGGAGAAACCATTCGATACTTGAACTTGTTGCCGACGGCTGACAGAGATAATACCATCATTCTGGAATTGCAACCCGGAGTAATTGCAGAGCATTAAGCTGTTACAACAGCTTAATGCTTTAGTTGGGATGGTAGATAGCATAGAAGCCTAAGTTGTTGGCAACGGGACGTTGTCGCATTGGGACTTTGGTGTGAATTGGGGCATTTAAAACGGTTGTACCCGAAGGGGTCGCAGCAACTAGGATGGTTGAACCGCCGCCATCCAAATTTAGAGCACTGTAGGCACCCATTTCCAGGAGAATTTCGGTTAGCTCGGTGGTCGTGACACCCTCGCTGTAGAGGGGCTGTTTGCCATCTACGACAACCAAATATAGCTGATTGCCCTCTCGGTTAATTGCAGTGGCTACTCGTGGATAAGGAATGCGGTTGTTGTATGAATCTAGATCTGCGTCTAAGCGATCGCCCTGCTCAATCAAAACATCACTTCCTGCGATCGCCTGAACGGTTCCTGAAGGACACTCTTGAGCAGCAATTCGTGCCTGATTATTGTCTGCAAAACATAGCACCGACCAATCTGGATCAGCGGGAGAATAGAGGAGTCCGTTCGAGATGCCTTGCCCTAAAACATTGGTGCGATCGCCGCTGTGAGGATAATAATTCCAGGGTGTGTTCTCCTCAAAAGGATAGAAAAAGCTAGCGTTGACGGCTAGCTGTAAGTCAAACTCATCGACAAACTCTGAAGTAGTTTGAGCTTGGGTTTCTCGATTATCTGAGGTAGGCATTCCCGGTGTTACAAATACTCGAATTCCCGGCGCAGTCAGATCAATGGTGGTAACGTGAATCACGACTGGACGAGGTAATGATTTAGCAATTCGTCGATACACGATGCCCTGAAAAAGAGTTCTCTCCTGATCGGTGCGAGGTGGACGCTGGAAATGGAGCTTACCATAAAAAAGTAGAGGCATTGTCAGCAGCCCTGCTCCAATCACAACTAAAAATCGCTTAACATACACCTGGTATTGGTAGTTCATCAGCTTATAAAAAATTCCAGGGCTTGCATGAATAGGATAATTTACCCTGCCTCAAACTTGATTCAATTATGACAACTCCAGCTTCACTCAATTTTGCCAACCAGGACTTACGGAATCGTTCCTTTAAAGGAAAAAGTCTTAATGGTGCAAATTTTAGCAGTGCAAATATTCGGGGGTGTGACTTTAGCAACGCACTTTTGCGAGAGGCGAACTTTGTTCAAGTTCGAGCGGGTCAACCTCTGAATCGACTCATGCTTTTAGGGACAGTTGCTTTGCTCTTGGCTGGATTAGCAATTCACGCTTTTAGTCTTATGATTTTTGGAGTTTTAGGACGTACAGCAGCAGAGTCAGCCTGGTCTTATGCGATCGCGCTACACGCCAGTTTAGGGTTGGCTGGAGCAGGAGCCGCTGTGCTTACGTTAGAAGGGCTTAAGCCAATAGTTAAACGCTTGTCTATGACTACTTCTGGATCGGCAACCGGAGCTTTGCTGGGCTTTTTCTATGTTGGAAGTCTAACTGACCAAGATCCTCAGATTGCTACTATCGCAGCAGCGATCGCCAGTTTAAGTGTTGCACTTCTCACTTTTAGGGTGCAGCATCAGGCATTCGTGATGGCGATCGCTTTTTTAGCATCCGCAATTGCCAGTGCATTTCTCAGCGCACATCACATTTTGATGGGTCTTATTTGGTGTGCTTTATCGCTAAGCTATGTTGTCATCACTCTATCTACTCTAATCGGCAGCCTCAAGGCTGCAAGGCGTTCTTTTAGAACCTCTTTTAGAAATGCGGATTTGACAAACGCCAAATTTACAGGAAGCCAATTGCGTAATGTTGACTTTTCTGGAGCAATTGGGACTCCATTTTGCTAAGAAGTGAGTGTAAGTTGGTCTTCCTTATTTATTCAGCTATTCGTGCTTGCTGTCTAGCGTAGTCAAGGTTTCGCTGATACTCTCCTACTTTCTGTTGAGCAGTGCTGTAGTTGAGATGAGTAGGTGGAACAGCTCTCAGCAGGGCGATCGCCCGCTCCCATTCTGCGGCAATTTGCTGCCAATCTTGCTCGGTTTGCGCTGATTGAGCTAGAAGTGATGCATTTCCGGCAGTGTTAATTGCCCGTTGGAATGCTTCGTCAGGCTGTAGAGGTTGTGAGAAGTTTGGAGCAGCGGGAGAGCCTGGAATAACAGAAGTGCCTGGAACAGTGGAATCGGGTAGAGGTAGGTCAGGTGAAGGCTCTTCAAGAGAACCGATGATAAACAGGATAATACCAACTATGGTTAACACGGACAGGACGGTAGCAGAGATTCTCCAAACACTATAGGGGCGATCGCCCAACACTTCTCCGGTTTGGGCATTAACCATTACTTGATATTGCTTGTTCCTAAACCGATAAGCCGAAATCCATACGGGCAACAACAGATGCTTAAACGTGATAGCGCTATAGTTGGTCGAAACAGAATGGATACGCTGCTCATCTCCACCAATGTCATGTCGAACATCAGAGCGGATTGGTTCTTCCATCCTGCCTTTAGCCAGTTCAAACCCCTGCTTTAAATTCACCTGATATCGCTGAGCTTTGAAACCTGACAGGTAAGATGCATCATAGGGTGCCAGTTTGGATAAATCCCAGGGTTCTAAAGCTTCTAGTCGCTTTGTATTTACGGACTCACTGCCTGGAATTAAAATGTCGTCAAAGGAACGGTCAACTCGTCCAGAGTGCGATCGCCATCGAGTCCGCTGTACCTGGCGTGTTTTGGTTTCTGACTTACCTTCTGAGTTTGTCTCTGTATATGTTTCAGTCACGTAATAGTGAGTTCCCTGCTCTCCGGTGTAGTGACTCACCGTATAACAGTCATACGTCCAGAAGGGCAGATACACACCCTGAATGCCTTCTTGCTGTGCCAGTTTCTTCAACCCGCTGGGGGCAAACCAGCGGCTGTTTATCCACTTCTGAATACCTGCTCTAGCAGCTTTTTGGCTAATGTTAAAGGGTAAAACTGCTTCTGGTGCCATTACCGGACTGGCAGAATGAGGTTGTGCCACAATGCTGGTATTACAAAAGGGACATTGTCCTGCCACATTAGGTGGCTCAAATGTAATTTGAGCTTTGCAACCTGGACAGTCTGCTTCCAGTGCCGTGTTAGACAGCGCTGCGAGTTGAGTGTGTTCACTGTCGAGATATGCATCGTAGGAACGTTCCTCGACCTGTTCGGCACTTTGAGGAATCACCTCTTCTCGCCCACAATAGGGACATTTAAGCTGTCCAACTTGCGGGTCAAATTCCAGCGTGGAACCACAGCCCGGACAAGGGAACTGCTTAATCAAAGGTTTAGCAATCGACATATCGCAGTCCTAAAGTCATTTGTGAGATCAATGAGTTGTGAGGACGCACTCCCGAAAAGGTGTGTCCTCACAACTCACTTGAGGTTTACATCTGATTAATTCACGGGTGGCGGTGGTAGTGCTCCCAGGATGGGTGCTAGTTCTGCAACTTCGGCGGCTCGTTTCCAGCCATCCATTCCAGCTCGCCACACATATGCTTGAGCGTTCAAACCGTTTTGCGTGAGTTGACTAGCTGGGAAGGGTCCAAAGTTTTGACCGTCACGAGAGATATGCCACTGTGGCTCGGCGGATGGGGGTGGAGGAGTTGCAGCCGCAGGTTGAGCGGTCTGGGACGAATTGGTTTGCATGGCATTGGTCAACTGCTGACCCATCGCAATCCCTACGCCAAAATCTAGCGCCATGTTGCCGCCGGATGGGTTTCGGGCAGATTCTTCGATCGCATTTGCAGCTTGAAACTGAGCATACTGCTGCATGTTGCCCAAAATTCCCATTGAGGCACGTTTGTCTAACGCTTGCTCTACTTCAGGCGGCAACGAGACGTTCTCGATGAGCAGTTGGTTTAGCTCTAGTCCAAATCGCTGTACCTCAATCTGAATGCCACCTCGGATGGTTTCACCGAGTTCGCCATAACGGGCAGCAAAATCAAATAAAGGAATGCGAGAACTGCCAAACCAGGTGGCGAAAGCGGTCACAATCATGTTGCGAATTTGATTGCTGATTTCGTCTACCTGGAACAGTCCATCGGTGCTGACCAGTTGCTTTAAAAGTTCTTCGGGGTGTGCGACCCGAATGTTGTAGCTGCCAAAAGCTCGGAGCCGCACTGGACCTAGCTCTGGATCTCGAACAGTAATTGGGTTAGAAGTGCCCCACTTGAGGTTAGTAAAAATTTTTGTATTGAAGAAATAAACTTCTGCTTTAAAGGGTGAGTTGAAGCCATATGCCCAACCCTTGAGGGTACTGAGAATAGGCAAGTTTTGAGTGGTTAACTCGTACATGCCTGGCTCAAAGGTGTCTGCGACTTGACCTTCGTTGACAAATACTGCTTTTTGTCCGGGGCGGACGGTCAGCTTAGACCCCATTTTGATTTCATTGTTGTGTCGCTGAAAGCGATAAACCATCGTGTCGTTGGTCTGATCCAACCATTCGATGATGTCAACAAATTCGCCTCTGATCTTATCGAAGATACCCAATCGCTGACCTCCAGGACTAACTTAGAGTAACTGTATAGACTAATGCAAGTTAACTACAAAGTACCCTGATGGAATTCCAAAATTGCTAATAATAATGTTTCAATACTGTTTCGATGAAGATTGTTTCAATAAAGAAGCGATAAAGGAAAAAGACTCCGCATTACGGAATCTTTTTCCTTTATCGCCCTAATTTCTGGAATTGCTATATTTCTCTACCACCACTTACGGGGGTTGGTAAACCACAGCTTTTGCTTGGGTTCAGGTGGACAGCTTTTTTCTCCTAATACTCCCCAAGTGGAAGCGTTGACGATACCACAAGCTTTAAGATGATGTTTTTGCTGAAAGGCAATGACGGCTTGTTGGGTCAGTTCGTCAAAGATGCCGTTTCGCTGTAGTTGATAACCGTGGACTTGCAGTAGTCCCTGTAGCTCTAATACGTCTCTGCCTGTATCGCCTTGCTCGAGCGGGCGATCGCCTGGTTGCACCGTTGTCTTTAGGGAGAGCCAGGTTTTAGGTCCGACAACGCCATCGACAACTAACTTATTTCGCTTTTGGTAAAGCCTAACCGCTGTTTCGGTGACGCTGCCGAAGTCTCCGTCAACTCGCAAGGGAAAGCCGTGTGCCCGTAGCAGTTCTTGAACCTCAGCGACAGCAGAGCCTGCATCCCAGGGATATAGGACTGGGCCAGTAAAAGCAGTGGCAATGGGCTGATTGGGGTTAATACTCATCAAGGTATCCTCTGCCGCTTAACGCATCCTCTCTTAGAGTAGGTGTAGAGCGTTGTATATCTCAACACTCATGGCAGAAGTACCCGGTTATCTATTTTTCATCTCGCCCGTGGACCTGAGCTGGAGGGCAGGTTGCTTCAACAGCAGTGAAGGGCTCAAGAATTTTGTAGGTGTGGCTTGCTCCTTCAGGTACAGACCAGGAATCACCCGGTTCGAGTAGGACGGTTTGTCCTTCTAGGTGTAGCTCGGCTCGACCCTGAATTACGTAGCCGACTGTTTCATACTCACGTTGTGCTTCAGGCTTTGGCTCGCTTGCGGGTGCTTCTTCCCAGAGACGCATTGCAACTTTTTTACCCGATGCCAGGTATTTCTGACCCATTTCACCTTTTGGAGAATAGGTGGAATTGATTTTTGTGACGGTGGTATCAGCCATATCTATTAACCATGAGTTTTACGCTCACAAAGCGTGAGTTCTCCTTTCATCCTCCAAATTTGAATAATGTTTTACCTCCTTCTAGGGAAGTAAGTCTGTCGGCATTGCGATCGCGCGTTTTTCACCACTCTAGACCAAAGGTAAAACTTCACGTAGAACTTCACAACGCGCTGCAGAGTCTGAGGTGTATCGATCTGTGTGATTGCATGGTTTGAATTGGATTGGGAAGAATTTGCCCGTTTCGGTAATTCGAGCTAGGCAAGATTGAGTTGATTAATTCGTCTGACTGGTAGAGGACGATCGCTTCTGAGGATAGAGACAAACGGTATGTCACTTGTCCTATTCTGACTTTGTACAAATTGCTGTAATGCCCGCAGCGGAAAGCAATGTCTTAATATCGTCGTTCACAATGCCACAGGAAATTGCTGATTTAGTTCGTCAGCTTCGACAGCAGCTTGGTCTTTCTCAAGAGAAGCTAGCTGCTAAGCTAGGTGTTTCGTTTCGCACTGTCAATCGATGGGAAAATGGGCACACGCTACCTTCTGCTTTAGCCTTAAAGCAAGTTGAGGAATTGCTGCACCAGATGAGCCATTCATCTAAGGCGACAGTTCGTGACTGTGGCAAAAATCTGCTATCCCATTACTTTCAGGAGAGGAGTAGAGACGGTGACTGAGGACGGGGCGGCGATCGCTAAAAGCCTCTTCATGGGTGGTGGAGAGATGGGGGCACTGATGCGATCGCACGATTGGTCGCAAACATTGCTAGGTCCAGTCAAGAACTGGTCACAAGGGCTAAAAACCGCTGTGCGGATTATGCTGACCTCCCGCCAAGCCATGTTTGTTTGGTGGGGTGAAGACCTGATCAATCTCTACAACGATGCCTACAGAGACATCCTGGGTGGTAAGCACCCACAAGCACTTGGACAACCTGCCTCCGAGGTCTGGCACGAGATTTGGGATCAGGTCGGTCCACGGGCTGAATCGGCAATGATCAAGAATGAAGGCACCTATGACGAAGCGCTGCTGCTAATTATGGAGCGCAACGGCTACCCCGAGGAGACATATTACACGTTCTCCTATAGCCCCATCCCTGATGATCAGGGGCGTACAAGTGGCATCATTTGCGCCAACACAGACGATACTCGACGCATTATCGATGAGCGACAATTGCTGCTATTACGGGAACTGGCAGCCAAGACGGCAGATTCACGAACCTTTGATGGAGCTTGTACGCTTAGCGCCAACTGCTTGGGCACCAATCTCTATGATCTTCCCTTCGCGATGATTTATTTGGTTGGTCCAGACGACCAATGCGCTGTTTTAGCGGGAACCAGTGGGATTGAGCGAGGACATGCGCTAGCTCCCAAAACAGTTGCTTTGGATGAGGACTCGATTTGGCCTTTTGCAGCGGTGCTCGAATCTCATCAGGTTTGTTTAATCTCTGATTTAAATGCACGGTTTAACCATTTGCCGATGGGACCTTGGCCGCGATCGCCCCATCAAGCGGTAGCCGTACCGATCGCCCCTTCTGGGCAGACGGGCAAAGCAGGCATCTTGGTTGCTGGATTGAACCCATTCAGGCTGTTTGACGACAACTATCGAGGGTTTATTGATCTGGTTGCGGCTCAAATCGCTGCCAGCGTTGCCAATGCGCAAGCATACGAGGAAGAACGTAAACGAACAGAAGCTCTAGCAGAACTTGATCGGGCTAAGACGGCGTTCTTCAGCAACGTTAGTCATGAGTTTCGTACTCCACTCACGCTCATGCTTAATCCACTGGAGGACGTTTTAGCTAACCCTTCCGGACCTTTGCCGAGCGATCGCCAACAATTAGAGACTGCCTATCGCAACTCTCAACGTCTGCTGAAGTTGGTCAACACCTTACTAGACTTTTCCCGCATTGAGGCAGGGCGAGTTGAGGCAACGTATGAGCCCACTGACTTGGCAGTGCTGACTGCTGAGCTAGCAGGTGTATTTCGCTCTGCAATTGAGGGCGTGGGAATCCAATTGCGAGTAGACTGCCCACCCTTACCCGAACCGAGTTATATCGATCGGGAAATGTGGGAAAAAATTGTGCTAAATCTGCTCTCCAATGCCTTTAAGTTCACCTTTGAAGGGGAAATTGCAGTTGTTTTGCGTTTCTGTGATGACCATGTTGAGCTAGATGTACAAGATACGGGGACTGGCATTCCTGCTAATGAGTTGCCTCGTATCTTTGAACGGTTTCATCGGGTTCAGGGTGCGAGGGGACGAACTTATGAGGGGTCAGGAATTGGACTGTCGCTGGTTCAAGAACTGGTACATTTACATGGTGGCTCAATTCGGGTGAGGAGTGTGGTTGACCAGGGAACTTGCTTCACGGTGTCGATCCCTACTGGATATACTCACTTGCCTAGCGATCGCCTTCGCTTAAGTAAAACCCAACCCATTAGTGTCCCTCAAACCTTAACTTCAACGGTAATGGGTACCTCTTATGTTGAAGAAGCGTTACGTTGGCTCCCAGAAGAAAGTAGGGAAGCAGGGGGGGGAGAGGGCAAGAACTATTCCTCTACTCCTTTACTCTCAAACCCTATTGTCTCCTCACTCTCTGCCCCCCAAATTCTGCTGGTTGATGACAATGCTGATATGCGTGACTACATTAAGCGTCTGTTGAGCCAGCACTATAACGTGGAAGCGGTGTCAAATGGAGTTACGGCGCTAGCAGCCATTC
Source organism: Cyanobacteria bacterium FACHB-471 (assembly GCA_014695345.1). Lineage (GTDB taxonomy): Bacteria > Cyanobacteriota > Cyanobacteriia > Elainellales > Elainellaceae > JAAUTN01. Next base: position 64,907 of record JACJOC010000086.1, read on the forward strand.
GTCAGCAAATCCCTGATTTAGTGCTGACAGATGTAATGATGCCAGAACTGGATGGGTTTGGATTGCTGCGTGAGTTGAGGGCTGATCCGCAGACCCAGGAGTTGCCTATCATTTTGCTTTCTGCCCGCGCTGGAGAAGAGTCTCGCATTGAAGGACTGGAAGCAGGAGCCGATGACTATCTGGTTAAACCCTTCTCCGCTCGGGAACTGTTGGCACGAGTAGAGGCAATGTTGAAACTATCTCAAGTGCGGCAGGAGACGATTCGGCAGGAGCGAGTGCAGCGGCGGGAAGTCGAGATAGCTAAGGCGCAGTTGGAGTCTGTTTTATCCAGTATCAACGATCAGTTTTTGGTTTTAGATCGGGAATGGCGCTATGTCTACGTCAATAACCGAGTCGTGGAAACTGTTGGCATGTCAAGGGAAGCACTGCTGGGCAGAAGCATTTGGGAGGTGTTTCCAGAGATCGTGGGTAGTGAGTTTGAGACACAGGTGAGGCAGGCGATCGCAAACGAGACGGCGGTTCATTTCGAGTACTACTATTCTGATTGGGACCGCTGGTTTGAGAATCATGCGTATCCTTCTCTGGATGGGCTGACGATCTTTGTGACGGATATTAGCGATCGCAAACGAGCTGAAGCAGCACTACGAGAAAGTGAGGCACGCTTCCGTACTCTTGCTAGTCATGCCCCTGTAGGTATCTTTATGACTGACATGAATGGAAATTGTGTGTATGTTAACGAAAGCTGGTGTAGCATGGCAGGCATGTCACCGGAGGCAGCTCAAGGAAAAGGCTGGATGACTGCTTTACATCCGGACGACCGAGAGCGAGTCGCTAACGCATGGTATGAATCTGCTCAAAATGCAGAGATTTTTGCGGCTGAGTATCGCTTTCAAACACCACAAGGCAGTATTACTTGGCTGCAAGGGAGTGCAGCAGCCTTACAGCGTGATACTGGGGAGATTGTAGGCTATCTCGGCACGCTAACAAATATCAGCGATCGCAAACGAATTGAAGAAGCCCTACAGCAACGCGAAGCAGAACTTCGATTAGTCACGAATGCTGTTCCTGCCCTTATCTCATTCGTAGACTCAGAGCAACGCTTCCGCTTTAACAATCGAGGATATGAGGAATGGTTTGGACATTCAGCAACGGAGATCTATGGCAAGCACATTCGAGAGGTGTTAGGTGAAGCTGCCTATGAAGGAATTCAACTTTATGCGGAGCAGGTTTTAACAGGACAGCAAGTTACCTTTGAGAGCCAAGTTCCTCACCAGGATGGTAGTCTTCGTTATGTTAGTGCAACTTATGTTCCTCGATTCAACAGTGATGGAGCTGTTGAGGGTTTTGTAGCACTGGTTAACGATATCAGCGATCGCAAACAAGCTGAAGCCACCTTGCGTCAGAGCGAGGATCGTTTGCGTATGGCAATTGAGTCAGCGCAGCTAGGTATTTGGGATTGGAATCTGAATACTAATGAACTGACCTGGGATATAGGCTGCAAAGCCATGTTTGGTTTGCCCCCCGAAGCAGAAAGCAGTATTGAAGTCTTTTATGAGGGACTGCATCCTGATGATCGCGAACGATTGGAACAGGTAGTGCAGTGGTCTCTCGATCCCGCTAGCAATGGCATTTATGATGTGGAATATCGCACCATTGGTATCCAAGATGGGGTTGAACGCTGGGTCAAAGCAAAAGGGCAGGTCTATTTTGATCATGCTGCACATCCACAGCGCTTTGTTGGTACGTTGTTAGATATCACTGAGCAAAAACAAGTAGAAATAGAGCGAGAACAACTTTTAGCCAGAGAGCAAGCCGCACGGGAACAAGCCGAAGCCGCAAATCGGATTAAAGATGAGTTTTTGGCAGTGGTGTCCCATGAATTGCGATCGCCCCTTAACCCAATTCTGGGTTGGGCAAAACTCCTGCGAAGTCGTCAGTTAGATGAGCAAAAAACACAACATGCTCTAGAAGTGATTGAGCGAAATACTCAGATACAGGCTCAATTGATTAATGATTTGCTGGATGTATCTCGAATTCTTCGAGGCAAACTTAGCCTGAACATTACCCCAGTTGATTTAGCCTCTACGATTGAAGCCGCACTAGAAACAGTGCATCTAGCAGCGGAAGCCAAATCTATTCAGATTCGTACTCTGCTCGACTTAGAAGCTGGACATGTTTCAGGCGATTCAGATCGATTACAGCAAGTCGTTTGGAACCTTCTGTCAAATGCAGTTAAGTTCACAGCTCAAGGCGGACAGGTCGAGGTAAAGCTAGAGCGTTACTCACCAAGCCATGCTCAAATCACCATTACTGATACTGGCAAAGGCATTGAGCCCAGTTTTTTACCGCACGTGTTTGACCGTTTTCGACAAGAAGATGCTGCCACAACTCGACAATTTGGAGGACTGGGGCTAGGGCTAGCGCTTGTCCGCTACTTGGTGGAACTGCATGGTGGTACAGTCGAAGCAAATAGTCTTGGTGAGGGGCAAGGAGCAACCTTTACAGTTCAATTGCCATTAACATCGCCTCAGTTGGCGGCAGTTCAAGAGATGGAACTGTCTAAGCCAGTGTTGGATTTGAATGATATCCGAGTGTTGGTAGTGGATGATGATGCTAGCACCCGTGAATTTATATCCTTTTTGTTAGAGCTACACCGAGCAAATGTGATAGCCACCTCGACTGCAAATGAAGCGATCGCCCTATTAACTCAGTTCAAGCCAGACATAATACTCAGCGATATTGGTATGCCTGAGGTTGATGGCTACATGCTGATGCAACAGGTAAGAGCTTTATCCCCAGAGCAGGGAGGTCAGACTCCGGCGATCGCTCTCACTGCCTATGCAGGTGAGATCAACTATCAGCGGGCGATTACTGCCGGGTTTCAAAAACATATTTCAAAGCCCGTAGAGCCAGATATTCTGATTGAGGCGATCATGAGTTTAGTGGAAGGGAGATAGAGGTTTGTTGGATCAACTATCCCTCTCCCGCAGGAGAGGGACTTTTCTAAATCACCGTGAATCTGCTCCAGCTTCTCTCAATCTTTTGAGGATTTGAAGTTCCTCAGAAGGAGTTGCCCATCGTGAAATCTTCTCCATGAGCAAAGGCATCAGACGGTTACCCCACACCGCCAGATAACTTTGCCAGCCCACCAAAATTTCTGGTGTTCCCTTTTGCAGTCCTGCTATCAGAGATCGAGCAACTTGCTCAGGAGTAGAAGGTACTACCCACCGAAACCAGCGGAAGTTTCGCACCATATCAGTGTCTGTGAGTGAAGGCAATAAGGCGACGACTCGAATGTTGTGAGCCGACAGTTCGTTTCGCAGAGCTTGCGTGAAGCCTAGAATCGCAAACTTGGTTGCAGAATAAGTTGCCATTGTGGGAGCGGCGATCTTTCCCATCAGGCTCGATACGTTGACGATGGTTCCTTGCTGCTGCACAGCCATGCGGCGGGCAATGAGTCGCGTGATGGTATACATTCCCAGCAGATTGATTGCGATCTCTTCCTGCACTTGCGGCAGTTGAGATTGAAGAAAAGGAACTTGATGGGCAATTCCAGCACAGTTAACCAGCAAGTGAATTGGTCCGTGATCTCGCCAGATTTGGGCGATCGCAATATTCACGTCTACCGTTTGAGTAATATCTAAGGCTACGGGCACTGCTGCGACTCCGATTACCTCAATTTCGGTAGCGACTTCAACTAAGTGTGCATGAGTGCGGGCAATCAGGATCAGCCGTTGAACTCCCTGATGGGCCAGTTCGAGTGCAATTGCTCGACCAATGCCTCTAGAAGCACCCGTAATGAGAACAGTTTTACCTTGAAGATGCATGGCTTTAGCCTCCGATGAGGGTCATTGATGATGCGATTAGCCAAGGAATGAATGGAGAAAGGGCAAATAAACCTGAGATTGGTTTGTGTGGGGGCTGTTATTTGCCAGTTTGTTGCTTGCCAGTCTGTTACTTGCCAAAAGCAACAGGTGAATCTGAGGGGTGTGAATGGAGGAGAGGACTCAAATTCACAGGAACGTTTCAGAACTTAATCAATGGCAGTTAATCAGGCTGGAGCCAAGATCGATATCAAGCATCAGTTGCGCGTTTTCTGAAAACAAGATTCAATCTGAACTCGTTAGTACACACCCTAGCAAGGGGATCAAGTAGCTGCAATCATTATTAATGAAAAACCTGAATCGTAACGGAGGGATACAAAGCTCTCAGAAATTATTGGGAAATTAAGCAGGTCCATGAAGAGCTGCTTTTGCTTGGCAGTTGTCGAATACTGTTAAGCGGAGAACCGTTGATGGCAATTGCTAAGAAATGAGAAACTCTGATCTCTGTCAAGATATCTGAGTTTGCCCGATCGTTGTTCGCCCGGTTGCTGCTTGCCCGATCGTTTCTAAAATGTTGGCTGCTACTGCTCGGCCGGTTTCACAGCCGCCTTCCATGTAGCCTTTAGCTCCAGGTGAGCAATGTTCTCCAGCGAACCAGAGGTTGCCAACTCGCTCTGACTCGGCTCCGCCAAACTTTGTCCATTGACCAACCAGATAGCAGGAATAGGAGCCTTTTTGGTAAGGTTCGCCTGCCCAAAAGGCACGAAGGGCACGTCCCTCTTTAACTTGGCTGATGCCTGGAAAGATTGGCTCTAGCTCAGAGGTCATTGCCCAAGCGTGAGCTTCGGGGGAGCCGCTGCCCAGTGCTAGACCGCGATCGCCTCCCGTCAAGCTGGCTAACCAGGCTTTCTCACCAGGGGCATAGCGGGTGCTTTCCCATGCACTTTGGAAAGGCAGATCGGTAAAAACGGCTGCTGTTGAATGGTAGCGGGTGCGCCAAATGCGTTCTCGGAAGGGCGTGATCAGCTTGGTACCTGTGCCATAGCCCAACTGGTCGATGGCCGCACGCTTGGTAGGCGGCAAATCAACCCTTAAATCGACGTGTCGCAGCACCGTGAAAGGCACGGTCAGCACCACATGCTCATAGGTGCGCTCAAAACTGTTTTGTCCCTGACGCAATCCAACTTGATAGCGATCGCCTGAGGTGCTGCGGAGGGATTCTAACGCAGTTCCGGTTTCAATCGAGCTGTTTACCTGTTGCGCCAGTCGTTGGGGAATTTGCTCATTGCCACCGGCAACATGATATCGCTCGTCGCTGATGCCGTAGACCTGCCACAAACCGGCTTTGGTGCCAATCAGAAACAGCAGGTTGAGGCAAGACTGCTCTTCTGGGTTGCGTCCGTGTTCGGCGGTGTAAGCCACCCGCAATAGCTTGTTTAAGGTGGGGTTGATGGGGGCTGCGTTGAGGTAATCTGCAAGCGAAGTTTGATCGAGCCGAATTGCCTCGGGAGTGGGTGATCGATAGGTCAAATCCCAGCCTTCTAAGGATTCTAAATCCCGTTCAATCTGCCGTGCTAAAGGTAAAAAGTCTTCAATGACTGCTTTTAGATCTAGCTTGTTGCCTTCAAAAAACAGGGTACCTAGCTCCAATCCAGCATCGGCGGCTTCCAGATCGATAATTTCCAGTCCCAGGGTTTCTGCTAGCGATCGCAAATGGGTATGTCCCGTATCCAAAAACTCGCCACCCAGTTCGACCGCTGTGGGAATTCCTGCAGCGTTGGCAATACTCCGCATCCGTCCGCCAACGCGGTGAGTCGCCTCCACCACATCCACATCAATGCCTGCCTGCCGTAAATGATAGGCAGCCGTTAAACCTGCAATACCTGCTCCAACAATTAGCACTGTTGCGTCTGCATTGTTAGAGGTAAAGCCGATGGGAGAATGGGGCGATCGCGATAGTTGCTCAAGTTGTTTGTGGGGATTGGCGGCGAGGGTGGTGGCGATCGCTGCGCTCCCATATAGCATTTGTCGTCGTGACATCTGCTCTCCCAAAAGTCCCTGAACTTCTGCCGGGGGAATATCAGATTGAACTGAAAGTTGAGCAACTCTATAAGCTCGACGTAACCAACTTGTTAAGGCATCTCTAGCCATAAAGAAAAAGAAAAAGGAATGAAGGGAAATCCCAATTAGAAGCGAAATTGGGAAACTAAGCCTATCCTAATTATCGCTTTAACGGCAATACAAAAGTGATTTGCCAATCTAGGTGCTTGTGAGACAGTACTTTAAAGGCTGTAATTCAGGGAAGAAAGGGAGGCAGGGAGAAGCCCTGCCTCCCTTTCTTCCCTAACCTGTATGGCTACAGCTATAAATTTTAAATGATGACTTTTGAGGATAACGGATGAAAGTTTTTCAAGCTCACTTTGAGCATCTCGAAGAAGTGACAAAGTTGTTTGACCAATATCGCGTCTTTTACCAGTCATCCTCAGATCTGGAAGCCGCCAGGGAATTTCTTCAAGAGCGTTTCCACAAGCAGGACTCAATTATCTTTGTAGTCCAAGATGAAGGGCGCATCGTCGGGTTTACACAGCTTTATCCCAGCTTTTCTTCAGTGTCGATGAAGCGGGTTTGGATTTTGAATGATTTGTTTGTGGAGCTAGCTTGGCGAAACAAGGGAGTTGCAAAGCTGTTGTTGAGAGCAGCAGAGGATTTTGCAAGAGAAACGGAAGCCGTTCGCATCACGTTAGCAACGCAAATTTCTAATACTGCTGCTCAAGCGCTCTATGAATCGCTTGGGTATTGCCAGGATGAAGCGTTTTATCACTATTCGCTACCGTTAGTGGCGGCGTAACAAACAATTTCCCCAGTGGTGTAGCAAGTCTAAAGCGTTGGGTTCCGCTCTGCTCCACCCAACCTACACAAATTACAGACGGTAAAACCGTAGGTTGGGTGAAGCGCAGCGGAACCCAACAGAATTCAGGCAGGTGCCGAGTTTGTTAGAGCAAGCCGACAAAGTGCAACGGGCCATGTCCACTGATTAACTCGATCAGCAGAGCAAGGAATCCCAACATAGCCAGCCGACCGTTCCAGACTTCGGCAGCAGTGGTCATGCCCCATTCCCACCGCTCTTGGGGGTAAAGTTTGGTGTCTTTGTCAGGACGCATCACTTCAGAGAGGTTGACGCTAGGTGAGTTCAGGGCATCTGTCACCATTTCAGCCAGGTCTTCAATGAAAACGGGGTGGGTGTTGAGCGCAGGAACCCGATGAAACTCGTGAATGCCTGCTTCTTCAGCTACTTCCCGATATTCCATGTCGATCTCTTGCAATGTCTCGATGTGTTCTGAGACAAAGCTGATCGGCACGACGAGCAGGTTTTGTACGCCTTCAGCGGCGAGTTCGGCGATCGCATCTTCCGTGTAGGGCTTCAGCCACTCCACTGGACCAACTCGACTCTGATAAGCCAGGGTGTGAGCGTTGGAGCGGTTGAGGGTTTGCATGATCAGGGCAGTGCATTCCTGGATTTCCCGCTGGTAGGGATCGCCTGCCTCTTCCACATAGCTAACTGGAACCCCGTGAGCGCTAAAGAAAATATGCACGTCGTCAGGGTTAGGGAACTTGTCTAGTTCTTGGGCGATCAGTTGCGCCATTGCCTGGAGATATCCAGGTCGGTTATACCAGGAGGTAATGACAGTATGTTCTACCTGATGCAGAGCTGGATCTTCCTGCCAGAGCGCTTCCAGCAGCCGGAAGCTAGAGCCGCTGGTGCTAATGGAGAATTGCGGATAGAGCGGTAGGATGACGAGCTTTTCAATGCGATCGCGCTTGATTCGGGCGATCGCCTCTTCGGTGAAGGGATACCAATAGCGCATCCCGATGTAAACCTGAGCGTCCTGTCCTTTTGCCTTCAACGAAGACTGAAGTGCCTTTGCTTGCTCTTCGGTAATCCGCCGCAGTGGAGAGCCGCCACCAATTTGCTTATAGTTTTCTTGAGACTTTTTGGCTCGGCTAGTAGATATCAGCCATGCCAGGGGTTTCTGCAACCAGGGGAACGGCAGACGAATGATCTCCGGGTCAGAAAACAGGTTGAACAGAAAAGGACGGACATCCTCCAACTGGTCTGGCCCACCTAGATTAAGCAGTAAAACCCCAACACGCCCCATAACGGTTACAGCTTCCCCAACGTTTTAATATTTGTTAATGATTTTAACAATGAAACTTACTGACTAACTCAATCGGCAGCAAGATCAGCATCAAAATCCTCTCCATTCTCAGTAAAGTAGTTCACGAGATAGAGATTCCTGTAGATGTTGACGGACTGTGCGATTTTTGAGCCACCCATGACATTATCGTTAAACCCACCGCTGAAATCAGGAAAGTCTTCAACAGATTTTCCTGGTTCATCCAGATTTGGTTTAACGCTCATGGACCACTTGCTATCTTAAGTTCTTATTAAAGACTGGACACTTGTTGATACGCAAGTTAAAACTTGCCATTTTGACTAGATTCGTCGTTATTCGTTGTTATGAGTGATTCAACTGCGATCGATGCTCGAATTGTTCAGCTTAACCAACGCTTGAAGGCGGCTCGTCTGGGGCTACAGGTCGAGCGTCGAGGACAAAAGCTGAGCTTGCGGGGTACTCTGCCGCCACGACCAGGGAGCGATCGCCTGCGATCGCACCAGCAGCGCATCAGTTTAGATATTCCTGCTACAGCGGCAGGGCTAAAACAAGCGGAACAAACCGCTAAGGTGATTGCGGCACAGTTGATTCAAGATACGTTTGACTGGCGTGATTATTTGCCTCTGGTGGGCGGCGGGCGGCTGCATCAAATGGATTTGGCTGAAAAGCTGGATGCTTTTGAGCAGCATTTTCTGGCACAGTCGCACACGGCTGACATGGCTTCGGTGAAAACGACCTGGAAGAAAGCTTATGCGCCTTATTTGAATAAGTTGGGGGCGATCGCTCAAGCTCGTAACTTTACTTTGACGGAAGCAATTTACGCGACGGTGCAGTCTACCCCAAACAATTCCCGCAGCCGCCAGGTTTGCTGTACGGCTTTGAATGCTCTAGCCGAGTTTCTGAATCTGGAATTGCCTACTCCGCTGAAGAGTTTGTGGGGAACTTACAGCCCTAGCCGGACTCAAATGCGGCGTTTGCCTTCGGATGAGGAAATTGTGAGGGCGATCGCCCAAATTCCCAACCCTAACTGGCGATTTGTTTATGGGATCATGGCGACCTACGGACTGAGAAACCACGAAGTTTTCTTCTGTGACTACGCTGCGCTAGAGCAGGGCAATTCCGAAGCTACGGTTGAAGTCTTGCCCACAACTAAAACCGGACTGCACGAGGTCTGGCCCTTTTACCCAGAATGGGTTGAGCAGTTTAACTTGCGAGAGATATGCCTGCCGCCAGTCAACACAGATTTGACGCAAACTACCCTACAGCGGATTGGGCAGCAAGTTACCGCTCAGTTTCGCCGTTATCAACTGCCCTTTTCCCCTTATGACCTGCGCCATGCTTGGGCTGTAAGAACGATTCACTTTGGCTTGCCTGACACCGTCGCCGCTCAGATGATGGGACATTCGGTTGCAATTCACAATCGCACTTACCACCGCTGGATTACCCGTCGTGACCAGCGACAGGCTGTTGCCTCGGCTCTGAGTCAGAGTCAGATGAGTTGGCAGGGATAACTTGTCGCTCTGCAGTTTCGGTGTCATAAAGGACACAGTAAACAGGAAGCATCTAACAGCTACCCGTTTTTCACCTGAAGTTCTTATTTCTGGAGCCTGTTTGAATAATGCTAGCCACAAAGCGAGTAGCAACCGTAGCCCTATTAGGGTTGTCCTTTAGCCTGCTATCCAACGACTCTGCTCATGCTATCAGTTTCACTTTTACTAAGATCGCTGATACTAGCACTTTCATTCCTGATGGGACTGGGACTTTTACTGAATTCCATGCGCCTTCTATCAGTGGCAGCAATGTGGCTTTTTTAGGCAAGGGCAGTGGTTTTCAGCGGGGAATCTACACCGGGCTGGGAGATGGATTAGACAAAGTCGTTGACACTAATACCCCTATTCCTGGGAGTCCTAATGGTTCTTTTACTAATTTTATCGATTCTTCTATCAGTGGTAGCAATGTAGCTTTCTTAGGGTTTGGTGATGGCAGCTCTCAAACAGGTATTTATCTCAGTACTGAGCAAGGTTTGGCTGTGGTAGCAGACCGCAACACTCCTATTCCGGGTGGCAATGGTAACTTTACCGGCTTCAATGTTCCCGATCTCAGTGGAAATAATGTCGTTTTCTTAGGAACTAATGGTCAGGGCAGTCCAGGAATTTATCTTGATAACGGAGATCAACTGACCGTAGTAGCAGACCCGAATACTCCGATACCAGGTGGCACTGGTAACTTTATTAGTTTTCTCTCTCGTGCTGTAAGTGAGGACGGGGTAGCTTTTCAGGGGATTGGTCGTGACCAGTCTGGTATCTACACTAATATTGGAGGGAGTTTGGCTGTAGTAGCAGACCGCAACACACTTGATCCTGCTAGTAACAACAACTTCACTGACTTTTTCATGCCTCCTGCTTTAAGCGGAGATAACGTAGCATTTGGGGGACTCAGTGTTGGGTGGGATCAGGCTGGAATTTATACGAAAGTGGGAAGCCAACTGAATGCGGTGGCAACAAATTCCCCCGATCGCGGAGTCCTAGAATTCATTAACTTCATGAGCGCTCCGTCAATTAGTGGAAGTAATACAGCCTTTTTAGCGGGCTTTGACTCAGCAATTTACACAGATGTCGGTGGCTCTTTTGCAAGACTGATTGGGCGCGACGACACTTTGGATGGTAAGACTTTAACGTCTGTTGATTTCAGCCCAATTTCTAATGGGTTAAGTGATGGTTCTTTAGCGTTCTTGGCTCGTTTTTCCGATGGTTCTCAGGGCATCTTTCGTGCAGATTTGGTTTCTCAACCTCCTCAACCAGAGCCAGTGCCAGAGCCTACCCCACTGTTGGGTTTGCTGCTAGTGGGAATATTGGGAGGAGCCTCACAGCGGCTTTCTCGCCCTCAACTCGATTCTAGAAATACTCCATCCTAGTAATACGACGACGCAACTTTGGTTTTACCATCCACTCCCCTTTAGGGGTGGATGGTAAAACCAAACATTTCTAACCTACTAGCTCAGGCTGTTTCTTAGCGGGTTCTTCTTCGGGTAAACCGGCTGCTCGGTTGTAGATTTTGACGTATTCTTTGGCGTATTTCTCCCAGCTAAAGTCTTGATTCATGCCGCGTTTTTGCAGTTCTTTCCACTGCGGTTTGAACTGGAAGCCTTCCCAGGCTCTTACCAGGCAGGTGTACAGATCAAGGGGTTCGTAGCGATCGAAGCAATACCCAGTTCCCGTTCCTGTTGCCGGAACGTGATGCTCGACGGTATCGACTAAGCCGCCTGTACGTCGCACGATTGGCACGGAGCCGTAGCGCAAAGCCAGCATTTGGCTAATGCCGCAAGGCTCAAATCGGGATGGCATTAGGAAAGCGTCGGTGCCTGCGTAAATTCGTCTAGACAGGGCATCGTTATAGAGCAGGTAGGCGGACATGCGACCGGGAAAGCGGGAGGCAATTTGCCAAAGCTGGGTTTCGTAGTAGCGATCGCCCGTTCCCAACACCACAAGCTGAGCATTGGTATAAGCCATGAAGCGATCGAGCATCTGAATTACCAAATCCAGCCCTTTCTGCTCAACCAAGCGTGACACCATGCCGATGAGGAAGGCTCCAGAATTGACCTCTAAGCCGACCTCTTCCTGAAGCGCAATTTTGTTTGCTTTGCGGTTGTCTACTGTCTCTGCCGTGAAAGTTTTGGCAATGTGCTTATCCACAGCCGGGTCATACGCCTGAGTGTCAATGCCGTTGAGAATGCCAACTAGCTTACCGCTGATGAAGGAAAGCAAGCCTTCCAACGTTTCACCATAGGCTGGGGTTTGAATTTGCTGGGCATAGGTGGGCGAAACGGTATGCACGACATCCGCAAACTGTACGGCAGCAGCCATTGTGTTGTGTCCTTGCATATACCAGGGGCACCAGGTCATGCGCTCTAGCTTCCAGCGCCACGGCCCTTGATAAGCCAGATTGTGGATGGTGAATACGGTACTGATATCAGGAGACTGGTGCATCCACACGGGAATCATGCCCGTATGCCAGTCATGACAGTGAATGACCTGAGGTTTCCAGTAGTTCCAGGCAAACTCAGCCGCACCGTTGGCAAAGAGGGTAAACCGCCAGTCTTCGTTTTCGCCGCCGTAGATGTTGCGACCGGCGAAGGACAGGTGCCCAAACAGGTAAAGCGGTATGTCTGAGCCAGGTAGAGTAGCCTCGTAGATATCGAAGCTCTCGAACATGGCAGAGCCAGACCAGACCGGATCTGGAGGAATCTCAATCTTGTCAGGCATGAAGCCGTAGTAGGGCATGAAGATGCGAACATCATGGCCCATGTCTTTTAGGACTTTGGGTAAGGCCCCAACTACGTCTCCCATGCCGCCGACTTTGGCAAGTGGCGCTGCTTCCGCTGCAACAAACAGAATTCGCATCTGACCTGATTTCCCTCGCGATATTAATCCACTAGAACAAGTCTAAGGGGGCGTGGCGATCGGGCCTAGAGCAGATTGAGAATGCGTAAGTTTCTGATTAAGAACCGCGCTGAATTTGGGTAAAGATTTCGTTCAAAATCTCCTGTGCGCCCTGTTGCTTCAAGCGGTTCGCCAGGTCAATGCCTAACTGCTCTGCCTGATCAGCTGTGCCAGTCAGGGTATCTTTAACCAGGGTTTGTCCATCCAGGCTAGCGACAATGCCTGTTAGCGTCAGGGTGTCGCCCTGCAAGCTGGTGTTTACGCCGATGGGAACCTGACAGCCGCCTTCTAATTCACGCAGAAAGGAGCGTTCGGCATAGCAGCGGTAGGCTGTGGGCGGATGTTCTAGGGCTTTTAGCAACGACAGAATTTCGTTATCTTCGGCGCGGCACTCGATGCCTAGTGCGCCCTGACCGACCGCATGGAGGGAAACTTCGGGGGAGAGGACTTGGTGGATGCGATCGCCCATTCCCAACCGTTGCAACCCCGCTACTGCCAGAATAATTCCGTCATATTCGCCTGCATCTAGCTTGCCCAAGCGAGTATTCAGGTTGCCGCGAATGTCTTTAAAGGTGAGATGAGGATAGTGGTGACGCAGTTGAGCCAGTCGCCGCAAGGATGAAGTGCCGATCACTGCGCCTTCGGGCAAGGTGTCGATTTGCTTATCCTTGTGGTTAGCGTGGACGACCAGCGCATCTGCGGGGTCTTCTCGCTCGGTAACGCAGCCGAGTATCAAACCTTCGGGCAGGCGGGTGGGTAAATCTTTGAGAGAGTGAACCGCAAAGTCAATTTCTCCCTCGAGCATCCCCACTTCTAGCTCTTTGGTGAATAGCCCCTTGTCGCCAATTTTGGCTAGCGCCACATCCAGAATCTTGTCGCCATGGGTGCTCATGGTGTGGACTTCAAAGGTTCGATCTGGAAAGGCTTTCTGTAGATGCTCTTGCACCCAGTGAGTCTGAACGAGTGCGAGCTGGCTCTTACGGGAACCGATGCGGATGGTACGGGGAGGACTTGCGATCATTTGTGAAGCGTTGTTTAGAAAACTTACGAATGTTAAGCTGATTAGGCGATTTCAGCCGCCTAATCAGCTTAGCGTAGGGGGTCATCTTTAGGAAGAGAAGGGGCTAGGGGCTGGGGGTTAGGGGCTAGAGGTTGAGGAGCTGCGCTCCGGTAATTCCCGATTTCTGCCCGTAGTGAGTAGCCTAATCCTGCTGGTTAAGAATAATTAACGCGATCGCCTTCCCCTAATTCCCGACCCCTAGCTCCTCCCTCTCATCCCAGGTTGCGACGGGACGCAGTACAGCCGGAATTTCTTGATCGTAGGGAAATTCTAAAATCGTTTCCCGCAAGCCCAGATAGCCTGATTCGCTGAAGGACAGCAGCATTCGCTGGAGCGCAAGCCAGATTTCGGATTCGTATTCCCATTCCCGGTCGAAAGGAGCTTGAGCGGCGATCGCTTTCAACGCCCAGAAATAAGTATTTCGTACTACGGGTCCATTCTTCTTGTAGGGCGGCACATCTTCGGGATGCAAAAACAAAACCTGGTCTTCGATTCTCGCTCTCATGCGGTTACTTACGCCTTCGGCGCAATGGATTAGTGCATTAGTATTACTCTTTCAAACATATCAAATCCCTCATAGTGCTAGACGCACACTGTAGGACACGTCTTCGTGAAAGTTCCCGCTGCGTGGGAACTTTCACGCAAAGACAATTTGATCAAGGCGCGTAGCGCTGGATCAAATCACTCAAAAAGTGCGTTCTTGTAGGACTGTTCCATCGTTGGCTACAACAACATAGCGATATTGTTGGGGGGCAACTTGCCAGAAGCGTTCTAGCTGGGTTTGGCTGTAGTTGACCGGGACGTTGATTTCAAAGTATCCGTTTTCAGGAACCCAGGCGATCCACCAGTCGGCGGTATTCCAGCCAAGGGTTCGCCAGAACTGAAGGCGAGTGTTTCTTTCCTGTTCTGCGGAAATGGGGAATCGGACTTGTCGCCAAGAGGGATTACCTGCGTTTCGCAAGCTGTCGAGGTTAAAGTTTGGGGTAATGATTGGCAAATAGTTGTAATACCAGCTATATCTGGCTTTTTCGGTGAGCAGCGTGTAGCTGGAGCAAGCGTCGTAGGGGGTAAAGAGCAAGCGACCGTCACTGGCGTAGATGCGATAGGGAGCGGCACCTGTGACCTGATTCATGGCTTCTTGCTCTTCGGGAGTGAGCTGGTCGTAGGTTGGAAAGGTCCGTAAGGCTTCAATCACCTGCTGCTTTTGGGTTCCGGTGAGGCGCTCAAATTCTGCGGTGAGGGTAATGCGATCGCCCTCCAAGGAGCCAAAGGGATTAACTTCGCCCCAGGGAGGGTTAGTTTGCTGCTGTAACTCGCGCCACATCCGCTCCATTACGGGCTGATAGGGTTCCAGGGTGCCGATGGAGCCAGCGCAGTTTGCTTGGACGGGAGCGATCGGTAGCAGCAGATTGATCGCGACTGTAGCGGGAGCTAACCAGAGTAAAGCTTTAAGTTTGAGCATCTAGAAAGATTCGTAGCGTGGAAAATTGTGGCGTACAAGGTCAATTTTGTTACACCCAGCTAGGCGATCGTTATCCTCTTGTCGGGTGATTTGAGGTCGCTATCGGGTTGAGAAATCACTCTATAGAACTGGTCAAGCGGGTGAGGTGCGATCGCTTCAACAAATCTACGGTGGAATGTAGTTCTAGAACTAGCTTTTATGGTTCAAGCTGGGCAATCCGCCCAGCAACTCTGTTCAGTAAGTACTGAACATTCAAAATCTATCGATCTATAATGTAAACGAAGGTTAAAACACACTTGACAGCAAAGCATACTTGGCAGCACTAGCAGCAGCAACATTGGATAGCAAACCGGTTGAACGAGTTGAGTTAACTCACTTCGTTGAAGAAGTGGGACTGATGTTTGAGGCAGTTGGGTTGCCTCGGATGGCAGGGCGAATTTTTGGCTGGCTGCTGATTGCTAATCCGCCACATCAGTCGATGGGTGATCTGGTTGAGGTTTTGCAAGCTAGCAAAGGTTCGATTAGTACCATGACTCGCTTACTGATTCAAATTAGTTTGATTGAGCGGGTTAGTTTTCCAGGACAGAGACGTGACTACTTCCAAATCAAGCCTCACGCCTGGTCGCAGTTGAGCCAACAGCGGATGACTCAAATCACCGCATTTCGCAAACTGGCTGAGCGCGGGCTTGACTTACTCGCCGACCAGCCTCTCCCACTGCAACAACGCTTGCAGGAAATGCGCGATATGCACGCTTTTTTAGAGAGAGAGATGCCTCTGCTCGATCAGCGATGGCAACAGGAGCAAGAACAACGACGATTGACAGAAACGCCAGAATCCACGTTCTGAGTAATTTAACTTTTACCCACCTTTTCCCTATTTATGGTTATGGAACTTCCCTTAATCGGCAAAATTCGCCCGCCTGCCCGTTGGGTGCTGGGGTTGATTGCGGCTGGTTTAGTTGGAACTGGCGCAGCTTCTTTCTTGGTGATTCGGCAGCAGGCTACGGTGCCCGACATTTCATCGCTGACGGTTCCGGTTGAGTCTGAGGCGGTGACGATTCGGATCACGGCTAGCGGTACGGTGCAGCCTGTGCAGACGGTAAACCTTAGCCCTAAAGAGACAGGGTTATTGGCTGAACTGTATGTGGAGCAGGGCGATCGCGTCACCCAAGGGCAGGTCATTGCCCGCATGGAAAGCGAAACCGTTGAAGCAGAGTTAGCCCAGGCACAAGCTAGAGTTTCCCAGTCCAGAGCAAATCTTTCTGAGATCAGGGCCGGCAACCGTCCTGAAGAAATTGCTCAGGCTCAAGCAGGGGTTTCGCAGGCTGAAGCACGGGTCGAAGAAGCCCAGGCTCGCGTCAACCTGGCAGAAGAGCGAGTTCGGCGCAACCGTCAGCTAGAGGCTGAGGGGGCAATTTCTACCGACGATCTGGACCAGGTGTTAAATGAGGCTGAAACCGCCAGAGCAGCCCTGGCGCAAAACCGAGCCAGTCTGCAAGAGACGCGAGAAACGCTACAGCTTCAAAGAAACGGCAGTCGTCCCCAAGATATTGAAGAAGCCGAGGCTCAGCTTGCTGAGGCTCAGGCTAACCTGAAAGCGGTTCAAGTCAGGTTAGAAGATACCTACATTCGTGCGCCGTTTTCGGGCATTGTGACGCAGAAATATGCGACCCCAGGCTCCTTTGTTGCGCCTGCGACTTCTGCTTCTGATGTGAGTTCTGCGACTTCGACCGCGATTGTGGCGATCGCCACCGGACTCGAAATCTTGGCAGAAGTGCCTGAAGTGGATATCAACCAAATTAGCGTCGGACAACCTGTAGAAATCAAAGCAGACGCTTACCCCGAGCAGGTATTTCAGGGACGGGTCAAGCTAGTTGCCCCAGAGGCCGTAGTTGAGCAAAACGTGACCTCATTTCAGGTGCGAATTGACCTGGAAACGGGTGAGGACAAGCTGCGCTCCGGCATGAATGTAGACGTGGAATTTATTGGCGACGAGTTAAGTGATGCTTTAGTAGTGCCAACGGTGGCGATCGTCACCCAGGATGGACAGGAAGGTGTGTTGGTTCCTGATGACAAGAACCGCGCTCGCTTTAAGCCCGTCACCATTGGCTCTCAAATCGGCAACCAGACCCAAGTGTTAGAAGGCATCGAAGAAGGCGATCGCATCTTCATTGACCTTCCCCCCGGACAAGATTTGGAGAACCTTAACTTTGGTCAAGACCAGCAGGAGGAATAAAAACTCACTTTCTATACCTCCTAGCTCCTACTCCCTAGCCCCTAATTTCTCTCTCCTCTCATGAACATCACCGAAAGCCTCAAAATGGCGCTCAGAACCCTCACTGCGAATAAGCTTCGCAGTGGACTCACTATGTTGGGAATTGTCATCGGCAATGCCTCTGTGATTGCGATGGTGGGTTTGGGTGAAGGCGCACAAACTTACGTGTCTGGTCAAATTGAAGGACTCGGCCCAAACGTTTTGTTTGTGTTGCCGGGAACGCCAGAGTCACAGCGGGCTAGCTTTAACCAGCCCAAAACGCTGGTGTTGGATGACGCAGAGGCGATCGCCGCCCAAGTCGGCTCGGTGCAAGGTGTTGCGCCAGAGTTTAATGATGCCGGACTGGTGACTCAGGGTAACCGCAGCACTAATGCGACTATTGTTGGCACTACGCCATCTTTTCCAGAAGTGAGAAACTTTGATCTGGCGCAGGGACGGTTTTTCACCGATTCGGATATGCAGCGCAGCAGCCAGGTTGCGGTGATTGGGCAACAAATGGCAGAGCGGCTATTTGTGAACGAAGACCCAGTTGGGCAAAATATTCGGATTAAGAACAACAGTTTTCAAGTGATTGGAGTGCTGGATGAAAAAGGCTCCAATTTGGGTCTGAACTATGACGATGCGGTGCTGGTGCCGCTGATTACGATGTCGCGTCGGCTAGTTGGGCAAACGTCACCTTACGGCATTGAGCTAACCTACATTGCGATTTCGGTCAACAACGAAAGCAATATCAGAGCGGCTGAATTTCAGATCACAAACCTGTTGCGACTGCGGCACCAGGTTGTGGATGAGGATGATTTTATCATCAACAGTCAAAAAGATTTGCTGGAGATTACAGGCACCATTACTGGAGCGCTGACGATTTTGCTGGCGGCGATCGCCGGAATCTCCCTCTTTGTAGGCGGCATCGGCATCATGAATATCATGCTCGTCTCGGTTAAAGAGAGGACTCAGGAAATTGGACTGAGGAAGGCGATCGGCGCTTCCCAGCAGGACATTCTGGTGCAGTTCATGATTGAGGCGGTGATTCTCTCTGCGGTGGGTGGCATTGTCGGCACAGGTATCGGAGTGGGCGGTGCATTACTCATTGGACTGTTCACCCCCTTTCAACCTGGTATCTCTGTTGCTGCCGTTGTTGTTGCTGTTGGAGTATCAGGCAGCATCGGACTCTTCTTTGGCGTTGTCCCTGCCCGACAAGCTGCTCGACTTGACCCAATCGTAGCCCTTAGAAGCGCTTAGTTTAGTCATGAGTTGTGGGTCTTGTGTAGGGGCGAAGCGTTCGGTAGATAACCGATTGAAAATATCGAAAATTGTCGCCCGAACGCTTCGCCCCTACAAGCTCCTCGGACAAACTGAGAGTTCTCAAATATCCTCTCAAATGCAAAACTCCTAACGCAAAACGCAAAACTCATGTCTAAAGCCATCATTCAACTCGAACATATTTCCAAGGTCTATGGTTCTGGCAATACTGAGGTCCGAGCGCTGTCAGGCGTGAGTTTGACCGTGGAAGCAGGTGAGTATTGCGCGATTATGGGCGCTTCGGGGTCGGGTAAATCGACGGCGATGAATGTGATTGGCTGTCTCGATCGCCCCACCGATGGATGCTATTACCTGGATGGTGTAGATGTGGCGGGGTTAGAAGATACTGAGCTAGCCCATATTCGTAATCGCAAAATTGGGTTTGTGTTTCAGCAGTTTCATTTGTTGCCGCAGTTGACGGCAATGGAAAATGTGATGCTGCCGATGGTGTATGCAGGCATTCCTAATCGCGATCGCCAAGACCGCGCCGCTGAAGCGCTAACGCGAGTGGGTCTGGCTAACCGTCTCAACAATAAGCCCACCCAGCTTTCGGGTGGACAACAGCAGCGGGTGGCGATCGCCCGTGCCATTGTGAATCAGCCTGTGCTGCTGCTGGCAGATGAGCCGACGGGCGCTTTGGACTCTCACACCACTCAGGAAGTGATGAATATTTTTGGTGAACTCAATGCCAGCGGCATTACTGTTGTGATGGTGACGCACGAGTCAGAAGTCGCCAAAATGAGCAAGCGTGTCGTCTGGTTTCGAGATGGCAATGTGATTCACTCTCATCTTGCACCCGAAGACTTGGGACAGGTAGCGATCGCCCCCTAGAAGATTTCTAGGAAGAATACCCTTTGCGTAGGCTGAGTGGAGTATCGCGAAACCCAACAATAGGAGCTTGCGTTGGGTTCTGCCTTGCTTCATCCAATTTACGATTATGAAGATTGTGCGTTAGGGGAGTTTTCCTGCTTAATTCTCTTGGCTTCTGCTAAATATTGTTTATTAGCTTCTACGTGCACCTGAGCCGCTTTTAAATGTTCCTCAACGGCTTGCTCGTATGCTTCCACTGCTGTTTCTCCCCCTGCTTCAGCGAGCTGTGCAAATTCGAGCGACTTTTTTGCGTGCTGCTGAATCTTTTCACCCGCTCGCTTCATCGTCTGTCCCAGGTGTTCAGAACCTTGAGTTTCAAGCGATCGCCCTATTTCATACACATGTTTGCCGTGTTGCCATGATTCCTCTGCATGTTTTTGAGCAAGCCTGACATTTTCTAATGACGGCTGATGCATTAAGTTGAAACCTCTCTATGTTTTTAAGCGGTGTTTTTAGACGCTGGGTTCTATGTTTTTCAACGGCTGAAGGCGTTTGAGTTCTATTATTTTTTTGTAAGTCTTTAGCCGCACAATAGCCATCTGTCTTTAGGCAGTAGCTAATCCATTCAATTGCACACTGGAGTGTAGAGGTAAGTCGAAAGTATGAAGCGCTAATCTTATGTAGGGCAGGAATATAGGTTTGGCTATCAAACAGTTTTACTACATGAGGCGCAAAACCTTAATTCTTAATTGCTGGATTGATTCTGGTAGGAATCAGTGGAAGTTGGCTAAAGTTTAAGTAACAGTTAAAGTAAATGTGCGAATATGCGTCCGCTTCTCCAATCGTGGTAATTGGAGCCTCCGCTGGAGGAGTGCAGGCTTTACTAGAGTTAGTGCAGCTATTGCCAGCCAATTTTGGGGCAAGCATTTTTATTGTGTTGCACACTTCTCCTACCCTACCCTCACGACTGCCCAAACTACTACAAACCGCAGGACATCTCTCAGTAACTCATGCTGTCGATCAGGCTGAAATTCACCCCGGACATATCTATGTTGCACCACCAGACCGTCACCTCTTGATTAAGCCTGGGTGGATGCAGGTAGTATTAGGCCCAAAAGAAAATCGCTTTCGTCCTGCGATTGATCCTTTGTTTAGAACTGCGGCTCTAGCTTACGGCGATCGCGTGATTGGCGTTTTGCTATCGGGTGCGCTCTATGACGGCACGGCCGGGTTGTTTGACATTAAGCAACACGGCGGACTCACGATTGTTCAAGACCCTGAAGAAGCTTTTGTTTCTGCTTTACCGAGACACGCAATTGCTCACGTTGCGGTAGACCACATTCTACCTATTGCTGGTATTGCTCAGTTGTTATCTACGTTTAGTGAGCAGCTTTCAGCTTAGGAGAATTACAGATGCCAAATGAAGAAATACAGCCCGATCCAGTAGAAATGAGCCAGAGTATGTTTGAAGACTACGACATGCCTGGAAAGCACACCGTCCTGATTTGTCCTGAATGCGGAGGGACGCTATGGGAAATTCGCAGAGACAGTCTAATTAACCTTCAATGTCATGTAGGTCATGCCTATTCGTTAGAGAGTTTTTTAGAAGACCAGGCTGAAGAGGTTGAGCGTAACCTATGGAAAACATTGCGAACGCTGAAAGATAGAGCCGAAATCTTTCGTCAACTGGCAGCCGAGCATTCTCGGCATGGCAATTTAGTTGCCGCACAACAGCTTGAAGTGCAGATTGAGAATGCGCTACAACGGGCTAAACTATTGTGTCAGGTCTTGCAAATCGGTGAGCTTAAACCTGACCCAGAATTCCTTTTCCCAAGTTAAACTTTAGGTTTAGGCTAATAGTTACTTGAACTGATTGTTAGTGAGGAGGGCGATCGCGCAAATGCAGTTAAAAAGTTAAAAAGTTAAAAAGTTAAAAAGTTAAAAAGTTAAAAAGTTAAAAAGTTAAAAAGTTAAAAAGTTAAAAAGTTAAAAAGTTAAAAAGTTAAAAAGTTAAAAAGTTAAAAAGTTAAAAAGTTAAAAAGTTAAAAAGTTGCTCTGGCCACGTTACTTTCCTCGAAATCTGCCAAAATTCCCCTTTAATAGGGATGTTTGATTTCCCTTTTAAGGGGGATTTGGCTCCAGTTTTTTCCTTCTCAGGGGAGGCTAGAGGAAGCGAGCGCAAAGACTTTAACTTTTTGATCATCCTTTGAGACTCAAGCTAGACTTAGAGCAAAATTGCGAATCAGCCGATTGTTACGTTCCTTTAGAACTATCGGTTGCAAACCTTAACAAGCAGGTAATCTTAAGTTTGGTAGACGAGCCCGCTTTACCTTATTTGGTTGAAACTGAGCAATGCAACACTTTATCGCTGATCCCAATAGTGCTCATTTTGCCTCCTCTGCCGATGTCGCCTCTAAGGTCGTTGCGATCGCCTCTTCGGCGGGTGGGCTAGATGCTTTGATTCAAGTTTTGTCAGGTTTGCCTACCGATTTTCCTGCTGCGATCGCGGTCGTGCAGCATCTTTCTCCTCACTATCGCTCTCAAATGGCAGAGATTTTAAACCGGCGAACTGCTCTATCGGTCAAAGAAGCGAAGACCGGGGATCTGCTCAAGCCAGGATGTGTTCTCATTGCACCCCCCGATCACCATTTGTTGATCAGCAGCGATAGATCGGTGATACTCAATCAAACTGCAAAAGTTCGTTTTTCTCGCCCTGCGGCTGACATCTTATTTAACTCGATTGCTGCAATCTACAAAGAACGGGCGATCGCAGTTGTGTTGACTGGTAAAGATGGCGATGGTGCAGCTGGCTCTCAGACAATTAAACAGATGGGTGGAATTGTGATTGCTCAGGACGAAGCTACTTCCAAATTTTTTAGTATGCCTGACGCTGCTATTCAAACGGGAGTCGTTGACTTTGTGTTGCCCCTGACTGATATCCCTACCACTCTGGTTAGGTTGGTGATGCAGCGGGTTGCATAAAGGACTATCGAATGAACACAAACGATGAAGATGCTGTATTTGAGGCACTTCTAGATTATCTCAAACGAGCCAGAGGTTTCGATTTTACGGGCTACAAGCGCTCTTCATTAAAGCGACGAGTGCACAAGCGGATGGCATCAAGAGGCATCAACCGCTTTGAGGATTATCTAGATTACCTGGAAGTCTATCCCAACGAGTTTGCAGAATTGTTCAATACGATTCTGATCAACGTCACCAGCTTTTTTCGGGATCAGGCTGCTTGGAGCTATCTACAGGAACACATCATCACTTCTTTAATCTGGGGAAAGCCAGAAGACGAACCGATTCGGGTTTGGAGTGCGGGCTGTGCGTCGGGTGAAGAAGCCTACACTCTGGCGATCGTTTTGGCTGAAATTTTGGGAGATGAGCAGTTTCGGCAGCGGGTCAAAGTTTATGCCACAGACGTAGATGAAGAGGCTTTGGCTCAGGCTCGTCAGTCTAGCTACAGCACTAAAGAGCTTGAGCCAGTTTCGCTGGAGTTGCGAGAGCGATATTTTGAGCCATTGGGCGAGCGCTTCACCTTTCGGGCTGACATACGCCGTTCGGTGATCTTTGGTCGTCATGATCTGGTGCAAGATGCTCCAATTTCTCGGCTTGACCTGTTGGTTTGCCGCAATGCGCTGATGTATTTTAATGCTGAAGCTCAAGCTCGCATTCTAAACCGCTTTCACTTTGCGCTGCGAGACCCTGGCATCTTATTTTTAGGCAAAGCGGAGATGCTGCTGTCTCATGCCAATTTGTTCACACCCACGAATCTTCAGCATCGAATTTTTAGTAAAGTCCCGCAGATTAGTTTGCGCGATCGCTTTTTGTCTTTTTCACAAGCCAATGATGATAGGGTAAGCACCGATTTATCTAGCTATGTCCGGCTTCGAGAAGTCGCTTTTGATAAGTCTCTAATTCCACAAATAGTTGTAGATGTCAACGGCAACCTGATATTTGCTAATTCGTCTTTGCGCGTCATGTTTGGGCTGGTGCAACAAGACCTGGGGCGACCGCTGCAAGACCTGGAAATTTCTTATCGACCGCTAGAGCTGCGTTCTCAAATTGAGCAGGTCTATGCCAACCATCAAACGATCATCGTGAGGGACGTGACCCGCCAACAGTTAGATGGCAGAGTTCAGCATTTGGACGTGCGAATTGCGCCTCTAGAAGATGACAACGGCGAAGTTATGGGAGCTAGCGTTGCCTTTACTGATGTCAGTCGCTATCACGAGCTTCAGCAAGAAATTCAAAACTCTAATCAAAAACTAGAAACCGCGAACGAAGAGCTTGAGTCTAGCAATGAGGAACTAGAGACGACGAACGAAGAGCTTCAGTCTACCAACGAAGAACTGGAGACGACGAACGAAGAGCTTCAGTCTACCAACGAAGAACTGGAGACGATGAACGAAGAACTCCAGTCTACGAACGAGGAGCTTCAGACGATCAACGATGAACTACGTCTACGTACCCAAGAACTGAACGAGGCAAATGCTTTCCTAAACTCCATCCTGACTAGCATGAAGGCTGGGGTGATTGCCCTCAATCGTCAGTTTCAAGTGATTAGCTGGAACAGTGAAGCAGAAAATCTGTGGGGGCTACGTAACTCAGAAGTGCAGGGCGAATCGTTGTTTAACCTGGACATGGGTTTGCCCGTTGACCAGTTGCGAGACATGATTCGTCGCTCTTTACTAGGAGAAAAAAACTCCCTGGAAATTACTCTAGATGCCGTCAATCGCAGGGGACGAAAGATTAAGTGTCGGGTGGTGTGCAATCCCATGTTTGACTCTGAAGAAACCACCCAGGGTGTCATCTTAGTCATGGAAGAAGCTTGAACTTGCTCCACCCAACCTCCATCAGAAGATTTGTCAGTCAATCAGCTATTCGCAACTTTCAAAAGGAAGACAGATTTTTTTTCTACCGCAGATTACCAATCTCCCTGTGGAGACGTGGCAAGCTGATTTGAGAACGCTAAAATCTCAGTAATCTGCTAATTTCTAAGCTGGTGATACTTGTTTGAACTGAGACGTAACAGATTCTTTCGTATTAAGCTTGGCAGTATCAAGCCCCTCCTGAAGTTTCTAGAGGCAGTTGGTTAATCACTCTATGCCCCCTTAAGCTTTGCAGTAAAGCGATCGCCCTATGAACATAGCTGACTTTGAGCAACAGGTCAGAGGTGCCCAGAACCGGCTAGACAACATCCTTCAAGCTGCCAGCCGTGACTCAGCTCAATCTGATTCATTTGATCTCTCCTTAGAAGGGCTAACTGAGGAACTGCACGTTTCTTTGGAAGAACTCTACGTCGCCCTTGAAGAACTAAACACTCAAAACGAAGAGCTAAAGATTAGCCAGAAGGCACTCGTTGCAGAACGTAAGCGCTACCAAAATCTGTTTGAGCTTGCTCCAGATGGGTATCTGGTGACTGACCTGAACGGGATGATTCGAGAAGCAAACTGGGCCGCAGCAACGATGTTAGGCATCCCCCAAGAGTTTTTGGTCGGTAAGCCACTGATAAACTACGTCATCGATACAGATCGAAGAAGATTCCGCAACAAGTTGAGCGAGTTGCCGAGCCTACGCCGCCTCACCGATTGGGAAATTCAGATGCAGCCCCGCAAGGGGGAGCCGTTTCCGGTGGCGATTGCCATTTCAACCATTCGCAACTCGGCAGGCGAAATTACTGACATGCGCTGGATCATTCGAGATATCAGCCAACTCAAGCAGGCAGAGGCAGCCATTCGCGACCAGCTTGCCGCAGAGAAGCAACTTAGCGAATTAAAATCTCGAATCATTCAAACTATTTCTCATGAGTTTCGTACTCCTCTTACGGTCGTTCGTACCTCAATTGAAATTTTGGAGCATTACAGCGATCAGTTAGACGAAGCCAAAAAAGAAAATTACTTCCATCGAATGAAAGCTGCAATCCAGTACACGACCCGGCTATTTGAAGGGGTCTTGATCCTAGATGAAGTGGAGTCTAATCGACTAGAAATCCAACCTTCCCCAGTTCAGTTAGAGCAGTTTTGCCAAGAGCTGATTGATGAAGTTCAGTTGACTAGCGCGATCGCCCACACGATTCATTTTGTCTATGAAGGAGAACAGCGCCCCGCCAGTTTTGATCGCATTTTGCTGAAGCAAGTGTTTGGAAATCTGCTGTCTAATGCGGTGAACTATTCCTCTGACTCCAGCAATATTTACGTAAAGTTGACGCACGAGGAAACTCAGGTCATTTTTCAGATCCAAGATGAAGGGGTTGGCATTTCTGCTGAAGAACTGCCGCATTTGTTTGAGCCTTTTTATAAAATTGGGAACGGCAAAAACGCTTCAGGAGCCGGACTGGGGTTGGCGATCGCTAAAAGGATCGTTGATTTGCACGGAGGCACCATTACCCTGCACAGTGAAGTTGGCATAGGCACGACCGTCACCGTCACACTTCCGCTCAGCAACCCCACAGACGAACCCTAAATATCGACTGAACTGACATGAATTTACCAACCTGGATCACCTTCTCTCGTCTGCTAGGGGTGCCGCTGTTGCTGTACTTGCTATATCAGCCAACGGAACAAACTCGCTGGATCAGCGTGGTGATCTTCCTGATTGCCGCCGGTACAGATTGGTTGGATGGCTATTTGGCGCGGCGACTCAACCAGGTGACTGATCTGGGCAAGTTTCTCGATCCGCTGGTTGATAAGCTGCTGGTGTTGGCTCCGCTGTTAGCGCTGATTGAGTTAGGTCAGGTGCCTGCCTGGGGCGTATTTCTAATTTTGGCGAGGGAATTGACGGTTGCCGGATGGCGGGTCAGCCAAACCACTATTTCTGGCGCAAATATCTGGGGCAAGCTGAAGACAGTGAGCCAGATTGTGGCGATCGCCCTTCTCATCGCTCCGTTACCTGCCGCTTGGACAACGCTTTCACTAGTCGCCTTCTGGATCTCAGTACTGCTTACCTGGATCTCTGGTGCTATCTACCTCATGCCCAAAACCGCTTCATCTCCAAGTTCTGTGTAAAGGCATAGTAGGGGCGCACCGCTGCGCGCCCCTACAGCGGAACCCAACTATCAGATTTCAATACTAATAACCGATCAGGATTACAAAATCTCATCATCTGTCGAAAAATCGATCGCACTCTGATCTCGACCACTGGTCATGTAATCGTTTTGGAAAGAATCCTTTAACCCATCGACCAGGTCAAACTGTGGCTGCCAGCCCAACTCCTGCTTCGCCTTGTGAATGTCTGTAAAAAAGTGCTGAACCCGCATTGGAAAAGCTTTGCGCTTGCCAAAGTCAAACTGCTTGGGGTCATAGTGCACAATTTTTAAGGATTCGGGTGATTTTCCTGCAGCAGCAGCACAAGCACGGGCGAGTCCATCAAAGGTGACAGCGCGATCGCCTGATATGTTGTAGATTTGCCCGATCGCCTGCGAGTTGCCCAAAACTGCCGCCATTGCTGCCGCCAAGTCCTGCACATGCCCAAACTGGGTTAGATGCATTCCGTTTCCGGGAATAGGAACGGGGCGATCGCGCACAATTCGATCAAAAAACCAGGCTTCTAAATCGTTATAGTTTTGCGGCCCGTAAATATAGACCGGACGAATCGACGTAAACGGAATGCCTGCTTCTGCCAGGTAAGTTTCTGTCTCAAACTTCCCTTTATGGCGGCTCTTCGGATCAACGGGATCGCCTTCTACGTGGGGCATCTGGTCAGACTTGAGGTACACCCCCGCCGAACTGACGTAGACAAAGTGCTGCACCCGGTCTTTGAAGATTTCGGCAAGGGGCTGCGTATCGCTCAATTCGCGGCCGTTGTTGTCAAACACCGCATCAAATTGCTCGGAGGAAAGCTTGTCTTTGAGTTGGGCAGCATCGGTGCGATCGCCCTGAATTTGCTGCACTCCCTCTACTGGAGCAGGCTTGTTGCCGCGATTAAACAGCACCACCTCATGACCCTGCTCTATCAGAATTCGCGTCAGGTAAACGCCAATAAACCGCGTTCCACCCATGATCAAAATCCGCATTCTGTATCGCCCCTTTACCTACGCTAAGGATTATAGAGGCTACAGCCGCAGTTGGGTGATCGCAATCTTGCCCGAAAAGCACACATCAACATCAGCACCTGGGTCGCGAGCGCGTTTAGGATATTCGCCCACATAGCGCAAATATTCTCCTTCAACCTGATAGACGGCTGGTAAAGGCTGAGTGCAAAGTGGACAAAAAACAACTTCTGGGTCGGGCGATCCAGGCTCCAGGTGAGGTAGGTTGACGTTCCAAAAGGCTCCTGGCTCAACGGGTTGTTGCATCAGTTTGTCTAACACCTGTGCCGTCCAACGGGCTGCAAGCTGCCAGTCGATCGCCATACCCCGTCGAATAAAGTGGGAAACTGCAATTCCGGGTACCCGATGTAAAACGGCTTCTCGCACTGCCGCTACGGTGCCAGATAGATATACATCTGCTCCTAAGTTGCCGCCCGCGTTGATCCCAGAGAGGACAAACTCGGGTTTGAAATTAAGGTGATGCAGCGCAATGCGAGTGCAGTCAGCCGGGGTGCCCGCGATCGCAAACTCTTGATCAGAACGGCGCTGAATGTGAATGAGGCGATCGCTCGTCACCTGATGGCTACAGCCCGAATGAGGTTGCTGGGGCGCGACAACGATGCCCCGTCCCCCAACTGCCTGCCAGAGTGCTCGAATTCCGGGGGCGTCAATGCCGTCGTCGTTAGTCAGAATTAGGGTCACAGCGTTAATTGACCAACTGGAGCATTTCGTCGGCCATGCCCGATTCCTGGACGCAAATTGCGTAAAGCTGAATTGAGGTCAATCCGGGTGTTTGCTGTCGCGCCTGGTCAACCGACATGCCGGGTGCTGTGCAGAAATTACCAACAACCTGAGCGTACTGTTCTGCCGTACCCAGCAGTCCCTCAAGGTTTGCTGGACTCTGTAGGCTATTTCGCAACTTTCCGACTACTTCGTTTGCCAAAAGTGCTGTAGAGTCTTCCGCGTCAGCAGGCAAAAGCTGACTTTGGACGATGACAGACTGAATTGCATTGTAGAAAGTTGCTGTACCTTGGGGGTTTGAGAAAACGGTCACCAACATCTCTGGCGTAACTCTGGGATCAGCTTCCACCACCGTTCTAAAGCCAACTAGCCCACTTGCCGCCAAGATATCTGAAATAGTGTCCAGGTAGCTTGTGTAAGAGACTTCTGGCTGGCTTGAGCCATCTCCACAGACGACTGCACCATCGCTCCCTGCCCCTGCTGCCAGATCAACCTTTCCCCGGTCGGCACAGGCTGAGATGGTGTTTTGGATGTCTGTGGAAAACATTTCTAGCAAGCGCTGGCTGGCTGGAGAGTTTTGCAGCGTGCTGAGATTGTTAGGAGGGCTAAGCTGGGCGATCGCAGGCAGTGCACTAAACCCCAGCCAAGCCAGAGAACTTAGTCCTAAACAGCTACCAGCAGAACCTAACCGCTGCACAAACTTTTGCATTGACATGGATTCAGGAAGTGAAGTGAGGAGTAACTAGCGGCCGCAAATCACCTGCCGCATTTTTCGCATATTAGCAGGCAAATCAAGTCGCATTGCTTCCTGAATAAACACAGAAGGCACCGGAATCGTTGGAGTTGCTTGCACAGAATAGGTTAGCAACGTACCAGACTGGGTACCAGACTGATGATCCTGAAGCTTTAGCTCAGCCGAAAAATCTGTAAAGCTGCCTCTTTCCATGCGAAATTGAATCTGCTGGCGGGCGCTAGTGTGGACGGTTTCAATCACTTTCAGATAAATTTCAACTTGGGCTGAAAGCATGAAAAACGTTTTTTTGGCAACCTGGTAAAGTCGTTTGCACCCCTGTAGCCCTTCTCCGTGAGTCAATACCTCACTACACACCAGATCAGGAAAGTATTGAACCCAGCGGGGGTAGTCCGTTACTTGCTGCCAGACCTGCGATCGCTCTAGAGGCAGGTACATCCATGCGGTGACTGCTCCCCCCCAGGCAGAGTGCGATCGCGTCTCTAGCAAAATTTCTCCGTTTAAGAGCGCTTTCTCTCTAGCAACATCAAAGCTTTGACCTGACTCGGAGTCAGCATAGCCCAACACAGCAAATCCGGTCATTTCAGTTCAGCAACTCCTGGTGAAACAATTAAGTGGTTCAAACTAAGGGGCTCAAACTAAGGGGCTCAAACTCAATAATTCAAGTAGTTGGTTTTCGATTTTGCAGGAACTCCATCCACTACCATAACCACGTCCACTGGGGAAATCACCAAACTAATTTCAACCAATTATAAAGATATTCGTGAATTTGTTAAATTTTCTTTGCGAATATGCTGTTTCGCCTACAGCTTAATTCGGTTAGAACGGGCTGACCCTTGCCATGTCACAATGGGGTTGCAATTTCTAAAGGTGTGAGGAGAAGAGTTTGTGGGTAGAACCCCCAATCTTGCCATTACCATCGTTCTATACGTTTTTGGTTTTCTGCTGGTAGCAGTGGCGATCATCCTATTGCTACAGGCTTACGGTGTAGCGATTCCTAGACCCGCAGTCGGGGCAATCGTGCTGTTGTCCATCGGGGTTGGAATTCTGACGGGCATTCAAAGCCGCAGGTGGACGTAACTCGGTGTGTATAAGCTGTAGGTCGCTGTCTGAGGAAGAAAGATGAGCAGATCGGTCAGGACAGAAACCGCGATTTTTCTATCATTTGTGGGGATTACACTGGTAGTTTGGGTGCTGAGAGGCATTGGGATTTTGACGTTTTTGCCAGGTTTGGTGATCTGGCTCTTAATTTTCCTGTCGATTGGAGCCGGGGTTTTTGACTTCATCCAGCGCATAAAACGCTGAGAGCTGTTGCTCCATCGGATTTTACTTACGCCCAATGCGAAACCCTCGCACCAATTTTAGACGGCGTGATTGAGGCTGAGCTGTGTCGGGTTTAACGATCGCTACATCCTCAGTTTCATCATGATGATGCCGAATCAGCTTCGCCCGTCTTTGCATCGATTCGCCAACGGTTACATTCAGCTGATCCCCAATCAACATCACTAGAGAACTCATGTAGAGCCACAAGAGCAACACAATTACGGCTCCAACGGCTCCATAAGCTTTGTTGTAGTTGCCAAACTGAGCAACATAAAAACGGAATAAGTTGGACAGGATAGCCCAGGATATCGCTGCCAGGACTGCACCCGGGAGAATGGGTTTTCCTGGAACCCACTGACTTGGTCCAAAGCGATAAACAAAGGCAAAGGCAATCGACACAATGCCGAGTGCTAGAGGAAAGGTCAACAATCGCCACAACGTTTCCAGAAGGCTGACATCTGCTAACCGACGAACAATCAGGTCACCTACAAAAATGAGGGTCGAGGCAAGCATCAGCAGCAAAATCGTCCCGATCGTCAAGCCAATGGAAATCAGCTTTTTCTTCCAAAAGGGGCGAACTTTTTCTGGAGGAATTCGATGAATCTGGTCAAGCGCGGTCATGGCTGCACTCAGCGCTCCAGAAGATGCCCAGAGTGCGATCGCAAAACTCAAGGAAAACAGCCCACCGTTGCTGCTCTCACTCAATTCTTTAGCGACCCCCTGAATTAGCCCCAGTGCCTCTAAAGGCGCTAGTTCACTCACCTCATCTGCCAAACGCTGAAAAGCAGTCTGCAAGCGTTGAAACAAGCCAATTGCAGTAAGTACAGCCAAAATTGCGGGAAACAGGGCCAGCATTGCGTTATACGCCATCTCAGAAGCTAGACCCGGTAGACGCTGCTTGCCTACGCAATCAATCGTTTTCCTGATGGTTGCTAGATTAAGGTGCTGAAAAAATCGAATAAAACGAGCAGATATCATAGGTAAATGGCAGCAATACCTTCTGAATCACTCTGCCAGATTTAGAGCGCGATCGCCACTCGATAAAAAATAGCCCAGATGAGACTTCTCATTTTAACGCGGGGCTGTTCGTTACCTACAAGGACATTTCGCGAAACGCCTCTACCGGATTCGTAACTTCAAATTAGCAATGCCTAACGTCTAAATCTCCGTCTGGATCTGAGTGGGTAGCCGCACCGTGAAAGATGTCCAGCCATCTGTGCTTTCCGCCTTGATTGTTCCGCCAGACTGTTCTACCAGCTTTTGTACGAGCGCCAGTCCTAATCCCGTCCCGCCCCGTTTCCAGGGATCAGCATTGGGAACCCGGTAAAATTTCTCAAAAATATGGGGCAGTTCAGAATGAGGAATATTTGCCCGATTGCGAAGGGTAAAGACCGTTGTTGAATTTAAGTTCAAGCCGAGGTTTGATTCCTGAGACACCTTGAGATAAATCTCACCCGCAGGAACAGTATATTTGCAGGCATTGTTTAGCAGTTCTGCGAGGATTCGTCGCAAGACAACTGGGTCTGCCACCATCGGCAGCAGATCAGAAGGGTAGGAAACATCTAGGATTTGATCGTGAACTGTAGTTCGAGCATGGAAGGGTTCTATGATCCCCGGTAGCCAATCTTGTAGACGAATGACCTCGAAGGTGATGGGGTAGCAAGCATCTTCTAGCCGCTGCAAATCGAGCAGGTCGTTGATCAGTTCCGCTTCACGGGTCGATTCTGCGTCCAAAATTTCTAGATACCGCTGCCGCTTCTCTTCCGTTGTGGCAGTTCTGAGCATGTGAATTGCCATCTTGACGTTGGAGATGGGAGTCCGCAATTCATGGGAAACGGTGCTGAGGAATTCATCCTTGAGGCGATTGAGTCTTTCTAACTCGCGCACCTGAACCTGAGCTGCTTGATACAGTCGAGCTTGACGAATGGCGATCGCACACTGGTTTGCAACCTGCCTGACCAGTCGAATTTCAAACTCGCTGAATACATAATCTTTGTGGTTGATTAACCACAGGTCGCCTAAAACGACTTGCTCAACACCCTGAGAAGACTCTGAATCAACGAAAATTGGGCAGGCCAGCATTGCAACCTGTCCCCGGACGGGGTTGGGGGATAGGGAGCAAAATTGAAAGTAATAGCCCTGCCGTAGCTGGCTGTAAATCTCTGGGAAATGGTTCATCTGAGCAACTCTTCCCTGATACGCAGGAATCGAGTCAATGTATTCATAATGAATGGTGGACGTGCCCTGGTCGAGGTCGTACAGCGCTGCGTTACAGCCGCTCAAGCCCAGCACCAGGGTCAGCTCACGTACAGCAGTTTCTAGAATCTGACTTTCGTCAAGCGAATCTCGCACTTTATCAGTAATTCGCTTCAGCATTGATTCAAATGCCACTGCTCTCTGTACTTCAATCGTGCGCCGCTGCACTTCTTTTTCTAAGTCGGCGTTGAGTCGCTGAATCTGTTGATAAAGCTCTGACTGGTGGAGAGCGGTTGCTAGATGGTCTGCTAGCTGTTGGAGTGCATCAATTTCTGACATTTGCCAGTTACGGGGGCTACGGCATTGATGCACCGATAGAAATGCCAGAACCTGCTCGTCTTGAATAATTGGAATGGACAGGAGCGCTTGAATTTGGTAGTGATGGAGCAGTTCCAGACTTCTCGGTGAAAGACTAGCTTGCTCAATGTTGTGAATGGTGTATGCGCCTTTTTGTTGGTAGACATCAAGACGCTCTGTTACCCACTCTTTTTCTACTGCAAAACCTAAAACGGAGGCCCAACCTGATTCAAGTGCTTCGGTTACATTGACCCAGTCACCATTTGGTCTGGCGCGAGAAATCAGCACTCGATCTGCTTGAAAAAATGACTTGGTAGCAGTTGCCGTAGCGTCTAGAATTTCTTGAGGGTTGAGCGATTGACGAATGCGGCGAGCGATCGCCCCTAGCCACTTTCCCTGTTCTACCTGCTGTTGAAGCTGTGTTTCGGTTTGTTTGCGATCGCTAATGTCTTGAATTAGCCACCGTAACCCCGCTACTTGACCTGTCAAGTCAAAAACTGCGTTGATGCTGAGAATTGTATGAAGCGAATTTCCCTGAGGCGTAACGAAGCAAATTTCTGCTGACTGCTCTGCTGAGTCTTGCTGTGACTGAGCTAACATCAACAAAAATTGGTCTAAACTTTCAGCAGCTACAAAAGCAGCTAGAGACTTGCCGAGCAGTTGACCGTTAGCAACTCCAAATAGATGTGCGGCTACTTGATTTGCCTCCTGCACAAGCCCTGCTTGGTCAGTGATCAAGTAACCTGCTGGGGCTTGATCAAACAATTCTTGACACGAATGAATTTGAGCTATTTTCGGCTGCTGATTCAAGTTTTCTATGTTCACATTCTCGCCTCTTGCCGTTGCAATAGCGGTTGTTGGGGCTAACACGACTGGACTTAGAGGGGCATTCTTCGGCGATTTTAGCTTTGGTCTCAACTCTATGAGTGGGACTGCTCTATTTCTTGAGTCCAGTTGCCCAAAATCGGCGACTAAAAGATGTCTCTCCTAGCATTATTCCCGCGATCGCTTAAACATCTCCTATGTACGGAATGTTTTAGATTTTTATGACTTAATCGAATCTTGCAAGAGTCTATCCGAATCTGAAGGGTTGGGGAAAGCAAAAGAGGGGAAAGAACTTGCGCTCTCTCCCCTCTTAGTTTCTGGCTGATCTGCTTGCCGCTTTAGCTTTTGCCGCAGACCCTTTAGCTGCTTCAGTTTTTGTCGCTGTTGGGCACTGCCCCCTTTGCCTTTGTCGTTTCTACCTTCCCGGCGGGGAGATTCCCACCGCTTGAGCTGTTGAGACATTGATTTTCTCCTATCACCTATCAGGTTATTGGCTGACCATTGTTCTCCAGATAAGTTTTTTAAGAAACCTATTCTGGAGAAACTTGATTCAAATTAATGGGCAGAGCGAGACTCGAACTCGCATGACCGAAGCCGCCACATTTTGAGTGTGGTGCGTCTACCAATTTCGCCATCCGCCCTCTGGTTTAGCTTTACCATTATAGCCGATTGTGCGGTTTTGGAGTAGTGATTGGTAAGTTTGGCTGCCTGCCCAGCGATCAATTTCTCTTGCTCGCAATACTGGAACGGGGTGAGTCAGTTGAGCAGTTTGAGCTTGCTTCAGCAATTCGCCTAGTTCACTGTCGCTGATGTCATCGTAGGAACGAGCCTGTGCCAGAAATGCATCCAGGTTTAGCTGAGAGGACAAGGTGGGTGAGCCACCGGTCAACTTCATCAGTACAGATGCGACGATACGGGGATCTTGGGCAACGAGCAAGGCAGCGCGATCGCAGGTAAATTCAGCGCAGCGAACCCACTCCAAAATTTGTGCCTGAAGGTTTTGAGCGATCACTCCTCCCAACGGGATCAGGTTTCCTGCTGCCAACACGACTAAGTTGGCTAGGGTCAGGTAAACTCCGTGATCGCACTTGAGATGACCCAGTTCGTGAGCGATCACTGCCTGAATTTCTTCAGGAGTGAGTAGCTCAATCAGTGAGGTGTGAACCACGATAAAGGGTTGCTTGCCTCGCACCGCAAACGTGTAGGCGTTGGGTACTGGATGTTGACGGATGTAGAGTTGCGGAGTCTCCAAATCTAGAACCTGGCAGGCTTCGACCAGCAGCTTGTGCAAATCGGGCAACTGCTGCTCACTGACTAAAATGCTGGACGCAATATTCTCTAAATAGAAAAATTGTTCAGCGATTGGCCCAAGTAGATTGCGAATGAGCAAATCCAAGCCAGGAAGCTGTTTTAGCGCTTGGGTTGCTTTCAAATCTAAAGGGTGACGAAATTGGTCAGATTTAAGACCAACCAGAAAAGTTTTGGAGAAGGACATGGCGAACTGGAGGGAAACTTTGTAAAGCAGGTTACACCCGGCTTCGAGTTTAGTATAGCGAGAAGTTTAGCTTGTCGGGGGAGCGATCGCCGGGGCTAAGAGGCGATCGCATCAGTTGGACTGATTAAGCTGTGACACCTGTTTCTGATGAGTCAGTTGAGACGGGTTGAATTATCTCAGACGGGTCTGCTGGAACTCGTTGCAGTTTAGCTCCTAGTTTTTGCAGCTTGACCTCCAGATTGTCGTACCCCCGATCAAGGTGCTGTAGCCCTTGAATTGTGGTCATTCCCTCTGCTGCCAGGGCTGCTAGCACTAGGGCAGCAGAAGCCCGCAGATCGGTTGCTACGACTGGAGCGCCCGACAATAGAGGGACGCCTCGGACAATGGCATGAGTTCCTTTGACGCGGATATCTGCGCCCATACGATTTAGCTCTGCCACATGGCGCAGGCGATTCTCAAACACGGTTTCTGTAATGACGCTATCGCCTTCGCTGAGGGTCAGCAGCGCCATAAACTGTGCCTGCATGTCTGTTGGGAAACCAGGATAGGGCAAAGTTTCGATGTCTGTAGCGAAGT
This sequence comes from Cyanobacteria bacterium FACHB-471, assembly GCA_014695345.1. Lineage (GTDB taxonomy): Bacteria > Cyanobacteriota > Cyanobacteriia > Elainellales > Elainellaceae > JAAUTN01. Next base: position 100,547 of record JACJOC010000086.1, read on the forward strand.
GAGTTTGAGCGGGAATGATCCGCAGGCGATTAGGAGCGTCAGCTACCACTTCTGCACCGATCGCTTGAAGTTTGGCGATGACTGCCGCGAGGTGGTCTGGCACAACAGGAGCGAGGGTAATTTCAGAATGGGTAATTGCTCCAGCAACCAAAAAAGTCCCCGCTTCAATCCGGTCGGGAATGACGGAGTAGTCGGTGGAGTGCAAACTCGGCACACCTGAAATCAGGATGGTGTTGGTTCCTGCTCCGCGAATTTTTGCCCCCATTGCTCGACAGAAATTTGCCAGATCAACAACCTCTGGCTCCTGAGCAGCATTCTCAATCACCGTTTCTCCATCGGCTAGAGTCGCTGCCATCATCAACGTTTCGGTCGCACCTACGCTGGGGTAGTCTAGATATATTTTGGCTCCTTTGAGCCGCTTGTTTGCTCCTGTGGTGTAGGCATGAACCGTGCCATGCTCAATTTGCACGTCAGCTCCCATTTGCTGTAGACCTCTAACGTGCAGGTCTACAGGTCTAGCACCAATCGCACATCCTCCCGGTAGTGGGACTCTGGCAACTCCTAACCGCGCTAGCAGTGGGCCAATCACAAAAAAGCTAGCTCGGAGTTGGCTAACCAACTCGTAAGGGGCTTTAGATTGTCCAATGTGCCGTGCATCGATTTCTAGAGCGTCACCATGCCGTTCTAACTTCACGCCCAAAGACGACAAAATCTCGCCCATCCGCTGTACATCCACCAGAGACGGGACGTTGCGAATACGGCAATCTTGAGGGCAAAGCAATGAGCCTGCCATAACGACTAAGGCTGAATTTTTGGCTCCGCTGATTTTTACTTGTCCCTGCAAAGGCGCTTTGCCCCAGATTTTGAGTACGGAGTCGCCTTCCTCGGGCAGAGAGCGAGGGCTTGATGAACTACTTGATGAACTAAAAGAAGGAGTAATGGGTCTGTCCTCCAGAATCGGTTGGTTATCTGTGACTTCAAATTTGGTTCTGATTCTACCGGAAAGTGTTGAGATGTCGAGAATTCTGACTTACAGCAATTTTGCTGAACTGAAGCTAGAATTCCCTACGGGCTAGAATTAATTTAAGGATTTGCTTGACTGTTGCTCAAGATTAGGGGATGATAGCGAATCGCAGCCCTAAAAAGCGCTAGTGCGGAACTGGCGGAATTGGTAGACGCGCTAGATTCAGGTTCTAGTGTCTGCAAAGACTTCCGGGTTCAAGTCCCGGGTTCCGCATTTTTGAATGCGAAATTAAGTCCCGATTTAGTTTGAGCTAGATCGGGACTTAATAATTTTATGAAAAAAGCTAAGCTCTGTAATTCGTCAAAACTACTTATACGTTTGTCGTTCTTTGTAACAAAATTTCAATCTATTCTTCGACAAAATTTTGCTTGTTGCGATGCTGACTAGTTTGCAAAATCCGCTGGTCAAACAGATGCGAAAGCTGCATCGAGCGAAGGAACGGCGGGAACAAGGATTATTTTTGCTGGAAGGGACACATTTGCTAGAGGAAGCTTGTGCAGTGAACTGTCCTTTGGCAGTAGTGTGCTGTACTCCTGACTGGCAAGACCGTCATGCTCAGCTCTGGGAGCGGGCGAGTCGGCAGGCGAGTCGGATAGAGCTGGTGAGTGCTGAGGTGTTGGGGGCGATCGCCACCACGGTTCAACCTGATGGTGTAGTTGCTGCGGCAGACCGACGATCGCATGATCATGCTCTTGATTCGAGGATCAGTTTGGCTGTCGCGTTAGAAACGCTCCGAGATCCAGGCAATTTGGGTACGGTGATTCGCACAGCGGCGGCGGCTGGTGCTGACGGTTTGTGGGTGAGTGCAGATAGTGTTGATTTGGACCACCCTAAAGTGCTGCGAGCATCGGCTGGACAATGGTTTCGGTTGCCGATGGCAACTAGTAAAAATTTGCGGGCAGAGATTTTGCAGCTTCAGACTCAGGGCGTGCAGGTGGTGGCAACGTTGCCTACGGCTGAGTTGACCTATTGGCAAGCAGACTTTAAGCCACCGACGCTACTTTTGCTAGGAAACGAAGGTGCTGGGCTGTCAGAGGAACTGACAGCGATATCTGATGTACAGGTCAAAATTCCTCTGGCAGTAGGTGTAGAGTCGCTGAATGTGGCGATCGCAGCTGCTTTGATTCTGTATGAGGCGCAGCGGCAGAGGGAGGGCTTAGGGGCTGGGAGCTAGGGAGTGAGGAGGAAGTTTTGTTTTATTCCCTACTCCTTTGACTCAGGAGGCTCGTTTGGAAGCTGAGTTTTTGCTTGAATGAATTGCTCAATGTCGGCAGCGGCATCTGCCAGCGCATCCAGGTCAAAGGGGGAATTAGCGCTATCGGCTTGCTGTTTGGCGTTTTCGGGTGGAGAAGTTGTGAGATCAGTGACCTCATTGGGCAATTGCAGAGTGGTTTCTAGCTGGGCGATCGCCTGCTCAAATGCTTTAGCGGCAGCGCGACGGAGTTCTTGTGAACCTTGATCCATGGTGCTAGCTCCTCATTCCAAAACGAGATCATTGAACGCACTTCGTATAAGAACAGAATGCACTGCTCATTAAGCAGATCTATCAGGGATGGATAGGCTGATTTTTGAGCGGATTCTAACATCCGTTTCGGAATCGTGTAACTGGGGTTCAACAGTTAGAGAGTGCTGTTTGCCACTTAGCATCCGTTACTCTGGCTTTTGAAATCGAGCCTACACTGGTGGAAAACTACTCGGCTTCGGGGAAAGTGACTGTTGCAACGGCTCCTCTAGTTCCCAAGGGTTGGGGGGATGCTCCATTGAGACTGGCTAAAACGGCTCCAGCATTTCCGGCTCTAATGACTACCTGTTCTTTGGCATTCCAAGTTTGCTGTTCTCCTTGGGGTAAGATTCCTTCATACTGAATCTCGCCATCAACGGTAACTCGTAGCCAGGATGCTTCAGTTAGGTTAATACTGACTTCGATGTCGTCAGTGGGGACGGCTGAGGGCTGAGGTGAGGCAACAGGGCTTGCTTCGGTCTGAGGAACAGTAGGAGTGGAAGAACTAGATACATTGGATTCAGCCGTTTCTTGTAAGGACTCACTTGACTGAGGCTTGATTTGGCTGATCAGGAAGATGCCTCCACCAAGGATGAGAATTCCGGCAATTCCATAGAGTGCATAGAGCGGATTGAAGCGAGTTGACGTTCTGGAAGACCCTGAGGGAGTCAATTCTGGCTCAACATCTGAGCTGGTTGTATTTGGGCTAAGTGTTGGTGTGTAAACGGCTTTTGCCGCAGGAAATTCCCGCTCAGAGACGACTGGCTGAGATTTTACGGGTTGTGGTTGTAGCGGTTGTGGTTGTATTGGTTGTGGAGAAGCAACTTTGGGTTGCTCAATTTTAGCGGATGTAGCAGTGGTGCTATCCAGTGAAAACCGTTTGGATAAAGCCATTCCATCCAGTCCTACAAGGTCTCCATAGCGACGAATAAAGCCCTGAATAAAGACAGGTTCAGGTAGGACTGCTGCTTGACCGACTTCTATGGCTTGTAGCAGGCGCAGGGGGATAAAAGTTTTGGCTGCAACTTCTTCAAGGGATTTAGACTGCTGCTCTCGCGTTTGGTGCAGCTGCACGCCAATTTCTTTGAGTTGCTCTAGCTGAGTGGGATTTAACTTGCTCACCGACTACTCCTTACTCCTCGGACGTTGATGCTTACTCAAGGGAGTTAAGCTACTCCATCTACTAGTACCAGAAATAATTCGGATGGTGCTGGTCTCATAAAAATTTGTCAGCTTTTTTAATCAGCTTTTTTAAACGGTGAGCAGCAGTACTGCGTAGATCCCTGCTCCCAGAGCAAACGATCCAAAATGGCTTTCGCGATCTTCGGGTAGTTCCTCCTTAAGGACGTTGAGGATAATTCCTCCTGCTAAAAAGGCAAAGAGGAGGGCGATCGCTGCTTCGTGAATGTGAGTGCCATAGCCAATTGCTGCTCCTACAAGGACTGCGGCTGCCAGTATCCAGCGTCCTGTTTTGTCGTAAATGTGTTTATGGTTGTCGCGCAACCCGTAATCGTTGACGATGAAGTGAAACCCTAGGGCGATCGCAAACAAGAGTAGGCTCCAAAGTCCCGGTTCTTCACGATGGAACAACAAGTAGCCGATTAGGGCGTTATAGAGTGCAAAGGAGCCAATGTGTAGCCAGAATATGCCAATTTCGGGAATATCGCCTTTGCCGGAGTCCTGGTTGCGCTGTCGTGATACGGTAACAGCCCGCTCTAGTCCGTAAAAGACCGAGATGCCCAGGAGAGCCATCAGGTAGATGTGATGTTCTAAAAATAATAGAGACTGGTTTACCGAGGTTTCGTCCAAGGTTTGACGGATAGTTTCTTGAGCTTCGCTCAGGTCAGGCAGGATGTGAACAAATACATAAGCTACAGAAATTCCGCTACTGAAGGAAAGCCAGCGGCTACGCGGAATGGTGTTGAAGGATCGGATGTTACGCGCAAATAAGTGCACCAGGGAGAGGGCGATCGCCAAAACCCCGGCCAAAAGAGCCAAACCAGAGCCAAATTGCAGTTCTGAATTCATAAGCGCTCAACTGCTGACCGAATTCCTCCAGCCAAAAAGAAGTTGCTAAAGGCAATCCCTGTTAGCACAACGTTTGACAGCATGAGGATAAGGCTGTCATGCAGGTTTTGAATTTTGTCAAAGCCTTTAGGGCAGACAATTCTAACTGCATAAGTCTCCCGTCGATTATGACGTAGATGATAAGTAAAAATAAGTAGCCTTTTTCTCTACCTTTAGTGAGTACAATTGCTGAGGATTATAGTTTGCTCGCTCTGCCTACTCTAAACGTGAGCCGAAAAAAGAGGGTTGGGAGGCGAACCCCCAACCCTTGATGATCTATGTCCAGTAAAGGATTCGAGCTTTGGGAAAACGTTGAGCAATCTCACGCTCAAAGAACTGCCGTAGCTCTTTCATGATGTCAGTGTCATAAACATACTTGGTCCCACCAAACTTGTTGCGCTTAACGCTACGGGTTGTTTCGTCCATGTCCAGCTTGGTCTGTGGATACCAGGTGGTCAACACTTCTTTGGATTTGGGTGTAAAACGATGAGAAATGAGTTCAAAAGTCAGATCACAGTCAAAATCTAGAGCTTCGCTAATGGAGTCTAGAAGCTGAGTATAATGCTCAACCCAATCCTCCATGACCATGATTGGGGCAATCACCAGACCAATGGGATAACCTCCTCCAGATTGCGATCGCGGCAGCGCCAATTTGCGTAATGCCTGGAGCCGGGCTGCAACGGATGCAGTGCCTCCTTCAAACCGACCGGAGATGGGTGTGGCATTGACACTGGCACGGCAGCGAGTGTGCCCGTTGTGTGGTAAGTCTAACAGTCCATCTACTGCGTCAAATTTGGACACCCAACGAAGATGCATTCCCTCTTGCCGACCAAAGTGACGAATGCACTCGGCGAGGCTACCTGTCAAATGCTCAATACCCAGCGGGTCGGTGTAACAACTCACTTCAAAGGAAGTTATCTGTCCAGGCTGCTTATAGTGAGTCAGGTTGTCTAAAATCTGCGGTAGGTTGGCAAAGGCGCGAATCACAGGAGGTCCAGACAGACTACCAGCCAGATAACAGTACTGACAGTGAGCCGGACAGCCCTCTGCTAAGTGAAATTGCCAGTCGGCAGAGGGAGGAATCGGGCTAAGTTTGAGGGCACCGGGTGGAGCGGTGACGACGGCAAGAGTACGTTTAGAAATGTCGTAGGTGTCGCGATCGCTCTCTCCTCTCAGCCCTGTCAGACGATTGCGAGGCAACTCATCAACAGGCAAGTTGAGGGACTGTACTCGTGAAAGAATTTGCTGTCCCCAAGGCTCTTCCAAAGCAGCTGGGGTAAACATGACCCGCTCGGGCATCCAGAGCCGGGCAGACCGTACAGGCTGAGTTGGGATAAGAGTGGTTGTGTCAGTATTCTGCAAAATCTAATCCTCTAGTACTTCACGAATGCGTCGCTCTAGACGCTCCAAGTCAAGTCCACCTTCGTCACGAGCAATCCGACGAACCGTAGCATTGACGTTACTCAAGTCATTCACCAAATCTCTCAGAATCTCCTGCTGCTGCCGAGACTGAGTCACTTCACGCGGCTCTTGCACCAGGTCACGCACAATGGAATCTTCTGCGCGTGATGCAATCAACGGGTCAGACTGCCCCTGAAGCTGAATAAAGGTTCTACGACCGGGTCCGCGGTCTTCCTCAATTGGTATTACGGCAGTCACTTGATCTGAACGCACATACTTACCAAATCCTAAATGAACCAATACAGATGACTGAATTTTCATGTAATGTTGTGCTTCTTCCTGCTTACCTCTATTCCTATTATCGCTTCTACAACAGAAGCTTGGATTGCTTAAGCAGAGCGGCTTTTACCTTGTTTTGGTAGGGGTTTCCTGTGGCAAATTAGGGAGCTATTTTGACTTGCGTTTGAACTCACGTTTTAACGATTTAGGAGCGGTTTTTGAGCAGTTCATGGATGCTCTGAAGCTCTGCCAAAATTGCTCGCAGCAATTCATGAGTAGCCGTCTCAGCAGGTTGTTGAATTTCGATGGTGACTTGCTTAATTCCTAATACATCTTTTGCAAATCGGGCTACCTCATTGGGATGAAACAGCAGTGGGTCATCTTTGTCGAGTCGCAGTTCAGGATTTAGCTTCTGAGGGTCATAGGGCAGGTTAGAGTTCTCTGGATCGGTGTTGGCGTAGCGATATACCGAAGCGCGAGAGCGGTTCAAAGCTTTTTGCACGGCTTCGACTGACATCAATCCCTGAGGGTTGCTTGAAGTTTCAACATCCATGACTTCTTTCCATCTTGAGACTCACTAGTATCAATACTAGTCTTATTTCTAGAACGATTAGTCTTAATTCTTGCAAAAGCTGATTTATATTGAGACTTGCTTGTCTCAATTTGAGTCCAGAAATGATACTGCTGAGTCTCTATTGAGATAGAGTTTTTGTCTCAGATATAGACTCAATTGTATCGATATGAGTCTATATCTGAGTTTGCTTAGTCTAGAATTGAGAAAAGGTTTTAAGGTCTGATTTGTTTTCCCTACTTAGAGGCGTAGCATTCAAGCAAGAATCGCGAGTTCATTTCAAGGACACCTCTGAAATTCATTCTTTTGAAGAAAATGCCCCTTGAAATTTAGGTTTTGTTTTAAGTAAGAATTTGTACAAAGCGATCGCCTGCTTCGATGATCCTCTTTGTCACCACACTTCCTTAAGGTTTGTCTTAGAATGAGACTTGCTCGTATTGCTGCTGGTCTAAATTTGATACTGCTTAGTCTCACTGCAATCTTGAGATTTTGAATTTGTCGAGTTGATGAAGCCATATCTACTTCTAGATACAGGTAGCTAGCCCCCAATAGCTTTACAGAGATGCAATGGAGTGTGACCTCTACAAGTTCTACAAGATGCTTGCTTGACATGTATTACTTTTCAACTAGCTTTGCCGCTCTAGCACAGCCTTTTTAGTCTCACAATAAGACTTAAGCTCGTTTCTATGAGTCCAGTCTTGATACAGCTGAGTCTAAATTAGAGTGTGAATTCTGAGATTGTTGACTAGAGTAATAATTCCGTTTAAGTCATTTCAGAGCTTGTACAAACGCGGTTGATCCTGTTTCGGCTGAAGCCGATTATGTGCCAAGTATCTTTCTGAGCAGAATTTACTTATGTCTCTAAAGGAAGAATGAGACATTCAATAAGGTCACCCTGAAAACAGAGGATCAGCCAGAAGAATTGCAATAGGTTGATGTTTGTGCGCTGTGTGAAACAGTCTCAACAGAAAATTTATGTATTTTTTCTGGGCTGGAAATTCACGGTGGATGAGACGGAATAGAGGAATTGAAGATGACACAGCAGCTCAATCAGAAAAAAGTTGCCATTCTAGTTACGGATGGTTTTGAGCAGGTGGAAATGACCGAGCCTAAGCAGGCTCTTGAGCAAGCAGGGGCTCAGTCCCATATCATTTCACCCAAAAGTGGTACTGTTCAAGGTTGGAATCACTTTGACAAAGGCGACAATTTTCCGGTTAACCTGATCCTAGATGATGCAAATCCTGGTGATTATGATGCTCTTTTGTTGCCGGGCGGCGTAGCGAACCCCGACCAATTACGCACTAATGAAAAAGCAGTGAAATTCATTAAGTCGTTTTTTGAAGCGGGCAAGCCCGTTGCCGCAATTTGTCATGGGCCATGGACGTTGATTGAGGCAGATGTTGTGAAGGGGCGCACGGTAACTTCCTGGCCCTCTCTTAAAACTGACTTAAGGAATGCAGGTGCAAACTGGGTCGATCAGGAGGTCGTAGTTGATCAGGGATTGGTAACGAGTCGGAATCCTAGCGACATTCCTGCCTTTATAGACAAGATGGTCGAGGAGTTTGCAAAAGGACAACATCAGGAACAGCGGCGTTCTGCTTAAGAATTGGCTGAACTAAAGTCTAGAGATCTAATATTATTCAGGCGAGAAGCATAGTTCTGCTGTGTTTCTCGCCTGAATTTTTGCTGAGTAACAAGCTGTTGTGAATCACGGTCATACGAGTCTTAAAGCTTTTTGCTAAGAGAAGTACTGGCGAGATTTTAAGTAGAAAGGGCTGAGTAGCCAGTTAGCGTCTTACTTCGAGGTTAAAGCGTCTCAAATTAAGTCTTGCCGTAAAATTAGTTGGTCTTAACATAAGACGCTCAACTTGAATGCAGGAGTAAATGGCCGTGCGGATGAAAAACCAGGGTATGAATGTTAAATTACTTTGCGGGTAAGTTGTTCTGGTTCTGCTAGTTTCAATTTGCTAATTAGTTTTAGGTGTTGAAGGAACGGCAATTTCAAAAGACTAAAAATGGATTTTAATTTGCTTATAAGTCAATTTCTGCTTGGGTGTTTCTCGATCGTTTTAGCAGAATTAATTCGAGATTTTTATCATTTGGCAGGGCATTACTGGCAGCCTATTCAAGCTTTTCATACGTTGCACCACAAGGCTTATCGTCGAGATTTAACGATGGTCAGTCTTGAGGCTTATTGCAAGGCGCAGCTTTATAATGATGTGCCAGAAGCGATCGCCATGACCCTTATTACGGGCGCGATCGCAGGTCTTGCTCAAAGTTATGGATTTGCAATTGGCTGCGTTTATTCGTTGGGTTTTTTAGTCTCAGCTTTAGCTCGTTCTCAAGGCTTACTGCTGCAAACTGATTTAACCCATAAGCCAGGAGATTTGGTTGAAATTCCGACTCGATGGACGGTGAATCGAACCTATCACTGGCGACACCATTTTGATCAGGGAAATTCCTATTATTCTGGTCACTTTACTGTTTTCGATAAGCTGTTAGGAACCAGCTTGTCGCTGAAGGGGAAGGTGGTTGCGGTAACGGGTGCTTCTGGCTCTATGGGACGGGCGCTGATTCAACAGTTGGCTCAGCAAGGGGCAAGAGTGGTTGCATTGACGACTTCGGATGGAGCGGAGTTTGACACTCCAATTGAGGTGATTAAGTGGCATCCGGGACAGGAGAATGAGTTGGGCGATCGCCTCAAAACGGTTGACATTCTGATTATCAACCACGGTATTAATGTGCATGGCGATCGCACTCCTGAAGCGATCCAAAAGTCGTTTGAGATCAATACCTTCTCTGTCTGGGCGTTGGCGGAGCTATTTTTGAGTACTGTACAGAAGTCAGAGCATAAGGCAATCAAGGAGCTTTGGATTAACACGTCTGAAGCAGAGGTTAGTCCGGCACTCAGCCCTCTGTATGAATTGTCAAAGCGCACCCTTGGAGATTTGATTACTTTGCGGCGACTGGATGCCCCTTGCATCATTCGCAAACTGATCCTGGGACCATTCAAGAGCAATTTGAATCCGGTTGGGGTGATGAGTCCAACTTGGGTCGCTTGGGCGATCGTGGCGCTTGCCAAGCGCGACTTGAGAAACATCATCGTCACGGTTAACCCAATCACTTATGTGGCGTTTCCGGTGAAGGAGTTATTGCAGTCTGTTTATTTTCGGTTGTTTTCCAGGCAATAGGGATCAAGCATCCACTTCTTGGATTATCAACCTCAAGGTTTATGAGGACAGAAATTCATCGTATCTTGTGCAAAGGCGATCGCAAAAAGAGCGGTTGAATTTAGTCCAAATTTAGTCCAGCTTATTTTTGAATTCTCTAAAAGCTCTTCCAATCAACATTCTTGTTGATCTGAGTAGTTGCGGCACCCGCAACTACTCAGGGGCGGATAGCTGACTGATCTGCTCAAATTCATAATTATGAGCAAGGCGGTTCAGACGTTTTGCTAAGAAGGTGTGGACCGCTGGAATTTGTTGAATGAGCTGGTTAATTTCCTCCTCGTCACAAAGTTGGGACGCGCCGCGCAGTGCTGCGATCCAGTTAGTTGGCATGACCCTTAAGCTCTCGCGGTCCAGGGACTGGCGATCGCCCTCCTCACCAGTCTCAAGTGCTAAAGGTGGCAGTGCCTCATAAATAAACTGCGCTCCCAAATGCTCAGTCATTTTGTCGCAAAGTACATTCTCCCGAAATGGTTTGGTGACAAAATCATCGCAGCCCGATGCGAGTGCCTGAGTGCGATCGCTCCTTGAAGCTTGAGCTGTCAGCGCAATAATGACAGGCTGATCTTGTGAACCAGCGCGAATTGCTTGCGTTGCCTCATAGCCATCCGTTATGGGCATTCTTACATCCATCCAAATTAGGTGAGGCTGCCACTGGTGCCAAAGGGCGATCGCTTCTTGCCCATTGGCTGCTTGCTGCACATCAAACCCTAACTGCGTCATCAAACGAGTCAAAAGCAAGCGATTCTCAGACTGATCGTCCACTACTAAGATCCGATAGTTCGGCTGACCTGGAACCAGTCCAATCACCTGTTGGGGTGAAGAAGTACTTGCCACATCAGATACTTGGGCAATCTGAACCGGAATATGAACGTAGAAGATACTACCCTGTCCCAGGGTACTGTTAACTGAAATTTCGCCGCTCATCAACCTGATGAACCGACGGCTAATTGTTAACCCCAACCCTGTTCCACCGGGAGTCACTTTTCCAGAATGACTTTGCATGAAAGCATCAAAAATGTGCTCGATTTCATTCGCGGCAATCCCCATGCCCGTATCTTGCACTTCAAATGAAAGTAAGTGAGTTGTATTTGATTCGTTTTTAGCAGGGTTCGACTGCTTGACGCGCAGCGTTACACTTCCCTGTTCCGTAAACTTAATGGCATTGCTAAGCAGATTGAGTAAGACCTGACGCAGCTTGCCTGCATCAGCAATGAGATATTGCGGCACATCTGGAGCTAGTTCGATTTGAAATTGCAAACCCTTTGACTGGGCCTTGTGTTGCAGCATTTCCCGCAAAAATTTCAGCAGAGCCCTTAGATCAAAGCTGCTTTCATCTAAGGTTGTGCGTTCTGCTTCCAGTTTAGACAGGTCAAGAATATCGCTAATTAAATTGAACAACTGTTCGCCGCTGCGATGAATGATTTGAATGGTTTCAAGTTGTTTCTCAGAAAGAGAGGCATCACGGCGCATCACTTGAGTGAATCCCAAGATTACGTTGAGCGGTGTTCGCAACTCGTGACTCATGTTGGCTAGAAAAATGCTCTTTGACTGACTCGCAGCTTCAGCAGCTTCTTTGGCCTGTTGGGTTGCTAGCTCAGCAGCCTTGCGATCGCTAATATCCATGCTGATGCCCAGCAGCCGAACTCGCCTATGAGGATCAGGCAACGGAGTTAAAGTCGTCAGAAAACTGTGGACTTGATCCCCAAACGGCAACGACTCCTCATAGGCGATCGCTTCACCTCGCCACAGACACTGATAATAGTTCTTGCGAATTTGGGCAGCCATTTTAGCGTCCCACAATTCACCCACCCGTTTGCCCACAAAGCTGTCAGCCGATCTACCAGTTATCTCAATCGCCCGATTCATACTGACAATTTGAAATTCCCCATCTTCAAGCTGCTCAACCACCCAAATTGCCTCTGTCGCTGAATCGTAAATACTGCCTAGAAACTGTTCTCGCTCCTGCAAAGCCAATTCTGCTCGTCTGCGTTCCGTTACATCGATCGCCACGCCACCCACTAACATTTCATTGAGTGATCCTGGAAAAGGAAACTGGTAAACCAAAAACTCGCCGGTCATTCCATCAAGCCGACAGATAGACTCGACCGTCTCGCTCGCCTGTCCCGTCTGAGCGACTTTGTGAATGCTTTCCAAAAATTCCTGCCCAAACCCAACCGCATCAAGAGTATCGGTTTGATCGGCGCTGGAACAGGTAGGCAAGCGAAACATTTGAGCATAACGCTGGCTGGTGTAGAGCAGTCGTCCTGACTCATCCGTAATCCAGGCTGCTGCTGGACTTTGATCCATAAAAGTCTGAAAGCGCTGCTCACTCTCTCGCAGTGCCCGTTCTGTGCGCTCTCGGTGAAACAATTCTCGTTGCAGTCGGTTATTTGCGACTTGCAGTTCAATGGTGCGTTCGGCGACATGCCGTTCTAGTTCTACCTTGTTCCTCTGCAATTCCTGAGTGCGTTCTGCCACCTGCTGTTCCAGGCTTACGTTCAAATTTTGCAGTGCCCGTTCCGCCCGTTGACGACCATAGTCCAGTCGGTTAAAGATATAGCCATTCCAGCCAATTAATGCCGACAGAACAAACACATTCGTAGTACTAGACAGAGCAGATTCGGCTGTGGAACTGTAGAAGTTTAGCCGCAGTCCTACTTCACTCAACCCTTCTGAGAGAATTGGCACTGCGATCGCCAGCGGCAATAGACGGCGAATCATTTGGTTTCCGGCTTGCTTGCCTAGCAGCAGCAGCATAATTCCTCGATCAGGACGGCTACAGAGAATGCCGCTACTCAGGAGCAGGAAGGCGATCGCCGTATGCGGAGCCATTCCCACGTAAGAAGTTGTCGTATAAGAATAGACTCCACCATAAATATGTCCCAACAGCCCAACTAAACCGAGAAACCAGATTGCTAGCGACACCCCCTGTGAAACGAGATCAATCTGCCAAAGCTGCAACAACAAAGCCAATCCCAGCAGCAAAAGTGCGGTTGCAGAGTTGATTGCCATTCGCCCTGGAGCAACCGTACTTCCAAAGGGCTCTGGTTGCTGCATGAACAACTGATCAATTCCCAAATCTTTGCCAAAGCAATACTCAATCAGAGTGAGAGTAGCCAGCAGAGTGATTAAAAGTGAGAAATTAAGAATTAAAAATTGAATAGCCCATCTCCACAGTGCCGACCGAACACCATGTTGCTGATACCAAAGAAGATGCAGCGTTGCTCCGCCCAAAATAAATCCTAGAGCAATATTGACCTTCATGCTGGTCGAGTGGGAAAAGCAGGTCTTAAGCAATGGGATATCAAACATCCATCCCAAAATGACCAAAAACCCGATCGCCATCACTATAGATGCGACTTGTCTAGAGAAAGATTTCAGTCTCAATATCCAAGCTGAATTACTTTGATTAGACGGTTTCAGGATATACATCAGAAGCATCTAGTAGCAGTATGTGTTGCGTCCCTTTTCCTTAGCGGCATACAGTGCTTTGTCAGCCATAGTAATCAAAGATTCCAGTCCATCGTGATGTGAATGAGGAATGGCACTAGCAATGCCAATGCTCACCGTGACAAACTCACTTACTTGAGAAGACTTGTGCGGAATTTGTAAATCTGCCATAGCATTCTGAATGCACTGAGCAACATGGATAGCGCCTTTGGAATCAGTGTTCGGCAAAATTACAGCAAACTCTTCGCCGCCATAACGAGCAGCTAAATCCGCAGGGCGCTTAATACTTTGTCCGATTGCCTGCGCCACCCGTTTTAAGCAATCATCTCCATTCAAGTGACCGTAGTGATCGTTGTATCGCTTAAAAAAGTCAACATCACACAAAATTAACGATAGGGGCAATTGTTCCCGCCTGAGTCGCTGCCACTCCTGTTGAAGCACCTGATCAAAACATCGTCGATTAGCAATTTGGGTTAACCCATCACTATTAACGAGCCGCTTTAACTCTAAATTTGTGCGTCTCAGCGCTTCCTCAGCTTGTTTACGTTGCATAAACCCACCGAGCTGTAGGGCGATCGCACTCACCAAGTTAACTAAATTAATCTCAAACTCACTGTGGCTACGCTTAAAAAATAACAGAACCGCTAAAACCTGCTCTTCCAACACAATCGGCACCGCAAACGCAGACTTTAGACCAGCCAATTGAGCAACAGGCGAGCGCAAAAACATAGATGTGCTCTGAGAAATATCTGCAATCCACTCCGGTTGGCGAGCAGTCCAAATTGTTTTAAGCAAGCTGACATTCTGATCAAAAGACAGATCTCGGCTCATCTCATGAAATTGCTGAAGCCGAACATCCTCAGCATCATAATCAACTCGACTGAGGTGAAACGCTGTATCATCCAGGTCAGAAGTCCAAGCTTCACTGTAGTCCCAGGCGATCGCCCGTCTCACCTCACACAGCACCGCATCCAGCGCTGCCTCAAAATTAGTTGCCTCATCCACTGCCTGAATAATCGTGAGCAAAAGCTGAGTTTCTGACTGGGCTTGTTTACGCTCCTGAATCTCTCGCTGAAGCCGCTGAGTTTGCCACTGAAGCATCAACTGCTGGTGAACTCGCGCCAGCACCTCCTCTGCCTGGAACGGCTTTGTAATATAGTCAGATCCGCCAACTGCAAATGCCCTTACCTTATCGGCAGCACTATCCACTCCACTCAGAAAAACTACCGGAACTTCACGAGTTTCAGCAGAAGCTTTCAATGCCGTACAAACCTCATAACCATTCATTCCCGGCATCATAATGTCTAACAAAATTAGGTCAGGGGGGTGAATTTGTGCAGATTGCAGGGCGATCGCCCCATTCAACGCCTTCCTGACCTTATATCCCTGCTGATCTAAAATCGAAGACAGAACCCGTAGGTTATCTGGCTGGTCGTCAACAATCAGTAGATTTCCAATAGCATCTCCGACCACTCACTTACCCCCATCCTTGCAAATTAAGCTCCCAACCTTTTCAGACTTATAGATTTATCCCTGTGAGCAGAAGATTTAAACCGTAATTTCCCCGTTCTAAACCGAACCCCCTTAAGATTTCATTAAAAATTCTTTCGGCTCTATGGGTTTTTACTAGTAGGGTTTTGACATCATGTAAAGATCTAGCAATAATTAGCCTGATTCTTGGAAATTGCTGTGACGTAACCAGAATGCAATTCAACCTTCAGCTAGATGAGTCAAAAGCTAGAAACCTGTCTAATCATTGACAACATCGCAAAAGAGAAAGTCCAGCAATGAGGCGCTTCAATCTTTTTACCCTGATCTATTTAGCCGCAGCGACAGTATTTGCCATCATTTGGTTTTCGCTCAGCAGCACTGGAGCAGCACTCGCAGCTGGATTTGCCCTGACACTTATGGTGTGCAGCCTATTTCCCTGGTGGCAACGCACAATTGGTGATATGGGTAAAAAGGGGAACTACATTGTCGATGCGATCGGAATTTTGGTGCCCTTAGCAATTCAGATTTACGGCTTGATCTCAGGAGAACTAGGGCTGAGCTACTTTCTGATTGGTTTTGCGATCGTAATGCTAATTTCCACAATTGAAGATGTAGTGGTGCTAAATCGCTTAGAAAGGGCACAGCGGCAAGTGTAAAAGAAACACAACCAAATAGGGTTATTAGGCAGTTGACTTATGCTTAGCCAGCTTCAACGCTGATAGCAACAAAACTGTACCCAAGCTTAAGTACAACAGAGAGCTTGATACGTACCTTAAAAGATTGCTGCCAACAAATGCACCCAAAATTGAACCAGATGCCATTGAAACGATAAATTTCTGTTCTGATTTAGCTTCCCTGAGCCTTTTCTGACTTCTATACTTAAACAAACCCATCACAATAGTTGGAATGCTGATCGCAAGACTCAAGCTTCCTGCCAGCTTAATATCAACCGAAAACAACAAAATAATCGTCGGGATAATTAACTCTCCACCTGCCACACCCAACATACTGCTGAACACGCCAATTACGATTCCTGCTAAAAATCCCAATCTGATTTTTAAAAGGCTCGGCAGTTGCAAACTCTCCAGACTAAAGATGAGATGATGCCCTATCAGTACAACGCTAAGAAAAATTAGAAAAACGACGACAACTCGGTTTAATACCCGCTCGTTAATTTGAGTTGCATAATGCACTCCAACAGAAGAGCCGATTAGAGAGCCTGCCAAAATATTTACGATCACTGCCCAACTTGCAGCAACATTCTCTAGCCCCACAACGCTACTTCGAAAAATGAATGAAAATGTTACTGTGACAAGGCTGACAATGAGGTTGATGATAACTGCTTGTAAAGTTCGATAGTGAAAAACGCTGACTAAAACGGGTAAGCGGAACTCTGCACCGCCCAACCCAATCAATCCACCCAGAACCCCGACTAAAGCACCCCAAGCAAACGCCCAGAAGTTTCGCATTCAAATCTCCACATCTAGCGACAACAAGATTGTGAGCGGCGTGCTTTGAGGTTGAGCTAATCAACTTAGCAGCACTTAATTCTAATCCGGGTAGGGTGCGTTGCTTGGTAGCAACGCACCAGGTCATAATGCTCGATCACCAATTAGCTTCATACGCATCTCGAACAGCTTGAGCCAAATTTTCGGGAGTGCCAATGTCCAGGTAGCGACCTTGCTCAAAAACCTCAGCTTCCACTCGAAAACCCTGATCGATCGCCGCTTGAATCACATCTCCAATAGGCAGCTCTGGTCGTGGCTCGGTCAAAGATTCTGAGTCTGAGGAATACTGGGAAGCGATCGCCTTCAAGTACTCATGCATGAAGTGGGTGAACTTCGGAGTCCAGGTGGCGATCGCCCACATATAGCGCAAATCAGTTTGAAGCGGCTTCTCAATCACATAACGAACCCGCCCCGACAAATCAAAATCTACCATTCCTGCCTTGCTCGGCTGCTCAGTTGGAAACAATCCCAGCACGACATCAGCACTCCCGTTTGCCTGACGTGCGAGAATTTTGGCAAACGCATCCTGTGGTTGAAACAAAATATCGGGAAATCCCAGCGCAATCACCGCATCCTGCACAAATGGGTAAGCCTGATTCAGTGTATAGGGAACTCCAAACGGCACGTGCACCGTCAGATAGGCAAGATGCATGTCCAGCATCGTACCATCGCCAAAATAGTTTGGAATATCCCACTTTCCCGGACGCAGCACCAAATACGCTGTTGTAACGCCCGCCTGCCGCATCTTCTCCAGCAGATAATGGCAGACTACCTTAGGGCGCAAACTGCCATTCGCACCACGGCGAAACCCAATCGGATAAAGCTCCTTACTCATCGGTAAAGGAGCAATCCTTGTCGCCTGACCCCCTGCGGGCAACAGTCCAATAACTCGTTGCGGATAATGACTTACCAAATCTTTAATTTTTAAAGAAGTAAATAAAGATCTGACCCAACCAGTACTGCGGCATCTGCGTATTGATCAACATATAGTGACTCAAGCTGCATCCGACAAATCCGCTTGTCAACCCAAGGAGGAATTGGTAACAGGAGAGCTTTACGATACGACACGCTTACGGATTTGATGGTATAGAGCTCTTGCGGCCGCAAGAGCTTTTTTAGAATTTCGAGGTATTTCTGGACGAGCCTTAGACCAAGGAGACAGTTTGAGGTATCGCCAATAAAGTGCCCTCTCATGAGCGATGCACCAACTGTGCCAGGGTTTAAGTGAGCCAACAAAATGAATAATTATAGATTCTTTACTAACATGGGATGTACCCTCACTTAAATCGACTAAAGAGTTCCATCGTCTGTCCAAGTTTAAGAAACGACCGTCAATAATTTTATTTAGCGCATCTTGATCCATATATTTGGCTAAACGAGAGTTCTCAGCGAGCCATTGAAGGCATTGATCAGCAATAGCTTGCTCTCGCCACAACGAAAAGTTAAAGAGGATGACACCTGCATTGAAATAGAAGTCGCTCTTTAAATCAAGCCTTGCTTTTGTTGTAACAACCCTTCCTCCACAAGCAGCAACAATATACTTGGAAATATCAAGGTTGTAAAGTTCAAGGATAGAACCGTTAACGATTAGGTCAGAGTCTAGATAAAGCAATTTATCTATTGTTTTAGGCAAGAAGTTAACTGCTACTAGACGGTAGTATGTTGCCAAAGAAATATGCGCAGCGACTCTCAGTTGCTTGAGGCTATTTTCCTCAACTTCATAAGTATAGAAGTTAAGATTCGGGAAGTCGTTAAACTCATCAAGTTTAGATCGAAAATCAGAACTAACTTGATTAGTAATGATATAGATATCCTTTTGTACTTCTGGATTGTTTAGAATCAGTGATGTTACAGCGGCTCCAAAATGCTGTTCGTAGTTTGTGTCAAAGCAGAATAGGACGTTCATATCACAACATTTCCTTCAATCAAACCTAATGCCTATTTAGTTTTAAGTCCGGATAGAACGAACTTCTTTGGAATAAGGGGCTTACACTCTTTGTTTAGAAAGAGCGTCACAAGGAATTAGTACAACCAGTGCAACGCAGAACCAATACAGGATTTTCTCATTATTTATAATGTGTAAACTTTAAACATTAAGGGCAGCTAATACTCTCTTAAATACCGTGATGTGCCAAAAGGTCTAAAGCATAACTTTATCGTTATCTCTAGATGCTTTGTAACATTAATTACCCAAGTCAATCGATCTTATCGAACCTAGAATTATGAAGTACAGCATTCTACAAGAGAAGATAGACAGTTTAGATTAACAACTACTAAGTTGCTTAGAGCCTAGCATCGGAATTGTCCACTGTCCACTGCACTATCCTTCCTAACTCTTCTTAGAAATAAGACTAGCTAACTTCACGAATACGTAAGACCACTAACCCAACGCTAGAGATGCACCCCTGTGTTGCAGAGACGTATCTGTAAATATCTAGGAATATAGCGGTCTTACTCAGTTTGTGAAAGCACCCACCCGCTTCACAAATCATTTTAGGATGGATGGCACTGACTTGACCTTTGACCCAGAGATTCATCTCCAGGCTCGTTAGTTCAGTACTATTCCGTTTAGGATTAACCCTCAAGATTGCTATGTGGATGAAAAGGGAGCAGGCAGCCCACCAACTGGTTCAATCAATTTGCTGGGACTTCAGGAACATCCTTCTTCCAAGGAACATCCTCTTTCTAAGGATTAAGCTTACAGAATCTTTAATTTTCCAAGAATAGATGAAGATCTGACTTGACTACTACTAAGGCAACTACGTATTGACTAATATATAACCGAGCCTCAAGCTTTACACGACGATTCCGCTTGCTACCAAATTTGTGATTGATCCCATTGGATTCCTATGCTGAAAACCAAATCGACCAAGAAGTCAAAGTGGAAGTCGAAACAGCAGGATAGTTCTGAAGCTCCAGTTCCGTCACTTAAAGAGCGGATAGCTCAAAAGAAAAAAGCTGACCGATTGCGTAAAGAGATTATTAATTTTACGATCTTTGCAGCTTTCTTTGCCGCAATTATCGGTCTCATTGTAGGGTTAGCTGGCGGCTGGAAAGTGGGAGTTGGCTCAGGAGTCGGTATTCTTTACACTTCGCTGTCCTTTAAGTATCCCCGTCATGCACTATGGGCATTTCTGATTTACCTGCCCTTTGGCGGCACCATCACTTACTACATTGGTAATAGCCCTCTGCTTCAGCTTGCCAAAGACGGCTTTTACATTCCTGCCTTATTTGGCGTAATTCAATACTGCCGCCGGGAAAACCTGCCCTTACTTATTCCTAAGCGATTGGTCACTCCGTTAGCGATTTTGCTTGTCCTCTGTTTGTTTACCTTGACCTTTGTTAATGGAATGCAGCAATTTTCGGCGGCTACTGGTCCTTTAGAAGGAACTTTATATGCAGCGGACGAAGGAATTTTGTATGAAGATGCTGACATTTCCGCAGGCGGTAGCCCATTCCTGATGGGAGTCCTTGGACTTAAGGTTTTAATAGGATACATTCCTCTAATTGTCTGTGCTTACTACCTAATCCGAAACAAAAGCGATTTGTTATTTTTGTCTCGACTGACCGTCGTTTTGATTTTGACCTGCTGTGGTCTTGCCTTTGTTCAATATTTGTTTCTAAAAACAGGGCGATGCGAAGGCACTCGGTTCGCAGAAGGATCTAGTTTATTCAGGGCTTCTCTAGATGCCAAATGCTTTGTTGGTGGCTCTTTACTTTATAGCCCAGAGCATGGGCAAATTCGCCTACCAGGGACATTCGTTGCACCTTGGCAGTGGGGTTGGTTTCTGATTTCGGCTGGTTTCTTCGGTTTTGCCTCCGCTTTTAGCGATCCTTTCGCACGTTGGAGGACAATGGGACTGCTGTCAATGGCGGCTGTCTTTGTGATGTCTGTTCTATCAGGGCAGAGGGTTGCGCTGGGGCTGGTTCCAGTCTCTATTATGGTACTTCTTGTCTTGACGGGTCAGATAGTCAATTTAAAGCGATTCCTTCCTGCTGCATTTATATTAGCTATTCTTTTAGGAATTGCTTCTGTAAACAACCCAGCAATCGTGCAGGAAAGGGTTGATAGCTTTTGGGGTAGATGGGAAGCTTCTCCTCCTCAAGAGTTCATTGTGAGTCAGTTTGAATGGGCATTAGGGGTTCAAGAGGGCATACTGGGCAAGGGGTTAGGTAGGGCTACCAATTCGGCACGGGTATTTGGCGACACTGCATTTTTTGAAACCTACTATCCCAAGTTACTCTACGAAATTGGACCACTCGGAACACTGGCATTTTTGGCAGTGGTGACAGTTTTAACCATAGAGACCTTTAGGGCTTATCGCTCTGTTAAAGAACGCAACTTGAAAAGCTTTGGTGCTTCTTATTGGGTGTTTGTTCTACTAATTAGCTACAACACCTATTACTATCCTTTGGATGTTGATCCGGTTGCCGTTTACTACTGGTTTTTTGCTGGGGTTGTGTTAAAACTACCCGAGTTAGACCGTCAGGAAAAGCTAGCTGCACAAGGCATAGAAGAGCCGGTGGGTAGGAAGAGGAAGCGCTTAAAACGAGCAGGATTCAGTTAGTTTTGTGTTAAGAAGGGTGTGGGTTAGCCTAGCCTAATCCAATCGAATGAGTTGGCGATCGCTTTTTGTTAATCGTTTTTTGTTGATGTATACGCTTATCAAGGTTTATTAGGAGCGTCTCCCTTGACTTTGCCTCTGATCTCTGTCGTCATTCCAACCTATGGTCGCGAGGAAGTTCTACGGGACACCTTAACCAATGTCATCCAGCAGGACTACCCAAACTATGAAGTGCTGGTAGTAGACCAAACGCAGAACCATGAGCCTGAAACTGAGGCTTACTTAAACGAACTGGCGGCTACTGAGAAGATTCGCCTGTTTCGGGTAGGCTGGGCCAGTTTGCCAGGTGCTAGAAACTACGCAGTTCGTCGTGCTTTGGGAGAAATTATTCTCTTTATTGATGATGACGTGCAGTTACCGCCCGGATTTATAGCTGCCCACGCTCGAAATTTTGCCCGGTCAGAAATTGGTGCAGTCGCAGGTCGAGTATTTGACCGGATGAAGCTGGCAGATGCTGATCCAGGTTTGACGATCGAATATTTGCCTGCTGAAGCGATGGACCCTGGAATTGCCTGGTATCACATTGACTTGGTGCATACGATTAAGCCCCAGCGTGTTTTGACGGCAAGAGGCTGCAATATGTCCTTCCGCCGTGACCTGTTTGAGAAGTATGGGCTATGGTTTGACGAACGGTTCCGGGGTAGCGCGGTGCGGGAGGAGTCAGATTTTTGCCTGCACATTCGCCAAACGGGGCTGCAAATTTGGTATGACCCGGAGGCACACCTGGTGCATCTAGGTGAGGAAACGGGCGGCTGTCATGACATCAGTACGCGATCGCTCAAATACCAAATTACCTTCTACCACAACCACTTCCTTCTGGGGCTAAAAAACCTCACCTTTTCTCAGGCTCTGCGACTATTTGCCCGACTGTTTGACTGCCATGTGCTGGGTCGTCCACCCTGCCATAAAAGCGGTTCTCCCCTTAAGATTTTAAGTCGAGCCGGATTCTACACGGCTGGCTTCTTAAGCGCTTTATGGACAGTGATCCAATCACTTTGGAATGATGGACAGTCCTATAGCCGTCTAGATCAGGAAGATAGTAGTCCCAAAATCAGCCTGAATAGCCAGAAGGCGGAGGTTAAAAGTCAAGAATCAGGAGTCAGTGGGTAAGGGGCGATTGCCCGCATCTGCTTGAAACACTTGAAACTCTCAGACTTGCAGTCCGCCTTAATCCATACCTTAAAGACTAACCATCAGCCGCAAAGTTAATCAGCCGTGGAGTTGTAAAGTGAGAATTCTGGTAGCGAGTCACACCTACATCGTTGACCTGAACTGCGAAAAACTCAGACTCATGGCTGCGTTGGAGCCAGGTATTGAAGTTACGATTGTAGTGCCTCGATGCTGGCGACCCGGAGGCGTACAAAATAAGCTGATTGAAACGCGATTTCGACAGGAAGGTTCGTTTCAGGTTGTACCTGTCTCTAACTTCAGCGAAAACAACCAGGGGCTTTTACTATTTGGGGCTGACCTAGTTTCGTTGCTGCGAAAATTTCGTCCTGAAATTATTCAAGTTGAGCAAGGTTCTAAAGCACTGGCTTACTTTGAGTTAATTACCCTGAATCGCATCCTACGGCTCAACGCTAAAAACGTGTTTTTTACCTGGTGGAATTTACCCTACGACCTGAAGTTTCCGATCTCCTGGCTAGAGAGCTACAACCTGCGCCACACGCAAGGACTAATTGTAGGAAATCAGGATGGAGCCGAGATTTTGCAGCAGCGAGGCTATCGGGGAGCCACAAAAGTGATGCCTCAGCTTGGGGTAGATGAAAAATTGTTTTGCCCTCGGCTTCAACCTGAACTAGCGGCTAAAGTTGGCGTTAAGCCGCATGAATTTGTGGTGGGTTTTGTCGGTCGGTTTGTCCCAGAAAAGGGACTCCTAACGCTGCTTAAAGCCGTTGAGAAATTGGGCGATCGCCCCTGGAAACTGCTGCTGCTTGGTCGCGGTCCATTAAAACAAACGCTAATGGATGAAGCAGCAGCAATGGGAATTGGCGATCGCATCATTTGGGTCGAGAGTGTTCCCCACGATGACGTGCCTCGCTATATCAACTTAATGAACTGCTTGGTCTTGCCCTCCGAAACTGATAAGCAGTTTAAAACATTAACTTCTGCTGGCTGGAAAGAACAGTTTGGACACGTCTTAATTGAGGCAATGGCGTGTCAGATTCCGGTTGTCGGGTCAGATTCGGGCGAAATTCCCTACGTGATCAAAGATGCAGGTTTGATTTTCCCAGAAGGGAACGTGGTTGCTTTGTCAGACTGTTTAGCCAAGCTGATTGACCAGCCAGAGCTAGCTCGTGATCTTGCCCAGCGAGGCTACAGTAGAGCCATGACCCACTACACTAACCTGGCTCTAGCAAAGCAACAGCTTGAATTCTATAAGCAAATTCTTGGCAACCGCCACTAAGTCCAGCCACTATGCATCACCCGCTGCGGATTCTCCAAATTGTTCCCTCGATTTCCTTGGTTTATGGCGGGCCGAGTCAGATGGTGCTGGGTCTTTCCAAGGCGTTAGCGGCTGAAGGCGTTGAGGTGACAGTACTAACGACTGACTCAAATGGTGACGTAGGTCAGCCACCCCTAGATGTACCGCTCGATCGCCCCGTTGCTCAAGAAGGTTATCAAGTTCGTTACTTTCGCTGCTCTCCTTTCCGCCGCTACAAGTTCTCGTTGGGGTTGTTGCGCTGGCTAGCTGACCATACCGATGAATTTGACTTGGCTCACATCCACGCCCTGTTTTCTCCCATCAGTAGTTTTTCGGCTAGCGTTGCTCGTTCTAAAAATCTTCCCTACTTATTGCGTCCGTTAGGAACCCTTGATCCTGCTGACTTACAGAAAAAGAAGGCACTCAAGCAAATTTACGCGGCGCTGTTGGAACGTCCAAATCTGGCTGGAGCCGCCGCTGTCCATTTCACTAGTCCTCAAGAAGCTAAAGTCTCAGAACGCTTTGGAGCCGTCACACAGGATTTGGTAATTCCTTTGGGAGTTAACTGGCAAAAACCTAACCCAGCAGATTCTCAAACAGTCCATGATGCTGCGTTGCACAGCCTAAAAATTTCGCAGCAACAGGGTGTTCCCCTGGTATTATTTATGTCGCGGATTGATCCCAAAAAGGGATTGGATTTGCTGTTTCCAGCACTAGAAAGGCTGCTGGCAGAGGGATTAAAATTCCATTTCGTGCTGGCTGGTGGTAATCCACAAGACCCAGATTATGAGAATCGCATTCGCACCCAGGTGCAAAGTTCATCTCTAGCGCCACATTCTACAATTGTCGGATTTGTTACGGGTGACTCAAAAACGGCCTTGCTGCAAACGGCTGACCTATTTGTGCTGCCGTCCTACTACGAAAACTTTGGTATCGCTGTCGCAGAAGCAATGGCGGCGGGCGTGCCCGTCGTTATTTCAGATCAGGTACACATCTGGGAAGATGTGAAACAGTCAGAAGCAGGCTGGGTCAGCGCTTGCGAAGTGAATGCCCTGACAGACCAGCTGAGAGCCGCAATTCAATCTGTGCCGGAGCGGCAACGGCGTGGCGCAAACGCTCAGGCTCATGCGCTCAAACACTATAGCTGGAAGGCGATCGCCCAACAAACAATCCAGGCATACCAGCAAATTTTGGCGAAATAATCCTTACCCTTCGTTTTGCTGAACTAAACAAGCCAGCGCCTCTTCCATCTCGACTTGAGGAAACTCTGCATAAAAGCGGCTAACACTGAGGAAGGTTTCGGGAGCGGCTAACACAATCACGCGATCGCCCCAATGCTTTAACAAACTGACCAACTCTAGAGGAGCAACCGGAGCGCAAATCAAGATTTTTGCAGGTCGTTTTGCCCGTAGTGCCCTGGCTGCGACTGCCATTGTCATTCCCGTCGCGATGCCATCATCTACTAGAACGGCGATCGCCCCCTTGGGATCGATCTGTGGACGGCTATCAGTAAACTGTTCCAATTGCTCCCGTGCTTTAGCCTGTGCCTCTTGCAGCGCCAATCGCCAGGAGCCACCAAGCGGTTGAATAAAAGCACCCTGACGAGAGCGAATGATATGCCCATCTGCCGTGACTGCACCAATTGCTAGCTCTGGGTTTTCGGGACGAGTTACCTTTTTGGCAATCACCACATCAAGTGGACAGTTTAGCGATCGCGCCACAGGAGCCGCTACGGGCAACCCACCCCTCGGCAACGCATAGACAATAGCTCTCATAGGCAGCAGCAAGTCCAACTGTTCAACTTCCTGAAGAACGGCTTGTGCTAACTTTTCTCCAGCTTCCTGGCGATCGCGAAACAAAGGAATAGGCGGCATCGCTCCCTCCAGGTGCGGTGGGATCAAGCCTATCATGCCTGATTTTGTCGTCTAATCAGGAAAATCTTGAATTCCCAAGCTAAATAAGTCCTGGCTAGAAAAAATTGGCTCTAAAATTTAAAAGATTGCCCTAACTGCAAGCAACAACCAAACTGTTTAGAGAAGCCCTGTCTAGAAAGACGACAAGTTTAGGAATTCTTTCCTGCTCTTGCTTGCGGTCAATACGCCGACACTTTTAAGAACTACATGCCTGATCAAATTGACTTGTTTAACCTGTCGGAGGTCAAAGACACCGCGCCCCCTGCCGACTTTAATCCAGACCTGATCCCCACTGATGTAAAGGTGCCAATTCCGCCTGGCACTTACCCGACGCTTGATCCAATCCCCGATCACTGCAATCGCTGCCACCGCTGTGACTTAGGGGCGACGCGTACTCATGCGGTAGTTGGGCGGGGCAATCCAAAAGCAGACATCATGATCGTGGGAGAAGGTCCAGGGCAAAACGAGGATGAAACCGGGATACCCTTTATCGGCAAAGCGGGACAGCTTTTAGAAAAAATTCTAGAGTCCGTTAAGCTCAGCAGTCAGGATGACGTTTACATCTCCAACGTTGTGAAGTGCCGTCCGCCCAACAATCGCACTCCGACGACGGACGAGATGGAAGCCTGTAAACCCTACCTGATGGAGCAGATCCGCTTAGTTGATCCCAAAATTATTCTGTTAACCGGAGCAACGGCAGTAAAAGGCATAACGGGTGACAAACGAGGCATTACTAAAATCCGAGGGGAGTGGTTGGAATGGGATAACCGGCTCTGTATGCCAATTTTTCACCCTGCCTACCTGCTGCGAAATCAGTCACGGGAAAAAGGCGGACCCAAATGGCTGATGTGGCAGGATATTCAGGCAGTACGGGCTAAGCTCGATGAAATTCGGGGATCAGGAGCCTAACTTACAAAGGCTGTATGTTTCCAGCCCGGCAGTCCCTTAACCAAGTCTGAATCGCCCGACCAATTACTCCATTACTGGTGTCTGTTGGAGGGGAAGGGGGTTCGTCGGAAGGACTGCCGATTTGGGAGAGCATTAGCACAAAGCGCCAACCACTCTCTGCCTGGGTGAGAAACAGCCAGTGATAGTGCTGAAACTGCACAACTTCACCAGTTACGTACTGTCTTTCTAGAGTCGTGAAGAAAACTTGATTAGGATCGTCTTCCGGTGCCGTTGGCGTGTACTCACCGGGTCCAAGGCTCAGCGGCTCAAATTCGGGTCGTCCTGCTAGTAAGACGTAGCCGAAAACGTCGAGCGATCGCTCCCGATTTCGGGCCCGCTGGCTCACCCGGTTTGCATAACTGGGCAAATCTCGTAGCAGCATTGCAGTTAAGCTTTCTAAATCGTCTGGGCAAGTAACCTCAGGGCGAATGTAGTCAGCGGCATCAGCGTATCTTGGTAGTGCGGTGGGATGGTCTGAATGGGTTGTTGCTGCAAGAGATGGCGCAAATCCGCCTGCTACCAGCCCACCCGCTATCCAACAAAGCCATTTCTGTGTGGCTTGCCACTGCATTAAAGTTGACTCCTACGATTACAGGACGGTGGCTAATTCATCACAAATTCGCTCAAAGGCAATAACAGGATCTTCTGCCGCCGTGATCGGACGACCAATCACCAAATAATTGGCTCCTGCTTTCAATGCAGCCGCAGGGGTAAGCGATCGCCTCTGATCCCCCGCTTCTGCCCAAGTCGGACGCACTCCCGGACAGACGAGCAAAAAGCGATCGCCACAGGTTTGGCGCAACTGTTCCACTTCCTGGGGTGAACAAACTGCCCCAGCTAGACCGCTCTCCTGAGCTAATAAAGCCATTTGCAGCGCATAGTCTGTTAGCTCCAGCGGAATTTTTAGCTCAAACGCCAGCGATCGCAAATTCAAACTAGTCAATACCGTAATCGCAATTAGCTTGGGTGGGGTATGGCTGGCGGCGATTGCACCCTCCTGTGCTGCAGCCTGTGCAGCCTTGAGCGCCTCACTACCTGCCGTTGCATGAATCGTCACCAGGTCTACACCATAACTCGCTGCTGCCCGACACGCTCCCGCAACCGTATTGGGAATGTCGTGAAACTTCAAATCTAAAAAGATTTGCTTCTGGCGTTCTTTCAACACCGTCAAAATTCCAGAGCCGCTGCTGACAAACAGTTCCAGCCCCACTTTCCAAAAGCTGACCTGCGGCAGGCGATCGAGCAGAGCGATCGCCTCCCTTTCACTAGAAACGTCTAACGGAACAATGATGCGATCGGCTGGAGACATACTAAACCACTAAGCGAACAAACTTATTTTTGCCGACTTGTAGCACCTTGCCGTTGAGGTCAGCCGCCGTTTCAAAGATGAGATTGACATCTTGAATGCGATTGCCATCCAGCCGCACTCCTCCATTTTGAATCTGTCGTCGCGCCTCAGAACTGCTGCTACACAAGCCACTCACGCTAACAATATAGAAAAACTTGGCGGGAAACTGCACCGATTCCAGAGAAAATTCTGGCACCGCCTCAGCGCTAGCCGTACCACCTTGCACCAGGGATTGGGCTGCTTGTTGGGCTGCTAGGGCTGCGTCTTTACCGTGATATTGAGTCACGATGTCTAGAGCCAGCAGTTTTTGGCGATCGCGTGGAGCTTCCGGCAATTGGTCAAGTGGCAGATTGGTCAATAGCTCAAAATATTGCTCAATTACGCTGTCTGGGGTCTTTTCCAGCTTGGAATACATACTTAACGCATCTTCCGATAGCCCAACGTAGTTGCCCAAAGACTTCGACATTTTCTGCACACCGTCCGTTCCAGGCAAAATCGGCATGAGCAACCCAAATTGGGGCGATCGCCCAAAATGCCGCTGCAAATCTCGTCCCACTGCAATGTTAAATTTCTGATCCGTTCCGCCCAGTTCCACATCTGCATTCAATGCCACGGAATCATAGCCCTGCATCAGCGGATAGAGAAATTCATGCAGATAGATTGGGTTACTTTGCTTGTATCGCTCCGCAAACCCTTCTTTAGCCAGCATTTGCCCGACAGTCATCGTCGCCAACAGTTCCAAGATCTTGGACAGATCAAGCTGTGACAGCCACTCCGAGTTATAGCGGATTTCCAACCGTCCCGGAGTCTCAAAGTCTAAAATGGGTCGAAGCTGTTCGATATAAGTTTGGGCATTTTGCTTGACTTCCTCAGCGGTAAGCTGCTGACGAACTTCTGACTTTCCAGTTGGGTCGCCAATCCGGGCAGTAAAATCACCGATCAGCAAAATCGCCGTGTGTCCCGCATCCTGAAATGCTCTCAGCTTACGGAATGCAATGCTGTGACCCAGGTGAATGTCTGCCCCCGTCGCGTCAATTCCAAGTTTGACTCGTAGGGGTTTATCCGCTTGAGCGATGCGCTGCACCAAATTTTCGTCAGGCTGGTCAGAATCAGGCTGATTGGGGAAAATTTCACTCAAACCGCGATTCAGCCATGAAAGGGAGGTTGCATTTGCCGATTCAGAAGCCATACTTGGCACAGATAAATCCATTTAGCACTGCTTTATATTCAAGCATTTGACGAGCAAACTACTATAATTGCAAAACTTATAGGACATAGAAAAGCCCTAGTCTAATTCTTACTGTCCGGGTGGAGGCGATCGTTATCATGCCCTCCACGAACAAGAGAAACAATACGTTACGCTAACGCTAACGCAGCCTAAACTAGAAAGCCATTCAGGCAACTTCTGTAAATCGCCGGACTCTCAATTCAAGGCTCAAGACGCAAACCAGGTACTTAATAAATTTTCTGTCAACTCTCTGCAGAAGCAAGCCAACTCTCCTCTGTAAGCGTAATATCCAAAAATAACCGCTTATTTTGTTTCCTTTTATCCTTGACTTCTGCCTCTACTCTACGTTTTCACAACCCTCTCTGATTTTCGACTAAGGAATTAAACTGCTGTGTCGTCTAACCCTACTGTCAAAAATAAGCAAAAACAATCAGAAGACCTCGCTCCAGTCTTTCAATTTGTCCAGACAGTGGGCAAGGTGACAGCCGGCACGTTGCTGGGCATCACGATGCTGACCAGTTCTGTGATTGCAGGTGGGCTTGTCGGTTTGGCAATCAGCTTTCGTAATCTGCCGGACGTGCGGATGTTACGAAACTATATTCCTTCAGAAACGAGCTACGTCTACGACATCAACGGCACTCTGCTAGACAGCATCCATGATGAAGTCAATCGGGATGTCGTTGACCTCAACAGCATTTCTCCAGACCTGAAACGGGCCGTGATTGCGATCGAAGACAGCCAGTTCTTTTTCCATCACGGCATTAACCCTGGCAGTATCGCCCGTGCTTTCCTGGCTAATTTGGAGGAAGGACGAACGGTTGAAGGTGGCTCCACCTTGACCATGCAGTTGGTGAAAAACCTGTTCCTTACGCCGGAGCGATCGCTTAGCCGCAAAGTCGCAGAAGCCGTATTAGCCCTCCGACTAGAGCAGGTTTTCACCAAAGACCAGATTTTGGAAATGTACCTGAATCAGGTCTACTGGGGACACAACACCTATGGTGTAGAAACTGCAGCCCAAAGTTACTTCAACAAATCAGCCTCCGAATTAACTCTGGCAGAGTCCGCCATGATGGCAGGCTTGATTCAAGCACCAGAGAGCTACAGCCCCTTCCTCGACTATCAGCTTGCCAGGCAGCGGCAGTCTGTCATTTTGAGCAGAATGCGCCGGTTAAACTGGATCACCGCTGAAGAAGAAGCCACTGCCAGACAGCAGCCCTTACGTTTGGGGCAAGTGACCTCTTTTCGGGCAAGTCAAGCTCCCTACGTAACTGAAGCCGTACTGCAAGAGCTAAACGAGCGCTTTGGTCAAGATTCTGTCATTAAAGGCGGAATGCGGGTCCAGACTACAATCGATCTGAAGCTCCAGCGAATCGCCGAAGAAACGGTCACACGCGGCTATCAAACTATCCGACGGCGAGGCTTGAATGCAGACCAGATGGCGCTAGTCGCCGTTGATCCTCGGACGCATTTCGTGAAAGCAATGGTTGGCGGAGTAGACTACAACAACAGCCAGTACAACCGAGCAATTCAGGCAATTCGTCAGCCTGGTTCAGCCTTTAAGCCATTTGTTTACTATGTTGCGTTTGCCTCTGGCAAATATCGCCCCGACTCAATCATTAATGACACTCCCGTCAGTTATCCCGACGGTTACGAAACCTACAGTCCGCAAAACTACGGTGGTGGCTTTAGCGGCCCAATTACCTTAAGATCTGCCCTGGAGCAATCCCGAAACGTTCCTGCTGTACGTTTAGGACAATCAGTCGGACTCAATCGCGTTATTGAAGTGGTGCGAACCTTAGGCATTACTAGCCCAATCGAACCAGTCACATCACTACCACTCGGCTCTGTTGACCTGACTCCCCTGGAGATGGCGGCTGCTTATGCGACCTTTGCAAGTGGTGGTTGGCAATCCCAAACGACTTTTATCGTTCAGGTGACTGATAGCACAGGTAAAACACTGCTAGACAATACCCCCCAGCCTCAATTAGTCCTAGATCCTTGGGCAGTTGCCTCTCTCAACGATGTATTGCAAGGAGTCGTGACTCGCGGTACCGCCACATCCGCGCGTTTAGATCGCCCAGCCGCAGGAAAAACTGGAACTACTTCATCTGAGCGAGATATCTGGTTCGTCGGCTATGTGCCACAGCTTTCGGTTGCCGTTTGGATTGGCAACGACGACTATCGCCCCATCGGTATTGGAGCGACTGGCGGCGGTTATGTCGCTCCAATTTGGCGTGACTTTATGCAACAGGCATTACAGGGCGTACCTGTAGAAAACTTCCCGCCTGCCTCAAACTTTCCGCGCCCTGACTAGACCTGTTTCTCTAATTCAGACTTCATGCGTTCGAGAGTGTAATGCATCTGGTCAAACATCTGCTGAGGCGTTACACCAAATTGACCTAGCTGGGTTTTTAGCTGCTCAACAGTCATTTGCGCCATGAAGTCTTCGGATAGCTCAAACCGCTTCATGAAGATGCGGTAGCGTTCCATCATTTCTTCCATTTTTTCGATGAAAAGCTTCTTGCCCTCACGGTCAAACTTGCCGTAGTCACCGCCTAGCTGCATGAGGTTCTGGTAGTCCTCAAACAACTGTCTAGCCTCTTGCTGAACAATTTCAGAGTCAAAGAATCCCATTTCTATTCACATCCACTGATGCTCTTGCCTATGCTCTCTAGGTGATAGAGAGTTAACTATGCTTTTTATTTAAACCTATCTTAATCCAACCTCGAGTAGGCTAGAGGGTCGGTAATCCCTACAGTTGAAGTTTTCCAACAGAGCTACTATTGCTTTTTGGCGAACAAACCAAAAAGCCCTCCTTTTTTAGCAGTACTGGGTGGATCTAGCTTGATTTTTAGTTTCTTGGCATACTCCAGGGCCAGTGAGTCTTGGGGATTTAATTTAAGCGCCTGCCGAAAGTGGACTGTTGCCATGCCAGTCAGATTTTGCATGAAATAGGCTTTTGCCAACAAAGAATGAAACTCACTTTTGGTTGGCTCTAACCGAATTGCATCTCGCAACTCTTGTACTGCCATTGACCAGCTTTCTTTTTTCATGTACTCTTGCGCACGAACATAGTGGCGTTGGGCGTAATTGCCATTAGACTGTTGTTTTGGATCGGCTGAAGCAGCGGTTTCTCGTTTGATCTGCTCAGCCGGAACCAATCCGGTCGGCTTTGGGCGAACAGGCTCACCCATTTTTAACTGGAGGTAAACCAAGTTGAGTTCGGTAAGTTGTTGGATGATTGGCTCAAACTGATGAAGCGGTTGATATTGAGAGTCAGCTAACTGGGCGATCGCCTGCTCATAAAACACGTCCACGGAATGCATGGGTGTTTTAATCAACTGCTGAGCAGGGTCGCTTTGGGGCAATAAAGGCGCTTCATAATTCATTCGCCGCACATGAATTCTAAGCAGAGCCAAGCTTTCAGCTCGACCTTTGTCTTGCTTGAGTTTTTGGTAAGCAGGACTGATCAAATGAGCAAAGAGCTGACTGGCGAGATTCCGGTCTGCTGGGTCTGCGGTGGTGTATCCATCAGGATGTAAAAGCTTAGCCACAGCACGATAGCGCTTCAATACTCGGCGATCGTCAGCCGAGACAGACAGTCCCAACACAGCATAGGGATCTGAAAATTTTTTCAGCCAGTCTGTGGAAAAAGGGATCTGTGACATTGATTAGGCTGCTCTTAAAAGTGGGTCAGTGTTAATCAAATACGAACTGGTCTTTAGCATTGATGAAGATGACCCTTGCTTGAGCAAATTTTGGTATGCCCGATTAAAAAGGTGCCGATGTGTAGAAACGCTTTGCTTTTTTCCCAGCAAGACAAATTTAGATAGGTAAGGTAGCGCCTTGTTTTCATGGCTCACACCCCTCAGCACCTTTAGAATGCAGCTTATGACCCTGTCTCAAAATGATACTGCCTTAATCTATCAGGTAAGTTAACCTACCGATATAGGTTGTTGTCAGCATGGCAGAGCTGCGCTCTTACCAACAAACTCTGTTTGAAAACCGAGCAACTCCACTCTAATGTATCTCTTAAGGTAGATGTTGTGCGACTGAGCTTGGAGAACGAAGGGACAGATTCTAATACCTGTTTACTCCTTTTCCCCTCTAAAAGAACAGGGGTGCACCCGCGCCGCAGGGTTGCATCCTTGTTCTTTTAGCACTTGAAGCCATCTTCAGATGAGTAAGCTATAGCGTAGGGGCAGTTCGCGAACTGCCCCTACAGGGATTTGTGGTTTATCCAAGTGGAAATTGCTGTAATCATTTGACCGGGAAGGGAGGAATCAGGCAGGTTGATGCCCGAAATAGACCGTTCAATCAAGACAAAACACCTTGAAAAGGCTGAAGCTGGGTTGAATTCCTTTCTTCATTCCAGCTTGGCAGCAGAATCGATATGATGTGGAAGTAGGTTCTGTAGCGTAATGGCGCTGCTAACCCCCATATTCTTAAACTTAAAAGACTTTAGCGTCCCTAGCATGTTGAGCAAGTTCAAAAACCGTAAAGTCGCCGTCGCTCTAGCATTTGCTGGAATGGTAATGCCCGTGTCGGGGTTGCATAAGTTCTATCTGGGGCAGCCAATTTGGGGTGTGTTGTATTTGTTACTGTCGTGGACACCCATTCCCAAAGTTGCCAGTGTGATTGAAGGGGTCTGGTATTTAGCCCAAAACCAGGACGACTTTGACCAAAACTTTAATTCTGCTTTGGCATTGGGAACAGTTGCAGTTCAGTCGCCTGGGGTAGATCCGGCTCAGGTGGGCGCGATCGCTGATGCTCTCCGTCAGCTTGACACGCTGCGCCAGGACGGACTGATCTCTGAGTACGAGTTTGAGCAAAAGCGCCGCCAGTTGCTTGATCGGATTGCTTAGGGCAGGTATTTTGATGGGGGCAAGCAGTCCGGAGGAGTCGAAGGAATGGGCATTTCTGACTGGTTTTCACCTGGGCGACTGAGTGCTGTTGCAAAAGCTCCCTTGCGAGTGAAGCTGCTGAATGATCCCTACTACCGCTTGCAGTCTAACGAAGAAGTACGGCTTGCGGCGGAGCTAGGCATCTACATTGACGTGAATCAGGCGGGGGTAGATGATTGGTTGCGGCTGCCAGGGCTGTCGATTCATCAGGCGCGATCGCTTACTGCTCTGACTCAGTCTGGAGTTCAGCTTCACTGCCTAGAAGATTTAGCCGCCGCGCTAGGACTGCCCGTACAGCGTTTGCGCCCGCTAGAGCCTGTACTGAAGTTTTGCTACTACGATGCTGAAAGCATCTGCACGATTCGGCAGATCAATCCCAATACGGATTCAGTTGAGACACTGAGTCAAATCCCCGCTGTAGATTTGTTTTTGGCTCGGGCGATCGTACAAAACCGCCAAACCTATGGCGCTTATCGCAACCTGGCAGACCTGCAAAAGCGGCTGTCACTTCCTGGTCAGCTTACTGCTGAACTGCTCCACTACTTGCGCTTCTAGCGTTTGACTTGTCAGAAATTTTGCCGACTCGCTCTAATGGAAAAAAGCGGAATACTGCCCGGCCAATAATATTTTCTTCAGGCAAGAAGCCCCAAACATGGGAGTCGTTGCTGTTATTGCGATTGTCTCCCATGACAAAAAATTGTCCCGCTGGTACCAAAACTGGAGGCATTTCATATTCAGGCGGTTCAGCAATGTAATCTTCTGCCAAAGGCTCTCCATCAACGTAAACTGTGCCTGCCTGCACCGCCACAACTTGCCCTGGTTCGCCAATGATGCGCTTGATGAATGCCTGATCGGCAGTGTACCCCTGAAATTGCAGCTGCACGGGTGGGTCAAAGACAATGATGTCGCCTCGGTGGGGTGGATGAAAGCGGTAGGCGACTTTTTCCACCACCAGGCGATCGCCCACATCTAAAGTCGGCACCATCGAGTCTGAGGGAATATAGCGCGGCTCTGCAATAAACACTCGGATGAGAAGTGCCAGAAAGAGAGCGATCGCCAAAATTTGCAGATTTTCGCGCTGAGATTGCCAAAACCCAGGTTTCGCAGAATTCTGTAAATTTTGCGGCTGAGATTCGGTTTTCGCTTCAGCAGGTTTTGCTTCAGCAGTCATCGGCTTTTCATCGGTCATTCGTTATTCGTCACTGGTTGTGAGGTGCTAGCAAATTTTACAACGCTGAGCCTACACCCCTTAGCCAAAGCTCAGCCGCCGGACTTCTTCATTCGCTTCTAACTCCAACCACAGGTTGCGGTTGCGAGCTTCGATCGCCTTTAGCTCATCGAGCTTGCCCATGATGGTACTAGTAAAGTCATCTGCTTCGGGTAGCTGCTCTGCCAGGTACGAGGCTTCTAGCTCAATTTCAATCATCCGAATCGTTTGAGCATACTGGTTGACCAGATGGCGATCTTGATTAATTCGCTGTTTTAGCAGCTTAATGGCTCGGTCGATTTTAGCAATGCGGGTCGTGTAGAGGGCTGCGCCAACGCTCAGCATTTTTTCTTTGAGTGCGCTTAGCCGCTTGATGAAATCACGATGGGCATAGCCTTCATGCCGCAACTGCTCAATTCGACGGGTCAAAATCACTTTTTGATCGGCAAGCTCAAGTTCGCTCATTAACCGCGCATCCCCTGGAACGTCAGGCTCAAGGTCAGGGCTGGTGAGTTCTGCGGTATCAACCAGACGACTGTACATCAAGAGAGCGATCGCCCCCAGTCCGGTTGTCGCCACGACTCCGGCACCTGTTGCCATGCCCAGGGCGATCGCTAAAGAAGCGCTCCCACGCGTAGCCAATAGGTAACCCAAGCCAGGAATCGGAGAGGGCAGATGGTACTTTTGCCCGGTCGAATGATTATTGATGGTTAGCAGTTTCTTGATACCGCTGCCGCAGGTCGAATACAAAATCGAAATCTTGTCGCCAGGACGCACCGGAATCTGATCCTGCAAACCGGGTGTAGAAAACTTCAGCAGCCTTAAGCTGCGCCCCGGAGTCGTAATCCGAAACTGGTAGCGACGCTTGTAAAAGCTAGGCAACTGATCAGACAAATACAGCATTGCTTCCGGCTGAGAAGACCAGCCTGAAAGCTTACCGTAGACTGCCCCATAGTGTTGCCGACAGGAGGAGCACTGAATTTGTAAAAGCCCATCGGGACTAATCTGCCCCAATGCCCGGTCGCAACGAGGGCAGTTAACAGAAAGATACATGAGCAGTGTGGAGATGCGTGAGGAGGCAGCAGGCAGCGATCAATCTGAAATGGCTATTTAGTTGTAACAGGGATACTGAATTGTAATAGGGTTCTGCCGGTTCTGTCTGGGGTGGGTGAGAAATTCCTAGTTTTTCTTAAAGATCTCCAAGAAGATTTTAAAGAAGGATTTCCCCTAAGAATTTCCCGTGTAGGGGCGCTCGCCCACCCTACAGTGTTCCTAGCACCATGCCAAACAGCAGCACAAAACCAATCCAGACATTTTGGCGAAAGATTTGACCGTAGAGCGAAGGATGCGGCTTTTTGGGGCGTAACTGAATGTAATGCCAGACCCAGGCTAGACCTGCAATTCCTAGCACTAGCCAGAAAGCAATTCCTAGCCCCATGCCGATTCCCAAAACTGCTAATAGCAACGCTGTGCCCGCAAAACAAAGCCCGACCACATGAGCCGCCGCTGAGCCAAAAAATAAAGCGCTGGAGCGAACCCCAATGCGGCGATCGTCTTCCCGATCAGCCATCGCATAGACCGTATCAAATCCTAAGGACCACAATACTGTTGCTCCCCAGAGTAGCCAGGTCGATAGTTCCAGGGTTTCGGTCACGGCCGTCCAGCTGATCAGCACAGCAAACCCCCACGCCAGAGCCATGACTAATTGCGGCACGGGAAACACCCGTTTTGACAATGGATAGAAGACAATGAAAGGAACCGCCGCCACACACAGCCCGAAGCTCAACGGATTGGTCACGGGGTTCAGGTAAATTGCTAACCCCAGGGCACAAATGAGTGCAACCAGTGCAACGACGATTCCTGTCTTGATAGAGAGGGCACGAGCGGCAAGGGGGCGATCGCGAGTTCGCGCTACCCTTGGGTCAATGTCCCGATCCCAGAGATCATTGATCACGCATCCGGCAGCGCTGGTTGCCAAACTTCCCAACACGATTACGCTCACAAGTGGAATTGGCGGAGTTCCATTGGCTGCCAGAAACACCGCCCAGAGTGCCGGAAGCATCAAGATCAGCCGTCCAGAGGGTTTGTCCCAGCGCAGCAGGCGCACGACAGTGAGCCAGGTGGGTTCAGGTTTTCGTTGAGGCTGCGTCAGCATATTGATATCAGCAAAGCGATGAGAAAAACAACTGAAGCTGAAGATTTAGACTCGATCAGCAGTTTCGCTCTCTAGGATATCGCTTTGACACGGGGTCGAGACCCATGAGCAATTCAAAACTCAAAACTCCCCTAAACTTGCAATTCTCCCTTACGCTAAGGGATCAGAATTTCGTTAAACATGATCATTACGGTTGCTAGCTACAAAGGAGGCGTGGGTAAAACAACCACAGCAATTCACCTGGCGGCTTATTTGCAGACCCAGGCGGATACTCTGTTGATTGACGCTGACCCAAACCGCTCTGCCACCAGTTGGGCTGAGCGGGGAGAGTTGCCGTTTGAAGTTGTCGATGAATGGAATTCGCCCAGCCAAACCCGCACCTTTAGCCATGTGGTGATTGATACTCAAGCTCGACCGATCAAGGAAGATTTAGCAATTTTGGCAGATAGCTGCGATCTGATTGTCCTTCCCACCACGCCCGATGTGCTGTCTCTGGATGCACTGGTGTTGACCCTGGA
Organism: Cyanobacteria bacterium FACHB-471; assembly: GCA_014695345.1. GTDB lineage: Bacteria > Cyanobacteriota > Cyanobacteriia > Elainellales > Elainellaceae > JAAUTN01. The sequence goes on from JACJOC010000086.1 coordinate 138,340, forward strand.
ATACCTTCAGTCGATTGGCGCAAACCGCTATCGCATTCTCCTGACCATTGTTCCACCTAAGCCCAGCAAAGATGGGGAGATGGTGAGAGGAATGCTGGTTGATGCCGGTTTACCTGTCTTCAAATCCTGGATTCGTCGTTATGCAGCATACCAAAAGGCAGCACAGACAGGAATTCCCGTCTATGCCGTGAAAGATCCTAAAGCAGCCGATGCTTGGCAAGATTACGAGCGAGTTGGAGAAGAACTTTTAGGAAAAGGGTAAATAGTGACGCGGCTCAGCCGCGCCACTATTTACTCTTAATCTTTATAAACGTCGAGTTCGTCGAGTGAGAGAGTGGGTAGGTCGGGGGGCATGACCATGCGATCGACAATGATCTTGTGGCTTTCTCGTTGGGTCGCCATCTCTATGGCGATCGCCTCAAACTGAATCTCAAAACAGCCAAAGGGGACAGTCAGTTGGGTTCTCACTTCCATCTCACCTGAGCCGTTGGGCAAGAAATTCATTAGCCAGTGTGGACCGTCTAACAAAGAGCGAGTTTGGCGATCGTGAAGCCATAGCTTGACGTAGATGCGAGGAGTTAAGGCGGGCAACTTGACGATGACACAGACTGACTTGCCAGCAGTCAATTCACCTGTAGGTAGCTCAATTTGCGGCGTGGGGACGGGTTCCTCATCAGGTAAAGCAAGCGTTGTATCGCTTTGTCTCTCCCATCTGCCGTTACGAAATCTGGCAGGAGGAAGGTCATCGTCTACAACCACTTCTTGAGCTACCAGATCCGCATCGACTCCCAAGGTGATGCCATCCACAAAGGGTGACTGATCTGAGGGCGCATTGAGGGAATCTGCTGGGTCAGCGTCCGTTGCTAGAGAGTTGAGCCGCGACCAAAAGCGATTTTTCAGCTTCGCAGTTGGAAAAGCTCTGTCCTGTGTTCTCAAAGGCTCTGTTGCAGGTTCAGGTTGCTGCTCTGGGATAGAGGAATGATTTGTTACTGGGATTTCTGGGCGATCGCCCTCTTCCCCCTCACTCAAAACTGCTGGAGTGTCTGTTTCTGGAGTTTCTACAGCATCTGAGATATCTTCTGCAATGGTTTCTGTAAGTGAATCAACTTCCTCAGCGGGTAATTCAATCATTGAAGCTGATTCAGGAGAAACTTCTGAATCAGCTTCAAACACTTCTACTAATTCCAAATTCGCAATTGTCTGTGCCAATTCTTCTGGCGATTCATCGATCAACTCTTCCGGTAGTTCAAACGGAGTTTCAGAAGCTTCAGGGGTTTGCGTTTTGGTAAGCAAAAATTGCTTAACCGCTTCCGCATTGCCGGACAGCGTAAAGTTTGGATCGTTGGCTAGTGGTAGCTCTAGCGGCTTGGCGGGCACTTCTCCTGGTTTAGCAGGATACAGTTGAGGGGGCAAAGAAGAAGCATTGGAGGGCTGAAACTGCACCACCGAACCGGGAGAGTTTAGGAGATCCAAAAATTCCAGGTTGAGAATGTCTGTGTCGTTCGCAAATGCTAGCGGTGTTTGAAGGTCTAAGGGAGTTGGCTCAGTGGCGATCGCCTCCAACAACTCCTCCATGTCAGCCGCCACAGTAAACGACTGAGTCGCCAGCACCTTAGTCGGAACGCCCACCTTCGGCACGGCATAGAGCAAAACCTCGCCCAAAAACAAATGAGTTTGACCCTGAGCAGGTGTTGCGATCGGACAGCTAAATGAGAAAGGAACTGCCTTATCTGCTAACGGCTGATGCACTTCTGCCACAACGTGACTGGTTTTCGGATCATGCAGGCGAATTTGCATCTTGCTGACGCGCACCGTTGGATTAACCTGACTTTCTGACAGCAGTTCAACCTGTCCCACCAGGTTAAAAGACCGCCCGCGCCGCACCACATAGGATTCTCGCTCCAAAGTTATCTGAAGTTGAGGAGACGCAACCGCTGTGGCATTTTCTAACAAAGGTGTGGCGAATGTAGACAAGTTAGTAGTCTCATCCACACTTTCACCAGCCTGCTCAATGGCTGGATAAACGGGTGCTGACCCAGCCTCAAATTCCTTGAGAATGGATTCCACTGCCTCGTCAATAGTCTGGTTAAGGGTTTGGTCAAATTTTTCTGGGTCATATTCTTCAAATATCGCCTCAACCACTTTCTCTGACATTTGTTCAGCCGCTTGCCGCAGAGAAGAAGCATCGAGCGATTCGGGCAGTGCCTCGGTGGGCTGAGTCACCTCTACATCAGGAGCCGCATTAGCCACATCCATTGACTCTGCCAACGAATCTGCGAGTTCTGCTGCTGCGGCGTTGATGGCAGCGATCGCTCCCTCTTGAGCGATCGCCATTTCGGTTTCCTCTGTCCCACTGGTTACGTCGTCAGATAGCAATCCATCAGCAGATTCATGGGACAGCGTTTCCGAAATCTGTGTTTCTACTTCTAGTGGAACTTGTTCTACTTGCTCCAGTTGGACTGCGGTAATCTCGGTCGCCTCTGTCACCTCTTCCACAGATTGTTCTGGTTCAAATGAAAGAGGTTTGTCGGCTTGAGTTTCAGCTTGAATGAAGGTTGGCTCCGATGCAGCTATTCCTGACTCGGCAGTTTCAGCCGCAATTTCATCAGGGGCAACCTGAGAAGCTGTATCTGAGGTTGCAATAACGGGTTCCAGAACGGGTGCCGATGGCTGGGTCGGTTCAGCTTGGGGCAAAGGAGTAGAAGGAGCGATCGCCCCATTTTGCGCTGGTTGGGCTGGTTGCACCTGCGAGTGGAATGCCTGAGCTGCACTTGCTCCAGTTGCTTCAGCCAGCGATTCTGATTCGGAGCCTTCCCAGTCTGGCTCCCAATCATCCACTTCCGGATCGTTATAGAGAACCTGAAGCTGAACCGCATATTCCCAGCTTTCCCCGATCATGTCAGCCATTAGGTCGCTGGTGCAGCGCAACTCCCAACGCCCTGGCTGTAGCCGCGTAAAGGGAATGACCACGAGCAGCCCCTCGCGATTAGTCTGCCCCGATCGCTTCTGCACTCGACGCTTAGGCGGCATCTCAACCATCGCATCGTGAATCACCCGAATCTCTACTGGAGTTCTGACTCGACTCGATCGCGCCACAACTCGATATCGCCCCTCCAGAATCTCAACGTTTGGAGATTCCAATGGCAACCAAGAGCGATCGCCCTCTTTCTGTAGCAGAAATTCCCAATACTCCATCTCGAACCTCCGCAAGGAGCTTCCCAGTCTAAACCAGACAATAGAGGCAGTGTGTAGTGCTCTACATCTGACACTCGTTACTTATCATAAATGACTTCTGGGAATGGCTTTATCTTCGCTATTTAAGCACATTGCATTGGATTTCCTGTGTGAATTGTTGCGCGATTCCACCGTGCAACAATTCACGCTCCTAAAACAGCATTTGTGCAGAAAGCCTATGGATTTAACCTAGGGGATTAAGGGTTGAGAATTGAAGTCAAAAAATTATTTTTATTCTCTACCTACGACTGCCTGCCGTAATGCTGGATAGAGTAAACAATATCGCTGCCATGCTTCTTCTAAAGCATGTTCTGGAGAATTTGGACGGATTACGGCATCCGGCGGGGTTGAGTTTGTGGGAAGGGCGATCGCCTCATTCACCACTTCAATTCCTATCCCTGCCAAAATTGCCGCACCTCGTGCTGAAGCTGACGCAACTGTAACAGGACGCAGCGGTACTTGTAGGACATCCGCTAATAGCTGCTGCCACTGGGGTTCAAGGGTGCCGCCGCCAGCCAGCCGTAACTCCCTCACCTCGATACCCGTAGCGGCGATCGCCTCCAAGCCCTGACGCAGCGAAAATGCTACCCCTTCCAATGCCGCCCGCATTAGATGAGCCTGAGTGTGGTGTAGCCCCAGCCCAACCCAAGCCCCTCGTGCTTGTGGATCAAGCAAAGGCGTTCTCTCTCCCGTCAGGTAAGGCAAGAATGTTAGCCCTTCGCAACCTGAAGCAACGGCAAACGCTGCTTGATAAACCTCTGCCCAGCTTAAACCTAGAATGCCACGCACCCATTCCAACGCCAGTCCCGCATTTTGCATAGCAGCAAGCGTGTACCACTGGTGAGGAAGTGCCGATCGGTAAAGGTGAGTCTGCCGGTGAGGATCAGGAGTGGGATGCGATCGCAGCGTCACAATTTGAGCGCCTGAACCGACCGTAAGCTGCACCAAACCTGGCTCAAGCAGTCCACTACCTAGCGCTGCGGCTGCCGTATCCCCCGCCCCTGCAACCACGGGCAACCCGGCTGGTAAACCTAAATGGGCTGCGGCATCATCCGTCAAATAGCCCGCAATGCTGCTAGAAGGAATTAGCCGAGCTAACCCGTCCGAGCGCAGCTTTAGCACCTCCAGCACATCGTTTGCCCAGCTATCCTTCAGCACGTTATAGAGTAACGTTGCCGATGCGTCCGAAGGTTCCGTCGTTGCTTCGCCTGTCAAGTGAAACCGCAACCAGTCTTTAGGCTGAAGCATCCATCGGGCTGTGGCGTAAATTTCTGGCTCAAATTGCCGCAGCCATAGCAAACTCGCTCCTGCCATTCCCGCTGTAATTGGGTTAGCAAGCTGATTGAGCAGCGTGGAATCTAGCGCCCGGTAAGCATCCAGCACCGCACTGGAACGAGTATCTGCCCAGAGAATAGCGGGTCGCATTGGCATTCCTGCCAGGTCGGTTAGGACAACGCCGTGCATTTGCCCGGATAGTCCAATGGCTTGAATCTGGTTTGCCTGGTCTTGAACCGTAGCGCGGGTGGCGATCGCCACTGCTGCCCACCACTCATTCGGATCAGTCTCCGCCCAGCCCGGATGTGGTGATTTCACAGAATAAGGGCTGGAAGCTTCTCGAATAACTGCGCCATCTGTCGATAGCAGCAGCACTTTTACCGAACCCGTACCTAGATCGATCCCCAACAGCATAGCGGTAGCCCTAAGTGTTCTGCCGTGTAGTTCACCTGATGTTCAAAATTTGAAACCGAGTGAGCTACGCGACAATCTCATGGGCACAATCAAAACATAAAGCAGGCAGGATTTCTTCCTTCACGAGCTTTAACCTGTTGAGTTTTGTATAGGAGCAGTAGCATGTTGAGAATTGAATCCCAGACAATTTCGCATCACGGCTGGCAAATTGAGGTGGTGCGCGAAGCAGAGGAGTTTTTCTTTCAGTGCTATCATCCTGACCTACCCGACTTCTGCAACGATGGCTCTGCCCATTCCACCGCTGAGACAGCATTTGCAGCGGCGCGTCATTTCATTGATCGAGAAGTTGCAATCCAGGCTTTGTTAGAAGTGGTTGAAACCTGGATGCGAACTGGCAAGATCAGCGAGGACGAATACTGGAATCTCACTGATTTTGCTTAAGCTAGCATTCTCTTTATAGCTCCGAAGGGACAGACTCAGACTGAGGTTGGGGCTGGAGGATTGCGATCATCTGCTCTACACCGCGTTGAATCCGACGGGTAACGGTCATGGGGCTAACCCCAATTTTTTCAGCGACCTCTTTGCGAGATAGGTCACTGTAGTAAACGAGCTCAATTGCAGTGCGAGTTTTTTCCTCAAGCTGTGCCATTGCTCTTTGAATCTGTTGACGGTCTTCTTCCCAAATTTGCAGCGTTTGGGCATGGGCATCGGTAAGGGTGTCGCCCAGGGTAACAGCAGAGTCAACCTGCTGACTCACAGTGGCATCCAGGCTGAGCAGCAAGCGGTTCTTGCCGGATAGCTTAATTTCTTGCCATTCGTTGATGCTGACATTGAGGCGTTCGGCGATTTCGCTATCTTTGGGATTACGACCTAGTTCTTTGGTGAGCGCTTCTCTGACTCTTTGTCCTTCCTTTTGCATCTCTTGCCAGCGGCGAGGGATTTTTACAGCACTGCTGCGATCGCGCAAGAAGTGCAGCATTTCGCCCCGAATATAAGGCACTGCAAACGAGCTAAAAGCATAGCCATGACCAGGATCAAACCGCTCGATTGCTCGAATTAAACCGAGATAGCCAATTTGCTCAAGATCTTCAAACGGTTCGCAGCACTGACGGCTGACGCGATGAGCAATCTTCCGAACCAAACCTGCATTCAACCGGACCAATTTATTGCGGACAGAAACAGTCGGATTCTGGTGGTAGGCAACCAGTAGTTCTATCGCGGTGGAGCGGGGGGAAGATTGAGTCGTCATCTCTTTAGGACACCTTGCGTTTGAAGTTGTGCCTATTGTCCGTAGAGAAGCCCGTTTGAGACGATCGTTATTCTACGGGTTTATTGGGAAGGCTCTTGAGAAATGCCAGCATAAATACGTAAGCCCTTATGATTTGAGCCAGTCTAGGGATGAATCCTCTCCTCTGTGCGTAAGCGGATTCACTCGCGCTGTGGTTGGACTGAATCGCTGATTTCTTCAAGAAAACGACCGTTTGTCTGTAGAACTGCCCTAGATTCTTTTGGCGCTATTGAGCAGCTTTACAAAACTTTTGCATATTGCAAGAGCGTGCAGGTTACTGTCTTGCACGTCAGCCAGAATTGCTTTGGGCAGAGACGATTTACAAGCCGATGACACTCGTAAATCGTCTCTGCTCACCTGCTTTACCTCGTTATACCAATTCCAAAAGTTAAGGCTACAGATGGAAGGGCACCCCGTGGAGCAGGGTGCCCTTCCATCTGTAGCCCTTTTTGAGAAACGTTATTATTTCAAATGCGAGAGTTAAAAGTTGCATAAGGGTTAAGTTTTGGCATGGTCCAATTGGCGTACCACTGTTTGAGGTAGGGGAGCAGTTCGGCTACCAATGTCCTGTTCTTCTGTTGGTTTGCAGCAGCGTCCATTTGATTGGCAATTTCTTGCCCCACGGCTTGCAGGTCAAATCCAGTAGGCTGACCGTCTTGCAGGACAATCTTGCCGTTGACGAAAACGGTGTCTACATCTGCTGCACGGGCACGCATTAATACGACGTGTAGAGGATTTGCTTCCGGTGCAATCCAGGGATAGGTGATGCGATCGCACTTCACCAATACCAGATCTGCCTTGTAACCTGGAGCAAGCTCACCAATCTTTTGCTGCATCAACAGTCTTGCTCCTCCCGTCGTTGCCATATGAAAAACGTCTGTAAAGCTCGGAGCAGGCGTATTAATCTGAGGAGTACGATGCAAACGTGCTGCTAACCGTATCTCGGCGAACATATCTTCATCATCTCCCAGAGTTGTTCCGTCCATTCCCAGCCCAACGGTGACACCTGCCTCAAGCAACGAATTTAAGGGAGCAATACCCGCCCGGAGCCGCAGATTAGAACTGGGATTATGGCTGACTGAAGCTCCTGTTTCTGCCAAGATCTCGATATCACTTTCGGTTAGCCACACGCCGTGTGCGATCGAGAATCGAGGACTGAGAACCCCCAACTCGTGTAAATGAGCTATCACAGATTTGTCATAGAAACGTGGTCCCATGAGTTTTTCATAGAATGATTCCACAACATGAGTTTGAATGCCTGTATTCAATGACCTTGCCGTTTCAGCAATTTCGATCATTAAATCATCACTCACCCACTGTGGCCCCGGTGGCCCAAACCAGACATCAATGTGAGGATGTGACTGATAGTTGATCACCAGATCACTAATGATCGACAAATAATCTTCTGGAGACAAGGTTTGCTGAAGGGGAACAAGAGTGTTTACCTGTTGGCGAAGGGAGTCAGGCAAACTTGCTAAAAATGCATCGTCTTCATAATGAACCAGGAAACTAGAATAGTTTGCACCGGGAGCCAAAGCCACTCGTAGCCCTGCTTGCTCGTAGGCACGAAGCCGCCCTTTGAGGTTGTTTGTGCTGGCTTCCGGGGTTCCTGAAATACTGGCAACATCCAGCACGGTTGTGACACCACTTTGTAAGAGAAGAGCTGCACTGAATAAGGTTTTCAGCGTGGGATCTTGCGATCGCAGTGCAGTATTAGCAAATAGCCAAGGTTCTAGGAAGTCATCATCCACACCCTGTAAAGAGTTGGGAACTCCGTTACTGTGGTGATGGGCATTAATGAAACCCGGTAGGATAGCAAACTGACTGGAGCCATGTACATTTGCGTCAGGATATTTGGCACGTAGAGCCTCCCAGGAATCTAGCTCTAAAATGGTGTCGTTCTGAAATGCGATCGCTCCATCAGATAGGGTTTCGTCTCCTGTAAAAATCCAGCGACCTCGCACAAGTTGAACAGCAGTCATCGGTGATGTTTTCATAAGAACTTCAATCAAGGAAATCTGTTAGTTGCTTCAGCAACCTCTTGTAACACAACCGTGCTGACCGCGCAGCGTTTTCAGATACTGGGGGTACCCTTGTGGGTACTTCCGATTCTGAATTAAATTTCTAACAATGATAAGCGGAGCTTTTAAGTTGAAAGGCTACTTACAACTCAAAAGCTCCGCTTACGATACTTAATGCGATCGCCTTATCTTCAACTTTCAGCTACTTCTAACAATTCTGCTTCAAGTAGCTAGCAGTTGTTCTCTCAAGTCAGGCAAACCAAAATTCAGTATCCTGTTTCATCCTTAAGCCTTGAGCCTTATTCAGATTATCCTTCAAGCTAAAAAAGTTTGTGCTTAGGTCTTAGCACGGTTTGGCGAAATAAAAGGGCTGGAGCACTGCAAGCAAAGCACTTTTCCATCAACAACAGACAACAACTGTTAGTAGTTGTCATCTCCAAAAAATGTAGAGAGCAAAACATGACTATTAGTAACGATGTGTTAGGTGATACTTTTGGTTCTGAACCGACTCAGCTTGACATCGAAAGCGTTAATGGCAGAGTGAGCAACGACAATTTGCTCCTAACAGTGAATTTTGCTAATTCCATTGCAGCTCCATCTACAGGCTTGGCTGAAGCTGTCGTTGGTTTTATTGATTTAGACCTTGATCAAGATCCCTTAACAGGCATCTCCTCTAATCAAAGCTTCTTTGCTCCCCTTGGACAACAAGGAGGTTCATTAGGAGCCGAGATCTCAATTGATCTCTTTAGTGAGCAACTGACCACTGGCTTTGTGGATCTAATTAATACGGCTGATTTCACTATCCTTGGACAAGCACCTATTGTCTATCAAACCAACTCTCTTGAAATACAAGTGCCTCTGGAGTTGCTAGGAGATGATGGAGCACTCAACTACAGCACTGTGGTTGGAACAGTTGTGGAGCCAACAGATGCCGCTCCAAATACCGAAGTTGGAGTCGTTGATTTAACTAACGGTGGTGGAATTGGCGAGCCGAATGACACCATTTTTGAGGCAATTGCTACGGAACTTAGCTCTGAGAATCTAGGCACTTTCTCTTTTGCAGGCTTTATTGGTGACAGTCTCTCTGCTGATCCTAATTTAGATGTAGACTTCTTTCAATTTCAGCTTGATGCAGGCGATCAGGTCAGCATCGATATCGATGCACGTGAGTTTGGTTCTTCCGTAGATACGCTTTTGCGAGTGTTTGATTCTGCAGGGAATGAGATTAGCATCAACGATGACACCGCAGCACCTGGCGAACTTCTATCGCTGGATTCATTCCTAGAATTTACAGCTACTTTTTCTGATACTTACTATGTCGGGGTCAGTAGTTTCCCCAACAATCTCTATGATCCATTTGTAGCGGGTACGGGTTCTGTCTCCGGGACAACGGGCGATTACAACATTGAAATTTCTCTCGCTGCTCCGATCGAATTCATTGGTACTCCGGATGATGATCTGATTGTGGGTACAAACGGGTTTGATCTAATTTCAGGCTTGGAGGGTAACGATAACTTACTGGGTCTTGCTGGCAGCGACCAAATCTTTGGTGGAGATGGCGATGACGTAATCATCGCAGGAGATGGAAATGACACCATTGAGGGGGAAAACGGAGCTGATGAGATCTATGGTGACCTAGGGAATGACACCATTGCAGGTGGCAACGGATTTGATGTGATTTTGGGTGGAGATGGCAACGATGTGATTTCAGGCGGTCGTGGTAAAGACCGAATTTTTGGTGATTTTGGTGACGACGTTCTTAGTGGAGAACAGGGCGACGACATCATCAACGCTGGAGAGGGAAGTGATTCAGTCTTTGGTGATGCAGGTGGCGATCGCCTGTTTGGAGACTTTGGGTTTGACTTTCTCGAAGGTGGTGCAGGTAATGATTTTGTTGATGGTGGTGGAGACGATGACTCAGCCTTTGGAGGTATTGGAGATGACCAGCTTTTTGGCAGCTTTGGGTTTGATTTGCTCGATGGTGGAGACGGTGCAGACGTTCTCATAGGTGGTGTTGATAGTGACTCTCTAAACGGAGGTGACGGTAATGACACGCTGATCGGCGTTGATCCCTTCAATCCCGGTTTTGGATTAGGTTTCTTTGAAATCGATTTCTTAACAGGTGGATTGGGAAGCGATACTTTCGTCCTGGGGGATAGCGGCAGTATCTATTACAATGATGGCGATCCCGCATCTGGGGGCGACAATGACTACGCCTTAATCACGGATTTTGACCTGAACCAAGATGTCATTCAGCTTTCTGGCTCAGCTGATTTCTACAGCCTGGACTTCTTTACCTCAAGCTTGGGGACGATTGATGCGGCTATTATCTACGATCCAGGAGTTGAAGCAAGAGGAGAATTGGTCAGTGTGATCCAGAATGTTTCATCCAATCTAAGTATCAGTGAACCTTCCTTCGTATTTGTTTAATCAAGGCGCATAGCCTCACTAAGTTCGACCAAGAACTATCAGAGGAGGTGTGATGCTTTGTACGGTTGTGTCGCAAAAAATTTAGAAACCTATGTGTGGAGCTGAATCGTACACATTACAACTCTACTAATCGTGCTTCAGCAATTTTTTGCGACACAACCCTTCATCTGACTACTCTTCGTAGAATCGTTTGTGATTTATTCAAGTGAAAATGACTGGTAGAACCATAAATGGTTCAAGGCTTGACAAATTTGCCTACCTACTAGTAGGATGAACTCATGAAGCAAACCGATACCAAGACTCAAATTCTAGATGTCGCTCAAGACCTGATTCAGCGCTTTGGCGTGAATGGCATGAGCTACCAGGACATTAGCGAGAGTGTCGGCATTCGCAAGGCAAGTGTTCACACTCACTTTCCTAAAAAAGATGATTTGGTGATAGCGCTACTTGACCGCTATAGCGATCGCTTCTTCAGAATAGTAGACGGAATTTTAGCCTCCAATGATGCGCCAGAAGTAAAGCTACGCCGCTATTGCGGACTGTTTGAGACAACACTTAGAAGTGGTGATCAGGACAAAACTTGTCTCTGTGCCATGCTTGGGGCAGAAACCGTAACCCTGAGTGAGCAACTGACCGAGCGGGTTCGCAGTTTCTACCAGGCAAATGAGGAGCGACTCACCGACCTTTTAGATATGGGTCGGCAAGCTGGCAGTTTTCGCTTTCATGGGGAAACTCAAGCTATGGCTGCGCTAGTTTTTACTGTGTTGGAGGGAGGAATTTTGGTCGTCCGAGTTCATGGAGGAGCAGATAAGTTTCACCAGATGATCGAGCAGTTAATTCAGTTGGTCAAAGGATAAATTTTTTTATTCCTAAAACATCCAACTAGTAGGAAGTAAACTTCACTTTGAAGAGAGAGAGCTATGAGCCAGGATCTTGCAGGTCAGAAGTTAGTTGTGGTTGGTGGTACAAGTGGCATTGGCAAGGCAGTTGCTCAGGCAATTCTCGGCCGGGGTGGTGCGGTGGTGCTGATTGGTAGACGGGGCGATCGCCTACAGACAGCAATTAATGATCTCAGCCCATTGGGAAAGGTTTTTGCAGAGCAATCCGACATCACCAATTCAGGCGAACGGACTAACTTAATTGCTCGAATTAACGCCAATCATGCAGATACGACACTGTTGGTGAATGCGGCTGGGGTGTTTCTACCCAAGTCCTTTTTAGAGCATACTGAAGCGGATTATGACCTGTATTTGAACCTGAATAAAGCAACTTTCTTTATCACTCAAGCGATCGCCAAAAACATGGTTGATCGGGCTCAAGGAGGGGCGATCGTCAACATAGGCTCCATGTGGGCAAAACAAGCAGTCCAGGCAACTCCTTCCTCTGCCTACTCGATGGCAAAAGCAGGGCTACACTCTCTAACTCAACATTTGGCGATGGAATTGGCGAGTCACAAAATTCGAGTTAATGCAGTTTCTCCTGCTGTCGTGGAAACTCCCATTTACGAAGGGTTTATTCCAGCAGACCAAGTTCATTCAGTGCTACAAGGATTTAACTCATTTCATCCAATCGGACGCGTAGGTCGTGTAGAGGATGTCGCCGAGGTTGTTTCCTTCTTGCTATCTGAGCAAGCTGCCTGGGTGACAGGAGCCGTTTGGGATGTAGACGGTGGTGTGATGGCAGGGCGAAATCAGTATAGCTAATGTGAACAAGGCGTGAGTGGGGTGTTAATCAGGAGGTGTTAAATGATATCTGTACAAGATTCAACTGGCTTTAAGCAACTGTTCAAAGAGGACCATCTGACGGTTGGCGTGTATTTTCCAATTGAAGCTTACAAGGGCAGCATTCCAACCATGCAGCATCAGGTGGTGTTGGCTCAACGGGCAGAGGCTTTGGGCTTCGCTGCACTGTGGTTTCGGGATGTACCGCTATATGATCCAAGCTTTGGTGATGTAGGACAGATTTATGATCCGTGGGTGTATCTGGGCTACATTGCCGCACATACGCAACGTGTTGCACTTGCTACAGGTAGCATTATCTTTTCCCAGCGACACCCGTTGCACTTAGCAAAAGCGGCAGCATCTGTAGATCAACTATCCAATGGACGGTTGGTGATGGGCATTGCATCAGGCGATCGCCCCGTAGAGTTTCCAGCCTTTGGTGTTGACTTTGAATCGAGGGGCGATCGCTTCCGCCAAACCTTTTTCGACTTCAAGCAAGCATTGACATCAGAATTTCCAGTCATTCGCTCGCCCCTGACTCACTTAGAAGCAGCCGATGTGTTGCCAAAGCCAGTGAACGGACACATTCCACTTTTAGTAACTGGACATAGTCGTCAATCGCCTGAATGGATTGCTGAACACGCCGATGGGTGGCTGTATTACCCACGCCATCCGCAAATGCAGTCTCGGATGATTCAGGATTGGCGTGACCTCACACAACGGTTTGCACCGGGAGTTTTTAAACCCTACGCTCAATCTCTTTATGTGGACCTGGTAGATGATCCAACTCTCGCTCCTAATCCAATTCATTTGGGTTATCGGTTAGGGCGCGATCGCCTAGTGGATCTGCTATTACATTTGCGGTCAATCGGCGTGAACCACGTTGGGCTGAACCTCAAATATGGAGAGCGTCCTGCCGCCGAAGTGTTAGACGAGATTGGACAAAACGTTTTGCCTCACATTCATTCCTCGGTACCCACTTATGAATCCGTATGAATTAGTTAGCTGTAGTTTTTACGATGAGTTAGAAGCACTAGCAACCTTGCGTCGGGTTTGCACGATCCTTTACCGCACCGAAACCGACGAAGAGATCAGCTTAGAAGGACAAATCATTGACCTCTACTCTGTCAACAAAGTCGAATTTATGAAGTTGAAAGACGCCACGGAGATTCGGCTCGATCGCCTGATTTCAGTAGACGGCAAGCCAATGCAATTGGCTGATGACGGCACCTGTCAGATTTAGAGTAAATCGCTCAACCTACTGCTTTAGCTGGTGAAACTCACCCTTGGAGGGAATTATGCAACTCACCAAACAAATGCTCGATCAACGAGCAGATCAAGTTTACGATGTCCTGGTCATTGGTGGTGGAGCCGCTGGACTGTCTGCTGGAATCTATCTGCAACGTTATCTGCTGTCTACCCTAATTATCGACAAAGGTAAGGCCCGCTCCTTCTGGATGCAGGAACTACACAACTATCTGGGTTTACCCCCCGATACACCTGGACGGAATGTGCTGAAACAGGGCAAAGAACATTACCTTTCTCTTGAAGGGGATTACCTGAATGGGTACGTGGAAGAAGTAATCGATGAAGGCGAAACATTTGCAGTTCACGTTAGAATTGGGCGCACAAACCCTACTAGTGCAGTCTTTCGCAGCCGTTATCTAATTGCAGCGAGTGGCATTATCGATCATCTTCCCAAGCTAGCCGATATGCAGAACGTGTTTGACTATGCCGGACATAACCTGCACGTTTGTCTCGTCTGTGATGGCTACGAGATGCGCGACCAACGGGCAGGCGTATTTGGCAGCAGCGAATCCAGTCTGGAAGTTGCATTTCCGCTCGGTTGGTTTACACCCTACATCGCCCTGTTCACTAATGGTGAGTTTGAAGTGAGTACTGAGTTTCGCGATCGCCTCACTCATCACGGCTACACCTTAGTCGAACAGCCCATCCAGCAATTCTTGGGCGAACACCACCACATGATGGGTGTAGAACTTGCCGATGGTTCAGTCATAGAACTCGATGCCGGATTAGTGTCAATGGGTTCAAAATATCACGCCGACTACCTGAAAAACCTTGACTTGGAATACCAGGGTGGTAACTTGGTCACCGACCAAATGAACCGAACCTCTCACCCTCGCATCTTCGCAGTTGGTGACTTAAAGGTGGGAATGAATCAAGTGGCGATCGCCGCTGCTGATGGTGCATTAGCCGCAACCCAAATCTGGCGCGACATTCGCCGCAGTGAGGGAACTCGGCGATCGCCAGTTACCACTCATGTTGCGTAACTACCCAATAGTTTGAGGAATGCAGTGGGCGATCGCCCACTGCATTTTCTCTTTCAGCAACACCAAACCAGCTAACCAACTGCTACTGGGAACTATGACTTCAGTTGTACGTTGCATCACTGACAAGTCGCCTTAGCCTACTTAGTTAGGCAATAGCTTTACTTATCGTCTGATGAATTGTCTCACTGCAATTGAAACTTCTGGAAATGCTACAGGACTAATTTCTCCATCCGTTAGTGTTCGTTTTTCCCGATAGTTAATATAGTTAGTTTTGAGTATTACAGAGGCAACACTTGCAACACTCAAAATCACCCTCTATTTAGAACGCTCTACTAAAAAAACTTGGTCAGAGAAAATCCTGATCAAAATACTTTTGTTAGTAGGAATCTCTAGCACGAAAGCAGAATTTTTATGGCTGGTGTATTTTTTGCGGCATCTTACTGCATCAGCCGTGGACTTTAACAATATCGGTCGCAGTTTTGGCGATCGCTCCATTACTTTGTGGCTGCACTTCAACTAGTGTGGTCAGTTTTAACTTGCTGGATGTGAGGAGTTCAAGATGAGCAAGGGTAAAAAGCAGACTTCACCTAAAGTTGGGTTGGGGTTGCTGTGTTTATTAACGGGTTTAATGGCTGTAAAACCGCTGAATGCGGCTGAGGCTGAAACAAATGATGTAGATCCGGAAGGCTTAACTGGAAGTTTGTCCGAAATAACAGTAGGGGCGATCGCTGAAGAAGATGCATCAAACCAGGAGTCAGATGATGAGTTAAATCATGAATTGCTGGATTCCCAGTTAGAGCATACGGCATCTACAGAAACTGCTGTTGAGGCAGTTGAGATTCCAGAGGCGTTGTTTGTAGATGTGCCAGAGGTCGTTTTCTCTGAAGCAGACGTCACAGTAACAGCCGAGACTCCAGAAGCGCTGGTTGCAGATTCTTTAAGTCCAGATGTATCTGGTTTGAATACACCCAATTCGACTCTGCCCAACTCGACTGTAACCAGTTCAACTACGCTTACACCAGTTCCCTCGGTCAACTCACTGACAGAAGACACAGCATCTAATTCTATTGGGCAAGTCACCTCGGTGTCTCAACTGTCAGATGTGCAGCCGACAGATTGGGCATTTCAGGTGTTGCAGTCTTTGGTGGAGCGCTATGGTGTGATTGCGGGATATCCAGACGGCACGTATCGGGGCAATCGCGCCCTAACTCGCTATGAATTTGCAGCGGGGCTGAATGCAGCCCTCGATCGCGTCAATGAACTAATTGCCGCTGGACTAGCTGAGGCGGTGACTCGTGAGGATTTGACTACGCTGCAACGTCTCCAGGAAGAATTTTCGGCAGAGCTGGCAACTTTGCGAGGTCGGGTAGATACATTAGAGGCGCGGACAGCCGAACTGGAGGCGAACCAGTTCTCAACCACCACCCAGTTGAATGGGGAAGTCGTTTTTAGCATTGCAGCGGCGAGCGGCGGCTATCCGGGGGGCGATGACCCGGATGCAACACCAGGAATTCTCTCAAGCACAGGTGGAGCAGAGGGAAATGATGCCCAGATCGTGTTTAACAACCGGGTGCGGCTCAATCTGACGACCAGCTTCACGGGCAGCGATCTGCTAATTACAGGGTTACAGTCCTACAACTTTGGGGGTGGCTTTGGCAACAGCACGGGCAGCATTCCTGGCACTTTAGGACTGGGCGATCCGGTGTTTGGCACGGCTAGCAATCTGGGTCTGGCTTATGCGCCGCAGTTTGGCACAACCAATCCCCAGAATCTTTCTAACAGCGGCTCTAATGATATTGACCTGTATAAACTGCTGTACATCTTTCCGGCATTTGGCGATGTAACGCTGTTCGTTGGCACGAATGCTGAGGTGACAGATGCGTTTCCGGCGATCGCTCCCTTTGCTAGTGACAGTCAGGGCGCACTTTCTCGGTTTGGCGGCTACAACCCAGCAGTGAGGGTTTCTGGTGGTACATCAGGTACAGGCTTAGCATCAGCGGCAGGATTTATCTGGGATATTGCGGATGGCATCGACCTGCGCGGGTTGTATGGCAGTGTGAATGCCTCATTGCCCAACAACCAAGGATTGACGGGCGGTACACCGCTGGGAGCAGGTTTATTTAATGGCAGCTATGTGTTGGCAACACAGCTCACTCTAACTCCCAGTGATACGCTCAACATTGGGCTGAACTACGCCAACAGTTACCACCAAATCAACATTCTGGGAACGGGGCTGAGTGCGTCTGACATTGGCTCTGTCTTGTTTAACCCCAACGCTGAGCAGTTGGCGGCAGTTGGCGGAAATGAGGTCTTGGCGGTCGCCAACGAAGGCATTCGGCTCAACTCCATTGGTGCAACCGTCAACTGGCAGTTTGCTCCGGGCGTAGACCTGACCCTTTCCGGTGCTTACATCTTTGCTGATCTAGTCGATGTCGATGCCTCAACCAACTTCATTAGCTGGATGGCAGGTGTACACTTCCGTGACATTTTTGGCGAAGGCAACACGGCTGCTCTACTAGTGGGGCAACCCCTAAACCGAGCCTCGGTTGGCGGCGAGGCATACAATCCTGAAAATGCTGACCCGTTTCACCTAGAGGGTTTTATTAACTTCAGGCTCAACGACAACATCAGCATTACTCCCGGTGTGTATGTTGTGTTTGACCCAGAAGGTTACAGCGGCAACAGCACAACAGCTGTAGGAGCCCTGAGAACAACCTTTACGTTCTAGAATCAATGAGACTGACTCAATAAGATCTGCGGCTTCTCTGGAGAAGCCGCAGATCTTAGGGCTCATCTTCGACTTACCTCAGTGCCATTCAATTCAAGATAACTGATTTATGAGAAACACATTTTTCCAATTTGTGCTTCTCGTAAACCCTTTGGAAGAGTTGTGTAGTTGTAGCCAGACGGGTTTAAGAGAAGGAGGTAGGGCTCAGCCTTGCCTCCTTCTCTCAAGAGGTTAGCGCCTTGGAGGTAAAGATACTCAGAAAAACGCAACAAAAAAACATATACACACTGCTGAAAATCTATCCTAGAGCATAATTTTTGAGTCGCCTTTTTCCCTAAAACGGAATGAGGCCAAACAGATGCAGGTGTGAATGATTTTAGACCAAACCAATCAGCAGCAGGTTGAGGAAGATATCTTTGTCTTTCCAGCGTCCTTTGCTCAGCAACGCTTGTGGTTTATTGAACAACTGCTTCCTGGCGACTCTCTATATGTTATTCCAATTGTTCTGCGGCTCACAGGTGTGTTGCAGCGATCGCTCCTCCAGCGCAGCATTCAAGCCATCATTCAACGCCACGAAAGCCTCAGAACTACGTTTGAGGTCGTCGAGGGGCAACTGGTTCAAGTCGTTGTTTCGCAGGGTTCTGAAGGGGCGATCGCATCTGAACTACAGATGCCCCTTCGGTTAACTGATCTGCGAACATTACCTCCAAATAGCCGTGAAGATGCGGCAATGGCTCAGATTTGGGAGGAAATTCAACAGCCGTTTCACTTACATCAAGGGCCACTGTTTCGGGCTCGACTGTGGCAGTTGCAGGAAACCGAGCATCTGTTGCTGCTGGCATTACATCACATTGTTTTTGATGAGTGGTCAAGTGGCGTTTTGATTCGAGAATTGGGCGAACTGTACACGGCTTTTGTAGATGACAAACCGCCTGTGCTGCCCGAACTAACCATTCAATATGCAGATTTTTCTCATTGGCAGCGGCAGTGGTTGCAGGGAGATGTGATCAATGCTCAGTTGCATTACTGGAAGCAGCAATTGAAGGATGTTCCAATTCTCAACTTACCCGGTGCAGTGTCTCGTTCAGCAGTGCAGTCTCTAGGGCAAAGACATCAAGGTGCCAGTCAATTGATGGAATTGCCACAGCGGTTGTTGAATGCCCTGGAGGAATTAAGCCAGCAGTTTGGTGTAACTTTATTCATGACCCTATTAGCAGCATTTCAGACATTGCTGCATCGCTACAGCGGGCAAACTGACATTGCGATCGGATCTCCTATTGCTAATCGGCATCGGAGTGAACTAGAAGGCTTGATTGGGTTTCTAGTCAACAGTTTGGTGTTACGAACCGATTTAGCAGGCGATCCGACCTTTCACGAAATGTTGGAGCGAGTGCGAGATGTCACTTTAGCCGCGTATGCTCATCAGGATTTACCGTTTGAAAAGTTAGTTGAGGAGCTACAGCCCATCCGCAGCCTGGGTCAAAATCCGCTGTTTCAAGTAGTCTTTGCGTTGCAAAACACACCGATGGAGCAACTGGCGTTACCCGGATTAGTCCTCAGTCCCGTGGAGTTAGAAACCAAGACCGCACGTTTTGACCTGGAGCTATATGTCTGGAAGTGCGGAGATAACTTCAGAAGTCTGTGGGGCAAGGGTTGGCAGCAGTCGGACGGGTTGCGTGGGGTAATCGTTTACAACACTGATTTATTTGATTCAGCTACGATCGCATCTCTACGTCATCACTTCCAAACTTTATTAGAAGGAATTGTTGCAAATCCAGAAACTCCTCTCTCTGCACTACCCTTATTAACAAACACAGAACAGCAGGAGTTGCTGCAACGCTGGCATAGCAATCAGTCTAGTTATCCAGCCAATATTTGTATTCATGAATTATTTGAAGCGCAGGTGAGACAAAGACCGACTGCGATCGCTCTCCAATTCGGCAAACAACAGTTCACCTACCAGGCATTAAACCAGGGCAGTAATCAACTGGCGCGATATTTGCAGCGGCTAGGGGTGAGTGCCGGAACATGTGTCGGAATTTGCCTGGAAAGCAGTGTGGAAGCGATCGCCTCCATGTTAGCCATATTAAAAGTGGGGGGAGCCTATGTTCCCTTTGACCCTAGTTACCCAGTGGAACGTCTGCACTTCATGCTGGAGGATGCTGGAATTACAGTGGTTCTGACGCAAGCAGATTGGGCAGATTCATTGCAAGCAGATAACGTAACGGTTGTTTGTTTGGAGCAGGAATGGAATGCGATCGCCCAAGAGTCTGATGAAAACTTGTCTACTCCTTGCACCTCTGACCAGCTTGCCTACGTGATCTACACCTCTGGTTCAACTGGAACCCCTAAAGGAGTTATGGTGCCACACCAAGCCGTAAATCGGTTGGTGTGTGAGACAAACTACGTACAAATTGAACCGAGCGATCGCATCGCCCAGGTCGCAAACCTTGCCTTTGATGCAGCCACTTTTGAAGTCTGGGGCGCACTTCTGAATGGGGCTCAAATCATTGGGATAGAGCGAGACATCACGCTTTCACCGACTGATTTTGTGAGTGAGTTACAGCAGCAAAACGTGAGTATTTTGTTTCTCACCACTGCCCTGCTGAATCAAACGGTGAGTCAAATTCCAAATGCCTTTCAATCACTCAAATACCTGCTGTTTGGCGGTGAAATGGCGAATGTTGATCGGGTGCGATCGCTACTGGAACACGGCAAACCTCAGCATTTGATTCATGTCTATGGCCCCACCGAAAACACAACCTTTTCTACCGGGTATGAGGTGCAGGATATTCCAGGAAACGTCGCGACGATTCCTATTGGTCAGGCGATCGCTAATACTCAGGTATATTTATTGGATGCCCACTTGAAGCCCGTTCCCGCAGGGGTTTCTGGTGAAATTTATCTGGGTGGAGATGGATTGGCAAAGGGATATTTGAATCGTCCAGAGCTGACAGCAGAGCGGTTTGTTGCTAGTCCATTTAGCAGACGTGGAGAAGAAACTCCTAACTCCCAACCCCTAATCTCTAGTCCTCGACTCTACAAAACTGGCGATCGCGCTCTTTATCGTTCTGATGGCAATCTTGAGTTTTTAGGAAGAACCGACCATCAGATCAAGATTCGTGGATTTCGGGTGGAGCTGGGGGAAATTGAAATGGCGATCGCTCGCCATCCAACCGTGCAAACGGCAGTGGTAATCGTGCGTGAGCAAAACGGGGATCCACAAAACCGTCAGTTGATTGCCTATGTGGTACCTAAAGCAACAATACTAACTGAACGAGAGTTGCGATCGTTTCTCAAGCAGAAATTACCGAGCTATATGATTCCTGCTGCATTTGTGGTGATGGATACGCTTCCACTCACTGCCAATGGCAAAGTTGATCAGAAAGCATTGCCTTCACCAGAACTGACCGTGACCAGGGAACCTTCCGTTTCCCCTACTACTTCCCTAGAAGCAGCTCTAGTAGAACTCTGGACTCAGCTTCTGGGGCGGAAAGTCGGCATTCACGACCATTTCTTTGAACTGGGGGGACACTCCCTGTTGGCGACTCAGCTTGTTTCCCGAATTCGCGATCGCTTTCAAGTAGAATTGCCGCTCCGCAACATCTTTGAAACACCCACAATCGCCGAATTAGCACAACAGATTGAGTCACTGAGCCAGGAAGCAACACTACCTAATTTGCATTACGGTCAACCATCAGATTCGCAACGACGTGAGGAAGTAGAGTTATGACCCAGAGTACAATTGCTGAGTTTGTTTCTCATCTCAAGAGCCTAGATATACAGCTATTGATCGAGGGCAAACAAAACACTTCCTTAGATGAAACTCGTTTGCGTTGCAATGCCCCAGCAGGAACCCTAACCCCTGAATTGCGCCAAGAATTAGCTAATCGCAAAGCCGAACTGGTTTCCTATCTACAAGAAAAGGTAGAGGATAAAGAGAAGGCACAAGCTAAAAAAAACTCATTTCCCTCTATTACTCCTACACCCTACACCTCTACACCCCTACACCCCACTCTCCTATCCTTTGCCCAACAACGTCTATGGTTTTTATATCAACTCACTCCCAATAGCCCCTTTTACAATGTGCCTGCTGCCATCCGTTTAATTGGGAAACTGGATCAGACGGCGTTGGAGCGATCGTTTCAAGAAATTGTGCGTCGCCATGCAGCCCTTCGCACCACTTTTACAACAGTGAACGGACAACCCGCTCAAGTGGTTGAGCCAGATGTCAAAGTTGAGTTATCGGTCGTGAATTTGCACACGGTCGCCAGTAGTGAGCGGGAACGCATCAGCCAGCAGTTGGCTACAACTGAAGCCCAACGTCCATTTAACCTGACGACCGATCCGCTACTGCGAATCACGCTGTTGAAATTTGACCCCACTGAGGCAGTTTTGTTGCTGACTCTGCATCACATTGTTGCTGATGGCTGGTCGCTGGGAGTTTTGATTCGAGAATTAGGCTATTTCTACACTGCATTTGTAGAGGGGCGATCGCCTCTCCTACCTCCCTTACCGATTCAGTACCCTGATTTTGCTGACTGGCAGCGTCAATGGTTACAGGGAGAAGTGTTAGAAAAACAACTCACCTATTGGCGCAAACAATTACACAATTTGCCAGCATTAGAATTACCTCAAGATTGTCCCCGTCCTGCCGTTCAGACCTACCAGGGCGCAACCTATCCGCTGCACATTTCTCCGGCTCTCACTCAAGCGCTAGAATCTTTGAGTCAGCAATCCGGCGTTTCTTTGTTTATGACTCTGTTAGCGGCGTTTCAAACGTTGCTCTATCGCTATACAGGGCAAGAAGATATTGCAATCGGCTCTCCCATTGCTAACCGTCACCGTAGTGAGTTAGAGGGGTTGATTGGCTTTTTTGTAAATAGCCTGGTGTTGCGATCGGATCTGTCAGGTCGTCCTACTTTTCGTGAATTGCTGGAGCGGGTGCGAACCGTTGCCCTGGAAGCCTACGAGCATCAGGACTTACCGTTTGAGAAGTTAGTAGAAGAGTTAGATCCCGATCGCGATCTCAGCCGCAATCCTTTGTTTCAGATTGCCTTTGCGCTGCAAAATGCTCCGATGCAGCCGTTAGAATTGCCAGAGTTGAAGTTAGAACCTGCCCCTTTAGAGTCAAGTAGCACCCGATTTGATCTGGAGGTTCATCTGTGGGAACCCGCCCACGGACTGAGAAGCGTTTGGCAATCGCAGGAGGGCTTGAGTGGCTTCATTGTTTACAGTACCGACTTGTTCGAGCGTGACAGAATCGAGCGCCTGGTCGGGCATTTTCAAACCTTACTGGAAGGCATTGTTGCTAATCCTGATGTTCGGCTGTCAGATCTGCCTTTGCTTACACCCACAGAACGTCAACAGATTGTAGTTGAATGGAATCGATCCCCCCTAGTCCCCCTTGAGAGGGGGGAAACCGGAAGCAGAGAATTCTCCCTTCTCAAGGAAATCGGAGGCTCGGAAGTCCTCTTTTCTAAGGGGAGTTTAGGGGGATCAATACAGGAATCCTGCTTCCATCATCTCTTTGAAGCACAGGTGAAATCTACTCCAGAAGCGATCGCTTTGATCTCAGAACAGGAATCACTCACCTACGCAGAACTCAACCAGAAAGCTGATCAACTGGCGCAAACTTTGAAGAATTTGGGGGTTAAACCTGACTCTCTAGTTGGGCTGTGTGTCGATCGCTCTGCCGATATGGTGATTGGGATTCTAGGAATCCTCAAGGCGGGGGGAGCTTATGTGCCACTTGACCCAAATTATCCAAGCGATCGCCTCCACTTCATGTTGACCGACACACAAGTTTCAATTGTGTTGACGCAATCCTGGTTAGTGGAAAAGCTACCCGCATCGCAGGCACAGATATTTTGCCTGGATCAGACTAATTTTTCTACCTGTGATAGTCCCCTTGATCAGGTCACTCCTGAGCATCTTGCTTATGTAATCTACACTTCGGGTTCCACAGGCAAACCAAAAGGAGTTCTGCTTTCTCATCGGGGTTTATGTAACGTGGTTGAGGCGCAACGGCAACTGTTTCACCTATCCCGCGACAGCCGCATTTTGCAATTTAGCTCTTTGAGTTTTGATGCCTCCGTGTTTGAGATTGCTTTGGCGATCGCCTCGGGTGGCACGTTATATATTCCCCCTAAGTCTGCTCAATTACCAGGAACGCCGCTGGTGCAGTTTCTCCAAGACAATGCAATCACCCTCGCTCTCCTCACTCCAGCAGTGTTGGCAGTTCTCCCCTTTGCAGAACTTCCTGACCTTCAGGTACTTATTACGGGTGGGGAAGCCTGCTCCAGTCAAGTAGTCGATCGCTGGGCAGCAAATCATCGCTTCTTCAACGCCTATGGACCGACTGAAACTACCATTTGGGCAACCGTTGCTCAACTTTATCCTGGTGATTATCCACTCACGATTGGTCGTCCCATTTCCAATACCCAAGTATATATTCTAGATGCGGACTTAAATCCTGTTCCTGTAGGTATTCCGGGCGAGTTATACATTGGTGGAATGGGATTGGCACGAGGTTATCTGAATCGTCCAGAATTGACTGCTGAAAGGTTTATTGATAGTCCATTCTTAGCGTGTGAGGGGGAAACTTCTAACCCCCAATCCCTAATCCCTAGTCCCCAGCTCTACAGGACAGGCGATCGCGCCCTCTATCGTCCTGATGGAACCATTGAATTCCTGGGTCGAATCGATAACCAGATCAAAATTCGAGGGTTTCGGGTAGAGTTGGGTGAAATCGAAGCAACCTTACAACGCCATCCAGCAATTCAAGATGCGGTGGTGTCTGCCTCTAGTAATTCATCCAACCAGCGCCTAGTTACCTACTTCAGCCTTGATCGCCAACACCTTCAAAAGTCCCTTCAACAACCCCTCCAAACTCAACACCTCCAACACTGGCAAACCCTCTACAACCAAACCTACCAACCCTCAACCTCTGATCCCCAACCCCCAACCCCCAACTCCCAATTCAACATTACTGGTTGGAACAGTAGCTACACCGGGGAACCCATTCCTCTAGAGCAAATGCAAGAGTGGGTGGGCGATCGCGTCCAGCAAGTTCTTGCCCTGAAACCCAAACGAGTGTTAGAAATTGGCTGCGGCACCGGATTACTGCTTTTTCAAATTGCGCCTCACTGTCAGCAGTATGTGGGAACAGATTTCTCAACCGTTTCCCTGGAATCAATTCAGCATCAGTTAGAAACTCTTGATCTGCCCCAAGTTGAACTGCTGCACCGCACTGCGACTGACTTTGAGGGGATTGATCTAGAATCCTTTGATGTCGTGATTTTGAATTCGATTGTGCAGTATTTTCCTAGCGCAGACTATTTGATGCAAGTGTTGGAGGAAGCGCTTCAGAGGGTCGCAATTGGGGGCGTGTTGTTTGTGGGTGATGTGCGAAGTCTGCCGCTGTTAAAGGCATTTCATACCTGGGTAAAGTTCAGTCAGGCAGATGACGGAATGGAGCGATCGCGCCTTCAGCAGCAGGTGGAGCGATCGCACTTTGAGGAACCCGAACTAGCAATTGATCCGGCACTTTTTTACGCCTTACAGGATAGATTTCCTCAAATTCAGCAGGTGCAGATTCGTCTCTCACGCGGTCATAGCCAGAATGAGATGACGCAGTTTCGCTACAACGTTTTGCTGCACATAGAGCAATCTCAGGGCGATCGCCAATTGTCCAGATCTGCGGCTTCTCAAAGAAGTCGCACTGAACACCTACACGATTGGAAGCGTGATCCAATCACGGTTGAAGCAGTTCAAAAGTGTCTGATCGAGAGTGAACTAGAGATACTTCTAATCACCAACGTGACTAATAGTCGGGTGAATGCAGCGGTCAAAACGGTGAACTGGCTCTGCGATCAAACCTCTCCAAAAACAGTGGGACGAATGCGGGAGATATTGCAAGATTCTACGGAACTGGCGATCGCTCCTCAAGACTGGTGGAATCTAGAAACTGTTTTGCCCTACACCGTAGAGATTACCTGGTCAGAGCAAACCCACACCGGAGATTATGATGTGCTGTTGGTTCGGCATGGCGTTGATGCAACGGTTGATTCTAATTCTCAACCATTCAACCAGTCCTGGAATCACTACACGAACGATCCGCTTCAGTCGTCTTTTGCCCGACAACTCATTCCAGAACTGCGTCAATTTTTGAGAAAAACTCTGCCAGATTACATGGTGCCCTCGGTCTTTGTGCCGTTAGAAACACTACCTTTGACAGCTAGTGGCAAAGTTGATCGGCGTGCCCTTCCAGTTTTGGAT
Source organism: Cyanobacteria bacterium FACHB-471 (assembly GCA_014695345.1). Classification (GTDB taxonomy): domain Bacteria; phylum Cyanobacteriota; class Cyanobacteriia; order Elainellales; family Elainellaceae; genus JAAUTN01. The sequence continues at coordinate 164,022 of JACJOC010000086.1, forward strand.
GAAGATTTCACTCACTCAGCAAGCCCAGCAAACTCACCATCCACACCTACGGAAACAACTCTGATTGAGATTTGGAAGGAACTGTTGCAGCTTAAACAAGTGAGTACTCATGACAACTTTTTTGAGTTGGGTGGGCATTCCCTCTTAGCTACGCAAATGACCTCTCGTGTTCGAGATGCTTTTGGGCTAGAACTGCCTCTGAAATATGTGTTTGAAGCTCCTACGATCGCCCAATTGGCTTCTGTCCTCGAAACACGCAATACTCCTTCTACTTCCCATGCTCCTCCATTAGTCCGGCTGGATCGGTCTGCCTATCGTCGCAAGCGATCGCCATCACTCAACGGCACTTCCCAGCCCTCTCAAGACTTGCCTAAAAGTGCTCCTCCTGACAGCAATCCGATTGCAGTTGCTAATCCTGTTCCACCATCCCGATCGCCTCTGGTTCCCTTAACCCTAGGGGGAAATAAGCAACCTTTCTTCTGTGTGCATCCGATGTTTGGAGTGGTGTTTCCCTATCTGGAATTGGCGCATCAGTTAGAGAGTATTGCGGAGCAGTTTCCTGAATGGGGCGATCGCGGTTTTTATGGCCTTCAACCGTTGGGACTAGACGGAAAATCCGCCCCACTAAATCGGATTGAAGCGATCGCCACCTCCTACATTCAGGCAATTCAGGCGTTGCAACCGCAGGGCCCTTACTTCTTGGGTGGCTGGTCATTTGGGGGATTGGTTGCCTTTGAGATGGCACAACAATTAACTCAGGCAGGTCAGGAGGTTGGACTTCTGGCAATTCTAGATACTCCTGCCCCTTCTAATCAGCTTTCTCTGGGCCAAAGTCTCAAGTTCCTATTAGGAACTGCCCTCTGGTCTACACTGCCCTTTTTGCTGGACTATGGTTCTCTTGCAGCAAATCGGTTGCAATCGTGGCATCCCTGGTTTGCTCGTTGGCAACAATCTGATGCCTCTAGCACTGCGTTTCGGGCGATCGCTCGTCTCCTGCCAGAAGAGTCCCGTTTGCAGCTATTGAATGAGTCTGCAATTCAATCGCTGCTGCCGATCGTTTATGCCAACAGTCAGGCAGCCTATCGATATGTGCCAAAACCTTACCCTAATCGGATTACGCTGTTTAGAGCGGTTGAACAACCGGATGCCATTAGGGATGAGCCATCTTTGGGTTGGAATGCATTGACGAGCGACATTCAACTGCACCAGGTACCAGGCAATCATTTATCATTGCTGAAACAGCCCCATGTGCAAACCCTGGCTCAACAACTGGGGCAATGTTTGTCATGTGCCACACAGTTCAGCGGTGAGTCAGGATGAATCAGTATTTTGCAACAGTGGCAAACGGTCTAGAGCCGCTCGTTGTTAAAGAATTAGAGCAGTTAGGGGCACATTCCGTTAAACCAGGATTTCGTGGAGCTGCTTTTGAGGGCGATCGCACCCTCCTCTACCGCGTTAACCTATGGGCGAGACTTCCATTCCGCATTCTAATGAAGCTACACCAGTTTCCTTGCCAGAGTGCAGACGATCTGTATCGAGGTATCCAAAGCATCGACTGGTCAGCCTATCTCACGCCTGATTTGACACTTGCCGTAGACGCAACGGGTAAAACAGAGCAGCTTAACCACACTCACTTTACGGCGCTTCAAGTTAAGAATGCGATCGTTAACCAGCAGCAGGAAGTGTTTGGTGATCGCTCCAGCGTAGAACTGCAAGAACCCGATGTGCGAATCAATGTGCATCTCGATCGCGATGGGTGCACAGCCAGTCTAGACAGTTCGGGAAACAGCCTGCATCGTCGGGGCTATCGTCCTGCGGTTGGAGCCGCCCCCTTAAAGGAATCATTAGCAGCAGCATTAATTCAGCTTTCGGGCTGGCAACCGGAGCAAATGTTTTATGACCCCCTCTGTGGCTCTGGAACCTTACCTCTGGAAGCCTGCCTCAAGTCATTAAACATTGCACCGGGGCTGTTTCGGGAGCGGTTTGGGTTTGAAACCTGGCTTGACTGCGACCGCAACCTGTTAGACCACCTGATTCAAGAGGCAAAATCTAGCCAAAAAGAGACACTTCCCGCACCAATTTGGGGCAGCGATCGCGATCCACAGGTAATTGAGCAGGCGATCGCCAATGCCCAAAACTGCGGCGTATCTGACCAAATTTGGTTTTCTGAAATGGAGCTTATCGATGTAGTCGCTCCGACCGATAGCGGCGTGGTGTTCTGCAATCCGCCCTATGGAGAAAGGCTGGGACGCAACAGCGACCTGGGAGCCTTCTACAAACAGCTAGGTGACGTTTTGAAACAGCGCTTCAAAGGCTGGACTGCTTTCATCTTGAGTGGCAACAAAGAACTTGCTCAGGCGATCGGGCTAAAGTCAAGTCAGCGAATCCCTGTGTACAATGGGACGTTGCCCTGCCAGTTGATGAAATATGAGCTTTACTAAAGATCTAGACTAGACATTATACGGACTCCGTTTCGGAAAGAAGCACTATTTGGTGTACGGGCGAAGCATTCGGCAAAAAAATTGTGCTTCAGTGACAGAGATTGTGACCGAATGCTTCGCCCCTACCGCTACCGCTACTCCTAGCAACCCTCGCCATCCATTCATGCTCCGACTCACCGAAGTAAAACTGCCGCTCGACCACCCCGAAGAGGCAATTCAGACTGCGATTCTGAAAAAACTACAAATCACGCCCGCCGAGCTAATCCGCTATTCCATCTTCAAGCGCAGCTATGACGCTCGTAAAAAAGGGAATGTTGTTTTTGTTTACATTTTGGACGTAGAAACCACTCAAGAAAAGCGGCTACTTCAGCGGTTCAAAAAAGACCCGCACGTCATGCCCACGCCCGATACGCGCTATCGCTATGTGGCAAAGGTTGGTGAGGGAGCGATCGCATCCACTCATCGTCCAATCGTGATTGGGGCAGGACCCTGTGGTATTTTTGCAGGGCTACTGCTGGCGCAAATGGGGCTGCGACCGCTGATTTTAGAACGAGGAAAGCCCGTTCACGATCGCTCTGTGGATACCTTTGGCTTTTGGAGCAAGCGAAAGTTTAACCCAGAATCTAACGCGCAATTTGGGGAAGGCGGAGCAGGCACTTTTTCTGACGGCAAACTCTACAGCCGTGTCAAAGATGCCAATCATCACGGGCGAAAAGTGCTTGAAGAACTGGTGAATGCCGGAGCCGCACCCGAAATTCTCTACGTCAACAAACCCCACATTGGCACCTACCGACTCGTCAAAATTGTCGAGAATATGCGCTGCACAATCGAATCCCTCGGTGGTGAAATTCGCTTTCAAAGCCGAGTAGAAAAGATTGACATTGAGCAAAAAGGTGAGAGGCAGGTGCGCGGTGTCGTCCTAGCGAATGGGGAATACATCCGCACCGAACACGTCATCCTAGCAGTGGGACATAGCGCCCGCGACACCTTTGAGATGCTGCATCAGCAGGGCGTTTACATTGAACCCAAGCCCTTCTCAGTTGGGTTTCGAGTCGAGCATCCTCAGTCGATCATCGACCAGTGCCGCCTCGGATCGCAAGCAGGTCATCCGATGTTAGGAGCAGCCGATTATCAGTTAGTGCATCACTGTTCAAATGGGCGATCGGTCTATAGCTTCTGTATGTGTCCGGGGGGGCAAGTCGTAGCGGCAACCTCAGAAGTTGGGCGAGTCGTCACAAACGGCATGAGCCAGTACGAGCGCAGCGGCAAAAACGCAAACAGCGGCATTGTGGTTGGCATCACCCCAGACGATTATCCAGGCAGCCCCTTAGCCGGAATGGAGTTTCAGCGTCGCCTGGAAGAGCGGGCCTTTGAACTGGGCGGCTGCACCTATGAGGCTCCGGGACAACTAATAGGTGACTTTTTGGCTCAGCAGCCTTCTACCACTCTCGGCAGCGTAAAGCCTTCCTATCGACCAGGCGTGCATCTGTGCGACCTTAGCCCTAGCTTGCCGGATTATGCGATCGCCGCCATCCGCGAAGCCATCCCTGCGTTTGACAAGCAAATCAAGGGATTCGCTATGCACGATGCTGTTTTAACCGGGGTTGAAACTCGCACCTCTTCGCCCATTCGGATCAAACGCAAAGATGATTATCAGAGCCTTAACACAGTGGGATTATATCCGGCTGGCGAAGGAGCCGGATATGCCGGAGGCATTCTTTCAGCTGGGATTGACGGCATCAAGGTCGCCGAAGCTGTCGCCCTCAGCCTGCTGCATCAAAAAGTAAGTTGAGTGCGGAAGTTACGCTCAAATACGGTTGGATGGCTGTCAAAACTGCTGGTGGACATAAACAACCTTGGAGCGATCGCAGGTTCTAACTTCAGACGGTTACATAAGCGTTGCCTTTCCACCTAATCTCGGCTTGTATCATCGCCGTAGAAGAGTGATTACGCCATGCTCATGCCCCTCGATTTTCTCTTGCGCTGGCTGTCTAGTTTACTGACGATCGCGTTTCTGGGCAGTGCGGGATATATTCTTTATCAGTGGTACGAGGGAGAACTGGTGAGCGATCGCTGGCTCATCCTGGGTGTAGTCATGTTGCTCTGGTCATTTCTCGGGTTCTTACCCATTCTGCTGCTGCGCCGCGCCGGTCGAGATGAACCCAAACCCATTCGTAGCAATCGAACGCAGCAACTCGTCCGTCCTGATGGCAGCGAAATTCACGTTGAGTTTTACGGTCCTGACCAAGCTCCCACTCTGATTTTGACGCACGGTTGGGGTCCAGATAGCCTGGTTTGGTATTACGCCAAGAAGCAACTGACCGACCAGTTTCGTGTCATCGTGTGGGATCTGCCAGGTCTGGGCAAATCCAAAAAGCCCAAAAACCGCGACTATTCCCTGGAAAAATATGCCCGCGACCTGGAAGCTGTTCTCAACTTGGCAGGAGATCAACCAGTCGTCTTGTTGGGGCACAGCATGGGAGGTATGATCCTGCTGACGTTCTGCCGCTTGTTTCCACAGCATTTGAGACGACGAGTGGCTGGCTTAATTGTTGTAGATGCCACCTATACCAATCCCCTGAGAACAACCATCCTCAGCAAACTGTTGTTAGCCTTGCAGAAGCCTTTGCTAGAACCGTTGTTGTATCTGGCGATCGCCCTTTCCCCCTTACTCTGGGTCACCAGTTGGCTAAGTTATTTGAATGGATTTACATTATTGACTACTGAGATTTCTGGATTTACAGGCAGAGAAACGCGAGGGCAACTTAACTTCTCCACCCTAATCGGACTGAAAGCAGCTCCTGGCATATTGGCCCGAGGAACGCTGGCAATGCTGAGATTTCATGAGGCGGAAACATTACCTCAAATCTCTGCTCCAACCCTGGTAGTGGTGGGCGAATCTGACATTGCTACCCGACCCTTTGCCAACCAGCGCATCAGCCAGGATGTGCCGCAAGCCAAACTCGCTGTCTTGTCTCCTGGTGGGCACATGGGTCTAATGGAGCGCAATCAGCAGTTTGCAGAAGTAGTTCGGTCATTTAGTGCGACTTGTTTGGAATTAAGACGGTGAGCTCCAGTAGAGAACCATTTTCGCCAGATCAGACAAGCCAAATATCGGGGTGCCCTTCTATTTGCCCTGCTAGGCGTAGGGTTTGCGGCTTGGGGCTTGGCGCAACCAGAACAACCCAAAAAGGTTTGAAAAGTTAAGTTGAGCAGTACTCAGAGCTACATGACCTGAGCTATAGAAAGGATCAAGATATCGCGTTGGAGGTTGTTTTTCTACACACTGTTGTTTCTCTATAATTACCAGGAGTCACCCCAACGCGCCGTTTGAACTGCCAGCCAAAATGACTTTGATCGTAAAATCCCGTGAGGGATGCAACTGTGGCGATCGCCATTCCTTCTGTCAAGAGTTTTTTGGCATAGCTGATCCGGAGTTGAGTTTGATAAGCAGTGAGTGATAAACCAATTTCCTGACGAAACACACGACTCAGATGGAAGCGACTTAACCCAGCAAGCTCAGACAACTGATCGAGCGTAACATCTGTAGCAAAGTGAGCATGAAGGTAGTCACACACTTGTTTAATCGCAGTTCTGGTTGACGACAGGGGAGAGCCTACAAGACGGTTTTCAGCGTAGTTCGTCAGCAGGTAAGACAAAAAATCCCAGAGATTTGTGTCTCGTTCTAACTGCGATTGCAGGTCGGTCTTTTGCTGTAATGTGATAAACAGTTGGTTGAGTTGAGGGTCAGCCAGATAGATATCTGGAAAAAAGGGTGAAATCTCTGGCGCAGCTAGATCAGCAGATGCAGCTTGAAACCATTTTGGATGGATAGTCATCATCCAGAATGTAATGGGCTCTGGAAGAAAGGTGCGATCGCTTGGTGCATGAACTTCACCCGAATGGATAATACTCATACTGGCGATCGGAATATCATGGGATGCGCCTCGATAGTGGTATTGACCTGCACAATCAAAACTTAAACCAAACTGATATTCCTCGTGGCAGTGCTTGGGCAAAGGTTCTACTGTACCTGCGGTATAGCAGTATTGCTCTAGCAAGACACCATCTGACTGCCATGCTTGAACTGAAATGTCTGCTGCTTTTGCTTTCATAGGCAATGATGCGATCGCAATCTACGACATCTTAAGCCAAAGCAAAGCGATCGTATGACGAGTTCTTGCTCAAAAGTGAAGTCTTGCTCCGCTGCTGACGAACTTGAAGGCAAGAGCTGACGAAACAGCCTCACTTCGCAAGAATCGATGAGACAGAACGTAAAACCGTACCTAAAATCTATCTCAACGTTTTGCGCTTGAACGCAGTATGACAAAAACTCAACTCACTACACAATTCACTTTGTCACAAGTAATAGGAATCAGCTTCATTACGGTTTTGATCGCTTTTCCTGCCCAGGCAAAGAATTTGGAGAATGGACAGAAGCAAGTTCAATCGGTTAGTGTCACTCACAGAGTTGATGAAACGAACGAAACTGATGAGCAGACAAGCTTTGATATTCCTGTTTTAGAGAATCTTACAGAGAACAGTGAGTTAGTGGGTCAAGTCACCTCTGTTAATCAACTGTCGGACGTGCAGCCTACAGATTGGGCGTTTCAAGCACTTCAGTCTTTAGTAGAACGATACGGGGCGATCGCTGGATACCCCGATGGCATCTATCGCGGTAACCGAGCAATAACCCGTTATGAGTTCGCGGCGGGTTTGAACGCTGCGCTCGATCGCATTAATGAACTGATCGCTGCTGGTTTAGCAGATGCGGCAACGGGTGAAGACCTGGAAACAATTCAACGGTTACAAGAAGAGTTTGCTTCAGAATTAGCAGTTTTGCGAGGACGAGTTGACACCCTAGAAGCGCAAACCGCTACCGTCGAAGCCAATCAATTTTCCACAACGACTCGACTGGCCGGGCAAGCCATTTTTGCCGTGAATGCGGGTGGTTTTGAAGGCGAAAACCTGCTCAGTCCAAGCGGAGCAATCTTTAGACAGCAAGACCCAAATGCAACGTTTATCTATCGGGTTAACTTGGACTTAAACACCAGTTTTACGGGAACCGATTTGTTGAGAGTCCGGATAGATACAGGAAGTGGTGGTCCTAATGATAATGCAGGAGGATTTTTAGAACCTAACTTTGGCAGTACCTTAGACTTTTCGGCTAAACCTCCTAGCAATGGTAATTTTGGGCTGGGTCGTCTGTATTACACCTTTAGTCCACTAGAACATGTGGCGGTTTCTATTGGTCCGAATATTCGCACCACCGACTACATTGATCGAAACAGCTATGCTAACCTTAGCTTTCGCGACTTTAGCACCTTAGCGTTAACCAATAATTATGTTTTATTTCCCGTCAATGGACCCAGTGCGGGTGCCGCTATAGATTGGAACGTTGGAGATAGCCCATTTACCATCCGAGCCTTGTATGCTGCCGCTGATGCAGGTAATCCAACCGACCAGGGTATTTTACGGGGAACTGCCCCTTTCACTTCACTGCTCTATCCAGGCAATACCTCAGCTACCGCAGATAGGGGCGATCGCGGTCTCTTTGGCGATACCCATCAAGGCATGGTTGAACTAGAATACGCCCCTTCTTCGACGCTGGCGTTACGAGTGCAATATAGCGGCGGTCGCATCTTTGATCAATCTTTTGATGCGGTTGGGGTGAATGCAGAAGTGGCGATCGCCCCCTGGCTGGCGCTATTTGGACGATATGGATACAGCCAATATCGCGATACCGCATTTGGCGAGATTGAACCTAACTACTGGATGGTAGGCATTGCCTTTCCTGATTTGCTGCAAGAGGGAAACTTAGCCGGGCTTGCAATCGGTCAACCCTTCATTGCCACTGAAATTGGTAATGCAACTCAAACTAACCTGGAAGCCTTCTATCGATTTGCAATTAGTGACAATATTCAAATCACACCTGTGATCCAAGTTGTGAATGATCCTGCAAATCGCAGTGAGAATGGCACCGTTGTCACCGGTACCGTGCGAACCACTTTTTCCTTCTAAACTGATGAATTTCGATAGACTTTGGGAGATGTTCCAGCCAGATTGCGGAAGTGTTTTGCTAGATGAGTCTGATTTGCAAAACCGCACTCCAGGGCAATTTCAGCAATCGATAGTTCGCTTTGTTTTAACAATTGCTTGGCACACTCTACACGCTGCTGCAAAACATACTGATAGAGAGAGATTCCCATTGACTGTTTAAACAAGTGACTGAGGTAATATCGACTAATACCAATACGCTTGGCAATCGCCTCTAGCGAAATTTCCTCACTCAGATGCTCTTGAATGTAATCTAGCGTTTGTTTCACTACACTCAGCGGCAACTCATTCATTATTAATTTGCCTAAAAAGATAAACGAATTTTTGAATGCTTGATCTACTCATAGGTTCCATCTGCTCTCCATTTGCTCAACCTATGAGAAGTTTAGTGAGATCAGCGTTAAACGTCGCTGTCTGAACGTTTGATTAAGTTTAGACAAAAGGCTAAATTTAATCTGAACTGAGGGTAGGGGTGTGAGTGGGGGGCTAAGGCGAGTTCCTGTAATAATGATTTTTAGAACCCATTGCCATCGCCAGCATCACATTCCTTAGCCTTGTATGTCTCAAAATGCCTCTGAAAGTAGCGTTCAATCCTCTGAAGAGGCGACACCCTATCGGTTTGAGCAGCTTGCTAAAGCAAATGCCGTACTCAAGAAAACTTTAGATATTCTGGCTAGCGAACCGGAACTCGACACCGCTTTGGGTCATGTGCTGCGTGTCATGACCGAGTGCTTGGGTTCACCGTCTGCGGCTCTGTGGTTGGTTACTCCAGATTCAGATGCCTTTCATGTGCATCTAGCCTATTACAAGGGTGAGGTGTTTGAGGCTACACCAGATGGTAAACAACTGCCAGGGCCCTGGCCACAGGGGCACGATCTGACCTGGAAAACCCATATCTGCGATCGCCATCCTACCATTTACGACGTTGAAACTGCACCAGAACTAACTCCTCGGCAACGTCAGTTTATGCAGCATTTAGGCGCAAAAACCCTGTTGGGAGTGCCGTTGCTGTTGCGAAACGAGATCATTGGCAGCTTTACCCTCCGATTCATGGAACGGCGAGAGTTTCAAGCCGATGATCTGGAACTCATGCAAGCTCTGGCGCACTACGCTACTTTGGCGATTCAGTTATTACGAATGGCAGAGCGCGATCGAGAAGCTGCCATTCTAGAAGAACGCAATCGCTTAGCGAGAGAAATCCACGACACGCTGGCGCAAGCATTTACTGGAATCTCGATTCAACTGGGAGTGGCAAAGTGGCTGTTGCAGCGAGACCCTACTGCTGTAGCTGAAATCATCGCTCGGGTTGAAAGCTTGACCCAAAGCGGCTTAGCAGAAGCACAGCGATCGGTATGGGCACTTCGTCCTCATGATAAGGAATATGCAGATCTGGCACAGCAGTTGGCTAGCAGTGTTGAGCAAATCGGCACAGGCTCACCGATCCAAATCGATCTGCAGATTGTGGGTACGCCTCGGTTGCTCTCTCCAATCATTGGAAAAAATATGTTGCGGATTAGTCAAGAGGCGATGACTAACACATTGAAACACGCTCAAGCAACTACACTTCGGATTAAACTCACGTATGAAGAGGCGATCGCTGAATTGTGTGTACAGGACAACGGGCGGGGTTTTTTGCCCGATGTGGATACGGGTGGATTTGGATTGATTAGTATGAGTGAGCGGGCCGATCGCATCGCTGGGCAACTGACCATTCATAGTCAACCGGGACAGGGCACAGAGATCTGTATTCAAGTTGCTGTGAATTAGGAGAATAAAGCGGTGTCAGAGCAACCAATTCGGGTTTTAGTAGTGGATGATCATCCGATTGTTCGCAATGGTTTGGTGTTGATGGTGCAGTATAAGCCCGAAATGGAAGTTGTTGCTGAGGCTGCGAACGGCTTGGAGGCAGTTCAGTTATTTCAGCAGCACCACCCAGATGTCACCTTGATGGATTTGCAAATGCCCGAAATGAGCGGAGTTGAGGCGATCGCCACCATTCGCCAAGCTCATCCAGAAGCCCGCATGATTGTGTTAAGCACCTACGATAGTGACGAAGAAATCTATCGGGGGCTACAGGCTGGTGCAAAAGGATATATTCTCAAAAATGCTCCAGTGGATGAAATTGTGAGAGCCATTCACATTGTGCATTCGGGTAAAAAATATATTCCTCCAGAAGTGGGAGAGAAGCTAGCAGAACGTATGAGTCGCCCTCAGTTGACTCAGCGAGAACAGCAGGTACTAGAGTTGATTGCTCAAGGCAAAAGTAACAGCGAAATCGCTGAAGCCCTACATCTGTCCGAAAGCTCAATCAAATATCACGCTAATCATGTGTTTAGCAAATTAGGAGTGAGCGATCGCACTCAAGCCGCACTGTTGGCAGTAAAAAAAGGGATGGTGAATCGGACGCTAGCTCCCTGAGCAGTTTAGTTCTCTCCTTTGCTTTTGCAAGCCAACCGAGTTCGGGAATTGCTTGCTCAGGTTAAGCGTGAGATTTACAGGCTGCTTTCAGAGCAGTAAGTAGAAGGTTGTTATGTCAGACGTAATGAATATTTATTGCTCATTTTTGTCTTGCTGTTGCCGATACAGAGACTCAGAGATAATCTGCTGTATCTCAGAGCGGAGTTGCTCGTAAGCTTCTGCCGCACACCAAGAACGTAGATATAAAACAGTCTTCTCGCGACTAACGGAAGCGACATTACAGGTAGGTTTTGGGGTATTCAATACCAGAGGATGGGGTTGGACTAAAGATAACAAGTGAGTAATGGTTGGTTCTATTGGGCGATCGCCAATATCTACTTCTAAATCAACCCGCCGAGTTCCCATTGCGGTCAGGTTTTTCAACGTTCCAGAAAACAGGTTGTTGTTAGGCACAATAATTTTTATATGATCTGGAGTCAGAATCGTTGTTGAGAAAATTCCCACACTGTCAACAATACCTGCAACTCCCGCGCCTTCGATTACATCTCCAGCCTCAAACGGGCGGAAGGCAATTAACATGATGCCAGCCGCAAAGTGAGAGAGTGTATTCTGCAACGCTAAGCCAATCGCTAAACCTGCCGCTCCTAAAACTGCTACCAGGGTTGTTGTCTGAATTCCAATAACGTTGAGGGCTGCAATAATTCCAACGACAAGTGTGAGAAATTCAGAGGCTTGAATGAAAAACTTTCGTAAAATTGGTTCTACTTGAATGAGCAGCCTGCGAGCTGTGTGACTAACCAGATTGACCCCAATGCGGGTGAGAATCAGGATGCCAACTGCCCATAGCAGCTTCAGCAGAATCTGAAGTGCGATGTCACTTAGACTTTGTCCTGTTGTTGGAGAGGGAGTCGGAGCAGCAACTTGAGCCAGGGAAAGAGGCAGCATATCGATTGAACTGTAGGCTTTAAGGAAAATCACTCTTCACTTTAAAGCGTACAGTTCACAGTCCTTAAACCCGAGTAGGACAGTCGCTAAAGCGTCTCAAGGCGTAATTGCATTCAAAACACGTCAATTGTTGGAAATTTTGCTTGGGCTTGCAGGCAGTCCCACAGATAAACCGCTAGACCCAAATCCCCTGTCCACAGCGGATAGCGCAACTGCCCGTAGAGCTGCTTAGAAAGACGGTACTGTTCAATTGCGTGCATGGCAAAGGCTCTGGCGCGATCGAGCCACATCTGGTTTCCGGTTCGGAGGAACAGCTTGAGAAACGCATAGCCGTTGCCGCCAGTGCCGTGGCACAAATTCGACCCTTTCTTCAACGGACCTGCGTGCCAGGTTAGTTCGCCGCCCTGCTCTAAAATGCGATCGAATGGCTCATTAATACCGCTCGGCAGCAGTGCCAAAGCTGTCACCATTCCAGGTGCTCCATGACAATACTGTACCAGTTCTGGAGCTTGACCGGAATTCGCTGTATCATAGACTGCGTGCCAGTTTGCCCTTTCACCATCTGTCACTGCAGTATTCACCAGAGTCGTCATAGCTTTGGCTGAAATCTGTTGAAACTGATCCTCCTCCAACAAAGACTGTCCAATTAATAATGGCGTTAAATTACTGGCGAAGCCGTGTACGGGACCCAAAAATTGCTTCTGACTGCCGTACAAGTCGATCGTCCATAAATATCCAACCTCACCAACGGGTTGCCATTCCTGTAACAGTAGGGCTGCTTGAGCTTTGAAGATATCTTGCCATCTTGGTTCTTGTGTCCACTGATGCATGAAGTAGGCAGCCAGCATTGAACCTGCAATTCCCCACATCAGCTCTCGAATCGGCTGAGTATCATTCTTGTGAACCGATCGCCAGATTTCGTTCGCTTTATCCTCAGAGGGGGCGAGTTTGTATTGCAACAGGAGCAGCGGCAGTTCCCCAAACAGATAAGATGACTGCTCTGGATAAGGACTAACCTGCGGATAGCGCTGGCGATTTTGCGCTAATGTTGCGTCGAGATGAGTAGTAATATCAAAGGCTGAATCCACTGCGCCAACGGTCTGCAAGTAGTCGATCGCCCACAGTACACCCGCTTTGCCAAAATACAGATCACTGCCAAGACTGTAATCATCCATTGGATGCCCAGCCAATAGCGGTACGGTTTGCAGTTGAGCGATAGTTTCGTGGACGATCGCTGCGATCGCCTCTTGAGCCGTATTGGGGTTCCAATCCTGTTGCAAGAGTGGATAGTGTCTGGCTGTATCAAATAAGGTCATCTCTTTACCTCAGTGCGATCACGACCCTCATTTCATTTCTTTATTGTCATTGTAAATCGCAGTCTTTTGAGCAATTGCTACAAAGGGTTGTACCGCAAAGTGGGCATTTCTGTTACAAGGGAGAAGCAGGTTATTTCTCAAACCCATGACAGCCACCCTCAACCCTTACCTCGCTGACAACTTTGCCCCCCTTCAAACAGAGTCAACTGTTGAGCAATTAACCGTCATTGGTGAGCTGCCACCTGAGCTAAATGGAATGTTCGTCCGCAACGGGCCCAATCCTCAGTTTCCACCTTTAGGTCGTTATCATTGGTTCGATGGCGATGGGATGCTACATGGTGTTCACATTCAGGATGGCAAGGCAAGCTACCGCAATCGCTACATTCAGACTAGAGGGTTTAAGCAAGAGCGGCAAGCAGGGCAGGCATTATTTGGGGGACTGCTTGAACCCTCGCAGGAAGGCTTCAAGAATGTCGCAAACACAGCTCTCGTGTGGCATCGCGATCGCCTGCTGGCTCTCTGGGAAGGGGGTGAACCTCACGCAATTGAGCTGCCCAATTTAGACACGAGCGGCACATACACCTTTGAGGGTAAGTTGTCTTCCCCTGTCACTGCCCATCCCAAAGTTGATCCGGTGACAGGGGAAATGATGTTCTTTGGCTACTCTCTGGGGCAACCGCCCTACGTTAAATACAGCGTTGTGTCTGCCCAGGGAGAATTGCTGCAAACTGTCCCAATCGACCTGCCTGTGGGAGTGATGATGCATGACTTTGCCATCACAGAACACTACACCATTTTTATGGATTTACCCCTCACCTTTCGGTTGGAACGGCTGCAACGGGGAGAACCTGCCTTTGCTTTTGAGCGCGATCGCTCTAGTCGGTTTGGGATTTTGCCTCGGCACAGTGATAACCAGTCGATTCGGTGGTTTGAAGCACCGAGCTGTTATGTCTTCCACACCCTTAATGCGTATGAAGAAGGCGATGATATCGTTTTAATTGCCTGTCGGACAAACAGCACCAGTGTTTTAGGCGCATCTCCCAGTTCCCATGAAGGAGATAATCGTCAGGTTAGAACTGATATGCCGTTGCTCTACCGCTGGCAGTTCAACCTGAAGACGGGAACTGTGCAGGAACAGACGCTGGATGATCATTCCTGTGAATTTCCTCGAATCAATGAACAGTATCTAGGCAGACCTATCCGCTACGGATACGCGGGCAGCACTGCGCCAATCGAAATGCCAAAGTTTGATGGTCTACTCAAGTTCGATCTGGATAAACAGAGTGTTCAGAAACACTCATTTGGTGAAGGTCGTTATGGCGGGGAAGGTGTATTTGTGCCACGACCAAACGGGACTTCGGAGGATGATGGTTGGCTCATGACCTTTGTGCATGATGAAACTCAGGACAGATCGGAGTTAGTGATCATCAGCACTCAAACGATGACGAGTGAGGCTGTTGCCCGCATCCAGATGCCGCAGCGCGTTCCCTATGGCTTTCACGGCACCTGGGTTACGTTGCCTTGAGAACTATTGCATCGTCCAACTAGATAACCTCCCGACGATGATCAAACAACACTTTTCTCGCTGCTCACTGTCGATAATGGTGAGTTCAGTTACACAAAAATCTGGAAATATGGACGATTTGAGACGGCTTCAGCAAATTTTGGAAGGCTCTGTGATCGCCTCTGTCTTACCTGCGATCGCAGAGCTCAATTTACCAAACTGGTGGTTAGCAGGTGGAGCAGTGCGAAACACAGTCTGGCAAGCAATCTTGGGTGAAGATTGTAAATTAGTGATCAATGATTTTGATATTGCCTTTTTTGATTTAGCAGGCGATCGCGCTCAAGAATTAGCAGCAAAGGCGGACTTGAGCAAACAGTTTCCTCATTACAAATTTGATGTGAAAAACCAAGCCAGCTTTGCTCGTTGGCGAACAGGGCGTAGACCTTATCACAGCACTAAAGATGGAGTTGCAGACTGGCTCCACACGGCAACCGCAGTCGGAGTGCAGTTGGATCAGCAGGGAAAATGGCAATTTTTCACGCCCTATGGTCTGAACGATTTATTGCAGGGAGTTGTCTGCCCAACGCCTGCTCACGTTCACAATCCTGATGCCGAACGCAAAGCAGCGTCATTTATGGAACTGTGTCCTGCACTACGCTTGGCAGATCCTCTCAAAGATTTTTCAGGTGAACCGTTGTCACGTTCAGAACATGCGTAACAAACTCACTATCACAGGTCGTAAAACCAAGCGACTGATAGAACTGACCTGCAATAGGGCTGGTTGTACGAACATGGAGCCAATCAAAACTCAGTGCTGTTTGGATAACGTGGTGAACTAATGATCGCCCAACTCCCTGACGGCGATCGCTGTGCATCACGTATAAACGTCGTATTCGTCCAATCCGAGTTGAATTGGTGTAGGGATCTTGGTTTAACCCACAGATGCCAATGATGTGGTTTCCCTGCTTTGCCACGAATAATGCTTCTCCGGGGCGATCGAATCGATTTACTCCTGCCCTCCACTCGTTGATTAAGCGATCGATTGCTCGAAAGCCAGCCGTTTTGCTCTCAGCCAACATTTCGGCTAACTCCTGTACAGGTAAATCCAGAACTCTTTGAACTTCGTACATTATCCTTCAAATTCTACGGCACTGCTGATCTGATGTATCAATTTCGTAGGGACATGGCAATGCCATGTCCCGCAGAGGGGATTGAGATCCGTGAACCATACCCGCTCATCAGCGCCAATTCCACAGGTTTAATGATTGAACGGTTAGGTCTTATCAGAACGGCGATCGACTTCTCCAAACCAACAGAAATTGCCATTCCAGCGAAGATGATTTGCTCAAAAACAACTCCCTCTTTCACCAGATGCACAGGGACAGGTTTGACTTCGTCCACCCTTGACGCAGGGTGACAGAAATTGAGTGGATTGCAGTTGTGCTTGGTTACTCACAATTTGGTTCAGTAGCTTGTGAATATCAGTCCTGATTGGCACTTCATTGCAGTAGGTTGTCTATCTCTGTCGCAAGGTGGCTGCACGTTGTTCCCCGATGAGTACACTAGAGTAAAACTGATGTAAACGTGATTGTGTAAAGGAAGAAGGGTGAGTATGGTTGCTGACGACTCCGCAAATGTACCAGAGCAAGTTGCTCAAGAAGATTGGTTTAGCCGTGGCAAATCAGATGCACTAATGGGCTATTCCAAACAACCTCCTGAAACTGATCCCGAACAAGCTAGCCAATATGACTTGGGATATGGAGAGGGGAGTATTCAATACTCTCTTGCTCAAAGATCTGAAGCATCGGATGATGCGACTGCTACAGAGAAATAAACCTGGTAGATCACTGCACAGTTGTATTCACTATTAAATATTTGCCCAGAATTTTGATGTCAACAAATTGATGTAGATGTATATTGATTCCCTTAGCCATCGATTTCTAGCACTATGAGATATCGGGATGGAACCTCATCTACTAGCCAGACCCCGTTGTCTGAGCAGTAAAAGGTAAATCCGGCTTGCTGCATGAGGGCAGTATCAACTTTCAAAATCACAGGGCGACCATGCCGCATTCCCACTTCTCGGGCAGTTTCCACATCTCCAGACAAATGCACATGATGCCGTGACATCTTGAGCAACCCTGATCGCAAAATTGCAGGAACAGATTGTTCGCCCGTCCCGTGATACAATACATCCGGCGGAATTTGGGGTTCCAGTTGCAAATCGACTTCAGTGCTGTGTCCCTGATTAGCACGGATACGAGTTTTGGTTTCATTAAACGAGAACCTTTGTTTATCGCTGGTGGCGACTATATCCTCTAATTCTGTACGAGTAAGAGGAAACTGATGGGCTGCACAAGCAGACAATAGCTCATCAACGCCTACCCAACCACCAGGAGCCAAAGTGAGTCCAAGATGCTCTGGAGTATGCCTCAGATGTTTACTGAGGTATTTGCTGATTTTTGTCTGCCGTGCTTTGTCCATTGCTGCTAATTCTTATGCTTTTTCACTTATGAAGATTGCTTTTTGAGCGATCGCCGAAGTAAATGTAGTTAAAACATCTTTTTTCCTCTCTCATAGTTCTTGTTACTTTTTTATGAAGTGATCTAAATCACATGAAATTCATCGCTCTACAGATAGGTTTAGCTAGTCCAATGATAGGTTTGTCGAGACTAAATTTGTCAGAAGAGTTTGAGCTTTAAGGGGTCGAGTTTTGACGAGCTACAGTGATATTGATGATGAGCTAAAACGATTGAAGAAAGCAGTCTTGTATCCTGGAAACCCGTCGGATTCATCAACCTATGAAGAATCTCTAAAATCGGGAACTCAGAGTCTACAGGAAAGCATTAAAGTTTTAGAAGATCTTTGCTCGGATTTGAGAAGCAAGTGTCAAATGAGTATGAGCAAGGCAACTACTAGCCATAACAAGGCTCAAACTGCTTTGATTGAGCAAGATATGGCTTCAGTGTTTCAGCATTCGATCGATAAACAGGTTCACATTCGGCTAGTGCAAGCATTGAAAACAAGAATTGAACAAGTCGAGACTGCTAAAGTATCTCTAGAGAAGCATTTAGGTAAGTTAAAGGCGTTGCTTAAATGCTCCTAACTTCTGTTCTTTTGATATACTCACTTTACAAGGGGTCGCCCTTCAAAGCGAATATGTACCATTGCTATCACCTCTTACTTATCAACAAAACAGCGGAAGGAGGAGGAGTCGAACCTCAATAGCGTTACACTATCCTCTGGTTTTCCAAACCAGTTGCCGTCCACACAGCCGCACCTTCCATCAGCGGAAACTGGAGGAATCGAACCTCTACAGAATTGACTGCACGCCTGTTGTCGAGACAGGTTGTCGCCCATCGACCGCAATTTCCATTTGGGGTGACTGACGAGAGTCAAACTCGCTAACACTGGTGTCACAGACCAGCCCCTCCACCACTTCGGGTTCAGTCACAGTGGATTCTGGGCGGATTTGAACCGGCATCTTTCTGCTTGCAAGGCAGACGCTTTCCCAATTAAGCTACAGACCCACGATTGCCACCTGGCAATAACTTGAATCAATGGCAGGAGTGGTAGGGCTCGAACCTACACAAGCCGATTTAGAAGACCGGTGCCCGTCCATTAGGCGACACTCCCAAAGTTTGGTAATCCTGGCAGAATTTGAACCTACAACCGTGCGGTTAATAGCCGCCCGCTCCGCCTTTGAGCTATGGAGCAATGAGTGAGTAGTCAATCTGTTGCAAGCTACACTTTGAAAGGCTTGCAGAAGATGATCAATACTCACGAGTGGGAAGTGACAGAATCGAACTGCCTTCTCACCGTCTTCAATGGCACGTGAGCACCAGATTCACCAACTTCCCGTTTTGGCGGAGGATAGAGGAATCGAACCCCTAGCCCAAGGACTACCCTGGTGTTCAAAGCCAGTTGCCGACCATTCAGCGGTATCCTCCACAATTGGCGAGAACGGAGGGAGTTGAACCTTCACTCTTCGGTTTCGTAGACCGACGTGTTCATCCAGTTACACCACGTTCTCAAAGATTTTAAAGACGTGCTGCTCGTCCACTTCGCTTCTGCACCATCAACGTCGTGGTAATGTCGTGCAAGTCGAAAAAGCTGTTATTCATACACAGGATTTGCACCTGTATGTGACTGTTTTTCAAAACAGTTGCCTTTACTATTGGGCGAGTATGTAGCTTGTCCGGTTAGGGCACGACAACGCACAGACGAGGATTTGAACCTCGAACAACGGTTTTGGAAACCGTGATGTTGCCGTTACACTATCTGTGCATTGGTTGCAGTGGTGGGAGTCGAACCCACATAAGCTCGGTTATGAGCCGAGTACCTTAACCATTAGGTGACACTGCAATGGTTGGACTCCAGGGCGGGAATTGCTCGCGAAGCGCTACCGAAGGTTCGCGCGAATAGTTGGTTTTGCAGACCAACGCCTTCCCACTTGGCGACCTGGAGGGGTAATCTAAAAGTTTGGTGGAGACGTGGGGAATCGAACCCCAATCCTGCAACCGTCCGTTTGTTGGCTTCGGAGCAGTCGAACACCAATTGCGTCCCCACAGCGAGGATGACAGGATTTGAACCTGCAGCTTCCTGTTTCGAAGACAGGCGCTCTATCCATTTGAGCTACATCCTCATTTAGAGGTATCTGACGGGAGTTGCACCCGCTTCTCCGTGCTTGAGACAGGATTTAAACCCACGATCTTTCGCACGGGCGCGCGACTGCTTTGAGCCAGATTAAGCTACATCCCCAAGGTGGCGATTCAGTTGTCAAGGTTCAGGTTCGCTGATGTCAGCAGGAATTAGAGGAAGCAACGCCGTTCCAGGTAATGAGTTTGCTGAAGGTAATGGATTGCTTTAATACGTTGGGTTGAAGATGATCCCTGATTAAAAGGTTTATCTCGAAGGGGTGCAGAAGCACCAGAGAAATGAGTTTGTAAGAACTCCGAACACTTCGAGAGAAGACCTATTGATTGAAGGGAGCGAGTAGTCATTGGATTAGCTCTTTTGTGTCTCATCTCATGCTACAAACATAATACAACGTACTACAAAACGTCAAGGGCATACTACAACTTTTTTGGGAAAGAGTTTGGAAGGGAGAGGGAGAGGGCCTCAAAATGTCTGTATCCCCCTCTTCTACCAGAGTTGTCCATTACGCCAGAGAAGAAACGTGTGCTTCACTCATTTGCCATAGCTTGTAGATGAAGAACTCGGTGCGATGCGAAGCAGTTCCCTCTTCGGGGTAATCGCTTATCGCCGTTAGAAACATCCCTTCGTGAGCCTCTTTGCTTTCGGCAACCCAGCTTCCGTTCAGACTCACTTCTACAAACTCCTGATCCACAGGAATGAGCGTGACAGTTGAGCTGCCTTCTTGCTGCAACGCGACCGCTAGTTCTTCCAGCTCAGGGATATCAGCAGGTAATAGAAAGGAGGCACGACCTGGTTCAACGTGGAGCGGTTGTCCTAACCGCATTGCCAGAACGACGCGCTGTGCGATTAACATCTCGGGTGCGGTCATCGTCCGCTCCATGTACAGTCCAACTTCGGTGTAATTCAGCTTTAACATAGGTAATTTACTCCTCAAAAAATAACCCCCGCCTCTGATGACCAGGAGCGGGGGATTGGGAAATTGATATGGTTTTCCCTAGGTGGGTGTCAGGGTTGCGCTGCACCTCCCGCTTGCGATCAGTTGATCTGGATTGAACGATTCGGAGTGAATGTGATCCGAATAAATTGCTGTATCAATGCTTTTACGGACATCAATGCCTTTCCTGACGGATCTGCCGCCGCTAAAGCCATACGTTCCCTCGAACGCAAACAGCGCCAGTGCGCCTAAACCTAAATGGGATTGGCACGATATGGCGTTGCTTGGAGTGGCGAGGAGAAGGCGTATCATGGAAGGCTGTAGTATTCGTATTACAAGTCTGGACTATTACATACTACACTTGTAGTATTGGGTTGTCCACTCTTTGATCAAAATTAGGACGTTCGATCATGAATACACGCAAACGAGGTACTACTCCGGAGATGCAGGTCACGAGTATCCGGTTGGAATCTGAGCTAAAAGAGCGATTACGGGAAATTTCCGGTGAGCAAGGCTATCAGACTCTCATCCGAGATATACTTTGGCAGTTTGTGGAGCAACAAACAATATCAGATGATAAGGAATTATCCCAAGTGGAAAATTGCTTTGCATCGCTTTCTGATAAAAGTAGGCGATCCTCGGATCAAGAAGTTACAACAATGCACTTCCACTCATCTCGGTTGTCCATGTCAAATATTCGAGCAACTTTTAGCGCGATCGCACACAAAGAGGAGAGATGCGCCATTACCGGACAACATATTTATCCCCAACAGAAAATATGGTTGGGATTGACAGATACTGGCGAACTCGTTCCTTTGAGCTTATACAATTAACTGACGGGAGCATGTTTCCTCTTGGCAGAAGTCTTTGCGACACAGTCCTCTAGCCAGCAATGCCTCATACAATTCAGCGTCTGCCTGTCTGGTCCCATAGCGTAGACGTATCGGTAGGCAAACTGCCGCCAGGCTGATAGGGATATGCCGCCGAGCCAGTACTCATCCGACTTCTCCCAGATGCTGTTGAAAATATTGACGATACACAGAGCAGCGCGGTTTAGCCTCGTTGCTTGTCAGCCGAATGAGTTCCATACTGTGAAGCTGATAGGCGGCGATTGGCTCTAGCTGAACAGAACTGGTTTGTCCTTGGTTTAGCAGGAAGATTGCTTTGACAGAAAGAATTGCTACATACTATCGGCCACAAAACTTTAGACCCGTAGCCGATAACCTACACCCCGAACCGTTTCAATACAATTGTCTCCCAGCTTTTTTCGCAAGTGCCCGATATAGACGTTGACAATGTTAGTGCCGGGGTCATAGTCATATCCCCAGATACGATCGAGAATCTGTTCTCGTGTAAGTACTTGCATTGGATGACGCAGAAAAAATTCTGCGAGTAGAAACTCTCGGGCTGAGAGCTCGATGGAGCGATCGCCCACCCATGCCTGACGAGTCAACAGATTTAGTGTGATATCAGCCACCTGCAATGAGGTATCTGGCTGAGTGCGGGGTACTTGATTGCGAAGCTGCACTCGGATGCGGGCAAGCAATTCTTCAAAGCTAAAGGGTTTAGTGATGTAATCATCTGCGCCACCCTCCAATCCAGCGACCGTATGTTCTACGCCATCTCGCGCCGTAAGAACAATGATCGGAATGGTTTGTCCCTGTCCGCGAAAGGCTTTGAGGACGGCTAACCCATCCTGATCGGGTAGCCCTAAATCTAAAATCACCAGATCAAAATCTCCGGCATGGCTCACTTGCAGTGCTTCTCGCCCGGTGTTAACGGCGATGGTCGTGAAGCCGTGTGCCTGTAGCCCGGATTCCAGAAAGTCGATGATGCGGAGATTGTCTTCGATGATGAGAATTCGACTCATGGATAGTGGCTGGAGTAGCGTCAAGTGGAATCACAATCGTAAAGGTAGCACCATGACCGGGATGACTGGAAAGCTCAACCCAGCCGCCATGAGCATGGGCGATCGCTTCCACAATAGAAAGCCCCAATCCGTGATTTTCGCCCTGAGTTTCCTGTGCTGTGGTGACAAAGCGTTCAAAAATACGCACCTGATCTTCTAGGGCAATTCCTTCTCCTGTATCGCTCACCCAAATGTGAGCATGGTTTTCGCGGATTGAGGAACCGAGGGCGATCGCATCCCCTACTTGAGTATGGCGAATAGCATTCTGCACTAGGTTCATTACAGCTTGGGTAATCCGCTGGCGATCGACCCGAATTGGGCTTAAACCTTTCGATTCCAGCTTCCACTGTCGATTTGCTAGAGAACGGACTTTGAGATACAGTTCCTCGGTTAACCAGTCCAATTCTTCCAACTTGAGCGTGAGAAAATCGGGTCGTTCTGCCTTTGCCAGGAGCAATAAATCATTGACGAGGCGATTCATTCGATCGAGTTCATCAATTGCCAGTGCGATCGTTTGTTCCTGTCGTTCCGGGCGATACTTTAAAGTTTCGAGATAGCCGCGAATCACGGTAATCGGGGTTCGCAATTCGTGACCAGCATCTTTCAAAAATTCCTGCTGGCTCTCAAACGCAACCTGAAGTCGATCTAGCATCGCATTGAAAGTGGTCGTCAATTTGGCAATTTCGTCTGTGCCCTCTACCGCAATTCGCTGAGTCATATCCGACTCGGTGATAGACTGTGCGGTTTCAGTTAACGTTCGCAGCGGAGACAGCACTTGTCCTGCGGTTGTCCAGGCGATTACCGCTGCAATTCCCATGACCCCCAACATGACCGGAATGATCAGTAACACTGCTCCATCCACCAACTGATAAATACTATCAGCACAGTGAACAATCACTAACACTCCCTGAGCTTGTCCATCAATAATGATAGGTTCCGCAATGTAAAACAGTTCACCCGCTGAAGTATTGACGCTTCCTTGCTCGGCATTCACTAACTGTCCCCATTGTTGAATTAAGGCAGCATCTTGTGTTAGCAATTCCGTTGGAAACAGGTCAGTGTATTGATAAACCTCGCCTTGTAGGAGAGCGATCGCATAGTCGTCTGCATCTATTGGTTCGTATTGGGACAGGAAAACATCAAAAATCGTAGCAACTTGCTGTCCAGCGGATGCATTAGAACTTGGACGATACTCACGCACAAGTTGTTGAAACTCATCGGTTTGGCGTGAAACATATTCCTGAGAGTGGTCACGAATCCGCTCATATAGAACATGGTGAGTTACCAAAATAGATGCAACCCCAGAGAAGGTAGTGAGTAAAAAATACCAGATCAAGATTCGAGGACGGGTACTGTTAAACCATTGCCGCCATTGCCTGAGAGGAGGCATGTAGCTCATGGCAACCTCCTCAGTTGCCGAGAGAATAGGATTTCTAAATGGATTCGCTGCTGCTTTGAGAATTTAACAGAAGCAGTTTCGTCAGTATGGACACTCCCTGAGTTCACATAAGTCATCTGCTGTTGCAAGTAACTCATGTATTGCTGCACAGAGAAGTAGGATATTGATTGAGCCATGATGAACTGCACTCCAGTAGGGCTAGTTAAGTGATGTTTTTTTCAAGGCTTTGCCTACTCGTCGCCAGAGCGATCGCACATACTTCTTCTGATCAACCAGGTGCAGCGCAACAAATCCTAGAAATGTGTACGCGATCCAGAAGTGTAGATCTCTTGCCAACTCTACAATAGCCGCCTTCTCAGGAAAAATGTCCGGTAGCGTCGCAATCCAGAAGAAAGGAACATTCCCGCTTTGATAAGAATTAGATAGAAGAAATCCACTCAGAGGAACTGCTAGCATAAACAGGTAAATTGCTGTGTGCAGCAGGAATGTGCGAATCCACTCACCTGTAAACTTGGGCAAGCGGCGCGTATACTTGCGCCACCAGACGCGCTGCAAAATAAAGATTCGCCAAGTTAGCAATGCCATTGTTAATGCACCAACTGACTTGTGCAAGGTGTAAGCGTTGTCCTGCAGGGCTGTATCTTCTGGTAGCCGTACCATTCCAAACCCTCCAACCCATAGCAACAAATAGCCACTTGCCATGATCCAGTGAATTGACCATAGCTGTTTGAAAGCTGAAGTTAATCTGGGTTTAGCTACCGCTTTTTGAGGCACTAATTGAGAACTCATCGGAAATCTCCTGCATTTCAATGACGTTTTTGCTCTGTCATTCAATATCCGAGAGTTCCATAAATTCACAATAAACCGTTGATAAAAACTTTTTTATAAATCTGACAAACAACGTTGTCTTCTGCACAAATCACTTTTTACAGCCGTTTTCATTTTTAATCATTATGTGCAAGCTGCAAGATTACAAAGCAAGTTGCAAGATTACAAACTTTCAACAATTTCCTTGACTACATGAAGATTGGAATTGAATCGGGCATACTACCCTATGCCTCTGATATCTTAGAGCACTCAGCGACACATCGTTTCCCGCTTCTCCCATGCAAAAACCGATCTACAGCCCTCAAGAAATTCGCAGCACCCGCTACAGCACCCTTGCCAACCTATTGCGCTACAGGTTTGACAACTTCATGGCTAAGGGTACTGTCGCCTTAGTCAGTGGATTAGCACTAGTTTCTTTCGTGTTTATCTTGCTGATGGCAGTTCTGGTCAATCTGTCTGGAATTGCACCAGAAGATGGCGATCGCCTCAGTTTGCCAGAAGCTGTGTGGGGGGTGCTGATGCGAACGCTCGACTCAGGTACGGTCGGCGGCGATACGGGCTGGGTGTTTCGCCTGACTATGCTATTTGTCACTTTTGGCGGCATCTTTGTAGTGAGTACCCTCATTGGTCTACTCAGTAGTGGAATTGATGCAAAGTTAGAAGACCTCCGCCAAGGTCGCTCACGGGTAATCGAAACCGATCACATTGTGATTTTGGGCTGGTCCCTCCAGGTTTTTACCCTGATCTCTGAGTTAGCTCTAGCAAATGCCAACCGACCCGATACTTGCATTGTTATCCTCAGTGAAGCAGACAAAGTGGAAATGGAAACGGCGCTTCAGAGTACCTTAGGGAGACTGCCTCGAATTCGGCTAGTTTGCCGCACTGGCAACCCCAGTAATATGGCTGACCTGGGAATCGTGAACATTCAAACTGCGCGCTCTATCATTATCCTGAATTCTGCTCAAGATCATGCAGATGCCCAGTTAGTGAAGACACTGTTAGCGATTACTAATATTCCGCGATCGCACTCTCAGCCTTATCACATTGTTGCTCAGGTCCAGACCGCTAAAACCCTGGATGTGATCAACATCATTGGGCAAAGCGAAGTAGAAACATTATTAACGAATGACCTAATCTCGCGTATCGTCGTACAAACCTGTCGGCAATCAGGATTGTCTGTGGTTTATATGGATCTGCTTGATTTTAGCGGGAATGAGATCTACTTTAAAACGGAGCCTGCACTACAGGGAAAGACGTATGGTCATGCGCTTCTGTCTTACAATGACTCCACTGTAATTGGGATTCAGCGCGTTGATGGAGCGATTCAACTCAATCCGCCCATTCATACCCCTATCCAAGCAGGGGAACAAATTATCTTAATTAGTGAAGATGACGACACCATTCACTTATCAAATCTCGCTGATACGTTAATTGATTCCCAAGCTATTCGGGCAGCAAAACAAGCTTTAGCCAGAGCCGAACACACTTTGATTTTGGGCTGGAACGATCGCGTTTGCATGATCATTCAGCAGCTCGATCAGTATGTTGCGTCTGGTTCTACTGTGACGGTCGTAGCTGAGTTTCCAGATGCCGAAGTCGATTTGTCAGAAGAAACACTTAAACTACAGAATCAAACGGTGCGCTATCAACAGGGCGATCCAGCCGATCGAGAAGTGCTAGAAAGCCTCAATTTAACCGAATACAATCATGCTGTTGTTCTATGCAATCCAAGCTTGGAGGTTGAGCAAGCAGATGCCCAAACTCTGGTAACACTGCTGCATTTGCGGGATATTTCCGATCGCCATCACCATAACTTTCAGGTAGTCACCGAAATTCTGGATGTAAGAAATCAAGCGCTCGCTCAAGTTGCTCGTCCAGATGATTTTGTCATCAGTGAGCAGCTCATCAGTTTGATGCTGGCGCAAGTGTCTGAACAGAAGAACATTAATGCTGTACTGAGCGACTTATTCAGCCCAGAAGGATCGGAGATTTACCTCAAACCCGTCGCGGACTATGTTGAGATCGATCGCCCCGTTAACTTCTATACGATTGTTGAGTCTGCTAAAAAACGAGGAGAGTCAGCGATCGGGTATCGGTGCAAAGCGGATGCCAATAACCTGGCGAGATCTTATGGCGTTGTGATTAATCCATCCAAAAATCAGCTTGTCGAGTTTAAGCCTCAGGACGCGATCATTCTGTTGGCTGAGTCTTAAAGTGACAGTCAGTTATGAGCTGCTAGACACTACAGATCTCGGTTCTAGAGGATGCTTTTATTCAACTCCAGCTGAATAAAAGCATCTTCCTAAAGACAGATTCTCTTTCCCAATAAACTCGGTTTGAATGAAGATCCGTTTACGCATACGGACTGCTGCTCCATGAAACGCGATGCGACTGGTAAGTTTGTCAACAATTGGGCTTCAGAGACTAAGCAACGAATTAGCATTTCTCTCACCAGTACAGCGTGGCGATCGCTCGATCAGGCAGCTCACAAGCAAGGAATATCGCGCTCTGAGGTGATTGAGCACTTTGCTCGTAGCCTCCAGGATGAGCATTCTACCGATTTCAGTGAGAGTAGTGCTCAGATCACTTTGCTGCAAAATCAAATCCTGGAGCAGCAGCATGAAATTGCCACCTTGCAGCATCAGAAGCAAGAATTAGAGGCGCTTTTAGAAGATACTCCAAAGGCAGACAAAGCAACAGAGCACAAGGTCGCGATAATTCTGGAAAGCATTACGGATGCCTTTGTTGCCTTTGATCGGGCCTGGCGCTACACCTATGTGAATCAGGCAGCAGCTCAACTTCTGCACACAACACCAGAAGAACTGATTGGCAAACACGTTTGGAACGACGTTTTTCCTGAATTGGTAGGTGGAGTCGCCTACCAAGCCATGCATCGGGCAGTCGCAGAACAAGTTCTTGTTACATGGGAAGAATTTGGTGAATCAATTCAACGTTGGATAGAAGCCAGTGCTTATCCTTCGGCAGAGGGGGTAGCCGTTTATTTTCGGGATGTGACGGAACGCAAGCAAGCAACGGAAGCACTGGAGAACCAGCAGAAATGGTTAGAAGCGGTGCTGAATTTAATGCCAACGCCGATGGTGTTTATTGAACCGGGAACGGCAAAAGTCACCTTCTCCAATCGAATTGCAAACCAGTTGGCAGGGGGTGATTTACCCAAAAACAAATCCCTGGATGAGTATGTTGATACCTATTACTGCACCGATGCGAATGGCGATCGCATTCTCACAGAACGAATGCCTGCGGTGTTGATCGCTCAGGGAGAACGGCTAGAGAACTACGAGATGAATTGGTATACCCCTGGCGGCATTCGCTCAACCCTGTGCTGGGGAGAAACGCTGCCCGCCATGCATGGACATCCTGCGGTCGGCATTGGCATGTTTCAGGATGTGACTCGCCTCAAGCAAATCGAGGAAGACCTACGGCAGACCGAAGAACGGTTACAGCTTGCTCTTACGTCGGCCCAAATGGTTGCCTGGGATAGGGATTTAAGAACGAACCAGGTTGTATGTTCTCCTAATGGGGCAGAGGTTTGGGGCGTTCACATTGGGACAGCAGAAGATTTCATGGCGGTGATTCATCCAGAAGATCAGCAACAGATTGTGCAGGCGGCTGAACGGGCACTTGCGGGTGACCAGTCCTATGTTCAGGAGTATCGGGTGATTGGTCCAGATGGAGTGCATCGCTGGATCAAGAGCCAGGGACGTGTTTATCTGGATGAGGCTGGGCGCGGTATTCGCATGAGTGGTGTTTCACTCAATATTACTGAGCGCAAGCAGATTGAAGCCGAGCGCGATCGCCTTTTAGAGCAGGAACAAACTGCCCGGCGGTTAGCCGAGAATGAACGTCAGCGGTTAAGGGACATTCTCATGCAAGTCCCTGCCATGTTTGCAGTGCTGTCAGGGCCTGAGCACGTCTTTGAGCTAGCTAACTCCACCTTTCTTACCGTTTCTGGACGTAGTGAAGACATTATTGGCAAAACGGCACGAGAAGCCTTTCCCGAAATGGAAGGTCAGGGCTATTTTGAGATTCATGATCGTGTCTATCAAACAGGGGAGATTGTTCAAGGAGATGAGTACCTATCTCGTTGGGATGCGGATGGTAGCGGCAATTTAGTTGAAGGAGTTTTCAATTTTGTTTTTCTGCCGCTGAGAAATATCGACGGTTACATCGACAGTATTTTGATTCATGGAATCGAAGTCACGGCCCAAGTACAAGCCCGTCAGCAGGCAGAAGCCTTACTCGAAGAGCTTCAGCGAAAGGAACGTCAGCAGCAATTTTTGATTGAACTGAATGATGCCATTCGCACTATTCAGGACTCGAAGGATATTATGTGGCGGGTTGTGAGCGCTACAGGACAACACTTTAATGTCACTCGTTCTACTTACGGTGAGATTGATCCTACTCAAGAATATGTGATTGTTGATCGCGATTACTGTAACGGGGTGAACAGCATTGTTGGCAGACACCACATGAATTCGTTTGGTTCTGAAATTGTGGTCGAGCTGAAGCAGGGTAAAACCATTGTGGTCGAGGATGTCGATCGCGATCCTCGCACGGCCGGAGTTGGAGTGGCGGCTTTTGATGCAATTCAAACCAAGTCTGTTCTGTGTGTTCCCCTGGTTAAATCAGGGCAATTTGTGGCGCTGCTGGCGTTGCATCATGCGGTTCCTCGCCATTGGACCCAAGAAGAGGTGGCAATGCTGGAGCGAACCGCTGAAAAAACCTGGTTAGCCGTGGAGCGATCGCGAGCAGAAGCAGAATTGCGGGAAAGTGAAGCTCGTCTGCAACTCTCACTCAAACTTGGACGGATGGGCACCTGGGACTGGGATATACAGCCAGGTACAATCGCTTGGTCAGCAGGGCATTTCACCATACTAGGTCTACAGCCTTGGGAGTGTGAACCGAGCTACGAGATTTGGGCAAGTCGAGTTCATCCTGACGACCTGGCAGAAACGGAAGCAAAGCTTCAGCAGGCGATGCAGGAGCAAAGCGAGTACCATCACGAATATCGCCTACGCTGGTCAGATGGCTCAATTCACTGGGTCGAAGCAAGAGGGTTGTTTTCCTACGACACGCAAGGACATCCTAAGCACTCAATTGGTGTTGTGATTGACATAACGGAGCGCAAGCAAGTTGAACAGGAACGAGAACAATTGCTTGAGCGTGAACGCATTGCCCGATCGCAGGCAGAAGAGGCTCAACATCAACTGGCAACCATCTTTGAAACATCCCCGATTGGACTCGCATGGTTAGACGCTGAGCAGCGGTATATTGCCATCAATGAAGCGTTGGCTGAAATCAATGGACTAACCCGCGAACAACACTTGGGTTGTTCAATTGCAGATATTTTTGGTGAGTTCGAGCCTACATTAGTTGAGGTCTTCCATCGGATCTACACGACGGGAGAGCCTTTTATCTCCCCAAATCTCGCACTCAATGTACCCGCACGAGGCGATCGCCGTCCTGGTTATTACAACGTTCACTATTTACCAACGGTCAACTCAAACAATCAGGTCGAAGGGGTCCTCGTATATGTTGTTGATGTGACAGAGCGCGTCAGGTTAGAGCTTGCCCAACAGTTTCTCTCTGAGGCAAGTGCGGTCCTGGCGTCTTCCCTGGATTATCAGACCACGTTGGAGCAAGTTGCACAGCTTACCGTACCGAAATTAGCAGATTGGTGTACCGTTCACACGGTTGAAGAAGATGGCTCGATTGACCAGATTGCGGTTGCTCACATCGACCCCGCTAAGCTGGAATGGGCTTATCAGATTCGGGACAAATATCCGTTAGACCCCAATTCTCCTCGTGGGGCTGCTTTCACTCTGCGAACTGGACAGCCCGATTTTGTGCCAGAGATCCCCGATGAGCTGCTAGTGCAGGCGGCTCATGACCCAGAGCATTTAGAAATTCTGCGACAGGTTGGCTTTAGTTCTGTGATGACGGTGCCTCTACGAACTCAGTCCTGGACGATAGGAGTAATTTCCTTCATTGCTGCTGAGTCTGGACGGCAGTACACCTCAGTCGATTTGCAGTTGGCAGAGGAATTAGCTCGTCGCGCTTCTTTGGCAATCGAGAATGCTCAGCTCTATCAGGTAGCCCAACAGGATCGGGCCAAAGCAGAAGCCGCTAACCGCGTCAAAGATGAGTTTTTGGCGGTGCTGTCCCATGAATTGCGATCGCCACTCAATCCCATTCTGGGCTGGACGAAAATCCTACGCAATAGACAATTAGACGCAACCAAAACCGAACAGGCTCTAGAAACAATTGAACGCAACGCCAAGCTACAGGCGCAACTCGTTGAAGACTTGTTGGATATCTCCCGTATCCTACAAGGAAAGATGGTCTTAAACACGGCATCTGTGAATCTGGCTACCATCATTCAATCTGCTTTGGAAACGGTCCGTTTAGCAGCCGAAGCAAAACAGATACAAATTCAAACCATATTGAATCCCGTTTCAGGCACCGTTTCGGGTGATGCAAATCGGCTTCAGCAAATAGTTTGGAACCTTCTCTCTAACGCGGTGAAATTCACGGCACCGGGAGGGCGCGTGGAGGTCAAGTTAGAGCAAGTTGGCGCATCTGCTCAGATTCAAGTTAAAGACACTGGAAAAGGGATCAAGCCGGAGTTTCTTCCTCACGTGTTTGACTACTTCCGCCAAGAGGACGGCACCACAACCCGACAATTTGGTGGACTCGGATTGGGATTGGCGATCGTGCGTCAACTCACCGAACTGCACGGCGGAACGGTTTGGGCAGAGAGTCCAGGACAAGATTTGGGAGCAACCTTTACCGTCCAACTGCCACTCAATATCGTCAGTCAGGTGCGATCCACTCAGGATGAGCCTTTAGCAGCACCAACAGACTTGTCCCATATTCAAATATTGGTGGTAGATGATGATGCCGACATGCGAGAGTTGGTGTCCTTTGTTCTCAGCCAGTCTGGGGCACAAGTGACCACTGCCGCTTCCGCTATCCAGGCGTTGACCCTCCTCAACCAATCTGTGCCTGACCTGCTGCTCTGTGATGTTGGGATGCCAGAGATGGATGGTTATGCCCTGATTCGACAAATTAGGAAATGGGCACCTGAGCAAGGCGGCACCCTTCCCGCGATCGCCCTGACTGCCTACGCTGGAGAACTGGATCGGCAGCAGGCAATCGCCGCAGGATTCCAACTTCACCTTTCAAAACCTGTGGAGCCAAAAGAATTAATCCGGGCGATCAGGTCATTAAGCGTGATTTGAGATGCAGAGGTAAGGTTTGAGAACTCTATAGCTCACCTGTTTCCTTTGGTGATTACATTTCTGATTCCCCAAAAGTTAATCCATCCTTGTAGGCTAGAAAAGCTGCTTTTTTGTTTAACGGTGTTCGATTCATGCAAAAGACTAATGCCTTCGCCATTCTTGCCCCCGTTCCAGAAAGGCACTTGATTTCAGGGTTAGAGGCAATCGCCACGCAACTTGATTCTGACGACTTGCCACCTGACCATTCGCCCAAAGTTGCCTTTGGCAGCATGGACTTCGAGGTGTTGGGCGAAGTCGAAAAGCTGCGGAATGGAAAGGCGATCGAAGTCTTCATCTATGCCTCCGATGCCCAAGGCGATCAACCCCTAAACCCAGAAGTGACCTGGCGGGGACTGTATGTGGGGTATGTCGGCTCTCGTCGCGGTCGCTATCCGGGTAAATCGATTTATCGTCCCCCGTCCACTGCAACTGATGCCCCAACCTGGGCAGTGTTTTGGGAGGTGCAAGAGTTAGAGCAGCTTAAGCAGGCAGTTCCCATCGGCAACTTGCGAGGAAAGAACAAGAAAACCAACTATCAGGCTCGATTTATTCCAGAAGGACCCGTTCTGATTGAATATCCTGCAATTCGTCAGCGTTAACTCACAAGGCGATCGCAATTCTGAAACCGCTGAAATTTGTTATTACGAAGAAAGATCATGCACCAGAGTGTGTTCACGATGTTTCGCTGTAATAGGAACCTTCTGCGATGAGTCCCTTACGTTTTTTGATGGTGGCGATCGCGCTGGCGATCGCTGCTTGCACTCAAACTCAAGCAACCCTGGAGCAAGAAACAACCTCCGCTCAATCTACCCCTCAATCTACCGAAACGGAATCTACTGAAACTGATGTCGCTCAAGCACCCCAACCGCAAAACCTGATTCCGACTGAACCCTTAACCCCCACGCCCATTCGCATTACTCCGGCTGACCTGCCCGAACCCTACGCCAGTCAAAGTGCTTCTCAGCGGCCCAACGTTGTACCCATTCCTGAGAATCCGTCCTTGCAGGTACCCGAGGGGTTTACGGTCAACGTTTTTGCTGAAGGGCTAAAAGAACCGCGCTGGCTAGCTTTAACGCCTTCCGGTGACGTGTTGGTGACAGAAACCCCAGACAACCGCATTCGCCTGTTGCGAGACACCAACGGCGACGGCGCAGCCGATGTCAACCAAACCTTTGCTGAAGCCGCAAACGGGTTGAACATTCCCTTTGGTATGGCGTTTGCCGATGGCTTTTTCTTTTTAGGCAACTCTGCCGAAGTCCGCCGCTATCCCTATACTGAAGGGCAGCAGCAGCTTACTGGTTCCGGCGAAAAAATTGCCGACCTCCCCGGTGGTGGCTACAACCAGCACTGGACACGCAACGTAGTCACATCTCCTGATGGTCAGCAGCTTTACGTGTCCGTCGGCTCTCGTTCTAACGCCGATCGCGAACCGCTGCCCCGCGCCTCTGTGCAAGTGATGAATCTGGACGGCTCAAACCCACAAACCTTTGCCTACGGGCTGCGGAACCCCGTTGGTTTAGACTTTCATCCCGAAACTGGCGAACTTTACACCACGGTGAATGAGCGGGATGGTCTGGGGGATGATTTGGTGCCGGACTACTTCACCCGAATTCAGCAAGGGGATTTTTATGGCTGGCCCTATGCTTACTTCAGCCCTGACCGACTTGATCCTCGTCAAACTTCTGGTGGGCAAAGCATCAACCCAGAACTAGCAGCCCAAACCAAAGCCCCTGATGTCCTATTTCAGGCACATTCAGCCGCTCTGGGGGTACAGTTTTACGACGGTGAGACCTTCCCCGAACGCTATCGCAATGGCGCGTTTGTTGCTTTCCGTGGCTCTTGGAATCGCAGCGCTGGCACAGGCTACAAAATTGTGTTTGTGCCGTTTGAGAATGGTCGCCCAACTGGAGAATACGAAGATTTTGTCACCGGGTTTCTGACCGATCCATCTGGCCCAACCACTTGGGGTCGTCCAGTCGGGGTACTCGTACTGCCCGATGGTAGCTTCCTGTTCACAGAAGAACCGAATGGACGGATATATCGGGTTCAGTATCAGGGATAGGGCGGAATGGATAGGGAGAAGTAATTCATGACTCCTTCTCCCTATCCACTCCCCAACCTTTAAGATCAAGCTGTCCCTAACCTAAATTGCTGTGTTCGGTTTTTTAATTGTTTTACTCGCTTCCTTCTTTTTCTGTTTTCAGAATGTCATCGTCAGGGTTCTCTTCAACCAACACGCTGTTTTAGGGGTGTTTCAAACGGGTGGATTTGTTACGCCAAATCTGCAAAATTCGTTTTTGCTGATGTTTATGCGAATGGTATTGGTGGTGCCGTTGATGGCATTTCTAGTACCCAAGCTGCATCCGCCAGCCTGGAGAGAACTCCGTCAGTTGTGGCAGGTAGAACAACGATCGCTTCTAGGGCAATCCTTCCTCGCAGGACTTCTCATGTTTCTCTATCTGGCGTTGCTTTACGTCTCGATTGGGGTAATTCCCGCCGGGATCGCACTAACGCTGTTTTTTACCTATCCCGTGTTTACGGCGCTGTTTTCCTGGCGCTGGTTTGGCGATCGCCCGTCCCTTCTGCGTTGGAGCATTATGGGATTTGTCCTGTTGGGCAGCTTTTTGACCCTTCCCCATGTCAGCCCCAGCAGCACCAGTGGCAGTTGGCTGGGCATCATCACGGGCATCGCCTCTGGAATCGCTTACGCTCTTTATACCGTCGTTGCCCAGAAGAGTTTTGAAAAACTGCATCCCTTTCCTTTCACCTGGATTAGCTTTGCCACCACATTAGTTTTGTCGGCAGCCTGTTTGCTGGTTTGGCAGATCCATGAGGCTCAGCTTCCGTGGCTGGCTTTATGGATTGGAGGATTGCTCTCCGCTATTTTTACCTTTGCTGGACATTTGCTCAACAATCTCGGAATTCGTCTGATTGGAGCAACTACAGCCTCCATGATTGGCGCCAGCAACCCAGCGCTAACGGTTGCCCTGGCATGGCTGACGATTCAGGAAAGGTTGAATGTTGTGCAGATTTTGGGAGTGGCGATCGTCACCCTCAGTGTCGCTCTGCTCAGCCAGGAACGTCGATTTGTTAAGGGATAACTTGATTCACGAACCAAGCTCGATTGTATTTTTTGGGTAAAGTTAGAGCAGTTCAGTTGCGATTTGTGTAAAAGTCGTGCCAGCATTTCTACGTATCTGTCGGCTATGGAAAACTTATGCTTTCAGTTAAATTTATCTAGTCATGGTGCGAAGCAGCACGGATAATCCGTTTCGCTGTTCGTTTCAACCCAAACCGTAAAATTTATATGAATCAAGTTCCAAATAATACAATTTGTTTAGGGTTTTTACTTAGACTAAAACTTTAAGCTTTCGATCAACTTTTACTAAGGTGTAGCTTTTGAGTCGTTTCGTAAAGGGCAATGCGGGCAATGGTGAGTACTGAGCAGGCTAAGGCTGATGAGTTAGCGACTGATTCTCAAAATCAGCAGAACCCT
The DNA here is from genome assembly GCA_014695345.1 of Cyanobacteria bacterium FACHB-471. Classification (GTDB taxonomy): domain Bacteria; phylum Cyanobacteriota; class Cyanobacteriia; order Elainellales; family Elainellaceae; genus JAAUTN01. Next base: position 199,229 of record JACJOC010000086.1, read on the forward strand.
GGTGCGCTTCGATTGGTTGACCAGATTAGCAAGGTTCTGATTATTGCCTACCGCGAATCGACTCAGGTGCTTGAAGCAGCCCTTGTCAAAGAGGGGTTTGAATGTGAAGTGGTGAGGCAGGTTGACCGCGAAGAGCTACGCGGCTCATCGCCTAGCTATCTCTGTATGCTTAACCATCAGCGGGCTTGGCAACAGGCATCCGAGGCAGAGCAACCCACTCTGATTGTGGAAGCAGATTTTGTGCCAGTTGAAGGCATGGGCAAGCTGCCAGTGCCCTACGAGCCAGATGACCAGAATATGGGAATCACCTGGTTGTACACCTGTGCTCCGCAGATCTATAGCGTTTCTGAGCGAGGCTATGCGCGCGGCTTTTCGACGGCGATGGTGGCTTATATTCTCACACCTCGAAGTGCGGGCGCGTTAGTCGAGATGGTCGAGGAAATTCGCGCAACTAGTGGGGCAAACGCTTACACGACTTGGGACTCACAGGTTGAAGGGTTTTTGCGGGCAAGGCGGTTTAGAAACTATATTCCTTTCCGCAATTACGGTGAACATGGCGGACGACCCAATCCAGAACATCGGCAGAATGGGCTGAGTGCTGTACATCGAGCGGATGTGCTGTATGGCAAGCTGGCGTTTTTGCCGCCCTACGCAGTTCAGGAAGATGGGAAGGGCAACCAGCTTCAGCTTGTGACCGCGAGACTGCAAGCCCGCCTTAAAGGAATTGCGCGACTGGCGCGGGGGCGTTTCCTGCGGTTTAAGATCGTTCGCACGTCGAGCGTCCCAAGTCGGCTAATTGGGTTTGCGCTACGCAGACAGCTTTCACCTTGGCTCTAACAATTCTTCGAGGGAAAGCCTTAGAGGGAAGGCACCCCGCTTCGCGGGGTGCCTTCCCTCTAAGAATTAGTACTCAGTTTTACGGTGAAGGCGGTTGAGGAGTTGGTTGCATGTCATCCCAGTTGATCAGTTGGCGATCGCTCCCCATTCTCACCTGACGCTGACGCAATCGCGGATAGTCGCATACATCAAAACTCCGTCGCTCTCCACCCATCAGGTAAACCAAATCTTCCTCAAACGGATTGCTCAAACTGTGGGGCAGTGAGGGGGCAGTAAAACCCATGAAATCCCCGGCGGCGACTTCTATGAAACGATCGCCAATTTCGGCAATGCCGCAACCCGAAAGGATGTAAATAAATTCTTCCTCCTGGTGGTGAAAGTGAAACTGGGTGGTTTCTTTTCCGGGTTCAACTCTCACCAGATGAATAGCTAAACGAGTCATCCCTACGGTATCGCTAAGGGATTTTGTGTTTCGCACCGCCTTTGAATTAAGTGCATGAGTTTTAACGATTTCAGGCATTGCGGCGATGTAGCTGGCCTTGAGCAGCGGCGCTAAATCCTGATCTTCTTCCATTTTCTCCTCCTACCATCTCACTCCTACAAGTCCATGACTGCACAACTGATCAAACCCATCCTCACCCTGCTTGCCGTGCAATCCGATGATTCCTCCAGCGGAGTAACGCTGTGGAATGCTCCTGTGAAATTGATTAAAGCCATTCTAAGCAAGCAGCCCGAAATTAGTGAAGCGATGAAAGCTAAGGGGCAGCCTGTTGATTGGACAGAAACTCCCGCTGTGAGGACAGCAAGTGGGGCGATCGCTTCCACTAAAGATGCAGCAGGCGAACTGTCCCAAAAAGTCGCTCACTGGTTAGCCACCGTCGCCACCTCAGCCCAGGAAAACATCGGACAACTGACCGCAGGAAGCACCCAACCCCTTCAAAATGCTGCCTCACAGGTTAAGCAGGCGATCGCCCAAACGACTCATAGCGCGACAGACTTTCTCCAGTCCACTCAGTCATCTGTTCAAGCCACCATTCAAGGCACGATTGACAGCGCCACCACCTCGACTACCAGCTTTTTTCAAACGGCTGCTCATACCCTGCAAGATTCCACGGCTGAGCTCGGTACGGAGGCTGCGACAGGTCTAGGAGACTCCGTTGAAACAGCTACTTCCTTTACCTTAGAAAAGGTGGGGCAGGCACTATCAGGAGCTTCCTGGCTGGTCGTCAAAAGCTATTTATGGGTCAGCAGCAAAGTCTCAACCGGCGCACAGCAAGCGATCTTAGAGACAACAGGCGCTGAAACGATAACTCCTGATCCCACGCCAATTGTGACTGCTGCTCCAGAAGTAGGTAGCTGGGTGATTTTTGCGGAAGTATGCGGAGTGCTGGTGTTTTACGCTGCCCTCGGTTGGTACGCTTTCTGGGTTTGGCAAAACCTACCCTATCGACCCGGCAAACGGCTTGTCGGTAAGCCCGACTTTGACCCTAGCCGCTGGATCTGGTGGAGTCAAGCCAGTCCTGAATCCGGACTCGATCAGCCCCATCCAGAGCAATCGTCCCACCCAGAACAACGGTGGAACTGGCACAATTTACCCTATGCAGAAGTATTGAAAGGGCTAATTAGCAGAACTGGAACTTCCGAACGCTCTAACGACCAGTAATCTTGTAGCCATAACAGTTATACCGATTTACTCTCTCATTAGAAGATTAGGGATGCATCCCCACGGCGCGGGAGTGCATCCCTAATCTTTTAGGACCTAATTTTCAACTGGGAGGGAGTAATTTGAGAATGTCGCAGATGTGGGTAGGGGTACACCGCGTGCGCCCTTACAGAGATTGATGTGTCGCGAAATCTGTTTAAACCAGTATCAGTACAATTTATGTAAAAAGGGAGCTTACGGAATTGAGATTTCCAGCTCATAAGTTGCATTGCCGCGCGTACTGCCAACAATTACCTGGTAATCGCCAGTGTGGGGCAAAAGCACTGTTTCTGACTGCGCCTCCGTGGTCAGAATATCTCCACTAGGAGACACGACATCAAAGGCGGCATTTTGTTTGGTTGAGGTCAGGGCAATCTCCATTTGCTGTCCTCCCTGAGCATTCAGCAAGTACACATCCCGTTCTCCGCGAATGACGGCATGGTTAATCACTGTGCTATTACGACCTGCCTCAAACTGGACTTGCTCTGTATGCACAGCAGTAGCCGAATCCAGTAGGTCACTCGCCTCCAGACCAGCCTCATTTGTAAAGCGCGATCGCACCTCTTCGCAATCGGCACTAGCCAGTTCCATGTCTGGCGTAGCAACTTTGCTGGGGGTGATACTCCAGGTTTCTTCAGTATCCTGTACGTCATACTCAATCCAGGTGCGGATTTGGGCAGCTAGCTGATCTCCTTCCACCGAGCCAGAAATCTTTTGAGCGTAGGAGGAATAGTAGTTTTGAGCCTCGTTGCTAATGGTGGCGCGACTGTCTCCGGTGACGGTTTGATCCGCTGCTACGGTTAAGCGCAACACCGTCGATTGCGTTGGTAGATCGGCACTGTAACAATATTGCCCTGGTGCGATCGCCTCTGTAGAAGTATCTAAGGGCGGTTCTGAGGATGCAGACGAATCGCTTAGATCCGGTGCAGCAGAGCTAGAACTGGACTCTGGAGCAGGAGGTCGTGATTGCTCGGTACAGGCGATCGCGATCGGAATCACCCCTAGAATTGCCAGAGCTAAAAATTTGCGCACAAGCATAACACTATCTTCTCGACACAGTTGATGGAATTGATACAGTTGGTTTCGTCGTAATCATCCTACTCAATGTGCTGTTAGGGCTATTGAGGTATTGCTGATCTGATGTGTGAATTTCGTAGGGGCATTGCCATGATCAGCGCTGACGTGATTGTTGGAGCGATCGCCACAAAAACTTCCCAACCCTCCAAATCAGAATCGCAACTAAACCTAAGTTAAGAACTACCAGCCACAAAAGGTGAATTCCCAGGACATTGCTTATTCTGTCCGTGTTGAAAGCAACATAAAACAGCGCAGATGTCCAAAGCAGAACCAGAACCAAAGCGCCGACCACTCTACCAATTGACTGAGTGAATGACCAGGGACGAAGAATTAAGTAAAGGCAAGTAATTTCAATCAAAGAGGCAAAAACATTGCGTGACAAATCATCTTCAAAGTTTTGGGCAAATGCTGCCCCTTCAGCATCAGTTGAAATAGGAAGATTATCAATAGTCTCCAGGTACATCAATCCTAAAAGAATGACCCAATAGACGGCAAGACCATAGAGCCTTAACCAACGAAAAAAAGATCGCATATTCCTCAACCCAAGAAAGATTATGAGGTAAAAAGTGTGATTCAAACAATTTGTAGGAGGGGTTAGCGCAGCGTAACCCATGCTGCTCTAGTGAATAAATGTATTACGTTACGGCTAGTTCGCTCTGGTTTCATGTGAACTATAAAAGCAATTTATTTATAAGGAAAAAAAGACCAATCAACAGTACCACTAACAGGACGAATCGCTCTCCATTGAATAGCCTCAACTAAAACAGACTTAATTCTTAAATATCTCTTCATTTCCTAAAGAAGGTATTACTGGAGCATCACGATTCCTAATTGACCAAAAAGTAGATTGATATCTTGAAGAGTAGGAACTGATTCCTGAAAGAAGTCCCAATGCAGTAAGTTTTTCTACTTTAAGAATTTGCCTATAGAAGTGTAGAAAGATTGAAACGGGGACGGGGAGAGTCAGTAGCTCCTACGTAAATAATCTTGACTTGCAGTGTACGGAGACGGCAAAGCGGACGGAGAAGAGCATCAGGATGCAGAGGTTCAGGATGCAGAGGTTCCAGCATGGAGACTCACTTAAAAACTTCGATACCAAAATGTCTCAAGTTATGGATGGAGCGATCGCCAAAACATTCCGCTTCCATTCCGCTTCTAATCCAAACCCTTTCCACCAACCTACCCGGCACCTGGCATCCCACACCCCCCTCCTCCATCAAGATTTCACAACAAAGTTTAAGACATGAATCAGGCAGTAAACCCGACAATAGAAGTAGATGATTCAATCGGCTAATGGTGCAAGTTGCGTAACCGAGTAATTGCGCTGAAATGGAAATGAGAGCTTGATGCACCGTTGGCTGAGCAAAAGTTACTTTTAGGGATTTATTAACTGTGGTTCTACAAGTATCTGAGAGTACCTACGAAACCAAAACTCAGGCGATCGCCCGCAAACTACTCTCTGCAACGCGGGAAAATCGGTCTTTCCTGGCTCAGATGCGCGACCAGATGCGCTGGGATGACAAGATGCTGTCCTGGACGATGAATAATCCGGGCTTGCGGGTTCAGCTTTTTCGCTTTATTGACTGCCTACCTGCGCTCCGCAGCAAGCCTGAGATCGCCCGCCACATGCAAGAATACCTGAGCGACCCGACGGTCGAACTGCCAGGGGCACTCAAGGGAATGCTCAACTTTGCCAACCCCGACTCAATGCCAGCACAGGTCGCCGCTTCGACCGTTTCAACAGCAGTAGAAACCCTGGCACACAAATACATTGCCGGGGAAAATATCAGGCAGGTAATCAAAACAATCGAGCAGCTTCGCAAAGATAAGATGGCGTTTACGGTCGATCTGCTGGGCGAAGCGGTGATTACCGAGGCTGAAGCACAGTCCTATCTCGATCGCTATTTGGAATTGATGGAACAGCTTACTGATGCAGCCAAGCGCTGGTCAACGGTAGACGCGATCGATCAGGCAGACGGGGAAACGCTGCCCAAGGTGCAGGTATCGGTAAAGCTGACTGCATTCTATTCCCAGTTTGATCCGCTGGATGCGGAAGGCAGTGAAGAACGGGTGAGCGATCGCATTCGTCTCCTACTTCGCCGCGCCAAGGAACTCGGTGCTGCCGTTCACTTTGATATGGAGCAGTACGCTTACAAAGATTTGACGCTGGACATTCTGAAGAAGATCTTATTAGAAGATGAATTCCGCAGCCGCACGGATGTTGGCGTAACACTTCAGGCTTACCTGCGTGACAGCTATGAGGATTTGCAGGGCGTAATTGATTGGGCAAAACAGCGTGGCACTCCACTCACTGTGCGTCTTGTGAAAGGAGCCTATTGGGACCAGGAAACAATCAAAGCCGCGCAAAAAGATTGGCCGCAGCCCGTTTATGCCGATAAAACCTCAACGGATGCCAACTTCGAGCGCATAACGACCCGTCTGCTCGAAAACCACGAGTATCTCTACGCTGCGATCGGTAGCCACAACGTCCGATCGCAAGCACTCGCGATCGCCATCGCTGAAACGCTGAACATTCCCCGTCGCCGCTTTGAATTGCAGGTGCTATATGGAATGGGGGATAAGTTGGCAAAAGCGATCGCAGATATGGGCTACCGCGTTCGAGTCTACTGCCCCTATGGTGAACTTATTCCTGGCATGGCTTACCTGATTCGCCGACTGCTAGAAAACACCGCCAACAGTTCCTTCCTCAAACAAAATCTGGAAGAGCGGCCCGTTGAGGAATTGCTATCTCCTCCTCAATTTGAAGAGGATAATCGGGAATTGGCAAACGGCAACGGACACTCCATTCAATCCCTAACCCCTAACCTCCTCTTCCCCAACGCCTCCGACACTGACTACGCCATTCTCTCGGAACGCGATCGCGCTCAAAAAGCCCTGCAAACCGTGCGTCAGCAGTTGGGCAAAACTTACCTGCCGCTGGTCAATGGCGAATATCAATCGACCCAGGAAACGGTGAATTCGGTGAATCCCTCCAACCCGTCGGAGGTGATTGGTCAGGTCGGGTTGTTGAGCGTGGAGCAGGCAGATCAAGCGATCGCCGCCGCTAAAGCAGCCTTTCCTGCCTGGAGAAAAACACCCGCAATAGAACGAGCAAATATATTACGAAAAGCTGCCGATCTAATGGAGCAGCGACGGGCAGAACTATCGGCGTGGATGGTGCTGGAAACGGGCAAAGCGCTGAAGGAAGCAGACGGTGAAGTATCAGAGGCGATCGACTTCTGCCGCTACTACGCCGACGAAATAGAGCGGTTGAGTCAAGGGTATAGCTACGACCTGCCCGGGGAAACAAACCGCTATCGCTATGAGCCGAGAGGGATCTCGCTGATCATTTCTCCCTGGAATTTCCCACTAGCAATTCCCACGGGCATGACCGTTGCGTCACTGGTGGCAGGAAACTGTACATTGCTGAAGCCCGCAGAAACCTCTTCTGTAATTGCTGCAAAGATGGCAGAAATTCTGGTAGAAGCGGGAATTCCCAAAGGTGTTTTCCAATTTGTGCCAGGAAAAGGCTCTAGCGTGGGCGCTCACATGGTGAAGCATCCTGACGTTCACATGATCACGTTTACAGGTTCTCAAGAAGTGGGCTGCCGAATTTATGCAGAAGCAGCGATCGTACAGCCTGGACAAAAGCACCTGAAGCGAGTTGTGGCAGAGATGGGCGGCAAAAACGCCATCATCGTGGATGAAAGCGCCGATTTAGATCAGGCAGTTCAAGGGGTGGTGCAATCTGCCTTTGGCTATAGCGGTCAAAAGTGTTCTGCCTGCTCACGGGTGATTGTACTAGAGCCGATTTATGAGACGTTCGTAAATCGGGTCGTGGAAGCGGCGCGATCGCTCAACGTAGGAGCCGCAGAACTGCCCAGCACTCAGGTGGGACCCGTAATCGACGCAGCCGCCCAAAACCGGATCAAAGCCTACATTGAAAAAGGTAAATCCGAAGCAACAGTAGCGCTAGAAGTGCCCGCCCCCGAAAATGGCTACTTCGTTGGGCCGGTTATCTTCACCGACGTTTCACCCGATGCCAAAATCGCCCAGGAGGAAATTTTTGGTCCAGTGTTGGCAATCTTGAAGGCGAAGAATTTTGATCAGGCAATAGCGATCGCCAACGGCACCCTCTATGCCCTAACGGGCGGACTCTACTCTCGCACCCCCTCTCACATTGAGCGGGCCCAAGATGAGTTTGAAGTTGGCAACCTGTACATTAACCGGGGAATTACCGGGGCGATCGTGGCTCGTCAACCCTTTGGCGGCTTCAAACTCTCCGGCGTTGGCTCCAAGGCAGGTGGTCCAGACTACCTGCTGCAATTCCTCGAACCCCGTGCCGTCACCGAAAATATCCAGCGCCAAGGCTTTGCTCCGATTGAAGGAGTAGAGTAAATTGCCAAATGGAGAAATGTTTTTGAATGCAAAACCTTTGATTTCACATTCAAAAACATCTCCACGCAATAGGTTGGGTGGAGCATCGCGCAACCCAACACCGCAGTATTAGACCTAGCATTAAGCGTAGGATGGATAAAGTTCATCCTACGCTTAATGCTTCTGTTGGGTTCCGCTTTGCTTCACCCAACCTACGTGTGGTAACGGTTCTGGGAGTTGTGTCAGGTAACCAGGTAGAGTAGTGAGGGTAAGTTGAATGAGGTAAGCACGGTGGGGATTGGAGAAATACTGGTTTTGATTCTGCTGCTGGTTGTCGCCTTTGCCGTCTTCGGCTTGTTTCTGCGCATTACAAAAGCAGTGATTAGCATTGGAATTACTCTCTTTTTGCTACTCCTAGCGCTCTACTTTATCTTCGGCATCACCCCTTTAGACTTATTGCGACAGATCGTGCAACTCTTTCAGGGATAACCAGTAATTAATCACTAATGACACTCCCTAATCGCTCAGCAAGGTCATCTAGTGCTTTCGAATTTGTCACTGGCGTTTTGTAATTCACCATACTGCGCGATAAGACTCGTAGCACTTCCTCAACGGTTGTTACACCCGTCGTTCCTTTTCAAGGGTGGCAATGGGCAACCACAACCCTTTATTTCCCAAACTTCGTTTCTGATACGGAATCCATTTCATAAAGAAGCCCTATTTGGTGTACGGGCGAAGCATTCGGCAAAAGAATTGTGTCTCAGTGACAGGGATTGAGACCGAATGCTTCGCCCCTGCCGATACCGCTACTCCACAGACGGATTGGGTATGAGAAGTTGCCTTACCCCTCAGGTGGCATGAGCCTTGCCAGCGCATCCTTCACTGCTGGAGGTAGTTGGCCCATAATTTTGCCTTTTTCTCGATCGACTGCGACCAGGGCGACCTGCGCCGTTACGTAAAGCTCCTGGCGATCGGGAGAATGGATTTGGTAATCCCAGTTGATTCGCACACCTTCCATCTGGGTCATTCTGGCTTTGACAATCGCCGCCATTCCCATGCGAAGCGGTCGATGATAGCGGATGGACAAATCAACAACGGGCAGATCGCAGCCCAGCGCGACCAGGTCGGCAAATTCGATGCCAAGCGATCGCAAACATTCCACTCGCGCTTCTTCTAACCAGGCGATATAGGAACCGTGCCAGACCGTTCCGGCATAGTCCGTATGGTGAGGCTGTGCCCGGACTGGATATTCAAACCAGCTTTCCGTCACTGCCTGCAACGAGTTTAGATGGATTGCACTAGTTGGCTCTAGCTGTGGCTGCATAAAGGATCACTCCACTCAACGCAGGGCTTCTCTAAGAAGCCATATGTTCACACTAATTCTTACATTACTTAGACCTTTCGACCTCTACACAAAAGTACCTACTGAGTAGTCCAGGTGTGTGGCCAAGCGGTTAAATTTTTTGTCTTCCCGGGGTTAGCAATAGCCATAGCCCAAAGTGCCTGTCTTATAAGCGTTAGAGAAGCTAGACGATCGGTCTAATCATACTAAGTACTCAGAGCACCCTCAAGCTACTTTAAAGATTCAGTGAAATTGCGTAAGTAGATCTATTGATATAAGAGGTTACCCAACTATACTTTTGGGAGGTTTCGTAAGAGTAACCCCTTCAAAGTATTCAGGATTTACAGTTACGGTGGGCGGCTACTTTAGCTGAACACAGTGATAGCTTGTGAAAGCAAAAAAAATTGCTTTCACAACTTAATTGTATTGAGCTAAAGGCAATTAAGTTTTGTGTCTTCTCTCAGTATTGAAATAACAATTTCAACCAGGATTTGTACTAATTCTCTTTCAACCTGAATGTTGTTGAGTGCGTCCCGAGTACGCGAGGCAGGTTCAATAACGTTCAGCTTCGATAGAAACAATATTAACGGATGCATCAAAGCATAAATTTGCGAGAAAACGGCTGGTTGTACCTCTGCTTGGCGTTCGTTTCTAGATAGCTTGATTCATAAACTTATTGCATTTGGAGCAAACGAATATGGTGTTAATTTCCTCTGAGGTCGCAGTCGCGGGTAGTCTAACTACACCCAAAGTTATTCCACCGATTTACTTCTACATTCCTCAGCGCTATTTCCCAGCAGAAGGGTTTCCAGAGCACCCTGACGACTATTGGGCATGGCAAAATACGAATCCTGGGAAATACCAATGGGGTATGTACAACTGGACATTGCAAACCTATCTGTTTTTGAAAGCGGACGGTTTTCCCTGTTCATTAGTGGGTGAACTGCCCACAGAGGGGATTGTGATTACGCATCGAGATTTGTTGCCTGATCACGTGCAACCAAACCATAAAACTTTGTTCATTTGTATTCTAGGTGACAAAATTGAGCATCCTTATGCCCAACTGCACATCGTGCAGAATTTGAAAGATAAAGTACAGAAAAGATATCCTACGCTGTGGGATAAATATTACTTTCCTCACTGGGCGCAGTCCAGCCTGATTCGCCGTAATCCAGAGCGAGGCGATCGCTTTGAAAACATTGCTTACATGGGCGATATAAAAAACTTGGCTCCAGAGCTGCGTGACCCTGCTTTTCAAGAGACTTTAGAGTCAATGGGACTGCGCTGGCGCATCGTTGGTCGTGAAGGATGGAATGATTACAGTGAAATTGATGCTGTCATATCCGTGCGACGTTTTATACCGCTCAAAACTCTTCGTGTCAAACCTGCGTTGAAGCTATGTAATGCCTGGCATGCAGGAGTTCCGGCCATTCTCGGAAAAGAGCCAGCATTTCAAGCAGAACGCAAACGAGATCTGGATTACCTCGAAGTCAACTCACTAGATGAACTGTTAAACAGCTTGCAAGCCTTGCGCGACGATGTAGAGCTGCGGCAGGCGATGATTGCTAATGGGCGGCTTCGAGCTAAGGAGACTTCTAGTGTGAACTTAACGAGGCTCTGGCGACGGTTCTTGACCGATACTGCCACAACCACGTATGAACACTGGTGTAACGGCTCAATCTGGGATCGCCGAGTATTTCTTCAGCGGCGCTACATGGTGGTTAAACAAGAGCGTATTCAGAAGCGGCTACAGAATACTTTGAATTCTGTGCAGTCATTTAGGCGGAAGTTTATTAGTAATCCTGTAAAAAATCTGCTTGGAATCACCCAAGACTAAAGTCAGTTTCCAAAAACTCAGGGGGTAAGGGTTCAGCTCTTACCTCCTCATGGACGGAATGCAGAAAGAAAACTGCGCTTGCTTACAGCCATTTTCCCATGGGTAAGCCATAGCGTAGGGTCGTTCGCGAACGACCCCTACAGGGATTTGTGGTTTATCCAAGTGGAAACGGCTGTAAGAAATTCAGCGAGAGTGAAAAATCGTGTCCCTCACATTGTATGGGACACGATTTTTGCTATTTCAGTGGCACTACACAGGGCTGAAATAGCGTTATCGGATTCGCATAGAGGTCGGACAAGTAAAGTCATCCAGTCTGTAGCCCTACACTACTTTCTTGCCCAACTTACGGGTGCACCTATACCGGTTAAAGTGCACCTTAACCCTTTGTTATCAATCTTCAGAAAACGAATTGAAGCGCTGCAGCAAGGGTTATGATGACTGAGCAAAGGCGAATTAAGAGCGATCGCCCAGCGATTTGTTGTTTGACATTATTTGTATCAAACTATTGCAAATCGTTGGATTTTTTGTCGAGCAATTTTTACTGTTTTAGCGGTAGCAGCAGCTTGTTATTTAGTTCAAAACGCTTTAAGTGAGAGGCAACGATGATAGAAAAAATTTTGCTGGCAGACTCAGGCATAGGACAATCTGAAGAAATGCTCAAAGCTCTGATGGAGATTCCATCTATTCAAGGAGCATCTGTGACGATCTTGCATGTCGTGCCGCCTCAAGCCAGTGCTGATGCAATGACCCAAAATTGGGAAAGTGGCGGAAAAACCTTAGCAAAAGCAGTTCAAACGCTTCAGCTTGACCCAAACCGCACAACTGCTATGTTGCGAGAAGGCGACCCGAAAGATGTGGTTTGCCGAGTCGCCGAAGAAATAGATGCCGACCTGATCATCATGGGATCACGGGGGCTAAAGCGGTTGCAATCAATTTTAGAGAATTCCGTAAGCCAGTACGTGTTTCAACTGGCTTCCCGTCCCATGCTGCTGGTCAGAGATGACATTTACGTTAGAAAAATTAACCGCGTCATGGTGGCGATGGACAACTCTGCTTCGGCTCAAGCGTCCTTAAAATTGGCGTTGTCGTTCCTGCGAGATATTAAAGGAGGGCAGCTGATTCTGGCTCACACAAATCCTGATCTGAAGGTCAAGCGGGATGAAATGGAAATTGATCCAAATCAAGATCCAGTGTTGATTCCAGCAATCGCTGAAGCCAAAAAGCTGGGGATCAACTACCGCTGTGTGGCTCCAGTCGGCAAACCGGGAGCGCGGATTTGTGAAACCGCCGATGAGCTTAACGTTGATTTATTAGTATTGGGTTCGCCTGAGCGACGTCCCTCGGTGGCAAAAGCGTTACCTGATTTGGATCGTCTTTTGGGACAATCCCTTTCAGACTATGTGCGGGTTTATGCAAACTGTCCCGTCCTGCTAGTTCGAACCGTTTCCTAAACAAAGTAGCCCGAACAGTGTAGATTGATGGGCGTTGCTATAAGGCGTGAATTTTGTCAGGGCGTTTCGCGGAACGCCCTGACGAGTTTGGATAAACGTCTGAGTAGTATTCTTCCAGCAACGCCTGTTGTCCTAAACCCTTGCCCTAGATGAAAGCGCCTGCTCCCCGCAACCGCACCCTTCAATTAAGTGAGACAGAGCGATCGCACTACTGCCAAAAGTTAATTCATCTAAGTGAACCCGTTGAACCAGCCGCTCTCCTGGATCGAACCGTCTGCCAGGATCTATTTGAAGTGCTGGATTATTTGCCAACAAAATTTGTCGATTTGTTATTTGTCGATCCGCCCTACAACCTGAGCAAGCGCTTCAATCAACAAATTGTCAGGCGGCGATCGCTAGCTGATTATGAGGTTTGGGTTGATAGCTGGCTTTCACGCTTGGTTCGCACGCTTAAACCGACTGCCTCTGTTTATCTTTGCGGCGACTGGCAATCTTCTCCCGCCCTCTATGCCGTTGCTTCCCAATACTTTATCATCCGCAACCGTATCACCTGGGAACGTGAGAAAGGACGTGGCGCAAAGGCAAATTGGAAAAACTGTGCCGAAGACATCTGGTTCTGCACCGTTTCTGAAAACTATTACTTTAATGCTGCTGCCGTCCAACTAAAGCGACAGGTACGCGCTCCCTATACAGACACTCAGGGTCGTCCCAAGGACTGGGAACGCAGCCCCAATGGTAACTTTCGCTTGACCGCAGCATCTAACTTGTGGACAGATATCACAATACCGTTCTGGTCAATGCCCGAAAACACGAACCACCCTACCCAAAAGCCGGAAAAGCTGCTGGCAAAAATCATTCTGGCAAGCTCGCCTCCCGAAGCAGTTGTGCTTGATCCATTTCTTGGCTCTGGCACGACTTCAGTGGTGTCTAAAAAACTCGATCGCCGCTTTGTTGGGATTGAACTTGACCAATATTATGCTTGCTTAGCCGAGAAGCGACTAGAACTAGCAGAGAGCGATCGCCAAATTCAAGGATATGGCGATCGCGTCTTCTGGGAGCGCAACAGCTTCCCTTTACAAAAACATATAGGATCGTAATGCTTCTTAATCAAAGAAGCGCCAAGTGTAAAAACTCGACGCTCCTTTATTCAAAGCTAAATCCTAATAAATTGTCAGTCAATCGATAAATCGATTAAGAACCTTTTCCTTCACGGCTAGCCGTTTGAATGTAAAGGATCAACAGAAAAACTGTTGGAACCAACACAAACAGAATAACGGCAACAAATCCTAAATCATTAACTTGCATTGAATCCAGCCCCTAAGCTCATTCAAAAAAGACAGACCTGACACAAGAATACCACCCAGTGAGTTTTGCATTTCGTCTATTCACTAAGCAGTGTTACAAAAACTAGGGGAGCAACCTCGTAGTCTACTCCCCTAGTTTTTGTCTATTTACTTATGGCTTTGTCTTCACACTCACTGGTCCGTTGACCACTACCTGACAGGCAAGCCGATAGGTTTCTGGCTTTTTTTTGAGCTTGCGATTTTCCACTTCGGTTCTAGGCGATAGGTTTTCCATCCCTTCTACAATTTCAACAACGCAGGTACCGCACTGCCCGTACCCACCACAATTCATCATCTTGCCCATGAAGGTGTAGAGGTCAATGCCATTTTCAAGGGCTTTGAACCTCAGGTTTGCACCGTCGGCAGCAATAACTTCCCGTTCTTCTTCGACAAACTTAATATTAGCCATACCGCTTCTCTTCCTTGCGCTTCGTATTCATAGCGCTTGCATTAGCTCCCCACACTGGTTACACTTCTACATACACTTTCATTTTTACAAGCTTATTGTCAAACTGTCGAAATTGTTCTGCCTTGGGTCTGAAAGGGCAGACAGCAGTAAGTCTTGGTTGGTTGGCTGGTATCTAATTTCTGATAGTCTTATCTCTGATAGGCTCATCAGTATTATTAGATGCCTTAATAAAATGCTGAAGGAAGCGTTGAAACATATAGGAGGAGCGTAGTCAATGGGACTACCCTGGTACCGAGTACATACAGTCGTCCTGAACGATCCAGGCCGATTGATCGCTGTGCATCTGATGCATACTGCCCTGGTAGCGGGCTGGGCTGGCTCGATGGCTTTATATGAGCTAGCTATTTTTGATCCCAGTGATCCCGTCTTGAATCCCATGTGGAGACAGGGCATGTTCGTTTTGCCATTTATGGCACGTCTAGGGGTTACCGAATCCTGGGGTGGCTGGAGCATCACTGGTGGTCCAGCAGTTGACACGGGTTTCTGGTCATTTGAAGGAGTTGCCGCAGCACATATCGTGCTTTCTGGTCTGTTGTTCCTGGCTGCCTGCTGGCACTGGGTCTACTGGGATCTGGAGCTGTTTAGAGACCCACGCACGGGTGAACCTGCACTTGACTTGCCCAAGATGTTTGGTATTCACCTATTTTTGTCTGGACTACTTTGCTTCGGGTTTGGTGCATTCCACCTGACTGGTCTATTTGGACCGGGTATGTGGGTGTCTGATCCCTACGGTTTAACGGGCAGTGTGCAACCTGTCGCTCCATCTTGGGGACCAGAGGGCTTCGATCCGTTTAATCCAGGTGGCATTGTAGCTCACCATATTGCGGCTGGTGTAGTCGGCATTATTGCAGGCTTATTCCACTTGACGGTGCGTCCACCTGAGCGACTTTACAGAGCATTGCGCATGGGGAACATTGAAACCGTTCTCTCTAGCAGTATTGCTGCTGTTTTCTTTGCTGCGTTTGTGGTCGCTGGTACCATGTGGTACGGCAGCGCTGCAACCCCAGTTGAGCTGTTTGGTCCAACCCGCTATCAGTGGGACAGCGGTTACTATCAGCAAGAAATTGATCGACGTGTACAAGCCAGTGTGGCAAATGGTGAAAGTGTCTCAGAAGCCTGGGAAGGAATTCCTGAGAAGCTGGCGTTTTATGACTATGTCGGAAACAACCCTGCCAAGGGTGGCTTGTTCCGTACTGGACCCATGGACAAAGGTGACGGAATTGCTCAAGGTTGGTTAGGACATCCTGAATTCCGGGATGGAGAGGGCCGTCTATTGACAGTGCGTCGTCTTCCTAACTTCTTTGAAACATTCCCAGTGATTTTGACTGACAAAGATGGCGTTGTCCGGGCGGATATTCCGTTCCGTCGGGCTGAATCAAAGTATAGTTTTGAGCAAACCGGTGTCACGGTTAGCTTCTATGGTGGTGAATTGGATGGTCAAACCTTCAAAGATCCGGCAACTGTGAAGCGCTATGCCCGTAAAGCTCAGCTCGGTGAGCCGTTTGAGTTTGACCGTGAAACGCTGAACTCTGACGGTGTATTCCGTACTAGCCCTCGTGGTTGGTTTACCTACGGTCACGCGGTCTTTGCACTGCTCTTCTTCTTTGGACATATCTGGCACGGTTCTCGGACACTGTTCCGCGACGTGTTTGCTGGGGTTGATCCTGATCTGTCTGAGGAGCAAGTCGAGTGGGGCTTCTTCCAGAAAGTGGGTGACAAGTCAACCCGTCGGAAAGAGCCTGTCTAAAATCAAATCTTTTCTAGAATGGCGGGACAGCAGCAAAGCTAATGTCTCGCCATTCTAAAGATTCAAGAGAATGATTTGAGATGAGAGAGAATAGTTTTGTGTCGTTTGGGCTACAGCTTTTAACTTATTCTCTCTTTTGTCTGTAAACTATTAGGTGCTGGGCGAATAGGAACGCGAAAATTATGGAAAGTGTTGCTTACATCCTGGTTTTGGCTGGTGCGATTGGTGTTTTGTTTTTTGCGATCGCTTTCCGTGAGCCACCCCGGATTAACAAGGATTAGAGCATAGCGTGATAAATGTTCACATTCCAAGATCACAACTTAATTTAGCTTGGAAAGTGTATTCTCAAGTTGTGTTAGTAACCTGAGCCATCCTATAAAGGTTTGGCTCAGGTTTTGTTCTTAAATAGACGTATCCCTTTTGGGTTTTTCCATGCGGTGTCCATTCTGTCAATTTACAGATAATCGAGTTTTGGAATCTCGCTCCGCCGAGTCGGGGCAAAGCGTTCGACGACGGCGAGAGTGCTTGCAGTGCAACCGCCGATTTACGACCTACGAACGCATTGAATATGTTCCCATTACCGTGATTAAGCGAGGGGGCGATCGCGAATCTTTTGATCGTTCTAAGTTATTACGAGGGATCGTTCGCGCCTGCGAAAAAACTGGAATTGAGCAGGTTGCACTCGACAATATTGTGGATGAAATTGAGGCAGAGCTTCAGCAGCGGGCCTTGCGCGAAGTGCCTAGCAATGAAATTGGTGAACTCGTACTGCACCACCTACAAAGCTTAAATGAAGTTGCCTATGTGCGCTTTGCATCGGTGTACCGTCAGTTTCGCGGTATCCGAGATTTTGCAGACACGCTAACTCACCTGCAAGCATCTAGCGATACCAGCACAGACAATCATCAAAGCTCAAAAATAGACTCCAACTTAAATCTTGAAGAAAGAGTAGAACCTCAGTCTTTTGTGACTCATTCATAGGTTCTAGCAGTGTACGTACAAATTCTCCTAGATTTTCCAAACGCTCTATTCTGGAAGATTTGAGAACTTTGAAAGTTCTTGCAATCGTGAGCTTAGAGTTGGAAATCCCCCATCCTTGAGGCGTAGGGGTCGAAGCGCAGCGTTTTGATGCAGGTGAAACTTGTATTTATCAGCACTTATATATTTGTTGAGAATCGTTCTTCTAGTCGTTTGAGCACCTAAAGCAGACGAGTTAGAATCACCCTTCCCTATTTCATCCGTAGGATTGCTCGTTCAGAAAAGCGAATTTTTTATCTCCGATTGATTGCTGGTTACTGAATCTCTCTAAATCCATTCAAAAGAGTATATCGAAGGGATTTAATTGGGTTATGATAGTTCGTCTAGGGTCAAATGCTGCTGAGATGCAAATCTCATACAATAAGAGCTATTAGGATGCTTGCTACAGATGCACATTTAGAGCAGTGCGTATGCATCAATAAGAGACCACTACCATTACGGAGAAACCACTAGGAAACAATTAGCATGGTCAATCAGGAAAAAATAGATATTGGCTTTACTCACGAAGACTTTGCCGCCCTTCTCGACAAATATGACTACCATTTCAGCCCTGGAGACATCGTCGCCGGGACAGTTTTTAGTCTTGAGCCGAGAGGCGCTCTGATTGACATTGGTGCTAAGACCGCTGCTTACATTCCAATCCAAGAGATGTCAATCAACCGGATTGATAGCCCCGATGAGGTGCTGCAATCCAACGAAACTCGCGAGTTTTTCATCCTGACCGATGAAAATGAAGATGGACAGCTTACCCTCTCTATTCGTCGCATTGAGTACATGCGAGCTTGGGAAAGGGTTCGTCAACTTCAGACAGAAGATGCGACCGTTCGTTCTAACGTGTTTGCAACGAACCGAGGCGGTGCGCTCGTGCGAATTGAAGGACTGAGAGGATTTATCCCCGGTTCTCACATCAGCACTCGCAAACCCAAAGAAGATTTGGTGGGCGAAGAGCTTCCGCTGAAGTTTTTGGAAGTTGATGAAGATCGCAACCGTCTGGTGCTGAGCCATCGCCGTGCTTTGGTTGAGCGCAAGATGAACCGCTTGGAAGTGGGCGAAGTGGTTATTGGTACCGTGCGTGGACTCAAGCCTTACGGTGCATTCATCGATATTGGCGGCGTAAGTGGTCTACTCCACATTTCCGAGATTTCTCACGATCACATTGATACGCCTCACAGCGTCTTCAACGTTAACGACGAAGTCAAGGTGATGATTATTGACCTGGACGCAGAGCGAGGTCGGATTTCGCTCTCAACCAAGCAATTGGAGCCAGAACCCGGTGATATGGTGAAAAACCCTGACCTGGTCTACGACAAAGCTGAGGAAATGGCTGCCAAGTATCGTGAGCGCATGATGCAGCTCTCTCAACCGCAGTCAGAAGAGCCAGAAGAAGAGCCAGAAGAGGAAGAAATCGTCTTAGATGAAGACGTGTCAGCTGAGGAAGAACCAATTTTAGTGACTGAGTAGCTGCTAAAGCTGCCAAACTAGTGGGCTTCAAGGCATAATTTGGGGTGGTGCAGAGAATCTGTGCTGCCCCAAATTTTTTGTCGGAGGTTGCTTGGTCACGATTCGCTGTAAAGACGCTACGTTCACTAATATTCAGGCGGTCATCTTTGACAAAGATGGAACGCTGGCTAACTCCGAGCTTTTCTTGCGGAACTTGGCACATCGGCGATCGCGCCTCATTGACGCTCAGATTCCTGGTGTGCAAGAGCCATTACTGATGGCGTTTGGGGTGGAAGGCGATCGCATCAATCCTGCTGGAATGATGGCTGTTGGCAGTCGCCGAGACAGTGAAATTGTCGCTGCTGCTTACATTGCTGAAACTGGACGCGATTGGATTGAAGCACTGAACATGGCTCACTCAGCCTTTATTGAAGCCGATCGCTCAATGCCACGAAAAGCTGATCACACGCCATTCTTTGAAGCTGGACGGGAGCTACTTCAAACGTTGACGGCAGCAGGGCTAAAGTTAGGCATTCTCTCGGCAGATACCACCCCTGGGGTTAAAGATTTTAGCGATCGATATCAGCTAAAACCCTACTTTCAGCTTCAAATGGGGTCAGACGAAGGATATAGCAAACCAGATCCTGCCCTCTTACAGGAAGCCTGTCGTCGTTTAGCGGTTAAGCCGGAAGCAACGTTAGTGGTGGGAGATTCCCAGGCTGATATTCAGATGGCTCGTGCAACAAATGTTGCGGGCTGCATTGGAGTTACCTGGGGTTGGACAAGCCCTTTTGCCTTAGAGGCTGATGTCTTAGCTGGACTGTTTAGCGATATCCAGATTGCGATCGCACAAACTCCAGTTCAGTGATCAAGGAACAGGAAAACGCGCTATGCTATTTGTTCCGAATCCTAAGTATGGTAATCTCCATTCTTATCCCTACCTTTTTGTCCATCTAGCCTAAGAGAGGTCATTGCCCTTGTCTCGTCGCCACCTCTTTACTTCTGAATCGGTTACTGAAGGTCATCCCGACAAGATATGCGATCAAATTTCGGATACTATTCTGGATGCTCTTCTGTCCCAGGATGCTGCTAGCCGGGTTGCCGCTGAGGTTGTCGTCAACACAGGTCTAGTGCTAGTTACGGGTGAGATTTCATCCAAAGCTCAGGTTAACTATGTTGACCTGGTGCGGCAGAAAATTGCCGAAATTGGTTACACTGACGCGATTAATGGCTTCTCTGCCCATAGCTGCGCGGTCATGGTTGCCCTGGATGCCCAGTCTCCCGACATTGCCCAAGGTGTTGACCAGGCTCAGGAAACCCGAGAGCAGAAGAGCGAAGAAGAGCTAGACGCAGTAGGCGCAGGCGACCAGGGCTTGATGTTTGGCTTTGCCTGCAATGAGACCCCAGAGTTAATGCCTTTACCAATCAGTTTGGCACACCGCATTTCGCGCAAACTGGCAGCGGTTCGCAAAACAGGACAACTGACTTACTTGCGCCCCGATGGCAAAACTCAGGTGACAGTTGCCTATGAAGGGGGGCGACCTGTTGGAATCGATACAATTTTGGTCTCAACCCAGCACACTGCAACCATCGACGACATTACAGATGAGGCAGCAGTACAGGCTCGGATTAGAAAAGATCTTTGGTCCCTCGTTGTGCAGCCTGTTTTTGCAGATATTGATATCAAGCCAGACGAAAGTACTCGCTTCTTGGTTAACCCAACAGGCAAGTTTGTAATCGGTGGACCTCAGGGCGATTCTGGACTAACCGGGCGAAAAATTATTGTCGACACCTATGGCGGTTATTCTCGTCATGGAGGTGGCGCTTTCTCGGGGAAAGATCCCACGAAGGTCGATCGCAGCGCAGCGTATGCAGCTCGATATGCAGCAAAAAATATCGTGGCAGCAGGGCTAGCAGAAAAATGCGAAGTTCAGCTTAGCTATGCAATTGGTGTGGCTCGTCCGGTCAGCATCATGGTAGAAACCTTTGGTACTGGCACAATCGATGATGAACGCCTGCTTGAGCTAGTCAAAGAACATTTTGAGCTACGCCCTGCGGGAATCATTCAGGAATTTAACCTGAACCGGCTACCGGGCGATCGCGACGGACGCTTCTATCAAGACGTTGCAGCCTATGGTCACTTCGGACGCACCGATCTAGACCTTCCCTGGGAGCAAACCGACAAAGCTGTTCTGCTCAAAGAAGCAGCATCTCACCTACTGTCAGGCGCAGCGGTATAAAAGCTGAAGCCGATATTAAGCAATAAGCTTCTATTGTGCGAGTAAACTGCACAATAGAAGCTTATTGCTTTTAGGACTACTGCCTCTCCATATCTTTTTTCACGGATTGGGTTTGCTCAGCAATCCAGTTTAGATAAGGCTGTGAACCTGCCAAAATTGGAAGAGCAATAATTTCGGGAACCTCGTAGGAGTGAATTTCGCGAATTTTAGCTTCCAGGTCAGCAAATTGGTTCAGGTCAGTTTTAATCATCAGTTGCCATTCTTCTTCCTGGTGAACCTTGCCCTGCCAGGTGTAAACAGACTGAATCGGCATGATGCTCACACAAGCTGCAAGACGAGCTTGAATCAGGGTGTGGGCGATCGCCTCTGCCTCTGCCCTTGAAGCTGCCGTAACTAGCACCACCCCATATTGATTAAGATTCTGAGTCATCCTAAATTTTCAACAATTAGACAGCAAACATTGCGTATTTCCATCCTATGCTCAGCAGAAATGGGGTGAGGTTGATAATCTAGAACTTATCTGGATTTTCTGCCCAAAGGTCATTTCCCCTTATGACGACAAATTCTTTTCTTTCCCGCCTACATAGCCCCGATCGCCCCGTAATCGTGTTTGATGGGGCAATGGGTACGTCACTTCAGACACAAAACCTGACGGCTGAGGACTTTGGCGGCGCAGAATATGAGGGCTGCAATGAGTATTTGGTAGAAACCAAGCCCGGAGCGGTGGAACAGGTACACCGAGAATTTTTAGAAGCCGGGGCAGACGTGATCGAAACCGATACGTTCGGCGCTGCCTCTATCGTGCTAGCAGAGTATGACCTGGCAGATCAGGCTTACTCGCTCAACAAAAGAGCGGCTGAATTAGCAAAACGGGTCGCAGCGGAGTACTCTACGCCTGAAAAGCCGCGATTTGTCGCAGGATCAATGGGCCCAACCACGAAGCTGCCGACATTGGGACACATCGACTACGACACGATGAAGGCATCCTTCGCAGAGCAGGCAGAAGGGCTATTTGACGGCGGCGTAGATCTATTCATTGTGGAAACTTGCCAGGACGTACTACAAATTAAGGCAGCGCTGAATGCGATTGAGGAGGTCTTCCAGAAGAAAGGAGAGCGGCGATCGCTGATGGTTTCCGTGACGATGGAACTTCAGGGCACGATGCTGGTCGGCTCCGATGTCAGCGCCATGTTATCTATTCTGGAACCTTACCCAATTGACATCCTGGGGCTAAACTGCGCTACTGGTCCCGATCGCATGGCAGAACACATTCGCTATTTGTCTGCTAATTCGCCCTTCGTCATCTCCTGCATTCCCAATGCTGGAATTCCTGAAAACGTTGGTGGACACGCTCACTACAAACTCACCCCTCTGGAACTGCGAATGGCTCTGATGCACTTCGTTGAGGATTTGGGTGTGCAAGTGGTTGGTGGTTGCTGTGGCACCCGACCCGATCACATTCGTCAGTTAGCAGAAGTTGCGCCAACGCTGACTCCGAAGCAACGGGAGGTTAGGGAGGCAGGGGTTAGGGAACAAGCTGCCACACCCCACACCCTACACCCCAAACCCTATTCCCCCAACTACACCCCTGCTGCGGCCTCGATCTATACTGCTCAGCCTTACGACCAGGACAACTCCTTTCTAATTGTTGGAGAGCGGCTGAATGCGAGTGGCTCGAAGAAGTGTCGGGATTTGCTGAATGCGGAAGATTGGGATGGGTTGGTGTCGTTGGCAAAAGCGCAGGTGCGAGAAGGGGCGCACGTTTTGGATGTCAACGTTGACTACGTTGGACGTGACGGGGTGCGCGATATGCGAGAACTGGTGTCGCGCCTGGTGACGAATGTGACGCTGCCGCTGATGCTGGACTCGACTGAGTGGCAAAAGATGGAAGCGGGGCTGAAGGTGGCAGGCGGCAAGTGCTTGCTCAACTCGACCAACTACGAGGACGGCGACGAGCGCTTCTTTAAGGTGTTGGAACTAGCGAAGCAGTACGGCGCGGGAGTCGTTGTCGGTACGATTGATGAGGAAGGGATGGCGCGAACAGCGGAGAGGAAATTTGCGATCGCCCAACGCGCCTACCGAGATGCTTTAGAGTTTGGCATTCCAGCTTACGAAATCTTCTACGACCCCTTAGCGTTACCCATTTCTACCGGGATTGAAGAGGATCGGGCGAATGGCAAAGCGACAATCGATGCAATCCAGCGAATTCGGGCAGAGTTACCGGGATGTCACATTGTTTTGGGCATTTCCAATGTCTCCTTTGGTTTGAATCCAGCGGCACGGATGGCGTTGAACTCGATGTTTTTGCATCTGTCGATGGAGGTGGGGCTAGATGCGGCAATTGTCAGCCCTAACAAAATTTTGCCGCTCGCCAAGATTGACCCCAAACCTCAGGAAGTGTGCCGTCAACTGATCTTTGATGAGCGTAAGTTTGAAGGGGATATTTGCGTTTACGACCCGCTAGCAGAGTTAACCACACTGTTTGAAGGGGCGACGACGAAGCGCGATCGCAGCCAAGACGAAAACCTGCCTGTGGAAGAGCGGCTCACCCGCCACATCATTGACGGCGAACGAATTGGGCTAGAAGAACAGCTCACCAAAGCGCTAGAAAAATACCCGCCCCTAGAAATCATCAACACCTTTTTGCTTGATGGCATGAAAGTCGTCGGTGAACTGTTTGGTTCCGGGCAGATGCAGCTTCCTTTCGTGCTGCAATCCGCAGAAACGATGAAAGCCGCCGTTGCTTACCTGGAACCCTTCATGGAAAAGGAAGATTCCAGTCAGGCAAAAGGCACCTTCATCATTGCCACCGTTAAAGGCGACGTTCACGACATCGGCAAGAATCTAGTCGATATTATCCTGTCGAACAACGGCTACAAGGTGATTAACCTGGGCATCAAGCAGCCCGTTGACAACATCATTGACGCCTACGAAACCCATAAAGCCGACTGCATTGCTATGAGCGGCTTGCTGGTCAAATCAACCGCCTTCATGAAAGAAAACCTGGAGGTATTCAACGAACGCGGCATCACCGTTCCTGTGATTCTGGGTGGCGCAGCCCTCACCCCCAAATTTGTCTACGAAGATTGCCAAAACACCTATAAAGGCAAAGTGATCTATGGCAAAGATGCCTTCTCAGATCTGCACTTCATGGACAAACTGATGCCCGCCAAAGCCCAGGCAAACTGGGACGACCTCCAGGGCTTCCTCAACGAAGTCAGTACGCCAGAAACCAGCGCACAACCCCAATCCCCTCCAACCCCTACCCCCCAGTCCCTAGCCTCTAGCCCCCAAACTCCTGAAGACACCCGACGCTCCGAAGCCGTTCCCCTGCTCACTCCCCCTGCTCCTCCCTTCTGGGGTACCAAAATCTTGCAGCCCACAGACATTCCCTTTGAGGAACTGTTTGCCTATCTAGATTTGCAGGCATTGATCGCAGGACAGTGGCAATTCCGCAAACCCAAAGAGCAGTCTCGTGAGGACTATGACCAGTTCTTAGCAGACAAGGTTTACCCGATTCTGGAAACCTGGAAACAGCAGGTTGTAGAGCAGAATTTGCTGCATCCTCAGGTAGTTTATGGCTATTTCCCTTGTCAGTCTGAAGGAAATTCGCTTCACCTGTACGATCCGGCAATTCCTGTAGACGTATTGCAAAAAGGGGAATCGGAAGCAATTGCCACCTTCAACTTCCCGCGTCAGCGATCGCTCCGTCGCCTCTGCATTGCTGACTTCTATGCATCTAAAGAGAGCGGAATGATCGATGTATTCCCCATGCAAGCCGTTACCGTTGGCGAAGTCGCCACAGAATACGCCCAAAAGCTGTTTGGCTCTAACCAATACACCGACTATCTCTATTTTCACGGGCTAGCGGTGCAGGTGGCAGAAGCAGTAGCGGAGTGGACTCACGCTCGAATTCGTCAGGAGCTAGGCTTTGACGCGGAGGAGCCGGATAACATTCGGGACATTCTAGCTCAGCGCTATCGTGGCTCACGCTATAGCTTTGGCTATCCGGCTTGCCCCAACATTCAAGATCAGTACAAGTTACTGGAATTGCTGGGGGGCGATCGCATTCACCTGCACATGGACGAAAGCGAGCAGCTTTACCCAGAGCAATCGACAACGGCGATCGTGGCTCATCATTCGGTGGCAAAGTACTTTAGCGCTTAGGTGGTGGGGATTTCTCTTGTTTCTCTCGTTCCTGGCTTCTAGCCAGGAAACGAGGCAAAAGATTTAGGAGAAACCTTCCTCTGCCGAAATTTTTATGCTATCGCTGTATCAAACAACAGCCCCTCTCTCCCCCGCCCCTATGAAAGCCAGCGAAGTTCTAAGCCGTTACGCTGCCGGAGAACGAGACTTTCGCCGCGCTAACCTGCGGGGACAGTCGCTTAAGGGACAGAATCTCTCTGGGTCAGACTTTAGCGAGGCAGATATTCGGGGTGCAAGCTTTGCTCAAGCTCAGCTACGGGGCGCAAACTTTACGCGGACTGTTGCTGGAGTGCAGCGACGCTGGGTAGCTGGGCAACTGCTGCTCCTGCTGGTGATTACGTCCCTAGCAGGAGTGCTGCAAGGCTACTTTGGCTACTTCATTGCCTTATACTTTCCCTACTGGTGGGACTCCGACTACGACTGGGATTACTTTACCCTAGACCTGGCTGTCACAGCCGCTTACTTCATTACCATTCTGGCTACGTTCATAGCGATCGCTCGTCAGGGTTTTACAGCTAGGGCCGCTAGCACGATCGCCGTTGCAGTTGCAGTTGCAGTTGCAGTTGCAGGCGCGGGCGTAGACGCAGTTGCAGGCGCAGGCGCAGGCGCAGTTGCAGTTGCAGGCGCAGGCGCGGGCGCGGGCGCAGGCGCAGGCGTAGTCGCAGTTGCAGTTGCAGTCGCAGGTGCAGTTGCAGTTGCAGTTGCAGTTGCAGTCGTAGTCGCAGCCGCCGTCGCCGTCGCAGGTGCAGGCGCAGTCGTAGGCGTGGGCGCAGGCGCAGTTGCAGGCACAGGCGCAGGTGCAGTTGCAGTCACAGTTGCAGTTGCAGTTGCAGCCGCAGTCGCAGCCGCAAGTCTGCTGCTGGGCCTTTATTGCAGCCGTCATGCCCTCAAAGGTGATGAAAAATTTGCGCTGCTTCCCAGCTTTGGCATTGCCTTTGCGGCGCTGGGCGGCACTCGCTTTTACGGGGCTGACCTGGCGGGCGCTAACTTCACGGGTGCCAAGCTAAAAAGCACCAACTTTCGGGCAGCAACGCTGACTCACGTTTGCTGGCACAGCGCCCAAAAGCTAGATCGCGCCAGAGTGGGTGATTCCATTTTGACGAATGCAGCCGTTCTCGACCTGCTTACCAGCCGCAACGGGTATAACAAGTCTTATGTCGATGCGAATCTGCGGGGCGCAAACCTAAATGGGGTCAACCTCAATGCCGCTAATCTGAAATGGGCAGACCTGAGCGATGCCACATTGCAGCAAGCCAACCTGCGTGATATCAATTTGCGCGAAGTTCTGGCGATTGGCACCGATTTTACTGGGGCTTACCTCACTGGAGCCTGCTTGGAAGCTTGGAACATTGACCACACGACCAAACTCGATCAGGTGGACTGTCAGTATGTCTTTTTGCTAGAGCATCCTAACGAGTTGGGTAACCGCGAACGTCGCCCCCACGACCCGGACGAGATGTTTAAGCCCGGGGATTTTGAAAAGCTCTATCGCAAGATGATCAATGTGGTGCAAGTGCTGTTTCGCAACGGCATGAACAGTACCGCCTTTGCTGCGGCCTTCCAGGAATTGATGGCAGAGCATCCCGACATCAGCTATGACTCAATTCAGGCGGTTGAACGTAAAGGCGACGATGCGCTCGTCACCCTAGAAGTTTCTGAGACGGCTGACAAAGCTGAAATTTCTCGCAGTTTGCAAGCGGCTTATGCCGACAAAGTTTGTCAGCTAGAAGCCAGAGTGGAGCAGCTACAGCTCCACGCCGCTGATCTGAAAGAAGTCGCCCTGGCACAAACCGCGCAAAAGGCACAGATTTTTAATCAACTCGTTGGAGGAGGTCAAGCCGTGCAGGAAACCCACGATTCTAGTCAAAACATTAATGTGGGCAGAGATTTTACGCTCACAGGTTCAACGCTCAACCTGGGCGAAATTAGCGGCAGCGTGACGAACACGATTAACCAGTTGCCCGATGATGGAGGTGGCGATCGCCCCACTCTAAAAGAGCTACTCACTCAACTGCAAGTGGCGATCGAAACCGATGCTGACCTGCCTGACCCCGACAAAGCCGACCTGCTAGAGCAGGTGCAAAACTTAGCAGCGGCACAGCAAACCGAAGAACCCGCTCAGAAAGAGGGATTGGTGCGAAGGGCAAAGAAGATGTTTGAGGCGACTTTGAAAGGTTTACCGGAGACGGCAAAGATTGCAGAGGCGTGCAGCAAACTCTTACCGATGATTTTGCGGGTATTAGGGGTTCCGGTTTAGGAAGCGTAACTCCTGCTCATTAATGTGTAGGGTGTGTTAGCGACAGCGTAACGCACTGAGTGGTGAATGATGCGTTACGGCGATCGCCTAACGCATCCTACGAGATCTATTCAGCAGCTATGCGCGATCGCCAAGCAGCTATGCGGAACCGTAAAGGAGCTGTGCGGAACTATCGAGCAGCTATACAAAATTGTAAAGAAGCTAATCACTCCTTTAAAGCGTGAAGGGTAGCCCGGCAAAGCCACTCTACCCTTCACACAACGCATCTATAGAAAAAGCACGCCTTACCCAAGTTTGTAAAACGTGCTGATTGGAGAGACACCACAACTAAATCTGCGGTCTGTACCTCTAGCGTTCTACATACGTTGCAACGCGAGGAGTCCGAGTGCCAGCCGAAGCTCCAATCAGGGAAGCAGCTAAGCTCAACAAAGAACCAATCACAAACGACCAACCTGCTTTAGCAGCGTTGCCTGCAATGTCGCGAGTTTCTTGAGGTGTTGTATTAGCTACACTGGGGTCAGGAACTTCTACACCACCGGCAGGCTGCACCTGATTAATGACTTCTCCAGCGTTAGACGCAACAATGCCAAAGAGTCCCGACACACCGCTGGTAAGCAACCATGCACTGAGAGCCAAGGTGGTTGCCCAAAGGATTGCACCATTCAACAGACCGGTGTTGCGGTTCATGGGTCCGCAACTCCGAGCCATCACCCAGCTACCCAAAAATAGCGAGATTAATAAACTAATGACTGTCCAGATGCCAACAGCAGTGCCCACCTCTCCAGCAGCACTGTTAGGCGCGTTTGAACCTGCAAGCGTCGTTAGACCGATCGCCGCTCCAAGCGCGCTTAAAATCAACTGCGATACCAAAGCAATAACCAGACCAGCAAGGATGGGACCCCATCTAACCCGGTCGTGATAATCTGTGGCTGCAACAACGGGCTCTACTACACCGGGCCGATTTGCATATGTCATACAAGTGAACTCCCTTGCCAATTCGTTTTTCTAGCAGTTATCTGAGCCTCTACTTTAGGATCAGTCCACTGCTCTTTTTCTCTCCCCTGAGGGGAGGTCACGGCTCTTTCGGAAGGGAGAATTCTGTTAGCGCAGCCGGACGGCTGTTCCGGTGGCGGTAATCAGCAACAGGGCTCCAGTTTCGTCAATGTTAATGGTGCCTGTGTCTATTTCGATACCGATGACTGCATTGGCACCTAGTCGCTCAGCACGTAGCCCCAGTTCGGCGATCGCCTCTTGCTGCCCCTTTTCAAACACTCGCTCGTAGCTGGCAGTGCGCCCTCCAATAATGTCGCGAATTCCAGCAAAAAAATCTCTCAGCGCGTTGCTGCCGTAAACCACTTCTGCCGTGACGACTCCCAGGTAAGATTCGACCACTGCTCCCTGAATTACGTCAGTTGTTGATAAAATCATTCCCTTGCCCTCTCACAAGATTCTTTCATGACACTACCATTCTGCGATCAGACAACGATCAAGCGGATCAAATCATGCCTGGGAGTCAAGGTCTTGTGTCTGGATATGTTTCTCGGCAGATTTCTGTTCTAGAAATTCGTTTAACCTGTCATCGTAAATGAGTCCTGATCTGGTTTTCAGATCGCTGTAGCTAATCAACAAAGTAAACAACGGTAGGAAATGCGCGGGGTTGGCTGTGAATAAGCAAGCTGTGAATAAACAAGCTGTCGGTGGTGCCATCTGTCAAGCCATAAACTGGCCACGATCGGCTGCATTGATGACATTGACAGCCAGTGTAGTCATGTCGGGGCTGTTGGGGGCGATTGCTCAACCCACTCAAGCTCAGGTACAGGGTCGGCAAACGCAGGGTGTTCTGCTGGCGCAAAATAACAATCGGCAGCTTAATGATCTGCTGCGGCAAGGGCGGCAACAGGTTAATGCAGGAGATTATGCAGGAGCACTGGCGACCTATCAGCAAGCCGCTAGCATCGACCCAGAAAATGCCCGCATCTTCTCAGGAATCGGCTACTTGCAGGCGCGGCAAAATAACTACCAGGAGGCGGCAACGGCTTATCAGCAGGCGATCGCCCTGGACAACGATAATGCCGCTTTTTACTACGCCCTGGGTTACAGCCTGGCAAATCTGGAGGACTACAGCGGAGCTGCCGAAGCATACCGCCGAAGCACTCAGCTAGAACGCAACAACGTTGATGCTTACCTCGGCTTGGGGGTTGTACTAGTTCGGCAAGAAGACTATGAAGGCGCACTGCAAGCCTATCAGCAGGTAGCAGCTTTGAACCCCAACAATGCAGTCGTGTTTGAGTCAATGGGGTCTGTGCTAATTCAGCAAGAACGGTATACAGAAGCAGTGGAGACCCTCCGACGGGCCTTGCAGCTCAACCCGCGCCGGGGCAGTATTCAGCTAAATTTAGGGGTAGCTCTGGTAAATTCAGGTGACCTTGCGAATGGATTGGCCGCCTTTGAACAAGCCGCTAGCCTGGAACCGCGCAATGCTCAAATTCACTTGCAAATTGGTGACATCTTTAGGGCTCAAGGAAATTTAGACCAGGCGCTTGTGTCCTATCAGCGGGGTGCTTCAGCAGAACCAAATTCACCAGAGGCACAAGCCCTGATCGGCAGCGTTCTGTTGGAAAAGGGAGATTATCTGCGGGCGATTGTGGCGTATCGGCGGCTGGTCGAGCTTGCCCCTCAAAATCCAGAAGGATTTTATGAGCTAGGGTTGGCGCTGCAAGGGCGCGATCGCACGGATGAAGCGATCGCCAATTTAGAACAGGCACTCACGCTCTATCAACAGCAAAACAATGCCGAAGGCGTGGCAAAGGTAGAAGAAGTGCTGGATGAAATTCGCTAAGTTGGATAGAAACCCATGAGCGTTGAGCGCTGCTACACTTCTGAATCCCTACCGTTTCGGTGGAAAAACGCCGAAGCCAGTCAGGTCGATCAGCGCTGGCTCGGCGGCATCATTCGCAACTCAGCCCCTTTCTCAGACTGGTGGACAAAGGCGCGTGTGGTGCAGCTTGCCTATAAGGGTGAGTATGAGGCTGATGCAAGAACCTATGCAGGCAAATCGAGTGAAGCAGCGATCGCTGAAGTGCTCCATCAGGAATTGCTGATCTACTGCCAGCTCCACAATGACTTTCAGAATCTGGGTGAATGTCACGAAAAATATCCTGGTTTCTGCCAAGAAGTAAACGAAGCGTTCGTGATCAAAACCCTGAATAGCTGGAAGCAAAAACAGTTTACTCAGGCAATCAGTCGCAACTTTGAGGTGTATGGCGATCGCCAGAATCCTCACGTTTACCTGGTCGTCAGCACTGCTTCTGTATCTTTGAAGGTCGAACGGCGGCTACCGCCCAACCATCGCTTTCGCCCCCTGTTCAACATAGACGAGCTAGCTCGGACAATTCAGAAACAGAATGTCAACACGCTGACGCTGCGGACTCATGGCTATGCCACCCCCGCTAAGGGCTTTTATGACGGCTTTGCTGAGGAGGCAGATGCCTTGCAAGGCACCAACACGATTTCAGCGCAGCATCTCTACGTCGGCTATCACTGGCCCAGCGAACAGCCCTTCTTTAACCTGGGGCTGCTCAAAGACCTGGTTAGCAATGTCGGAATTTTGCTCAAATTTGTCGGCAGTCTTTTTGTCATCAGTTTATTGCCCAGCCTCCTTTTGGCATTGCTCTATGATCTAGTTTTACCCTTACAGGTTCGCTGGTATTGGACTTTTCCAGTCATTGTATTTGTGCTATGGCTACTTGCTTTTGGGCTGTTGCGGGCAGTTGTCTATCAGCGCGATCGCTATCGAGCCATTCACTATGGTGCGCCTGATTTAGCAGAGTTCTTTTGGCGGCTCGATCGGGTTCTCAAGCAGCTTCAAGCCCCTGCGGCTTCCCTAAAAGAGTCGGTTGATTTACCCAAAAGCATTCGCACCAAAGTTAACCTGGTCGGACACAGCATGGGCGGTTTAGTTGTCGTCAACACCCTGCGCGTCCTGTCCGATCGCTTTGGTAAAGACGATCGCGCCACTGAGCAAGAAAAGCAAATGGGCGAATGCTTGGATTTAGGCAAGCTGATCCTGGCATCTCCAGATATTCCGCTAGAACTAATTCAGGAAGGCAGAAATAACTACGTCCGCTCGGCAATTCGGCGCTGTGAGCAGATTTACCTGATGTCGAGCGATCGCGATATCGTCTTGCGCTACCTCTCAATCTTGAGCAACTGGTTTACCGAACCCAGCATTGAAATGTCAGGTTTGCGCTTGGGCAATATCTACCTCAGACGCGCCAACAAACCAAAGGATATGCTGTGGATTCGCAACGCGCTGCTCTCCAGACGGGCAGTCGAAGCAACATCTGCCTATGACTTGTTTGAAAGCTTCAATTATCTCGACTGCTCCAGAATGGTGGGTGTGAATGCGATCGCGCTGGGGTTAAATCCATTCACAGCCCTACTGATCGATTTGGGAAACATCCTGCCCTATTTGCTGGGCAAGATTGACGTACACGGTGGTTACTTTCGGACTTACGCACCGACCTTCAAGTTCTTGCAATTCCTCATGCAAAATGACAATCCTTCTGAGGCAGAGATCCGTCAGGAGCTGGAGCGATGTGACCCCCATGACCAAATTCTGCTTTTGCCCCAGCGCTCAATGGGTGATGACTAGGTGATGACTAACGGTTGATGGCTGATAGGCAATGGAACTTCAACCCAGAACTAGTGGCTCCAACTAAATTAATTTTTTTTGCGATCGCCTGTCTAAATTGTCGGAAAATCCTGGTGAGGTAAGAATAGAGCAGAGTATGGTGTTAGTATTTATCCTGCATCTACTCGGTTGACTTTATGCATCAGGTCAGGTTTAGTCGAGGGCTGGGTCAAGGGGTGAATAGAGTATCTGGTTTCGTTGCCGTAGTTTAACCGCAGCAAAATTATCAAAACCATGAGCGATACTACGGCGTTTTTAGCTGGCTGTGCGGTCACAGGATTCGCAGCAGTGCTGTTGCTGCGAGCAGGTTTGCCGTTTTCGTCCCCCACTGAGATGCAGCCTTCTCCGGCTGTGACAGAGCAGCAGTCGCCATTACCCGTCCCCCCTTCAGCTAGCGGGCTAGGAGATTCTGATAGTTCTCAGTTGCAGCGAGAATTAGATCGACAGCGGGCGATCGCCGATGCTCTAGAAGACAAGCTAGACGATCAGGAAACGACCATCACAAGGCTAGAGTCGCGCCTGCAAAACCAGGAAGACGAGATTGAGCAAGTCCTGGCTCAGCTTCAAGAACAACAGCAATCTGTTGCAGATATTACGACTCGACGAGCAGATGAGACTTCTCTAGATCAAAACTCCTCTCAGTCGGGTGTCCTCTGGATGGTGGGCGGTTTAGTGTTGGTGCTGATCGTAGGCGGCAGCGTCGTCTTTATTTGCGTCATCATTGTGTTGCTCTTACCCCAACGCCAGCCACCTCGAAACACCACTCACATCATTCATCAGCCCAACATTCCCCCCTCCTATCCCTACGTTGAGCAGCAGTTCTTACCACCTGCCCAACCTAGAACCCGACGCACCGATTACATCGACTACAACGGATAATTGGGTTACTGATTCTGAAGCATTAAGGGCGAAACCTGAAGGTTTCGCCCTTAATGCTGATTGCATTGATTGCAGTAGATGACTTACAGCAATTTCCACTTGGATAAACCACGAATCCCTGTAAGGGCAGTTCGCGAACTGCCCTTACGCTATGGCTTACCCATTGGAGAATGGCTGTAAGTGATGTTTCGCTACAGTCCGAAGTCACCTCGACTTTGTAGAATACGTCACATCAGTAATGCTCGATCGTGACTACGGGGACTGTATGCATAGCTTTATTCCACCTAACAGGTTCTTTCCATATCTCACCTGGACTGAGGTTCAAGCGATGCCCGACAAGGCAAATGTGGTGTTGCTTCAACCCGTGGGGGCGATCGAGCAACACGGCCCGCATCTGCCGTTGATCGTGGATGCCGCAATTGGGGTAGCGGTCTTGGGAAAGGCCTTAGAAAAACTGAATTCTGAGATTCCTGCCTATGCGTTGCCGCCGCTGTATTACGGCAAATCCAACGAGCACTGGCACTTTCCAGGAACGATTACCCTGAGCGCTCAAACCTTAATCGCGACTCTGACTGAGGTTGCTGAAAGCGTGTATCGTGCAGGTTTTCGCAAACTGGTGCTGCTTAACTCCCACGGTGGACAGCCTCAAGTCATAGAAATTGTGGCGCGAGATTTGCACCAGCAACACGAAGATTTTATGGTATTTCCCCTATTTACCTGGCGAGTGCCTCACTGTGCAAGTGAGTTTTTTTCGCCCAAGGAAAAAGAACTGGGCATTCATGCAGGTGATGCCGAAACGAGCCTGATGCTCTCGGTTTTGCCCGACCAGGTACAAATGCAGAAAGCGGTAGCAGAGTATCCTCATGGGTTGCCCGAAGAGAGTTTACTCAGCATGGAAGGAAAATTGCCTTTTGCCTGGACGACTCGTGATCTAAGCCAGAGTGGCGTGTTGGGCGATCCAACAGTGGCAACTAAAGAAAAGGGCGATCGCCTGCTTGACTCCGTATCTGACGGTTGGGTCCAGGTCATCCAGGATATTTACAAATTTCAGCAGCCATCTGCCTGGAAAGGAAAATACTAATCGGGACATCTACCACTACAGAAAGCTTATGGAGCGTCTCATTTCACTGTTCGGGCTGCTCGTTTTCATTGCGATCGCCTATCTGTTTTCGACCAATCGGCAAGCTGTACGCTGGCGGCCCGTGCTGTGGGGAGTTGCGCTACAGCTATTTTTTGCCCTATTTATCCTCAGAACTCCCATCGGCTTTGCCATTTTTGAGTTCATCGGCAATTTAGTGACGCAATTTCTCAACTTTTCTGATGCAGGCGCATCCTTTGTCTTTGGTGAAAACTTTGAAGATTTCTTCTTTGCCTTCAAAGTTTTGCCAACTATCATCTTTTTCTCCGCCTTCATTGGTGTGCTTTATCACTACGGCATCTTACAGCGCGTCGTCCAATGGATTGCCTGGTTGATGATGCGAACCATGCGAACCTCGGGTTCGGAATCGCTCTCAGCAGCAGGCAATATCTTTGTCGGGCAAACCGAAGCACCGCTGCTAATTAAGCCTTACGTTTCTTCCATGACTCAATCAGAGCTACATGCTGTGATGACGGGTGGGTTTGCGACCATAGCAGGTGGCGTACTGGCAGCCTACGTTTCCTTTGGTATTCCAGCAGAGCACCTGATCGCCGCATCCGTGATGTCTGCCCCCGCTGCTCTGGCAATTTCTAAGCTGCTTTACCCCGAAACCGAAGATTCACCAACAGCGGGTGATATCAAGATAAAAGTCGAGCGTACGTCTGTTAATGTAATTGATGCCGCTGCAAGTGGAGCGATCGACGGCTTAAAGCTTGCCCTCAATGTTGCCGCCATGATCATTGCATTTTTGGCTCTGCTGGCAATGTTTAATGCTTTGTTGGGCTGGTTGGGCAGTTTAGTTGGTCTGTCCAACCTTTCCCTGGAGCTGATTCTCGGCTACTTGCTAGCCCCGATCGCCTGGCTGATGGGTGTTCCTTGGGCAGATTGTCTTCAGGTAGGAGCCCTACTGGGTAAAAGGACGATTCTGAACGAATTCATTGCTTATCTAGACCTGAGCGAACTGATTGGCGCGGGTGCCAGTTCCGCAGGCACCGAGGCAACCGCCACCATTTCAGAAGGAGCAGCAATCATTACCACCTATGCCCTCTGCGGTTTTGCCAACATCGGCTCCATCGGCATTCAAATCGGTGGCATCGGCGGAATTGCTCCCGATCGCCAACATGACCTCGCTCGCTTAGGCGTTCGAGCCATGATTGGAGGCACGCTAGCTTGTTTTATGACAGCAGCGATCGCTGGAATGCTTCTGTAAAAGAGTTAATTTTTCATCCGCTTCACGCACGAAAGCTAACTTTTAAAGTCCTAGTCCCAATACTCCGGCTCCGGACCTAATTCTCCAACTCGTCCGGGTGGCCAAAAGCGCACAGCAGCTCTGCCGATAATGTTCTCTCGTGGAACGTAGCCCCAGAAGTGGCTATCGTAACTGTTGTTGCGGTTATCACCTAGAACTAGGTAAGAATCTTCGGGCACGACTTCCGGGCCCCACTGATACTCTGGTTCAGCAGCGATGTAATTTTCTCGCAGGGCTTGTCCGTTTACATAAACTCGCCCTCCGCGAACTTCAATGGTTTCTCCGGGTAAACCAATAACTCGTTTGATGAACGCGTCTTTCATCGAGGGGTTTTCTTGTTTCAGCCGATCTGTCGGCCAAAACACCACAATGTCCCCCCGCTCAGGATTACTAAACCGATAGCTGACTTTCTCCACGATCAGGCGATCGTTGACTTCCAGGGTTGGCAGCATCGATTCAGAAGGAATATAGCGGGCCTCTGCCACAATTTGACGAATCCCAAAGGCTAGAATTGCACTCAGTCCAATCGTCTTTAGCCCCTCTATCCAGGGATTTTCTGCGACTTTGTGATGTCCCCCCGGTGGCTCGGGAGCAACTGGTAACTGTGAGCCATCAGCCTCTGATGGGCTGATGGGAACAGGCTGATTAGTTACAGGATGAAGCTCGGCTTCTGGATTGGGGTTGTGGTCGGATGGAGTAGGCATTGAGGGCTCTAAACTATTAGCACCGTTGTGTTCACTGTGGTCAAAGTTATCAGGCACGGATTGCTGAAAACGGGTCATAAACTGTACTAGTCACAAAAATATAGCGATTTTAGGCACTAAGCTGCAGGTTTTAGGTTGAATCAGGATTTTAGCCTAGTAGTTAGAGATTGCCTTGACCAGAATTTTGATTAGAACGTTAGAAAATTGGTCTTATAACTACTTTGTTTCTACTTCAACTGTACAAACAAATTTGACTACTCGTAGAAACTATAGCTAATCATGTCTGATGTTACCCATCTGTTATTACCCATCTATTGATTCGTCATGCCCAGATTTTGCTGCCAGGTGGTGAGTTTCTGCTGAGAGAGATGGAGGTTCGCGATCGCCAAATTACTCGCATCGCTCCAGACCATCTCTAGAACTATCTACGGGGGAGCGATCGCCCGTCCAGGAAATTGACGCACCGGGTCTGAGTTTGTTGCCAGTAGTGCTCGATCCCCAGGTTCGCTTTCGCGAGCCTGGTCTGGACCATAAAGAAGACTTGTTTACTGCAAGCTGTGCTTGTGCTAAAGGGGGCGTAACTTCCTGTCTGGAGATGCCTAACACACGACCGCTGACTACAACTTAGGCTGCACTGGACGACAAATTGCGTCGAAACCTTCGTTAGATTGAGTAATACAGCGGGAATGCTTTAGCTTCTTTGGGTTTCACAAAAACTCGCTGCTGTGGCTCTAGTTTGAGTTGGTCAAAGCGATCGCGAGTCAAATGAGCCGTGACGACCTGTCCGTCGTCCAGCGCTAACTCTGCTTGCACTTCCCAACCCAGATGAATCAGGCGAGTGACTCTGGCGGCAACGGTAGTGCCGTTAGGCTGCGTTTCGATTAGTACGTCTTGAGGACGCAGAAAGACCTCTGGGTGAGCCGAGTCAAACCCATTCCCCTGAAAAATATGGGACGTACTGGGCAACACATTAACCGGACCAATAAAGCTCATCACAAAAGCGCTAGCCGGATTGTCATAGATCTGGGCGGGACTGCCGACCTGCTCAACCTTGCCTTTATTCATAACCACGAGTTCATCCGAGACTTCCATCGCCTCTTCCTGGTCGTGGGTAACGAAGACGGTCGTCACGTGGACTTCATCATGCAGACGACGCAGCCAAGCCCGTAGGTCTTTTCGCACTTTGGCATCAAGTGCCCCAAAGGGTTCGTCAAGCAGCAGCACTTTTGGCTCCACAGCTAGCGCTCTGGCTAGAGCGACCCGTTGACGCTGACCGCCAGAGAGCTGAGAGGGGTAGCGATCGCCCAACCCCGCCAACTGCACTAACTCCAGCAATTCTTCCACCTTTGCTTTGACTTTCGCCTTGGGTGTTTTGCGAATCTCCATGCCAAAAGCGATATTCTTACGCACGGTCAGGTGCTTGAACAAGGCGTAATGCTGAAACACAAAGCCAATGTTGCGGTCCTGAACGGTTTCATGGGTCGCGTCTCTACCCGTGAGAATGACTCTGCCTGTGTCGGGTTGTTCTAACCCAGCAATCAACCGTAGCAGTGTAGATTTGCCTGATCCTGAAGGCCCAAGCAGAGCGACCAGCGATCCGGTCTTAATTTCTAAATCAACTTGATCGACCGCTTGAAAGCTGCCAAACTGCTTTGAAACATTCTCAATAACAATGCCCACTGCAACCAGACCTCATGCTGAAGGGAAATGACCTTGATAGCAGCAAATTATCAGCACTTCATCTCAGTCCTTAAATTTGATGCTACTGTCTCACGCTCAACGATCCCCAGCTACTTTATAAATTTACTGTAGATTTATACCACAAATTTTCATAACTAAACGGTGAATCGGTTAAGCAAGAATCTGTATCTAGCTCCTTACTCCGCTGAGAGAAGGAGCCGGAATGGAGACGCTTGCTCGCTTAAGCCAGATAGCTCTCAGTCCAGCAGCTTTTGCGCCTTCATAATCTTCTTTAAAGCTATCGCCAATGTGCCATGCCTCACCGGGAGAACAGTTATGTTTCTGCAATGCGGTCGCAAAAACTTTGGGATCGGGCTTTGCAGCCCCCACTTCTGTGGAAATGGTGACCGAGCTAAAGAATTCGGCTAGCTCCAGAGCAGATAGGACGGCGTAAATACGAGAGTCAAAGTTAGAAACAACCCCCAGTTCAACACCCTGATCGCGCCACTGCACCAGCGTAGAGCGAATGTCAGGATAAACGAGCCAGGGTTCAGCTGTCTCGAAGTGGCTGTAGAGAACGGTAAAAAACGCTGAGAAATCAGTGAATTGGTCTAACACTCCGGCTTTTTGGAACGTTTGAGCGGCGATCGCCCACCACCAGGCAAATTCTCGCTCTGGAATCTCTGACCGTGACACCCTCGGAAATGCCATTGGAGAGGCTGCCCGGAAGCTTTGGAAGAAAGCATTATCCAGGACTTCAGCCTCTACCACTACTCCAAATTGGCGAGCCAGCGAACCATAAACTTCGCCCACACTGCCTTTCACGCCAAATAGCGTGCCAACAGCATCCAAAAAAATCACCTTGGGATGCTTCATCAGCGTCTACCTACCTAGAGCAATAGCTAACGTTACATCAAGACTCTAGATAGAAAGCATCTCACGCAACGGGCGCACGATCCAGTTCAAACCGACCTTAAGTTGGTGATCCAGAGTAGGCATTCGGTAAAGATATGCTAAACGACGCGCAACGTAGGCTAGCTGTCCGTCTAGCTTTACTCCCAAGCCAGTAAAGGTTGCATCATCGGTGCCCAAAGTCATCATCTCGCCAAGATGCTGATAGCGGAACGGCAACAGCGGACGATTGGTTAACGATGCCCAAATATTCCAACCCACATACTCTGCTTGCTGAAAAGCGGATTGGGCGGTCGCTGGAACTTTCTGTCCATCTACATCCTGGCATTCTGCCAGATCGCCCAGTGCAAAAACTTCGGGATATTCGATCGCCTGAAGAGTTGGCGTGATTACAAGCTGTCCTCGTGAGTTATGCTTCAGCGGTAGATTTTGCACAACCTCTGCAACCTTGTTGCCGACTGTCCATAGCACCACTTCAACTGGGATTGTGTCGACCTTCCCTTTGTACTCCAATGAAATCGTGTTCTCACCCAACGCTTCTACCTTCGTTTCCAGGTCGATCCACACGCCCCGCTCTTCCAGGGCCTTTTGAGCTGCTTCCCGGTTAAATTCTGGTGAGGTTCTAAGGATTTGGTCGGTTAGTTCCACCAACCGCAGCCGTCCTCGTTCTTTTAACCGATCTGCTAGTTTGCAGGCTAACTCAACGCCGCTATAACCTGCGCCGACGATAGCAACTCGGATTTTGTCTGCCTCAGATGCTTCCAGGGTTCGCAGTCGTTCTTCTAGACGATAGGCATCAGCGATCGTGCGAAAGGGAATCGCGTATTCGGCTGCCCCTGGCACGATATCCAGAGGGGTTTCGCCGCCAAGCGCTAAGACTAGGCGATCGTAGGACAGTTCTGGTCCGTCCTGAAGCTGCACCTGCTTTGACTGCACATCAATTCCGGCAACGGCCGCCTGATAGAAATGTACGCCTGTGCCTGCCAACAGTTCAGTGTAAGGAGGGGCAATTTCCCAGGTTTGCAATTCGCCTGTAAGCAATTCGTAGAGCAGAGGCGAGAATAGGAAGCGATCGCGCTGGTCAACCAGCACGATTTCAGGCTTTTCGAGTTTGCTCCAGGGGAGTTGGCTCAGCCGCAGCGCGGTATAAAGACCGCCAAAGCCGCCGCCGAGAATGCAAATACGCTTGGGTTGTTGGGTCATGGTAAGGAAGTCAATCCACTCAGGACAACTTTACTTACAGGATAACAAGGCAATCCGCTTTGTTGGGAGCCAGCATAGCGATCGTCCAACAACTACTTAGCAGACATTGCGGGTTCCTCTAACCCCACTAGCCTTGCGCTTAGCTCCCACAGGCGCACTGCTTTAGCATCATCACGGGCTTCGGGAGAAACTTTTTGTACAAACGATTTGCCTTCTTTTTTCTGACGATTGCCCCAACTCCAGTAAGTTCCAGACTGACCGTATTCTGGCTTGGCAACAACGTCTGCAACCCGTTCTCCAGACAGTTCTTCAGTCACAAAGCCGCCGGTAATGTACTTCTGGAAGAGCGGAAAAATCTTCTGAAAGAGTGGGTAGTGGTTGCGGAATAGAGCAGTCGTCGCCACACATCCTGGATAGAGAGAACTGAAGATAATGCCGGTCGAGTCGTGCAAGCGGCGATGAAGCTCTCGCATCGTCAGGACGTTGCAAACTTTGCTGTCTTTGTAAGCTTTTACAGGTTCAAATTTCTTGCCGTCAATCATGGAAATCGGTGCTTTGAAACCTTGCTCAAAGCCCTGCAACTCTCCCAGGTCGGGGCGTGGAGGAATCTTTCCGCCCAGTTCATCTGGGTTGTGAGTTACGGTGCCCAAGATGACTAAACGCTTGTCGGATGCGGGAGACTTCTTCAAGTCCTCAAGCATCAGGTTACACAGGAGGAAATGCCCAAGGTGATTGGTGGCAACGCTTAGCTCGTAGCCTTCTGGCGATCGCAATGGCTCTTTTAACAGGGGCATGTAAATCGCCGCGTTGCAGACCAGTGCCTCTAACGATCTGCCGCTTGCCCTAAAGTCTGTTACAAACTGCCGCACACTCTCCAAAGAAGCCAAATCAATATGCAGAAGGGTATAGCTATCTTTCGACATTCCTACAGATTGGGCTGCCTTTTCTGCTTTCTCCAAATTTCGACAAGCCATCACTACGTGCCATCCACGCTGAGCTAGCGCTCTTGCCGCCTGTAGACCTACTCCCGAAGAAGCACCTGTAATTACGACTGTTGACTTCTGATGTTGATCCATCTCGCTTCAGACTCTCTGTTCAGACTTGGTTAAGTACCAGTAATCGGCACTGATTATGCTCTCACAAATTTCATATCAATTAAGATGTCGTTACTGATTTGTAACTAAACTCTTAGAATTTGTAACCTTTTGTAGAGTAAACCCCGATCACGGGTTAAAAGGAGGTCTACCCTAAGGTCCTACCAGGCGAGTAGTTTTTTTCCTAACCTGTGCAGAGAAGCTATTACAGATAGGAAAAAAACGACTATGACATCCAACGTGTCTCCTGAAACTAGCGCTGAAACTAGCGCTGGAACTAACACCATTAATAAACAGGTAAACAATTCTCCTTTAGTGGGTGTCCTGCTCATTGTTCTAGGTATTGTGGGGCTTGCCCTACCCATCTTCTCAACCCTTGTTGCTGAGACTTGGGTTGCCTTCATCCTGATTTCTGCAGGAGCTGCTAAGGTCGTTTATGCGTTTCAAACGCGCGATCGCGGCGGTTTCATCTGGAAACTGCTGTTGGGAGTCCTTTATGTAGCGACCGGTCTTATGCTGTTCGTCTATCCTCGAACGGGCATCCTTACTCTGACTTTGCTACTGGGTAGCTTTTTCCTGACAGAAGGCGTGTTTGAAACAATCTTGGCGTTTCGTCTGCGTCCGCAGCAAAACTGGACCTGGGCTTTAGTGAATGGAATTGTAACGCTGGCATTTGGCGGTATAGTTTTGTTCCAATGGCCCTTTAACGCTCCTTGGCTAATTGGCACACTGGTTGGTGCAAGCGTTTTGTTTAGCGGCGTTTCGCGGGTAATGCTGTCGTTTGGCCGTGGTTCTGATTCTGCGATGAATCAAACTGACTCAGCTGCTTCGGCTTGAGGATAGTTTTGTTAACAGTCATTAGTCTTTTGCAGATTTGATTAGTGGCCTACTCCTCTCCTAATAAAAGATCAGGGATGCCCTCCGCGT
Source organism: Cyanobacteria bacterium FACHB-471 (assembly GCA_014695345.1). Taxonomy (GTDB): domain Bacteria; phylum Cyanobacteriota; class Cyanobacteriia; order Elainellales; family Elainellaceae; genus JAAUTN01. The sequence continues at coordinate 241,071 of JACJOC010000086.1, forward strand.
CGTGGGTGCATCCCTGATCTTTATGATCTTTTAATGCCTAATTTTTAATCGGGAAGGGAGTAATGAGAGAAAATTGAAATCCCTCTTCTACTGCGGGAGAGGGATTCAGGGTAGGTAAGATTTATCGGCTATAGAGATGAGTGAGACGGAGTAGGCGATCGCTCAATTCTTGAGTCAACACATTAGAGTCGGTGTAACGCCAGCGCCAGTTACCTGCGGATACGCTAGGGTCATTCATACGAGCATGGTTATCCAAACCCAACACATCTTGCAGTGGAATAACAGCCAAGTCACCAACCGAAGCAAGTGCTAGCTGGATGAATTCCCAATTGATCTGTTTAATCTCTTCGGCAGATGTATAGCCTAAATAGTGAGCCACAAATTGCTTTTCTCCAGCACTGGCTCCTGACCACCAACCTAAAGTTGTGTCGTTGTCATGAGTGCCAGTGTAAACCACACAGTTATTGATGTAATGGTGCGGTAGGTAAGGATTTTTAGGATCTTCACCAAAGGCAAACTGTAGGATTCGCATTCCGGGAAATTGGAAGCGATCGCGTAGTTCCTCAACCTCAGGTGTGATAATTCCTAAATCCTCTGCCATGATCGGCAAACTGCCTAACTGGTCGCTTAGTGATTCAAAGAACTCGGCATCTGGGCCTTTGATCCACTCACCATTGATTGCAGTTTCCTCTCCAGCAGGAACTTGCCAGTAGGCTTCAAACCCTCGGAAGTGATCAACTCTAACAATATCAACATATTGCAGCGTTGCCTGAAACCGCTTTACCCACCAGGCATAGTTGGTTTGCTTAATTTGATCCCAGTCATATACGGGGTTCCCCCAAAGCTGCCCAGTAGCGCTAAAGTAATCAGGCGGAACTCCGGCAATGTAGGCAGGTTCAAAGGTTTGTGGATCTAGTTTAAATGTTTCTGGACTTGCCCAAACATCAGAGCTGTTGTGGCAAACGTAGATAGAAATATCACCTACAATTTGAATATTTTTCTGATTGGTATAAGCCCGAAGTTTTGACCACTGCTCAAAGAATTTAAACTGCAAGAATCGATGGAATTGGATACTTTCTTGCAACTGTTCTGCGGCTGCTTTGAGTGCATCTGGTTCTCGTCGGGCGATCGCCCCTTCCCAATAATTCCAGCTTTTCCCCTCATTGGCTTCGAGCAACGACATGAACAGCACATAGTCATCTAACCAATAGGACTGTTCTTGAGAAAACTGTTCGAGCTGTGGATTCGGCGTGCTGAGGTTCTGAAAGCGTTCGTAAGCCAATTTGAGAAACTTAAACTTATGTGGAATCACCCGATCGAAATCAACCAAATGAGGAGCAGCATTTTCCTCAGAGGGTAGTGGGGACAGTTCATCTGCGTTCAGCAAACCTTCTTCTGCCAAGGTTTCCAGGCTGATCAGGAGAGGATTTCCGGCAAAAGCGCTGAAATTCATGGTGTATGGAGAATGCTCATATCCAGTTGGGCCTAATGGCAAAACTTGCCACAGCTTTTGCCCACTTCTCTCTAAGAAATCCACAAATTCGTATGCCGATTTGCCTAAATCACCAATTCCAAATTGACTGGGTAGACTGGTTGGGTGCAGTAGAATGCCGCTAGCACGTTGAAAGCTCATGGTGATTTCAAAGACACAGATTAGTCCAAAACTATCTCTTATTTAGGACAAGTCTCAATAGGACGTTAGATAGATTTCCAACTTGAATTCCATAGAATCACAATCTTAATTTGCAACAATTGTTACAGAAATCGCCAAAATCTCTGTCTCAAGCGAGGTCAGATTTACCCGATTTCAGCAGTACGCTTATTAAGGTATTTCTCAAACGTACATTAAAGGCGATCGCTCTCTCCGAATCACTTTAGCAGCTACGATCGAGAACCGATTAAAAATCTCAAGTTAAAAATTAAGGTAGGGCACAGTATGGAGCCGAGTCAAAGTCGGGGACAGTTAGTCATCATTGGTGGGGCGGAAGATAAAGAAGGAGACTGCACTATCCTTCGAGAGTTTGTAAGATGCGCTGGAGGGGTCAACGCTCGAATTGCAGTTTTAACCGCAGCGACCAGCCTACCTGGAGAAGTTGGAACCCAATACATGCGAATTTTCGAGCGTCTGGGAGTGGAAGATGTTTGTGTCATTGATACCGATTATCGAGAAGACGCAGACCGTTCTGAAAATTTAGAAAAGGCTGAAAAGGCAACGGGTGTATTCTTTACTGGCGGAGACCAGGCACGTATTACTGACCTGATTAAAGACACTAAACTCGACAGTGTGATTCACAGACGCTACAACGAAGGAATTGTTGTGGGGGGCACTAGTGCAGGAGCCGCAATGATGCCCGACATGATGATTGTTGAAGGAAAATCCGAAACAAACCCTAGTGTTGATGCAGTCGAGATGGGACCAGGAATGGGTTTTCTTCCTGGCATCGTGGTTGACCAACACTTCGCCCAAAGAGGTCGGTTAGGACGACTAATTTCAGCCCTGGTACAGCAACCTGCCGTGTTAGGAATTGGCATTGATGAGAATACGGCTGTAATTGTGACGGGTGATGAGTTTGAAGTTGTGGGTGAGGGAGCCATCACAGTTGTAGATGAGTCAGGTACCACTCACAACAATCTGGAAGGATTACTCAAAGATGAGCCTCTGGCGGTTTGTGGCGTTAAGCTCCACATCCTGCCTCACGGCTATCGGTTTAACTGGAGGACTCGCCAACCCGTCATTGCAACCCCAAACCTGGTAGGTCAGCAAACTGCATAACTCCCCATTCTCCATTGGTTAACCAGCCTGGGTCTATTTGATTGAGTAATCCTACTTGTTCAGGCTGTAAGCCTGCTACGACTTCCGATTTGAGGGTTCGTAATGCTAATAGAGGAGAGAGAAAGTAGCATACGATCTCTTCAAATCGGGTCGTAAATGACCAGTGCCGATCTCCTAGTAGGCGGCGATAGTTAGCATCACCTTTGAGAATGACTAAATTACTCTGAGACAACTCATGATGCAGTGTTTGGGGTAGTTCCCAGAGCTCTAAAGGTGAAACCCAGTAAGGATCTGCTAGGAGTTGTAGTCGTCCGATCGCCAAATAATTCTTGAGCCTTTCTGCCAGACTCTGGACACTCATCTCCCTATCATTGGATAAAACGGCCAGGGTATGATGAACGTCTACAATGGTGGCATCTGAGACAAACGTAGGATGAATCTTAAGATGCAGATAAACAGTAAAGGGAGAAGGTTGAGTTAGCAATAGATCAATCAGGAAGAGGTCACAAATTAACTCAAAGCCTGCATTATCTGCGACTAAATCAATTCGGGGGTGCGATCGCCATCTCTCTTCCCCTTTCCCTTGCTCCGCGAACCAATCTAACAGTTTATCCGTATCGTCTACCAAAACGTGAGTTTTCTGAGCCTGCTCAAATTCAGTTTCAGCGTTACTTTCAAAAACCAAATCAACAGTAGGCTTTAAGCTTAAATCAGCTTGATTTCCCCAGAGCGCATTGTGAAGTAGCGCAACAAGATTAGTATTCCACGCAATATCTTTTTTGCTTTCATTGAACTGTGATTGATGCAACGAGTTAATTTGAGAACTTACTGCACGAACTTTTTCTAGAGATGTGGTTAAGCTGGCATGTTTTTGGGTATGAAAAGGATCAAAACCTTGCCATGCTCCAGGTTGGAAGTACCGCGTTGCTTCTAAAAGACGACGGTAAAAATAAACCTCGGCAAAGAACCAGGGCACCTCTATCCAGGAACAATTGAGGTAAGGATGCAGATAGGTTGACCACTCCGCTAAATCGGGGGCATTTTCGTCTTCAAGCAGTCGCACTTTGCCCTCAAATAGCCCTTGCACCAAGGTTTCCAGAGCGACAACAATGTCAGTTGGGAAATTATTTTCATCGATTGTGCGTTGGGCGATCGCAGGCCACCGTTGAGTTAGGGTCAGGTGAGCAAAAGACCCTGGCTCGGACATCATCAGCGGCGGCGGCACAGCCAATCGGGGATGCTGAAATGGAGGCATGGCAAAAGTTAAGGTGCAGCTTTGAAATTATTGGGGCGATCGCTTAAATCCATTAGCAAACTAAGAATACTTCACTTTTTGGGATTGCCGGATGCAGCCACAGCGTGTGTTTGTTGCTTTTGTCTGTAAAGACATTTCTCACAACCCCCTACGGTTGATGCATTCAACCAATTAAATCAACAAATTTCTTTTTTGTATTCTAGACAACATCTATCTAGGGGCTGAGGGCATTGCTTAAGAACATCCTTTAAGTTCTGTAAAGGTCATCAAGACTACTGTGACAATTGAAGAGGTATTTATGATTCGCAACCAAATTTCTAAGCGTTTGGTTTTAGGTCTAGTTGGGTTAAGCAGTGCGCTCGTTCTGTCCGCCTGCAACCAACCCACCGATACTGCTGAGGTCGAGTCAACAGAGGTCCCTGCAACCACAACAGAGGTTCCTGCAACTGAAGACCCTGCTGTCGAAGACCCTACTGCTGAGGGCGCAACTGCTGGTGAAGGAGAAACGGTTGCAGATCTAGCGGCATCTGATGAATCTTTTAGCACCCTAGCAACTGCCATTGAAGCCGCAGGACTGACTGAAACGCTTTCAGGCGAGGGCCCTTACACGGTTTTTGCACCTACCAACGAAGCCTTTGAAGCACTACCCGAAGGCACTCTGGATCAGCTTCTACTTCCTGAAAATAAGGACGTTCTAGCTCAAGTTTTGACCTACCATGTCGTGCCAGAAGAGCTTCCTGCTAGCGAAATCGCAGCCGGAGAAGTGGAAACAGTTGAGGGCACACCTGTCACCGTTGAGGTTGATGAAGCCGCTGGCGGAGTCATGGTCAACAATGCAACGGTGATCGAGCCTGATATTCAGGCTAGCAACGGGGTAATTCACGCTGTCGATCAGGTCATTCTACCGCCCGGAGCCGAGTTGTAGAGAACTGACTTGTCCAGCTTCAGGACTCTTTTCCTGATCGAGTTAAGTTTTAGAGTTTAATACCGCTTCACCTGTCTAGACTAAGCTTGAACGAGGATATGCCAGCCATATCCTCGTTTTACATATTCTCGTTTTGTCGTGAGTGCAGTATTGGTCACTTGAGAATTGCATCTAGAATAGGTTCTGCGTTGAAGCGAATCACGTCGGTGCAAGGCAGCCCTGTTTCTAGCTGGGCATGTTCGATCGCTTCCTGTGCTTCTTCTTCGTTCAGGTGAAAGGTGTTAAGGGCGATCGCTACCACTTTCACCTCAGAAAATGCTCCGCCAGCAGAGGCAACCGTTTCGTACACCTGAATAACTTTGGGTAAGGGTGGAATGGGAATATCTGCGAAGTGCTGAATGTGAGTTTGTCCCGCTCGATGAACTAGGACTAGGTGAGTAGGTTGACTACCCCGCATCAGCGGTAAGGTCGCGGTAGAGGCTGGATTCATCAGTGATCCTTGCCCTTCGACAAACAGAATGTCGTAGTCATATCCATAGCGCATCATGATTTGCTCGACTGCGCCAGAGGCAAAATCAATTCTGATTGCGTCTAAAGGAATGCCGTCATGACCCAGCATTAGCCCTGTTTGACCTGTTGCCAGAATGCGGGACTGTAAACCTCGCTCTTGTGCAGCTCGATTTAGCTCTAAACTAGCAGACATTTTGCCGACGCTCATATCGGTGCCAACGGTCAGAACTCGTAGACAGGGAAGCGATCGCGCCTGACCACTGCCTACTGTTAAACCTTGTGGCTCTCGGCGCACATCCCAAATCAACTGACCGGGTTTTAGCAAGCTGCTGAGTTGGGGATCAGTTGCCAGGGGTGTATGCAGTCCATTCACAACTGACAAACCCGCAGCAACAGCTTGTTTTACTTCCTGCCACCAGGCTTCGGGCAGCGCCCCACCAGAGGGAGCGATCCCAATCATTAACATGGTAGGCTGATAGGCGAGTGCCTCTGCTACTGATGCAACAATGGGCACCGGACGCGAAATTCCAATCAGCTCTGAAAGCGATCGCCCTGGAGATTGCTCATCCACGACTGCCACAATCGACAGATCGCTATAACGCAGTAGAGAAATGCCCGTTTTTCCTTTTGCCCCTTGCAGCCCTTCATGCATCAGCAGGGCAATGCGATCGCTAGCCGTGAACACGTTGCACCCCCAATCCTGGTAAGTCATTTGGCACTAGACAGCCATTTTCCAAAGAGGCCCCAACAAACGGATCATCAATTAGGTTGAGATGACTATCCAAGTCTAAATGATCTGCAAAAGGAGCCAGATGGGCCGCTGCGGTATTGGCTAAAGCGCTGTCCGAGTAGCAGCCAAACATAATTTGCAAGCCACAGGCTTTGGCAGTGTGAATCATCCGGAGTGCCTCACTCAAGCCGCCCGATTTCATTAGCTTAATGTTGATACCATGAACGCGATCTGCCAGTTTGGGAATGTCGCGACTATCAAAACAGCTTTCATCTACGAAAATGGGCAAGGGCGACTGACGATACAGTTCCAGCAAATCTGACTCCTGACCTTTGTCGAGCGGCTGCTCAATGTAGGTGACACCCCGTTCCGCTAGCCAGTGGCTCATAGAAATAGAATCTGCCAAATTCCAACCGCCATTTGCGTCAACACTAACTTTTGACCCTTTGGGCACTTCTTGCTGCACTGCTTTAAGCATTTCTTGGTCTGCCATGATCCCACTAGGGCTACCCAGTTTCACCTTAACGGCTTGAAAGGGAGCAAGCTGTAACCAATGCAGCAACCGTTGCTGAGCCGCTTTAGGGGAACTGATACCAATGGTGGCAGAGGTGGGCACGATGCGATCGCGCTCCAATCCCCAAAGTTTCCATAGCGGCAGCCCCAGATACTTGCCGCGCCAGTCATGCAATGCCAAATCAATCGCAGTCCAGGCAGCAGAGGGTAGATTGGCATCTGTCAAAATTTGCTCAATCCGCTGCTGGTCAAAGGGAGTCAGCGACTTTAATTGAGGCGCAATTTGCTGAAGCTGAAGAACAAGCTCTTCGGTGGGCTGAGGACGACCTACCGAAAAAGGTGAAGCTTCTCCCCAGCCTTCAATTCCGTCATGTTCTAAAATTAGCCAGACGTTTGTACTTTCTGCCGACGTGCCGCGACTAATGGTCAGGGCAAATCGCTTGTGAACCGTAAATGTCTCAACCCGAATCTGCATGATGCATCCGCAAGCGTTGCTCCAATCTTACGAGACTTGGAGGTAATTGGAAATTTCTAACAGATTGCCATCGGGATCACGGATGTAGAGGGAGGCGATCGCCCCCATTGCTCCAGTTCTTGGCACAATTCCCTGCTCAATTTCTACTCCGCAAGATTGCAGGTGAGTCATCACCTCAGTTAAAGGTGTAGCTGTAATCAAGCAAAGGTCGGCAGAGCCAGGAGTAGGCTGGGCAGATTTTGGCTCAAACTCTTTGCCAACTTGGTGCAGGTTAATTTTTTGCTGACCAAAGTGGAGGGCATAGCGGCGATCGCCGAACACCACCACCTCCATTCCTAGAACCCGCGCGTAAAAATCACAGGTCGCTTGTAAATCAGCCACCGTCAAGACCAGATGATCCAGCCGCTCGATTTTCACCGTGTTCTGCAAGTTAAATCTGCAAGTTAAATCGAGTAAACCTGCCCATCGATTAGCAAACGCGTGATCCCCTTTGCCTGCAAATAAGGTCCAACTTTGTGTAGCATTCGCCCATCGGGAACCTTGACGACTCGCTGCATTCGGCGAGAAAACCGTCGTGCAACTCGATGATTGTCAAAAATTGGCAGCGTTCTTGCCTGAATTTCCTCATCAGGAATTTGCCCCAGGTCGGCAAAATCTCTGAGTGGGCGAGTAATCAACTCGGAGGCGCGATCAACAACCAAATAAAAGATCTTAGGAATCGGAGCTTCAGACAACGGCAGAACGCTTACCCGCTCCTTTGACTGAATATGTACAGCGGTGAAATCTTGCGAATCTCCACCTGCTCCATACGAGTCATCCTCATCATCATCCAGGTCGTCATCCAGGTCTTCTAAATCTTCTTCCTCATCATCCAGTTCTTCAAAGTCCTCTCCCTCGTTCAACAGATCTTCTGCTAGCGTCTCTGCAACACGAGGAGTTGCTTCTAAACCGTAGTTTTGGTCTGACTGCGGCTTTGCAATTTGGTCTTCCATTGCTGCTGAAAACTCTAGCAGCGGAATCTGCGTCGCAGAAGACAAGTTTTTGTCAGCCACCTCTGCAATTTTTGCTTCAACGCTGTCTACCTCTGTCGTTTTGGTCAACGGAGCCGCAAACGTTGTCTCATTTGCTTCGGCGATCGCCGTGCGTTTCCGCTCACGCCGTTGAGGAGCTGGAATCTCCCGTAGTTGAGGTTTTGGCTTCGCTTCGGCTAACTGAGAGACCAATGGCTCTGGTTGAGAAGGTTGTTCAAAGGGTTCAGGTTGAGAAGGTTGTTCAAAGAATTCAGGTTGGGGAGATGATTCAAAGAGTTCAGGTTGAGAAGGTTGTTCAAGTGGCTGAATCGGCTTAGATTCTACTTCAGGTGGTTCAGAAGACTCAGGTGCAAAATTGAGAAACCGGGTAGACAATCCACCTCGCTTTTGCTGCACCAGGGTTTCATACTCCTGTTCCGACAAGCCTTGCTTCAGGATGCGGCTAATGGTGGTATTGCTCACGCCATAGCGACTGGCCAGAGTTGAGGTCGTCTCCTCTGGGTGGCGATACAACGTGAGAATCGTTTGTTTATCAGAATCAGACAATTTTTGGGGAGCCATGCCGCAAATCTTTCCTCAGCCAGCGATCGGACTGTCAGCTATTAGACCGTTTCTGTAGAGAAGCAAATTATATCTTTGCTTTTTATCACTACCACTACTACCATTCTGCCAATTCATCAGGATTATAGGGAGTTCTTTCATCCCTTATCCTACGCTCTCCTCCTTCCTCCTCGGCGAGAACGGGTTGACAGATCGTACTCTAAGGCTGCACCAATGCCAAACAGAACCGCGCTAAAGATGAAGAATACCTCTGGCAAAGCTCCAGTTTCGTAATCCTCAACATAGGTAGTGGCATAGAAGAACCAGATGTCTGCCAGATAGAGTGAGAAAGCGGCAGCGGCAATGAACCGCCAAGATAGGGAGAATCGCCCTCCCCAAAATGCTAACAGCAGGGTTGTTGCCATCACCACCAGAATAATGTCACCTATGATATAGAGCAGTGTAACGATATCTCCCAGGGGTTCCAGGTCAGCCGCTAAACTCGTAACCCAACCTGGGGCGGTATTTGCTGCTAGGGCATCGGCTTCGGTGGAGCTCTCCGGCAGCGCTGGGGCTGCATCTGGTGGAGCACCGGGATTAGCAGGAGCAGTTTGTTCAATCCCGGTAGGAGCCGCCGGAAGTTCAGTTTCTTCTGGTGCGGAAAGCAGCAGATAGGCAAGCAAAATCCCTACGATCGCAATTCCTAAAACCGTAGCCCATTGCCACAAAGCTAAATTCAGCCGCCTAGAGATGACCGCCAGCAGCATTCCCCAGCCCAAGAAGAAATAAGTCAGGATAAAAAAGAAGTCTCCAGGGGAAAGGTCGGGCGATTGCCCCCAGCCCAACTCCCACTGAGCCAACAGCAAGTTAGCGATAAAGTAAGACAACATTCCCAAACCGATCGCCAACCAAACAGTTCTACCACTGACGATCAGGCTACTGCGCCAGTTCCGAAAACAGAGGATAGCAGCTCCCAAAAAAGCGACATCTTCAAGCACGTAAGTTGTCACTCCGTACCAGCTCGGTCGCCCTTGCCCGGGTAAAGGCACACTAAATAAGAGAAAAAATAGGAGCGCAATAATTGCCCAAGCGGTTAAGGACAGGACAATCACTTGGACGGACAGAGAGGAATCATTAGAAGTCTTTTTGTTCAAGGTACCGCTCCTACAGAATGCAAAGTTGGGACGGTTGAGCAATTGATGCGATCACTATAAATCTTTCTGCGGAAAGTCTTACAGAGAATCTCACTAAATTGCTGGGCGACAACACACGACAACAGCAGTCAATTAGAAGCGCACATGATGTCCCTACACTTTGTCACGCTGAGAGGGTTTGGCAAAAATCACCCTGACTGGTTGTTTTACTAGAGATCGGGCTTGCTTATTGGTTCATACTGCCTCTTGTTCCACACTTGATTCTGCTGAATTTAGATGTCGTTGAACAGAGGGATGGATTATAACTATCCATCCCTCTGGTAAGGGCGGTTCGCAAACTGCCCTTCAACAGATTTCGCAATTTTACAGCGTTCCTCGACAATTAGCGCTGTTGATTGTAACGCAGGACTCTTGACTGGTTTAAAGCAGGTTTCTAGCTGTACGCCATGTTTAGCAAACGCTCAACCTAATCGCCGAACCGTAGGCACGCTGCGCTGCCATCGAATCCGAGAGGGAAAGTCGCTTTCGTCATAGATTTCACCAACTAGCTCCTCTAGAATGTCTTCCAGGGTAACGAGTCCAACGGTGCCACCATATTCGTCTACCACGATCGCAATGTGAAACTGCTGTTGCAGCATTTCTTTGAGCAGATCAGCGACCCGCTTTAGCTCGGGTACGTAGACAGGTGCATCCATTGCTTGCGTCACGGGCGCATCAGTTTGGTCAGTTTGGCAAACCGAGTCTAATTCTTGCAGAGCTCGCTTTAGATGAACGATGCCCACAATTTGATCTTTTGATTCCTCTTGAACCGGGATGCGAGAGTATCCGGTTTTTAAGCAAAAATCTACGAGTTCGCGTAGCGTTGCTTCGTGGGAAATCGTTTGCATGTCGATTCGAGGTTTGACCACGTCTCGCGCTACCACCCGATCGAGCATGAGTGCTTTGTTGAGCAACTGATGGCGATCGAGGTCAAGCTGTCCCTTACCGCCCAGAATTTCGATCATCAGCTGCAGGTCTTTGATCGATTCTCCTTGCTGCACCACATGGCCCTGAAAAGTGCGGATGGCGAATTGGGCGATCGCCTCCAAAAACTGAGCAATGCCAAAAAATGACAGTACTCTAGACAGCCAATAGATTGGGCGTACCACCACCCTAAAAATCGGCATGACGTTGTTGATTGCCAGCGACTTAGGCGTAATCTCGCCAAAAATCAGGACTAGCAGCGTGATTACACCTGTAGCGATCCCCACTGCTGCATTGCCAAACCAGATCGTGAAAAGATTACTGGTAAGAATAGCCGAAGTATTATTAACCAGATTGTTGCCGATCAGGAGTGTGGTGATGAACCGAGCCCGATTTTCTAGCACCAGGGTAAACATTCCACCGGGATCGCCCTGTTCTTTGATCAGCGCTCTCAGTTTCAGATTGTCCAAGGCTGTAATAGCGGTTTCTGACCCAGAAAAGCAGGCAGAAAGGGCCAGCATCACAACCAGAGCTGCCAGATCAAGTCGAACATCTCCTAAAAACGGCTGAACTTGACCCATGAGCGGATGAGTTAGAAAGGTGTAGGAGAACCAGGCAGGGGCGATCGCCAACAATTGCAGTGGGGGAAATAGGGAAATCACGAGGAAGAGTGGAGCCGATAAAGCTACCAGATTGTGAGTAGGTATAAGAAGACGCAAGAAAGTTGAGAGAGTCCATCTTGAGATGATAACCCCCCTCAACTTTTGAGGATTCTACCCTTGAACCGAATACGCTTGAACTAAGCTACAGCTAAATCAAAATTTAGGTCATTTAAATAAACCTCTATGAATCGCTTTTTAAAGCGTGAATGGTAGCGCGGCGGAGCCGCGCTACCATTCACGCAAAAGGTCTATTGATTGTGATTCTTCTAAGGATTTAACAGGCTCCCTGTTTCGACAAAACCACCCAAATCGTCTTGCCAATCAAAAAAAGGTCATACATTACTGACCAGCGATGAAGATATCTCAGGTCAAGCTGCACAATAGCTTCAAAGTCGATGATTTGAGAGCGACCATTGACCTGCCATTCGCCCGTAATACCAGGCTTAACTTCGAGCCGTCTCCAGTGATGCTTGCTGTACTGTTTAACTTCGTTTACTGTAGGCGGACGAGTGCCCACTAGGCTCATGTCGCCCTGTAGCACATTCCAAAACTGCGGCAGTTCATCCAGACTAGTACGTCGCAGAAATTGACCCACTCTTGTAATCCGAGGATCGTTGTCATTCTTAAAGACGTGACCGTTTGCCTGATTTGTGACCTGCTGTTTGAGTGCTTCAGCATTCACGACCATTGAGCGAAATTTCCAAATTTTGAAGTAGCGACCACGATGCCCACAGCGAGTTTGGCTGTAGAAAACGGGTCCTGGGCTGTCAATCTGGATGGCGATCGCAATGGGCACAACCACTAGCGCAGTCAAAATCAGCCCTATCGTTGCTCCCAAAATATCGATACATCGCTTCACTTTGCTGTAGACCGAAGGATGGATGTTGGTCGAACCTCTTAAATAAACCTGAGAACGAACAGATGCAGAAACAGCGGCGAATTCAGAACTGGTAGTGACCATGATTTGGAGTGGTTTACAGGTAAATGTGAATTAAAGAAGAGCCAAGAACGCAAGCAATTGTGGAGACTGACAAAGGGTTTTAAGGTCAGCGGCACTCTGATGAAGCTATTTTTTAAGCAATGTAAGGAAAAGAATTTTCAAATTTTTAAAACCGTTCAGCCAAGTTCCACGTATAAACAGTATGGTTAGCAAATTTTTAAAACCGCGCAGCGGAGCTTTACCTTGTTGAAAGCTTCAACAAGGCAACAACAAGGCTCAGCGAAATCAGTATCTTCTCAGTAAATAAAACTTTACTTAAACAGGTGCTTTTACAGGTTTTGAGAACGGAGATTCGCGATTTTAGCTTTTAGCAAGCTTCAAATCACTAGGAATACTGAGAGATTAAGCAGTTTTCAGCGTTTCTCATTCTCACTCTGAGCTACGATGCCTACATGCACGGCACTCTGTATGTAGTAGGAACCCCGATCGGCAACCTGGAAGATATGACCTTCCGGGCAGTGCGGATTTTGCAAACGGTGGATGCGATCGCCGCCGAAGATACTCGCCACACCGGAAAACTGCTCCAGCATTTTCAAATTTCTACCCCGCAGGTCAGCTATCACGACCACAATCGCCACAGCCGTTTGCCCGAACTGCTAGAGCGGCTGCGTCAGGGCAAGGCGATCGCCCTCGTGACCGATGCCGGAATGCCAGGAATTTCCGACCCCGGATACGAACTGGTAAAAGCCTGTGCCGATGAGGGAATTGTAGTGGTGCCTATTCCGGGAGCCAGTGCAGGAGTGACAGCGCTTAGCGTGTCGGGTTTAGCGACCGATCGCTTTATTTTTGAAGGCTTTTTGCCCGCCAAAGGACAGGAACGACGCGATCGCCTGGAAGCTTTGCAGACCGAGGCTAGAACGCTGATTCTGTACGAATCTCCCCATCGCTTGCGGCAAACCCTGAAGGATCTGGCAGATGTGTTGGGAACCGACCGAGCGATCGCTCTGGGACGGGAATTGACCAAACTGCATGAGGAAGTGTGGCGCGGCAGTTTAGAGGAGGCGATCGCCCATTACAGCGATCGAGAACCTCAAGGGGAATTCACCCTGGTGATAGCCGGAAACGAACTGGCAGAGCCACTGTTGTCAGAGTCGGCCCTGAGAGCAGAATTGCAGCACTTGTTGAGTCAGGGATTGTCGCGATCGCAAGCTAGCCGCCAGCTTGCTCAAAAAACGTCCTTGTCCCGTCGTCAAATTTATCAGTTAGCCTTAGCAATCCCGGATGCCGAGGATTCAGAGTTGCTCTAGTTTCACGCCGCGAATCGAGTAATCTAGCAGGCGAAGTGGATGCATCAATGGCACGGTTTTGCTTTGAAGCTGGAGGTGCTTCTGAATTTGCAATGAGCAGCCAGGATTAGAGGAAGCAATTAGCGTCGCGCCTGTGTTGAGTAGGTTCTGTACCTTCTGCTGCCCTAACTCGTCTGCGACTTCAGGTTGCAGCATGTTGTAAACGCCTGCACTGCCGCAGCAAAGAGCCGCATCCATCGGTTCTCGAAGCTGCACATTCGGGATTTGACGCAGAAGCTGACGCGGTTGCAGGCTGATCTTTTGCCCGTGCAGCAGGTGGCAAGCATCCTGATAAACAAGTGTTAAAGGTGCGTCAGTGAGGGGAGAAAGTTTGGCAGTGAGTCCGATCGCTCCCAAAAACTCCTGAACATCCTTCACTTTGCTGGCAAATTCATGCGCCTTCTCACGGTAGTCAGGATCATCTTGAAGGATGTGACCGTATTCCTTCAGCGTATGTCCGCAGCCTGCGGCATTAATAATGATTGCGTCTACGTCTGTGCCTTCAAAGCTGTCTATCATCTGGCGGGCGATCGCCTGTGCCTGTTCTTCCTGTCCCTGGTGTTGGGGCAGTGCTGCACAGCAGCCCTGAGATTTGGGAATGACCACCTCACAGCCATTAGCACTGAGGACTCTGGCAGTCGCTTCATTCACTTCTGAGAAGAATAATCGTTGTACACAACCCAAAATCATTCCCACTCGATAGCGCTGCTCTCCCTGCGCTGGAATTACAGTCGGAAGCGTATCTTGAAAGGATTCAGCAGTGACATTAGGCAACAAAGATTCCATTGCAGCGAGTCGTGGCAAGAACCGCTGGAGCAATCCGGTAGAACGCACTAGCTTTGGCAGTCCTAGCTTCTGGTAAACAAATAGCGGCACCAGCAACCACCGCAGGCGATTAGGGTAGGGGAAGAGGGAAAAGATGAGTTGGCGGAAGAGGCGATCGCCCAGTGAACGAGGAACATTTCGCTCAACCTGGGGACGAGTCGCAGCAATCAACTGGTCATACTGCACTCCGGATGGACAGGCTGTGGTGCAGGCGAGACAGCCTAGACAAGAGTCAAAGTGTTGTGAAGTCGCGGTAGACAGCGGCGCTTCGTGATGATTAATCGCATTCATTAAATAGATTCGTCCTCTAGGCGAATCCATTTCCTTGCCAAGCACGCGATAGCTGGGACAGGTCGTCAGGCAAAAGCCGCAGTGGACACAGGCATCAACCAGTTTTTGGTCGGGCGGATGTTTGGCATCAAAGCTGGGAAAGGAGTCCAGGTTTTGATTGTCCAGGTTTTGATTCAATCGATCAGCAGGTTTGGTTGGGTCTGAAGTGTTCATTTGGCGATCGCACCCCTCAAATGTTGCGGATAAAACGATGGGGACTGAGCAAATTTTGTGGATCAAACTGTTGTTTTAATTTCTGCATCCACTCCAACGTATTGCCTGAATAGCCCCAAACGTCAAACTGCTGTTTGAGCGATTGTGGAGCCGATAACACTGTGAGAAAACCACCCTGAGATTCACAAAGTTGGCGAATTTTGAGCAGCGTTTCAGGAGTCGCGTCCCCACTCATTTTAAGTTTGCCTAAGCCGCTACTTGCATGAATCGTGGCGATCGCCTCGGTCATTTCACTCTGCCTGATTTCACTCACTTTTGCTAAAGTTGCGACTGCGTTGGTGGGCAATATTCCTATCTTGCAAATAATCACGGGTTCAGCAGCAGTGTCTTCAAATCTTTCTGGTAATTTGTGCCATAAATTGGACTCATCATCATCGGTCAACTCTTCGCCCTTTAAGTCTAGCGCTTGACCCACTTCTAGAAGTTTGGCGGCTTGCTGTTCGACGCTGACCGCAATTCCCTGAAAGCGGCTGACCAAACTCATGCCCTGCCCTAGCTGTAGCTGAGCAACAGTACTGTCAGAAAGTAGCTCGATCGCTGTCGGAGTTAGGGCTGAAGCTAACAGAGTTTTAGTTGCCTGGGCGATCGCATCTGGCGTTCCTGTAAGGATGACCGTTTGAGAGGCAGTTGACAGCGGATATACCCGAAACGTTACCTGATCGATGATTCCCAAGGTCCCGTAAGACCCGGTGAACAGCTTCATCAGGTCATAGCCTGCGACGTTTTTCACAACTCGCCCACCTGCCTTGGCAATTTGCCCATCCGATCGCACAAAGGAAAGCCCGATCAGCATATCTCGAATGCCACCATAGCGTTGGCGCAAGGCACCCGTGTCGGCAGTGGCAACAATTCCTCCCAAGGTCGCCCGATCGGAATAGGTGGGGGCGATCGCCAAAAATTGCCCTACCTTTGCCAGCGTCGCCTGAAGCTCTGCAAACCGCATTCCCGCTTCCGCTGTAACAGTGAGATCCCCTACCGCATGATCGATCAAACGGTTCAGTTTCGCTGTACTTACCACTATCTGAACGCCTTCTGCCAAGCCGCCCCAGTGCAATTTGCTGCTAGAGCCGCAGGGCAAAACACGCCAGCGATTTTGACTGGCGCAGGTCATCACTTCTGCTAGCTCTGCTGGAGTTGCAGGATAAATCACACAGTCGATTTGAGTACCAGGAACCAGAGCTGCGCTAATTTGAACCTGCTGCTCGGAGTTCAAGCTTTCCCAAGTAGAAACCCCAACGGAGCCGACAATTTTCTCAAACTGAGAGGCGATCGCACTCATCCGTGCACTCATCCGTGCAGCCAAATCACAACCCGCTCATCTTACAACTGATTGAGGGCTGCGATGTATCAATATTGCTGCATTTGCTTATCGACAAAACACCATAGCCACTGCTCTCCCAGTTCCGCTGAACTAATGATGGGATGCCCAGTCTCCTCGTAGTGACGACGGGCGTGTTGATTTTTAGAAGAGTCGCAGCACAGCATCTTGCCGCAGCTCTGGCAAATTCGTAGATGTACCCAGCGATCGTTGGTCCGAATGCATTCTTCACACCGAAACATTGGATAGTTAGCTTTTGGAATTAGGTTGTCTGGGGTGATTTGACCAAGATGTTGGCAAGACATAGGAGTTAGGTGTTGGGATGCTTGCAATTCTATAAGGAATTTGAGCAATACAGCGTTGTAGTTTGGTAGCAAATCTAAACTGAGGAGAAGTGGTGGCGATCGCTTAAATCTGACCTTGCAAATCAGCTAAAACTTTAGAAATCATTATTTTTAACTGTGGTACGTCTTCCAGAACTGCTTTCCAAACAATTTCTATATCTGTATTGAAATAATCGTGAATTAGTTTGTCTCGCATTCCGGCAATATCCCGCCAAGGAATATCAGGGTATTGATCTCTCACAGAATCTGGTATTCGCTTTACCGCTTCACCGATAATTTCGATTGCCCTTGGAACCGCAAAGATTTTTTCCAAATTGCTCAAAAAAGTCTCAAATTTGACCCCTGTGGTAAATTACTCGATCGCGACGACAGCATCCAAAATATCCTGTAAATAATCCTCCACTTGCCGCCTGGTCACAAGTAAACAACCTCTGCCAAAACTCGTTCTCCAATGCGAGGTTTCAAGCCAGATTTGTGCACTAGATCGACTTTGATTCCCAGATTGTCGCTGAGATAATTCTCTAGGTTAACGAACTTCAAAAGACTTGGTATTTCAGAGAACTCTACTAACACATCCACATCGCTAGTTTCTGTTTGCTCTTGCCTAACATAAGAGCCGAAAATGACTTACAGGTTAATGTAAATCTTCCTCCCAGATGCCAATGTAAATCCGATCGCTATCATTTCGCTCGATTACACCTTCTAAATTGCCAGAGGTGAAGGAAAAATCGTTGCGTTGGCGATCGCGAATTTGGCTTAGGGCTTGCTCAATTTCTTCGGTCGATCTGCCGTTGAGCATTCCGTTTAGCGTCACCCGCATCATCAGCGGATCGACGGATTGGGCAAAGGAGGCTTCGGTTTGGCGAATGCGCTCGGTGCTTTTGTCGTAGATGTAGGCAAGGGTGACTTGGTTGGGCACCAGTTCGTATAGGTCAGAACGGGTGTTGGGCCAGTAGCCGTCTCTAGAGCGAGTTGGCTCGCCGAGTAAACTCTGCACCTCCGATATAGATGTGCCTGTGGCGAATCCAGGAACGCTGCGATCGGACAGTGCAGCGGCAGTTCCTTGCTGACTTTCTGAGGGTAGAGGTTCTGGACTAGGTTCTGGGGTCTCTGCGACGGATGGTTCTGGTTCTGGTTCTGGCTCAGGGGAAGGAGAAGCTTCTGGGGTGGGTGACGGTTCCGTTGGTTCGGGTGGAGAAAAGTCTATCGGGGTTTCGGTGGGGGTTGGCTCTGGAGCCTGGGCAGTCTGGGGCGATCGCGTCACAATTGCACTGACTCCGCCAACGATGGCAGCGGCGATAGCCACTCCGACTAACAGCAGAGGTGCCATTCGGTTTGAGCGTTGGGGTTTCTGAACTGGGGGAATAGATGCCGCCGTTTTGGCAGGAGTTCCGACCGTTCTTTTAGCGGGTCCAACTGTAGCTGCACCAGGAGCCGGGACAGCCCGATTCACCTGGCGAGGAGCGACTGCTACGGTTGCTGCGGTCGTCAGGGAAGGGGGAATATCTGGATTGGGAATAGCTCCGTTTGCCCCTGCAGCCATCCCGATGGTTGAGGAAGTTGGCAGCAACGTTAGCCATTCTGCGACGGTTGCTGGACGATATTGCACCTCGACTGCCATGCCGCGTAAGACAGCCTGACTGACGGCGGGACTAATTTGAGGTTGCAGCTCACGGGGTGCTGGCAGGGTTTGGCGGGTTCTCAAAACTGAGGCGATCGGCACAGTTGCGGTGAGCAAGGCGTATAGCGTCGCTGCCAAACCATAAACATCGGTGGCAGGAGTGCGTTTTTCCTGCGACATATACTGCTCAATTGGCGCGTAGCCGACCGACACCAAACTGGTATGCGTCTGAGTGGTGCCGGGGGTAAACTCGCGGGCAATGCCAAAGTCAATTAGCACCACCTCTTGAGTACCCTGGCGTAAAATGATGTTTTGCGGCTTTACGTCCCGGTGCAGCAAACCATTTTGGTGAACCACCTGTAAGGCGGCTCCAATCTGGCGAATGTAGTGAATGGCCATCGCCTCTGGCAACGGATGATCAGGAAAGACGACTTCTTCCAACGTTTGACCGGGAATGTAGTCCATTACCAGATAAGGGATGCCCTCTTCGGTAAAAAAGTCATTCACCCGCACAATATTGGGATGAACACACATCGCTAACCGCCGCGCCTCATCGCGAAATTGTCGCTCTAGTTCGGCAAACTGCGGGATCTGATGGCTGGCTGGAGTAAGGGTTTTGATCACCACCGCTTGCCCCAAGTCTCGATGCACAGCCTTGAAGGTGATGCCAAACCCACCCTGTCCTAAAGGCTGCTCCAGAGTATATTTGCCGTCTTGCAGCGATTTGCCTACTAGCGCGTTCATTACCCTTTAGTTGCTCTCATCCGTTGCATTTGCTTCATCTGCCTGATCCTGATCACAGACGAATTGCAACACCTCTGCGGAACTGCTGCCCCGCATGGGTTGCACTAGTCGCCCATTGTCATCATAAACGGCACGGTGAATCACCTGTCTACCTCTACCATGAACGGTAATGCGTCTGAGCCGTGATACCAGGCTGGTGCAATCTACCGAACGGTAAACCAGTGCGCCATAAACGGGCTGTTCTAGCTCAACTCCGATAAAGGCGTTGTTGGGTTCCTGAAAGTCTCGATATTCCCAATACCAGATGATGCCTTCTCGGTTTTCGATGGAGTTGCGATCGACCAGAAAGCGATCGCCCACCTCATTCTCTGTAACCTCGACCCAATCTTCTACAGCCAGGGCAACAGGGGCAAAGGAAACTACTGCACACAGGGCGGTCAAACCAATCAATAACCGTTTCATATTTTCAGTGAATGAGGGAACCAAAATGAATTGCTAATTGCTATTGAGCACGAGAATCTTGATAGTCTTCGACGTTTTCGATCGCCTGCTCGGCGTAGGAATCATCCGGTCGTTCATCCAAAGCCCTTCTGAAATAGAGCAACGCCGTCCCAAACTCTCTCGCTTGCGTTGCGGCATAGCCTGCTCGCATGTAGCGATCGTAGTCAGAGTCCTGATGGGTGCGCTGTTGTGGCGTTGCAGGCTGAGCAGGTGTAGTGGGTGCAGCCGCAGCCCGTCCTTCTTGCTGTTGATAAGCAGTTACGACTCGCTGCACGTAGTCTGAAATTTCGGCGCTGTTATATTGTTCTGGGTCGCCCCGCATCCACCAAGCGGCAGATCGACGCACCGCCAGCAGTTCGTTATTGTTGCTGGCACGATATTCATCTTGCAGCACGTCGCGCATGACGCAGGTGACGACACTTCGGGCAGCATTGGGGTCAGCTTCAAACTGGGCTGGAGTTAGCTCTCTGCCCAAACACGACCTTGACCAACGGGGAATATTGGCTCCCATGATTTGCCAGTCACTATATAAACCGTCATTGGCGTTGCCCGTTTGGGGGGATGCCTGGCGCAACGCTTCGACCAACGCCGCAACTTGTCCATTTGAGACTTGAGCCTGTGCGGGCAGCATTCCCAAACCCAGTACAAATCCAAGACTTCCAAGGCTAATCAGGAGTTGGCTAAATCGTAACCGCATAGATTGAGTCCTACAAACTGTAGGCAGCTTCGATCCTCACAGTGAAGTGCGATCGCCATGTCCACCAAAGGGTCAAATGGATGCCTACACTACAAACAACATCATAACTCTGTCCCTCTTGGATGCACCCCTAACTCGGTAGAGCTTTAAAGTAAGAATTGAAGTACGAATTTTTAGACAATACTAGTTTCCAGCCGTTGACTCAGGCAAAGGGATGATCAACCCAGTATTTGAGACTCAGAGATTGCAACTGAGTCCCGTTTTAGAAGAAGAGCTTGATGTCCTCCACAAAATCTTTATTGACCCGTATGTGAGGAGGTATTTGTGTGATGACGAGTCCTGGGCTTTGCAGCAGGTTGAGGAAATGTTGAGTGAGAGTCAAAAGCTCTTTAACGAGAAAAACTTTGGGCTTTGGCTAATCAGAACCAAAGATAATAAGGAAGTTATTGGAATGACGGGTTTGTGGTACTTCTTTGAGGAGGAGCAGCCCCAACTGGTTTATGCTTTGCTGCCTCAGGCAACTAAGAAAGGCTATGCAACCGAAGCCGCAGCCAGGATTCTGGAGTATTGTTTTGACGAACTTGGCTATCAGTATCTTGTGGCAAGCTGCGATCGCCCAAATCTAGAATCCCGCAAGGTTGCCGAGAGAATCGGTATGAAAGAAGTAGAAGAGAGAATCGTAAATGGCAATCCTCTCACGTTTTTTAAGGTTGAGCGGAGTAAAACTTGATTTCAAGCTCGTCAATCAGGCTTTAAACTCGTAAACCTATTTCTATTTACGATTCCTGGCAAAGATACTAGCGTTAGGGCGATCGCCTAGACATCCGATATTGGACTCCATTGGTGATCAGAAGTCCTCACCACCTGGGAAGGATACAGCAAATTGTGGAAACAGGCGATCGCTTGGCTATGCAGACGGGATTGAACCCTATACGGACTTTATCAAAATTAATGACCAACCTCACGTCTCTCCCCCTCACCCGCCAACTGCTGTCCTTTAACACCACCAATCCACCTGGACAGGAGCGAGATTGCGCCAAATATCTGGCTAAGGTGCTGGAAGACATCGGTTTTCAAACCTGCTGTTATGAATTTGCGCGCGATCGCACCACTGTTGTCGCTCACCTCAACGGGGAAAAAGAGCAATTACCCATTTGCTTTACCGGACACATCGACACTGTGCCGCTCGGAGCAACCACATGGGAAAAAGATCCCTTTGCGGGTGAAACCGAAGCAAACAAACTCTACGGCAGAGGATCTTCAGATATGAAGGCTGGCATTGCTGCTATGGTCATTGCCGCTTCCCGTTTTGCCCAGCAGCCCGGCAGAAAAGCAGGAATGAAATTAATTTTGACGGCAGGTGAAGAAACTTGTTGCGAAGGCGCGTATCACCTGGCAGGGCTAGGAAATGTCCTGGGTGAAGCAGGCACCGTGATTGTGGGTGAACCCAGCACCAACTACCCCTGGATTGGACATAAAGGAGCCGTTCGCTTTGCCATTCGCACTAAAGGAATTACGGCTCACGCTTCCATGCCAGAACTGGGAGACAACGCCATTTACAAGGCGGCTCAGGTGATTCTCAAACTACAGTCCTTTGAATTTGGCATTGAGCCTCATCCCTTCTTAGGAAAACCAACTTTAAACGTCGGAACCATTACTGGTGGGCAAAACATTAACTCAGTTCCCGATGAGACCACGATTGGAGTCGATGTTCGCACCATTCCAGGACAGGATCACCAAGCCATTCAACAGCAACTCCAAATGCTTTTAGGTGAAGAGGTTGAAATTACTTGCCTTAATCAAGCTCAAAGTGTTGCAACAGAAGCCTCTCATGACTGGATACAAACCATCTTTGAGATTGCTAAACCCTATCTGGATACTGCCCTAGTTGCTAAAGGAGCTTCTTACTTTACGGATGCGTCTGTATTCACCCCTGCGTTTGGTCATCCACCCACTGTGATCTTGGGCCCTGGAGAACCTACAATGGCCCATAAAACCAATGAGTTTTGCTACGTTTCAAAAATTGAGGAAGCAGTTGAAATCTATACTCATATTGCAGAACGGTGGTGTAGCTGAGCAGCAGGAGTTCCTATTTTTGTAAGAACTCATTCCGTCAAAGTTGCATTGCAGAATTAAATCTTCTCTCAGTGGAGTTAGTCAATCCCTATCTTTGACGAAAGGTGAAGCGCATGATTGTAGCTGGCGATTGCTTCCTCATGTTGTTCCAAAGCGTGTAAAACTTTGCTCCGCTCTATCCACAAATCAGCGTCATTGCTCTGAATTTGAATGGCTTGATCAAAGGCAGCTAATGCCCGTTCGGGTTGCATTAGGTGGAATAGAATGAGTCCTCGCAAATACCAGGACTGATAAAGGTCAGGATTCAAATAGATTGTCTTGTCGATAATGGCGATCGCCTCTTCATAGCGACCCAAGTCAAACAAGACCTGGCTCAGGGCATACCCAATTGTCGCCTCGTCAGGAGCCAGTTCCTTTGCGGTTTGATAAGCAATTAACTCCTCTTCATAGCGCTGAAGTTGCCCTAAAGCCAATCCGCGATTGAGCCAGGGGAGGTAATCAGTGGAATGGAGGGCGATCGCCCGATCATAGGCAGCGATCGCTTCCTCATACCGCTCTAAGTGACGCAAAACATTTCCCCGTCGAATCCAGGTGTGAGCGTGATCAGGGTGAAATTTCAGCAGGCGATCATAAGTGATGAGTGCTTCCTCATGCCGCTGGAGTTGGGTCAACAGTTGTCCGCGCAGTGACCCTAAATTGAGTGAATCGGGTTGATGTTGAATCGCGTGATCATTGGCAGCGATCGCTTCCTCATACTTCCCCAGATCCGCTAATGTGTTTCCCTTCATGTACCAGACCTGGTAGTTTGGCTGGTGTTGAATCGCGTGGTCGTAGGCAGCGATCGCCTCTTCATAACGTTGTAGCCCCCTTAAAGCATTGCCCCGGTGATACCAGGCTTCGGCGGAAGTAGAAGATTTGCGAATCGCTTGGTCAAAAGCGGCGATCGCCGCTTCATAGTGCTGCTGCTCCAAGAGTTGATAGCCCTGTTCTTGCCAGTGCTGGAGGGGGTTCGGCAGCACTCGTTGCACCACTACCCCAATCACAATTAAGCTGACCAGCATGGCTGCTGCCCATTGGTTGAATAGGTCATAGCCCGTCCAAGCCAGCTCCATTGGTACACTTAAGAAAGTGCTAACGGTCTCGACGGTCTGCCAAAATGCCCGATTTGCCTCTGGGCTAAACCACAACAAACCAAAGACGACAAAGATTCCATAGCGGCTCCAACCATTGATCTGCGATCGCACATTAGCAGGGAGCCGGGGTTCGATAATGCCATATCCATCTAGGGGTGGGATAGGCAGCAGGTTGAGAAATACCCCCGCCACTTGAAGGAGAATCAGAAATGCCAGTGCCTCCCAGATCCAGTGGTTGGGCACAGCGGGAGCGAGTCCTAGAAAAAATGGAAGGGCTAGCAGTAAGGTGACCAGGACACTGGCAGCCGGACCTGCGAAGGAAACGGCACTTTCCCAGGCACGGCTCCGCAATCGCTTCACATCGATGTAGACCGCTGCTCCAGGTAAGGGAATGCCACCGATCAGCAAGAATACAAGGGGTAAGACCAAACTGTAGGAGAGATGAGTATATTTCAGCGGGTTGAGGGTCAAATATCCTTTCTCTTTGACCGAGGTATCGCCGCCCCAATACGCTACAACGGCATGACCAAATTCGTGCAGGCAAACCGATATAATCCAACCGACAAAGACGAAGACGGCAACCGAAAGCATAATCAATCTCTACCCTTCTTGCTAGTTGAGGGAAGAATTTGAGTATAAATGGTTTTCTATTCTCTTGCGGGAAGAACAAGAGGCGATCGCAATCAATTAGAATCTGTGGAGGCGATCGCTGGATTACACAAGATTGCTCAACAAGTCAGAGGGCAAATTAAACGGATTTGATAGTACTACTCTTGTGTTTCTTTAGATTTAGTAATTCGTCTTCCCCAAGGCTTCAATGTAGAGATTGCAATGATCACGAACAGAAATGAGACTTGAATTGCTGATCCAACTAAAACTCCTTTTGCATCAAACACGTAAACAGAATTCTGAAATGCATTCAACCCCTCTGAGAGTGCGATTTCTTCAGCCTTACTGCCCCAGGGGAATAACCAAAACGTTCCGAAGACCACCAAGCCAGTTGTCAAAATCCACTTGGCAATGACCCAATAAAATTTGAAGAAGCCATAGTTAGTTTGCCAGCAAAGGAGGGTCGCAGTCACCACTGAACCAATTGCCGCAGGAATCACAATCACATCATCAAGCAAATTGATCGCTGAATTCAGGGCAAAGAGAATGTCTGAGTTTACGGTGTTCTGGTTTCTTAGCGAAATCAAAAACATGCTGAGAACTGCGCCAGTCCACAGTGCCGCAAAGCCAATGTGAAAGGATAAAATCCAATTCTTTTGTTGAAGGCTTGATTTGAAGGATTTTTTTTGCGCTGCATCAGGTTTGAGTAAGCTCTCATTGGTTTCAACTGTTGGCATTGAGTACTCCTTTTTGGCATGATGAATAGCCCCACAGAGACAACCTAAATGTTGGGGTAAATTGTTGGCGTTGCTAAAGATGATTCACAGGTATCCATTCTCCTGTAAGGGCGTTTCGCGAAACGCCCCTACGAAATTCATGCGTCAGATCAGCAATACCAAATGTTTCTCCAGGTGGGAATGTGATGAGTGTAGCGATCGCCCCTCACCGATGCTTAACTAAAGTTGCTCCAACTGTGCAGATCTTGCTGAAATTGCTACTGCAACGCTCTAAACTTTTGAGGAATTAACGGAACTGGTTATCTGTATTGCTTTCAATCACGGCTTCAGCTTGAAGGGCGATCGCCTTCAATTCATCCAACGTTTTATCTGGAACGTTTTGCCATAGTCCTCGCTGATTCGCTTCCAGCAGTCGTTCTGCCATGTCGCGTAAAGCCCAAGGGTTCTTTTGCTGAACAAACTGTTGAACTTCGGGATCAAACAGGTAAGCCTGAGCAATGCCCTGATACATGTGGTCTTCAACGCAGTGAGTGGTTGCATCGTAAGCAAACAGGTAGTCCACCGTTGCAGCCATCTCAAAAGCACCTTTGTAGCCGTGACGCATCACACCCGCAATCCATTTCGGATTCACCACACGAGAACGGTAAACTTTGGCAATTTCCTGCTGAAGTTTACGGATTTTCGGATTTTCGGGCAACGAGTGATCGCCAAAATAAGTGGTGGGATTTGCGCCGGTCAGAGATCGCACCGCAGCAGTCAACCCACCCTGAAACTGGTAGTAATCATCGGAGTCGAGTAAATCATGTTCGCGGTTGTCCTGGTTGTGCAACACGACCTGAAGCTGTTGTAGTCGCTGTTTGAAGGCTTCTGGGTCGGTTCGGGCTTCTCCCTGTCCGGTGTAGGCGTAGCTGCTCCAGTTAATGTAGGCACGGGCAAGATCTTGGTCGTCTGTCCAGTTTTGCGATTCGATCAGTCCCTGTAGTCCGGCTCCATAGGCACCCGGTTTTGAGCCGAAGATGCGATAGTGCGATCGCCGTTCTGCTTGCTCCGGGGTCAATCCGGCTGTCTGCCAGGTTTCTACTTCTTGCTGTACCTGAGCTGCCAGTGGATTTTGCTCAGCGGGTTCATTGAGTGCTGCAACTGCTCTCACAGCCTGGTCAAACAGGTCGATTAAGTTAGGAAAGGCATCGCGGAAGAAACCTGAGATCCGCAAAGTGACATCCACACGGGGACGACCCAAAACAGATAACGGCAAAACCTCAAAGTCTACGACTCGTCGGGCTGACCCATCCCAAACAGGCTGAACTCCTAACAGCGCCAGTGCTTCTGCCAGATCATCTCCCCCCGTTCGCATCGTGGAAGTTCCCCAAATTGATAACGCTAGTGTTTTGGGGTAATCACCATGTTCCTGAGTATACTGTTCGATCAGCGCTTCAGCCGCTTTGCGTCCCACATCCCAAGCGCTTTCGGTGGGAATGGCACGAATGTCTACGGAATAAAAGTTGCGTCCGGTTGGGAGTACTTCAGGGCGACCACGAGTGGGTGCGCCAGAGGCTCCACTGGGAACATAACGCCCATCTAGTCCATGCAGGAAGTGAGTGATTTCTTGTTCGGTTTGTTGGAGGCTGGGGAGAAGGTGAGTGGCGATCCAGTGGAGGTCGGGAATATTGCTTAACGAAGGAGTGTTTTTGAGCGTGAAGTCTTCGATTTCACGCTCAAAAACATCTTCAGATCGATCAAAGTCAGGAGTTAGAAGGGATTCAACCAGGCTAGCGGCGAGCTGCTCAAGCTGTTCGATTGCGTCACCAACAGTGCGATGCGTAGGGGATTGAGAGGATGAATTTTTTGAACACATCGCGTTCCAAAAAACAGTTCCTAAAGATGAGAGGGAATCAGCAGGGTTGGCGGTGAGGGGGTCAAAGTCGAGCTGCCAGTGTTGAGCGATCGCACGAGTTAACCCTAATCTGCCTTGCCCTGGATGACGAGCGATCGCCACAATTAAATCTCGCAGTTGTCGCCCCTGAGGACATTTCCCAAAAATGTGTAGACCGTCACGAATTTGGGCTTCTTTGAGTTCACACAGATAGCTATCAGCACGTGTGATAAATTCTGAGATAAAGGTTTTTAGTTGGGACTGATCGATCGTTTCCAGGTTGTCATTTTGTACTCCCAAATCTTGATGTAGGTTTTCCTGAAGCACCAGTGCAGTGATGCGATCGCTAATTACAGATAACCGAGTTGGGTCAAGGCTTTGCGCCTCATGATATTCATCAATCAAGCCTTCTAGCTGCTGCAAAGCCCCATAAAGTTCGGCACGAGTCATCGGTGGTGTGAGGTGATCGAGAATCACTGCTTGGGCGCGACGTTTTGCCTGTGCCCCTTCACCCGGATCATTCACAATAAATGGATAAAGGTGAGGTAATGCACCTAATGCAACTTCGGGATAACAGGTTTCGGAGAGCGCAACTCCTTTGCCGGGGAGCCATTCCAGGTTGCCGTGTTTGCCGATGTGGGCGATCGCCTGCGCTTTAAAGTGCGATCGCAGCCAGTGATAAAAAGCTAAATACTCATGAGTCGGCTCTAAATCGGGCGCGTGATAGTTCAATGATGGATCAAGGTCGTAGCCACGAGCAGGTTGAATGCCGATGAAGATGTTGCCGAGTTGGAGTCCGGAGATCGGAAAGTGGGAAGGTAGGGTGTTCCAGCGATCGTCAATGCCCTGCTGAACGGCTTTGGGAAGGGTGGCGAAATACTTTTGATAGTCCTCTAAAGGAAGGCTTTGGTGAATTTGGCGAAGGTCTTGCCCTTCAGGGTCGTTAGTAATGCCTTGAGTAAGACGTTGAATTAGTTCGTCGCCTGATGCGGGAATGTTTTCAATAGAGTAACCTGCTTGTTCTAAAGCTTTGAGAATTTCGATGCAGCTTGTGGGAGTGTCTAACCCAACCCCGTTGGCAAGGCGACCGTCACGGGTGGGATAGTTTGCCAAAATGAGTGCAATTCGGCGAGCGCCTACTGGTGTTTGACGCAAATGTGCCCAGTTTGCGGCCAGGTCAGCGACAAACTGAATGCGATCGTCTACAGGTTCATAGCCCACCACATCAGTTTCTAAGGATGGGTTACGGACTTGAACAGTCTTAAAGGAAATGGCACGACTGATGATGCGTCCATCAACTTCGGGTAGTGCCACATTCATCGCCACATCTCGTGGCGAGAGTCCTCTGGTCTGCGATCGCCACTTCTCTACCGTTCCACCACTGAGAATGACTTGAATTACAGGGACATCTAACTGTTTCCACAGGTCTACATTGGGCGTTTCACTATCTAGTCGAGCCAATGAAAAACTGGTGGCGTTGAGCAACACCTGAATTGGACACCCATCCTTAAGCTGAAAGTGAGTGAGTAAATCGGTTTGCACATCTGGATCGCGTAGGGAAGATACGAAGATAGGGACTGGTTCTAATTGTCGTTCGACTAATGCTTGACAGAGGGCATCAATCGGGGCAGTGTTGCCAGAAAGGTAGTGGGCTCGGTAGAAGAGAATGCCGATTTGGGCCGTAGGGGTGTGGGGTATGGGGTATGGGGTGTGGGGCGATCTCGGAGAGATACTCGCAAGGGGTCGCCATTCATACAAACCTACACGCGGAATAGGTTGGGCGGGACGCAGATCGTAGTGCTGACCCAAACTGGTGTTTGCGATGA
The DNA here is from genome assembly GCA_014695345.1 of Cyanobacteria bacterium FACHB-471. GTDB lineage: Bacteria > Cyanobacteriota > Cyanobacteriia > Elainellales > Elainellaceae > JAAUTN01. The sequence goes on from JACJOC010000086.1 coordinate 269,756, forward strand.
ATTTGAAGGCGTTAATGGTGTTTTCGATGCCGCCTTCGATCAGGTAGCGCCAGAGTTGATTAACGGCAGTGAGTGGAACGGTGGAGTGGCTGATCAGGTCAGGGTCAGGGCGATCGTCTCCCGGTAAAACAAACAGAGCGGCTCCAGTTTCCTCTACTGTTTGTTTCACCACTTCCAACCCGTAAGACCAATAAGCTCTTCCTCCAAGTAAGCGCAGGACAATTACTTTTGCTTCTGTCAACACCTCCTCAGCATAAGTATCGATACTCAACTGTTGCTGAAGCTGTAGCAGATTGCTGACTCGCAACTCTGGAAAGCCAGATGGAAGTAGGGGCAATGCTTTTGCCAACGTTTGAATCTCTGTATCAGCCGCTGTTAAAAATACCAGCGGAGCCGGATTTTGTTCGATAAAAACAACACCCTCAGTTTCAGGATTCCATCCTCCCGGAGTTGCAGCAATACGATGCATAAATGAAAGTTACTTGTGTTACTTGGTGTTGATGAAAATGTAGGTTGGGTGAAGCGAATGCGCAAACCAACCTACGATGCTGGCTAAACAATGAGCGTTGCCCACTTTACCACAATACGGCAGGACTCTCCTTCCAAAGGAAGACGATAGCCTCAATCAGCACTTGTTACCTTGACAGGTATCAAAATCTAATTTATCTCCTGTGAGCTAATGAAAGCAGTATGCTGGCATGGTGCCAATGATGTTCGAGTTGAGACAGTTCCTGATCCTAAGATTCTCAACCCCCGTGATGCCATTCTGAAGGTAACAGCCACTACCATTTGTGGTTCTGATTTACATATTTACGATGGCTATATTCCCTCTATGCAAGCAGGAGATATCATCGGTCATGAGTTTATGGGGGAAGTAGTCGAGATTGGTTCAGAAGTCAGGAAGCTGAAAATAGGCGATCGCGTCGTTGTCTCTTCGATCATTGGCTGTGGTCAGTGTCGCTATTGCCAGCATCAAAAGTGGTCGCTCTGTGATAACTCCAACCCGAATAGCTGGATGCAAGAGCCGTTGTTTGGTTTTGGCACAGCGGGCATTTTTGGCTATTCTCACTTGTTTGGCGGTTATGCAGGCGCGCAGGCAGAATATGTGCGCGTTCCCTTTGCCGATCATGGCGCAATTCCCGTTCCTAAAGAACTTAGCGATGAACAGTTGTTGCCAATCTCTGATGCCTTCCCGACAGGTTTTATGGGAGCAGACTTGTGTAACATCCAGCCAGGAGATACTGTCGCCGTTTGGGGATGTGGCCCAGTAGGGCTATTCACGATGCGTAGCGCTTACATGCTGGGAGCGGAAAGAGTAATTGCGATCGATCGCATCCCTGAGCGACTGAAAATGGCGCAAGAGTTTGGCAAAGCCGAAGTGATCAATTACGAAGAAGTAGATGCAGGGGAAGCACTCAAGGAAATGACGGGTGGCCGCGGTCCCGATGCCTGCGTCGATGCTGTCGGCATGGAAGCCCACGGTATGGGTTTAGAAGGATTCTATGACAAAGCCAAACAGTCTGTGCGACTGGAAACCGATCGCCCCCACGTATTGCGGCAGATGATTGTGTCCTGTGCTAAAGGCGGCACCCTGTCAATTATGGGAGTTTACGCAGGTTTCCTTGACAAGATGCCAATGGGTGCCGCGATGAACAAAGGATTAACCCTCCGGATGGGACAGATGTTTGGACAAAAGTATATTCCCATGCTGGTTGATCGCGTTCAGAAGGGAGAAATTGATCCTTCCGTTGTGTTTACTCACCACTTACCGCTAGAGGAAGCAAAGCAAGGCTACGAGATCTTCAAACACAAGAAAGATAACTGTATCAAAGTCCTGTTGAAACCATAACAACGATGACAGGTAAGAAAAATGCAGGTGGCATTGCTCACCTGCATTTTTCTTACCTTGCCCCTGCTATCCAGTCTCGCCCTGTGCCTTTAGCAATTACCTTATCACCAAAGGGATAACCTTTGTGAACCAGCCACCAGTAAACTGCCCAATATACACTTAGCGCTCGCTCTATCACCCAAAGCGGTGCAAAAAAACAGATGCTAATTGGGAAAAATGGCTCAGCTTCTTGGCGTCCTTTAAGCGCAATTAGGATGGAGGCGATCGCCACTCCCAGTCCATACCCCAACGCTGCTTTTGTACCCCAAAGCCACGCTAGCAGAATGCCAGCAGGAATGAGTGCTAGAAATAGAGCCGTCTTAAATCGCATGACAAAATCTTCGTAAGCCTGACGGGGGCGTTGTTCCCACCATTTTTGCAGGGTTGGAGGAAGCTTTTGGATAAAGAAGTCTGTGGCGTAACCGATGCTTGCTCCTTTTACGGCAAAGTGACGTACCATTTCCTCGTTGTCAAACAGCACGTCTCCGTCATAGTGACCCACTCGCAGCATTGTACTGCGTCTGAAACCACAAGTTCCGGGATAGTCGCCGGTTGGTAAGATGCCTCGATTGAGCAACATTCGGGCTGCTTCTAGCCTTCCCCACCAGGGTAGCGGTTTGAAATAGTTTTGGGGACGCACCAGTTCATACTGCTCAAGCATGGCAACCATTCGAGCTACATTGTCGGGTGTGTAGCGAATGTCGTCGTCTCCGACAATGATGCGCTCACAGTCCGTCAGCGCAACCCCAGTGTGGATTCCATTCACCTTTCCATTCAGGTAAGGGTATTGCGGATCAACCGTAACATGGCGACATAACTTACCCCATACCCGCTCATTTTCTGCAAAAACATCGGGAGGTGAACCATCAACAACTAATACTTCGCAACCCGCCTCAGCTAACATTTGAAAGTAGTTAGCAAAGTCCGCTAACTCCACCATTGATACGCTTACTCTGCGAATTGGCAGGAGGTAAGTGCAACAGGGAATCATATTGGTACTCCTGGCTAATTGATACTCCTAATTTTTTGCTCCAGAGGATTTCGCGATCGCCCGTTCCGCTCGTTCTGCGGCTCTCACCGAAGAGGCGATCGCTGCCACCGCTCGTCTACTCATTGCTCGCTGCTGGTCATATCCTAAAACTAGTTCCCAAGCCTGTTGAGGACATTGGTTTGCCACAGGTAGGACAACCTTATCCAACATTTGGTAACCATCTTCTGTATGAAGCCGTGTATGTAAATCCCAATAGTTAATTACAACCGATGGGAGCTTGAGACGCTGGGCAGCTACTTGATAGTGAGTAAATGCTGCTGGCACCGCAACCTCCAGATAAAGCAATCCACCTACATACTGGAGCAGATAATTTTTTTCGCGGGTTAGCAGAAAGGCTTGATTGTGCAGAGCAAACACTTCCCACGGAACCACATCAAAATAGGTTTCTGGTTCTGTATCCATACCAAGGGCAGCAAGCATTTTGTTGAAATAAGTAGAATATTGACGGTTTAAAGGGGCAAGGTAATTTTCTTGAAGAAATAACCTTGTGAATTCGGTTGGTATGGAGTGATCTTTGCTGGTTGCGTTTAGAGTACGACAAAGATGACTGACTGCGGCTAATCCGTCTATAGAGGCGATCGCCAGCAAGCGTTGATAGCCAGCTTGAGTCATTTGAGTGCGAAAGAAACGATCATTTTCAGCCGAAATAGAATTTGAATCCGCTGCAATTCGCTCATTTAGTGTTCTTTCAACACTCACTTTTTTTAATGCATCAAGCTCAAACTGAGCTAATTCCCACCGTTGCCAAACCTTTTCAATCTGGTTCCGCAAACTGTGTAAGTAAGTGCTGCATTCGTGCGTCAGAAACTGTGAATGATCAGCGTTAAGACGACTAAGCTGAACGTTGATCTGATACAGAATTCTCTGTAAAAATCGATGAGCAAGGTGCGAACCTGGTGTTTTTCTATCTGCTCCTGACAATACAGAAGCAAAGGCTTTTAGTATTGCTTCAGACACCGTATTTTGAAAAAACTCTACCTGTGAAGATAGAGATAGAACTTGATTAGAATTCTGCTTAAATAGACTGTCTAGATACTTTTCAGCTTGTGCATAGTTTGCAATATCTAATTGATTGCTACGAGAATATCCTATTTTCGGAGCCTTAAGAGCGGAAACCATAATATTTTGCGGCTTTGCAAACATTCCCTTGAGCATCCCGACGAGTGAAGTAACAGGATAGAGAGTGTCTACACGTTATGTTGATTACCCTTACACTGTACAGTTCACCTTTTTGTTTAATCTAGATCCAAAGGTGGTGTCTTACGCTTAGCTATGTTAAGTATGCTTGTGTTCCCGCTCACAAGCTATCTCGAAACACTTTACTCTTATCACCTCAAAAGTCTTTAAGAAAAAGGGCTTCAAGCAAATTTTTAGGGCAGGTTAAAGACTGATTTTGCCGTCAATTTGAGAGAAGTTCCAGCATTAGCTAGCGTTTTGGTTAGCGATCGCTGATGTTGTAAAAATACCTTAGCACAGTTGCGGCCTGGCATTCCTGAAACAGAGCCGCCCGGATGAGTTCCAGCACCCGTCAAAAACAAGCCTGAAATCGGTGTGGCGTAATTAGCCAGTTCTGGCAACGGACGGAAAAACATCATTTGATCGAAAGTCATATCTAAATGATAGTAGTTGCCCTTCAGCATTCCTAGCCGTTCTTCTAGGTCTGGTGGACTTTCAATGTGGCGCGCAATGATACTGCTCTTAACATTGGGAGCATATTCTGCTAGCTTGTCAAGGACGCGATCGGCAACCTGGTTTTTTAGCTCTTCTGTCCAGCCCGTACCTTTTATTCCCGTACCTGCCGCTCCAGCAATTTCGTAGGGCACGAAATATTCAATCCACAACGTGTGTTTACCGGGAGGAGCCATTGAGGGGTCAAGCATGGTTGGCACCACCACATACATCGAAGGATCTTCGAGTGGAATCTTACCGACGTTTGGATCAGTGTGAGCAACTTCTACCTGATTAACTGAATCTGCAATTAAAACAGATCCAATCAAGTACTCATCCTGGTGATTGTGATGTTCAAAGCGAGGCGCTTCTGATAAAGCACAGTCAATTTTGAGAATGGCTTCATTGTGGTTGACAATACGACGAGAGAGGCGATCGCCCAACTGGGCATCAGCAGCTTTGACATCCGCCTCATCCATTAAATGTAAAAAGGTACGTTTTGCATCCAGACTAGAAATAACACCTTGCTTTGCCCGGTATTCCTGCCCGTTGGCAAGCCGCACCCCTACGGCTCGACCATCATCTACCAGAATTCGCTTAACCTGCTGGTCGGTCAAAATCGTACCGCCCAAGCTTTGCACCAGTCGAATCAACGCCTCTGTTAATGCCCCAGTTCCACCTCTAGGTCGTGCCATGCCAGGGTCATGCCGCAACGACATCATGATTGAGCCGATAGCCATGTTCTTTTGAGAAGGAGGAGTGCTGAGTTCAGCCGCTAGTCGAGCCAGAGGAGCTTTCAGGAACTCTGAATCAAAGTACTCATCAATCACATCCATTGGACTGGTGAACATGGTACGGACCAAATCCAACGTTTTGTTTGGTGAACCAACCAGCGAGAATACGTCTTTAATCTTGCCGATGTCGTAGTTACTCAGAATGTCAACAATGGATTTGGGAGGTGCATTAAAAACAGGAGTCAACATCCCAATTACACGTTGCCAAAAGTCAGTAAATTCAGCATACTTCTGAGCATCACGAGCGCTATACCGTGCAATTTCAGCGCATGTTTTTTCGACTGAGCGATGAGCCAGAAAGTATTTGCCGTCTGGATGCGGACAAAAAACAACCGGATCGCAGAACAGATACTCTAACCCGTATCGATGCAGCTCTAATTCTTGAACAACGGGGCCAAGATGGATAAAGATATGGTCGATCGCACAAGGATTAAACCGAAAACCAGGAGCCTCTTCTGGCAGTAGCTCTTCTGTGGTTGCTCCTCCGCCAGGAAACTCTCGTTTTTCCAGCAACAGTACTCGATAACCTGCCTTTAATAAGTAGGCAGCACAAATTAAACCGTTGTGACCTGCCCCAATGACAACAACATCAAATTCCATCTAAACCGTTTCCCCAACCTACTAACCGACGATGTCAATCTAATCGTGATTCCAAACGTAGGTTGTTGGAGCAATGCTGGACCTCTGACCCAAGAGGGAAGTTTGTAATTAGTAACAACTTTATGAGAATCTCAAAGATCTACGTCTTTGGAGAGTTGGTCAAATTCAACTTGCCTGTCGGAATGAAACTAAACACCTTTGAAACTTGTGTTGAACGTAGACCAGGGAAGGCCAGTGGAGAAGAATCTTACCCATCGCCCCATCATTTTGGCGGGAATAGTCCTGGGTATTGGGCAAGCAGGATTTTTTGACGGCATTGTGTTGCATCAACTGCTGCAATGGCATCACATGTTTAGCAGTGTTGCCACCGATACAACCGTTTCGGGATTAGAGTTAAACACGCTTGGAGATGGGCTGTTTCATCTGGCAGATTGGCTGATTACACTGACAGGAATTTTTTTGCTTTGGCGGGCAGGCAGGCAGGGCAACGTAATTTTTTCTACGCAAACTTTTATCGGTGCTTTCGCGTTGGGTTTTGGATTATTTAACCTAACTGAAGGCATCCTCGATCATCAAATTTTGGGAATCCATCATGTTAAGTCAGGTCCCCATGAACTGGCTTGGGATATAGGCTTTCTAATCGTTAACGCTGTAATTTTGGCGATCGGTTGGTTAACTTTGCAGTCCGGCAAGCAGAATGCAGAAACGACTGATTGACTGACAAATCTTCTGATGTAGGTCGGGTGCAGCAGAGCGGAACCCAACTCCTGCTTTAAAGCATGGCTAAAACAGTGGATTAAGCGTAGGTGGGCGAAGCAAAGATTGCTAGCAAATCGCCAGTATCAAGATACGCTAGAGGGAGTATTCTCAACTAATCTAACGTTGCATGATTGTATGCATTGGCGATGTCTTAACGCCTGATGAACTAAGCAAAATTACGTCAATGGTTGAAGCAGCTGAGTTTGTCGATGGCAGAACAACAGCAGGTTGGCACGCCAGCCTGGTCAAGCACAACACTCAACTTCCCAAAGACGCACCAGAACTGGATGATATTCGCAAGCTGATTAGCGCAGCGTTGCAGCGCAATCGGTTATTTCAGATGGCGGTGCGTCCAAAGCGAATTCACCCAATGCTGATCAGCCGCTACCAAACTGGTATGGCTTATGGGGTCCACACCGATGATGCATTGATGAATTCTCAACAGCAGTTGATGCGATCGGATGTCTCCTTTACGCTGTTTCTTAACTCACCAGAAGAGTATCAGGGGGGTGAACTGGTAATCGACAGCACTCAAGGCGAACAACCCTACAAACTAGAGGCAGGTGCCATGATCGTTTATCCATCTTCTACACTGCATTGGGTTGAAACGGTCACGAGTGGAGTGCGTTTGGCGGCAGTCAGTTGGGTGCAAAGCTTGATTCGTGACCCTCAGGAGCGAGAAATTTTGTTTGACCTGGACACGGCACGGCAGGCATTGTTCAAGCAACAGGGAAAAACTAGAGAGTTTGATTTGCTCTCTAAAACTCATGCGAATTTACTGAGAAAGTGGGTTGAGGTGTGACTTATAGCTGAGTCATACGGGATAGGAGAGAAAAGGGACAAGGAAAAGCCTTGTCCCTTTTCTCTCCTATCCTAAGTCCAGGAAAGTGGACTAAAGCGATCGCAAAAACTGAATCAAGGCAGCACGGTCTTCTGCTGATAGGGTGCGAAAAGACTCTTTTGCGGTAGCGGCTTCGCCCCCGTGCCAAAGAATAGCTTCTTCTAGGGTGCGGGCACGACCGTCATGTAGATAACCCGAATAGGGTAATACAGTTTGCGTCAGTCCAACGCCCCATAAGGGTGGTGTTCGCCACTCATTTCCGTCGGCAAGAAAGTCTGGACGACCATCTGCTAACTCGCTTCCCATATCGTGTAACAACAGGTCGGTGTAGGCATGAATGGTTTGGTTCGCCAAAGCTGGAATTTCGTGTTCGCCTGTGTGTAGCTCAGCCACATGGCAGGAAGCACAGTTCGCAGCAAACAGCCGTTCTCCTTGCTGCACCTGTGGACTGTCTAACAGCGTACGAGCAGGAACCGCGATTGTTTGCACGTAGACCGCAGCCGCTTCGAGGATGTCTTGGTTAATATCGTGGGTGTTATCTGTGTCTGGAAACAGGGGATTGGTAACCCCCATGTCATTAACGTAGGCGGATGCGGACTGCTGTAGCAAGGTGGGTGTGTTTGCTTTCCAGCCAAATCGCCCCAATGCCTCGGCTTGCTGAACCACATCCCACACTCGATTTGGGCGACCAGAGATGCTGTCGCGATCGCCATCTTCAGGGTCTGCTAACCCTAAAATTTCAGATTCTGGAACCGCTTCTAATAGTCCCGCCCCAAAGACAGGTTGAGGAATTCGGTTGGAAATAGCGACCCCTTCTGGAAAAGGTGTGCCATCCCAGAGGGACAGTTGTATTTGGGGCGATCGCAATGAGTAAGCGGTGCCATCTCCATAAGTTCCCTGTTGCTCTTGCCAGTTCAACTGCACCACCGCTTCTGGTTCATATCCATACACGCCTTGTTCCTGCACCTGAGTACCAATTCCCAGGACGGGTAATATATTTTCTCCTGGTGCTTCGGTTTCCAAGGCATGGAAGGAGCCGGATTCAGGGGAAGCGCCAGAATCCTCGGCTGGCTTTTCAGCGGTTAGCTGGCTAAGGCGCACGACTCGCTGCCCTTTTTCTGGCATTCCTCGCCCATTTTTGATGTGGCATCCCGCACAGGATGTGCCGTTGAATAGGGGGCCCAAACCTGGATTGACGTTGGCGGGTGCTGTCACAAACGCCGCTTCAAAAGCCAGATCCCCCACAGCATGGCGGTCAAGCCAATAGGCATCCAGGTTTGGAGCAGGCTGTTCAAAGGCACGAGAAGTGCGATTTTGGATGGTTGTTTCCCCTCCTGCCAAGGGGGGTGATATTTGGGACTGTGCTGGCAGGTGGAGCAGCGTAGAGAGGAAGATTCCGGCGATCGCAGCCACGAATCCCAGAATGAGATGGCGCTGAGGAAAGAGAATAGGGCGTACAGAGAAACTGAGTCTCTGCTTTGAGTGGTGAGATGGCTCTCTGTTATTCCCCTGAATCGATTGTCTTACCATTGCTTCCCTATTTCCTCTCCTCTCATTTCCTACCGTGTAAACACATTACTTGTGATTGGACTCAAACCTCTCATTTCGCCCCTAACTCCGCATTCTGAAGGACTTTTGAGCCGCATCCATAAAGGATTTAAAGTGACTCCAAGTACCTCAGAATGGGGACCTAACGGGGCTGAAAGGACTTATGTTTACACCCTATTCTCTATTTATCACTGTTGCACCAGAGGTAAAACACGCTGTTCAAACGTTTCAAACAGTTCGATGACGCTGGTTTGAGCGGCTTCAATTTGTGGTCGGGCGCTGCGATCACACAGGGTTTGCTCGATCGGTGCAGGAATTTCTGCTAATGCGGTTGATGCGGTTTCCATCTGCTGACGAATTTGGGCATCCAGGCTGGGATCGATTGCTACAACAAAATCGCTGAGGCTGCGACCATCCGTACCTGCTGCGGGAAATTCTCCCAGGTAAGCATTTTTGGCACTGAGCAAATTATTCTGAAAATCTTGCAGAGAGCTTTGGGCAAAGCGTCCCTCTAGCAGGAAGGGGTTTTGGGCTTCTAGCGCTTCGCCAATTTTGACGTTACCTAGTTCGTCCAAAATGCCCATAATGCCTTGAACGATTTCTTCCCCAGCTGCCTGCACGGTGGGGTAAGCGCTGCTGCCTTCACCCGCGTTGACAAACTCACTACGATAAGCGGAATAACCGTCTACGCCTTCTGTCCAACTGCTCAACAGATCATTGGCGGTCTGGTCGAAAACGGGAGCGATCGCCCCCAAATACTCCAGTTCGCGAGGAGTAAATGCCTGCAAAGACTTATCACTTTCGGTGCCAAATAGCAAAAATCCGATGGCATGGAAGCCCTTCTGACTAGTTTGCAAACTGTCAACGTATTCTGGCGTGAGTGTATCTGAGCTATTGAGAACAGCTTGCACATCTGCCTCGTTCAGCGGCCAGTCATCCAACTCTGCATCTAGTCCCAGGGATGCGGCTGGGCCAAAGGCAAATGCTTCACTTTGCTCCCAAGGGGCGCGGGTCGCCAACCATGCTTGACGAGCAGCTTCTAGCGTTGTCTCATCAGGATTGCTGACAAATGCATCAATTGCGGTGGCTAAGTTACCCGAACGCTCTGTCAAAAGCTGGTAGTTGGGGATGATCAGTTGGTCAACAAAATCTGTAATGATTTGGCGATCGCGAAATTGTCTTGCAGGCGGTAAAAATATCCTTGTTACACCCGTTGGTGCACCAGTAGCGCTGCTGCCTTCGCCGCCTTCACCGCCTTCGCCGCCTTCGCCACCTTCGGTTTGTCCAGTGGGTGCAGCAGCTTCGCCGCCCTCCCCGCCTTCGGTTTGTCCAGTGGGCGCAGCAGCTTCGCCACCCTCACCGCCTTCGGTTTGTCCAGTAGGCACAGCGGCTTCACCGCCTTCGCCGCCTTCACCACCTTCGGTTTGTCCAGTGGGCGCAGCGGCTTCACCGCCTTCGCCACCCTCCCCGCCTTCGGATTGTCCAGTAGGCGCAGCAGCTTCGCCACCTTCACCACCCTCACCGCCTTCGGCTTGTCCAGTGGGTGCAGCAGCTTCGCCACCTTCACCGCCTTCACCGCCCTCGCCACCTTGGACTTGCTCAGTTGGTGCGGGTTCTTCACCGCCTTCACCGCCCCCTTCAACGGCTACAGCGGCGCAAGTATTGCTCTGGCTGATTAGCACAGGTGTTTCGCTCAGACTCTCTGAAACTTCAGCATTGGCAGGATCTGCAATGGTAAAGGCGATCGCCCCTGCATGAGCCAGGGCATAGGTACCAATTCCTGTCCAAATTTTTAGCCGTTTCCCCACAGTTTTCTCCTTGCTTTTTTGGAATAAAAATGCATTAATTCCCCAGCTTTTTACCTGGGACGTGTCATAAGCATGAAGTATTGTACCCCTAATTATTGAGATTTCTTCCCAATAAGAAATTAAATTCTCGCGCCAGTTCAGAAGTCTAGTCACTTAAGCTAGAGCAACAGAAGTGAGAGATGCTTCAGAATCTAATCCTAAATCCGTCTCTGGAATAGCAGTAAATACTGTGCAAGCTCTATGAGTGATTACTTGAGCGGAATACAAAATGTGGCATACAGCAGCAGTGAGGTGTATTGCCGCTATATGCCACGCAATTGAGAATCTCTATATTTAGGATGTAGGGTATCAGAACTCTAAAACAATTTCCTAAAACAGAAAATATCGCTGAGCCATTGGTAAAACAGTAGCGGGTTCACAGGTGAGCAACTCCCCATCAGCTCGAACTTCGTAAGTTTCGGGATCGACTTCCATCTGCGGTAGCGCATCGTTCAGTTTCATATCGCGCTTGGTAAGTTTGCGAATCCCGGAAACAGGAAGGGTGGCTTTTTGTAGCTTCAGGCGTTTGGGAATATCGTTGTCTAAACCCGCTTGAGAAATAAAGGTGAAAGAGGTAGTGGCGATCGCCCCACCAAAACTACCAAACATTGGTCGCATGTGAACAGGCTGTGGCGTAGGAATGCTGGCATTGGCATCGCCCATTTGTGCCCAAGCAATCAAACCTCCTTTGATCACCATCTCTGGTTTTACCCCAAAGAACGCCGGTCGCCACAGACACAAATCGGCGATTTTCCCTTCCTCAACGGAGCCAACATATTCAGCAATGCCATGAGTAATCGCAGGATTGATCGTGTATTTCGCCACGTAGCGCTTGGCACGGAAATTATCGTTGCGATCGGAGTCCTCAGCTAATGCACCTCGCTGCACTTTCATCTTGTGAGCCGTTTGCCAGGTGCGGATCACCACTTCTCCGATCCGCCCCATCGCCTGCGAGTCAGAAGAAATCATGCTGAAAGCACCCAAGTCGTGCAAGATGTCTTCAGCCGCGATCGTTTCTCGTCGAATCCGTGACTCAGCAAACGCCACATCTTCTGGAATGCCGCGATCGAGGTGGTGGCAAACCATCAGCATGTCCAGATGTTCCTCTAAGGTATTGAGGGTATAAGGACGGGTCGGATTGGTGGAAGAGGGCAAAACATTTAACTCACCACAAACCTTAATGATATCTGGAGCATGTCCACCGCCTGCTCCTTCCGTATGGTAGGTGTGGATACAGCGATTTTTGAACGCAGCAACGGTATTTTCGACAAATCCAGACTCATTTAAAGTATCGGTGTGAATTGCGACCTGAATGTCATAGTCATCGGCAACGTTGAGACAGGTGTCGATTGTCGCGGGAGTGGTTCCCCAGTCTTCATGCAGCTTCAAGCCGATTGTGCCAGCGAGTACTTGCTCGGTTAATCCCTTGGGCTGAGAACTGTTGCCTTTGCCAAGCAGTCCAATGTTGACCGGGAACGCGTCGGCAGCTTGCATCATTCGATAAATGTTCCAGGGTCCAGGTGTGCAAGTTGTGGCCGCGCTGCCTGCGGCGGGTCCGGTGCCGCCACCGATCAAGGTCGTTACGCCAGAAGCGATCGCCACCTCAACTTGCTGGGGACAAATCATGTGAATGTGAGAATCGATTCCACCCGCAGTGAGAATTAACCCTTCTCCGGCGATCGCCTCTGTTCCAGGGCCAATGATGATATCGATATTGTCTTGGATGTAAGGATTTCCAGCTTTACCAATTTTGAAAATCCTGCCGTCTTTAATCCCGATGTCTGCTTTGACAATGCCCCACCAATCCAGGATTAGCGCATTTGTAATGACCGCATCTACCGCTCCATCTGTATTGGAAATGGGGGACTGCCCCATGCCATCCCGAATCACTTTACCGCCGCCAAACTTGACCTCATCACCATAGGTGGTGCGATCTTCTTCCACCTCAATGATTAACTCGGTATCCGCTAGACGGATGCGATCGCCTACCGTCGGTCCATAGGTTTCAGCGTAGGCACGGCGATCCATGCGGTAACTCATCGGGGCACTCCTTCACAGCACAACAAGAATGGCAACTCGCCCCAAGTACTATAGAGCAAGTCTGACTAGATATATAGTCAAACAGCCTACAGCAAATTGGGATACATCGCGTTGCTTGGTTGAGCGATCTTTGTCAGAAGACTTAGAGTTACCAGGCAGACGTAGGTTGGGTTGAGGAACGAAACCCAACAAGCGTAAAGATTGTGTTGGGTTTTGCTTTGCTTCACCCAACCTACAAATTTAGGTTAGACGTACTACTACAGTTAATGCTGCATGAGTTGAGCGAGGGTTTCTTTGACTCCAAGTTGATCAAAATTTTGTAAGTGTTTTGCAACCGTTTTGACGAAGTGAGACGACTGGGATAAGTCTCCAAAAATTTCAGTGAGTTCAAACAAAGAGTGAGGATCAGAGCCACCCGTGTTAGCCCGCTGGGTCAACACATCTGCCATTGCATCGTCAATGGGAATGGGGTTGCCCTGCTCATCCTGTCCTTTGAGATAGCGAAACCAGGCGGCGATCGCCAAACTCATGTATTCAACTGCTCCATTCTGGTTCAATGCATCTCGCACCGAACCTAAGAGAAACTTGGGAATCTTGGCGGAACTGTAGAGACACAAACGCGGTAGTTGGTCACGAATTTTAGGGTTGGCGAACCGCTCAATCAAAGTTTTTTTATAATCATCCAAGTCAATGCCAGGAACTGGCTGCAGGGTAGGCGTGACCTCGTTCATCAGGCGATCGACTGCTTGCCGAATCAGTGGATCAGCCATTACGTCATGCACATAGGTGTAACCGACCAATGTGCCGAGATAACCAATCAGCAGATGACTGGCATTTAACAGACGAATTTTCATCATCTCATAGGGATGGACATCGTCTGTCATTTGAACGCCAACACTTTCCCAATCAGGTCTTCCGGCACAAAAATTATCTTCGATTACCCACTGTAAAAACGGCTCCGCAACCACTGGAAACCTGTCTTCAATGCCAAACTGTCTCACCATTTCCACATTATCGGGAGTCGTCGCGGGTGTAATGCGATCGACCATGTTATTTGGAAATGTGACATTTTCAGCAATCCAGTGAGCTAATTCTGGATCTTGCAACTGGGCAAAGGCAATCAGCATTTTCTGAGCAATCTTGCCGTTTCCCTGCAAGTTATCACAGGACAATACGGTGAATGGCTTGTATCCTGCTTGCAAACGCTGACTGAGGGCAGCGGTCAGAAAACCAAACACCCCAATAGGCTCATTCGGATACTGTACATCGTGCTGAATGGTGGGATGATTGATATCCAGTTCGCCTGTACCTTCGATGTAGTAATATCCTGCCTCGGTGATGGTGAGTGAGACAATTCGGCATTTTGGATCAACCATTGCGTTAATCACGGCTTGCCGATCGTCCGGAGCAAACAGGTATTTTGTAATTGCACCAATGACGCGGGCGCGATCGCTCTCTGGTGATCGTTCCACCAACGTGTACAAGCAGTTCTGAGACTGAAGCGCATCCCGCATTTTTTTGTCATATTCCAGCAAGCCAATCCCACAAACTCCCCAGTGGCGATCGCTCGTTTGATGTAGATAGTTATCGAGATATAGCGCCTGATGAGCGCGGTGGAATCCACCGACCCCAATGTGAACAATGCCATTTGTGACCTGATGGCGATCGTATTTAGGAATTTGAACGGTATCGGGTAAATGGGAGAGAGATTGCTCATTCAGCTTTGTTACTGCTGTGCGATGAGTATTCATATCGTTTACTTACACAGTTTTTCTATTTACGCAGTTTATTCAAACAGTGAGAGGACGTAATTCGGCTCTGGGAATGGTCATTCCCTGAGGGTCAAATAAATGGCAGCGATCGCCATTCAGATAAATCGGCACCTGATCGTGGAGTTGCACCGGAGTATCTCCGTCCGTTTTCACGACCATCGTGTCGCCACCGGGTAAGTTGACGTATGCAAAAGTTTCTCCTCCTAGCCGCTCAACCACTTTGACTTCTCCGTGAATGGTGGCATTGGTGCGATCAAACCGCAAATGTTCAGGACGAATGCCAAGCGTGGGGCGATCGCCCACGGCTAGATTTCTGGGCTGTACGGGAATAGAAATCGTTTCGCCACCCGGCAGTTTGACCGTTGTTGCAGAACTGTTAACGTCTGTGACGGTTACCGTCAAGAAGTTCATGCGGGGTGAACCGATAAACCCGGCTACAAACAAGTTATGAGGATGGTGATACAGGTCTAAGGGTGAACCTACCTGCTCGATCACGCCACCCTGCAACACCACAATTTTGTCTGCCAGAGTCATTGCTTCTACCTGATCGTGAGTTACGTAGATCATGGTCGATTTCAAAGTGTCGTGCAGGCTAGCCAACTCAATCCGCATCTGTACCCGCAATGCCGCGTCCAGGTTTGACAAGGGCTCATCAAACAAAAATACCTTTGGATTTCGCACCAGTGCCCGGCCGATCGCCACCCGTTGTCGCTGTCCTCCAGACAATGCTCTGGGCTTGCGATTGAGCAAGGGTTCTAACTGCAAAATCCGGGCAACGTCCTGTGCCCGTTCATGCCGTCTTGCTTTGGGCACACCCGCCAAGCGCAGGCTAAATGCCATATTCTCAGCAACGGTCATGTGTGGATACAGCGCATAGGTTTGAAACACCATTGCCAATCCCCGCTTATCGGGCGGCACATCATTCATGCGATCGCTATCAATCAGCAAGTCACCAGACGTAATTTCCTCTAATCCAGCAATCATGCGGAGCAGGGTTGATTTGCCGCATCCAGAGGGACCTACAAACACCACAAACTCACCATCGTTGATATCGAGATCAACTCCTTTGATTACATCAGCGTCGGTATACCGCTTGCGAATATCTCGTAACGTAACGGTTGACATAGAAGACTCCTATTGATGCATTTAACCAGAATCTATTTCACAGCCCCAAAAGTCAGACCCCGAACAAGCTGCCGTTGGCTGAGCCAGCCAAAAATTAGGATGGGAGCGATCGCCAGCGTAGAGGCAGCAGACAACTGTGCCCAAAACAAGCCCTGAGGACTGGAGAAGGACGCGATAAAAGTGGTTAATGGAGCAGCATTAGTGGTGGTTAAATTCAAGCTCCAAAAAGCCTCATTCCAAGACAGAATGATGGCAAGTAGTGCGGTCGATGCAATACCCGGTAACGACAGCGGCATTAACACATGAAACACTTCTTGCTTAGGGGATGCACCATCCATCCGTCCCGCTTCGAGAATATCTTTGGGAACGTCTTTAAAGAAGGTGTAAATCATCCAGACCACGATTGGTAAATTGATCAAGGTGTAAATAATGGTTAATCCAATTCGTGTGTCAAGCAAATTGGAGTCCCGAAATAACAGGTAGATCGGAACCAATACCCCCACAGGCGGCAGCATTTTTGTGGAGAGCATCCACAGCAATGTGCCTTTGGTGCGTTTCGTGGGAAAGAACGCCATTGCGTAAGCAGCAGGAATCGCTAGGATAAGCGCCAACAGCGTAGAGCCAACGGATATGACAATACTGTTCATGGCAAATGAGAAATAATCTGCCCGTTCCTGAATCGTGATGTAATTCTCAAAGGTCGGTTGAAAAAAGAGTTTGGGAGGAAGAGCGATCGCTTCAACTTCAGTTTTGAAGCTAGTGAGAACCATCCAGAAAATTGGAAAAAACAAAAGTGCGGCTGCCAGCCAGCCCAGAACAGTTACAAATAGGTAACGATAGCGTTTTGAGGATGCGGATGACATGAGTTGAATTCCCTCACTAAACGTCTAGATTACGAGCAACAAGACGCATTAAGAAGATCGCCACAATGTTCGCCAGAATGACGGCAATTAAACCTGCGGCAGACGCGCCACCGACATCAAATTCAAACAAGGCTCTGAGATAGATGAAATAGGCGAGGTTTGTTGTTGCTAGTCCAGGACCACCGGAGGTGGTGACGAAAATTTCGGCAAAAATGGTGAGAAAGAATATCATCTCAATCATTGCCAGAACTGCGATCGCCCGTCCCAAGTGAGGCAGGGTGATAAACCGAAAAATTGCCGTTGACTTTGCCCCATCCATGCGAGCGGCTTCTACCTGTTCGTGATCCAAAGATTGAATTGCTGTGAGTAGAATCAACAGGGCAAACGGCAACCATTCCCACGACACGATCAAAATCACCGACAGCATGGGATATTGGGCAAACCAGTCGATCGACCCCAAGCCTAGCGATCGCGTCACAAAGGCGAACAGTCCGTTGACCGGATGCATCAGCATATTTTTCCAGATCAAGGCACTCACTGTTGGCATCACAAAGAAAGGGGCGATCGCCAACAGTCGGGCAATGCTGCGTCCCCAGAATTCTTCGTTAAATAGAACGGCTAAAAGGGTTCCCAGGGCGATCGTAATGACCAGGACAGAACCCACCAGTACCAGCGTATTGAAGATCGAGATCCACAGTGACGAAGTGGAAAGCAACGAAATATAGTTGTTTAGCCCTGCGAAACCAGTATTTGCTGGGTTAAGTAGGTTGTACCGCTGAAGTGAAAACCACAGCGTCATCAACAGCGGCACAATCATCCAGATCAGCAAAACCAAGACAGAAGGCGCAACCAGCGGCAGCGTTGCTACCTGCCGTTTAGAGGTCTTTGTATTGTGAGGCTTAACCGCCAGTGTAGAGGACATAGCTTTTAAGAGTTAATGTGGGAATCCCGTAGGGTGCGTTAGGCAGCGCCGTAACGCACCGTTGTAATTAGAAGGCACGTACCTGTTGCGATCGCATTACATCAGGCGTGATTTGAGTTAATCGAGGTGCGTTACGCTGAGCGCTAACGCACCCTACCCGATAACGAGAACTAAGCTACGAGATGTAACCTGCTCGTTTCATCGTTTCTACTGCATTAGCTTGGGCTTGCTGCAACGCTTGATCCACCGAAACCTGCCCCGTTAGAGCTGCTGCAAGCGTTTGTCCGACCTGGGTTCCGAGCGCCTGGAATTCAGGAATCGCAACAAACTGCACTCCTTTGTAAGGCACTGGGTCGGCGGTTGGTTTGCTGGGGTCAGCAGACTCGATTGAGGTCAACACGATATCAGCAAATGGAGCCGCTTCTTTATACTCTGGCTGCTCATAAGTTGAGCGTCGAGTTCCGGGAGGTGCAGCAACCCAGCCCCGCTCTTGAGCCACTAGTTGCACATAAGGCTTAGAGGTTGCCCATTGGATAAAGGTCTGAGCCGCTTCTGGCGATCGGGTCGAAGCAGGAACCGCCAGCGACCATGCCCACAACCAGTTAGAACCGTTGGGATAGCTTGCGACAGGCGCACGGGCAAAAGCAACCGTATCGGCTACCTGAGATTCATCTGGATCGGCAAGTTTACCCGCAGCAACGGTTGCATCAATCCACATCCCACAATTGCCGGTCGAGAACAGAGCCAAGTTTTCATTAAACCCATTAGAACTGACTCCTGGTGGTCCATACTGGTTAAGAATATCAACGTAGTAGGTTAATGCCTCTCTCCATTCAGGGCTATCTAATGTCGGTTGCCATTCGGTATCAAACCATTTGCCGCCAAAGGTATTTACCATTGTGGTGAATAACGCCGTATTCTCACCCCAACCGGGCTTACCCCGCAGACAAATACCATACACGCCATTATCAGGATCATGTACCGCTGCTGCCCATTCTCTCACCTGCTCGTAAGTTGGCTGGTCGGGCACCGTGATACCTGCTGCGTCAAACAAGTCTTTGCGGTAGTAAAGCATTGAACTTTCCGCATAAAAAGGCAGCGCATAGAGCTTGTCTTCATAGGAAAGTGCATCGCGTACAGGGGGCAGAATGTCTTCTACGTCATACTCTGCGGGCAAATTCTCAAACGGAAGCAGCCAGCTCTGCTCTGCCCAAATGGGTGTTTCATAAGTGCCAATAGTGAGTACGTCAAACTGACCACCCCGGTTGGCAATGTCGTTGGTGACGCGCTGACGCAGCACGTTTTCCTCTAACACCACCCATTTCAAGCTGATGTTAGGGTTCTCTTCCTCAAACTGTTTTGAAAGATCTTGCATGACCACCATGTCGCTGTTGTTGACTGTGGCGATCGTCAAAGTTGTATTCTCATTTGCCTGCGAACCGGATGCCCCTTCAGAATCCTGTGAACTGGGCGAACAGGCATGAATTTGGACTAGCAGAATTCCCATCAGGAATGCCGCAATCATCTTAGCGAAGCGAAATTGACGCATCGCACGACTCCTTTTTTTATTAAAAATCTAATCACGACAAACTGTGCATGAAACGTCCGCACAACCGAATCTAAATTGGCAGCACTGAGTTGAACGTGGAGGGGCTTTCTCTGTTACAGAAGTTGATATTATGCTCCAATGCTGAGCATTTGCTCAATAATTGAAATCATATCCGTCTCTCGAAGATTACTGAGAAAGAAAGCAACATTTGCAATATTTATTCACAAGGAATTAAAAGATGACGACTCAAGCAACCTATAACTTTTCAGGTAAAGCCATTCTGATCACAGGTGGTGCTGGAGATATTGGGCGGGCAACGGCCCATCGCTTTGCAGCAAATGGGGCAGGTGTAGTGCTGGTCGATTTGAACGAGGCAAAGCTGGAAGATGTGGCACAGGAATTAATAAGCTTTGATGTTCCCGTTGTCACGCTGCGCTGTGATGTAACGAGTTCCAGCGATGTGACCCAAGCCTTTACCAAAGCGGCAGCGCAATTGAAACAGAGCGATCGCCAAGTTGATTATGTGTTCAACAATGCAGGGTATCAGGGAGTATTCGCCACAACAGATGAATATCCCGAAGATGACTTCCAAAAGGTGATGGAGATTAACGTTCTTGGGGTCTTTCATGTGCTGAAGGCGGCAGCACGACAGATGCGCCAATCAGGTGGGGGAGCGATCGTCAACATGGCGAGTCATGCAGGGGTTTCTGGTCCCCCTAATATGTTGGCCTATGGCACTTCTAAATTTGCAGTCGTGGGGATGACGCAAACGGCTGCAAGGGATTTGGCTCCTTACGGGA
Organism: Cyanobacteria bacterium FACHB-471; assembly: GCA_014695345.1. Lineage (GTDB taxonomy): Bacteria > Cyanobacteriota > Cyanobacteriia > Elainellales > Elainellaceae > JAAUTN01. The sequence continues at coordinate 289,823 of JACJOC010000086.1, forward strand.
TTCGGGTAAATTCGCTTGCCCCTGCTCTGATTGGCCCTGGTGCAATGTGGACGCGACAGACCGAACTACAGGCAGCGGTAGGATCCCAGTACTTTGATCCTGACCCCAAAGTAGTTGAGCAGCAGATGATTAACTCTGTTCCATTGCGACGTTTGGGGCATTTGGAGGAAGTCGCCAATGGAGTCGCTTTTTTGATGAGCGATGAGTCGAGCTATATTACAGGATTCAACTTGGAGGTGACAGGAGGAATATAGGCGATCGCTTCTTGAGCAAAAACTTCATACTTGTTGATATGCCCAGGGCGTGAATCCCTCGTTCGGTAGATGTTCTCTCTGAATTGCTTTAGAAACGTCATAATTTTGGGCATAGACAATATTTGAACTGTGAACGTGATTGTCTCCTTAGCCCTCCTTTTGATCAACGGCATATGAGAGAACCCTGGACAGAACGGCGCGATCGCAAACTTGACCTGGCAGCTCATGCGGCCTGGCTCTACTACATTGCCGGAAACACTCAAGAAGAGATCGCGACAAAACTTAATGTGTCACGCCAAGCCGCACAGCGATTGGTTGCCCTGGCGGTGAGTGAGAAGCTGATTAAGTTTCGGCTTGACCATCCCCTGAGTGAGTGCATTGCGCTAGCGGAGTCTCTGCGCGACAAGTTTGGGTTGGCGCTGTGTGAAGTCGTACCTACTGATGCAGCCAATCAGGATAACCTGACAGGAATTGGAGTGTGTGCAGCCACTCATTTAGAGTCCTATCTGGTCAACAAAACGCCGACGGTCATCGCCTTTTCGTCAGGTCGGACGTTGCGGGCAATGGTCGATCAAATCTCGTCCATGTACCAGCCCCAACACAAAATTGTCTCCATCATTGGCAACATGTCCCAATATGGGCGAGCGGGACGCTACGAAGTCGTGATTCACTTAGCCGATCGCGTTGGTTCTCAGGTTTACCCCGTTCCAACTCCGGTTGTGGCTACCAGTGTTGAAGAACGAGATCTACTGCAAACGCAGCGATCGTTTATTGCAGTCAAAACCTTGGTAGAGCAGGCAAAAGCAACCTATGTGGGTATTGGTCAAATTGCCTGGAATGGACCGCTGCACAATGATGGCTTCATCAATGACAACGAACTCACTGAGCTGATTGAACTGGGCGCTACGGGTGAAATTGCTGGATGGGCATACGACCAGCACGGCATTTTGCTGAAACAGGGAACTAACAACCGAGTGGCTGGCGTTCCGCTGGAACAACCGGCAAAGCGGCTAACAATCGGTTTAGCAAATGGCGCTAAAAAAGCCGATGCAATCTTAGCGGCTTTGCGCGGTAAATTGATCACCGGATTGATTACTGACGAAGCCGCCGCTGAAGCAATTCTCAGCAAAATTTGAGCTGTGGGGAATATCTCTCGTTGCCCTCTCGTTCCTGGCTTCTAGCCAGGAATGCAGTTCTAGAGGCCCTGCCTCCTACAGCTAGAGGCGGCAAAGCCTCCAGCTTGGCATTTTCAGGCAAAGCCTGGAAACGAGGCAAAGACCGATCGCCATTGCTAACTAACCTCGTTTCATACGATCGCTTTCCTTGCAGCGGGTTTCGCTTGAGTAAACCACAAATTTCTGTAAGGGCAGTTCGCGTGCCGTTACCTACGGGACTTAACCATTTGATCATTGCTGTAGGTTAGGAAGAGCGATCGCACCTTCTTAAGAGCATCATTGTTTGCAGGAAGAGCCACATTCAGTAGTAGTATGTCGAGCTTAAGATGTTGGGTTTCGCTCTGCTCCACCCAACCCACAGATAGCAGAACCGTAGGTTGGGTGAAGCGCAGCGGAACCCAACGTTTTAGACTTGCTGCGCTACTACGAATTCTGCCTGTTATTTAATTTTCATTCCTTAGCGGACAGCTTTAAGGGCTTTGTACAAAGATCGATGCTGCTCAAGCGCTGTGTTGTAAGTGGAGTTCTGCTGAGGTTGAACTCTTGCGCTGCTATCAGGAATCAATTTAAACACACTTTCTAAATCGGCATAGGCTCCAACTCCTACCATTGCCAGTAGTGCGGCTCCGTAGGCGGCTCCTTCTTCGGTTTGGGGCATGACCAGTTCTGTACCGAGAACATCAGCCAGAATTTTGACCCACACTGGCGATCGCCCCCCACCCCCAGTGACCGTGAGCTGATGCACCGATGTGATTGCATTCACGATTTCCAATGCCTCGCGCAAGCCCAACGCTACACCTTCTAACACTGCCCTGACTAAATCTGCCTGTGTATGGGCGAGAGATAAGTTTGCCCAGGCTCCACGGGCATCCGGGTCGAGATAAGGACTGCGTTCTCCAGATAGGTGTGGCAAAAACAAAACGCCATTTGCCCCCGGTGGAGACTGCTCCGCTAACGTCATCAAATCTTTGAAGTCTACTTTGGGAGCAAATGTGTCACGATACCAGCGCAGCGCACCTCCAGCGGCTAAAGTAACTCCCAATAAATGATAGCCACCATCCGCATGACAAAACAGATGCACACGTCCCTCTGGGTCTGGCGTGGGGCGATTGCACGGAACAAAAATTACCCCTGACGTGCCAATACTTAAACCCCCTCGGTTCAAGTTGTTGGATGAGATACCCAGCCCGATCGCAGCAGCGGGATTGTCGCCCCCACCTGCAATTACGGGTAAGCCAGCGGGAAGTCCTATTTGACTGGCAATATCAGGTTTTAAGCGACCTGCGATCGCTGTAGACGCAATGACCTGAGGAAACAAGTTCGGTGAAATCTGTAGTGCATCGAGTAAATCAGTATCCCACTGGCGTTTTGCCAGGTTTAAACAGCCGATACCCGATGCATCAGATGGCTCCGTCACCGATTCTCCAGTTAGTACATAGCCCAGATAATCTTTAGGCAGCAAAATCTGTTGTACCTGAGCATAGGCTTGTGGTTCTTCTGTCCGCAGCCACACTAATTTAGGAAGCTGAAACCCAGTAATGGCAGGATTGCCAGTGCGTTGAATTAATTTCTGTCGGGGAATGATATGTTCAATCTCTTCTACTGCCTTGCCGGTACGCTGGTCATTCCATAAAATTGCCGGACGAATCACATTTCCTGCTGCATCAAGAGGAACCATGCCGTGCATCTGACCGGATAGCCCCAGGGCAATGATTCGATGACTTTCTAGCTGTTGAGCCAGAGTGGACAAGGCAGTTAGGCTGACCGTTACCCAGTCGGATGGATGTTGCTCTGTCCAACCTGGTTTTGGGGTAAGCAATGGATAGCTGCCTACTGCCTGCGCGACTAACCTCCCCTGCAGATCGACGGCGATCGCCCGTACACCCCCTGTCCCTAAATCCAGTCCGATGACGATATCACCCATCTTTTTGTCCTAATTTATGGCTTCTATCAATCTCCCCCACACGTCCATGCTATCAGCGTTCTAATGTCCAACCCAACGCAGTAGCAACTTGACCAGCCAGTTCGAGCGGGTTAAAGGGTTTGGCGATCGCCGCAGTCAGCCCCATTTGTATATAGCGACGACGGTCAGAAGATTGAATCTTTGCCGTCAATAAAATTACGGGAATTGCTTTTGTGGCTGGATTTTCTTGAAGTTTTTGAAAGGTTGCAATGCCATCCATATCAGGCATCATCACATCCAGCAGAATGGCATCCGGTTGCTCAGCTTCGGCTTGATGCAAGCATTCCTGCCCAGAGCTGGCAATTAACACTTCCCAACCCGCTACAGTTTCCAGGCATACCTGCGCTACCTCCTGAATATACTGCTCGTTATCCACCACCAAAATCCGTTTTGCTGTCATCATTTCCTCCGAGCCACTGATTCAAATCTGCTGTTCATAAGGGTGAATCAGAGGGGTGAATTGGAAGAGTGAAATAGAAAGTACTGCCCTCACCTAAAACACTTTCAACCCAGATTTGACCGTCGTGCTGTTGCACAATACTGCGACAGATCGCTAGTCCCAAGCCGGTGCCTTCATGATTGCGCGAGTCGGAGGAGTCTACCTGCTGAAAGCGCTCAAAGATGCTCTCCAGTTTATCTAAAGGAATGCCGCGCCCCTGATCTTTAACGGTGAACAAAACCAGTTCTTGCTGCTGTTGAACGGTTAACCAAACTGTATTTCCAGTTAGAGAAAATTTAATTGCATTGCTGAGTAAATTGGTGAGGGTTTGCACAATCCGGTCGGGGTCAGCCCAAAGTGGGATCGATAAACTGGCAACAGACAACGTTACTTCACCTTTATCAGCCAGGGCTTGTACCACATTCACGGCTTCTGTAATGAGGTCATCAACATTGCAGCATTGTTTCTCCATTTGCACTTGTCCAGATTCAATGCGCTCAATGTCGAGAATGTCATTGATCAAGCGCACCAGGCGATCGGTGCTGTCTACTGCAATGTGCAACATTCGTTTGCCCTGCTGTGAGTCTGCCTTGAGTAGCCCACTGGCAAGCATTCCTAGCGAACCATGAATGGAGGTTAGAGGGGTGCGGAGTTCATGACTCACCACAGAAACAAACTCATTTTTCATCCGATCAATTAGTTTGCGATCGGTAACATCTTGCAGAAACACGGTATAGGATACTTCTCTGTCTAAGTTCAGCTTGGAGATAGAGGCTTCTGCTGGAAATTCGCTACCGTCTTTATGGCGACCAAAAATTTCGCGCCGTTCTCCCATGCGGCGAGACTGCACCTCAGAGTGCCCGAAGTCAGCTACATGGTGGCGGTGTATTTGAGCAGTGCCTAAGGGTAATAGGATGTCGAGCGGTTGCCCGATTACCTCCGCTGCGGAATAGCCAAAGATTCTTTCTGCTCCCTGGTTAAATAAAGTAATATGCTGATTGCGGTCGATGGAAATGATGGCATCTTCTGCAATATCCAAAATTCCAGCAAACCGAGCCTGAGAAACCTCCAGAGCCTCTTGAATACGCTTCCGTTCTTCCAGTTCTGATTGCAATCGCTCATTGACTTGGAGTAGTTCTGCAGTGCGTTCTGCAACTCTCAGTTCTAAATTGTTTTTTTCAATTTGTAAGGCTGTTTCAGCTTGTTTGCGAGGGCTGACATCCCTGGCAGTACCTATCATTCGTACAGGTTCACCCGTTTCACTATAAAAAAATTTGCCTCTGCCCTCAATCCAGTGAGTACTGCCATCGGGCCAGATAACTCGATACGTTTGGTTGTAGTCAGTTTGTTCTTGACGGGCCCGATCGACTGCTTCTGTTAAACTCTCACGGTCTTCTGGATGGAGACAAGCAACAAAGGTTTCATAAGTTCCATCAAACGTACCGGAAGCTAGACCTAGCAAACGTTCATGTTCTTCAGACCAGATCAGTTGGTGAGTTAACAAGTTCCAGTCCCAGGTGCCCATTTGAACTGCTTCTAAGGCTAGCCGCAACCGCTGTTCACTCACTTTTAGGGCTTCTTCTACCTGTTGGCGATCGCCCATTTCCCGTTCAAGGTCTTGATTGATGGCTGCCAAACTCGGAAAAACCAGTGCTTTAGGAAGTAAAAAGATGAGGCAAATTGCGGTGTAGAGCGAGACTGCGGCTGTGATTGCTTTGAGCGTCCCTGATAACCAGTAGGTTGGATGCCAGAGCGTCCATACCTCCATTAAATGAGTCGTACCACAGGCAACGATGAAGCTACTAAAGAGCAAAAAGATCCAATTAAAGGGTAAATCTTTTCGTTTGCCTACAAAGTAAATTAGGGCTAGAGGAATTGAATAGTAGGCGATCGCAATCAAAGTATCTGATACGACATGAAGCCAAACTAACTCTGGCTTCCAAAGATAACAATGCCCGTGGGGAATAAATCCTTCAGCAGTAAAAGCTTGCATTAACTCCTGCATAATACCTCTTGAAAGAAGGCTAAATTATAGCCATTGGTGTAGTCTAAGCTACACTCCGGTGATGTGACCATTACCAGTCGTCTTTGCTCATAGAAGTGCTGAATTTGCAGCTTGATACAGTGTGTTTAAACTGTCTCCATTTTCGGGATATTGAGCTACTCCTGCACTAAATGTCAGCCGAGAAGTATCGAGCGATTGGGCTGCCCGTTTAGACGTATTAGAGTTAGGTGTATTAGAGTTAGGCATGCCAGAATCTGCAAAAGACTCTTGCCGCAAGGCGTTTAGCAGATTCTTTAACCGCTGTGTACCGTCTTGCTTGTCTATGCCATACACACCAATCACGAACTCTTTCTCACTCCAACGAGCCACTACATCTTCTGGCTCAAATGAGCGGCGCAACAGTTCTCCAGTTTGGCGTAGTATTTCATTTGCCGGAGAGTGACTTGTCAGGGAGTGATGGGGGCGATCGCCAGCCTGCTCAAATTGCTCTAAACCTAGAACAAATAGGCATAGGGGTTGATTATGCCGTTTTGCCAACCGGAGCAACTTATCCAGCTCTTGAGCTGCCTTTTGCCGAGTTGAAACTTGAGTGAGTGGGTCAGTTTCAGCTAAGTTTTGCAAGAACCGGATTCGTTCTAGACGATTGATGATGCGCGTGACGAGTTCTGGTCCGACAATCGGTTTACTGACAAAGTCATCGGCACCGACCGAAAATACCTGGTTTACAGTGTCAGCATCGGTATGCGCGGTGAGAAACAGAATCGGTAAGCTGCTCCAGCGGGAGTCATTTCGGACGATTTGGCAGAGGTCAATGCCGTTAATTTGCGGCATTTCAATATCTAGAATCAGCAGGCGAGGGGAGGTGGCTTCCAAGGTTTCCCAAAACTGGCGTGGATCGGCAAGGGTTGTGATGTTGAGTCCCCAGGGTTCTAGCAGCGATCGCACAATTGCCAACAGCTTTGGATCATCATCAACCACCATCACGCCCGCTTTTGCTTGATCTGCCTGATGTAGAACCTGGTTGATCGATTCCAGCACTTGTGAAAGCGGCAGCGATTTTTGCAAAAAGGTGCGTCCCCCCAATCGCGCTACCTCCAGCCGTTCCGTTAACTCATTATGTTCGGTGAAAATGATCGCCGGAATGGGAGGAACCTGTTTATTTAAATCAGCCAATAAAGTGAGGCTTTCTGCCATCGTTGGAGAAATGGCTGGATCTAGGAGCACGATATCGGGCGGTTGTAGATGAATCTTATCTCTAGCACGGGTCAAGTTCGCTGCAACTTCGGCCCGAAATCCCCAGGCTGGTGCTTCAGCAATGAGTTGGTTGGCTAAGGGGCGATCGCGATCTACAATCAACAGCAATGGATGCTCGTCTTCGATTGGGGTTTGGGTTGTATCTTCAGTTGTGGAACGTTCAACCTCCTGCCGCAGCAAGCTGACCCACTCTTGCAGATAGGTGACTTCATCCTGGCTCAAGGGCGATTCGGTTTTGAGCGTTTGTTCAATCCATCGGGCTAGTTGCGACCCCTCGGATAAGCCAAATGTGCCTAAAGAACCTGCTAACGTATGAGCTTCCTGCTTGGCTTGTTGCCATAATTCTGAGTCTAATTGCTGCTGCTGTAGCGCGGAAATGGCTGTTTCTAATACCCCAACCTGCTCACCCACCCGCTCCTTAAACCGATACCAGACTTTGCTGACCAGTGCCAGAGTTTGCTGTTGAGTCGGCTGACTAATTTGAGCGAGTGAATTTTGGATAGAAGAATGGAGTGTTTCTGTGTCTCGCTGCTCTTTTGAGTCTGGGTGGCTTTTTTCGACTTGCTGTTTTCCAAGTTTCAGGCGATAGCCGATGCCATAAACTGTTTCGATCAAATCGGGCGGGGCACCTTTTGCTTTTAACTTTTGTCGCAGTCCTTTAATGTGAGTCCTAACGGCTTCGTCACTAGGAATTTCTCCAAATGACCAGAGATTTTCCAAAATTGCCCCACAGCTAAATACACGGCGGCTGTTTCGCAAAAATAGCTCTAGCAGTGCGTATTCTTTAGCTGTGAGCGATACTGGTTTGTCACGATATGTTACCTCACAACTTTTGGGGTCAAGCTGCAAGTCTCCCCACTCCAACACTGATTGGGCGATTCCCTGGTTGCGACGCAGCAAGGCTCGAATTCGGGCGGCTAATTCTTCTGGGTCAAAGGGTTTTACGACGTAATCGTCTGCGCCTGCATCTAAGCCGATCGCCTTGTCTTGGCTACTATTTCGAGCCGTTAGCAGGAGAATAGGCATTTGATGTCCGTGCGATCGCAACTGTTGGCATAGGCTAATCCCATCTTGTTTAGGCAGCGTCACGTCTAGCAAAATCAGGTCATAGGCAAAGGCTTCTGTTAAATCCCAGGCTGCTTCACTTGTTGCGACTGTTTCGACCGTATAGTTTTGGTTGGCAAGTGTTGCGACTAGTGCTTCGGCTGTGAGTTTGTCATCTTCTACTACTAAAATCTTCATGAATTTAAAGCGCAACTTTAAAGCGGCGATCGCCCTAGCAACAAAATAGCAAGAATTTCCTAGACTGTTTGAGAACATTGCCTGTATCCTGCTGATTACCGATTTTTGAGCAAGATAGGTAGAAGCATGATGTCAGATATTAGTCGTCGCCGAATCCTGACTACGGGAGCAATTGGGGTAGCTGGATTTGCAGCGGCGATCGCCACTCAAACCGCTCAAGCCAACACCCAAAATCCGCCAGAGCCGCAGGCAAGTGTGAATCCTAATGGTCGCTTTGCGGGTAAAGTCGTCCTGATTACAGGAGCCACATCTGGAATTGGAGAAGCCACCGCTCGCGCCTTTGCTGCTGAAAGTGCTACCGTTCACTTTTGTGGTCGGCGCGAAACCTTAGGAGAGCAGGTGGCTCAAAGTATCCGGGATGGCGGCGGTAAGGCTACTTATCAACGAGCTGACGTGCGGGTTGAAGAGGATGTGAAATCTTTTGTTGATACCTGTGTGGAGCAATACGGAAAGATTGATATTGCCTTCAACAATGCTGGAATTGAAAGTTCTCCCAACACCATTGCCGATCGCCCCCTAGCTGATTGGATGGATGTCATGATGACTAATGCCACAGGCGTTTTCCTATCTATGAAGTATGAAATTCCCTACATGTTGCGTCAGGGGGGTGGAGTGATTGTCAATAATGCATCTGTTTCTAGCCATGTCGGCTTTGCCACAATCGCCCCTTACAGTGCCAGTAAACACGCTGTACTCTCACTCACGAAAGTGGCAGCGCTAGAATATGCAGATCAAAACATTCGCATCAATTCAATTGCACCAGGTGCAGTCGATACCTCCATGCTACGACGTGCTCTAGCTGCATGGAATACTGACTTTGAAACTGTTTCACAAGACTATCCGATTAAGCGAATTGTTATGCCTGAGGAGATTGCGAGAAGCGTTATGTTTCTTAGTTCTGATGATGCAAGCTGCATCACAGGTACAGATTTAGATGCAACAGGCGGTTATCTCACAAAATAACTTACGCAGAACATAACAATGGCTAATGGACAAACCCGCAAAGATTTTCTGAAATTTGGAGCCGTTTCTGCTGTTTCATTATTTCTGGGAAGTCAGAGTTCTTCTAGAGAGGCGATCGCTCAAACTCCATCAACCGATCATCCTAATGTGGCGATCGTGCAGCGCTATTATCAAGCCTATGGGCGCGGCGATTTAGCGACAGTTCGAGAAATTTTTGCTCCAGATATTACCTGGACTATTCCAGGTCATCACCCTCTAGCTGGAACCAAGCGCGGAGTAGATGAAGTACTTGCTTTTTTTGATCAGCTTGCCAAAGCACAGTTTAAAGCAGAGGTACTTTTTCTTGGAGGTAACGATAATTATGTTGTAGATGTACATCGCGGTTGGAGTAATTTGGAGCAAGGCGAAAACATTGATGAGCTGTGGTCGCTGCTATTCCGGATTGAAAATAGCCGCATTGCAGAAGCCATTAATTTTCCTGGAAACCAACACGTGGCTGATGCATTTTTCTGGAAGACCTATGATCTGAAGCCCATCCCAGACCGATTAGTGTAGTAGAGGATCTTTTTTGTGCAATACACCACACTTGGAAAAACAGGTTTAGTTGTTTCACGCCTTTCCTTTGGCGCAATGACTTTTGGCGAAGGTCAACTTGTGCCTGGAGTGACCAACGATATTGACCAGATGGCAGCAGATCAAATGATAGGACGAGTCCTGGAGGCTGGAATCAACCTATTTGATACGGCAGATGCCTATACCAACGGGCAGTCTGAAATCATTCTTGGTAAAGCTCTAGCAAATCGTCGAGATGAGGTAATCATTGCCACCAAAGCGGGCTTTCGAGTAGGCAACGCCATTACAGATACAGGTTCCTCCTATCGTCACATCATGGCGGCAGCCGAAGCCAGCCTAAAACGGCTAAACACAGACTATATTGATCTCTACCAGCTTCACATTCCTGACCCGATTACCCCCTTAGAGGAAACCTTACGCGCTCTAGAGGACTTGGTGCGGCAGGGTAAGGTGCGCTATATCGGCTACTCCAACTTCCCATCGTGGAAAGCTGCCAAGATGGTAGGAATTCAGAAACAGTACAACTATGCTCCATTTGTTGTGGCTCAAATGTATTACTCACTGTTGGGGCGTGACTTGGAGCATGAAGTGGTTCCCTTTGTGGAAGATGCGGGAATTGGTGTGTTGGTCTGGAGTCCATTAGCAGGTGGCTTTTTGAGCGGTAAATACACTCGCGACAATCCAAACCCGGAGGGGGCAAGGTTAAATGAGTTTAAACTTCCTCCGATTGATGTGGAACAGGGCTATGACGTGGTGGACGTGACTCGCCAAATTGCTCAGGAACATGGGGCTTCCCCGGCACAGGTGGCGATCGCCTGGATTCTCACTAAACCCTTTATCTCTTCAGTTATCGTTGGCGCCAACAAAATGCACCAGCTTGAGGACAATCTGAAAGCCGCAGATCTGACCCTCTCCGCCATAGAGATTGAGCAGCTTGATCAGCTAACCACTCCTCGTCCTGTTTATCCGGGATGGATGCAGCCGATGGGTTGGGATGCCAAAGTGAAATCAGCTTTGGATGGTTCAGATAGTCATTAACCTAAATTTCATACCAAATCCATCTGTAGTAGCGCGTCAAGCTTGAAACGTTGGGTTCTGCTGCGCTAGTAGAGTAGCGGTATTGGTAGGGGCGAAGCATTCGGGCACAATCCTTGCCACGGAAGCACAATTCTTTTGCCGAATGCTTCGCCCCTACACCAAATCGTGCTGCTTTACGAAACGGATTCCATATTAGAAGCGGGTCTCGTATTCCAAAATGACGCGGCTGTCGTCATCCAAGTTAGTAGAACCGCGCAGCAGGAATTCGTCGCTTAGTCGATAGCGCAGACCAAACTGAGTGGGTTCCTGAGCAGTGAGGATTCGCAGCACTGAGGCAGAGAGGTCGCCGGTGATGTTGACTCCTAGCTCGGCAGCAAGACCAAAGGTTGATTCATTTTCTTCAGAAGTGAGTGTTGTGGGGAAGAGGCGGAAGTCACTCAGTCCCAATGCGTCGCTAACCAAGTTTTGTACGTTGGTGAGCAGGGCGGAACCGGCCAGGTTGGCGATCGCCAAGGTCGTATCTCCCCGCCCTAGCGTATCGACAAAACCGCCGCCGATCAGAGCAATGATTTCGTTCTCACCGCGGGAGGGGCTGCTGGTTAGCTCCAGGTTGTCAAACAGTTGGCTGGCAGGACCAACAACCGATGCCTGAATTTGCACCGTTTCTACTGCGCCAAAGGTGGTAACCGAGCTAGTATCGGCAATCTCGGAGCTGACGAAGGGAGAGGTGGTGGTGATCGGGGTGCGGGTGATTTCAGGAACGGAAGCAACTAAGCGTACATTCAAAAATGGATCAAGTCCTCGGTTGGGGTCAAAGGTCGCCGTCTGCTCGTAGCCTCGCGCCAAGTTGAACTGAGTTGTAAACAGGTTCACCTGACCGCTTCGCAGGCTGATTGTGCCATCTGGTCGCAGGTCGTCCAGAGTGCCGTCGATGTTTAACTCTCCGGTGGCGACAAAGTTGAGTAGCGGTTCACGGGTGACGAGCAGGCGATCGCCCAGCACAATTCGCAGGTCATCCAAACGGGGCGGTGAGGTAAAGCCTTCTTCAGCAGGTTCTTCTGTGACGACAGGGGTTGCGGCAGCTTCTTGACCACTGCCTGCAAGAGAGACGCGACCGTTTGCCAGCCGAATTTCACCGCCAATCACCGGGGCGATCGCCGAACCCCTCACCGTCACCTGACCATCTACGCCGCCGTTATAAAGTCCTTTGAAATTAAGCGCCAGTTGGTCAAGTGTCACCACCAGCGGATTGGCTGGAGTGGACGTTCCCGGTACAAACTCCGTATCAAACGGATTGAAAATCGGAATGATGCCCTGAGCCGTCACCTGTCCGTTGCTCAACTGCCCCTGAAGTGAGGCAACCTGAATGCGGCTGCCGTTAAACTCTACCCTGCCTCTAACATCAGTGAGTGGGTCAGGCAGCGCTCTAGCAGAAAAAGTCGCGCCATCAAACTGAGCAATGCCAGTGGCGATCGGCTCTTTCAAAGTGCCGTCTACTTCCAGGCTGACAAAGCCTTCCCCACCTTCCCAGGCGACCTGGTCGGTAAACAGATTCAACAGCGCCAGTCCTTCATCTCGCACATCGACATCTAGCCGGATGCTCTTGTCGTCTGATTCTACGTCCATAAACGGCAGCGCATAGGGAATGCTGCCTGCGATCGTCAAAGGTTCTGGCTCTGACACCACCACTCGACCGTCAAAGTTGAGTCGCGCATCGTTGTAGCCAAATACCGTTCGCGCTTCTTGCACAGGCGTGTCGTTGATGCTGCCGTTATTCAGGCTAAATTCGCCCAGCACTTGAGGGTTGCCCAAACTGCCAGCCAGCGTTGCGGTTGCATCCAGCCCGCCTTCTACATCAACTGGAATTTCGAACAAATCGCGCAGTGCCGCAACCGGAATGTTCTCAGCCCGCAACTGACCAGACTGCTGTTCGCCGCCGACCTGTCCTGAGAAGGCTAGCAGCGCTTCATCGGATTCTAATCGCAGGGGCAATAGGGTGAGAACGCCTTCCGCAAAGGTGCCATCGACAATGACGCGATCGATGTCGTAGTTCTCCCAGGTCCAGCCTTCGCCCAATAGGTTAAAGTCCAGCGCTACGCCTGTTTGGGGTGAGCCGGAAAGATTGAGCTCAGCCGTAAAGGTGCCTTCCAGTTCTGAGAGGTCAGGCAAGATTGAGGCAGCTTCGCGCTGCTCAATTTGCTGATCCCGCAGAGCCACAATTTCTGAGAATCGGCGCAGTTGGGTAATCAGCGGTTCATCTGGAACGCTAATCGGAATCGGCGCAACGGCAGAGGCATTGCCGTAGGTGGGTGGCGCGATGCCCCTGGAAAAGTCCGCCAGTTCAAAGATTTGCAGAGTTTCGAGAATGTCCTGGACCGTGCCCTGGTCGGCAATAATCTGCCCCTCAAACTGAGAACCGGCATTCTGGTCAACATTGCCCGTAATCAGGTAACGACTGCCACCGCGCAGCAGTTCACCACCTGTCAGGCTGGCTACCCCATTGGCGTAGCGAATTCGTCCGGCAAAGGAATCGGCTCTGAGATAGCCCAAAGCCGGACGGGCGATCGCCACTTCACCCACAGTTGCATAAGTATTCAGGTTAATATCCAGATTGCCCGTCAGTTCGCCACCCACTTCTCCTAGCCCAACAGTGGCGGCTGGTGTGAGGTTGAGAATTTCTAGCGGGAATCTTTCCAGATTTGCCAGGAGGCGATCGCCCTCCCGTCTACCCTGGGCGATCGCCTGATCGCGCTGCACAAAGAAGGAGATTGGGCGATTGTTGCCATCTAGCGCTACTGCAATCCGATCCTGGTTGCCCCTCAGGTCGAGCCGTAACCCTTGCCCCCCGGCATAGCGAACATCGCCAGAGAGCACCGGATCAAAGGCGACGCCATTTAGCACGAAATTATTCAGCCCGGTTCTTCCGACCACGTTGAGCGCAGCGGGAGTGCCCGTGATGCGTCCGGCAAAGTCAGCTAGTCCTGCAACCTGGATGTTCTGCGGAGTTTGTACAGGCAGCGCTGCCAGGTTGTAGTCCTGAAGCTGCACGTTCAGGTCGATGTTAGAAACCGCAGGCGCACCTGCACCCTGGAGCCGTGCGGCAATAAAGCCATTGGCGCTAAAGCCAGGACCACTCGCCTGACGAATCTGGAGCCGTTCCCCGTTCCAGGCGATCGCACTAGTGATGGGACGATTGAGCGGGCCAAGTCCTTCCGAAAAGTTGACCTGACCCTCTGCCCGAACGCCCGCCGGATTCAGCGCATCCAGGCTACCCGACAGCGTCAAGTTGCCGCTAAATAGCCCCTGCAACTGGTCAGAGAACTGGCTTAACCGAATGCCTGCCCCTCTCACCGCCGCCTGCCAGCGTCCCTCAGAAACGGAGCCAGTGCCCGTGACCGTGCCGCCTGCTACCTGAAGCACGGTATCGCGAAACTGAAGTCCGCCACCCGCATACAAAATTTCGCCCTGACCGGGATAGGTTGCACCAGGGGCACGCCAATCGATCACCGCCTGAAAATCTCCTAGCGGTCCAAAGACCTGCACATCAGCGCCAACTGGTCCAACCGTAAAGTTGGAAGAAGTCGCGCCATAGGAACGAGCGAGTGCATCTCCCGGCAAATCTCTGCCTTCAAAATCAAACACCAGTCCGCCATTGTCGCCAAAGGCAATTTCGCCATTGCCGCTGACCGAGCCGCCATCGGCAGGAGTCGCCTGAATTTGGGTGAAGGTCAGTGCTTGGGGTGTGACGCTAAATTCGGCACGGACTGCTGATAGGTCAACTCGATCAACCCTAGCGACCGTCCGATTGACGGCAACGCCATTCAGTTGCGGCTTGTCAATCGGGCCGACGAGGTTAAGGTCAGCTCTGAAATTGCCTGAAGTGGCGATCGGAAACTCCAAATCAAAGGTTTCCAGTACGTCCTTAGCGCTAGCCGACTCTACCTGAGCGGTAATGTCATAGCCCTCCTGAGTGTGCAAACTGCCGCCGACTCGCGCCGGAACTTGCCCATACAGCGTTTCAATGTCCTCCAGCGCCACTCGCTGTCCCTCAAACCGCAGTCCCCCGTCCGCTTCGCTGAATTGGTTGGGAACGCCGGGGATCTCCATCGTCACGTCGCGAAATCGAGCTGCCCCAAATAGCTCAATCGGTTGGTCTGCCCGAAACTGAACTTCTAAATTGCCGCCCAGTCGTCCTGCCCGAAACCGCAAGGGCAAGGGCAAGAGCGCCCCAACATCGGTGGCTAATAGCTCCTGACCCTGCACCACTAAATTGGTTGCCTGATCTGGCACCAGCGTTTCACCATCAAGCTGGAGTGTACCGCCGGAGGCAATTTGTCCGGTTAGCTCATAGGCAATGCGATCGTTGTTGTCATAAAAGCTGGCAACCCCGTTCAGATTCTCAACCGTTACCAAAGTTGGAGTGGTAACCGCTTCTTCCGCAGCCTGCTCATCTCTGGCAGTGTCACGTGTTGCAGCGTCGTCATCCGAACCCTCGGCGGCTTCAACTTCTTCTTCGATCTCTGGTTCAACAATTTCAGGCTCAGGCGCTAGCACCAGCTTGGCGTTTTGCCAGCGAATCGTTTCTAGCTCGGTTTTGAGTCCCCCTTCGCCTTCCTGGGTCCGAATCTGGGTACCAATCCAGCGACCGTCCGGTGCAGAGTCTACATAGACATCGGGACGGATCAGAGTAATGTTTAGCCCTAGCCTGCGGTCTAACAGCACGGGAAGCAGACTAAAGCCAACATCGACTGCCTCTACCGAAATCTGATCTGCATCAGTCTCAGTAGGGGGCATAGAGGACGGTCCAAAGCGAATTCCGTTGAACGAAACGCTCTCGACCTCTCCTAAATCGACTGGACGATTAAGCGTCTGGGTGAGATTTTGCTCGACCAGGGGAGACAGGCGCTCTTGAATAAAAATCCAGACCCACCATGCCCCGACTGCCCCACCGACAACGGCAATGCTGCTGAACAATAAGGTCGTGCGAAACAAGAACCTCCGCAAACGACGATTTCTTCTAGGTGGAGTCGGTTCTGGGGTGGGTTGTGGAGTGGGTTCAGGTTCATGACCTGAATTCGGCGAATTCGTCATGTCGTTCTTGGGGGATGACCAGGTGTCTAAGACTCAACGGTTGATGGCGAAAAAGGCTGCATCGCTGACGGACAAACGGGCAATAAAACCTAGTGCTGAGAAATACAGGGAAACTTTACAGACTCAACCAGAATGCTGCCAAAGACAGAATAACGGAGGAGCCAACTATTTCCACAGATCAGGTTGTACTTTTTCAGGAAGTTATTTGCGTCGTTCGGAATGAAGCTGCACCGAGTTGAAGCATCCCTGCTTGAAGTCATGCAGTCTTGGTAGAGGGCTTGAGAGGAGCTGAGAGGTAAACAAGATCCTCTGTAAGGGTGTAGCATTCGGCAGGTCAATCCTAGAGAGCCGGGATTTCTTGCCCGAATGTCTATGACCCCTACGTATTCTTGGGCTCAAGGTTGGACTTCTTAAACGTTCCTTGAACGAGTGGATCTAATAGGTATCGCCAAATTAAGTTGCATTTTGGGGAAGAGAAGTTGTTTTTCTGAATCTCAGAATTGCGGGTTGAAGAACCTGCGTAGGCTGGGTTGAAGAATGAAACCCAAGGTTCCAGGGATGTTGGGTTTTGCAAAACTCCACCCAACCTACAAATTTCTGAATCTAATCTGAGGGGCGATCGCTCAATCAGTCACGATTTACGGTAGATTAAGCCAGCAGTACGAACATTGAGACAGGCATCTTAGACGTTGAGACGTGTATCTTAACAGGTCTGCAAGTCCTAATTTGCTACGTTTCTAAACCAGAAACAACTGATCCCCACTTGATGGACGAACATAGATAAACGAATGAAATCTTGGCTCAGAAGTTTCAAATTCAGTTAGTTCTAACCAAGCTTAAAGATCTATGCAAGTTTTTGTGTTACTTTACAACGCCGGAACAGAAAACGAAGGCATCCACACGCTAAAGATTGGCGATCGCAATGTCGTTCTCATGTTTGAGACGGAGGACGATGCCACCCGCTACGCCATGATGCTAGAGGCGCAGGACTTTGGCAGTCCCGATGTGGAAGGTCTAGAGGCTGAAGAAGTCGAAGAGTTTTGCCAGAGCGCCGGGTACGAATCTAAACTGGTGCCCGACGGCTCGCTCGCCGTTCCCCCCGAAACCAATGTAGACAGCCCCGACTGGCGACCTGAGGCGGACCCTCCCGAACTCTCTGAGCCGGGAACGAGCGCTTCTGAGAAGCCAGAATTCTCCAATTCTGAACTAGACCGAATTCGCCGTCAGCTAGAAGGACTGCTGTAGTTCATGCAGGAATCTGTGCCGGACATTGAACCGACCCACGAGCGGGGGCACTTGCTGACCGAGCAAAGCAACCCTAATAGCCAAAATCTTGACCAGCTTAGCAGCCTGGAGCTAGTCGATCTGTTTAACCGGGAAGATGCCCAGGTGATTGAGGCGATCGCCGCTGCCCGTGAACCCCTGGCGGCTGCCATCGACCACACCGCTGAAGCATTACGTCAGGGTGGAAGGCTGTTTTACATCGGTGCAGGCACCAGCGGTCGACTGGGCGTGTTGGATGCCGCAGAGTGCCCTCCTACTTTTTGCACCCCGCCAGAGCTAGTGCAGGGGATTATTGCAGGTGGTGCAGGGGCACTCGTTCGCAGTTCCGAAGGGCTAGAGGATCTTGCAGAAGATGGCGCAGCGGCGATCGCCCATCACCAAATTCACGACCTGGATGTCGTTGTCGGCATCACCGCTGGCGGCACCACCCCTTACGTGCATGGCGCACTGCAAGCCGCCCGTCAGCGCGGAGCCACCACCATCTTCATCGCCTGTGTGCCCGCTGAGCAGGTCAGCGCTGGGGTAGACATCGACATTCGCCTGCTGGTCGGCGCTGAAATTTTGGCTGGCTCCACTCGGCTCAAAGCCGGAACCGTCACCAAACTCGCCCTCAATACCCTCTCAACCGGAGTTATGGTGAAGCTGGGCAAAGTCTACGGCAATCGCATGGTTGATGTCGCTGTCACCAATCGCAAGCTGCACGACCGAGCGATGCGAATGATCCAAGACCTGACCGGTTTGAACCGCGAAGCCGCCGCCGTCCTGCTAGAGAAGAGCGATCGCCGGGTCAAGCTAGCCCTGCTGATGCACTGGGCAGGAGTTAGCGCGGAAGAGGGCGATCGTCTCCTGTCAACCCACCAGGGCAACTTGCGTCAGGCTCTACAAAGTAAGACGGCTTAGGTTCCTGTCCCCTTGAATAGGTTATGGAAATCAAGAAAACCATGCGCCTAAGTTAACCCCCCGTAGGGGCTTAGCATTCGGCAGACATCCCCTGCGATCGCCCCCAAATTTCTGCCCGAATGCTACGCCCTCACAGAAAATACTCGCTACTGCACAATCCCCCTCCTAGCCCCCCTGCTGAGATAGCGAAAGTTTCACGGGCATTAGCGTCCTGACCTTCAGGTTTATGGCGATCGCCATCTTCTAGCGAACCGCCTCACACCAAACTTGCACCAACCAATCCTCAACTCCTGCTGCCGAATCGTTGCCGACCATCGCCGAACCATTCCCGACTGCTGCCGAATCGTTCCTGATTGCAGTTTCTTTGTGTACGGGCGAAGCGTTCGGCAGGGAAATTGTGATTGAGTTGCAAGCTTTGTGTCCGGACGCTTCGCCCCTACCCCCGATCGCCCCGGTGAGACTAGCGTGAGGAGCGATCGCGCAACACCAGCACCATAAAAACAATCCCAGTTAAAGCGACAGAAACCGCTAGAGCAGTCAGCAGAGAAAGCGACGGTAAGGCATCCATGAGACAATCGTTCCCCTAAGTACAGCACTTGCATTCTAAAGCCCAAGTCCTCAAACTCACTTGTGGCATCGCTGAACGTAGATCAACTCACTAAGTATCCATTTCAACTGTAGGGGCGTTTCGCGAAACGCCCCTACAAGATCCATGCATCAAACTAGCAATGCCTGCTCGTCCTGCCTTTAAGCCCGTAGCATCTGCGCCTCAAGCGCCTCTCGTGCTGCTGTAGACACCCGAACAGCAGACTGTCTACACTTTACTAGGAGAAGATTAGCATTTAGATATACGATGAGTGACTTTACCTCAGTCTCGGACAGATTAACTAGCTCTGGACTGAGATACAGAACATCAAGCCAGAGCTTCTGAAGTCCTTTAGTCAAGTTAGGGACTTCTTCCCAAGACGGCTTCCGGTTCAAGATCCGTGCTCTCAAAGCTTCTAATTTAACAACCAGACTTTTCAAGTTCACGTTCTTGAAGATGTTGCTGTGATCGAGGGCAAGGGCGAGGTTGCGCTCTAGGTCAAGCGCGAGGTTGAGGTCGAAAGCGCGGACACGGGCACGGTTACGGGCGTGGACGCGGTCGAGCGTGTGGTCGAGCGTGTGGTCGAGGTCGAGCGCGAGGTCGAGCGTGCGGGCAAGGAGACGGTCGCGCTCGCGGACAAGAGTGAGGTCGAAGACAAGATGGATTGCAACAGCACGTTTAGCAACAGAGTTACAAGTTCCTTCTGTCCCCGTTGTTATCTTGTCGGCCCAAAGCAGTAACTCTTGCATTTTTGGAGTGAGATAAGTCTGAGCCTGTTGCTGCATTTTTAGGAGCAAACTATCTGCTGTTTTCAACCCAGCTAGCAGCAGAAACACTTCTCGCCAGCGCTCATCACTCAAGTGATCAACCACCAACTGCTCAACCTGGTGATGGTCTTCCACAATATATTGAGCCGTCAAAAACTCCTGGAGCGTCAGGTGAGAAAACGAGTAAATTCCCTCTGCCCGCTTCACTAGCACCCCATGCTGAACTTCAATAGATTCGAGTACTGCTGCCCCATCAATAAACTTCTCATCCGGCAACATATCCTTAAGCGATCGCTCAATCTGCTCCACCACTTCCCGCTTCGAGAGAAACAAACGGTCTTCCTTAAACGCTTCGTAAGCGATCTCCGACAGCATCAACTCCTTGCGCTTAGTGTCTAACCCTTTGTAAAAACTGTCTCGCGGCAGTTCCTTCTCAGCCGCCCATTCCTCTAGCAGCACCCGCAGCGCTCGTTCATAGAGAGTGGCGCGATTCGTTGGAAACTGTCCTGCCCGTTGATACAGCAGACAGGCTAGAGTCAGCAGCAGCGGCGTATGTGTTAGCTCCTTTGCGGCGGCATACTCAGCACTGGTTAACTTCTCCCAGCATTCTTGCCCTAGCTTCGGCTGACTGTGAAACCAGTAGGTGATGAAAGCTTGAATCTGCTCATCGTCAAAGTCGGCGATCGCCACATCCGTAAACCGCCGAAAGTTGTGACGATAAGCCGCAACCCGGCACGACGCAATGAAACGGTTTTTGTCATGAAGGTCTACAAAATCCTGAATTTTCGTGATCGCATCACTCATGCGATCAGTGGGCACTTCGTCTAACCCATCCAGCAGAATCAGAAGCCTGCCCTGCTCTAGCATCGTGTTGGTAAACCGCTCATAGTCAGGAAAGCCGCAGGTGGCGAACTCGTGGGCGATCGCACTCCGAATATCAATCTCCCCAGCCCGAAATAGCTTCAATTCCACAAAGACGGGCAGACATGGGTGATGAAATCCTTCTCTCCGCCTTCCCTTCAGGGCTTCCAGTCCCATTTTTCTAAGGAAAGTCGATTTCCCCATCCCCGGACCACCCAACACCATCAAATATTGCTTCTGATTCGCAATGGTTAACCCTGGCTGCTTTGATGGTTCTCTAAACCCAAACTGTCGCCGCTTGCTTTCCCGATACGCCTTCCCTCTGTGACAATATGAATGAGACACCTGACCACTCACAAATTACTGTCTAGTTCAGGTGAACTGCTATGGTTATGCCCTCTCCTTCCTCGTCTACCCCCAATGGTTCTAGCGTGTCCGGTATGCCAAACCCCGAAGTTTTAGAAAAAGCGCAGCGTCGGATCTACACTGCCGAGTACAAGCTGCGAATTCTTCAGGAAACCGATACCTGTAGCGAAGGACAAATTGGTGCGATCTTGCGGCGTGAGGGACTGTACTCGTCGCATCTAACCACTTGGCGGCGGCAACGACAAGCTGGACAACTGGCGGCATTGACCGCCAACAAGCGAGGACGCAAACCCACTCCTGAAAATCCTCTGAGTGCCCAGGTAGAGCGGTTGCGACGGGAGAATGAACGCTTGAGCCAACGACTGCAACAAGCCGAGTTGATCATCGACATCCAAAAAAAAGCTTCAGCGATCTTAAACATCACATTGGAGACAAACAACAACGACAACAGCGATTGATGCATGCGGTCGAACAGCTTGCGCCGACGATGGGTGTTGCTCCGGTGTGTGCGGGACTCGGAATGAGCCGTGCCAGCTATTATCGCAAGCAGCAACCCAAGCGCGACCCCAAGCCCAAGCCCAAACCGAACCCCAAACCTGCTCGTGCCTTAAGCGACGGGGAACGACAAAAGGTGTTAGACGTGCTGCATAGTGACCGCTTTGTGGACCAATCGCCGCAGGAGGTGTACGCAACTCTGCTGGATGAAGGCACCTTTCTTTGTTCAATCCGCACCATGTACCGCATTCTGGCAGACCATAGCGAGGTGAGGGAACGACGTAATCAACTGCGCCACCCCAATTACCAGAAGCCCGAACTGTTAGCAACTGGGGCAAACCAGCTGTGGTCGTGGGACATCACTAAATTACATGGACCTGCCAAATGGACGTACTTCTATCTCTATGTCATCCTCGATGTCTTCAGTCGTTACGTCGTGGGATGGATGGTGGCACATCGGGAATCGGCAAACCTGGCAGAACGCTTGATTGAGCAAACCACTCTCAAGCAGCAGATCGAGCCCGGACAATTGACGATTCATGCCGACCGAGGCGCTGCTATGACCTCTAAGGCG
>JACJOC010000087.1 GCA_014695345.1 Cyanobacteria bacterium FACHB-471
TGGCTGAAGACTTCAAAGCCAACATGACAATTGTCTTTGATGAATTCCTACCTCAATGGAATTACACGGCAAAGCCAGAATTACAGGTTATTTAATTCACGATCCTAAGTATTCCTGGAAACTGAAGTGGGCAAACTCAAACTCTTCTGGCTCTCGCTGCACGATCAGTTCGCTGATCTGCTCAATCTGCTGCAAAAACTCTGCGGCGGCGACGGTTTCCTCCTGGCTGGTTAGATATTGGGTTAACCGTTCTAGCAGAGTTTCCTGGTCTACCCGTTCTTCCTTGCGCTGCATCATTTCTAAAGCCAGCATTTGCAGAATGGTTTGTGCTTCGCAGTCTGCTAGCAAAGTTTCGAGTTTGCGGGCACCGGGGCGATCGCGCAATTGCAGAACACACATTTCCTGATACAGCTCTACTCGCCGTTTGGGTAATTCTGCGCTAGGGTAGCGGCGATGAAACAGGGCAATCATGTTTAATAACAGAGGATTTTCGGTCAGATCGTTCAACTCCTCCCGTGCTTCAATCTGGCTGAGCAAGTCCTCTGCTGCCTCCGTTGCTGCTTTACGTACTGCTGGAGTGTCGGTTTTACCGTGATGATAGTATTCCTGGCACCAATACCACTTTTGGATAAAGTCTCGGCGTTGCTCAGGTTTAAATTTTCGTACCCACAGCAGCGTGTTGTAGTCGAGCCTGTCACCCGGATCTTGCTCGGTGTAAGCCTTGGGTCGGGATGTCAGGATGAAGACTGAATTTTTGTATGTCCGCATTTGAGCATTGAGCCAGCGAGCCACCAGCGGACGTTGGGCTTTGGGGACTTCATCAAACCCATCCAACATCACCACCATCTTGCCCTGCCTTAGCATCGTGCGGGCCCAATTCGTAAGCATTCGCAGCCCATCTGCCGCAGGCAAACTGGGAATGTGGTGTTGCTCAATCAGGGTGGCTAGATCGTCAGGCTTATCTTGGGTCAGCAAGTCTCGATATTTGCGCAGCAGCAGCAGTACTGGAATGAAGCGTGGCACTGATCGGGGCTGTTGGTTCTTGCTCAAGGTGTAGGCAATGTGGCGCAATAAAGTTGTTTTGCCATAACCGCCCCAGGCAAGAATGGCGATTTGGCTATAGATGGGGTCGCGCTTCGTCCGAGCTAGTAACGCCCAGATATCTACCTTGCTAAAATCTGCCGGATCGTAGAATCCCGAAGCTCCAAATCCAGGGAGTAGAGTACTGCGATCTAGCTCTAGCGGCACAAAGACCTGTTCCAGCATGGGCGTGAAAATGCCGCTAATTTTCCCGATGCCTTCGGTGCTCCAGGTTTCACAATCTGCTGCCTGACACTCCAGGTAGCGGTCTTCAACTGAGGTAATTTTAGCGATCGCCACTTCACCCACACGGTCAATGCTTCGATTTGCGGCTTCTCCTAATTTCTCAAGTCGTTGCTCATTGCCTTTGTGAATTGGCTGAAGCAACTTGGCTCCCTAAGAGAGCATCACTCCAATGACGGCAGAGGCGATCGCCTTAGGAATATCGCTCTCGACAAACAAAAACCAGATTGCTCCAAGACTGCCCCCTGTCACCCCACCCGGTTTAATGACTTTGATGACAATATCTGCAATTTGCTCACCTAGAGAAATTTTTTGAGGGTCGGGTGCTTGTGTCATGGCGCAATACTACCCAGTGAGCAACAATTTTGTTCTCATTGTGGCTTACTTAACTTGAATCTGGAGTTTAATTCTCACTGTTTTGCCTATCCTGTATGACTGCTCTAGCAACGAGCATTGCCTTTGTTTCTATCTTGAATACCGCTGATTCGGTTTTGATATGCGCCAACGGGGTCAAAAATAGAAATGACGCATACAAAAATAGAGACGATGTAGTCAAACATAGAAATGACGTATACAAAAATAGAGACGATGGGGTGCAGAACCGAAACGACGCATATCAAAATAGAAACGACGCAGCCCCAAAACGCATTCTTAGAATCAATCCCTGAATTGTCCTGACTCTGACATCTACTGCAGGAAATTTCTCGGTGTCGCTACGGAATAGAAAACACTTCAACATCAAACGTGGATGAGTTGGAGCATCTGCCTGATTCATCCGCATAGTTCAGGTGAGAATTTCCTATAACAGGATGTGCTTTCTTGGAGCTTCTTACAGAAGTCCCTAGCCCCTAAAACAATGGCACATTCACATCAATTGAAGCACCAAAAATTGCACTGTTAAAATCAACATCTGAGTCAGATGAGTCACCAAAGCTCACTCCGCCAAAGAGAATGATACGGCTGTTGCGAGAAAGGTCGTAACTCAACTGCGCCACAACCTGGTTGTAAAGATCTTCTCGATCTTGTTGGGTAAAGTTAGTTAGGGTGAGTTGGTAATCTAACCCGACCTGAAGGTCAGGCTGAAGGTTGTAATTGAGTCCAACGCCTACAGTGTTGGTGATACGACTGCGATCGCTTGGGTTTGCGAACCCTAACCGCAGTTGATAAAAACTATCTAGCCTTAGATCGGAGGCTAACGGGTCGCGTCGGGCTAGGGTTAGCCGCAGAGAGTGATCATTGAAAAAGCGATCGCCATCATCAAAAAGCTGCTGATTGCTCCAACCAATCTCACCATAAGTACGAGCCGACAAAAACTGGCGAAGGCTAGCTCTAAACTCCAACTCTCGATAGTCCAGTCCTGACAATTCGTTGTAGTGGACTAGCCCACCTTCCACTGAGGCAAGCAATAGTGTGTCTGGTCCAAGACGGGGAGCTGCTAAAAGCGTAGCACTGAGGCTGATTAGCTCATCCTCAATCGGGTCAAGTCGGTCTAACAGAATGTTGTCGCTCTTGAAGTAGCTCAACCGACCCATGAAGAAAACAGTTTCAGCAGGAGAATCTGGCTGAGTCTCGATCTGCTCCAACTCTTGTTCTCGTAATCTCAGAATTCCCAGTTCTTCATCACCTTCTGACTCGTCAACTTGCTCATCAGTTAGGGCTGGGTCTGGGTCAGATGGTGGTTCAGCCGGTAGTGTCTGCTGTAGTTCTTGTTCATCAGTTGGGACTAAGTCTGGTTCAGCTGATGGTTCAGTCGGTACTGTCTGCTGCAATTCCTGTTCCCGCAGCCGCAAGACTCCTAATTCTGGGTCGCTAGCTCCAGTGGTGTTGACTTCAGAATTTTCCTCTGAGACAAAAGCTTCTGTTTCAGGTCGTCCAACCCTGGATTGAGTAATCATTTCGGGAGGTGCTACTTGACCCCTAAATGGCATCTGAAGTGACTCAACCTTGGGATTGGCGATCGCCTTGTCTACAGCAGTTTGTCTGGAAGGTGACTGCCCCTCAACGTGAGGTGTAATGAGTGAGTCAGGTGGAGCAGTTTTGGGAACAGCATAAGCAGCACTGTTGTAGACAAAAGCAATCCAGAAAATTGGTAACTTCA
This sequence comes from Cyanobacteria bacterium FACHB-471, assembly GCA_014695345.1. GTDB lineage: Bacteria > Cyanobacteriota > Cyanobacteriia > Elainellales > Elainellaceae > JAAUTN01. Next base: position 3,422 of record JACJOC010000087.1, read on the forward strand.
GGAGATTAAAGTCTAGAGGTGCGGATTGCTTGTGCTGGTAGGTAGGAGCTTTCCTGTTTGCCGAGATAGATGTTTGAGGAGCATTAAACTCTCTCCAAATTCGGCTGAGTCTTAAAAACACCGGTTAAATTCTTCCATTTCAAAAATCATATCTGGGGGATGGTTAATCCGATCAGGCGACTGTTTCCTGATACAAAAGCTGGCAATGTCCAACTTTTGTATCAGGAATAATTCTGTCTCCAACGTTACTCAACTCAAAGCTAATATCCGCTCATCAGTCGCGGTTGCCATTGCCGTTGCCGTTGCCATTACGGTTGCCAGGACGGTCTTCATCTCGACCATCTCTGGTGTTGGGGATGTTGATAACAGGACGGTCGTTGCCGTTGCCGTTACCGTTGCCATTACCATTTCCAGGACGGTCATTGCTGTTGCCGTTGCCGTTGCCATTTCCAGGACGGTCGTTGCCGTTGCCGTTACCGTTGCCATTACCATTTCCAGGACGGTCGTTGCCATTGCCGTTGCCGTTGCCATTACCATTTCCAGGACGGTCGTTGCCGTTGCCGTTGCCGTTACCGTTGGCATTGCCGTTGCCGTTGCCGTTGCCATTACCATTTCCAGGACGGTCGTTGCCATTGCCGTTGCCATTGCCGTTGCCGTTGCCATTACCGTTGCCATTGCCAGGACGCTCGTCATCATCATTGCCAGGACGCTCATCATCGTCATCATCCCGACCATCTCTATCATTGGGAATATTTATAACAGGGCGTCCATTGCCACCATTACCGCCATTGCCGTTGCCACCGTTGCCGTTGCCGCCATTACCGCTGTTGCCACCGTTGCCACCGTTGCCACCGTTGCCGCCATTACCGCTGTTGCCACCGTTGCCACCGTTGCCACCGTTGCCGCCATTACCGCCATTGCCGTTGCCAGGAGGTGTTTGCCCTTGTCCAGGTGGGTTGTTACCAGGATTAGGACGATCGTCGCTTCGACCCTGTTGGGGAACTACATCTCGAACGGTTGGGTCTTGTACTGGAAGCCTGTCAGTAACTGGAGTGGTGATAATCCCTCCAGCATTCCGATCAGGAGTAACGTTTGGCTCCTGGTCAATAGAGTCTCTGCCTGGAGGTGTATTATTTGTTCCTGAATTAGTAGGTGGGTTAGTAGGATCAGATGAGGAATTAGCAGGTGTATCAGGAGTTGTTGCGGTGGGCTGTTCACCCTGCTGTGGCGATCGCACAAACTCAGGGTTCTCGATCACCTCTGCGTCTGGGATAGGAGGCTGAGCGCTAACCGCGGCCCGCATTTCCTCTTGAACGGGGGCGATCGCTTGATCAGGAGTTTCTAAAACTTCAGTTGGAGTGAGCCCACGAACTAGCTCACTCGATTCATAAAAGGTAGTGAGGTCAAAGTCATAAACCCCTTCTAGGCGATCGCCCACTGCCACTGCGAGTTGACCACCCCGAAGCTCTTGCGTTTGAGAGCCATCCTGGTTAGATACTTCAATCCCGCTATCAGTTAGGGCACCTACAATTGTGGTGTCTGTCTCAGGAATGTAGCGAACAAATAGAGCAGAACCTTGAATTCCAGCTGCTGCGTTGGGTGTGCGAATGTTGGTTCTGCCTTGTCCCGGTGGAATCAGCAGCAAAACCGTTCCGTTAGAAAGCTCAAAATTGCGTGTTCCAGATGAAAACCGGAACACGACCTGTTGTCCCAACCTTCCTAAAGAACCATCATTAAACCGGAGCTCTGCCGAAGATGAGCGGGCAGTTGAAAGCCCGTCTCCAGGAGTGAGTACGTCAGAAATGCGAGCATTACGGGAAGACTGGCTCTGAGGCAGCAGTTGAACCCGATTTCGAACTGCCTCAATGACTGCCCGCCTTAGAACCGTCTGAGCGTGGACTTCCGTCGGTAAAAACATCAAGCTGCATACGAGTGCAGCAATTACGGGAGTAATACGACTGAACATTGGCAGTCTCCATTCGCTGAAGTACAAAGCACTTCACGCTTTGCAAAACACAAACTCTTCAAGTTGGCTCTGAAAACCTCTTTCCACAGCACAAAGCGTGTCTCCGGACAGAAGCACCCACTTTTCTTTCCTTTTTTCAGTAGAAGCACAGAATTTTTCTGTAAATTTTTATTTTTTAGAACTAATTAAAGATGTAACTCAGAGAATTTACGGCGTAAGCACCCGTGTCGTTTTCTTAGAATAACAAAACCTTGTACCGCATTATGGATGTTTCTCAGTAATCATGCGGAAGTTTTACGTTAGAGGCGATCGCTCCCCTTCTTCTTCACCAAAAGAACATGAAGTGAATGTATCTTAAGCACTGCTATATCTAGTTCTCAGGCAGCGGTGCAGTGTCTTCTGCTTTTACTTTAGTCAAGTCTTCTAAAGAACCTTGCTTAGAATCTTCAGGTGACACAGTAATGTCTGCTTGCTCAAAGATAGCGGTATCTGCTTGCTCAAAGACGGCAGTGTCTTCCTGCGTCAACATAGCAGTGTCTGCCTGTTCAAAGATGGCAGTGGAACCCTCTTCTAGTTGAGCAGTCGCCACAACTGAGTTTAAGACAATGGGTAGTTGTTTCAATGCTTCATGCACTTGGCGGACTGACGTATAGCGTTGAGTAAAGTCGTAGCGCACCATCTTGGTTAATACATCAGCACACTCAGAACTAACCTGAGGTGCCTGCTTGCGCCAAATCACTTCGCCTGTCATGCCATCATGATTGAGCATGTGAGGAGGTTGCCCCGTTAAAGCTTCGATCGCAATCATGCCTAAAGCATAAATGTCACTGTTAAAGTGAGGTCGCCCAGCAGACTGTTCATTAGGCATATAGCCTGGAGTACCCACCGCCACCGTAAACTTAGTGTTGCGCTCAACGTCAGCTAGCTGAGTTGTAATTCTTTTAGCAATACCAAAGTCAATGAGAACGAGTCGATTGTCTGACTTGCGCCGGATAATGTTTGAGGGTTTCAAGTCACGGTGGATCACGCCCTGACTGTGAACAAACTCCAGCACACGCAGGAGATCTTGTAGGATTACAACTACCTTTGACTCAGGTAAGGGAACACGAGAGTTGAACTCATCAGAGAGTGGCTGTCCTGCTACAAATTCTTGAACCAGATAAAACTCCTGATCTTCCTCAAATGAATTCAGGAACGAGGGAATTTGATCGTGTTGCCCCAACCGTTCTAGGGTTTCGGCTTCGGTCGCAAACAGCCTTCGGGCTAGCTTTAGAGTATCCAGATTATCGCTGGCAATTCTCAACTGTTTCACCACACAGGGTGCACTGCCCGATCGCTTCATATCTTCAGCAATATAAGTTTCGCTAAAGCCACCAGAACCGAGAACTTTAACAATTTTGTAGCGATCGTGTAATACTTTTCCCGAAAGCGCTTGTTCTCGCTCTTGGATCAGATCTTGCAAGTCATCTTGCTGGCTAATAATTTCCTGGACAATGGGGGAAGTGGCGTATTGTTTTAGCGTGTCTCGCAGGTGTTGTTTTCGCTGTTGTTCTTTGACGGAGCCTGCCATGAGTTGAGAAAAGCCGCTCAGGGCGATCGCCCCTACCGGAATAGCCGTTGGTAAAATCAGCTGACCATAAGTAAATGCAATATAGCTAATGCCTCCCCAAGCGATCGCCATTCCCATTGCCCAGACCCAGCGCATTGCAGGCTGACGGGGGCGGCTCAGCAGCAATCCAGCCCCAGCTAAGCCAATCAGCAGAACCAGTCCTCGCAGTGGGGCTTGGGGTAATGCTTCTGCTAGCGATCGCCCTTGCAATAGAGAGGCGATCGCATTAGCGTGAATCTCAACTCCAGCCATTGGTTCAGAGTAGAGCCAGCTTTTAGAAAAAGGAGCAGCATGAAAATCTTGATGTACCGCTGCGGTTGACCCAACTAGAACGATTTTGTCTTTGAAATACTCACCCGATTGCAGGGTAGTCTCCCAAGTTGTTGGGTCTAACACATACCAAAAAGGAATGTGCTCAAACGTTTGGCTCGGTCCATAGAAAAAGATGTGATTCCCTCTAGGTGTAGAATGCTCAACTTGAGCTGCCCGAAGGGTTGCATCCACAAATGTGGGAGTGGTCGCAGCCAATTCTCGATAAGCCTCTGCCTCATTCGCTGGAGAATTTTGGATCAACTCAACAAGAAACTGATTGCCAAATCGATGGATTTTGCCATCAGGTTCCATAAAGAAGTTAATCGAGCCAGCCTGATTAGGGTGATGTTGAAACAACGCCAAGGGCGAGGTCAATTGTGTCGTAAAGCCCTGTGGTGTTTCTACATCGTTATATTGAGCGGCTAGCACTACCCGTTCTGCGTGTTGCTGAATCGATTGAGCAAACTGCTGGTCATCCACTTCACCGTAGCTACTTGGTGCTGAGAAGATGATATCGAGTGAAACTGACCGGGCACCTGCTGCCATCAGCTTATCAATCACTTGGGCATAGGCTGAGCGCTGCCAGGGCCAGCTTTGAATTGGCTCTAGATAGGAATATTTATCCGGATCGGTTTGATAGAATTCCTGCTGTGCCAAAGACGTTTCGTCGATCGCCAAAATCACAACTTCTGGAGGAGCTGCGATCGCCCCTCTCACTTCAAAGAAAAGAGCTTGTACCTGCCGCTCTAAGAGATCAACAATTCCTAAGTTCAGGGCAGTCGTCGCTGCCGCCATCAGTACCCATGCTCCGGTTAAGCCATGTCCCCAGGTACTCAACCGAAATTTCTGGAAGCTTTTTGTTGTCTTTCCTGGTTGAGTGCGATCGCGGGGTGCGGTTGCAGCGTCCGAAACAGGTGCTTTTTTTCTGCCCATTACCCTACCACTTCACAATTGCTTCATGCTGCTGTTTCTATTGATACGCACCCATAGACACTCTACCGGACAATCTTCTGCAAAATCTACCTGCTGAAGTGCGCCTCAAAGCTGGTGGAAGGGGTTGGATTTTTTGTGCGTTTCATCAAGAATCAACTTTTAGAGCAGACTCTAGATTGATGCCAGGTGTTTCCTGTTGCTGTAGAAATGTAAAAATGAGAGAGACAAAAAGAGCGCTGTGCATCCCTTCTATCTCTCACAAAACCGAGTAATTTTGAAGAAGGTTCGTATCGCAGAAATCCTAATCCTAAAGGTTTTCACCTCTTCTGATGTAGGTTGGGTGGAGCCAGGCGAAACCCAACATTCAGGGCAAACGTAACTTAATTCAAGAACACTGAACCTGTTTCTTGAATCACCAGGGCAGTTTCATCTTCACCCAAATCTGTGGTTTCATCTAAAGTGACTTCCAACACGCCAGGCTCGGCGATCGCCACAGGAGTCACGGTCAACAGCCCTCTATCTTCTCTGTAAAACGTGATTGTGATCGGAGTCGCTAACTGTTGCAATGTCACCTCCGAGTCGCCTGCAAGCGATCGCAACTCCGTGTCTTCAATCACCTGATAGCGGATTACAGCAGCCGTTGAGTTGATCAGCCTGACGCTAACCGCTCCATTTACAGGAGTGACTGCTGTCACAGGTTCTTCAATTTGCTCTGGCGTAGGAGGAAAACTCGTGGCGTCACTGGGACTTGGAGCCGCTTGGTCAGGAGTTACGGGAGTCTCAGGGGCTACTGGCACTTGGCTGCTGGCAGCATTGGGAGGGCATTCTTGAGGTGGAGCAACGGTATTGTTGAAGGGCTCTTCGTAAAATACACCAGGGCAGCTATTGACTTGGGCAATCAACTCAGATGCTAGAGCCGGAGAAACTGCCCCGATTCCCGCTAACATGGCACTTGCAGCACCAAGCAACCGGAAATTAACACGTTGGCGATCGCACTGCATTGAAATCTCCTCCAGAACAATAAATATTATTAGCCTTGCTAACCTGTAACCATCTCACGAGTAGCGCTTAATCAATAAGAGAAATTTTTGATGCACCTATAGTAGGAAACTAAAACGACCACTGGAACTATCCCAAGAAGTAAATAGGAACACGCAAGCGGGGTTTAGGGTATCTGTACTATTTCCTTGACGATGTGAAACTCTGAAACAGCCAACTTGTTCTTCTAGGTATGACTGACTTAACCCATCGGAAGACAAAATTTTGGATAGCTCCAGAGTTAGGTAACTTGGAGTTATTTCGAGCGACGGCGATTCACTACAGCTATGCTCGTCACTCTCATTCAAGTTATTCGATTGGTTTGATTGAGGCTGGAGTGGGTGGAAACTATTATCGTGGTTCCAGCTACCTTGCCCCTCCTAAAAGCATTGTTTTGATGAATCCAGAGGAGGTTCATACTGGCTATTCCGCTGAAGAACAACCGCTTTCTTATCGAATGCTGTATGCCAACATCGATAGTGTGCAGCAAATTGCGAGTGAGCTTCAGATAAAGGAATTTCCTCACTTTAGAGATGCAGTCATTAAAGATGAGACTTTAGCTAAACAGATTCTTGCGCTGCATGTAGCACTAGAGCGATCGTCAGATCGATTAGAACAACAGTCTCTATTCGTAAAAGTTTTATCAGAAATTCTGGCTCACTACGCGGCTGTTAAAGTTCCGTCCTTTCGCAATCCGCAAGAGCATCGAGCTATTCAATTAGTAAAAGAATATTTGCATGACAATCTCAGTGCCAATATTTCACTAGAACAATTGGCAAACCTCACGGGCTTAAACCGTTCTTACTTAATTCGCATCTTTTGTCAGGCTATCGGAATGCCACCCTATACCTATTTGAATCAGGTGCGAGTAGAGAAGGCAAAACAGCTTTTAAGCCAGAAAATGACCCTTGCAGAAGTGGCGATCACCGTTGGTATGTCTGATCAAAGTCATCTCAATCGTCACTTCAAGCGCATTGTAGGAGTCCCCCCTGGTCAATACCGCCAGATAGCCACTGCTGGATGTCAATATCATTCAAGACAAACTAGCCCCAATTCTTAAATACTTGTGGTCAGGTGTTTTCGAGGCGACAAACCATGACCACAGCAGAATCTAACGCATCCCAACAGCATCATCTCGCTCAGATCAACATCGCTTTGATGAAAGCGCCTCTTGATCACCCAATCATGGCTGAGTTTGCGACTGCACTAGATCAGGTGAATGCGATCGCTGATCAAAGCCCAGGTTTTGTTTGGCGGCTACAATCCTCATCCGGCAACGCAACTCAGATTCGAGCCTATCCTGACCCGAAAATGTTGATCAATCTCTCGGTCTGGCAAAGTGTAAACCAGCTAAAAACTTACGTTTATCAAAGTCTGCATAGTGAGTTTTTTGTGCGTCGCCGCCAGTGGTTTGAGAAATACCAGGGAGAACACTTCGCCATGTGGTGGGTTCCGGCAGGTCACCTGCCAACTGTAGAAGAAGGTAAAGCCAGGTTGGAATACCTCTCGCAGCACGGAGATTCAGCCACAGCTTTCACATTTGCAAAACCTTTCCCTTGCCCCACAGAAAGACCAAATCCTGTACAGCCTGTACAAATTGATTAGCGGCATCCAGCCACAGCGACTCGCAACCCAGGCAGGAAGGCTCCAGAAGCTTAATTCAATTAGTTTTAACTGGGGAGTTGACAGAATCAGTAACCTTCGTTATCTTAATTAAGGTTCACTTAAAGCAAGCCCCCATCGTCTAGAGGCCTAGGACACCTCCCTTTCACGGAGGCGACGGGGATTCGAATTCCCCTGGGGGTATCTTCTAAGTGAGCTTGAAAATCAGCCCTGCAAGCTTGAGAATGGCTTGCAGGGCTGATTTTTTTATCAATGGTAAATGTGTGCTAGGGGCAAAGGGGATTGAGGCTTCGGTGGAACGGCTAACTGAAAGAAGGGTTAGTTGCTGAGCCGTAGTGGTGCTGATGTGAGGCGATCGCCACTGGTGGTAGAGTAAGAGAGTATCCTGATCAAGAAATAGCTCTTTAAGCAGCAACTTTAGGAGATTTGCGGGAATACTATCGGGGGGCATCCCGGTACGCAGCTTTTGCTGAGAAGACTTTGCTGGGGATTACCCTCTTGATTCACGTATCCTAAAGCCAAGTAAGGATTTATGACTACAGTCCTGGTTGTGGACGATAGCCAAACGGTGCGCCATATGCTCTCAGAACTCCTCATCGACAGCGGTATGAGCGTACTTGAAGCGACTAATGGCTTAGAGGCAAAGCAGCAAATTCAGGCAAAGTTTCCAGACTTGGTCATCACAGATTTGATTATGCCGGAGATGAACGGCTATGAGCTTTGCCGCTGGATTAAGAATGGACCCAAAACACAAAGCATTCCAGTGTTAATTTGTTCCACCAAAAGCGAGGAATTTGACCGCTATTGGGGGATGAAGCAGGGCGCAGATGCCTACATCACCAAACCATTTCATCCGCCAGAAATGGTTCAAACGGTAAAGCGGTTGTTGCGCGCTGAACGTTAAAGGCAAGAACTGTGGCTTACAGAAATCCAACCCCCACCGTTGACATCATCATTGAGATGCGCGATCGCCCCTTTCGCCCCATCGTTTTGATCGAGCGGCTCAATCCGCCGCATGGTTGGGCAATCCCAGGTGGGTTCGTAGATTATGGAGAGTCAGTCGAGACGGCAGCTCAGCGCGAAGCGTTAGAAGAAACGGGTTTAACAGTAGAGCTAATTGAGCAGTTTCAGGTGTATTCTGATCCAGGGCGCGATCCTCGTCAGCATACGCTAAGTATCGTGTTTATTGCGAATGCCAGTGGGGAGCCAACTGCCCAGGACGATGCTAAGAGCCTCAAGCTTTTTTTACCTTGGGAAGTTCCTCAGAATTTGTGCTTTGACCACGATCGCATCCTCAAAGACTACTGGAATTACCGTCTTTATCAGATACGTCCTCGGCTCCAAATTCCAGGTTGATCAACCTCGATCTCATCAAATCTCAAACTATTTTTGAATCTATGGCGCGAAAAATTATTCAAACGGATCAGGCTCCCGCTCCAGTTGGACCTTACAATCAAGCGATCGCTGCAACGGGACAGCTAGTCTTTGTAGCTGGGCAAATTCCGCTTGATCCAGTAACAGGTCAAATTGTCGGGGAAGCAGTTGCCGAGCAGACCGAGCGGGCGATCGCCAACCTGAAAGCAATTCTTGAAGCTGCCGGATCGACCCTTGAGGATGTGGTTAAAACAACCGTATTTCTCGCAGATATGAACGACTTTGCTGCAATGAATGCGGTCTACGCTCAACACTTTGATGAAGCAACAGCTCCCGCTCGTGCCTGCGTTGAAGTGTCCCGCTTGCCTAAAGACGTGCGGGTAGAAATTGAGTGCATCGCCGTTGTGCCGTAATCAGCGAAACCTGGCTCAGATGATGGGAATGAGTCTTTCTAGGCTGGCTCTCGTTTCCGGTGGAAAGAACCGTCCCCTCAACCCGTAGGTGACAAGCCCTGCATATTCTCGTAAGACTAGCGTTGCTTTGCCGCGTCGCCCAACTTCTCTCGGTACAGGGCTAGGAATTGGGGTCACTTCAAATCCTACGCTTTGAAAGGTGAGAAGCGATCGCAGCATGTGAGGGGAGTCTGTAATCAGCAAAATGCGTGTAATTCCCTTGGGTTGGAGTGCTTCTACCGTAAATAGGGCGTTTTCTCGCGTGGTTTGAGAACAGCCCTCTCCATCCAAGGCAGCATCTGGAATTCCTTGTTCCTCCAGCATTTTCAGCATTGCGGGGGAATCACCCATGCCGCTAGTAAAAATCAACGGCGCTCTGTCAGCCTGCCAGAGTTCGGCAGCTAGCTCAACTCGACTTGGACTGAGTACCGAACCCCTACCCAAAATCACAATCGCATCAGCGTTAGCTCCAGTGTCTTGAGGCAGTAAGCTTACCAGCACCTTCTCTGCCAGATTGACGCTAGGTGGGGCGATCGCCAGACCGTAGATTAGCAGGAGGGAGGCGATCGTCAGATTCAAGATGCGCCGTTGACGGCGACGCAACAGAAGTTGAGCAAATCCCAACAGAATCACCAACCCCAGGGTGATCCGCACAGGATGCATCAACCACTGCGAGATTAATTTGGTGAAGGCTATCCACGAACTTGCGGGAAGCGCAGAGCAAACGGCTAAATCTAGCATGGGCAGAGCGGCTCCTTTCAGGAAAAGTTTTAGATCAGCAAGCAGTTAGCAGCAGGATTCATGAACCTGCAACAAACCCTACAGGCGGTCCATCAAGCTCTTGGAGCCTAGAGAATTTTAAGTCCTGTCCGAGTCGAGTCTAGCAAGACAGATAGCAATGTAGCCAGGTTCGCTAGACTTCCCAATTTGCAAGGCTTTCCGGTGTTGCTGTTGGACCCAGAAGGATATCAAAAATGTGCTAAAATTGTATAGCTAAGCAACAAAAATTGGCATTTATTCAGCACAAAGGCAGCCTTATCTTCACTTTTTCAGCTATTAGCTGCCGAAAGCTTACGTTTTTGGAGTTTTTTACCGTATGACCTTCTCCCAGGAGCCGACTCAGGAGCGGATTATTCCCACGGATCTGCGGATTGAGATGTCCCGGTCTTATTTGGAATACGCCATGAGCGTAATCGTAGGACGGGCGCTGCCAGATGCCAGGGATGGTCTTAAGCCTGTCCATCGTCGAATTCTCTATGCCATGCATGAGTTGGGTTTAACGCCCGACCGACCGTTTCGGAAGTGTGCCCGTGTGGTTGGGGAAGTTTTAGGTAAATATCACCCACATGGCGATACGGCGGTTTACGATGCGCTAGTGCGAATGGCGCAAAACTTTTCGATGCGATCGCCCTTGATCAACGGGCACGGCAACTTTGGCTCTATCGACAACGATCCACCAGCGGCGATGCGATATACCGAGTGTCGCTTGCAGACGCTCACCACCAACGCGCTGCTGCGAGACATCGAATCTGAAACGGTTGATTTCATTGACAACTTTGATGGCTCTCAGCAGGAGCCAATTGTGCTACCTGCCCGGATTCCTCAGCTTTTGCTCAATGGCTCCTCTGGGATCGCGGTGGGCATGGCGACTAATATTCCACCCCACAACCTGAGCGAACTGATCGACGGCGTGATTGCGCTAGTGCACGATCCTGACATCACTGATGTGGGGCTGATGCAATACATTCCTGGGCCTGATTTCCCAACGGGTGGTCAAATTTTGGGTACGACTGGCATTCGAGAAGCCTACACGACTGGGCGCGGCTCTGTCACGATGCGTGGTGTAGCCTCGATCGAGACGATTGAGCATCGAGGTCGTCCTGATCGGGAAGCAATTATCATCACCGAATTGCCTTTTCAAACCAACAAAGCAGCAATGATCGAAAGAATTGCTGAAATGGTGAACGAGCGCAGGCTAGAAGGCATTTCTGATATTCGGGATGAGAGCGATCGCGACGGCATGAGAATCGTCATTGAGCTAAAGCGTGACGCTTATCCTCGCGTCGTTCTCAACAACCTCTACAAGCAAACTCCGCTCCAGGCAAACTTTGGAGTGAACATGCTGGCGCTGGTGAACGGCGAACCGCAGCTTCTTAGTCTCAAGCAATTCCTTCAAGTATTCCTGGACTTTCGGATTGAGACGATTACCCGCCGCACTCAGTACGAACTCCGTAAGGCAGAAGAACGGGATCACTTGCTGCAAGGTTTGCTGATTGCGCTGGAAAACCTGGACGCAATCATCAACCTGATTCGTCATGCAGCCGATGCTCCAATGGCAAAACAGGAGTTGATCGACTCTTACGGACTCTCAGAAGCACAGGCAGACGCAATTTTGCAGATGCAGTTGCGCCGATTGACTGCTTTGGAAGCCGAAAAGATCCAGCAGGAACACGACGACCTGCAATCCCGCATTGCTGACCTGCAAGACATCTTGGCGCGACGCGAACGCATTCTGCAAATTGTCGAAACTGAAGTTAATGAGCTAAAAGCAACCCACTCTTCCCCCCGTCGCACGGTGATTGAACGGGCAGATGGTGAAATTGGTGACATTGACTTAATTGCTAATGAGCAAGCGATCATTTTGCTCACCGAGCAGGGCTACATCAAGCGGATGCCTGTGAATACGTTTGAGGCGCAAAGTCGGGCGACTCGCGGTAAGTCAGGCACCCGGATGAAGGAAGACGATGGGGTTGAGCATTTCCTCACCTGCTGCGACCACGACAGCGTTTTGTTCTTTAGCGATCGCGGTGTTGCTTACTGCCTCAAGGCTTACCAAATTCCTACCGCATCTCGGACTGCACGAGGTGTTCCCGTGGTTCAAATGCTGCCGATCCCACGGAATGAAAAGATTACTTCTATCGTCCCGGTCACCGAGTTCAGCGATGACAATTATCTGGTGATGCTGACCCAGAATGGCTACATCAAAAAGACGCAGCTATCAGCATTTAGCAACATTCGAGCCAATGGCTTGATTGCTATTTCACTGGAGGAAGGCGACCAGTTGCGCTGGGTGCGTCGTGCTGGTGCTGCTGACAGCATCATTATCGGATCACGTCAGGGGATGGCGATTCACTTTCGCTCAGACCATGAACAGTTGCGCCCCTTGGGTAGACCCACGCGAGGTGTAAGGGCGATGTCGCTGCGTAAGGGCGATGAGCTGATCAGCATGGACATCCTGCCCAGTCAGGTGGTAGATAGCTTGGTTGAAACCGTTGCTGAATCTGCTGAAGCGATCGAGGTTGAGGCAGAGTTGGAAACGGAAGAACTGGATGTGGAGCTACCTCGCAACCAAGGCCCTTGGGCACTGGTAATTACGATGGGTGGGTTAGGCAAACGGGTTCCTGTTTCGCAATTCCGCTTACAAAACCGTGCTGGAATGGGTTTGCGGGCAATCAAATTCCGCAAGGCAGACGATCGCCTGGCTGCACTGCAAGTCGTAGGTGAAGATGATGAGCTGATGATGGTGACGAGTCGCGGCATCATCATTCGTCAGGTGGTGAGTGCAATCCCGCGTCAGTCGCGTATGGCCACTGGAGTGCGGGTGCAGCGTTTGGATGAAGAGGATGCGATCGCCGCTGTGGCATTGGTGCCACCTCTAAATGAAGCCGAGTTAGAGGAAGGAGAATAGGGATTGAGGATTGGGGGTTAGGAGCTAGGGAGTGACCTGTGTTTAGAGTTGGGAAGCTACGATTGAAGCCATTTCGATTCCTGATCCCCAAATTTCCCAGATACATCCCAATTGCCTTTGCATTGCTCGGTGGCATTCTGATGGGGTTGACTCCTGCCCCAGTCAACGCTTGGTTTTTGGCTTGGGTTGCTCTGGTTCCTTTGTGGGTTCTAGTTGCCAAATCTTCCAGCCTGAAGTCCAAACTTGCTCTCGGTTTTGTCTGGGGGCTTGGGTTTCATGGGCTGGCTTTGTCATGGATTACGGGATTACATCCGCTAACTTGGATGGGTGTTCCCTGGTTGGCAAGTTTGGCGATCGCCCTATTCTGCTGGCTTTTCATTACAGCTTGGGGGGCGTTACTGGTTTTGATATGGGCAGGAAGCTTTAAGCTGCTTGAGCGGAGTAACCTACGAGCAGCCAATGCCAAGTTCTTGCCGCTTGTCCGCGTTTTAATGGGTGTCGCTGTTTGGTGTGTTTTAGAAGGCATCTGGAGTTCAGGAGCGCTGTGGTGGACATCCCTTTCTTACACTCAAAGCCCACACAATCTGCTGATCCTGCATCTGGGACAACTTACAGGACCATCGGCAGCAACGGCTGCCATTGTTGCGGTTAATGGCTTGCTTGCTGAAGCATGGCTAGTCCGTTCTCACTCTCCTGAACCGCTACCTTCCCACGCTCATACTTCATCCTCTGCTACTTCTGCAAAGCTCTATCTGGCGATCGCTGCTACCCTCCTTCTCGGTCTGCACCTGCTTGGATTTAGCCTGTATAGCCGTCCCTTAACCCAACCCCCGGAAACTGCGGTGAGAGTTGGGCTGATTCAGGGCAACGTTCCTACGCGCATCAAGCTCTACGAAGAAGGAGTGCGCCGAGCCTTCAACGCTTACATGACGGGATATGACATTCTCGCAGACCAGAACGTCGATATTGTCTTCACCCCAGAGGGCGCTCTGCCGATTTACTGGATGCCGTCAATTTATCAAAGTAATCCCGTTTACCAGTCGGTGTTAAATCGGGGAGTGCCGTTGATTTTGGGCAGTTTTGGTAGGCAGGACGAGCAGATTACTCAAAGCTTATTTGCGATCGCAGGTAACGGCGAAATGGTCGGGCGTTACAACAAAGTCAAACTTGTGCCATTGGGTGAGTACATTCCCTTCGGGCAATTTTTGGGTAGCCTGATCAATCGCCTTTCGCCTGTAGAAGCCAGCATGATTCCAGGGGAGCTAGAGCAGCAGTTTGACACACCTGTCGGTAGGGCGATCGCAGGTATTTGTTATGAGTCCGCATTTTCCAAGCTGTTTCGAGTGCAGGCGGCAAACGGCGGAGAATTTATCTTAACGGCGTCCAACAACGATCCCTACAGCTCGACGATGATGTTTCAGCATCATGCACAGGATGTAATGCGGGCGATCGAAACCGATCGCTGGGCAGCAAGAGTGACTAACACGGGCTATTCCGGCATCGTCGATCCGCATGGTAAAACTCGCTGGCTCTCCGACAACAACATCTATGAAATTCATGCCGACACAATTTATCGTCGCCAAACGCGATCGCTCTATGTGCAATGGGGAGACTGGCTAACCCCACTCTTATTGATCTCAGCCCTAACTGTTGGGTTAGGAATACGAATCAACTAAAAAAAGCACCCCGGTTAGGGGTGCCTCATCAGCTTGTTGTTTGAGAGAATCTATCGGCACTTAGCTGAGTGCAGCATGGCTACGATCGTAAGTGGCGGAGAAGCCAGGGTGTACTTTGCCCTGAATGTGATTCCAGTAGTGGGATGCATCAGCCGCAGTCAGCCCAACTTCAGTAGCAAGACGGCTCAGCATTACTTGCTGACGTTGCTTGATCAAACGGTGATGACCCATCATCAAAGAACGAGCCCGATCGTCAGTCGAAGCAACCGTAGCAGGAACTAGCTTGGAGTCAGCAGCAACAGCCGCCCCAACGGAAGCAACTGCCCGCTCTTCAGGGTGGTTGACTACAGGAGTAGATGGATTGGTCCGGTATGCGACGCCGCGATAAAGCAGATCCAGCGTGGCTTGCAGAACAGGAACTTTTTTGGGATTGCGGAATCGAACGTCTAAACCGCGATACTTGCCAACCGTGTCACTGTGGCTAAACTCCACTGTGGGTGGGTTGTAGTCGTAGCTGACACCGCGATAGGTAAGTTTCATATAAGTCGCCTCCAAGTAGTTGTGGTGATGAGGCGCGTTCCTTCGGGATAAGTCCCTACTTCCGTCTCCCTAACTCAGCGTTTTCGACAAGCTTCGAGAGAGATGAACGATTTATTTCTGTATCTATTGTTACGGTTTTCAGTCTGAATGTCAACCTCTGTGGACAAAAAATCTCAGAAATTACAGATGAAACGGAAATTCTGACCGAATTTGCCAGCGTTGACCGTCGTGGATCAAAAGAGTAAGGCGATCGCCCACAAACTCAAACTCTACCTGGCGCATTTGCAACTCTGTCCAGGCTTGCTTAAACGTTTGTCGGGTGAGATTTCGAGAGGCAACGGTGAGATGGGGCGAAAAGGCGCGATTAGATTTGGGATCAACAATCTCTAGCGTTTCCTCTAAATGGGTTGCCAAAGCTGTTTGTAGCGCCAGCAGTTCGACCGTCTTTAGCACGTTGATATAGAGAACTCGCGGTGCAAACGCTCCAAATCCAGACAGAGCAACTGGCACCTGTGACTGCTGGTTAGCAAATTCGCTTAAAGCCTGTTCTAGCCGAGCAATGTGCTGGAGTTGCCATTGGAAAGGCGGTTGTAAAGTGACATGGGGCGGAGATTTGGAAGTGCGCGTCTGGTAGCGATCGCCCAACTCCTGAATCACCTGACTGGCATACTCCTGAACCTCCAACGGTGGCAACAGCGCAACAAAAAACCGGGGATTAGACGCATCAGATTTCATAGGGAATTGACGAAGTGTATGATTTCCAATATCCTTCCTCCTTCATGACTCATCCTTTCCCCACCACCTTTTCTTCCACTGAGAGGTTGATTCTAATGAGCAGGTTTGTTGTTCGATTTGCCGCTGTTGCAGGATTTCTGAAGCGGTGGCGGTAAGGGTTGGATCTCGATAGGGAATGGCAGCCCGCGTTAGCAGATGTTCCCGGTCTTGAACAGATAGGGTTGGCAGGGGGGCAAAACTGGCAAGGGTACCGGGCGATCGCCTTCCCACTCCTGGAGTTGAGCTAATTTGCAGACCTGCCTCGACTAACGCAGTTCGCACGGCTGCTGCACAGGAGTAAGTTGCTAATTTTCCATCAGGCTTGAGACAGCCCGCGACATGCGCCAAAAATTCTACTGTCCAAAGCTGGGGACAGTGGGGTGGAGAGAAGGGATCAAGGAAAATTGCATCAGCGCGGAAACCAGCCTGACGAATTCGTTGAATCGTTTGGCGTGCATCACCCAGCAGCAGTTGAGCGTGCAGACGATCGCTTTTCCACTTCAGATCAGCGGCGATCGCATTCAACAGTTGCGGAATCGGATCAGCCCAACCCGCTAGCAAGTTGTGGGCGATCGCTGCTTTGGAAACCTCTGGGTTTAGTTCCAGCCCGACCCACTCTACCTGGCAAGCCGGATTGACTGCCCAAATCGTTTCTAACGCAGCAGCTGTGTTGTAGCCTAATCCATAACAAACATCGAGAATGCTGACCGTTGGCTGCTGTGCCTTTAGCGCTAATTGGGTCGGTTGAATGAACTTTTGCTCAGCTTCTAGTCTTGCCCCCTGACGACTGTGAAAGGCTTCGTCAAATTCGGCTGAAAAGAAGGTGAACGAACCGTCTGCCGTTAGTTGAGGCTGGAAATTTACCATCTTGCATCGCTGTTGTAACCGCAGCCATGCGGTTTAGAATATCAGCTTGGATTAAACGGTTATGAAATATGGATATTGATCACCGAGATCAGTTAGTGAGTGGGGTCGTTTCTGCGGAATGGCTGTATGAGCATTTGGATGATCCTCAGGTGGCGATCGCCGACTGCCGATTCTCGCTAGCTGATCCAGAGTTAGGACAACGCCAGTACCAGGAAAGCCACATTCCGGGTGCATACTATTTTGACCTGAATCGGGATCTGTCTGGTCCCGTTGGTCAGCATGGTGGGCGGCATCCCCTACCCGATGTGGGCACTCTGACAGAAAAGCTGAGAGCGATTGGAGTCCATTCAAGCAATGGCAGTTCGGAAGGTCCTGATTCAGAAAATTCAGGCGAACCAACCCTGGTGGTTGCTTACGATGATTCCCGCTTGGCCTTTTCTGCCCGTTTTTGGTGGCTATTACGCTACTTAGGACATGAGTATGTCGTAATTTTAGAGGGTGGCTTTGGCAATTGGCAGGCAAATTATCCGGTTAGCAATGCCATCCCAGAACCTAAAGTGGGAAGTTTTGTGCCCCATGTACAGGGCGATCGCATCCTCAACATTGAAGCTGTAAAATCGCGCAAAGATCGTCCCGGAGTTGTTTTGGTTGACTCTCGGGAGGGCGATCGCTATCGAGGAGAACGCGAACCGATTGACCCAATCGCAGGACATATTCCAGGAGCCGTCAACTATCCCTGGCAAATGGTGACAACGAGTGAGGGGCAAGTTCGTTCTCTGGCTGAGCAACAGCAGCACTGGGCAGAGCTAGCGCACGTAGAAGAGATCATTGTCTACTGCGGGTCGGGGGTCACCGCTTGTGTCAATTTGTTTTCCTTAGAGATGGCGGGTATTAGAGACGCAAAGCTTTATCCGGGTAGCTGGAGCGATTGGTGCTCTTATCTTTAAGGAAATTCTCCCGATGATCTGTAAGAAGCGTTTGCATTTTGCTCAGAAAAGTCTTTGATTGCCCCCTTTTGGGAACTGAAAGCTAAATTTTCACATCTAAAAATAATCTAGTTTCATCATCAGCTGACTCCAATCCCAAAAAATTCCTGACTTTGAAGGAAGCAGGATAAAATACCTATAATAAAGGTGCGCTATAGCTACTTTTCTAGTAGCAGAATTTCTAGACCAATCTACTAACCTATCTCTTACAGATACTACAGATGGATATGGAAAATATCAGCAAACTTGTGTTCGTATGGGCGATCGCAAACGGCAGGAGCAATTTTTGTACATGACATAAATCGGCTCTGCTGTCCGAATTTAGGCAGACTTATTTTTAAATCAAGACTCAATAGATTGATCGATAGCTGCAGTTAGCATCAATGGCTACAGTTAGCTCAAATAGGCTGCGAGCGCAAGGCAAGATCAGCTTTTAGTCAGATGCATCAAAAGGCTCAATAGCCTTGAGTATCGATGGGCTAGAATACTTTGGTCATAGCCTGGTATTTAACTCATAGAGCCAAAAGTATTAGATTTAGCAGGTTTCTAAAAGCGAACTGCTAGGACTGAACATTCTAGCCGAACTCTCCGCTATAAAATTTTAGGTCTAAGTTTCTATGTCTATTTCTATGAACCGTCTTTCGATCTTTGTGGACGGGAACAATATGTTCTACGCTCAACAAAAAAATGGTTGGTTTTTTGATCCTAGGAGGGTGTTATCGCATTTTACGAACGATCCTGATGTAATGCTAGTTAATGCCTTCTGGTATACCGGGCTAAAAGATCCGCAGGATCAACGGGGTTTTCGGGATGCTTTAATTAGCCTGGGATATACTGTCCGTTACAAAATTCTCAAAGAGTATTACGACGATAATTCCGGCCGCTATTCGCAAAAAGCAAATTTAGATATTGAAATTGTTGTAGACATGTTTAATACCGTCGATCAATATGATCGCGTCATTTTGTTTAGCGGCGATGGCGATTTTGAGCGAGCGATCGAGTTACTGCGTTCCAAGAATACACATATCACTGTAGTATCCACAGAAGGAATGATTGCTAGAGAACTCCGCAATGCTACGGATCGCTATATTGATTTAAATGATATTCGCAAGCATATTGAAAAGGTCGATAGCTGAAGAATTTTTCACTGAGTCATGGAGCACTGCGCTAATGGCAATGCCCTATGACTCACAACCAAAACTAAATTGCTGCTGCAGAAAATAGAGCAGCTTCCAGCCGCTCCAACGCTTTTTCGAGGTTGTCGTTAACGACCTGAAAGTCAAATTCGTCTACTGCTTCGAGTTCTGCTTCTGCTCGTTTCAGCCGCCGCAAAATTGCCTGCTCTGAATCTTGGGCGCGATCGCGCAGGCGATTTTCTAATTCCTGCAATGAAGGCGGCAAGATAAAAATTCGCAGTGCGTCAGGAAAGGTTTGGCGAATTTGCCTGGCCCCTTCTAGCTCGATTTCTAGCACGACCCAGCGCCCTTGCTGAATCTGTTGCTCAACTGGACGACGAGGAGTGCCGTAACAATTACCTGCAAACTCAGCCCACTCCAGCAATTCACCCTCTGCAACCATCTGGTCAAACTGAGGGCGGCTGACAAAGTAATAGTGTTGTCCATCTACCTCACCGGGACGCGGAGCACGAGTCGTGACGGAGATGGAAAAGTAAAGGTCGGGATGACGACGCAAAAGCGATCGCAGCAGCGTGCCTTTGCCTACGCCACTTGGTCCAGTGAAAACAACCAGTTTACCTGCTCTCATGTTTTAACCTATCCACTCGATCGCCGTTTTAGTATTTATCCATGTTCATGTAACTTTGGATAGTCTGACAACTCTACAACGCGATCTTTGCCCAAATTTATTTTTAGGGCTTCTTCTAGAAGCCTGCTTTTATCGAGGAAGGACTACGCTTCTTCCCAAATAAAACAGCTTCAAACCCAGGTCTTAGTGTGTCTGGGGGAGCGGTATGATCACAGCTAGCCGTTTTAGGATTTAGTGCATGTCTTTTGGTGCAAGTCTTGCTCAACTGGTTGAAGTTTTGGATGCAGAGCCGCTCAATCTAGCAGAGCCTGAACTAGCAAAAATTGCGATGGGAATTACAACCGACAGCCGCCATATCGGAGCAGGAGAACTGTTTTTGGCGCTACGGGGCGAACAGTTTGACGGACACACATTTGTTGAGGCAGCCCTTCAGCAAGGCGCGATCGCCGCAGTTGTCGACCGGCAGTCGGTGACATCGGAATTAGGCACAGATACAGAAATACCGCTGCTAGTCGCTGAGGATACGCTGGCAGCTTATCAGGCGATCGCCCGCTGGTGGCGCGATCAGTTCACGATCCCAGTGATTGCGGTAACTGGCTCTGTAGGCAAAACTACGACCAAAGAATTAATTGCGGCTGTCTTAGCGACTCAAGGGCGCGTGCTGAAAACTCAGGCAAACTATAACAATGAGATTGGGGTACCTAAAACGCTGCTTCAGCTTGGGCAAGACCATGATTATGCCGTCATCGAGATGGGAATGAGAGGCAGCGGCGAAATTGCTTTACTCACCCAGATTGCCCGACCTGATATTGCTGTGATTACTAACGTTGGCACTGCACACATTGAGCGGCTTGGTTCTGAGCAAGCGATCGCCAATGCAAAATGTGAACTGCTGGCAGAAATGCCCTCGACGGGGATCGCCATTCTCAACCACGACAATATCCGTTTGCTCGAAACAGCGGCACAGGTATGGCAAGGAAAAACCGTTAGCTTTGGACTAGAGGGAGGAGACGTACAGGGGCAACTACTCGACTCGCAAACCCTCCAAGTTGGTGAAATGGCATTCCCGCTGCCGCTGCCTGGTCGCCATAATGCGCTGAATTATCTAGCGGCACTGGCTGTTGCTCAGGTGCTTCAGGTCAACTGGACGCCACTGACCCGAGGGTTGACCCTGGAATTACCAAAAGGACGGGCACAGCGGTATAACCTGCCTAATGACATCGTCATCCTGGATGAAACATACAACGCAGGCGTGGAATCAATGACAGCAGCATTACACCTGCTGGCTCAAACACCAGGACAGCGTCATATCGCAGTTTTAGGCACGATGAAAGAACTGGGCGAGCGCTCTGTGGAACTGCACCATCAAGTCGGCACCGTTGTCCATCAGCTTCGTCTGGATCTTCTGCTGATTTTGGCGGAAGAGGCAGAGTCTGAAGCAATGGCAGCAGGTGCAAAAACAGTGCCAGTGGAAAAATTTCTCAGTCATGCGGCACTTTTGGAGAGACTCAAGAGCTTTGTGAAACCGGGCGATCGCCTGCTGTTTAAAGCATCCCGTGCTGTAGGGTTGGATCAAGTCGTAGATCAACTCAAATCAGTCACTCTGACTCAGCAAATCTAACTTGTGCTTTTACCCAGGGCTATTCTGCAATAGGAGAAGTTCTACCTCCAAAATAGTTCGGTTGGAAGTCGCGCTATTGCAGATTAATTGCAAGGTGGACAAACTGCACCATCACCACAGTCCTGATCGTCTTGTTTCAACGATCGCCAGTTGCAGGCTGTCTCGTCATACGCCGTCCCTCAATTGTCTGTTTGAGACCCGAGGTTTTAAATCCACCTCGGGTCTCAAACGGTGATATATTCTCTAAAACACATGGTGAAAAAGCTGCAACAGCAAGTCTTTTGAGTTCAACGCCGCATCACGCAACACCTCACAACATCTTTTATGAATGTCTGGCAACAGATTACTTTGACAAATTTATCGCCTGCCCATTGGGGCGATGCGAGCTATGCACATCGGCTAGTTGGGCTACTAAGAGAATGGCGGCGAAGTAGCTGGCTGATGCAGCAGGCAGACTTGATTGGGACGCTGTTGGCGATCGCCGTTTTTGCCTTTGCACCCTTCGTCTCAACCACGCTCATTGGAGTTTTGCTGATTGCCTGTGCCGGATTTTGGGTGTTGTTAACCCTTTCTGATGAATCAGGAACGGGGTTAACTCCCATTCACTTGCTGGTGTTGCTCTACTGGGGAATTGCAGTCATTGCCACAGCCATTTCACCCGTTAGAACAGATGCTCTTTCAGGATTGGTCAAACTAACCCTGTATCTGCTGCTGTTTGTGTTGCTGGCAAAGGTGCTACGATCGCCCCGACTCCGTTCTTTGCTGATCACAGGCTACCTACTAACTGCTCTGGTAGTGAGTGTCGGCGGCATCCGGCAATGGTTTTTTGGAGCCGCAGCCCTGGCAACTTGGGTTGATGCCGAATCTACGCTAGCGGGCACAACTCGGGTCTACAGCTATCTAGGCAATCCAAACCTATTAGCCGCTTATCTGTTGCCTGCCTCGATGCTTAGCGCCGCAGCAGTTTTTGCTTGGAAGGGCTGGCTGCCTAAGGCATTGGCAGTCGTGATGGCGCTGGTCAATTCCGCCTGTCTGGTTTTGACCTTTAGTCGGGGCGGATGGATCGGCTTTGTGATCGCTGGCTTTGTGCTGATGATCTTGCTGGTTTACTGGTACAGCGTCTACTTACCGCGAGTTTGGCGACCTTGGGCAATTCCGATTGTGTTGGGCGTTTCGACTGCGTTTGTAATTGTGTCCGTATTTTCGGTTCCTCAACTGCGCGATCGCTTCCTCAGTATCTTTGCCGGGCGGGAAGACAGCAGCAATAACTTCCGCCTCAATGTTTGGGCTGCGGTTCAGAATATGATTCGCGATCGCCCCATACTAGGAATTGGTCCTGGCAACGAAGCTTTTAATCGGGTTTATCCACGCTATCAGCGAGCAGGCTACACAGCTTTAAGTGCCTACTCCGTCTTCCTAGAAATTGCAGTCGAAACTGGTTTCATTGGACTGAGCTGCTTCATCTGGCTGCTGTTAGTCACGCTCAATCAGGGCTGGCTTCAACTTCGGCGACTCCGTAAATTCAACAGCCGTGAAGGATTCTGGTTAATGGCAGCAATCGCCACTCTCTGCGGAATGTTGGCCCACGGCTTAGTCGATACAGTTTGGTACCGCCCCCAAGTCAGCACCCTGTGGTGGTTGATGGTGGCGCTGATTGCTAGCTACTACATGCCGTCAAGGGCGATCGTTGAAGACCAAACTTTTGAGAATGCCGAAGCAGCCTAACGCCTAGTAATTCTTTACTGCCCGATCGATTTCGCGCTTCTCCTGCTTACGTTTCAGGTCTTCGCGCTTGTCGTGCAGCTTCTTACCTCTGCCCAAGGCGATCGTTACCTTCAGCCAGCCCCGTTTGAGGTAAACCTTCAACGGCACTAGAGTCAGTCCTTTTTGCTCAACTTGCCCAATCAGCTTACGAATCTCCTGCCTGTGCAGCAGCAGCTTCCGAGTGCGACGTGGATCATGATTGAATATCTGACTGGCACTTTCGTGCGGTGAAATATGCACGTTGTATAGCCATGCTTCACCATTACGAATCAACGCATAGCCATCTCGCAGGTTAATCTTGCCCTGCCGAATCGACTTAACTTCGGTTCCCCTTAGCTCAATCCCTGCTTCGTAAGTCTCTAAAATCTCATAGAGAAAACGGGCCTGGCGATTATCGCTAACAATTTTGTAACCGTCACTACTATCACTCATTACGCACGCTGTGGAGAGATAAATTTACTCAACTACAATGCGCCACTCGTGTAATTCATAAGCGACGCAACCATTTTGGACTAAGGGATCTTGAGCAACGATCGCCTTTGCCTGTTCTAGTGAATCTGCCTTAAATAACAGCATTCCACCGCCAAACTCCGCCCAATAACCTGTCCGTGCTTCATGTCCTTTGGCAATCAGGTCTTTGACGTAAGATTTGTGAGCGGGAACAGAGCAATCAAAAGTAGATTTGTCTACGATACCCTTTTCAATTTTGACAAACCAAGGCATAAGATGGCTTTTTTCTACCGAAATCCAGGATAACCTGAACGGGACTCAGGCGGGGGAGAGATAGCCTGCTGCAACGCAGTCGTCCAACAACTTCTGCACAAATGGCCATAGCTCAGGTGCACCTGTTTCAATGGGGCTGACCCGCTGCTGAACCTGAGCGCGATGAATGTTGTGGATTTGCCAGGTGCCCCCTCTCGTTTGCTGATTATGCAATACAGGCTGCAAGCGATCTAGAGCGGCTGCAAATTTCGCTGTAGCGGTTTCTTGCGCCTCAAATTCTTGCCAAATTTTCTTCAACTCAACGCTTTGTTCTGGTGGTAATAGCCCAAACAGCCGAGTCGCCGCCTGTATTTCTCGTTCTGCCTTAGTTTCGTTTCCCTGTAAGTCGTAGCAAAACGTATCTCCCGCATCGATTTCAACCAGATCGTGGATCAGCAGCATCTTGATCGCAGAGAGCAGGTCAACCCCCGCAGGCGCATACTCAATTAGCAAAACTGCCATCAGTGCCAGATGCCAGGAATGTTCTGCACTGTTTTCTCGCCGCGATTCATCAACTAATAAAGTCTGGCGCAAAATTCCCTTAAGCTTGTCAATTTCGATGATGAACTGGATTTGCTGAGAAAGTCGATCGGTTTGCACGTTAAGCCTTTGGAATTCAACGCCATTAGAATATCAGAGTCGGTGGAGGGAGTTGGGAATGGGCGATCGCTTTGCTGGGAATGGACTGGCGGTTTGGCGCACTGCACTTTATGCATCATCTTATTGACGGCGATTGTCCGATTGACCACTATCAATGGGCGATGCAAGCGGGTGTAACGCACTGCGTCGATAAAACCTGGACAAGAATTTACAACTCAGAGCAAGTTACCGTTGATCGCTGTGATCCCGAGGGTGCATTTATCAAACAATGGGTGCCAGAACTGGCAAAGTTACCCGCTGCCGCGCTAGGTTCCCCTTTGGGGATCAAGGGTTATCCTGCTCCTATCCTGAAGTACAAAGCGGCTCGTCAGCGACGAGTACAGCAGCTTCAGCAACAGCGTCAGATTTTTATGAACCAGGAAAACGTGATCCCGCATTTGGCACGACTGCCCAAATCGGTGATCCCGTTCGGGGCAGAGCGATTTAATAGTGAGATCGGTTGGGCAAAGTTGCCGGATATTGATATGTTTCCGTTGCCGCTCGACTTAGATGCGTTGGATATAGAAGGGGCGATCGCTCTTCGTACCTGGTTTGTGGCGCACGTGGAGATCAAGCCCCACCAATCTAAGAGGCGATCGAAGAAATCAAAAACATCAGATGGTGTAACTCAGCTGAGTCTGTTGCCTTGAAGTGGCTTACAGCATTGACAACTGACTATCTCCCTGCTGGTCGTAAAAAAACTGCTCCACTTCGCCTCGCTGATACATCGTTGTCACGTCTCTGCCGCGCCCTACTTTACGAGAATGAATCCCAGCTGCTTCAAGTCGAGATTGAGCTGTTTTTGAGGAGCAGTCCAACAGTTTAGCGACGTACTTCAGAGGAATTCTCTGCTTAGCAAAACGAGCTAACAGCAACTCATCTGGCTCATTTACAATTTCGGTGAGCAACCGTTCCGCCAACAGCCAGCAGGCAAGGGTATCTGCCTCAGCCCGATGAGATTTGCCGACCTTAAACTGAAAATATCTCACCAGATTAGGCAAGCTGCGTGACGGCAAATCGGGCAGCATCAGGCGCGAAAGCTGCACGGTACAAAGCTGCTGGTCTTCAGGACGGATAAAAGCTTTTCCCATTCGGGCAAACTCTGCCCGCAAAAACGGATAGTCAAATTCCAGGTTGTGCGCCGTCAGGACTCCTTCACTCAAAAGAGGAAGGTAGGATGGCAACACATCAGCTGCTACAGGAGCCTGACTGACCATTTCTTGGGTGATCCCCGTGAACTGAACAATTTTTTCAGGGATCGGAGTTTCAGGATTGATTAAATCAGTTTGTTGGTGCAAAACCCCTTCTGCCAGAGTTGCTTGCAGAACCGATATTTCAGTAATTCGATTTGCGGTGGCAATGCTTCCTGTTGTTTCTACATCAACTACTGTCAGCGTTTGCTGGCTGACCTGACGATAGTAGCTAAGCAGTTCCTTTGAAAGCACCTGATCCCCATCTCCTTATTGTTGGAAGTTACTCAGTCGAGTGAGCAATGCCTACACTCAACGTTTGTCACTTCTTACAAATAATGGGTAATGGATCACAACAACCCATTACCCATTACTAGTTAGCCATTATTCAATCTTACTTCTGAGGAGAAGCAGAGGTGTGCTGCGATCGCTTAATCGGTTTCGATTTAACGGGCTGCTCTCTGTCCCTATCTCTATCTCTATCTCTGTCCCTGTCTCTAGAACCGCGTCTTGGCTCGTCGCTCATCGCATCTTCAGAGAAGCCTTGATCAACACGCATCCAAGCAGGGCGAGTCTGGTCATAGGCCATTTGCAATGCAGCAGCGGCGATTGTGTGGGGATCATACTCCTCACTCAGCTTTGCCACGATTGGCAAGAAGGATGCCATCCGTTCACCCGAAAGTGCTTCGCGGACTTGAGTCTGCAATTTCTCCAGGTGTTGTGCTTCAATCTGAGCGCGAGTGGGGATCGTGCCAAGCTCAAGGCGCTGGCGAATGTGCCGCTCGATGTCTTTTAGCTTGCGCTTATCAAGGGGTTGAACGATCGAGATCGCAGTTCCCTCTTTACCAGCACGTCCAGTCCGACCGATGCGGTGAACATAGTTCTCGACGCTATCAGGCAGGTCATAGTTGACAACGTGAGTCAAGTCTTCGACGTGCAAGCCCCGGGCAGCAATGTCCGTTGCGACTACCCAGCGCACCTGACGCTGACGGAAGCGCAGCAATAGACGCTCTCGCTGAGATTGGCTGAGGTCGCCGTGATATTCATCAACACTATGACCAGCAGCCTGTAGCTGACGGGTCAATTCAGCCGCCGCGCGACGGGTGCGAACGAAAATCAGTGCTGATTCGGGATCTTCCAATTCCAAAATGGGCTGCAAAGCTCTAGCTTTTGTCCAGCCGCGTGGCACCATGTAAGCGATCTGGTTGATGCGAGTGGGGGCAGCTTTGGGTTGCTCAACGGTAACCGTAACGGGCGATCGCAAAAACTTGGTCGCTAATTCCCGAATCGAAGGCTCCATGGTGGCTGAGAAAAACGCAGTCTGCCGCTCTCCAGGAGCCTGACTGAGGATCTTCTCAACGTCCTGAATAAAGCCCATATTGAGCATTTCATCGGCTTCGTCTAGAACGAGCCAATTCAACTGGTTGAGCTTCAGGTCGCCTCGGCTGAGCAGGTCAAGTACTCGTCCAGGTGTACCGACGATGATTTGAACACCGCGATGAAGCCGTTGAATCTGGCGATCGATCGCTTGTCCACCATAGACAGCCATGATGTGAAGTCTACGGTCTTCCGAGAAACTGCGAATGGATTGGCAAACTTGAACTGCCAATTCACGAGTCGGGGTCAGAATCAGAGCCTGAGTTGCAGAATTGCTAACGTCAATCTGCTCTAGTAGTGGTAGGGAGAAGGCGGCAGTTTTGCCTGTGCCTGTCTGTGCCTGACCTACTACATCTCGACCTGAAAGAAGGTGGGGGATCGCTTGTGCCTGAATAGTAGTTGGGGCTGTGAAACCCAGCTTTTCGAGAAGACGCACACGCGCCTCAGACAGACCTAAGCTATTGAAGGAAAGGGTCATCGAGTCTCCTTAGAATGTACTTGTAGAGACACGGCTGAGCGCGCCTCTCAATTGCGTTTTGGTGTCAGCGACGTAACCGTAAAGGTCGTAGATATCAGCAGCGGTAACCGCTACTGGCACGATTGATCCCAACCGCGCTTCTCCCTGAACGTAAACCAATCCATCTACCTCTGGGGCAAATCGGGCAGACCGGCCAATGAGTTCTCCGGTTTGCGGATTTTCTTGTTCAATCAAGACATCAACAACTTTGTCAATCTCAGCCTGATTCCGTTGAAGAGAAATCGGCTGCTGAATTTGCATCAGCGCATCTCGCCTTGCCTCCATTACGGTTTGGGGCAGTTGGTTGGGCAGAGAATGTGCAGGCGTACCTTCTTCGGGAGAGAAGGTAAACACGCCAACATGGTCAAACTGATGCCGTTTGACGAACTGCATCAAATGTTCAAAATGCAGTTCAGTTTCGCCAGGGAAGCCCACAATGAAGGTCGTTCGTAAAACAGCTTGGGGCAATGCTGCTTTGATCCGTTCAATGATGACATCATTTACCTGTCCTTGCCAGGGGCGGTTCATTGCCCGCAGCACTTCTGGGTGAGAGTGCTGAAGCGGCAAGTCTAGATACGGAAGAACGTTGGGCGTTTCCTGGATTGCTTCAATGACTTTGGGGGTTAATCCGGTCGGATAGGCATAGTGCATCCGAATCCAGGGAACATCGACCTCGCCCAAAGCTCGCAATAACTCAGCAAGCTTGGGTTCGCCATAGAGGTCTAAACCGTAGTTGGTGGTAATTTGAGAAATCAGAATGATCTCCTGCACCCCTTCTGCGGCAAGCTGTTTGGCTTCTGCGACGATGGACTCAATGGAGCGCGATCGCTGCTTCCCCCTCAAGTGAGGAATGATGCAAAACGCACATCGATAGTCGCACCCTTCTGCTACACGCAGATAAGCAACTCCTTCGGTCGTTGTGCGATAGCGAGGAGTTGTTTCATCAGCAATGTAAACTGGCTCGGCAGAAACCTCTTTGACGCGCTCTCCGGCTTCAGCCCGTTGGAGCACCTCAACAATTTTGTGATAGTCTCCAGTCCCAACAACTGCAACGGCCTCAGGCAATTCATCCAACAGCTCTTGCTGAAAGTGCTGTGCCATGCAGCCTGTGATCACAATCTTTTTGTCTGCTTCTGCTAATTCTACCAGGGTGCGGACAGACTCTTCTCGTGCTGCCTGGATGAAGCTACAGGTGTTGACGATGACGAAATCCGCCAGTTCCTCATTGCTGTCTACTTCATAGCCTGCACCGACTAGCAGTCCCAGCATATGTTCGGTGTCTATTCTGTTTTTTTCGCAGCCCAAGTGGGAGACGGCGACGACTGGCTTGTTGCCCATGCAGTTAACGTTCAGTGATTAGGGGTGAATAAGAGTTTCAGGTGCGAGTATGTGGCGATCGCTCAATCTATAAACCAGCCCCTACATCGGGATATCTACATTTCTCAGTGTTAAACGTTCAAGCTTAAACGCTCTTTGAAACACTCAGTGCTAAACAGATATCACTAAATCGCAATCGCATCTATCGAGGCTGCTGTTGCCATCTTAACGCAGATTGCACAACATAACTACACAAATCTCAAATTACTCAACCTTATTGTCTAACTCTGGGTGGGTGCAGTGCTTTAAGTCTATTGTCGTTTGGACATGACATTCTGAAAGAGTCGCAAATTTAGCAGCTTGCCGATTGAGGATGGACTATTTGCACGGGTGCATTCGCTGTTAGAGTAGGTTGTAAGCGCAAACGACCAAAGATCGTTCGTGCATCTTTTTTACCAACTGTTCAATAGCACTGAGTCCGAATTCTAGAAACGTGGACTTAAATCAGATTTTCAAGACCGCAAATCCTGTTATTGGTGTTGTTCACCTTTTGCCCCTACCCACTTCTCCTCGGTGGGGCGGGAGTCTCAAAGCCGTTATCGACCGAGCTGAGCAAGAAGCGACTGCACTTGCTTCGGGTGGGGTAGATGGCATCATCGTAGAAAACTTTTTTGATGCGCCATTTGCCAAGGATTGTGTTGATCCCGCAGTTGTGAGCGCCATGAGCTTGGTGGTGCAACGGCTGATGCACATGGTAACGCTGCCAATCGGGATTAATGTACTGCGAAATGATGCTCGAAGCGCACTGGCGATCGCCACTTGCGTCAATGCTCAATTTATCCGCGTCAACGTCCTGACCGGTGTTATGGCAACCGACCAGGGATTGATCGAGGGGCAAGCTCACCAACTGTTACGCTATCGACGTGAGTTGGGCAGTGATGTAAAAATTTTGGCAGACGTGCTGGTCAAACATGCCCGTCCGCTAGGTTCCCCCAACCTGACGACGGCTGTGCAGGAGACGATCGAGCGGGGGTTGGCAGATGGCGTGATTCTATCGGGCTGGGCAACAGGTAGCCCACCTAGCCTGGAAGATCTGGAGCTAGCCAGCGCTGCCGCCAATGGAACTCCTGTATTCATAGGCAGTGGGGCAACTTGGGAAAATATTCCACGACTAATTCAGGCGGCTAATGGTGTAATTGTCTCCAGTTCGCTCAAACGTCGTGGCAAGATCGAGCAGCCGATTGACCCGATTCGCGTCAGCCAGTTTGTTGAAGCGATGCGGCGCGGCGTTTCAGAGAAGGCTCAGTCTCAGCCAATTTCGTCGGTTGCAGTTCCGTCTTATTTGGAATAGGGTTATGCAGCCTTGGAGAGAATTGGTATTACGTACTGAGGCAGTTTGAGCCAGAATAGATCAGTCAGACTGGTTCAAATGTGGTCTTTAAGACAACCTTGACGCAAGTTTTAGAGTGAAATCTTATGAGTCGTACAAGCCGCCGACGTGAAGCCCCCTGGATTCAGCGCAATGCTCGGTACCTGATTGCGGCGATCGCCTCAGTGGGTGCGTTGGGAACAGCTTACCTTACTGCCCTCAAGCTGTTAGGCGATCCTGCTTCCTGTGCTGCTGGATGTGGTCAGGTGCTGTCCAGCCCTTACGCAACTGTTTTTGGACTACCCCTAACCCTGTTTGGCTTCCTGGCATACACCAGCATGGGCATAATGGCGCTGGCTCCGCTCGTCATTAGTCCCGATAGAAATCGTGAACTTCGCCAAAACCTAGAGAACTGGACGTGGCAATTGCTGTTTGTGGGAGCGGCTGCCATGACAGTATTCAGCGCTTACCTGATGTATCTGTTGGCAGCCGAAATTCAGGCAGTTTGTCCATACTGCATTACCTCTGCTGTCCTTAGTGTTAGCTTGCTGGCACTGACGCTGTTGGGACGTTCCTGGGACGATGTAGGACAGGTTATGTTCACTGGAGTTCTGGTCAGTATGGTGACTCTGGTTGGAACGCTGGGAATTTACTCCGGTATTAACAATCCGGTGACCGCAGAAACCTCGTCAGTTCCTGGCGAACCCGGAGACCCAATTACTACTACTTCTGGTCAATCTGAAATTGCTCTAGCTCAACATCTTACCAATATTGGAGCCAAGATGTATGGAGCCTGGTGGTGCCCTCACTGCAACGACCAAAAGCAACTGTTTGGGAAAGAGGCCGCCGCACAGATTACTTATATAGAATGCGATCCGGGTGGTCAAAATCCGCAGACTGCTCTTTGTCAAGCTAATTCTGATAATGTGGCAGGCTATCCCACCTGGGAGATCAACGGGGAGTACTACGGTGGCACCCAAACCCTGGAACAGTTAGCTGATGCATCTGGCTACCAAGGTTCACGGGATTTCAGAAACTAGTTGTTAAGCAGTTAGAAATTCTGCGTAGAGGGGCAACAGTCGTTTGCCCCTCTGTGCTTTCTGCCCATTATCCTTCTTGATAACTTGATGCCTGTAGGCTAAACATTTGCTCATAAAGTCCACTCTGTTCCATCAGTTCATCGTGACTGCCCATTTCAACAATTCGACCATGTTCCAGGACAACGATGCGATCGGCCATGCGAACGGTGGAGAAACGGTGACTAACCAGGAAGGTCATTTTCCCTTGGGTGAGTTGGCGAAAGCGTTGAAATAGGTCGTATTCGGCGATCGCATCCAAAGCCGCTGTCGGTTCATCCAAGATCAAAATCTGTGCCGGGGTCATAAATGCCCGCGCCAATCCCACCTTTTGCCACTGACCACCTGAGAGATCGGTGCCATTCGGAAAGATTTTGCCCAGCATGGTCTGGTAGCCATAATCCAGCTTGTCAATAATCTCGGCGGCTCCAGCATCTTTAGCGGCTTGCTGAATGCGCGGTTGGTTGGTGTGTTCGCGCAAATCGCCAAAACCGATGTTGTCCTGCACACTCAGGTCGTAGCGGGCAAAGTCTTGAAAGATCACGCCGATGTTGCGCCGCAGGTCAGTCAAGTCAAATCTGGGAAGTGGAATGCCATCCACAGTGATTTCGCCAGAATCCAGATCATAGAATCGGGTTAAAAGCTTAAGCAGCGTGGTTTTACCTGCGCCATTGATCCCGACCAGGGCAATGCTTTCTCCAGGACTGACGGTTAAATTCAGGTGGCGTAATGTTGGTTCTGTTGCCCCTGGATAGGTGAAGGTAACGTTTCGTAATTGCAGCCCCTTCCGCATTGGGTTAGGAAAAGCGAGAGAATTTGGCGGGCTAACAACTTCGGGCTTGAGGTTGAGAAATTCAAAGAACTGCGACACGTAGAGGTTGTATTCGTAGGTCAGCGCCACATTTTCTAAAATGCCCTGAAGCAGAGTTTGCGCTTGCTGAAACGCCCCAGAGTACATGGTCAAATCGCCGACTGTAATCACTCCTCGCACCGTTTGAACAATTACCCAGGCGTAGGCTGCGTAAAAGCCCAAACTGGCGATCGCTCCAATTCCAAAGCGCACCGAGTTTTGCTTAGCTGCCAGTGCCCTTGACTCTTCATTAAAGCCAGCCCGAATCGTTTGCCACTGGTCGAGTAAATGCTGGCTCAGGTTAAACAGTCGCACTTCCTTCACATATTTCTGGTTGAGCAACACTGTTTGCAGGTATTCTGCTAACCGCCCGCTCTGGGTTTGGTGACGCAACATCCAAAATCGCCGTCCCGAAAAACTGATCCCCACCCAAAAGGCAGGCACCGAAGTGAGCAACAGCAGCAGCATAATTACTGGGCTAAAACTCAGCAGCAAGGTTAGCAGTCCGGCAAAGCTGACGACCTGCCCAATCAAGGAGTTCAGCGTTCCTAAAACGCGGACGGGGTAAGTGCTGCCGCTCTGCTGGGCGCGACTGAGCGTGTCATAAAAATCGGGCAGTTCATAGTGTGCCAGGTCAAGCCGCACCGCTTGCTGAAGCAGCACATGGTTGGCATGAAGTGTAAACTCGTCATTCAAAATGCGAGACACGTACTCTTTTGATTTGCTCAACCCCCCTTGCAGGCAGGCTAACCCTAAGCCCAATCCCACCAAGGTAATAAGCGGCATCCAGTCGATGTCAGGTTTTCCCAGGCTACTGATTACCCGATCGACAATTAGCTTACTGACGTAGAGTTGTGCGACTGGAATCAGGGCACCCAGTATAGTAATGGCTAAATTGAGCAACAGCCAGCGAGGAGCAGCATCCCAAACCAGGCGAACCAGGCGGGGCGTGTTGGCTACCATTTCCCAGAATCGAGTCTGGGGATCACGTCTAGAATCAGGCATTTAGGAAAGGGGGCGATCGCACTTATCTTTTCCAGCATAGACTTTCAGCCCGTTGGACTTTGTGTGCTACCCTAGAACAGTTGTCTAAATTCGCACATCTGGGTTTTCGGGTGTTTCTGACTTTCAGAAATGCTCCCGGATGGAGGAATAACCCGAAAGGAGTTCGGAAAATTTATGCCAGTCGTTTCTTTGGCTCAACTTTTGGAGTCCGGAGTTCACTTTGGGCACCAGACTCGCCGTTGGAATCCCAAGATGTCGCCCTTCATCTACACGGCTCGAAATGGGGTTCACATCATTGACTTGGTGCAAACCGCCCAGCTAATGGAATCGGCCTACACCTACATGCGCACTGCCTCTGAGCAAGGCAAAAAAGTCTTATTTGTGGGCACCAAGCGCCAAGCAGCCGGGATCGTTGCTCAAGAAGCAGCCCGTTGCGGTTCCTACTATGTCAACCAGCGTTGGTTGGGCGGAATGCTAACCAACTGGGCGACGATTAAAACTCGCGTTGATCGGCTTAAGGAACTGGAGCGTCGGCAGGAAACCGGAGCGCTTGATCTTCTACCTAAAAAAGAAGCATCTGTGCTGCGCCGGGAGCTTGAGAAGCTGCAAAAGTATCTCGGCGGCATCAAGGCGATGCGGAAAGTTCCTGACATCGTACTGATCGTTGACCAAAAGCGGGAATACAACGCTGTCCAGGAATGCGAAAAACTGGGAATTCCCATTGTTTCGCTGTTAGACACCAACTGCGACCCTGATGTTGTAGATATTCCGATTCCCGCTAACGATGATGCAATCCGGTCCATTAAGCTAATAGTGGGTCGCTTAGCCGACGCAATCTATGAAGGTCGTCACGGTCAGCTAGAAGCCGAAGAAGACTTTGAGGATTACGAAGGTGCCGAAGGAGACTACGAATACGACGAGAGTGACTTCCCCGATGAAGAGGAAGAAGAGGAATCGCAAGATTAGTTCATGTAAGTTTTGAGTGATGAGTTTCGGGTTTTGATTTCATGCACTACTCGAAACTCAAAATTCAAAACTCAAAATTTTTAAAGTAGAGGGATCTAAGCACAATGGCGGAGATATCTGCAAAACTCGTCAAGGAACTGCGCGAAAAGACGGGCGCAGGCATGATGGACTGCAAAAAAGCCCTCCAAGAAACCGAGGGTGATATGACCAAAGCAGCGGAATGGCTCCGACAAAAGGGCATTACCTCCGCTGAGAAGAAAGCTGGAAAGGTTGCTGCAGAAGGACTGGTTGGCAGCTACATCCACACGGGCGGACGAGTCGGCGTTTTGGTAGAAGTAAACTGCCAGACCGACTTTGTAGCTCGGAACCAGGCTTTCAAAGAGCTAGTACAAAACATCGCAATGCAGATTGCCGCAACTCCTAACGTTGAATACGTCAAGGTGAGCGATATCCCGGCTGAAATTGCGGAAAAAGAAAAGGCGATTGAGATGGGCAGAGATGACCTATCTAATAAGCCAGCTAACATTCGCGAAAAGATTGTTCAGGGGCGGATTGAGAAGCGCCTGAAAGAGCTATCTCTGCTGGACCAGCCCTACATTAAAGATCAGAGCATTACGGTAGAAGAGCTAGTTAAGCAAAACGTAGCTCAACTGGGTGAAAACATTCAGGTACGTCGGTTTTCTCGTTTTGTGTTGGGTGAAGGGATTGAGAAGGAAGAAAGCGATTTTGCGGCTGAAGTTGCTGCCCAAACGGGTACTGCTTAACAGCTAGCTACGTTAGGTCAAGGGATTTGAGTTTGCATCCCAATCGTGAGTTGTAAAAAAGGCAGGTCTAGCGATGCTGATGACCTGTCTTTTTTGTAGTTTTTCTAGAAATGGTTTGAGAGCTTAGGGCTATGGCGGGAGCAGTTGAACGAATTGAGCAAGATATTGCTGCTTTAGATGAGAGGGTGAGGGCGATCGCCCAAGAATTTCACGACACCTACCATCAATATCTCACCAAATTAGGGCAGTCTGTGCGCCAGCAGCTAATCCTGGCTAGCTACCACATTTGCACTAAGGGCTATCCTGAGCGCTTTTTGAAACTGTCCTTTAGCCAGCGGCAAAATCTCCAGCAGTCGCTGCAAAAGCTAGTTCAGCAAGCCCAAGTTCAACTAGTTGAACTAATTGAAGCTGCCTATCTGGAAGTCGCCTCTGCGGATGAGGAAGAAGATGAGATAGATGAAGATGAGGTCGAGTCTGATGAAGTGAAGTCTGATCCTATGGCATCCGATGAGACGGACTTCGATGAGACGGAAGCAACAGACACACCTGACAGCCCTCAAGCTTCGGTTGCAGAACTTCAAACTCCAGAATTTCAAACCTTAGAATTCCAAATTTCAGAATCTCAGCCTTTAGAACCTCAACCTTCAGGGTTTGAGCCGTTAGAACTGCCTTTAAATCAGGTTTCAGCGGAACAGTCCGAATTTCAAGCTTATGTACCGCCTGAGGTAACGTCTGCTTCTGAAGAGGAATCACCGATCGCTGAAGAGCAGAAACCGACTGCAACGATTGACGTTCTGGATAGCCCAGAGGCAATTGCCTACTGGGAAGAGCGGATCGAAGAGGGTATCGTGGAAATGCTGCAAACCCTTTCTCACGCCGCAAATCGCCTGCTTCAAAAAGCCTCCATTCTGCCTGACAAGTTGCCTGAGCCTGTTCTGGAAGTGGCTGCCAAGTCAGGACTGGCGACAGAAGCCGTCTCCGGACCGCCAAACTTACTGAATCTGCTGGTAGAGACAGACGACGATGACGAGGAAGAATCTGCTGTCACTCACATTATTGCGATTCAACTAAGGTTATCAGAGATTGAATTTAGCGATGCGACCCTTTCGACTTGGCGCAGCAAAATTCGTAGCCTTTTGGCTCGACTGGTTCAGTTGGGGCGACAATATCAGAAAAAGCAGCGAGAACGGGCGATCGCCGAAGCAGAAGATGCCTGGAGATCAAGCTGGTTTGAGGAATAATTGCATTTGAGGAAGCATTGCACAAATGGATTGGCTGCGATTGCAAAAAGCTTTGTCCGTTGAAGCTGAACGAGGCTTCAATGACCTGGTGGGCAACCAGTACCGCTTCAGTGAATTTCTCAACCTCAGTCTGAATCGACCGCCCGTAGAGTTGCCTCCCGCCGAACAGCAGCGCTTGCAGGCGATCGCCACCCGCTTTGCCAGCTATTCAGACCTATCCTTTGCTCAACGCCAACATCTCGTTGCAGACACAAGGCGAACGCTATATCAGGTGCGGCGGGAATTAGAGTCGGGGAAGGGGGATCAGGGATTAGGGGAAGGGGAAGAAGCTTCGGCAGAGAATCTTCACAGCTCAAAATCTTCTGCAAAAACTTCTCAGGCAACCAAGACCAAAACTAAGCTACCTCGTACGGCTCCGCTAGTTGAGCCAAGAACCAAAATTGAGCTTGATCAGGCAGTTACTTACTTGCCGGGAATCGGTGCGAAGAACAGCGAGCGACTGGCAAAGCTAGAAATTTTTACTGTGCGGGATTTGCTCTACTATTACCCGCGTGACCATATTGACTACGCCCGCCAAGTCAACATTCGAGATGCGGCAGAGGGCGAAACGGTAACGCTGGTTGGCACGGTGAAGCGCTGCACCTGTTTCAACAGTCCGCGCAATGCCAAGTTGACCATTTTCGAGCTAATCGTGCGCGACCATACAGGACAAATTAAGCTCAGCAAATTTTTTGCCGGAACTCGTTACCGTAATCGCGGTTGGCAAGAGCAGCAAAAGCGGATGTATCCTCCTGGTGCGGTAGTTGCGGCATCCGGGCTAGTGAAAAAAAGTAAGTACGGCGTAACGCTGGATGACCCGCAAATTGAGGTGATTGACCATGCAGGCAGTTCCATCGAATCGATGAAGGTGGGGCGGGTTGTCCCCATTTACTCGTTGACGGAGGGAGTTGCAGCAGATCTAGTGAGACGAGCGGTGGTTGCAGCGATTCCAGCAGCGGCAAACCTGCAAGACCCGTTGCCAGAAGCATTGCGCGATAAGTATGGGCTGATTGGAGTGCAGGAGGCGATCGCTCACATTCACTTTCCCCCTAGCGGTGAAGCTTTGGATGCCGCCCGTCGCCGACTTGTGTTTGACGAATTCTTTTATCTGCAACTGGGTTTGCTCAAACGCCGAATGAATCAGCGCCAGGAGCAAACTACCGCCATTCTCGCGCCAACGGGTGAGCTAATTAACAATTTCTACCAGGTCTTGCCTTTCACCTTTACCGATGCTCAACAGCGCGTCGTTAACGACATCCTCAACGATCTGCAAAAGCCTGCTCCGATGAATCGTCTGGTGCAGGGAGATGTCGGCTCCGGCAAAACGGTAGTGGCAGTGGTGGCAATTTTGGCAGCAATTCAGTCGGGCTTCCAGGCAGCGCTGATGGCTCCTACGGAAGTTTTGGCAGAGCAGCACTACCGCAAGTTGGTCAGTTGGTTTAACCTGCTGCACCTGCCCGTAGAATTGCTCACTGGCTCTACTAAAACTGCCAAACGCAGGCAAATTCACGCAGATCTGGAAACTGGAGCGCTACCGCTATTGGTCGGCACTCATGCGCTAATTGAAGATCCGGTTCAGTTTCAGCAACTTGGGCTGGTCGTAATTGATGAACAGCATCGATTTGGCGTGCAGCAGCGGGCTAGACTTCAGCAAAAGGGAGATCATCCTCACGTGTTGACGATGACAGCGACTCCGATTCCCCGAACGTTAGCACTGACAATGCATGGTGACCTGGATGTAAGCCAGATTGATGAACTGCCGCCCGGACGTAAGGCAATTCAGACAACTGTTTTAGGAGGAAGCGATCGCTCCCATGCCTACGACCTGATCCGCCGCGAAATCGCTCAGGGCAGGCAGGTCTACGTCGTGCTGCCCCTGGTTGAAGAGTCTGAAAAGCTAGACCTGCGCTCTGCGATCGACGAACACCAACGACTCCAGGAAACCATCTTCCCTGAATTTCAGGTCGGTCTGCTGCACGGACGCATGACTTCCGCTGAGAAGGACGAAGCAATCAACCAATTTCGGGACAACCACAGCCAAATTTTGGTTTCTACCACCGTTGTAGAAGTTGGCGTAGACGTTCCTAATGCCACCGTAATGCTGATTGAACACGCCGAGCGGTTCGGCCTTTCCCAACTTCACCAACTGCGGGGGCGGGTCGGGCGAGGAGCAGCGCAGTCCTTTTGCCTGTTAATGAGCAGTTCTAAAAACGAAACAGCTCGTCAGCGGCTAAAAGTGCTAGAGCAATCCCAGGATGGCTTCTTTATCTCCGAAATGGATATGCGCTTTCGCGGACCCGGTGAAGTGTTGGGCACCCGCCAATCAGGTCTACCCGATTTTGCCTTGGCTAGTTTGGTCGAAGATCAGGAAGTGCTGGAACTTGCCAGAGAAGCCGCAGAGAAAGTGATTGAAAAAGACCCCACTTTGGATCGCTGGTCACTAATGAAAGCCGAACTCACCTACCGCTATCGTCGCCTTATGGGTGGGGCAATTCTGACTTGAAGAAGGTTAAATAGCAACCGCCTATTGTGGGGCGCAGCATTCGGCAGATAAACCTTGAAGCAAACCAAAGATTCTTGCCCGAATGCTACGCCCTTAGGGGGAATGAGCTGCAAACAGCTAATAGGAATGAAATACAGCAAAACTCACTATCGCAAGCATTTTGGCGTTGGGTTCCGCTTTGCTTCACCCAACCTACGATTTTAGGAGGCAAAAATTGATTCGTCGTGCTGGAAGGCTTTGAATTCTAACGCATTGCCACTGGGGTCAAGGAAAAACAGAGTAGCTTGCTCTCCTACTTCTCCCTTAAAACGAACGTAGGGTTCGATGACGAACTGAATGTTTTGCTGCTTCAGGCGTTCAGCCAGTTCCTTCCACTGCTCCATCTCAAGAATCACGCCCCAGTGACGCACAGGCACGTTCTTGTTGTCAACCTGATTTGCCTGAGCATCCCTTACTTCGCCAGGGCTAAGATGCGCAGTGACCTGATGACCAAACAGGTTAAAGTCAATCCATTTGTCAGAAGTTCTACCAATGGTGCAGCCTAAAACCTGCTCATAAAAAGTTCTGGTTGCTTCTAAATCTTTAACGGGAAAAGCAAGGTGGAAAGGTCGAATGGTCATTCTCGAAGTTACCTAAATGACTGGTTATGCAATGTCAGGAGGCACTTGAGGGGCTGGTTGGGACTGCTGCCACTGCAATTGAATCACATTCTGTAAGTCTGTCCGCTTCACCTCAACGCCGCTAGCAAGATTGCCAGGTGTGTCAAAAAAGATGATGCTATCTGCTGACTTCATCGCCATCATCTGAAACAAAATATGCGTGACGGGCACGGGAATTACAATCACCTCTGGGTTCTTGGGTGAGTTCGGACCAGAAGCCGCATCTTTAAGAGTAGGAAAAGCATAAATGACATTTTTCTCAACATCGGGCTGATTGCGGTTGCTCAACGTTGTCATTACCCAACCCTGATCAAGAGTTTGCAGAACGTAATATTCGAGGTGCTTAAGCTGGGCTGCAATCAGCTTGAGTGCAGGTGCAATGGTTTGAACAATTCCCGGAGTTGTGCCGTCAGGGGGCGCATGGTCAATCAGTTCCTGAAGTTGCTGGTCTAAGTCCATGATGACGGTGGCAAAAGGCTCCTGCCTTCCCAGTCTAGACTGATTCAGCCAGAAGCGATCGCCTTTCTACAGCTGCACCTTTATCATTCAAGCCCATCCTTCCATAGACTATTCCCATCAAAAAAAGTTGGAGTAGTCTATACTTGCAACGGCTGATTAATCCTTGCCAATTGCTTGCAAGGCAGAATTAAGTGCCAAAAAATGTGCCGTTTAGTCCGGATTCTGGTGAATGAGGGGGATCAGATATAGTGGCGATCGCGTTTGATTGTGTTAGCTTCTTTGTAGCAATTTACCGTCAGGGGGAGAACGTCTAGAGCGTGGAGGCGATTTTTAACCTACTGTTTGATGAATTAAAACAGTCCACTCAAGCGTCTGAGCAGAACTGTCGAGATGTTGCCACCCGGCTCACGGGGGAAGTCACCCGTATTTGTTCAGAAAGTAGGCGTATTCAAGCCTCTGGAGAAGTAGAAACCTGGTCAGTCACATTAGCTCGACATCGCTCAAAGCAATGTTTGAAGTACTATCAGCTAGGCTCCCAGCGGGGACGGGTAGAACTGCACAGTACCCTGAGTGCAGTGATTTACCGCTACATTACCCCACCCCAGGTGCAGTCCAGCTACCAGGCTCGGCTAACGCTGATTGAAGACTTCCTCCAGGGTTTCTATATTGAAGCGCTGAATGCGTTTCGACGAGAAAACCAGATGCCCGCGACCTATCGGCCGCGATCGCTCCTGGAACTGTCTGAATACATGGCTTTCACCGAGCGCTATGGCAAACGGCGAATTCCATTGCCGGGTCGTCGCAGTCAGCAGCTCATCATTCTGCGGGCACAGACCTTCTCCCAGCAGCAGCCGCCCGAAACCTCCGTGGATATGGAGCAAGCCGCCGAAGGCATGTCCGGTGAAAATGAGCGGGGTTGGGGAACTGCCTCAGTGCAGCAGGTGCGAGAGCAAATGGTGGCTCAAGAACCTGAACCTGCGGAGGATGTGCTGCGTCATGCAGTCATTGCAGAATTGATGAACTACCTGGAAGAGCGGCAGCAGACCGACTGTGCAGACTACTTTGCGTTAAGATTACAAGATTTGCCTGCGAATGAAATTGAGGCAATTCTCAAGCTCACGCCCCGCCAGCGAGATTATCTTCAGCAGCGGTTTAAGTATCATCTGATCCGGTTTGCGCTCTCGCATCACTGGGAATTGGTGCATCAATGGCTAGAAGCCGACCTAGAACGTAACTTTGGTTTAACGCCACAGCAGTGGCAATTACTCCAGGATAGAATTACACCACAACAGCTTGAGCTTTTGCGCTTAAAGCAAAAGAGGTTAGCTGATGGGGCGATCGCCCAAGCCTTGGGCTGCACTGCCACACAGGTTCAGAAACAATGGTCGAAACTATTAGAGCAAGCTTGGGAAATACGAAATAATTTAGTATCCGGAGCAGGTGCATCAACCGATGAATAGGGATACAGAAGCCATAAAAAACTTGCTGGCTTGGCTGCTACAGGAACCTAATCCAAACTTTTCAAGGCCATCAGGGGATTCTAGTCAAGAGACTGGTTTAGATGAGTTTGGGGCAGTCGAGCAGCAATTAAATGACTCAGATCCACTCGATTCGGAAGAGGTTAGCATCCCGCCAAGCCAATTCAACGGATCGAATCGTTTTTTCTTTTCAGGGTACCCATTTTCCCCTGGAGAGAGTCAATTATTTGAATCGGGAGATAGACCTGCCGTGCAAGATCGTTTTCATGCTTTGATTCAGCGCCGTTTACGGGCTGAAATCGAACACAAGCCTCCTCTATTCCCCTGGGAGACAGAGGTTTGCGAGTACTTCGACTCAGCGACACCTGACGTAGTTCCGGCTTATTTTTGGACGACTCAGCTTCAAAATCTCAGCCTTCCCATTCCCATGCCTGAAACCATTCTGGCAAATTTGCTAGAGCAGTGCCAGGAAGTGGTGCAAACTTCACTGCGGGAAGGTGCAAAGTTAGTCCAGGCGGTAGAATCCCTGTTTCCAGGGCAGTCTAACGCGCTCAACCAGTTAGCCGGATTGGTACTTGCTTCGCCCAGCCGTTCTGCGGCTGTGGCTTCCCAACCGTCTCGCCTCCAGGAAGGTTTTCCGAGCGACTATGATGTTGCAACTCCGGCTCAACGCATGGCGTTGTCGCTGATTGCTGCTCGTGAAATTATCGAATCTCTGACGCTGACCGTGTCGCCCAGCCAGCCTCAAATAGAGCGCCAGTGGCAGACCGCAGCAGGAGCATTGACGCTCACGGCTGAGTACCAAATCAGCACAGGAAGACTGCGGGTACAAGGTGTGTTACCTTGCCCTGGTAGTCTTCAGTTTCAAGGTGCTGATGCCGAGGCGATCGCCCAGCGGTCTAACCCTGGCAGCCTCAGCGTTGAAATCCCTGACCCAGAACCAGGACAAACCAATCGCCTGGAAGTTCGCCTGGATGGGGCAAACCTGTCTCCGCTGGTCTTTGCCATTCGGTTTGTCACTGAAGCGGAGTAATGCAAGTGAGGGTTACAGGATATAGGGTGTAGGGTATAAAAGAGTTTTCTACTCCCAACCCCTCACACCCAATCCCTAATTCCCTCCATGCCTGCTACCGCTCCTCCTAAGCGATTGCCTCAAAAGTTAATTCGCGCTCAGTGGCAACGGCTGCGAGATTTACCTCTGCCAGAGCCAGAAGACTCAATCCCGCTGCGTGTATTGGTGCAGCTTTTAGTGACGGTTGGCATCATCGCCACAGATGTTGCCTCGCTGGATGTCGCAAACTGGGCGGGGTTGAGTCTTTGGGCTGTGCCGTTAAGTATTGTTGGCGCAACCTGGAGCTACTATCGTCGTCGCAGTCGCAACGTCCCGGTAAAGTTTTGCATTGCGATCGCCATGTTGGTTGCCCTGGCGGCCTTCTTTGTGCAGTTGCTTAATGAGCCAAACGATACCCGGTTGGCGCTGGCTGAGCTACTGATTCAGCTTCAGGTATTCCACAGCTTTGACTTGCCCAGACGCAAAGATCTGGGCTACTCGATGATGATTGGGCTGATCTTGATTGGGGTCGGCGGTACGCTCAGCCAAACTCTTGCTTTTGCCCCACTGCTGTTGCTGTTTTTGGCGATCGCTCTTCCAACACTTATTCTCGACTATCGCTCCCGTTTGGGATTGCAGCCCTCTCGCAGCTTTCGCCGGATTGGAATTGACCTTTCACTCAAGCGTCTCAGTCTATTTTTGCTGGTGACCGTTGCGCTGGGGTTAACAATTTTTGCCTTTTTACCGCGTCTTCCAGGCTATCAGCTGCGGACGTTTCCCGTTAGTTCCCTCATCGAATTTGACGGCGAATTTGACACAAGCAACATCATTAACCCTGGCTATGTTCGAGGCGGCAATGGAGAAGGTACGGGTGGCGGCACAGGAGAAGGTACTGGA
Source organism: Cyanobacteria bacterium FACHB-471 (assembly GCA_014695345.1). Classification (GTDB taxonomy): domain Bacteria; phylum Cyanobacteriota; class Cyanobacteriia; order Elainellales; family Elainellaceae; genus JAAUTN01. The sequence goes on from JACJOC010000087.1 coordinate 46,568, forward strand.
CAAGGGCCTGGAGAAATTGATGACAACCTTTACTACGGCTTTAACAGTCAAATTAATCAGAACCTGCGTGGGGAGCTAGAGCCTCAAGTTGTAATGCGGGTTCGCTCTCAAGCAGAAGGATTTTGGCGTGTATTGGCGTTTGATCGCTACACCGGGCAAGGTTGGGAAATTTCTCGTAACAGCGAAGAGGAGATCGAGACGCTCAGACGACCCGGTTGGTCGTTGCAGTTCTACATTCCCTGGTCTGTTGCACCCTGGTTGTCAGTCAACAGTCGCACTCGCGAAGTGATCCAAACTTACACAATCATTTCTGACCTGACGAATCTGGTTCCGGTGCTGCATGAACCTAGACAGATTTACTTTCCTACCGAAGAGTTGGCGATTGATGCAGAAGGAGGATTGCGATCGCCCGTTCAACTGGTAGAAGGGGTTACCTACACCGTAATCTCAGAGGTGCCTTATCGCGATCGCACTTTATTGCAAAAGGCATCCACCGATTATCCCAAAACCATTCGTGACTATTATCTAGAAGTGCCAGAGGCGATCGCCGACCGAGTTCGCCAACGCACCCAAGAAATTTTGGCAGCAGCCCCTAATCCAGTTACTGCTCCATCTGAGCAAGCTCTTTATCTGGCTCAATACCTTAAGCAGAACTACACCGTTCAACCAGAGTTGCCGTTTCTAGAAGAAGATGAGGATTTGGTAGAAGCCTTCTTGTTTCGTTACCAGGGTGGCTACCCAGATCACTTTTCGACTACTTTAACGATGATGCTTCGATCGATTGGCATTCCAGCAAGACTGGCAGCCGGATTTGGTCCAGGAGAATACAACCCCTTCACTGGGTTTTACGTTATTCGCAACACTGATGCCTATACGGTCACGGAAGTTTTATTTCCAGGTTATGGCTGGTTTGCCTTTGACCCAATTCCCGGACATGAAGTGGTGCCGCCTTCGATCGAAGACTATCAAGTGTTTAGTGTTTTGAAGCAGTTTTGGAACTGGGTTGCCGGATGGCTACCCTCCCCAGTCTCAGGGTTGCTCAATCAACTGTTTGGTTGGATTGCCAGCAGCCTTGGTGGACTGATTCGCTGGGTCGTTTCGCTCTTTTCTAGAGGATGGGTGGGGCTGCTACTGGGATTGGCAGTAGTCACAGGACTCAGCTTCCTAGGCTGGCTCAGTTGGAGTGGTTGGCGGATGTTGCGCTACCGTTATTGGCTGACTCGGCTTCCGCCAATGGAGGCAATCTATCAACAAATGCTGCATTGGTTGGCGATTCAAGGTTTTCGCAAACCATCAACTCAAACTCCACTTGAGTATGCCCGTCAAATTCAACCTCACCATTCGCCTAACCATGCCACAGTGATTGAGGAAATTTCGGATGCTTACGTGAGCTGGCGCTATGGAGGGCGATCGCCTAACCTAACGCGATTGCGTCAGCAACTCAAAAATCTGAGAAGACGGGCACCAAAACGGAAGTAATTGCTTAAATAACGAGATTAAGGGTCAATTTCCTGTTCTATTGACTGTCTGAGATTCATCAAATTGAGGGGCTTAATAAAGTACTGTCGTGCGCCTAGTTCTAGGGCACGTTTTTGCTCTGCCCGAAAGGCAAAAGCTGATATGACAATGACTGGAATGCGCGAAAACATAGAGCTTGCCTGAAGTTGCTCCAGCAACAGATAGCCGCTGATATCAGGAAGTTTTAGATCCAGCAGAATCAGGTCAGGCTGAAAATCTATCACGATTTGTAAGAAATCAAGACCTGTGGCAATACTACTCACTACATAATCATGGTGATCAAGATAGTCCTCCATTAGTTGTCGATTTGCGTCGTCGTCCTCAACCAATAGAATCCGTTTGCCCTCAGCTTTTGGCATTTGAGGATTTGTCATCTTATTTGAAATAGGTGATAGCTTTTTCCTTAAGGGGTTTGTAAGGGGCAGCTTACATTCTCAAAATATTTAGAGAACAGCATTGCAGTTATCTTAAAAGATAGCTCTTAACTTGAAAACAGAATCACCTCTAAATGCTTAATTTAAGTAGAACACTCCACTTATTTAACCCTTTATTAACCTTAAAAGTTTAGCTAAAGAAAGTCCGAAAAGTGCAAATATCCCCTGGGAGGGCATAGCATTTAGTAGATCGAACTTGAAATAGATAGACTGAGAGTTCTTGTCTGATTGCTATTCACCTTACATACTTATAGGTTGCAAACTAGACTTCTCAAACATCCTCATCACCTTTAAAAGTCCAGACAGTTCTTGTAGTTCGACATAATAGAAGTTAGCAACTTCCATATCGGTCATGATGACTCAATCTAAAGTAGTTTCTAGGCGAGTAGTTAGGTTTGCGATCGCCCTGCTGACAACCGCAAGTTTGGTTAGTCTATTTGCCCTGATGCCTGCGCCAGAGTTTGCTGCTCAGCAGCGGCAGTGGTCAGCGCAATGGGGTGGACAACCCGCGATCGCCCAGCAAATTCCTGGTGGGTTACCTGGTGCAACTGAACCCTGGCAGCAGGTTTACCAACTCATCCCAGAGTTGCCGCTAGAAAATCATTACGTCAATGCCCGCACGGGGGACCCTAGCCCTAACAATACGCTAGTCAGTCGATTGATTCGCTATCACCTCTATACCAAGAGCCGTCCACCCAACTATCGGCTTGATTGGAAACTGACAATGGCAGACTACCTGGGCGAAAATGACTGGGTACGAGCAGAACTGTACCCTGGTGGAGATACTCTAACCGTTAATCCGATGGAGGGTGATGTGGCTGTAATTCGCAGCCTCAATCGCGCTCAGAGAGACGCTTTGGTTAACGCATTGGTAACTATCTTTAGCAGTGAAGCGAGTACGACGACGGCTCCTGGGCTTCCTGCCGATTCAGAAGAAGTGACCCCGACGCCTTCTAACCCAAGCAACAACCCAACAATTCTTCAACCTCGTCCGGGAGATGCTCAGCTGTTGCTGCCCTAACTGACGAGTTGCTTAACACAGATGCGTACAGTGCTATAACGATGGCCCGTCAAGTAAAAAGTGGCTCTGGCTGGCGGCTAGGCTGGGATGCTGATGCCTCTGAGTTTCGGGGTTTAGTTGGAGGAGATGATTGGGCAATTGAGTTAACTGAGGCAGAGCTAAATGATTTCTGTCGTCTGGCTGCAAGGTTAGCAGAAGCAGTGAGCCGCATTGCGGAAGAACTGATGGACGAGGAAAAGGTTAGCTGTGAGGTTGAAAGCGATTTGCTGTGGCTAGAGGCAGAGGGGTACCCTCAAGCTTTTAGTTTGCGTTTAATGTTGCTTTCGGGTCGTCGTGCAGAAGGATACTGGTCAGAGCAGGCTGTACCTGCACTACTTCAGGCAACTCAGGTCTTAAAAGTCTTTTGAAACTCTCCCTGAGCGCTGCCCAATGCCCATCATTATGCTATGCTTGTTAAGCGACATCGGGGCGTAGCGCAGCTTGGTAGCGCACTACTTTGGGGTAGTAGGGGTCGTGGGTTCAAATCCCGCCGCTCCGATCGCAAAAGAATCCATCCTATGGGGTGGATTCTTTTTTGCGAAATTTTTTCCCTCTAAAAGAAATCGCGCAGCCAGGGATGGGAACCTGTAAATAGCTGGGTTGCGGTGGCGATCGCTTCCTCTGTTGCTTCTAACTGCCCTAAAAACTGTAGCTCGTGCGGCGAAAACAAGCCTGTGTAGAGGGGCGCTAAGCTGCGAATGTCTAACCGCAACTCCCCTTTGCCCCCTCGGGTGACAGTCCCTTGTTCATTGGCGACTGAGAGAATAAATTTGCCGCTGTTGTCCGGCAGCAATTCATCTTGAACGTCCAGATGCAGTTCAGCTTCAGCCGTAGGGGGATAACCCCGCTTCTCTAAGGCACTGGTTATATTCACAATCCGCAGCAGCCAGCGGTTAGACTCGTGCAGTTTGGCGGATTGTTCTGGCAGCAATAGGGTAAGCGGGTCAATGATAGAGCTGCGCCACCGCACTTTTTCAATCTGGGAACGGTGGTTGGCTAAAAACTTCCAGAAGCTGTACCCGGCCGATGGTGTGAGGACTGCCCAATCTAGCACCACTAGGGTAGCACTGTGGTTGATTTGCTTTTGACTAAAGATGATGTGGCCTTCAGGCTGAGCGGTTTCTCCAAACAGGTAGGCATAAACTGCTTCTGGGGCATCGGGTTTGAGAATTTCCTCCCAAACGGCAGGATGCCGATCCAGGTTACCGTTGTTTGTCTGGGATTGCTGCTGACTAAGCACTTGAAATACTTCAGCAGTTGGAGAATGAATTGGTTGAATGGGTAGCAGCGATCGCTCCTTCACCTGAATGGCTTTAGCCGGAATTTCCCAGGTGCAAAAGCTGCCACCTTGCTCATAGCCAGCTTTGCGGTAAAGCTGCTGAGCTGCTGGATACAGTGCCGAAAGAGCCGCTCCGTTAACATGCAGGTCTTGCAAAGTGTGCTGCATCAGGGCGATCGCTGCACCTGAGCCGCGATACTCCGGGGCAATGCCAACCGCCGCGATGCCAACCATTGGGACTCGCTGGTTGCCAAACCACTGTCCCATTGGCAGCGTTGCCAGTCCACCTGCTAGTTGCCCTGAAGCTCGCAAAGCGCGAAAGTTTTCTAGCCCAACTCGCTTGAAGTAAGTCTCACTGCTACCCGGTTGACTACTAAAGCACTGTTCTAAAATTGCTCCTAGCTGCTGAGCATCTTTGGAGTCAGTCAGAGTTCCGTATTCAAACTGCGATCGCATTAGAACGCCTCTTGAGTTCTACAGCCATCCAACTATAGCTGTAGCTACCAAAGCTACCAAGAAAAGAGGGAGTAGAGCTTTGTCCTGCTCCCTCTTTTCTTTAAGTTCTTACTGCTGTGCTCTGGCGACGGTGAGCGCTCCACTGGCTAGAGGGTCAACTGCAACCCAACCATTGGCAGTGAGTTGTTGCGCCTCAAAGTGTAAGTGTGGGCCGGTGGAGTTACCTGTGCTGCCCACCCAACCAATGACGCTGCCTTGTTCAATCCAGGCTCCAGGTTGTACGGCAATGCCAGACAGGTGAGCATAGAGGTTGCGGAGTGCTACGTCCTGATTTTCTAGCACAACGGTTAGACCGTAGCCGCCCATGTAGTCGGCAACTGCAACCCGACCGGACACAGCAGCAACTACAGGAGTACCTTGCGGTGCGCCCAGGTCAACCCCTGCATGGAAGCGGCGATCGCCCGAAATGGGGTGGATGCGCCAGCCAAAGGCGGAAGTTAGTGCTGCCGGAATGGGGAGCGGAAACGCCAGCCCGATTCTACTGAATTGCTGACTCACGGCAGTGGTGACGGAATAGCCTGTGAAGCGCCCTGGTGCAGCCGCACAGTTGATGCTGCCTGTAGATGCGGTCAGCACCGCAAAGGGGTTTTCAGCTTCAGGTTTTTGCCAGTTTGCATACTGCAGAGGGGTGATCGCATTGACCTTGCCAAACCCTTTATCTACTCCTTCTAAGGGTGAGGACTGTCCCAGGGCGATCGCCCGTGTCGGGTCGGCGATAGACATGCTAGGAGAAGTAATGTCTGGCAGCGCTGCTGAGTTAGCTTCCAGAACAGGTTCACCATTCAGTGATTCCATCCTTCTAGACGAAATCTCAGTTGAAGGCATTGGTATAGTCTGCTGGGCTTGCTCAAATTCACTAGCAGACAGATAAGTCTGTCCTAGAAACATGGAGTCAAAAACAGCAGGAATGGTGGTAATGCCGACTTTATTCAGCAAGTTGTCTAAGGTCGAACCTACGACACGGTCTAGCTTAACCTCACCCCAGCGCTCAGCACTCGGCTTGTGGAGACCTACATCTGCAGATGCCGTTTCTTCAGACTCAATTTCTTGAGAGAAACTGTTCTCTGTCGAGAGAGCAATGGGTTCTTGAGAAACTTGACCCAGTTGCAGCTTCTCCACCTTAGAACTTTGAATCAAGTTGATGGTTTCGTTCGCCGCATTTGAGACGGTGAGCAGCGAAGCAAGCTGCTGGTCAGGTGTAAGGGTGGAGGGAGTAGCAGCAAGCTTGATTCCGCTCAGGTTGACGACAATTTCCTTTGAGCTGTTTGCTGCTGGAGTCACGGCAGGAACCAGACAGCGATCGCCCTGATACCCAGCCAACCCAGGAGGCAGGGTCCGAGCGCCAATATTGGAATAGCCCGCAACTGGATAGCTTAAGGGGGCAAGGGCAGTGGGTGCCTGAGCGATCGCAGCTCCTTCCGCTGTTGCGATCTGTGGCTGCTGAGCCGCTACTGCTTCGATTTCTGCAATTTTGGTCAGGACCTCAGTTTGGATCTCTGTAGGTAGAGCAGGGTGCTGGGCCACCTGACGCGCCTGGGCAAACTCCCCTACTTCAGCATAGTGAAGTGCTGAGATAACTAAGTTTTGGCGAAATTCTGCCTCGCGTTCGGGTTTATCTTGCTCAACGATTGCCTCTAGTTTCCCTGCCAGTTCTTGTCTTGCAGACTCCAGAGCTACAGCGTTGGCGATCGCCTCTGCTTCTGCTGGCTCAGCAATTTGAGTTGGCCCAGCTTCTTCAGGTACAGAACCAGCATTCGTCTCTGTGTCAGTGCCAGAGTTGGTATTGCTCTGACTGCTGCCCGATTCTGCTGGTGAAGTTTCTCCAACAGTACTGTTCTGGTCAGCAGACGGTTCAGCTACAGGAGCTACATCTGCTGCACTTGCTGAAGTCGGTTCAACTCTGATTTCTGTCAAAGCAGGCGGTACGACTACTGTCTCTGGCGGTGCAACCACTTCAGGCTGAATCAGCGGTGCAGCATTAGTCTGAACTGTTGAGTCGCTACTTTCTGCAGGTTGAGGGGGAGAAAAGTTGGCATTTGGGTTAGCCAGAAGGGGTAACGCATAGCTTTCAAGCATCGCAGAGGTTACAACAGCCGTTGTAAGGCACTGCCCGATGGGTCTAAAAACTTGCTTCATTAAGAACAAAAAGTAACGCCGCACAGCAATACAAGGGGGGTGAGGGTTGCACTTGCTGACTCAAAGCCATTGCTCAAAGTTTCACAAGTCCTCAGAATGTCATTTCGGGGCTGAATGACCTGAATCCGGTTAATGTCAGCATTCAATTCTGAAAACCGTTGAGCAAAGAATTTGAACCGCAACGCTACCATAACTCTTCCGCCACACGATAGAGTTTGAAGTTTGAGTAAAGACGCTACGGTGTAAAGCGATCGCATCGTTCGAACAGCTGTTCAAACAGCTCGCCATTTCGCTTTTTACCCTGTCTCCTCATCACCTATGTCTAGCCCAACTATTCAAACTGACTTACAAGACGTGTGGCTCCCAGATGAGCCAGATGCCGTTTTCTCGGCTTTGCTACCCGCACTCGGAAAGGTCCTGGAGTGCGATCGCTGCTTTCTCTATCTCCGCAACCCAGAAAGCAAGATGGGCATGGTGCCTTACTGCTGGATTCGCAGCGACGAAATTCCCACTGTGCTGGATTCGGATTGGAAAGCTGAGCCAGAGTCTTTACCTGAAGAAGACCCGCTCTTTGCGGCAGCCCTCCGCACTGAAGCTTCCGTTTTTGTCGAAGACGTAGAAACTGCTGACCCCAAAGTGGTTAATCTGGCATTTGAGCAGCGAGAATTTGGTCATCGCGCCCTGATTCACGCTCACCTTTGCCAGGATGGTCAGCTATGGGGCATTTTGCAGCCTTGCGTGTTTGGGCAGCCGAGAGTGTGGACAGATTTAGACCACACGGTGATCGATCAGGTTGTACAGAAAATTACGCCTCTGGCAATCGCCTACATCCAAACTGCTGAAACTGAGTCCGAAGCAGGGATTTGATATAGACGTAACGTCCTGTATTGACCTAATACAGGATGGACCTAATACAAGCGGCTAAGAACGTAGTCCGCTAGATTAATCAGTGTTTGGCGAGATTCTGAATGAGGCAAGTCACTCAAGTGTTGAACTGCCGCATGAGCGTGCTGAGCAGCTAATTCGCGAGAACGCTCAATTCCCTGGCTGTCTTTGATTAAGGCGATCGCCTGCTCCAAATCTCCATCCTGAGCAAACTCTCGCTCAATTAAGGACTCCAGGTAGGGCTTTTCCTCCAAGGCATAGAGAGCAGGTGCAGTTAGATTGCCGCTCTTCAAATCAGACCCAGCAGGCTTACCCAAAGATTCCATCGAACCCGTGAAATCTAAGATATCATCGACAACCTGAAACGCCAGACCAATATGACGACCATAACTATATAGATGCATTGCTAGCTCAGCAGACACACCGCTCAACAGCCCCGCTGCTTTCGCGCTATTAGCAATCAGAGAAGCCGTTTTGTAATAGCTTTTCTCTAAATACGCCTCAATCGATAGGTTTGCTTCAAAGCAACTCAAGCCTTGGAGAATCTCACCCTCTGCCAAGTCCATGATTACTTCAGACAGCAGTTTCACAACTGCCAAATTATCCAAATTTGCCAGATACCAGGAAGACTGAGCAAACAGAAAATCTCCTGCAAGTACCGCAACCCGGTTGCCAAAACTACTGTGAACCGTCGGCACACCGCGCCTTACATCAGACTCATCTACCACATCATCATGTACCAGACTTGCAGTGTGAATCATCTCGGTAATTTCAGCCAACCGACGATGCTTAGGAGAAATATCTTGTTCGGGCATCGTAGCGCGAGAAATCAGCAGAACGATGGCGGGTCTGAGGCGCTTTCCTCCTGCCCCAAACAGGTGTTCTGCGGCAGCATACAAAATAGGATGACGTTCACCAACCAGGTTTTTCAAATTTTCTGTGAGCAGGCGCAGATCCGCTTCAACTGGTGAAAAGAGAGAGGTCGCTGAGGTCATGAATGAGCCGCTTCAGGCGTTAGATTACAAAATTTTACATATCTTAGCTCTATTCTAAGGCAAGCCTTCTGCATCTGAAAGAACAAAGTCTGGGTTCTAGAGTTTTCTATCTCCTGGAGGGGATTTCAGAATATTGATAGCAGTAAAAGTCTACCCTCAAACGGCTAATCAGGCTAATTAGAGTGTGTTACTAGTTCCCTTGCTCGGATTTAATCACATCTGAGTTAGCAGTGAGCTTTGTGTAAGTGCTCGTTATAAGCAGTTTGTTTTGTCATAGTTCGATTGCGTCTTTTATTTCGGATTGGAGTTGATGTTCGACAGATGTTTTACAACTCCCCAAAGCAGTATTTTAATAAGCAGAAGTACTTAGCAAAAATGTTCTTAGGAACCCGGCTGTCTCAGTCCAATTTTGATTGTCTAACCTTGTGAAAAAGCCTATTCCAGCCTCATGTAGATTTATTAAGTCTATGAAAGAATGCCCTATTGAAAACCAAAATCCTGTGCTAGGATTTTTATAGAGATTTAAAAGTTTTCGAACTTAACGCGAATAGGGCTACGGCAATTTTGAAGTAGCGGCAAGGGTATAAGGAGTTCTAATTTTGCGCTCCTCTTGCTGTGCCTATCTACTTTCCAATCAAAGCTAGCCAGGTTAGTTCATCAATTATCCAGATTTGGATTGCCGCTGGCAGTCTGAAATGGCTGTTCTCTCGGAACGAGTCTCCTGTTAGATGTGTCCTTTAGGTTGCATCCTGCATGGCATGGCTTTGAGAGGACGGAGACAAATATCTAATTGAAAGCGCAGAGCTTAGGCTTTGGCTTAATTTTGTTTAGTTTGAACTCTGACTTTACTAGGCTGCTAATTATGACGTACAACGGTATTCCATTCATCATCCCAGTCTTGGCAGCAAGCTACCTTCTAGCGGTTTATCTGCTGCTGATGCTTGTACAACGCTTACAGGCTTGAGTACTCTGCTCATCTCAGCACTGCGCTGAGTAAGGGTTGTGCCGTGCGTTCAGGAGGCGGGGCGATCGCGATCACTCCTCTTAAGACTGAACATCTATTGCAACTATCTAGGGGTAGATTATACACCAATTCGTTCTCCTCGTACAGATGTACGATAGCGTTGCTTCGGCATCATGCTGACCTGCGTTAGACCCCGACTGTCTCAGTCAGGTTCACTTGCTCAACAAGAGGCGTACAGCCTAACCACTGAACTGAAACCTGCCTGAAATGATCGGGGTTGCCACTGACACAAAAGCGAGTTGGCAAAGGTGGACGAGTGCTCTTTAGCCCTAGCAGGTCTAGCTCTTGAGCGGCAGCAGCCACCACATGCACAGCCGGATCAACGAGCTGAACGGAGGGCGGCAGAAGAGTTCTTAAGATTGGTGAGAGATGAGGATAGTGGGTACAGCCGTACACGAGCGTGTCGATGTTTTGCTCTAGTAGGGGCGTGAGATATTCCAGTGCGATCGCTCTAGTGTAGGGAGTGTGAATCTGGTTTTGCTCAATCAGCGGCACAAACTCTGGACAACCTACTTGCCAGACTTGAACCGTGCTGTCTGCTTCTAAAATTGCCAGACGGTAGGCATTACTGGCTGTGGTTGCAGGTGTCGCAATTACGCCAACGCGCTTGCCTTGCTGAACGGCAGCCCGTGCCCCTGACAAAATTAGGCGCAGAATTGGCACTTCGATTTCAGCACAGAGCTGATCAATCGCGATCGCATCGCTGGTGTTGCAAGCGACGACGATCATTTTCACACCTTGCTGACACAGCCAGGTCAGAATTTCTCGGGCAAACTGGAGAATTTCTGCCGCAGAGCGATTGCCGTAGGGCACTCTCGCAGTGTCGCCCACATACAAAATCGACTCGTTGGGCAACTGGCGATACATCTCTCTCAGGACAGTCAGCCCCCCTACCCCGCTGTCAAATACACCAATTCTGGCGCGTTGAGAATTGGTTCCCAGATTTGCTAGAGGGTCGATTGGAGAGCGCTTGGAACCAGGCAGAGAGTGAATGCCGAGTTGGGAGTCTGTTGCTTCAGAGCAAAGATGGGTTTTAGAAGAGTTAGACACAGGGAATTAAACACAGAAAAAGCTGTGAACACAGTAAAGCCTACAATTAAAAGTTGTAAAGCTTTATCTAAAAGTTTTGCTGAACATAGAGAAGAATGCCACGGGCGATCGCTCCTGCCATCTGGCTACGGTATGCCGGATCACCTAGACGTGGGGCATCATCGCGCCCCGTTACAAATCCAGTTTCTACCAAAATTGCTGGCATAGAAGTATTTCGAATAACATAAAACCTCGCCTGCCGTACTCCTCGATCCGCTGAACCGGTATTTTGCACCACACTCGCGTGAATCACTTGTGCGAGTCGCAAACCATTATTCGAGTAATAGTAAGTTTCTATGCCATTCACGTCAGGGCGGCTCATGCTGATGGCGTTAGCATGAATACTGACAAACAGGTTGGCGTTGGACCGTTCAGCAATCTGGACACGGGGTTCTAGATCCAGGTCACGATCATCCTGTCGAGTTAGCACAACTTGAATGCCTTGTTGCTCTAGCAGAGAGGCAACTTCCAGGGCGATCGGCAGCACAATATCTTTCTCGCGGATACCGTTAATGCCAATTGCACCTGGATCAGGACCGCCGTGTCCCGGATCGACTACCACGACAATGCGACTGTTGGGTACACCTGGCAAATCAGTGGGTGGATAGCCAGCACGGGGAGGCGTAACAGGAACTGGATTGCCACCAGGGGGGCGCTGCCCTGCCCGTTGCAGTTCCAACGAAAGCAGCTGTTGGCTGGGCTGATTGACTCCGCTAATGTTTACGCCAGCGGCAGGCTGCACTGAAATCACAACGGTGTCGTTGTCCTCTTGCCGTAGACGAACCCGTCGTAACGGGCTATTTGCCTCTAATTGAGGACTGTCGACGTTATTAGCAAGTCTTGCATTCGGAATTGTAATTTGATAGTCGGCAGTTGCTCGATCCCATCCGGATGTAAAAGTCAGTGGTTGATTCGCCTGAATCAACAGTTGAGAGTTGTTGCTTAGTTGAATGCCTTCGATAGTGGCAGGTTCTGCGGGAGCAGCTTGGGCAACGGGAGGGGCAACGCTGGGGGGTTCGTCTTCTCTAGCAAAGCCACTGGTCGGAATCAGCACAACTCCACCAAATTCGCTGGCTGTGGCTTCCCAATCGATGTTTGGATCGGATAGCTCAAGGGTGACTCTGGCAGTGGGTGGGTCAGATTCAAGTTGACTGATTTGAATTTGCTCTACGCCAAAACGACCTACCGGAATTTCTGCTGCCAGTTGAGATGAAACTGCCGTGTCTTCCAGGTCGAAATAGAGTTCGCGACGGTTACGACTGCGATCGACTTCAATTTCTGGTACTGCCCCGCTGGTGCGAAGGAAAAACCCATCAGGGGTCACTCGCACATTTTCTAGCTGAGTGGCTGCTCCTGAAACCGATGGAGAACTTTCTTGGGGAGTAGATTCACTGGGAGGCTGAGTGGTCGCTGAGGGAGGAGATTCAACTCGCTCAGGTGTTGGCAGTTGCACTGTCCATTGGGTAGGTGTTGCCCCTCGTACCTGCACCTGCTGTGGGTCGAGCGTGTATCCAGGGTCAAGCTCAATCACAATGCGGGCAGTCTGTGCATCAAATTGTCCAACGCGGACCTCGCGCACTCCACCGCCTACAAGCTGACTCAAGTTTGAATTGCCCAGAGTTGTTCCTGGCAGGTCGATCACTAACCGAGTTGGGTTAGAAATGAGTTGCGCTCTGGGCTGCACGCCGCTATCTGTGGTGAAGACGAGCTGATTCTGACTTGGATTAAAGCGCCAGAATTGCAGTCGAGCCGCCTCTACTGGAGAAGCGATAATCAAAGCGCCCACAATACCCAGAAGACTGGGAATTATTCGTTCAAATCTCACGGTCTCAGGTTCTCCTCGTTGCTCTAGTCTCGTCGCTTGGATAGAGACGGTCGGTGTCTAATAGGTTATTTAACGGTTGCTAATTGTCGTTGTTGGGGGATCGCCTCCGCTAATGTGTAGGAGTAGCTGAGGAACGGTTTGTAGGGGCGTTGGTGAGGGGCTTGAGTTGGGCGATCGCTCTACCTTAGCAATTTCGCAATCAGATTCTGAACTATTTGGGATTTTAGAGTTTGGGATTTTAGAGTTACGATTTTCGATTGCAAAAGTTTTAATGAATTGGTGTTCTGACAATCTATCTGACGCACTGCTCTTTGACAAACTAGTCTGAAAGCGCAGTTTTCATCGTTAGAGTGAACTTAACCCGTAGCTAGCAATCGATTCATGTCGTAGCTGAATATACAGCATGAAACGGAGTTGGGAAACCGAATGCTAGGGTCTCGTCACTTCAACAGACAAATTGGGTGCTGGCAAAACATTGCAATGATTGTGCTGCTAGCGTCAGGTGAGTCAAGGTAAGTCACTAGTATTCCCAAACCTATTTCCGCTCAATCCGGAAAAAGATTGCGACCCTTTAAGGATCGCAGTCTCTAAAAATCAGGTATTGCTATTGTTGCCTCTATTGCTTCATGCCCAATAGCTCTTGGGGCGATGCTAGCAGCTTGATTTGGACTGAGAGAATTTCTGACTGAGCGTTCAGCACAAATAGCCAGTTAACATTCACGCTAAACACAGGGGTTTGTACTTTGCCCGTGATTTTGTAGTGAGTTCCGTCCTCCAGGGTCTCGAAGATGCCCTGACGCGGATGAAACTTCATTCCTTTTGCTTCTGCTTGTAGATAATTGGCGATCGCCTCTCCTCCAACTTGGTCTTCATCAAACGGAGGATGCATCACCCCATCTGCGGCAAATAAAGCAGCCGTTGCCTGAAAGTCTGTTGAATTTAGAGTCTCAAAATAGTGATAAATGACTGGTTCTGAGATACCTGAAATAGTTTGTTCAGTGGGTGAGATTGTCTCAGGCTTAACAGTCATTGCCAAGGCTCCTCAAGGTTTTTCCAGTTAGGGCTTCTTATACAGCATCTTGGTGCTGAGCATTAAGGCAAAAATATCAAACGGAACAGGCGATCGCTTGCTCCATCCGAGAGATCTTGCTAGTTCGGTGAGCTTCAACTGCGTTTTGATGTTGAGGCGATCGCAGCTAAATCGAGCCCTAATCAACCAACGGAGTGACAAACGCTAGCTTAGTATTAGCGCTGAGAATCCCATAGAAGTGGCTATTAGCGTTTAGCCAAGGGCATAACCTGAAGCTGCTCGTTATGAAACATTTACTTGCAACGTTACAGATCAGACGCGTTTAGAAGAATTATGGATTTAAACAGCCCTACTCCAGTCGCTCCCCCGGCTGTAGACTGCGCTTCCATCAAGCAAACAGCTCTGGATTTAGGCTTTCATAAGGTAGGAATTGCTGCTGTAATGCCAGCACAAACCACCGATAGTCCAACGGCAAAGCCTCTAGATGCTGCAAGTAATGAGGCTTTAGACCGCTGGTTAGCGCAAGGCTACCAGGCAGAGATGGACTGGATGAAAAATCCCAAACGGCAAGACATTCATCGGGTTATGCCCACCGCAAAGTCGGTCATCTGCGTGGCGCTGAACTATTACACTCCTCACGTCCGCCCTGACGGTGAGGAGTATGCCAAAGTTTCTCGCTACGGCTGGGGGCGAGACTATCACAAGGTGATGCACAAAAAGTTGAAGGCGCTGGCTAGCTGGCTAGAGGCTCAAGCTGAAGGGGTTCAGGCTCGACCTTACGCTGATACGGGTCCCGTTCAAGACAAGGTCTGGGCAGAAAGAGCCGGAATCGGCTGGATTGCCAAAAATAGCAATGTGATCACGCGGGAGTATGGCTCCTGGGTGTTTTTGGGAGAAGTGTTGACCAATCTGGAATTAGCAAGCGATCGCCCACACACCCAGCACTGTGGCACCTGCACCCGATGTATTGAGGCTTGTCCTACGGGAGCGATCGCCCAACCTTTTGTCGTCGATGCCAACCGCTGCATTGCCTATCACACTATCGAAAACCGTGCTGAAGAATTGCCAGAGGCGATCGCCCCTCAACTCCAGGGCTGGGTTGCAGGTTGTGACATCTGCCAAGACGTTTGCCCCTGGAATCAGCGCTTTGCCCAACCTACGGATGTAGCTGAATTTCAGCCATATCCCCAGAATGTATCTCCAAAACTGACAGAACTGGCTGAACTTTCTGACGAGGAATGGGATCAGCGCTTCCCCGCGTCTGCCCTCCGCCGCATCAAGCCTGCCATGTTGAGGCGAAATGCAAGAGCAAGTTTGGGAGACTGTTGAAGCTGATTTTTGTGCACTTTCACCAGTCCTCCATCTATGAATTTTCTTCCCCGATCGCAGGTAGATGATTTAAGCTAGCTGAAAACCCTCGTAATTCTAGTCAAATTGTGCTTAAGCGTATTTCTTTGCTTTCCTTCCTGGTTCTAGCTGGTCTGTGGGGCGCTGCTCGACCAGTATATGGACAGGCTTTAGTTCCCCACATTGTGCCTTTAGAGGTTGAGCAGCTTGAGCAGCAGGGCTTAAGTTTGGCTCAAGAAGCAGCACAGCTTGCACAGTTTCAGCAGTATGAACCAGCGTTGTCCAGAGCGCAGCTTGCCACTCAGTTGGCTCCCGAAAATGCTCAGATCTGGTCATTATTGGGAAGTCTCTACCTGACCCCCGAAACGCTAGATCTAAACAAGGGCATTTCGGCTTTGCAGCGGGCGCGGCGGCTAGACCCAGAGAATGCAGCAATTTTGTTTGCGCTTGGCTCAGCTTACTTTCAACTAGAAGACTACAACCGCTCGGTGGAATACCTGCGGTCGGGGTTGGCGCTTGACGCGGAAGTGCCAGGTGCGCTGTTTGACCTGGGCAATGCCTACTACAAGCTAAATCAGTTTGACCAGGCGATCGCCCAATACGAAAGAGCAGTAGAGCTAGACGAGGCTTTTTGGCCTGCTACAAATAACATTGGCTTGGTTCTGTATGAGATGGGCGATGTTGAAGGGGCGTTAGAAAAATGGCAGGCAGCCTTAGAGGTTGATGCAAACCAGCCAGAGCCTCAGTTTGCGATCGCCGTCGTGACTTACGGTCAAGGCAATGTAGAAGCGGCCGTTCAGCAAGCAGAAACCGCTCTCCGCCAAGATGATCGATACGCCGATGTAGAATTTTTGCGAGAACAGCTTTGGGGTGATCGCTTGCTCAACGATACTCAAGCCCTCCTGCGACTGCCTCAACTTCAGGCGACTTTAGCTCAACTCAGCGGCACTAGTGCAACGACCGTCGAAATTGTGCCAGGTGGAGCTATTCCTGTACCCGACGGTACAGTGCCAAACCAGTCTACTCCTCCCCAGTAATACTATTCCTATAAGAAAGGGCATCCCGCCCTGCGGGATGCCCTTTCTTAAGAGCTATTTGTACAAAGAGAGGGCGTGGGCTTAGCCCACGCCCTCTCTTTGTAAGAAGGCACTAGCCCACTCTAGGACGAGTTACAGGCTGGCGAAATAGTGAACGGAAGTCAGCATCGCGATCGCCCAGCGTTTCATAGAAAAAGAACGAAACGCCGGCAAACTGATGCTCTCGGACAGCCTGTACCTGAGTTTGAATTTGCTCCATGCTGACCGGACGATTTCTCAACCCAGTCAAAACGCCAATACCAACAGGAATGTGAGATTTGGCAAGCTGAATTTCTGGACGCTGTAGCTCACTCGTAAACCGCTCAAAATCATCTCGATAGACCTGAACGATTAGCTCTTCGATCAGCCCTTGCCGCTCCCAAGTGAACCAATCCTGCAAGTATGTTTCGTAGGCAAATTCCCAGGGGTTAGGCGACAAAGAAACGATAGCGCGTGGCTTTCGCGCTTTGACCGTGCGGAAAACCTCGGTCATCAAGCTGGTAATCTTGTCTGCTCGCCATCTGACCCACTCTAAATTATGAGGATCATTAGGCGGCAAACTGCCCCCGTGTTCCTGCTGGTAAAGCCGCACGGTGTAAGGGTCATACCCTAGCTCCACGGGCATTCCAAAATGGTCATCAAACTGAATACCGTCTACGTCGTAGTTGGTGACAATTTCGTTAACCAGATCCAGCAGCATTTGCCGCACTTCTGGGTGAGTCGGGTTGAGCCAAACTCGCGGGTGAGTTCCTTCGTAGATGATTTGACTGCCGTCCAGCCGATTCGTTACCCAATCAGGATGACGACTAACCAAATCGGAGTCTGCGGGTGCCATCAGCCCAAACTCAATCCAGGGAATCACGGTCATTCCACGCCGATGACCCCGAATGACGGCTTCAGCCAACATGTCTCTTCTAGCAAGTCCTGGATGCGGATCAATCGATCGCCCCACGACTCGTTCTGCCACCCGACTGGGGTAAAGCGTGTAGCCCCAATTCCAAACGGTGGGATAGATCGTATTAAAGTTCAGCCGCTTCAATCGTTGAATTGCTCGCCCCAGGTTTTCTCTGGAGAACAAAACATCGCTGTCAATGTTAGTTAGCCAGACTCCGCGCAGTTCTGTTGTGGGAGAGGTGAACGGAAGGGTAGATTGAGCGCTAACTGGGGGCAAAGAATGTCCAATCAGTGCCACTGCCAGTCCCACCCCTAAGAGAACTGTCAGCCACAGCCGACGATACCCGTTCAAATTGTCATCCTCACTCTCAAATCTTTTTCAGGTTTATTGCGTTATTCAAGCTGACTTGTACGATTGCCCTGGAGTTTCCTGAAATTGCCCCAATAAGTTGCCAAAATCTTGGCAAAATAGTACAAGGGTACTTACTCGTTAGGTAGCAATGCCACGATCTGATCAACAAATTTCTGATGATCTACTACGGGTTTGGAGATGTAGTCATCAGCACCGCTCTGCTTCAAAAAGTTTTCGCGATCGCCCTCCATTGCGTGAGCAGTGACCAGAATGATTGGTAAGCTAGCGGTTTGAGGATCAGCCTTCAACATCTGGGTGATTTTAATGCCGTCTACAGGTTTACCCTGGTAAACACTGCGAGACAGAGAAACATCCATCAGAATGATATCTGCTCCCCTAGCGTGGGCAATTTCCATGACTTCATCCACGTTTTCTGTATGTTTAACCGCTAATCCACCGCGTTTGGTCAAAATCTTGGAGAAAACACGAGCATTGATCAAGTCATCCTCCACAATTAAAACAGTTTTCATGGCGCTTTCCTTTTTAGTTAATCTCAGGATGAAGCATGTTCAAGCCCTACGGTTTGATACTACTGCGAAATTTACCTTAAACCGCTCAGCCAAGTTAGTGAAACTAGCCAACCCTTTATACCTTAATCTCTATCTTTGCAAGATATTTACACAGACCTATTGTTTGCGATCGCCTAAATTAGCTTACTGAGCTTGTAGGACAGTTACAGGACAAGTGATTCGGAATTTCAGAAGGAAAAGAACTCATGGCTAAGCAGCTTGACATGCTCCCCTCAGGACAAGTAATTGCAACCGCACTGCATACGGAGGTGCAGCGGTCGTACTTAGAATACGCCATGAGTGTAATCGTAGGTCGTGCCCTGCCCGACGTGCGAGATGGGCTTAAACCCGTACATCGGCGCATTCTCTACGCTATGCACGAACTGGGTTTGACCCCCGATCGCCCTTACCGCAAATGTGCCCGCGTCGTTGGAGACGTGTTGGGTAAATATCACCCGCACGGCGACCAGGCTGTTTACGATGCCCTGGTGCGAATGGTGCAGGATTTCTCTAGTCGCTATCCGCTGCTGGCAGGTCACGGCAACTTTGGCTCCGTAGACAACGACCCGCCAGCCGCAATGCGCTACACCGAAACGCGGCTTGCCTCCATTGGCAACGAAGCGCTGCTGACCGAAATTGGGGAAGCGACCGTTAACTTCATTGGCAACTTTGACAACTCTCAACAAGAACCCATCGTCCTGCCAGCCCAATTGCCTTTCCTGCTACTGAATGGCTCCTCTGGCATTGCGGTAGGTATGGCGACCAACATTCCGCCTCACAACTTGGGAGAGGTGATTGATGGTTTAATTGCGCTGATCGATCGCCCCGATTTGTCTGACGAACAGTTGCTCTCGCTGATTCCCGGACCAGACTTTCCCACGGGTGGGGAAATTGTCGGTACTGAAGGCATTCGAGAAGCCTACCTGACCGGACGAGGCAGCATTCCCATTCGAGGAATTGCTCAGTTTGAGGATGTGCAGGTGGGTCGAGGGCGGCACCGCCGGAATGCGATCATCATCACGGAGCTACCCTACCAGGTGAATAAAGCTGCCTGGATTGAGAAAATTGCTGAGTTAGTTAACCAGGGCAGAATCGAGGGAATCGCCGACATTCGAGATGAGAGCGATCGCGACGGAATGCGCGTCGTAATTGAGCTCAAGCGTGAAGCACAAGCACAGCGAATTCTTGACAAACTCTACAAACTCACGCCGCTCCAGAGCAACTTTGGCGTAATTTTGCTGGCTCTGACGGACGGGCAGCCTCGCCAGATGACCCTGCGCGACTTGCTGCAGCACTTCCTCACTTTTCGGGAAGAAACGCTCACTCGTCAGTACACCTATGAGTTGCAAAAAGCTGAAAGCGAAGTTCACTTACTGGAAGGTTCGCTAACTGCTCTGGAGAATCTGGATGCAGTCATTGAAATTTTGCGGAATGCACCAGACGGCAGCACAGCTAAGCTGACGCTTCAAGAGCGATTTGAGTTTAGCGATCGCCAAGCTGACGCAATTCTTGCCATGCCTCTACGCCGTCTCACCGGGCTAGAGCGGCAAAAACTGCAAGACAATTTTGACCAACTGACTCAGCGAATGCAAGAGCTACGCGAACTGCTCAACAATCGGCGAGAGTTGCTCAAGGCGCTAAAAAAAGACCTGCGTACTCTCAAACGCAAGTACACTGACCAACGCCGTACCCGCATTCAAACCGAAGCAGAACGAGCTAAAGAATCAAAACGGTTGGCAGAAACGACAGTTGCAGAGGTCGAGACTGAGCAAGAAGTCGTTCTAGAATTTACCCACCGAGGCTATGTCCGTCGCCTGACTCCAAGAGCCTATAAGCGACAGCAGTCTCAGGAAACCCAGAATGGCGCAACGCTAATCGAGGGAGATTTCACCGTTAAGGTAGAGACTGCAACGACCAAGCAAGAACTACTCATTCTGACTCGCAGCGGTAAAGCTTATACCACTCTAGTGGGCGACATTCCTCAAACGCCCAGAAACTCCAAGGGAACGCCACTGATTACGCTTTTGCCATCGGCAGCTCATGGTGATCCAGAAACCATCATTGATCAGTTTATTGTGTCTGATGCGATCGCCAATCACGACCTGATCCTGCTGACCCGTCAAGGCAGAATCAAACGCCTGCCTCTATCGGAGTTTGCTAACCTGACTGGACGTGGACTGACTGCTCTCAAACTCAAAGAGGGCGACGAGCTACTGTACGTCATTCCCGTCGAAGCCGGAGAACATCTTGTTCTGGCAACGTCAGGTGGTCGAATGCTGCGATTTGAAGTGAGTGATCAGCAGATCCCAGTTCAAAGCCGTACTGCACAAGGCTCAGCCGCAATTCGATTAGGCAAGCAGGAAAGGTTGGTTGGCTGTGTAGCACTCCAAGTCAAGGATGAAGTCTTCCTGGTTTCGGCTAACGGCTATGGAAAACGAATGCATGTTAGCGCCTTGCGGCTCGCTAACTGTGGAGATTTGGGACTTCAGGCAATCCAGTTTGCCACTAAGACCGATACGTTAGTCGGAATTACCCCTGCGCTACCGGGAACAGATGCAACGCTGCTAACAGACGCAGATCGATTGGTGCTGTTGCCTTTAGCAAAGGTTGCGGTACAGGGCAAAGATGGCGGGGGCGATCGCCTCTTTAAGTCCAACAAGCGTGAAAAAGTCGTGACCGTAACGATTGTGTCATCCAGAACTGATGAGCAAAGCGATGGCATGGACTCCGAAGAGTCTTAGTGAAAGGCTCTAGGTGAGAAATTCTAGTTAAAGCTGCGATCGCTCGAAATCATTACTTCTGGGAAATTTGGTGGCTTAGGTGCGGGTGCATTTGAGAATAGTAAGTGTAGAGGGCAACCGCCTCTTGCTTATTCTCAACGGCATACTGCACTCTAATTCCATCTCCAAGCTGAATCACTAGACACAAACCAGAACCTTCGTCCTCTGCTCTTGCGCCGGTAAGCAGTTTCTTTTCCATGAGAAGCATGGGTCACTCCTAAAAAGCGAATGTTAAACACCAAAGTGACACCCTGATCGGTAGCTTTTTGCTCAAACAGCCGAATGAGAATGATTCTTTAGAATCTCCGCCTCAATTTCCGTCTGATCAGCAAAAAATGTAGAAGCACGTAATGAATTCGATCGCATTTTGAATGAAACTAGTGGTCGGTTTGCTCAAGTCTTGGCTGGCGTTAGACTCAATTTTTACCTGCCAGAACTGTGAGACTAACTCAACCAAATTAGATTCAGCCGCTTCGTAGCGCTTTCCGTAACCGGCCTTATCAAGTTGCACCCTCACAATAGCTGAATTACCTCTCAGTGTAAGCACTCATTCAGGTGAACTCGTCCGGCCATGTGTATAAGGGTTGACCCCCCTAAAGAGAGGTTTTGTCAGGTTATTCAGATAGATGCCGCTACTACTTTTCAGACAGCAAGGCTATTTTTTGAAGCAATAGGGGAAAATAAGCTGAAACACTAAACACTAAGCGTGGGTTCACTGTGGCGCAGGTTGTTCTAGAGAACGTCTACAAAAGTTTTCTCCGGCATCAAAGCAGACAAACTAGCTTTGTGGCGGCAGGCGCTCTCGTGCCGCCTGTCGAAGAAGCACTGGCTGAAACGCCAACGACCGCTTCAATGGTGAATGTCTTACGACGCATCAACCTGGAGGTCAAGGATGGCGAATTTATGGTGTTGGTGGGACCATCCGGTTGTGGCAAAAGTACTCTACTGAGACTGATTGCCGGATTGGAGCAAGTAACGGGTGGCAATATCTGGGTAGGCGATCGCCAGGTCAATGACCTGCCGCCCAAGCAACGCGACATCGCCATGGTGTTCCAAAACTATGCGCTCTATCCCCACATGACGGTTTACGACAACCTGGCATTTGGGCTACGCCGCACGAAGGCAGTGCACAACTCTGCTTCATCTCAAACTCTAAATGCCGAAGCTCAAACCAATCGCTTTGCCTGGACAGAAAATTTTTTGACCACGCTTACCCGTCCCCTGCCAAAACAATTGCGCTACTGGTCGCAGCAGGAGCGGGAAATTGATCGACGAATTCGCACCGTTGCCCAAATCCTGCAAATTGAACCGCTGCTCGATCGCCTGCCAAAACAGCTTTCAGGCGGACAAAAACAGCGGGTTGCTTTGGGACGGGCAATGGCACGAAACCCTCAAGTGTTTTTGATGGACGAGCCGTTGTCTAACCTGGATGCCAAACTTCGCACCGAAACCCGTGCCCAAATCGTTAACCTTCAGCGCAAACTGGGTACTACAACCATCTACGTCACCCATGACCAGGTTGAAGCCATGACGATGGGCGATCGCATTGCCGTGATGAACGCCGGGCAAATTCAGCAAATTGCTGCGCCGCTAGAACTCTACAACCGACCTGCTAATCGGTTTGTGGCAGAGTTCATCGGTTCACCGCAGATGAATTTTTTGCCCGTTCAGGTCAAGGCACCGCTCCTGATAACCCATCCGCAGTTTCGGCTAACTCTCCCTCAAAGCTGGGAAACTGCACTGAGTCAATATGATGGGCGATCGCTCACACTTGGCATCCGTCCCGAACACCTGAGCCTTAGCGTTGCCGCTCCCAAAAACATTCCCGTTCGAGTAGAACGGCTTGAAGCGCTAGGTAATGAGACTCAACTGGTCTTAAATCTAATCGAATCTGCTACTCCATCTGAGCCAACTATTTTAAGAGCGCGAGTCGAGCCAGATCGAAGGGTCAGCTTGGGAGAAGAACTATGGCTAGCGATCGCCACCGACAAAATCCACTTATTTGACGCCCGGACGG
Organism: Cyanobacteria bacterium FACHB-471; assembly: GCA_014695345.1. GTDB lineage: Bacteria > Cyanobacteriota > Cyanobacteriia > Elainellales > Elainellaceae > JAAUTN01. The sequence continues at coordinate 69,394 of JACJOC010000087.1, forward strand.
GAGAGGCGATCGCCCACCGTTAGACTACTCCCGATCCAGTTCTCCAATTTTGGACTCTCCGACCTTGCATTCTCCGATCTTGCACATGCTGCACCAAAGCGCATTTTCATCTAAAGCACTTGTAGACGAAATATGCATGAAGCTGTTCAGTGGATTGTTGCGACTTATAAAGCTGATGGTTACATTAGTTAACAAAGGTCGGCAAACTATTGCAAATTGGAGTTCAAGTTATGCAGAACGATAACCGCAACGCATGGAACTGGGGCTTCACTCGGGGAGCCGAAACTTGGAACGGTTGTCTAGCGATGATCGGCTTCGCTTCTGCTGTCATCCTTGAATATGTCTCTGGTCAGGGTGTGCTTCATTTTTGGGGACTGATGTAGTGTCTACCCAGGCGCTGCTTGCACTGCAAATCAGGTAATTGCAAAGCTACAAGAAAAGTGCCCCCACAAAGCGTAGGGGCACTTTTTTATTCCTTGGAACGTCAAATAGAGAGGTACATCTCCCTACTTCCAGACCAGTTCTTAACGGATATATTCCTTCAAAACGCTGTTGCGGTTTGGATGACGTAACTTCCGAAGCGCTTTTGCTTCAATCTGACGAATCCGCTCACGGGTGACGTTGAAGATTTGACCGATTTCTTCCAGGGTCTTCATCCGTCCGTCGTCTAGACCATAACGTAGGCGCAACACATCGCGCTCACGTGGGCTTAGGGTTCCTAAGACGCTCTCCAAGTCTTCCCGCAGTAAGTTCTTAGAAACTTGATCTTCAGGGGTTTCACCATCAGACTCGATAAAGTCACCTAGGCGAGAATCTTCTTCCTTACCGATCGGAGTTTCTAGGGAGATGGGCAATTGAGCCGACTTAGCAATAAAGCGCAGTTTCTCAATCGTCATTTCCATCCGAGTTGCAATTTCTTCCTCGGTAGGTTTCCGTCCCATTTCTTGAGAAAGCAATTTTGTGGTTTTCTTAATTCGAGAAATGGTTTCGTAGAGGTGGACGGGAAGACGAATGGTGCGAGACTGGTCAGCGATCGCCCGTGTAATTGCCTGACGAATCCACCAGGTTGCATAGGTGGAAAACTTGTAACCCTTTTCATGGTCGAACTTTTCAGCCGCCCGAATCAAACCTAAGCTGCCTTCCTGAATTAAGTCCTGGAAAGAAAGACCCCGGTTCATGTACTTTTTGGCGATCGAAACCACCAATCGAAGGTTTGACTGAACCATCTTGTCCTTTGCCCGGCGACCTACATGCAGGCGATGCCGAAAAGCAGGGAGAGGCATATCAACCGCGCTAGCCCATTCTTTGTCGAAAGGCTCACGCTCCAGATCCTGGACAAGCTGCTCACGAATTCTTTCAAGCTCAAGTAAATCTGCAATCTTACGAGCAAGTTCAATTTCTTCGTCTGCTCTCAGGAGTCGAATTCGACCGATTTCCTGTAAATAGAGCCGGATCGAATCCTCAGTGTAGTGTTTCTTTTTTGCTTGTGCCCGACGACGGTTGGTCTTTCCTTTAGTGACCTTTCCATCCTCTTCATCAGGCTGAGCATCAAAGATTTCGTCTCGATCATCTCCGTCCTCAATCAAAAGCTCTAGCTCGCTTTCGGGCTGGTCAATGGTTTCGAGTACGTCGTTAGCCTGGGTCATGCCGCGCTCCTCATGCTCCTTAGGTCAAAAGTCAAAGGCTTGTAAAAAACAGAAGGATAACATGAACTGCCTCTTTTGATGGAGGAATGTTCATGAATTTTCTTAGACGATAATTTGGACTCTTGCTATTCAGATTTTTAATTTAGTGTAGGCGGAGATTTCGTTCTCGCCCATACCAATCAGCAAGAGAACCAGTGCTTTGGATTTAGCACACAGTAATCAACAAGGCATACTTCTCCCAAGACATTCAGCATCGGGTAGAGGCACCAAGATGTAACTTGCCCTGCGAGTTTCGCAAAGATGTCTCCGATTGTAGCTTTTCTCACAAAATTTGCACGCCTTGATCTGAATTCTTGTTGCGAAAGGTGCTAATTGGTATCGCCCTTTCTAGAAAAGTCAGCGTTTCATAATAGTCCAACCAAGGTGGTGTCCTAAAAATTAAACGATACTTACAAGGTTAACGAGGTTTTAGGCAGAGTTTGTTGTGATAAATAGCCTAACCAGATTCAGCCATTCTAATGAATCTCGGCAAAAAAAGGACAATAGTCTACAAAAATGTCTCAACCTAAGCTTATTTCTGCTGAGTCGTACCTGTACTGGGTTGAAGCGCTTTAAGCTGCTTAGCAAAAAGTCCGGCTCCCGTCCCAATTACAGCTAGTGAAAAGCCAAAGGTGCCTGCCCAGGATTGGTTCTCAAGCTGTAGCTGCAACTTTACCCGCTCAGGAGTTTGGAGAAATCGGTTGATATCTTCCGTTACCTCAGTTTTCCAGTCTCGTTGTGTTGGGGAAGAGCTGGTCAAAGGAATTTCGCCTGCATGGGTAAGCAAAACAACTTGATAGCCAACGTGGTAATGATGGCGGTGTAGTTGTGCCAGCTTTGCTTCGTGTAAATCGGTTAGCGCTATTTCTTGAGTGGTAGAAGCGAGAGGTCTATAGGTTGTTAGCTTACAGACTCCGTCGGAAGTCGTGTCTGCCATAAGCGAAGCTTGACGGTGACAGGTTAAGGTTGTGAAGCCACCCACACCCATCAGTACAATACCTGTCATTGAAAGCAGAACACCCAGTAGCCATACTCCCCCTGGTCGAGGAACTGAATAGTTTTTAGACTTAATTGGTTCTAGAATGACCATATTTTGAAATTTTTGAGTCAATGTCTGCTGTTGACGCTTGCTCTCCTGCTTTCTCTAAATATGGCATTGTCACTGAGGGGGACATCACGCTAAGTAGATAGATGCCTAAGAAACAGAAATTTCCTTACCTTGTAGGTTCTAGATGGACAGCCCAACAAACGACTTGGGGTTGGCGGCACTTTCAGGTGGTTAATCGTAAAAATGAGGGACGTTGGGTGTTTGCTGAGATGGTTGCAGCCTGTGACCCATCGGTTCGCTTTTGGCTGAATGCAAAACAGCTTAAGGATAGGGAGTTGTGGTTGGCGGGATGGCAATCGTTGCAAGAGAGGGGAGAGGAAGAGATAAGAGATGAAGGATGAGCAAGGCTTGCTTATTCTTGGGATGATTTTGAATGTAAACTTTCAGCTTTGCGTTCAAAATCATTCAATTGTTAAGCAATGCTGAAGAGGAAGGGAAGGTTGGGCGGTAGAATTTTGAGATGAAAAATTTGCATTTGCCTGCTGAAATTCCTGCCTGTTCCTGGAAGCGTCCGATTGGTCAAGGGTGGGACTCGCCCTATAAGGTTCGCTACGAGAGTAATTTGGACGATGGTCCCTGGCATGGAATGCCTCTGGGTGGGTTTGGGGCTGGCTGTATTGGTCGTTCTTCGCGAGGAGATTTTAATCTCTGGCACATCGATGGCGGAGAGCACGTGTTTCAATCGATGCCCGCTTGCCAATTCAGTGTGTTTGAACAAGCAGAGGGTCAAACTGCTGAAGCTTATGCGCTCTGTACTCAGGCACCTAACGATGGCAGTTTGAGCGCGTGGCAGTGGTATCCCGATCGGGCGGAAGCTAGCACGACAGGGGAGTATCATGCGCTCTATCCACGAAGTTGGTTTGTTTATCAGAATGTGTTTCAGGCGACGCTGACTTGCGAGCAGTTTTCGCCAGTTTGGGCGAAGAATTATCAGGAGACGAGCTATCCGATCGCCATTTTTGAGTGGACGGCACACAATCCGACTGACCGACCGCTAACGCTGAGCATTATGCTGACCTGGCAAAACATGGCAGGTTGGTTTACAAATATGCTCAAGTCGCCCAAGGTGCAGGTGCGGGATGACGGTAGCCCAGTTTATCAATATCAGCCGCGTTTAGGTGAGAGCAACGGCAATTCTAACCAGTGGAAAAGCGATCGCCACTTTGCAGGCTGCTTAATGGATCAGTCCGATCGCCAGGAAACACCTCAAGAAGGCGATGGACAGTGGGCGATCGCCACCCTAACAAACCCCAATGCAGAAACCTTTTACAACACTCGCTGGAACTCTGCTGGAGATGGAGCAGAACTCTGGCAGTCATTCTCTAAAGATGGTTCGCTGCAAAGTGTAGATGACCAAACTCCGGCTGCCGATGGTGAGCAGGTTGGTGTGGCGATCGCCGTTCGTTTTACTTTGGCTCCAGGTGAAACCCGAAAAATTCCATTTGTGTTGAGTTGGGATTTTCCGGTAACGGAGTTTGCCACTGGGATTAATTATTTTCGTCGCTACACAGACTTCTTTGGAACTAGTGGTAGAAATGCCTGGGCGATTGCTCAGACTGCTCTCGACTTATACCCCACTTGGCAGCAGCAAATTCAGACTTGGCAGCAGCCGATTTTGGATGACCAGGATTTGCCCGACTGGTTCAAAATGGCGCTGTTTAATGAACTGTATGACTTGACTAGCGGCGGGACGCTTTGGAGTGCAGCAAGCGATCGCGATCCAGTAGGTCAGTTTGCGGTGTTGGAATGTCTTGACTACCGTTGGTATGAAAGCCTGGATGTGAGGCTCTATGGTTCTTTTGCGCTAATGATGCTCTGGCCGGAGCTAGACAAATCGGTGCTGAGAGCTTTTGCGAGAGCTATTCCGGCAGCAGACGATACGCCGCGTGTGATTGGCTACTACTACACGATTGGGGCAGAAAGTCCGATCGCCGTTCGCAAAGCTGGAAACGCTACGCCCCATGACTTGGGCGCACCCAACGAGCATCCCTGGGAAAAGACTAACTACACTAGCTATCAAGACTGCAACCTGTGGAAGGATTTGGGCTGTGACTTCGTTTTGCAGGTTTACCGGAATTTTGTTTTAACGGGCAGTACGGATTATGAATTTTTGATAGAGTGCTGGCCAGCAATTGAGCGGGCGATCGCCTACCTCAAAACCTTTGACCTGGATAACGATGGCATTCCCGAAAACTCTGGTGCGCCCGACCAAACCTTCGATGACTGGCGGTTACAGGGAGTTAGCGCTTACTGTGGCGGACTGTGGATTACGGCACTAGAGGCGGCGATCGCCATTGGTCAACTCTTGCAGCAATCAGATCCAGCCAATCCCCAATCCCTAATCCCTAACCCCCAATCCCTGATTTCCACCTACCAGACTTGGCTCACTCAATCCCGCCCCCTCTATCAGGAGAAACTCTGGAACGGACAGTACTACCGTCTCGATAGTGGCAGTGGTTCTGATGTCGTGATGGCAGATCAGCTTTGCGGACAGTTTTATGCCCGCCTGTTAAAACTGCCTGACGTTGTGCCTACCGGTTGTGTTCGATCTGCTTTAGAAGCAGTTTACGAGGCTTGCTTCCTCAAATTTCACGATGGCAAATTTGGCGCAGCGAATGGAGTCAGACCAGATGGTTCTCCCGTTAATCCCAAGGACACTCATCCGCTAGAAGTTTGGACAGGCATCAATTTTGGCTTGGCTGCCTTCCTGGTACAGATGGATATGAAAGATGAGGCGTTTCAAATTACCGAAGCTGTAGTCCGGCAAGTTTATGAAAACGGGCTACAGTTTCGCACACCAGAAGCGATTACCTCTGCTGGCACTTTTCGGGCTAGCCATTATCTCCGAGCAATGGCTATCTGGCTGATTTATGGAGTTTTGCGCCGCTTTTAGTTAGGCTTAGTTTGCTGAAGTATTGGTCTTGAGCTGAGCGGCTTTCAGCTCAAGCTGCTTTTTTTCGTACTCAAGTTGGTTTTTTTCTTGCTTCAAAGTTTCTTCCAGCTCTAGAATTTGGTCACGCTGAGCTTTTAGTTCTAACAGGTCTTGAATTTGCTTTTTTTCAAGCTCAAGCTGCTTTTTTTCTCGCTTCAGGTTTTCTTCTAGCTCTTGAATCTGGTCACGCCGAGCTTCCATTTCTAGAGCACGTCGCCCAAGCTCCTGGCTCTGTAGCGTGAGTGATTGTCGCCACTGTTCGGCCCGCTGTACTTCCTGCTGCAAAATTTCTGGGGTTACACCCGTTGCTAGATATTGCTGAATGATTTCAGTCAGCCAGTCTGCTGCATCCTGGATGTTTTCAACTTGTCGCAAATCATTCAGCTGAACTAGTAAAAGTGCCCCTTTACCCAGATCACATCCCTCTGCATAGACAGTATTATCTTCTTCAGAGAAAATTGCCCAGGCATGTTCGGCTTTTTGGTATGCAAGCAGTTGCAGTTTCGTCTTGCCGACAGCGTCTTTTTCCTGCACCTGAGCCAAATAGAGCATTTCAGCAACAAGATTAACCAATTCTTGAATGACAGTATATCTTCATATCTTGTCTGACACCCAGCTAAAGATGTCTCGATTCTGTGAAGATATTCGAGTGGAGTCGAGGGAAGCCATTTATAAGAAGCAGGGGAATTACCTGATGCTTACAACCACCCTTTAACACCTTAGCGGGACCTGATCCGGATTAAATGGTGTGGCTTACTGAATTTATTAAGGGAGCCTGATGTTTTCTGAAGACTAACCCTACTCAGTGAAAGCCACAACCATCACAGGGTTAGAGACGGCTGATGCGATCGCGCAAAATCTCTGCCTGCTTCTCCGCCTCAGCGAGTGAATTCCTGGCTGCCTGAACCACATCTGCCGGAGCTTTATCGACAAATTTGGGATTGCTAAGGCGATCGCGCAGGATCTGGCTTTCGGACTCTGCTTTCGCTAAATCCTTTTTCAGCTTAGCTTGCAGCGCTTCTACATCTACTACGCCTTCCAGCGGAATGAGAACCTGCACCGTGCCCACGACTCCGGAGATCATCTGCTGCTGGGGCAGCTTTTCGACCGTCAGCGTTTGGGTGGTGGCTATGGGTTGTGGCAGAGGATCTTGAGGATTGGAAGATGACGACATTTTGCCTGCAACTTGCGCTGTCACTGCGTCGAGTTGTTCGGCAAAGCCCTGACGGTCGGTCGCACGGATCAAGAAGCGGTAGATAAACCAGATGGTATACCCTAACCCAATCAGCTCCAGGAAGGGCGAGATCAGCAGCAGGCTATCTACAGCATCCAGCACACCCAGTGTGACTTTGACGACAATCAGCAGCGCCAGAATTAATCCCAGAGCGATCGCCGGTTTGCGGTACGGACTGAGTGTCTGGGTGCTAGGTTTGAGCGGACGTGGAACCACAGGACGTTCGATCGCTTCAATGGTCAAATTCTCAACTTTGGCTAGGTCTTTGATGTAGTCCTGCCCTCCGGTAAGGATTTGCTGTTCGCGATCGCTCTCTGTCTGCAAGTTTGTTTGAATCTTTATCCCTGGCTTAATGTCTGCCTCAGCCCGCAAGTTGCGAACCGTGCGAATGGTGCCAATTAATAGGTCAAACTGCGCTTCCAGATCAGCATCAATCAGGCTTTCGTCTACTTCAGGGTAAGCCTGAAGTGCCAAGTACCGATTTTCTTCAGCCTGCGTGAGCGTATGCCAAACTTCCTCGGTGATGTGCGGCATAAACGGATGCAGCAGCCGCAGGATGCCGTCTAGCACATGGGCCAGCGTCTGCTGAGCAATTTCCCTAGATTTCAGTTCGGCTGGGCTGACTTCTGCCGACTGTGCCTTGAACAGTCTGGACTTGACTAGCTCAATGTACCAGTCGCAGAAATCGCCCCAGATGAACTCATACAGTCCTTTGGCGGCTTCACCCAAACCGTAGTTGTCGATGTCGTCGCGAGTTTGGCGAACTACCTGGTTGTAGCGGGAGAGAATCCAGCGATCGCTCAATTCCAACTCATCCGCCTGAGGTTTGCCTAATTGCTCTGGCGTTTTGCCGTCCAGATTCATCATCACAAACCGAGAAGCATTCCACAGCTTGTTGGTAAAGTTGCGCGATGCCTCGACTGAAACCGATTCGTCGGTCTTGCGGTTATATTCCAGGCGAATGTCTTGACCCGCACCCGCCACTTCTCGAATCAGCGTATAGCGCAGTGCATCAGTGCCGTATTTGTCGATTAGAATCAGCGGGTCGATGCCGTTGTTTGCCGATTTCGACATCTTTTTGTTGTTTTCATCCCGCACTAGACCGTGAATGTAGACCGTGCTAAACGGCATTTTTCCGGTAAAGTGCCCTGCCATCATGGTCATTCGCGCTACCCAGAAGAAGATGATGTCAAATCCCGTAACTAGCGTGGTTGTAGGATAGTAGCGCTCCAAGTCAGGCGTTTCCTCCGGCCAGCCCATTGTCGAGAAGGGCCACAGACCAGATGAAAACCAGGTATCTAGTACATCAGGATCTTGAGCAAGCTGAACGTTATCGCCAAACTGCTGTCGTGCTTGCTCCCAGGCATTTGCTTCACTGGTGGCAACGACAAACGGCGTGTCGTCGGTAATCTGCCCGTCAGTTTTGTTGATGGCGTACCAGGCAGGAATTTGGTGCCCCCACCAGAGTTGGCGAGAAATGCACCAGTCTTTCAGGCTGACCAGCCAATCCCGATATACTTTCGTCCACCGTTCAGGTACGAAGACGGGATCGTCCTGCTGATCGAGAAACTCTAGTGCCCGATCTGCCATAGGGCGAATTTTGACAAACCACTGGGTAGACAGCAGCGGCTCGATGGGTACTTTGCCGCGATCGCTATACGGCACTGTGTGGCGATAATCCTCTACTTTCACCAGGAAGCCTTCCTCTTCCAGGCGCTTTACCACGTTCTTGCGTGCCTCAAACCGATCCTGTCCCTCAAACTCTCCCGCATTGGCGTTGAGTGACCCATCCTTGTTCATGATGTTGATGAAGGGCAGGTTGTGGCGTTTGCCCATCTCAAAGTCATTTGGGTCGTGAGCAGGCGTGATTTTCACACAGCCTGTGCCAAAGCTGGAATCAACATATTCGTCCGCAATAATCGGGATTTCGCGTCCCATAATTGGCAGTGTCAGCGTTTTGCCCACCAGATGCTTATAGCGCTCATCCTTAGGATTAACCGCTACGGCAGTGTCGCCCAGCATCGTCTCAGGGCGCGTCGTTGCAACTTCAACAGAACCGGAGCTGTCCGTCAGCGGATAGCGGAAATGCCAGAGGTGCCCGTTGACTTCCTGATTTTCCACCTCCAAGTCAGACACGGCAGATTGGCTGGCAGGACACCAGTTCACCAAATACTGGCCGCGATAGATTAGCCCTTCGTTGTAGAGACGTGAGAAGGCTTCCAGGACTGCTTTGGAAAGACCCTCATCCATCGTGAAGCGTTCGCGTGACCAGTCGACGGAAACGCCTAGCCGCCGCAGTTGTCCCACAATGGTGCCGCCTGATTCTTTCTTCCATTCCCAAGCCCGTTCCAGGAAGGCTTCGCGTCCGACCTCGTCACGGGTTTTGCCTTGCGATCGCAACTCCCGCTCTAGGATTGTTTGCACCGCAATGCTGGCGTGGTCAGTTCCCGGTAGCCACAGAGTATTGTGCCCGATCATCCGGTGATAGCGCACCAGCGTATCGATCAGGGCATTTTCAAAGGCGTGACCCATGTGCAAGCTGCCTGTGACGTTGGGCGGCGGAATCACGACGCAATACGGCTCACCCGGTTGATTAGGGTCTGCTTTAAAGACCTGATCTTCCTCCCAGTGCTGTTGCCATTTAGCTTCAGTCAAGGAGGGGTCGTATTGGCTGGGCAAGTTGGTTGCAGTCATGAAGGAAGTGGGAAAGTAAAAGGGCAAGCTCTTCAGTTTACTTAAAATTTTGCCATGAGCGATCGCCAAGCTGCTCATCGAGAATTGTTTGAGTAAGCAGCGAAAAGGCGCAGACAGGGCTCATTTTCAGCTAAAACTCATCTAGGGTAAATACACTGCTGTTTAAGAATGAAATCAGGATTAAGTTGACAGAGACAAACCATCTGATAGTTTTTACCCGATATCCAGAAGTTGGCAAAACTAAAACTCGCTTAATTCCAGCCTTGGGAGCAGCGGGCGCGGCTGCACTTCAGCGGCAGATGACAGAATTCACTCTGAAACGGGTGGAGAAGCTAGCTCAGCAGCAGGACAGGTTAAATTCCCCTCTATCTGTGGAAATTAGATTTGCGGGAGGCGATCGCTCCCTCATGCAAGACTGGCTTGGTTCTCGCTGGAGCTGTCAACCCCAAGCTACAGGTGACCTAGGAGAACGAATGCGGCTTGCGTTTCAGTCTGCATTTGAGACGGGTAGCAAGCATGTTGTGACGATTGGGATAGATTGTCCCGGACTGGATTCTGCCACGCTAGCACAAGCGTTTCAGGCATTGCAGGATCACGACTTGGTCTTAGGTCCAGCAACTGATGGGGGCTACTATCTGATTGGGCTGCGTTCCTTGGTTCCAGAGCTATTTAGCGGAATTGACTGGGGAACCGACCAAGTTTTTCGGCAAACTATAGCAGTCGCGAAGGCAAAGGAATTGGCGATCGCCACTCTCGCTCCCCTCACCGATGTTGATCACCCAGAAGACCTACCCATCTGGGAGGCAACCCAAGCGTGAGGCATTCACAGAATCGTTTCTCTTCTCCCAAGATTTCCATCATTATCCCAGTGCTGAATGAGGCAAATGTGATTCAGCAGATCCTCGACCAGATTCGCAGTTCTATCATTGAAATTATCGTTGTGGATGGCGGCAGTCATGATCGAACCGTTGAAATTGTGAAATCTTTGGGCGATCGCGTCATTCACTCAAGACCAGGGAGAGCCTATCAAATGAACGCTGGGGCAAGAGCCGCAAGCGGGGAGATTTTGCTGTTTCTCCATGCCGATACTCGGTTGCCAAAGGAATTCGCTGGTCTGATCTGCCAAACGTTAGCTCAACCCAAAACGATCGCCGGGGCGTTCGCGCTGAGGATTGACGGGCAGAATCCAGGACTCAGGTTGGTGGAGTGGGGGGTAAATATGCGATCGCGCTACTTCCAAATGCCCTATGGCGATCAGGCACTATTTCTTAGAGCAGAAACTTTTCATCACTTTGGCCGCTTTCCAGAACTGCCAATCATGGAAGATTTTGAGTTAGTTCGGCGGCTGCGCCGAAAGGGGAAGGTGGCGATCACCCCTGCCTCAGTCCTCACCTCAGCCCGACGCTGGGAAAAGCTAGGGGTTATAAGAACAACGCTGCTTAACCAGGTGATTATTGCGGCTTATTTACTGGGAATTTCGCCAGAGAAGATTGTGAGATGGTATCGGGGCGATCGCCGCCCTCGCTAGATATAAAACCGGGGATTGTAGAAAGCTATAGCTCTACAATCCCCGGTTTTGCATTACCTGAACAGATTAGATCAACTTCAGGTCAGGATATTCGGTCAACAGATCTTCAGAGGAGAGCGTATCGTTCTCGTCCTGAGGAGTCCAAAGAACCTCAACCGCCAAAAGCTGCTCACTAGGAATCGCTCCAATCTGGCTTAAGGCACGGCGCAGGTCTTGCGTGTTGTTCACAGCAGGGAGCTGCAACTTGTTCTGGGTAGCAACTAGGAGTGTGGCGACGATGTATTCGCCCGGTGCTGCCTGAACTAATTCGCCACCTGGTTCAGCCTTAACTAACGCACTTTGACTTGCTTGTCGAAGCTGGTTGTTAACGTTAGAGAGCGTTTCCTCGCTAAACTTGCTGCGCTCTGCCAGAGCCAAGCGATTGAACTGAGCCTCAGCCGCTTCCAGACGGGCCTGCTGATTTTCAGCCGCACCATAAACCCAGTATTCGGGATGGCGCATGAGAGACAGGGTTGTCTCTTGAAGAACTTGAGCTAAGCCCTCAGAGGAGCCTGTGTCGGCTGATCTGGCAATGCGATCGAAGTCAGTTTGCAGGGTTCGAGCATTTGCTAGGAGACCCACCTGCACCCGGGCGACCGAGATTGAGGGACTGCTGCTGCTATAGCCTATTCCGTCTTCACCACCCTGAATTTGACGGAAGCTGCGAACCAGGAAGCTGGCAACTGACAGGAAAATCAAAATTGAGAACAAACCGCCAAAACCACCGCCCACGCCAAAGAAGGGGATGATGAAGGGGAAGCCAAAACCGCCACCAGGATAGTATCCACCACCTGGAGGAGCATAGGTGCGGCTCGGGGGTGCATAGGTGCGGCTCGGTGCAGCTCTAAAGCTACCGCCGCCAATACGACCACCTCTAGCTGCTAGGGCACCATCTGCCTGACTGAAAACCAGGGTAATGACTAAGCTAGCGAGGAGTAACGGTTTGAGAAGGGGTTTGATCAGTGCAAACAGTTTCTTGTACATAAGACTGTGCCTATCCAAGCTGAATTTAAAACTATATTTGGCTCTGGCTCTTCCAGTGGTTTTCTTAGGTGTTCTTTATGTTTTCGCAACTTATTGAGACAACTAGCAACGGGCTAGAAACTCTTGTTCACGGTTACCTGGAAGAATCCAGCTCCACCACCCAAGGGTGAGGACCCATTTAATGAACTGCTTGTTAAGCAATCGTTACAAGTCACCACCTCTTTACTGTATCGCCTTCTAAGCCTTACAGGAAGCAAGCTTAAGGCAGATTTTAGGTGGATAACCGTACCCGTATAGACTGAGGAATCTCTAGGAAAATTTGCTGGTTTTGCATTTAGCCACCGCCAACGATGGTGACAATCTCAAGGCGATCGCCCTCTTGAATTTCCGTTTCCTGCCAAAACTGGCGGTGCAAAATCTCGCCGTTATACTCCACTGCTACCAGGCGCGGATTCATGTTTAACTGTTCCAAAAATTGGGGCAACGGAGTATGAGGCGCACAGGCTTTCGGCTCCCCATTCACTTGCAGCGAAATAGAGTTTGAATTAGAAGCGTTAGACATGGCCTAAATCAATGCCTGAATGATTCTGATCAATGAACATGACTGCGAGTATCGCTTTCTCGAATTGTTTGGATTCGGGCTAGCTGGGAGACAAAGTATTGGGTGATTAAGGTGGGCTGCTCTGCCTGCATGATGGAACGAACTACAGCAACTCGTTCTGCACGGGCAGACAGCACTTCACTCAAGTTGTCAGTGTCAATGCCGCCGATCGCAAACCAGGGAATGTGAGCATGTTCAGCTGCGTAGCGAACGTATTCCGGACCTGCGGCAGCTTTACCCGCTTTAGTAGGAGTCTCGTAAACTGGCCCAACGCCAACATAGTCTGCGCCTTCTCGCAATGCCCGATGCAGTTCATCTGGATTGGTCGTAGAACGTCCTACTAGGCGCTGCGGCCCTAAAATTTGTCGAGCTAACGAAATGGGAATGTCTTGTTGTCCTAAATGCACTCCGTCTGCGTCTACAGCTAAAGCTAAGTCAACCCGATCATTCATGATGAACAGGGCGTCGTAACGGTGACAGATTTGCTTCAGCTTTTCGGCGGTGTGAATGCGGGTGGTGTCATCTGCGTTTTTATCGCGGTACTGCACCAGGCTTAGCCCACCCTGAAGGGCAGCTTCAACGACTGAGAAGAGATTGTCAGCGGGAGAGGTGACGAGGTAGAGGTGCGATCGCCTCAATTTCTGATGTCGCTGATGTCCCATCAGGTCGCTTTCGAGTGTGTAGACCCGATAGCGAATCTGCTTACAGGCGGCTGACAGGTCAGCATGATAGACCTTGCCATATTCCTCCAGTACCCGTAGGGCTTCCTGAATACGGCAGAAATTAGCCACCAATACGTCTCGCAAGCTAGAACGCTGTTCTTCTTGCGGGTGGGTTAGTTCTGTTCCTGGGTCGCCTGGGGTGTCTCGTGCCGTGCGAATTTCAAAACTGTGCCAGCGTGCTAACTCCTGCCGCAGATGCTTACACTCGTCGGTGAATTTGGTGCTATTTAACCCAAATCGACACCATTCTTCAACGATTCTCAACCCTTCACGGGCGCGGTCTAAATTGGCATCTAAAATTCGGTAGATCGCAGACTCCGAGAGCTTTTGCTGGCTATGTGTCTCACCCATCACAACATTCCTATTAATTACTCATCCTAACAGCCGAACGGAATTTGCTAATTGATGGTGATTGTTTCTAGTTGCAAAAAAGTTACAAAAACCTCTAGCTGATTGGCGCTGAATGTATTAAAACTGTTGCAATCGTGATCAGATGGTAAGTCTGCCGTTTGTTGTGGTGCCGATGGTTCCTGGTGTCGGGAGGACAGTTAATGAGCGTTGTTTGTTGCCCCAATCCGCAAGATATGTTCTTTAGCGTATCGATGTTGCCCGTTCGAGCGCTGGTGCAGTTAGGGTGGGTTGCCGCAGTTGTAATTGGCATGGGGGGTGTGAGTGCGATCGCCCCCCTCAGCACTCAAGCCCAAACCATTCCCCAAACCCAACCAAACTCGATTGAGATTGCTCAAGCATCGGCTCCAAGCTCAGCGAATCTGTTATTCGTCAACCCGACTTTGGGCAACGATAGCAATAACGGCAGCAGCCAGCAAAGCGCCCTGCGAACGATTACCCAGGCACTTCAGAATGCACAATCCAACACAGTCATTTTGCTGTCACCAGGAACTTACAGCGCTGAGTCAGGAGAAACCTTTCCACTTGAGCTGAAATCCGGTGTGACGATTCAAGGAGAGCCGGGAGCAAGGGGACGAGGAATTGTGATTCAGGGCGGAGGAACGTTTCTCAGCCGGACTTCTGCTAGCCAGAACGTGACGATTTTGGGCGAAGACGAAGCAGTGTTAACGGGAGTCACTGTGATGAATCCTAACCCTCGCGGTTATGGGCTGTGGATTGAGTCGAGCAGTCCGACGGTAAACAACAATACTTTCACGGGCAGCAGCCACGACGGCATTTCAGTAACGGGAAATAGCGCTCCGGTGATTCGTGGCAATGCTTTTGTTCAAAATGGGGCCAATGGCATCACCGTTTATGGCACGTCTCGCCCGGAAATTCGAGAAAACGTGTTTGAACGAACCGGATTTGGCATCAACGTAAACGAGAATGCAGCGCCGCTAATCGTCGGCAATCAAATTCGTCAAAATCAGGACGGCATTGTGGTGCAAGAAAATGCCCGTCCGACGCTGCGAGACAACGTAATTGAGTCCAACCGCCGGGATGGACTGGTGGCGATCGCCCAATCTTTTCCTGACTTAGGCACAGCAAACGAACCAGGCAACAACCAATTTCGTGACAATGCCCGTCAGGACGTAAACGCTAGTGCGACCAGTCAAGAAATTCCAGCATTTGGCAATCAGATAGCGAGCGATCGCACCACCGGACGAGTTGATTTGACTGGCGTTGCTCCTGCTCCTGCTGCTCCTGCTGCCCGTCCTGTACCCGTTGCACGCCAGCCCCTCCCTGTGCCGTCTGCGATCCCACCTGCAACTCCATCTTCTACAACCTCGTCGGCTCCTGCTCCTGTGAGTCAACCTGCACCCTCCCCCGTTGCCACTCGTCCAACGGCTCCACCTAACTCAGAGGCAGGCTTTTCAGCCTTACCAAATTTAGAATCTGCACCAGCAGTCACACTCTCTCAGCCTCCAGCTTCTCAGCCTCCAGCTTCTCAATCTTCAGTTGCCCGACCTCCTGTCTCTCGACCTTCAGCTTCCCAACCTTCCGCCATTTCAGCCCAACCCCCTACTCCAGCAGCAATTCGCCCGAATGTAGCTATTCCCAGCACTGCTGATGCAGTTGAAATTCCGGTACCGCCACCATCAACTCAAATGACGCCCCCTGCCCGGAACCAGTCCCCTGCTCGACCCGGACAGACTACCCAATCTGCTCCAACTACCCAATCTGCTCCAACTGTCCGACCTGAGCAGACTGTCCGACCTGGGCAAGCTGTCCGACCACAGGTGCCTGCCCGGACAACTGCGGCAACTGTTCCTGCTGCAGATGCGCCAATTGAAATTCCCGTGCTGCCGCCTTCCAGTTCTTCTACACCCGCTCCGGCAGCGCAACCGATGCGAGAAGTTGTGGTGAGCCGTTCACCAGAGCGATCGCCCGGTGCCCCTTCCAACCGGACTGCAACTGCAACTGATGCTCCTATTGAGATTCCGGTGCCCCCTCCGGCTAGCGGTACGCCGACTCCTGCTCAGGCTCCTGTAGCTCCCAGGGCAGCAAATCCGGTGCGTTCTGCCAACCTGTTGCCTGTGCCGAGTGGAAATATTCCAGTTGGCAACATCGGCAGTTTGCCAACTATATCGGCGGCAAACAGTTCTTACAATCGCACCAGCATCTTGGGCAGTGGCAGCTACAGCGGCGGCGCGGCGTTTGTGCGCTATCGAGTCTTGGTGGAGGCGGATAGTGAGAGTATGCAGTCAGAAGTGCGATCGGTCGTTCCGGGTGCGTTCCGTACCTATGCCAACGGTCGAACGATGATGCAGGCAGGGGCATTTGGCGATCGCTCCCTTGCTGATGAAGCGGCCCAAATGCTAAACAGAAGCGGTTTTAGAGCAATGGTTCAGCCCGTAGACTGAGCCTTGATCTTTGCCAAAACCTTATTTTTTGAGGCAACCTAGTAGGTAAGGGTTACTGACCTGGATAGGGTTAATGGCAAGGAACGAACTCCTCTCTCGCAGCTTTATGTTTCTCAGCTTTGCCACCGCAAGTTTATTGATTGCGGCGCAGTGGCAAGTGGGTTCGCCTGCCTCATTTAGTATTAAACTTCCCGGTTCTGCATCAGAGACAAGGATGCTTGCGGCTCATGCAAACGTTTCGACTGCGGCAGCAAGGACCGTTCGTTTAGTCATCGATTTGAGCGATCGCGAAGTTTCGGTTTACAAACAGGACAAACTGCACGTCACCTACCCCGTAGCAGTGGGGCAGGCAGGTTGGGAAACGCCAACGGGCACGTTTCGCGTGACCGACATGGAGCCTCGCCCAAACTGGCAGCACCCCATTACCAAGCAGGTGATTCCGCCTGGACCAGACAACCCGTTGGGTTCGCGCTGGATTGGCTTTTGGGCAGATGATAGTAGCCAAATTGGGTTCCACGGCACCAACCAGGAAGACGGCATTGGACAGGCAATTTCCCACGGCTGTGTCCGAATGCTAAACCGAGACATTGAAGCGATGTTTGCTCAGGTCGCAGTGGGTACAACTGTCGTCGTTAAGCCCTAAGATGCTTAGCAGAACCCGTTTCTCAAAGTTGCTCCAAGAAAAACTGTGACTCAAACTTACCAGGCTCGAATCTATGTTACGCTTCGCCCTTCAGTTCTCGATCCGGCGGGTACGGCCGTGCAGTCGGGGCTAAAGCATCTCGGCTACGACAACGTTGAGCGCATCAGAATCGGCAAATACGTTGAGCTAACCCTGACCGCCGCAGATGAAGCCTCCGCCAAACAGCAGCTTGATCGGATGTGTGACCAACTGCTGGCGAATCCAGTGATTGAAAATTATCGGTTTGAATTACTAGAAACGGCAGAGGCTAAGAGTTTATGAAATTTGGTGTGATTGTTTTTCCTGGTTCTAATTGCGATCGCGACGTAGCCATGGTGATGCGGAATTTGCTAAATCAGCCAACCCGAATGGTGTGGCATGAGGAAAGCGACCTGTCCGATCTGGATGTGATTATCATTCCGGGTGGCTTTAGCTATGGTGATTATTTGCGCTGTGGGGCGATTGCCCGCTTTTCACCCGCTCTGCAAGCTACCGTGCGTCATGCAGAACAAGGCAAGCTGGTGATGGGAATTTGCAATGGCTTTCAGGTGTTGACCGAAGCTGGACTATTGCCCGGAGCGCTGATGCGAAATCGCGATTTGCACTTTATTTGCGATCGCGTCTCCCTCAAAGTAGAGCGCACCGATCTGCCCTGGACACAGGCATATCAAAAAGGGCAAGTTATTACCTTGCCGATTGCTCACGGTGAAGGCTGCTACTACGCCGATGCAGACACCCTGTCAGCGCTAGAAGCCAACGGACAGGTGCTATTCCGCTATTGCGATGCCTCTAGTGCAGTAACCCCAGCATCCAATTGCAACGGCTCTCTTAACAACATTGCTGGCATCTGTAACCGTCAGGGAAACGTGCTGGGGATGATGCCTCACCCTGAAAGAGCATCCGACCCAGCCTTGGGCAATACAGACGGCAGAAAATTGTTTGAAGGGGTGTTGCTAGGATTGGGAGCGGTTGGAGCGAAGGGATAGGGAACAAATGCCACTTATTCCTCTATCTCAAGCTTCCCAGAACAAACTAAAGCAGGTTCGCCTGATTGCGACCGACATGGACGGTACGCTAACTCAGCAGGGAAAGTTTACACCAAACTTGCTGCAAGCCCTGCAAGAACTGGCGATCGCCAACATTCCAGTTCTCATTGTGACGGGACGTTCGGCGGGTTGGGTGAATGGACTGGTGAGTTATTTGCCTGTAGTTGGAGCGATCGCCGAAAATGGCGGTTTAGCTTACTTTCAGCCCGATATTAGTGAGATGATTGTGCCCATTTCCGATCTGGTTAAGCACCGTCAAAAGCTAGCCCAGACCTTTGCAGACCTGCAAACTCACTTTCCGCATTTGCAAGAATCGAGTGATAACCGCTTTCGCCTCACCGACTGGACGTTTGATATCCAAAAACTCACTGAAACGGAATTACAGTTTTTGAGCAATCGCTGTCAGGCTCAAGGTTGGAGCTTTACCTATAGCACTGTGCAATGTCACATTAAAACGCTGCATCAAGATAAAGCGATCGCTCTCACTCATGTTTTGCAGCATTATTTTGCTGATGTGCAACCTGAGCAGGTGCTAACCATTGGTGACAGTCCTAATGATGAGAGCCTGTTTGATAGCGATCGCTTTCCCCTCTCGGTCGGTGTAGCAAATGTGCTGCACTATCGCGATCGCCTGATTCATCAGCCTGCCTTTGTTACCCATGCCGCTGAAGCAGAGGGCTTTTGTGAAGTCGCCAGAAACGTGATTGAAGCCAATTGTTGATATCAGGTGTAAGGGCGATCGCGTCAAATGTCCAATATAGTTGTGCTAGTCTTGCAGGGATATATTCTCTGAAGTAGATCGCTTACTTGAATAACTACGAGAAACCGATGAGTCTAAAAGATCGAATTACAGAAGATATCAAAACGGCGATGAAGGCGAAAGATAAGACTCGCCTGGAAACGGTTCGCAGTATCAAAAAAGTATTGCTAGAAAAAGAAGTGAGTGTTCGTCCTCAAGGGCAAACCGAACTAAACGAAACTCAAGAGCTTGAAGTGCTTGCCCAGCTTGCCAAACAGCGACGAGACTCAATCGAACAATATCAAAAGGCTGGACGAACTGATTTAGCCGATCAAGAAGCCCAAGAACTCACCATCATAGAAGAATACCTGCCTCAACAACTCTCAGACGAGGAAGTGAGCCAGGTAATCGATGAAGTAATTTCTAGAACTGGAGCCAGTTCTGCAAAAGATATGGGGAAGGTGATGGGCCCCGTGATGCAGCAACTCAAAGGTCGGGCTGACGGACAAAAAATTCAGGCAATGGTGAAAACTAAACTGAACGGTTAGTACTGTGGTGTCTCTAAGTACGTCAGTTGTTCGCGAACCAGTTGGGCATTTGCTGTGTCACCTGCTTGCTCATAAAGCTCGATCGCCCGTTCGTAGCTCTCTACGATCGCCTCACGCTCTTCGGGACGAAGCTGCTGAGCTTGCGCTTGGAGTACATCTGCCCGGTCTAGATGAATTGCAGGCTGGCTAGAGTCAATCCGAATTGCTTCATCAAAAGCGGCGATCGCTGCTGCATAGTTGCCTTCCTGTCGGGCGGCGATACCCCGGTAATAAGCTTGGTCATAAGCAGTCGCATCAGCAACTACCAGTTCATAGCTACCACCTGTGCCAGAGAGAGAACGCGCAACCACTTTGTAGGTGCCGCTGGTTGGCAATGTGTAGACAATTGTAGAATTTAGTCCGCGAGCATAGTCGTCGTTATAGGCGATTTCTGCTCCATTGGGGTCGAGCAGTGTCAGCGTCGTATCAAAGTCTGGGCTGGTGACGGTGATCATCACAGACTGTCCTGCTTCTCCAGAGAAAGTATGTTCGCCTTCAGACGAACGTAATGTTCCCTCCTGCTCTAGCAAAGCTTGGGCACGAGCTGGATATGCAGGTAACAACAATGTGCCACTGAGCAAGGTTGCAGCGGCTATTAATACACCAATTTTTCTGAGCCGGAGTTGGTCAATCATGAAAAGTAGCCTCAAATGAGTCTTGTGATAGTTAGGAGAAATGGATGTAAGAATCCCTCTTAAAAAGGCATCGGCTCAGGAGGAGGAGACGACTGGAGAAACTGAACGTAGTCTCGGTAAGACTGAGCTGAGTCCACTTCTCCCCGCTCTTCGTACAGGTCGGCTGCCCGCTCAAAATCAGCGATCGCTGCTTCGGTATTCTCTCCTGTTGCGAGGTAAGCATTGCCGCGATCAATATAGGCAGAGGGCTCAGCCGGGTCAATCTCGATCGCTTCCCCAAAGGCGGCGATCGCCTCAGTAAAGCTGCCTGCTTGATATAGCGTTGTTGCTGAAGCGTAAGCTTGCTCGTACTCTGTCGCAGGATTCACTGTAACCGTGTATGCTCCACCATTTCCGGCAAAAGAGCGCACAATGACTCGGTACTCACCGTTGCTAGGTAAAGTTGCAATAATTCGAGAATTTAGGCTACCGCCGAAATCATCGTTAAAGGCAATTTCTTGCTCACCCGGACCCACCAGGGCTAAGGTCGTATCGAAATCGGCGCTAGTCAGGTTGATGGTGACTGTTTGACCTTCAGTGCCCGAAAAAGTGTATTCGTTTTGGGCAGGTTGAATCGTGCCCTGCTGCCGAAAAATTTCATCAGCGTGAGCTTGACGGGGTAGCGCAAGTAGTGAGCCGCCAAAAGCAACCGTCATCGCCAGCATGAAACCTAGTTTTTTAGGTTGCAGCCATCTGTTCATAAAAACGTACCTTCTGGTTGTGGATTCTGGAGTGTGGATGAATGTGGACTTGAAGATAGCCCGGTTCTAGTTACTTCAACAGGAACTGAAGCATTTCCTGATAAATACCGCAGTATAAAGCAGTTCCCGGTTGACGAATCAATATTTCTCGGATAAGCAATCTGAAGCTTTGTTGAGATGGCAATTTATTGTGCTGTGAAGGCGATCGCATATCGGACTCAAGATAGCCAAAACACTGCTCTACCAGCAGAAAGAGAAATACCCGGTAGATTACCGGGTATCAGGAACAGAAAAGAAATTACCTTGCAGCTAGCAACGCCCTAATAAGAGTGAATAGACACTCACCCCACAAAGGTGAAAAATTCCTGCAAAACCTCTTAAGCTTTGCGCTTGCGCTGCCAGAGGGAACCTGCACCTAGCGCTCCAAACATTAGCATCGCCAGTGCAGAAGTGGGTTCTGGCACGGAGACACTTGGATCACCAGGTTCATCAGGTTCACCAGGTTCGCCAGGTTTACCGGGTTCGCCAGGTTCACTTGGCTCAGTCGGAATTTGATCCGTGGGAATTTCACCGACAAAGATGCGAGTGCTTGCATCTTCAGAATAGTCTTCTGCAGTAATTTCACCGCTCAGCACGCTGCTTACATAATCTTCAAGAGCTTGCTGGTAGGTAGTGCCCAAGTTGATAAAATCAGCACCACCAAAGGGATATTCATCCCCACCTCTAGCTAAGAAGTCGATTGTTGCAATGGAAATGTTGGGTACGCCAGAGACAACTTGCCCGTCTTCCACAATCACAGTGCCGTCGTTCAAAATCACAGTTTTGACGCGTGTGCCAGTGGTTGTAATCTCACCTGTTACATCATCTGTAACCTGAGCTGTACCCGTTAGATCATAGGCAAACTTAAATCCAGAGATTTGGGCAAACCGTCCGTCTGTATTTTCAACATTTGAAACAGCATTTTCCAGAATCAGTTTAAGTCGCTCTGCACTGACATCTGGCACGATGCTGACGAAGTTTGCAAACGGCAGAATGCTGAAAGTATCTAACTCTGTAAAATCACCTGCTGAGATGATGGAGTTGTTCCGAATGCCGCCTCCGTTCTGCAGAGCAATGGTAGGAGCCTCAACGCCAAAATCATCTGCCAGGTCTGTGCCTGTTGCAAGTAGGGCGTCAGCAATCAGGTTGCCCAAGTTGGTTTCTTGGGTTCTTACTCCAGGTGTCCCAGCAGTGAAGTCGCCTCGCTGCCCGTTCAAGTCTACTTCGCTGGTTGCCAGAACGTTTTCTGCCAACGCTTCAACAGATTCCTGAACAGGCGCGATCGCCTCCGCTTGTACACTGGGGTCAGGCGCAATCCCATCTTCTGCAAAAACACGAACAGGGCTACCGTTAAAGGAAACTACCTTCCCGGCATCGTCAAATTCAATCTCAAGTTGCCCAACATACTCATATCCTCCTGTCGTCGTGACTACAGGAATCGCATCACCATCAGCATTCGTTGCTTCTAACGGGAAAGGTCCAAAGGGTGCCGTGGTAGCGTCAGCAGGTAACAGAGGGTCGCCAGGATTTGCCAATAGTTCTTGACCGCCCCCAGAGACAATCACATCAATGCCGCTCAATTCTGAGGCAAGCGCTACGTCATTGTTAATAGACTGTAGCTGTGTCGTCAAAATGATTTTATTAACGCCTTGAGCTTCTAGAGCATTAATCTCTGCCTGCACTTCTGCGGCAACATCGTTAGGATTTTCGACAGTTACGTTTCGAGGACTGGAGATGAAGGGAAGTTCAGGCGTGATAGCTCCGATGATACCGATTCTCTCTCCGCCTTTTTCGACGATTACGCTACTAGCAACTCGTCCTTGATCAACCAACGCTTGAAGCTGTGGTTCACCGCTGAAGTCCAAGTTTGCTGCTAAGAAGGGCACAGGAGTACTGAACTGATCGCTACTGATGAAGTCAGCCAGGATTTCTGGTCCAAAATCAAAGTCGTGGTTGCCGAGGGCGATCGCATCGTAGCCAACTGCATCTAAGACAGCAGCGTCGTAAAACACGCCATCCTCAAGACTGGCATTGAAAGTTGTTCCTGGCAGAATGTTGTCGCCAGAGGCAATTGTGACGACTGCATCTGTGGTTGCGTTTGCTCTTAGCTGACTAATCAGCGTAGTAAATCGGGCAGCTCCTGCAATCTCACCATTGTCGCCAGCAGGCAAAAGCTTGGACTCAGCGTCATTGTTTTGCAGAAGCGTCAGTGTAAATGCCTGCGCCGGATCAGAACTCAGCAAACCGACCAGACTAATGACACCCGCAGTCAAAACTGAGGGTCTTATGAACTTGTAGATAGTCATGAAGTTTCTCCCTATCCGTGAATTTGCGGGAACCCTTCATGAAGCTATCGAGTTGAGGTTAAGTAGAGGTGTATTGAGGTTAAGCAAAGACCAAGAGATCAAGAATTTACTTAATCTTTATTCATCTATCCGTAGCTTTACTGCAACTTCACAAAAGTTGCTAGACATCCCCATAAACTCACTTGAAGCTCAACTAATCGAGGCTGATCAAGTGTGTGGTCATTAGGCAGTGTTTAAAAACCTTTTGATTCTCCTTGACCCTCCTTAAAAAGGAGGGAACTAAACCGCTCAGAGTTCTCCTTGAAAGGGGGGAATTAAGGGGATCTTCAAGGTTAGGGCATTTACCCCAGGCTTTTAAAACAGGCCCTAGGGAGATTAGTATCAGGTACTCATCACCACTGAGCCATACTCAGTTGACTTTCCACCAGCCCAAACCAGGACCAAGGAATCGAACCACAACCCAGTAAGCAACCAAAAGACCAATCCCAACCCATGCGCCACGGGTGCTGAGGTTGACAAATTGGCGGGCTTGACTCTTTTTGATCGGCAGCCACGAAAGGATATTCTCTTCCTGTCCGTACTTATCCCCCAAAGATTCCTTGCGGCGTTTTGCGTCTCCCATGTCTCTATCCCATCGAGTCTCACTAAACGTAGTCTGATGCTGATAATAACGTTTTGTCAGGAGCGATCGCCGTGAGTAAAGGGGGAATGAAAGTAAAGAAGTTTTGAGTTAATGCCAATTCCCTTGAATGCTGCCTATTCTGGAGCGCTAGTCAAACATGGAATAGTCTAGTTGAGTAAACAATCCAGGATCGACATAGTCGATACGGGCGAGGGGACTCAGGGCTGAAAGCACTTGATGTCCGTAGCTGCGATGGTTAACTCGGTTGTCGAGCAGAGCAACAACGCCCTGGGATTCACGCACAGGGGCGATCGCCCGCTGCAATTCGCTCAACGCTTCGGGCAAGAGATAAAGTCGGAACCAGTCCTGGCGATGCTTTTTGTAATAAGCCACTCGACCCGCCACCAGCGGTTCTTCCAAAGAGGGAATCGGTAATGTGGCAATCACCAGCAGATGAGGCGCAGGCAAGACGGCTTGATTTTGTCGCCAAAATTCCCAACCCGTAACCAAAATGCCGTGATCGTCAAGGCAAGTTTTTTCAACTTGAACCCGTGAACCAAACTCGGCCGCTAATACTGAACCAACCTGAGCTTTCAGCGGTACATCGCCAATCAGTACAACGGTCAGACCTTGCCCGACCGTGCTGAGTCCTAGAAGCTCTCGCATCTCCTGCATCAGCGCAGGCTGGAAATGAGGGGTGTTGGGCATGGGCAGCCCATCAGGGAGGTAAAGCTGAATTAGCTCATTCTGGCGATCGGGTGAAAACTTGATGCAGGTCAGATCTTCTAAACCAACGCGCTGCCGATACATAATTGCTTCTGGCTCTAAGTCCAGGGCACCGCCGATCAGCACGACAGGCTGTTTTGTCCAGATGGGGGTTAATGCGGTCGCCACTTCTGCTGGACCACAGTGGAGAGAAAATTGACCTTGCCGTCTAGCAATTTCTGTCCAGGTGAATTGGTTTTCGGACTGCAAGCCTCGCCAGAAGTGATTCCAGGTTTCAGGCAGACAGCGCGATCGCCGCTCATTCTCCTTTTTCTTCTGCTCTGCGACCACACCATCCAGCCCAATAGATGCCGCACTAGCAGTTTGTAAAGCTTCATGTAGCGAGTGCAAAATCCCCAGTTCTGGCGGTTCAACCAGATAGCAATTATGAGGATTAGCAGGATGCTGAAAGATCGAGCGCGTTAGCTGCACTCTGGCATCACGAATCAGTTCTGCCTGGTCAGGGCACGCCAGCATTAGTTGATCCCAATCCTGCGGCTGAATGTTGACGGTCAACAAATCGCGTGCCCAGATTTCTAAATCATCTACGCCGTCTAGAAGGGTGGGAATGCCATCGGGAAAGCGGCCCTGAGCAAACAGCCGATCGGTCAACCAGGACTGAGGAGAAGTCAGCAGCAGCCCTTCAAAATCTTTGCTGGGCCAGCGATCGCCCGTCTGAATTGCCTTATGAGTCGGAATCCACTGTCTCAGGCGCGGAATCTCAACCATCAGGAGCCGCTGCTGCACGGCTTCAGGTACCACCAAAATTGCAGAGCCTTGCCACAGCAGGGCAGGCATCAAGTAGCTAAGGCGGTAGCGCCCATGATAGCCAGAAGGAGTCCCCGCTTGAATCAACGCACTCCGCCCCAAGCGCAATGCACGGGCAACTAGCCGAGCCATCGTCAAATGGTGCGGCCAATAGGGTTCGCCCTGCTCTCGCAGGAAAGCGCGGAGTTGCTGGTGGACTTCTACCTCAATCACGAGCCTGGAGTTTTTCCACTAACGAATGAACTTCATTGTGACACAAACCCTAAGACTCGCCATCCGCTACCATAAGTCCACCTGACTGAATGAGTGTATTCAGATTTTTGTGTAAATGTGGGCAGAATGCCCGCATTTACACAAAAATCAAATCAGTCTCACTGAATGGATTGGTTATGAATATTGGGATTGTTGGGCTGGGTTTAATTGGCGGATCGCTAGCGTTGGATTTGCGGCATCAGCACACAATTTTAGGAGTCAGCCGTCGTCCTGAAACCTGTGAGCAGGCGATCGCCCGTCAAATCGTCGCTCACGCCAGTCCCGACTTGGCACTCATGGCAAAAGCAGATGTAGTATTTCTTTGCACGCCACTGGGAGCAATCGAATCTACCGTGACGCAACTGCTCCCTCATCTTTCCTCCAGCACCATCCTCACCGATGTAGGTTCGGTCAAGGGATCGGTGGTCGAGGCGATCGCCCCCCACTGGCAAAATTTCGTAGGCGGACACCCAATGGCAGGCACCGCCGAGAGTGGACTGAATGCGGCTCTGACAGGTTTATTCGTCAACCGACCTTACGTACTCACCCCGATCGACAGCACCCCCGCTAAAGCTGTAGAAACTGTGGCAGAACTGGCGCGATCGCTCCAAGCGCAGGTTTACCACTGTTCTCCTGAAGCTCACGATCGGGCAGTTGCCTGGATTTCTCACCTGCCTGTAATGGTCAGCGCTAGCCTGATTGCGGCCTGCTTGAGTGAATCCAGTGCAGAAGTCTTAGCTTTAGCTCAATCGATCGCTAGCTCCGGCTTTCGAGATACTAGCCGCGTTGGTGGCGGCAACCCAGAATTGGGCAGAATGATGGCGGAATACAACCAAGATGAATTGGTGCGATCGCTCCACGCCTACCGTCACCAGCTTAATCAGGTTATTACCCAAATCGAGCAGTCAGATTGGGATGCAGTGCAACAGCTACTCACTCAAACCCAAACCGCCCGTCCTCAGTTTTTGTCAGCCTCAGAAAAGGAATAACTTCTACAGCTCATGCAGTGCTGGAAGCAACTCCCTGTAGCTCGTCTAGTCGGGTCAGCACTTCAGTGCTGTGAATTGCTGGCTGCACGCCAATGTAGCGCTCCCGCAAAATGCCTTCTGGGTCAATTAAGTAGGTGTGCCGCAGCGAAACGTAACCCAGCCAGGAGCCGTATGCCTTACTAACTGCACCGTCCACGTCAGCCAACAGCGGGAACCGCAACCCCTCAGCGTCACAAAACTCAGCATGAGAATCGACATCATCGGCACTGATACCTAAAATCTGTGTATTCCTTTCCTGATACTGAGGTAGATCTTGCTGAAACCGACGCGCCTCCAGCGTACAACCGGACGTGAAATCTTTGGGATAGAAATAAACTACAACCCACTGCCCCCGGTAGTCCGATAGCGAGATCTCACCGTCACCTGTATTGGTTGGCAAAGTAAATTCTGGGGCAATCTGGTCGAGCGGTGGCTGCGTTCCGCCCAAAGCCAGGACAGATGGTGTAAAGCCGAGAGTGATTAGCGTGAAGCAACAAACAAAGAGAAGATGGAGCAGAAGGCGACGCGACATGGGTAAGGGGTGAGCAAATCACAGCTGTGGGGTTAAGTTAACATAATTTTACAGAGATCTAGATGACTTCCACAGTTGATAAGTTTTTTAGAAGAAGTTGCGCGTTTGTTTGATCAACAACTGGGCTGATCTTCTAAGAAAGAGATAGAACTTACTTAGATGGCGATCGCCATGCCACAAACTCAGCCATCAGTTAATATCTTTAACACCGTGCATCTGCCACATAGCCGCACATACAGCAACCTCCAAAAGACTGGCGAGGATAAAAGAGGCTCGATCTGCCCAAATTCTCATAAGCCATCTCACAAATCATTTAGGGCTGCTATAGTTTGTGAGATGAATCAGACCTTAAGTGAAAATGTGTTGCATTTCGCGCGCATAGTACCTGTTTCCAGAAGCTAGATATAAACTGAGTAACGATAGACTGCAACTCCTCATAGACTAAACTTCATCGCTTTAGAATCGAGGCAGTGTTAAGCCAAGTTACGTCAGCAACTTGATTTGATCAATTTGACTGAAGAAACTGAAAGTCTTTCAGCAAACTCGACAGTCCATGTATCTTCAGAATGGCTTCCCCGCTACTTCTGAAAGATCTAGCCCTAATATTTAAAGCAGTAGCGGTAGCCCTGTTTTGGCTCCTACAGACCTGCATCATTTTAGTCAGGGATTTTATTGTGACTCCTCAAAAAGCTCAAATTCAAGCACTGATTAATGACATCGATAGAGTATTGGGTAAAGCCAGTCCTCGGTTGCCTTGGGTTATGTCCGGAGACGCAACCCAACAACGTCAAGTTTTAGAGCAAACTCGCAACTATTTAATTGCTCTTCAACAACAGGTGTCTGCGCCAGAATTTGAGCCAAGTAGTACGGGTGGTGATCTAGTTGCTTATGGTGCTTCAGCATCGTTGGGCGTTCAGCCGCAACCAGGACAGGGCGCAACTGTAGAATCAGCACAGCAAGTTTTGCAGGCTGTCTTGGAGGAGATGAGCTATTTGCGGGCAAACGTGATGCAGCCATTGCGCTCAGACATTGAGGAGATGAGCCAGCGGCGAGAGAGCTTAGTTCAGGAGATCAAACAGCTTGAAGCCGAGCGACAGCAGTATGCGTTGCCCCAATCTGATGAGTTTTTCCAAACCTTAAGGGCACGTTTGCAAGAAGACCTGGCTGGGCAAATGACCCAAATGGTAGCCAGCCTGGAATCTGACAATGCAGAAATGGCTTTGGGAGCGGCGGATGAGGAGGGCGATTTAGAAGTATCGTCTCAGTCTTTGTTGACCCCCGCTCAACGCCTGAAACAGTTGCAAGCGATCCAGTCTCAGTCAGACCAACTGATTCTTAAGCTAGACACTACGCTTAGGGTTGTGTTTGACTCGCTCCAGGATAGTGTAAAGAGCTATCAAGAATCTCTAGGGCAGGGGCTTGAGCGAATGCACGGCTTTGGGCAGCAGGGTGAGGCTATGTTTGCCGCCTTGATGAGCCGCTTGGCTGGAGAATTGGGACGAGGAGCTTCTTCTTACCTTCAATCTTCAATTGAAACAACTGATTGGGAGCCGCGCCCAACTCTACAAGGAGTCGATCAACCAGTCTCATCTGGAATAACCCCCACCGATACGGTCGAGGACACCCTACCCCAACCTGGTCAGGTAACTGGAGAAGACCAATTAACTTCAGCAGATCAACTCTCTACTGAGCAGGTGAGTGATGCTGAAATTGACAAGTTATTGAATGAACTGAATGAGATCGCTCCTTCCACAGCTTCAGATCAGACTTCGGAGCAAACAAATGTGGAAGACTCAATGTCTGCTTCTGCGGCTTCCGTTGACCCTGTTACTGATGCCGAACTAGAAGATCTTGACCTGCTGACCTTTGAGCTAGATGATTTGCCCTTGGAGGTTCCCCCTGATGCTGATGACACTACAGCATTCCAGGTCGGTGAGGACTTTCAACTGACTGAAGCAGGGATATCCACTTTTCCAGAGTCTTCGTCAGCAGAGAATACTACTCTGTTTCAGAACGATCAATTTGAGTTTCCGTTTGATGAGCCTCCTGCTGCTGATGCCAATGAGACAAATCTCACAGCAGCAGCTTCAGAACCACAGATCGCCGATTTAGATTCAGCCCTCGATCTGCTCAATCAGCTTAGCGTTGAACTGCATGAAGAGCCTGGTGAAGACGAGCCAGAGTCAACGCCTGCCATTTTAGAGTCAGCGATTGTTCCCGAACCGCCTGACGAAGATGAATCTGAATTGCCCCCAACAGATTCGGTGGGGATGTCTGCGGCACCTGTTGCCTCACCCGACAACCTTTACAACCAGCTTGATGATTTCTATCAGAACATATTCGGTGCAGGTGAGAATGCCGCTGCTGAACAGTCTGAAGCTCGACTAACTGACCTTTCTCCCAGTGAATTAGCGGCTGATTTAGGCGTTGAGCCGATCGCTACGCCGACTTCCCCAGAGCCAGTGCAAGAAGCAAATATTCCTGGAGATCTGGTGAATGAAAGCAGTGAACAGGCGATCGCTCCCCTAGACGATGCGTTTCTCAGCAGCGAACTGAGCGATGAACTATTTGGTGGGTTGGGCGATCCATCTGAGTCAGTCGACGATACACTGCTTTCCCTTCCGCCAGAGGTTCTGGTGGATGAAACTTCAACAGACCAACCCTTAGAAGACTTTCCGCTCGACTTGGGGCTAGAAGATTTTCCACTGACCGATTTGTTGAGTGAAACCGATCTGTTGAGTGAAACTGATTTGTTGAGTGAACCAGACAGCATTTCTGCCGAAGTTCCAGAGATGTCTTTGGCAGATGAGGAAATTCTGCCTGTTGTAGAAGATGAATCTGAGGATGTCACAGAAGAATTATTACCTCCGCCTCAGTCACAACCCACCCCTCCAGATGAAATAGATACGATTGCTAATCTGTCTGATTTGCTGGGCTCGACTCCTGCTGAAGTTGAGCCTGAGATACAACCTGAGCTCACGGTTCAGCCTGAGGCGATCGCTCCCGTTGAAGATACCTACATCACGGCCGCTCCCGATGAAGACTTGCTGGTGACCGAAGAATCTCAAACCGATCCTCGCGTTGATCTTCAGCTCGATCCAGATGTCCTTGAGCAGTTGACGGCTGACCTATCTAATCTAGAAGGTTTGCAGGGCAGCAACCTTTCTGCCTTAGAAGCAGATTTAGAAACGACCGAGTCACCAGATTGGACCTTCGTAGACTGGGATGAAACAGAACCTGCGGTCGAGCCACCTCCAGCACTAGCTCCAGAGCCACTTTTAGAAGATACAGATTTCCTAGAACCAGAGATCGAGGCAGTTGAACCTGTCGTTGAGCCTTTACCCGAAGACTCAATTGAGGCGATCGTCTCCCCTGATGTGACTCCCTCTAGTTCTTCTGAAACACCCGACACGATTGACGATCTGTTTTTCCCCGATGCCTCAGATTTATCGGATTTGCTTTCCTATCAAGAAGCTCTTGCTGCTGAAGTCGCCGATCAGGAAATTAGCTCATTTGAGGACGAGGAGCTAGGAGATTTTGGCGATCGAGAATTAGATACCTTTACTAGCGGCTCCTTTACTGGTGGATTGAGTACAGAACTGCCACTGCTGGATCAGAACACGACCCTGTCCGATCTGTTTAGCCCTGAGCCTGATTTATCCACCGAATCAGATCTAGAACTAGAAGATGATCTGCTAGCTAATGATTTTGAAGATCTAACTTCCCCAGCTTCGTCTCAACGAGAAACCACCTTAGAAGAACTGTTTGCGATCGCTGAAGTCGATACTGCGGCTCCGCCACCCCCCCCTTCAGAGACAGAAACTTCTGACGTATTTGACCCGTCACTTGAGCAAAGCTCAGCAGAATCTTCCCAGCCCGACTACGACCTTGCGCTAGAAGACTTGTTTGCGCTACCTCCAGATGACCTCGATGCAGCACCCCTTCCCGAGGGAGAATATGTGCCGACCGAGCAGGATGAGCTTCAGTTTACAGAACCCCCAAATTCTTCCTGGACGAGTGAAACAACTCTGGAGGGGCTATTCGACCTGCCGGGTTCCGAAACTGCTCAACCCTCAGTTGAAATCCAAGAGCTGACCTTAAATGATTTTGTTCAAGAGGTTGCTGCTCCGGACGATGTGCCTGTTTCTCCTAGTCCGTCTGATCCGCTCGATGAATCCAGCTCAGCAGTGTTGGACTTTGCGGACTTTGAAAATCTAGAACCAGAGCAACCAAACATCCAAGAAGAACCTGATACGTTCACCCTGGAAGGACTGGATAGTCTATTTGAAGAGGTGTCTGAAGCAGAATCACAATCTTCCGCAGCACCCTCTGATGAGCTTGACCTATCTACTGACTTTGAGCCATCTCCAGAACTGCAGGCTGCTTCTGAAGATTGGACGCTAGAGAATGTTTTTGCTGAACCCGAACCGGCCGTCGAGTATGGCTCTGCAACTGATTTAGATTTTGATTTTCTAGAAGCAGTTCCGCCTGTCGAATATGGATCTACAACCGATTTATACACTGCCGACTTAGACTCATTAGATCTGCCTGACGTAGAGTATGGCTCTGCAACGGATCTGCCATCTTTTGAAGTGGATTCTGAGCCTGAAGCAATTTCCTCTCCTGATCTTGATTTTTTGGGAATAGAACCAACAGACCCTGAAGACGCTGAAAAAAAAACTCTAAATTCAGACCTGACGGGGGTATCTGAACCTGATTTAGAGTTTACGGATGTAAATTTTGCGGATGCAGAGTTTGCAGAACTGACTTCGGACTTAGTCACCGAACCCGAGCTAGAAACAGAGCTCGAAGTCTTGCCAGATGACAGTTCAGATGACAACCTAAGTTACCCCAGTGCTATGGAGGAGTCTGCGGAGCTTGAGTTGCCTGAGCTAGAGCCAGAGATAGTTTCTGGAGCAGAACTTGAGTTACCTGAACTGGAGCCAGAGATAACTCCCGAAGCAGAGACTGAGTTCGCCTTAGAGAATGGTCTGACTAATTCGACAATTGCCTCGGCAGATGACATTTCGGCTGAATTGTCAGTCGAAGCGCCTATTGATATTCCTGAAGCTCCTACCGAAATCTCGGAAGAAGAGGGAGTAGACGATTGGAGCGATCGCCTTCCTGCTGATTTTGATCCATCTGACCTTCCTGCTGCCAGATTGGATGATGCTAACCCCTTCCCTGATATTGCATTGCTTGATCCTGGTTTTGGGCTGTCAGGTTTGGAGTCAGGGCTGCAAGGTGAAATTCCACCATCTGGAGAATCAGCCGAAGAACCAGTTGCTAAAGACTGGTATCTAGGAATCGATTTTGGCACAACCGGTATTTCTGCCGTTTTGCTCAACCGCTCAACCTGCGAACTTTACCCCATCTATTGGTCAGAGGCACGACCCCAAGATCAGGGCGGCTTCGTCGCAGATAAGTCTTTTCGGTTGCCTGCGATCGCCTATCTGTCAACCGGACGCGACACTCCAATAGATCCCAACCTGCCATCCCCAAACCAGGATCAGGCTGCCGTCACCTCAGTCGCAATTGGCTCTCTTGCCCTTGACCTCAACCAGCGCAATCAGTCTGGCGAAGCAAACTTTGATGCAGATTCTTGGAAGCTATTGCTGCGGGACTTTAAGCCCTATCTCAGTATTGGCGTTCCCCATTATTCTCCTCAAACATCGAGTTGGGAGCCTGTTTTGCAGTGGTCTGATCAACATCAGCTAGAGATGAGTTGGCTGCACCAGGCGTTACAAACGCTGTTGGCAACCCTCAGTCATCATCGCTTATCTACTCCCGCTCACTCAGCGCTGAGCTGTGCAGCCGTTGGACTAGACGCAGCAACGTTTCAGACTGCCTTACGGCAACTTGCTGGTGTGGTCATGGGCTACCCTGCTAATTGGTCAGATACCTATAGCTTTAACATTCGAGAAGCAGTACTGGGAGCCCGACTGGTTGCCCATCCAGAGCAGATTTTCTTTATTGAAGATGCGATCGCCACTCTCCTATCGGGACTACGCAGTTCAGATGGTCGAGCCGTTGTGCTGCCCAACAATCTTTCTCAAAAACCCTACCTCTACAACACCGATTGGCAAGGCAGCACCCTGGTAATTAGCGCTGGGGCAAGTGTGACTGAGATGGCACTCGTTGACTTGCCTAGCGCTCTGCAAAATCTCACCTACCAAGATTTCACCTTACGCAGCCTTCCCTATGCCGGAAAAGCGCTCGACCAGGACATCATTTGCCAACTGTTGTATCCCACCTGGTCACGCCAACCCCGTCGTTCTGACACTGCTTCTGAAGGTTACACGTTTAGCTCAGGACAAACTCCTAAATCTCGTGCATTTGTAGATGGCTGGCACTGGCAACCAACCGAATCTAATTCTGAAACCATGACCTGGGCAAGTTTAGAACTAGAAAACTTAACTCTGCCCTCTGCTGGAGAGCCAGACCCCGTCAACCGACAGCGGCTACAGCAGCGGCTTGAAAGCTTACCCATGGGTCAAAGCCTACTGGACGCTGCAAGATACCTGAAACTCATTTTGCAGCAGCAAGATCGGTTCAATCTAGAATTGGGCGATCAGCAGTGGACGGTGATGCGCCGAGAGTTGGGTAGCCGTGTGCTCCTGCCGTACATTCAGCGGCTAAACCGAGAATTAAATGCTTTGCTGACTCAGAGTGGTGTACCGATTCAATCGATTAATCAAGTGGTTTGTACGGGTGGTACAGCTTCCTTTGGGGCGATCGCCCGCTGGCTCAGGCAAAAGCTGCCAAATGCCACCATCATTCAAGACACCTACACTAACAGTCGGGCTGGTTCTACCCAGGAAAGCCGCCTTCCTACCTGTAGCCGAGTCGCGTATGGGCTAGCAACCTTACCTCTTCATCCCCAGGTACTCAACTTACCCCGGCAGCAATACAGCGACTATTTTCTGTTAATGGAATTGCTCAGAGCATTTCCTGACCAACCCCTCTCTCTCTCTCAAATCATGCAGATGCTAGAACGGCGGGGTATCAATACTCAAGCTTGCCGTTTGCACATCCTGGCTCTTCTAGAAGGACATCTTCCTCCTGGTTTGGTGCCCACTGAAAAGCACGTTGATTTGCTTGCTCAACAATCCAAGCAAAATCCAGACTACCAAATGCTACTGGCGGCTCCATTGTTCCAAAAGCTCGACAGCCAAACCTATCGTCCTAATTACCAGCAGTGGAATCACTTCCGCAGTTATCTCAGCACCATTACAGCCAGCACCCACCAAAAGCTGTCAGAGCCTCTCACCGTTGGGCTGAGCGTTTCTACTCAGGAATAAGCCTCAATAGAAGGTGCTGTTGAGTGCAAAAATAGACTTCCTGCATGAATCATTTTTTGAAGCGCGAATGGGGGCGCGGCTTAGCCGTGCCCCCATTCGCACAGAGTTCTATATCCAAATCCAACTGAGCGAGTTGAGCAATGCCGTGGAGTGATTAGACATTACGCCATAGCGCTTATACAGATTTTTATTTGCCAAACCCTAGATTTAACCTTGGCAAAAGCAGTTTTTTACGGAAGTTCAGTACATTAGAACTTTATAAAACTCCAATCCAGTTCAAAGATTGGGCAAAAGCAACCTATTTCCCTGGCTTGATCCAAGAGTTGCCTTTTATATTTACAGAAGGTTGACTTTCAGCCGACTGACCTGTAGAGGAGATGACCGCGAATCGTGATTACCACTTCCAACCCTCCTTCTTCCTTGTTAACTCACTCACCTGCGCTGACTCACTTGAATGAGATCATTGCCTCTTCCGCAGAGGTGCATCCTTCTGTAAATAGTAAGGCTAAGCGCCTGATTGATATCCTGGGAGCGCTGGTTGGTCTAGCAATCACCGCCCTTGTGGCAATCCCAGTGGCGATCGCCGTCCAGTTTGATAACCCTGGCCCAATCTTCTACAGCCAAATCCGTTGTGGACTGAACGGCAACACCTTCCGCATTTGGAAGTTTCGCTCAATGGTTATCGAAGCTGATGCTCTAAAGCACCTGGTTCACAATCAGGCAAAGGGCAGCATTTTCAAAAACCGCAATGACCCCCGCGTCACCAGAGTCGGTCGCTTCTTACGCCGTACTAGCCTGGATGAATTGCCCCAATTTTGGAATGTTCTCAAAGGGGAAATGAGTTTAGTTGGTACCCGTCCCCCAACCGTAGATGAAGTGATGAAGTACAAGCGCCATCACTACAAGCGTCTACTGGTTAGACCTGGAATCACCGGGGAATGGCAGGCTAACGGGCGCTCTACCGTCGAGGATTTTGAAGACATCGTCAAAATGGACATCGCCTACCAGACAAAGTGGTCAATTGGCTACGACATTGCCCTCATCTGGAAAACGATTCAGGCAGTCCTAAATAAAAGTGGAGCTTACTAAAGCTTGCATCTAAGCTTAGTTGAAGCATGAATCTACAGGCGCACTGGAACCAGTGCGCCTTCTTTGTCTAGATTTCACAGGGTGTTTCACAAAAGCCCTCAGCCAATTCTGATCAGCCTCAGATCCAGGGTTCATCATCGTCATCAATAGGTTGATCAAATTGAGCAGATTGATCTGGTTCATCGGAGCGATCGCCCCAATAATCTGAATCTACTGCCTTTGCCTCATGGGAAGAGCTCGTTGAATCTGATGGAGTTGTGTCTGGTGCCGGTGGTGAACTGTTGGGAGCATGTTTCACATCCGGATCAAAGATTTCCTCAGCCTGCACGGTTAGTGTTTGAATACCTTCTTCTACCTGTTTGCCTAGTGTTTGAGTCCTTTCTTTAAGCTGCTCTGCTAGGGTTTGGCTTTTTTCCTTTGCCTGTTGAGCTATGGTTTGAGATTCAGCCTTAATCTGTTCGCCAAACGTTTGCGCTCTGTCCTTTGCCTGCTGAGAGAGGAAATGGGCACGTTCTTTTGCCTGTTCTGCTAACGTTTGTAGCCGTTCTTTGGCTCCTCCAGTAGCAGATTGGGCGCGTTGGGTGAGCGATCGCCACTCCTGGGTTGCCTGCACATAATCCTCCTTCAGCACGTCCCCGGCCTTCGTCAGCCTTTGCTTAATGCCTTCCCGATACAGCGCACATTTGTGAGCCGTGGTTTCTGAAACCAGCACTCGCTTACTGCCAACGCTCAAAATTTGTGTAGGCGGAAGCTGATACACATCCCCTGCAATGCCGCCCCAACCGCTAGAGATGAACAGGTATTGCGTAATCGCTCCCGTTTTCAGGTTAAACAAATAATCGGTGATTCTGCCAATTTTGTTGCCTGCATCGCTCCAAATTTCGTGACCAATCACAGATTCCAGCTTTCGTACCTTATCGGCATCTGTTTCTTCTGGCTGCCCTTGGGTCAAAACCCCATTTGTACCCAAGGTTGAAAGTTGGGCTAGCTTAAATGCTGTCTTTTTAGCTCCCAAGAAGCCCGACTTGCAGACAAACCCCAACACTTGATGTTTAGGAGGATGCATCCACAGCACTTCGACTCGTCCTAATTCTTCCAGGCTGTTGCGGTCAAGCACTAGCTGATTCAGCAACTCACTTTGCTTGATTACCTCTGGTCGAGTAGTCATACAGCCCCAAGGTCAAACCATTTCTTGCATTACCTCAAGTCTATCCTAGAGGCTGGTTCCATCTTTAAAGCTGTAGGTTGGGTGAAGCAAAGCGAACCCTAACAATCGCAGGTATCTCGGTGTTGGGTTCCGCTGCACTCCACCC
Organism: Cyanobacteria bacterium FACHB-471; assembly: GCA_014695345.1. Lineage (GTDB taxonomy): Bacteria > Cyanobacteriota > Cyanobacteriia > Elainellales > Elainellaceae > JAAUTN01. Next base: position 106,178 of record JACJOC010000087.1, read on the forward strand.
AACCTACAAAAAGAAAATCCCCAGCCGAAGCCAGGGATTAAATCAGGGTGCATCTACCATTCCTTTATTCCCCATACACCCCTTCTATCAGGAAAGTTTTCGGCAAAGTTAGAAAATTATTCTAATTTGCTTCTCCTAAAACAACAGCGTGCCAGGGCTTGCGCTGTTCTCCAGTGTTGTCAAACACAACATGCTTGACGACGGTGTATTCCTCCAGCGCGTAGTAGGACATATCCTTGCCAATGCCACTTTCCTTGAAACCGCCATGAGGCATTTCACTGGCGATCGGGATGTGGTCATTGACCCAGACCGTACCGCACTCCATCGCTGCTGACATTCGCATGGCTCGCTGCACGTTAAGCGTCCAAACGCTGCCTGCCAATCCGTAGGGCGTATTGTTTGCCAACTTAATTGCCTCAGCCTCGTCTAAGAAGCGATTGACTACCACGACTGGACCAAAGATTTCTTCACGAACACAGTTTGCATCTTCGGGCGCATCCACCAGGATAGTCGGCGGGTAGTAAAAACCTTCGCTCTCCGGCAGTTCACCACCCAAGGCGACTTTAATTCCTTGCTGACGGGCTTCTTCGACATAGCCTTTGACCTTGAGTCGCTGAGGTTCGCTGACCAGCGGACCGATATCTGTTCCTTCCTCGAACGGGTTACCGACCTTCACCTGTTTGGACAGATCAATAAAGCGGCTGAGGAACTGGTCAAATGCCTCGTTTTGCACATAAATTCGAGTGGCAGCAGTGCAGTCTTGCCCGCTGTTGACGTAGGAGGCTGCTACTGCCCCATGCGCTGCTGCCTCAACGTCCGCATCAGCAAAGACGACAAAAGGTGCTTTGCCGCCCAATTCTAGGGTGACGCGTTTGACCATTGGGCTGGCGAGTTCGGCGATGCGCTTACCCGTGCGAGTACTGCCCGTGAAGCTGATCATACGGGTGTTGGGATGGGTACAAATTGCTTCACCAACCTCGGCTCCCCCCGTGACGACGTTGATCAATCCAGCAGGGAAGCCAGAGTCGAGGGCAATCTTAGCCAGTTCAATCGTAGTGACAGGCGTATTGGGTGCGGGCTTAATTACAACGGCATTGCCTGCTGCCAGGGCTGGCCCAAGCTTCCAAATTGCCATCATGAAGGGATAGTTCCAGGGGGTAATTGCACCGACTACACCGATGGGTTCACGCCGAATCATACTGGTGTAGCCGCCGATGTAGCTTCCGGCAGCGGTGCCTTCTTGCCGACGCAGCACTGAGGCAAAGTAGCGCAGGTTGTCGATCGCAAAGGGAATGTCGCCTTCAACAGTTAGCTTCAGCGGCTTACCAGAATTTTGGCTTTCCAGCCTTGCCAATTCTTCGCTTTTAGCTTCCAGGGCATCACATAGTTTCAGCAGTGCTGCGCTGCGTTCTCCATAGGAAAGGGCGGACCAGGCGACTTGCGCTTGTTTAGCGATCGCCACCGCCTGATCAACATCTGCCTTACTTCCCAAAGCAACCGTTGCAAACACTTGTCCAGTTGCAGGATCAATTAGATCTTCGCTGCCTGTAGAGACGAGTTCTTCTCCAATCACCATTGGATAATGAATCAGCTTGTCCATAAAAACCTCTTGAATCAATGAAGAGTTAAAAATTCAAAGTGCAAAATTTGTAGAGTAGCGATATCGGTAGGGGCGAAGCATTCGGCACAAGAATTGTGCCGAATGCTTCGCCCGCACACCAAATAGTGCTTCTTTAGGAAATGGATTTCGTATCAGTCAGGGAGAAGGATGCATTCGTTAGCATTCCAGGAAAGGGACTGTTCGGGGCTGAGGTCTGCGGTCGAGCTGAGCTGAGTGACGGTGAGTAATCCGATGGGCGTTTCGACCTTAAGTTCAACGAGTTGACCAACATAGGTAACACTAGCAACTTTGCCAGAAAGTTGATTGTCTGCTTTAGCAGTCTTAGCAGTTTCACTCAGGCACAGTCGTTCTGGACGAACCATCAGGGTTACAGCGTCGCCAATAGTGGGCGATCGCCCTGGTGAAGCTGCCCAAATCTTCGTTCCGCTAACCTCAACAGCAGCTGTTTCTCCGTTTGCTTCTAGAACTGTGCCTTTGAGAAAATTGGCTTTACCAATGAACTGAGCTACAAACAGCGAAGTGGGGCGATCGTAAATTTGCTTAGGAGTGCCAATTTGCTGCACTTGACCGTTGTGCATCACAGCGATGCGATCGGACAGCGCTAGCGCTTCCTCCTGGTCGTGAGTCACGTAGATGAAGGTAAGATTTGTTTGCTTTTGCAGATCGCGTAGCTCCTGACGCACTTCCTCCCGAATTTTGGCATCCAGGGCAGACAGCGGTTCGTCCAGGAGTAACACTTTGGGACGGCTGATCAATGCCCTTGCCAGGGCAACTCGCTGTTGTTGTCCGCCAGAAAGTTGCGAAGGACGGCGATCGCCCATTCCTTTTAACTGAAACATCCGCAACGATTCCTCCACCCGCTCAGCAACTTCAGCCCGATTAGTTTTGGCAATTCGCAGCGGATAGGCAATATTCTCAGCCACCGTCAAATGCGGAAACAGGGCATAGCTTTGAAACACGGTATGCACATTACGCCGATAGGGAGGCTGCTCCGTCACCTCCTCTCCGCCAATCCAAACTCGTCCATACTCAGGAATCTCAAATCCCCCAATCAACCGCAAAGTTGTTGTTTTGCCAGACCCGCTCGACCCCAACAGTGAGTAAAACTCTCCGGGCTGCACGTCAATCGTCACATCCCGCGCTGCAAAAATTTCCCCCGCTGCCGTCGGGTAAATCTTACTCACCCCTTCCAAATAAACAACGCTACCATCCCTCATTCTTCATCCCTCATCCCTTCCCACAACCCACTGACTCAGCAACACAATCCCCGTACTTGCTATTAATACCAGTGTCGCAACTGCGGCGATTTCTGGGGTAATGTCTGTTCGCAATCTGCCCCAGATTTCCATGGGCAATGTATTGTCTCGCCCAGTCAGAAAAATCGTCACGACCACCTCATCAAACGATAATGTGAACGCCAGCAGCGCCCCTGAAACGATCGCACTGCGAATGTAAGGGAAGATTACACCGCGAAAAACCTGGGCTGGCTTTGCTCCCAAATCGTAGGCAGCTTCCTCTAGGCTCCGAGGAAACTGAGACAGCCGCGTCAAAATTGGCCCTAGCGCCACCGGCAGCCCAAATACGGCGTGCCCTAAAATCACTGTCCACAAGGAAAGCTCAAGCCCCAGGCTAGAAAAGTAAGCCAGCATTGCCACTCCTGTGACCACTCCAGGCAGCAGAATGGGCAAATTTAGCGCAATCCGAAAACTGGTTTTGCCGAAGAACTGATAGCGGTAAATTGCAAAAGCAGCTAGCAGCCCAAATCCAGTTGCCAAAAGGGTTGCCATTGCTGCTACTTGCAGCGAATTCCAGAGGGAGAGACGCAGGGAGCGATCGCCAAACGCCATCTCATACCAGTTAATAGTGAATCCCTTAAACGGCAGCGACAGAATTGCCGAATCATTAAAACTGATGAAGATAAGAGTGGCGATCGGCAAATACAGAAAAGCGTAAACCAGGATTGTCCAGAGAGTTAAAAGCCAGGGTTGCTGCTGAGTGTGGCGTTTTTCCGTTGAAGAGGGAGCATTAGTCATTAGTAGTTAAGCTGCATCGCCAACGGAGCCGGGTTGACACGCCAAAGCTGCTCTAAATGGGTAGCGGGCACCGTTAGATACAAAACATCTCCTGCATCTAGACTAACTTCTAGCAAATCCCATCCATGAATAGTTTGGCAGCGAGTTTCAAGATAAAGCGGTACAAAATCAGCCGTCATCGCTGCTTCTTTCACTCGCCGACCACAAAAAGGATGCCCTGGTGTAATGATGGTCGCTAGCGCTACCCACAAACTATCAGCCGTCATCCCATTTCCCAAGACTCTCCCACCCAGGGCTGCTGCTGCAAAAGAAGGAGCCGCAAGTTCGGCTGGGCTCAGAACCGCCTCAAAATCAAATACTTGCTGAGCCAGTGGCGCAAATTGGGGATCTTGATTGCGGACGATCACAGGTAATTTAGGAGCAAGTCCCTTGGCAGTTAGGGCAATTTCCAGGTTAGCCACATCATCGCTGGTGACAGCCAAAAGAGCTTCAGCTTCAGCAACATTGGCAGATTCCAGAGTCGCGAGAACGCTAGCATCTCCCTGAATCACCGGCACTTTAAGCGAGTGGGCAACATTCAAAAAACGATTGTTAGGGTCAGGCTCAATCACCACAATCTCACAGCCATTAGCGTGAAGGTGGTTGACGATTTGTACCCCAACTCCCCCTAACCCACAGATGATGTAGTGCTGACTATGGGGAATGCGGCTCGTGTTCCAAAGCTGCTTAAACCGGGTCCCCAAAACAAAGTCATTCAGCAGCGCGTAGCAAATTCCAATAACTGCTGCGCCAACCAGCATCATGACCACAGTAAAAACTTTGATACTTGCAGGAGCATGTTCCACAACACCTTCGTTGCCCCCAGCCCCCGTAATCATTCCTACAGAAAAGTACAGGGCATCTATGGGTGTGGTTTGCAGGTTTACTGCTGTGTAAGTGAGGGTTGCACCAAAAATCGTCGCTAATAGCACCAACATCACGACAACGGTAGGCTGAACCTGCTGCTGAAACTGCCGCAGACCAAACAAAAACTCCGAAAACTTTTGCTTAAAGGTTTTACGAAAGCTGCGAACACTGGGTTGAGTTGCAACAATCAGGCGATCGCCTACCCGCAAAGACTGATCCTCAACCACCGCAGATATTAGATCCAATCTGCTATCCACGGGCAAGTAGTAAATCAACATGCGAGAACGGTCTTCCCATAGATCGGCTAGCTTCCGTCCCTTCCAGGGATGCGTTTCGTCGATGTGCTCCTCGTGAATCGGCCAGATCTGGTGAAATAATCGCAACTGCCCGATCGCCCGATTGCCCATCGCGGCAAAGGCAAATACTGGCGCAGATAGAGCAGCGACGCTCATGCTGGCGTGGTCAGGTAGGGTGTGGTCAAGGCGATCGCCCAAACTGGTATTAAACAAACGGCTAATAATCCGAATTCGAGGATTTAGCACCCTTGCTTGAATCAGAACTGCCAGATTCAACGCATCATCGCGGGTTGCCAGCACCAGCGTATGAGCTTCCTTAACCCCTGCTGCCAAAAGCGTTCCAGCCGAGCGCAGATCTCCGACTACCACATCGGCTTCATGATCTACATCTAGACCGTGCAGCTGTTCGCGCAAGACTTCCACCGGGGAGTCGCTAATCCCCACGACTAAAGCACCCTGCTGCTTCAACAAGGAGAAAATTTTATAGCCAGTTCGACCTAAACCACAGACAATAATTCGGGTTTTCATATCAAAGCAACATTCAAATCTGGCGTTGCGGTTAGCAGAAATTCCACCAACTATTCAAACCCCAATTGTTTGCCAGTCTGGCTGAGGGAACTGTAGCTGAAAACACGACGTTACAAAACTTTGGGCGCGGTAGCCCTGCTTTACGGTGGGAACACTAGAGGAAAATTGAGCTATTGCGATTACCTATGCACCGCCCTTCTGCCAAAGGCACGATTCGCCCCAAAATCAGCACCATGCCTCGCCCAAAAACAGAGGCAACCGCATTTCTTGATTTGTACAAGTTGGTGATTGAGAAGAAGCGACTTCAGCAAGAATTGCAGAGCCTTGAACAGCGACGACAGCAAATTTCAGACCGAATTGCAGTTTTAGACGATCAGGTTGCTGAACTTGAAAACAACGTGCAGCAGATGCGAGAAGAAGTGCCGACTGTTGCCGCAGAACCAACAATTCGATCATCTGTGAAAACGGCGAAGATGGCGATCGCTCCCTCTCCACCGGATACCTTCAATACCCTATTCCTCGAATATTAGATTCGCACCACCTTCTGAACAGTAGCGAGTGTCCTTGTAAGGGCGTAGCATTCGAGCAAAGGCTTTCAGTTTGTTTTGAGGTCTATCTGCCGAAGCCACGCCCTTACCCGTGTTGGGAAACAGATTTGTTTATTTGCTCGTTTCCAATCTCCAGCTTGAAATATTGGTTTGGAAGCTCTAGCTTCTCTGTTGGTAGTTGAAGAATTTGGAGCTTCTCTGAAGCGATTCCCAAGCCGGAGTGAGACGTGATCGGCGATCGCCTCATTAGGAGGCAGGTCCTCTGGAGTTGCATGATAAGGCGAAGCCTCGCAACGAGAATTTTATCTACTCAAGTTCCTGTTCTGCTGCTCTAGCTTCATCTTCTAGCGCTTGAATTGCCAACAGCAGTTCCTCTTCCTGGATTTCAAATTCCTCTTCAGGAACTTCGCCCATGTCGAATGCGAGTTGGAGTGACAGCAACTGTTTGCTCAAGTTTTCCTTATCATCTAGGGCTGCGTTTGCCTGCTCTAGAACTTTATTGCCGACCCAGGCAATGCCACTGATAGGAGCTGTAATCGGTGTCAGGAGAAGATCAAGAAACATGGATTGCCTCAATTAAGTTGGACAAAGTTAAACGGAGCGGTGAAGCTGTTGTAGCGGATGCGGAGCCGCTCATCAAACTGCTGATCGAGGGCCTCAACCTGCTGGCTAAAGTAGGTTTCCTCATCCCAAGGAATCAGGTAAGCGGCGTTATAAATCATTGCGTCGGTCATTGCATCGTTTTCTACGACATCGATCGCCAATGAATTGAGGGTTCCCTGGAAAACCTCGATGATGCTCTGTTTGCGGTTTGCCATCGCCTGCTCGATCGCCTGCCCGATTTGCACGACCTGATCCATGCTGAGGGATTTTCCTTCGAGGCGATCGCGCTCCGCCAGCAAACCTTGATCTTCCTGGAGCAATGCTTCCAATTCAGCACTTGCATCCCAAAATACTTTTATGCCGACTTCGCGCCGTCCGTCCAGCTTGTTAAACAGTTCGCCTAAACCCTGACCCTGTGGCACAATAAGCTGCTGATTGACCGTTTCCCAATTCTCAATAATCAGCCCAAACTGTAGCGGCAACAGGGTTCGATATCCCTTCTCCATTGCCTGCTCCAGCACTTTCTCATGTCCTAACAGGTTGCGACGGCTGGCTAAATACCTTTCTTGCTGAGCTTCTGAATACAAGAAGACGAACTCGTCAATTGCATGAGTCTGTACAGGCTGACGGTCTAACCCCTCTAGATGCAAATTTGTTGGTCCTGGAGCGGGGAAAATGCCGTAGAGATATAAACCGTTTCCCATAATGAAAACTCCTTCAGACAGACGAAGCTGCGCTGGCTTACTAAATTGGCTTGGAGGTCAGCACTAACTGCAATTTGGCGTGGATCAGGTTGAGTTGAGCCAGTCCTAAGTCAACTTCTCCTTCCACCACCACTCCTGTGTTGAGCAGTCGGTCTAACAGTTCCAGAATGGATGGGTTCGCTGAAGCCTCACCTGGATAGTACCCATTTGACTTGGGAAGTAACGTCCCGATCTCGCCTAAGTCAATATTTAGATCTGCTGGGTCAATTTCAAAAATTTCGCAAAGCTGGACGACTTGTTCCTCTAGCTTTCGCAGGCTGTCTGCGGCTCGTTCTAAATCTTCGTCGCTCAGTTCTTTTGCTTCCATGCGGCGGATTATCTGAGCTTCCATAAGTTGCCGCACTAGCTCAACCACCGTCAGTAGCAAGGGAGCCAAACCCGAGTTGACTCCACTTTGCTCAGGAAGGGAGCTTTCAGGTGTGAGTTGAATCGGAGAATCAGAAGAAGCCATGACGTAAGCTTAACGCTGGCGGGTTGGCGCTTGCTGAGATTTGTGTTGCCACTGCTGGTTACGCCATTGGCGAAGGGACTCCTGATCAAGCATTTCGGATTGTGCAGTCGCAATTCGTCCTTGCTCAGAAAGGAGGTGCGATCGCCCCAAAGACCGACAAGCCCGAAAGCTAGGAATCGTTCGCCTAGTGGCGATCTGCTTCATGGTTCTAAGCGTAATCATCTTTTTCAGTCCTTAACTTGCTAGGTTCTCAGGCTAAGTTTTCAGCCGCCTTTAGCGATCGCAATTCTGTTTCCAGGCTCTCAATTCTTGCCTGAAGCTGTTGGTTTGCTTCAAGCAATTGGCGCGACTGCCCGCTCAGATAAGGGTCATTTTCCCACCAGTTGATTCCCATTTCTTTGGCTTTGTCTACCGATGAGATCAGCAGGCGAATGCGAATGCTCAATAGTTCTGTAGACCCTACCGAGACAGAAATATCCCCGGCAATTACAATGCCTTTATCGAGAACCCGTTCGAGGACATCCGCCAGAGTGGAACCTGAAGTAGACGTGCCAATTGCCCGATTGCCGCTATTTCCACCAGCCATAGGACGAGCTTGAGTTACAGTCATACTTCATCCTCGCTGGTAATGTGGATTTGGTAGGCAGAGATTGTTTCAGCAATGCTGGAATTAAACTGAATTCCCTGTTCGGTTAGTGATCGCAGTGCCGTCACGACTTGGTAGCGATTAATTCCTAAAGCTGCCTCAATTTGGGCAATTCGAGCGTCCTGAAATTCCTGCAGATACTCATAAACTTCCCACTCAAACGGGACGCTTGACTCTGTGTTAGTGAAAGTCGAAAGTTCGTCAATTTCTAGATTTGACTCATCCTGCTTATTGCCGTTTGGCAAAGCGGACTGTTTTGTCAATTCACCTGATAGCACCTCAACTTCTGGATGTGCCTGGGACTGAGGACTAAAGATCAGAGTTTCAGGCTGTGACAGATCGCAATCTTCTAACAGGTCAGCGGGGTCAAGTTCAGGGCAAATGAGTTCGTTGAACAGTTCCCAGAGCAATTGAGTAGATTCGGCTAGCGATCGCCCTGTGCGAGAGAGCAAAACGTCGTGACAAATGTCGCGGAATTCGGGGTTTTCGGGCATCACCAGGATCTCGTGCTCATGGCAGACCTTGCCTACCATCAGGCAAGACCGCAAGCCTGAAGTTTTTTCCGCTCCAGTCTTAATCCGAAATGCTTTAACTAGGCTGACGATGATTGCAGCGCTTTCTCGATCGATGCCAGTTTTCTGTACCACAATTTCCTGTTGGGTCAGTTCGTCCGGCTCTGGCATGTTGATTGTTATCAGGCGATCGAGCAAGGCATCCTGCGTTTCATGAACACCACAATACTCTTCTGGATTTGAGGTGAAGATGGCACGAAAATGAGGATTAACTCGAATGTATTCGTTGCGATTACCGCTAGGAGGCAGCACCAGCAGCTTTTCTTCTAGTGCCGATAGCAGCACGTTGTTGACTTCCGGGCGAGAGCGGTTGAACTCGTCATAGACCAGGGTGAATCCTTCTCGGCAGGCAAGAGTTAGGCGAGAGTCAACCCAGTTTTGCCGCAGTTCGTCTTCAACTTTGACGACACTGTGAATGTAGTTATCGACTACTTTTTTGCGGGTGTAGCCAGTTTGGTTGCCAATCAGGTCGGAGGTTTTGAACTCGTCGTCGCCGAAAATCAGCATGATGGGACGACTAAGCAAATCTGCCAGGTGAAGTGCCAGGGTGGTTTTGCCAGTTCCGGCAGGTCCGCGCAGATGGACAGAGAAGCCGGACTGGAGATATCGTAAAGCTCTCGTTGCCACTCGCTCGACTGAGGGAGTGCTGACAAAGCGACGGGGGCGGGCTTGGAGAACGGTGGTCACAGGCTTGCTTCCTCTTGAATCAGGTAGACGCGATCGCGCTGGGTTACTAATCCTTTCTTAATCAAGGAGCGGAGTGCATCCACGGCTTGAAAGCGATTGATGCCTAATGCGGTTTCAAGCTCGGTGAGGCGTGCCCCTTGCACCTGGTAAATGTGATAGTAGATTTCTTCTTCTAGCTGCACTGGGTCTTTTTGCAGCGAATTCAACGCTTGAGGAACTGATGTAACCTGAACGGGTTGAGGTCGAACTGGTGCAGTGGGTAAGGCTGGAGTAAGGGCGATCGTCACAGAATCTGCAATAGGTGAAACGCTATTTAATGCAGCAGAACTCGGTTCGGAACTGGCGCTAGAGCTACCATTTCCCCAGATCATTGTTCGCAAACTGGTGCAGTAGTCGCGCAATTCGGTTCGCAGCGCGGTCATTTCGGCAAGTCGTTTAGCCCGATTTTGCTCAAGTTCTTGCTGTAGCTGATTTGCCCGGTCTTGGCGCATCAATTCCAGTTCAGAAAGGTAGGTCTGAACTTCTGAATGGAGCGATTCCATAAAGGCGGCTAGGTCTTGAGCTAACTGCATCTGGACTTGCGCCCGTTGCTGCTGGTTGGTTTCCAGTAACAGTTGAACTTCTGCCTGAATGGCTTGAACTTTAATCTTTAACTCTTGCCGCAAAGAAGCCACAGATTGACTCAAATTGATGTGAAAGTTGTGTAGCTCCTGAGCCAATTCTTGAGCCTGAACTTGTCGGCGATCGCTGAGATGACCCAGAAAAACTTGAGTTTCTTGCTGCAAGCCAAGCTGAAATAGGCTCAGATCATCTCGCAGTTGGGCGGCACTTTGTTGGCGCTGTTGTTGAAATGCGGCTAGGGTCTCACGCACCTGCTGCTGACGTTGGGCTATTTCTTGCTGACGCTGTTGACGTTGTTCTTGCCATAAATCTTTGAGCGCAATCACAAAAATCTCCTCCTGCGAGGCTAAGAATTAATGGTTAATGGGTTGATTGATTTAATCGATTAAGAGAAGTTCAGTTAAATTTATTTGACCCAAGAGAAAGAGGGGAGCCGGAGTAGCTCCCCAATTTTGGGGATTTCCTAGGAGGCGGGAACGGCAGCTTGAGTGGTCAAACCGACTGCTTCGGCATACTTCAAGTAGGTTTCTACGGAAGCGATCACGACGCGAGCTTCAATAGCTAGCAGTTCGATTCCAACAAGGGAAACGCGAACCCATGCGTCAACAACGATGCCTTTGTCGAGGATGCGATCAACGACTTCAGCCAAGCTAGAGGAGGAGTTTACTTTTTCAACAGCCATGTTTAGTTACCTACGAAATTCGTTGTGTTAGTAGAATCCGAAAATGCCCGACTTTCTGATACATAGACAGGCATTTCTCTAGAGCTGAGAGCGATCGCCCGGAAGCAAGTTGGCTCGGCGAAGACATCTAAACTCTGGAGATGTTCATAACATTCCCGATATTTCTGATCGATCAACAACGAGTTGTAAAAACAACAAGTCGATTGGTAACACCACTTAAAAATTTGTAAATCAGCTCACGGTTAATACAGCCTGATAGGAGTTAGGCCGTCTTAAAAAAGCGAATAATTTCGCGCACATGTTCTAGAAATTGACCGTCGGTGCTGAGTTGAGCGATCGCCCCCTTTGCTTCTCTCATGATTCGCTCGTGCTCTGCTTGGTTGGTTGCCTGTAGTTCTCGTAGTTGAGCATCTAGACGAATGCACTGCTGGCGGGTGGCTTCTAAATCTCGCTGCTGGGTCGATACCCAGGAGGTTGACTCATTAGGATTAAGCTGTTCTTCCAGGCGTTTGATAGTTTCTTCAAGCGTGAAGACGCAAGCGCGCAGTTCTAGCACGTCCTCGCGTGGATACTTTATCTGCTGGCGAATCATTGTCAGCCGCATTGCTAGATACTGGTAAGTTCTGGCTGCTGGACGCAGCACTGTGAGCAACAATGCTGCCCCAGAACCGATGTAGCCGATCGCACTAATACCATTGGCAGCTAGGGTGTAGAGTCCAACCGCAGAAATCAGGTGAAGGGCGATCGCTACCCAGAGCGAAGCTTGAGCTACTTTTGCGGCGTATTCGACTTGCTTGACGTTTACCTCAATTCCTTTTTCTTCAGATTGGTCTGCCTCAGCTAACACTTCCTTTGCGTCGAAATGGACGTTCCAGGGCACTGTCACAATCACTAATAGCCATTCAAAGACAGCAATGCCAATAATCCAGTCGAGGAAGCTGCCTGTTGGAATGTGCAGCCATTGCAGCAGTCCAAATACCAGCAGCACCAATAGAGCAAATCCAAAGTTGAGTGCGATCGCCACCATTCTACTAACCTCTACTGCCAAAACGGTTGTTCCTCATTTTGAGCAGAGCAGGTCGCTGTGGTTGAGAAGCGTGTGATGGTTTTGATAGATCCACAGCGATCGCTAAAACCAAAGACTTGATTAGAACTTCATCCCATCTTTATCGAAATTTCTAATCTCCAATTTTCCTGGGAGTGAAAGAATACTTTTGAATTTCTGTTTGCCTTTCCTGTATTTTTGATCTAGCTGAAAGGGATACACTACAACCGTTTGAAAGCTTCCAAAGAAGCTAGATAAGCAGCATCTCGTAGCCCTAAATTTGATAGGAATCAAGGTCTTTGGAGCAAAAGTTAGCACATTCCCTGAGTTAGATCACGACATTTCCAGCACATATACGGAGTCTTTGCTGAACAGACGTAGTAGGATCTACGTAGTAAGCAGAATAGGTAAATAGTAAAGTTATTTTCAATAGCATGACTGACTGATTGAAGGGCGCATCTCTCCGGTAACGTAAAACGTAAGAGAGTAGTAGATAGGGTGGGTTGTCTTTGGTAGATCGCTGGCTCCACCTCTGCTGACTGAAACGAATCGTTTCTAACCCTTCACTTTATAAAATGCTGTGTACTTAGGCAGTTCTTTATTTAAACTAACCCCAAAACGCAATCGCTTTAAGTTTAAGCAAGCGACTCAGCGTACGCACCTACCGCTGGTGATTGCAATAACGCTATTGAGTGCAGCAGGTACGATGTTCTCTGTTTCATCTGCAATTTTGTTGCACGGCTTCGAGCGCGTAGAAGCTCAGGCAATGCATCAGAACCTGGAGCGAGCTTTAGATGCGCTGAAGCAGGATTTTGAAATCCTTAGTACTACTGTACGAGACTACGCGGTTTGGGATGATACTTACGCGTTCATCACTAATAGAGATTCAGATTATGTCAAGCTAAATCTCAATCAAGCGATGTGGGAAAGCTTTAACCTTCATCTCATTTTGATGGCGCGTCCTTCGGAGCAAGTTGTCTTCAGCCAAAGGCGTGATCCAATTAGCTCTGACATCACTTCTGTTTCTCAGGCTGTGCAAGATGCCGTTGTAGACAGCGGCATTCTTCATCATGCTGATGGCAAACCCCATTCTGGCATTGTGCTGTTGCCAGATGGTCCAATGCTGATAGCGGCACATTCGGTGCTGACTAGCAATCTGGAAGGACCAAGTCGCGGCACTCTGGTGATGGGGCGCTACTTAGATGCGGCTGAGGTATCACGTTTGTCTGAGCTGACACGCGTTTCGCTCGACCTGCGTCAGATCGCTGGATCACTACCCCCTGATTTTGAGGCTGCTCGTACCGCTTTATTCAATGGGCAATCCAACTGGATACAGCCTTTAGATTCCGATGCGATCGCAGGTTACGTTCTAATCGAAGACATCCAGGAGCAGCCCACCTTGCTACTGCGGGCAGATATGCCCAGAGGTATTTATCAACAGGGGGTGCTGAGCTTGCGCTATTTAGGATTGTCGCTGCTCAGTTTGGGGACGCTGTTTGGGCTGGTAATCTGGCTGCTGTGGCGTAGACTGACCGCTAATATTATTGAGCGCGATCGCATAGAGCAAGCGCTGCTTCAAGAAGAGCGGTTTCGCAAGGTGTTTGAAGATGCGCCGATTGGGATGGCGATCGCTAACATCAGCAGCGGTCAAATCATGAAAGTTAACCATGCGTTGTGTGAAATGCTGGGCTACACCAGTGCCGAGCTAGAAGCAAAGACAGTGCAAGAAATCACCCACTCGGACGACTGGAACCAGAACTGCCACCTGTTCGAACAACTGATAGCGGGAGCGATCGCCAATTACCAAACTGAGAAGCGCTACCTCAAGCAAAATCAGGAAACCCTCTGGGTAAATCTCACCGCAACGCTCATCCACAGCCCTCAGGGAAATGGGTGCTACATCCTGGGAATGTTTGAGAATGTCACCGAACGCAAGCAAACGGAAGCGATTTTGCGTCAGTCTGAAGCAAAATACCGCAACCAAGCTGAACAACTAAAAAGCACCCTGGCTGAACTGCAGCAGACTCAGGCACAGCTTGTGCAGAGCGAAAAGATATCTAGCCTGAGCCAGCTTGTCGCTGGAATTGCTCACGAAATCAATAATCCCGTTAACTTCATCTCTGGCAATTTGACTCATGCTGATAGCCACATCCAGGACTTGCTGAATTTGATTCGGCTTTACCAAAAACACTATCCTCAACCGTCAGCCGAAATCTTGGCAAAGACGGAGTCCGCTGATCTGAACTTTTTGTTGGAAGATCTGCCAAAGCTATTTTCGTCGATGAAAGTTGGCTCGGAACGAATTCACCAGTTGATCTTGTCACTTTGCAATTTCTCCCGTCTGAATGAGGCAGACCTCAAGGCGGTCAACATTCACGAAGGCATCGAGAGTACGCTCATGCTGTTGGAAAATCGGCTCCAAGCTAATGATCTGCATCCAGCGATTCAGGTTGTCAAAGATTATGGCGATCTGCCGCTAGTAGAGTGCTATGCCAAGCAACTCAATCAAGTCTTTATGAATATCCTGCTGAATGCAATCGAAGCGCTAGAACAAAAATGGAATGTTTCAGAAGAATGGCATCTGAGGGAAGGTCAGCCAGGAGAATGGCAGTCTCCTAAGATCTGGATTCAAACCTTACTGAAGGGCGATCGCGTAATTGTGCAAATTTCAGATAACGGAACAGGTTTTTCGGAGCAGGTTAAAGCGCGGCTGTTCGATCCGTTTTTTACCACGAAGGCGATCGGTGAAGGCACAGGACTGGGGCTATCAGTAAGCTATCAAGTCATTGTCGGTAATCATCAGGGGCAGTTGCAGTGCTGCTCTACCCCTGGTCAAGGGGCTGAGTTTACGATTCAGATTCCCCTGCAAAGACAGTTGCCTCAGTGCCGTACCAGCTTTTTAAGCCGTTATAAGTAATGCTGGGTCAAGCTCACGTGGGTAGAGTAGCCAAGTCCGTTGCCAAGGCTGAATGAGTGTTTTCACTAAGGGTGACTGATCGCTAATTTCTTGCAATCCTGTATCTGTTGCCAACTTGATGCCGCGTTGATAAAGCGTGTAGCCGTGACTCAAAGCCGTGCGAAGCCCTGCATAGTACTGGGTTTGGGAAAGGGGTGAAATGCCCGTTTTTGCGAACCAACCCTGCACCCGTTGCAACAGTTGAGCCTGCTGTGTGGTTTCTAAATGCGTGATATCTAAAGCTTTGAGTAAATCCCGATTTAAAAAGCGGCGGCACAAGTCTGCTAAAACCGGGTCGGTATGATGTTGCCAGCGGTGTAGATGATAGACAAACACACCGTCATCGGCATCTAGATACTGCGTCAGGGACAGTTGGTCGCAGTCCTCCTGAAGCCATGCCGTGACGACTTCATCTGCCTGCAAATTACTCAGGGCTAGCTGTTCTCGCGCTCGTTTGAAGGCGTGTTCTAGCACCCAAGTTGCTGCAACATTCTTGGGATGGTTGTAAACCTGAGCGTACATAAAGTAGCGGACAATCAGGTAATGCTCGATCGCCGCCATCCCTTTTCGTGCAACTACAAGCTGCTGACTCACGGGGTCATAGCTCATTGCCATGAGGATGCGATCGAGGTCTAGCTTGCCGTAGCTGGCTCCAGTAAAGTAACTGTCGCGCATTAAATAGTCCAGGCGATCGCAATCTAACTGGCTAGAAACCAACTGCCACACTAGCGGCACAGGATGCTGTTTCTGGTAAACCTGCTGAAGCTGGTTCAATAAGTTAGGCTCAAACTCATCTAACAACTGCCTCACAGGAGCAGATTCTCGCAAGATGCGTCCTGTCCAGTACTCGTGGTGACAGCCAAAGATATCTTCGCAGGTGTGGCTGAACGGCCCATGCCCTACGTCATGCAGTAGGGCTGCACAAAGTACGGTTGCTCGGTAAGGTTTGAGCAGCGGGTAGTGATGAGCAATGCGATCAAAGGCGCGACGGGCGATCGCCATCACGCCTAAAGAATGGGTAAACCGTGACCCTTCTGCCCCGTGAAAGGTGAGGCTGGCTGGACCAAGCTGCCGAATTCGGCGCAACCGTTGAAAGGCTGGAGTGTCGATCAGCCGAATCAGCAGCGCCTCAACTGGGTCACTTTGATCAAGGGCGATCGCCCCATGCAAGGGATCGTGATAGGTTCGCCCTGCGTTAGGCTGCACCTGCAACCACCGTTTGCTGAGTCAACACATCTACCGCAGCCTGATACTGGCGATCGGCAGCCGTACCGACCTGGTCACGAGTAATTGGGTCGAGGGAAACAACCAAATCCGGCACGATGCCTTGACGATTAATGTCATGGTGATTTGGAGTCTCATATTTGGCGATCGTCACTGCTAGCCCAGAACCATCCGATAGGTTAAACAGCGATTGAATCAGCCCTTTCCCAAAGGTTTTTTCGCCGACCAGCAAAGCCCGCCCATTGTCCTGCAATGCGCCTGCTAAAATCTCGCTGGCACTAGCAGTTCCCTGGTTGACTAGAACCACTAGTGGGTCATCGGTAATTGCCTGCCCAGTCGCGTCGAAACTATCTTGAATTCCCTGACGGTTGACCGTGTAGACAACAGTTCCCTGCTCTAACCAGAGTCGAGCGATTTCGATGCCTGCCTGCAATAGCCCACCCGGATTGTTGCGTAAATCTAGAATGTAGCCTTCTGCTCCTTCTGCTTCCAAGTGGCTCACTGCATGGGCAAGTTCAGCCGTCGCGTTGGCATTGAATTGGTTCAGCCGAATGTAGCCGATCGCCTTTCCTTCTGATTGGGAACGCAACTCTGCATACACTGGGTTCAAACTGATGCGATCGCGCACTAGCTTTACCTCTATTGATTCAGATTCCGATCGCCCTACCTTCAGGGTGACCTCACTGCCAATCGGTCCCCGCATTCGCGCTGCCGCCTCGTCTAGCGTCAAAGTTGCAGTCGAGGACCCGTCAATTTCCAGGATGCGATCGCGGGGTTGAATTCCCGCTTGATCCGCCGGAGATCCTTCAATCGGTGCAATTACCCGCAGTTCACCAGTTTCCCCATCTTGGGCAATTTGTAAGCCTACGCCCGTCAATTCTCCAGACGTATTGGTTTGCAAGCTGCGATATTGGTCAGGCTTAAGCAACCGAGTAAACGGGTCGTTCAAACTCGCTAGCATCTGCTGAATAGCAGTATAAGTTTGCTCCCGGTTCTCTAAAGGTTGCTTCAGCGCCCGCTGCCGTACAAACCACCAGTTTTGGTGGTTAAACGTGTCATCTACGTAGGCTCGGTCTACAATCCGCCAGACCTCACTGAGCAACTTCTGCTCTTCAGTAAAAGCATTTGCGACTGGAATCCAACTGCCCAACACTATCAAAACCGACAATGCTAAAAGCAGTCCGATTCGAAAAAACTGTTTTCTCATAAAGCAGATCTTAAACTTAGGTAAAGACTTGTTGCCACAGGCTGACTGAGTCAGCGCAAATCTCGAAACGTCTGATCCCTATCCTTAAGCCTCAGCTACGAAAGTTAAAGAGAACATAGTAGCAAGATAGTAGCAAGTCTGAACCTAAAATCGCCTAACCTCTGCCCAAGAGAAGGTTTCGACCGTGAAATCTACCCAACGGCTATGTTACATTTTCTATTGACAGCAACACATTTTTTGGAACTCTTGCTTCATGTTTACTAAGCAGGTAACCGACTCGAAAGCTTACCAGTGGTTTGAGGAGCGCCTGGAAATTCAGGCACTGGCTGATGACATCAGCAGCAAATATGTCCCTCCCCACGTTAATATCTTCTATTGCCTGGGTGGAATTACCCTGACCTGTTTCCTAATCCAGTTTGCGACTGGATTTGCAATGACCTTTTATTACCGTCCGACTGTAGCAGAGGCGTTCGAGTCAGTTCAGTATTTGATGACCGACGTTAGCTTTGGTTGGCTGATTCGCTCCATTCACCGCTGGTCTGCCAGCATGATGGTGCTGATGATGATCCTGCACACCTTCCGGGTTTATCTGACGGGTGGTTTCAAGAAACCCCGTGAGTTGACTTGGGTAACCGGCGTTATTCTCGCTGTAATCACTGTCTCCTTCGGTGTAACCGGCTACTCCCTGCCCTGGGATCAAATTGGGTACTGGGCAGTCAAAATCGTCTCTGGTGTTCCCGAAGCGATTCCTGTTGTAGGTACATTGATTGCTGATATGTTACGGGGTGGCTCCAGTGTGGGACAAGCAACGCTAACCCGCTACTACAGCGCTCACACCTTTGTTTTACCCTGGCTGATTGCAGTCTTCATGCTGTTGCACTTCTTGATGATCCGCAAGCAGGGTATTTCTGGCCCCTTGTAGGTTTCAGACCTCACAAGGTTGGCAAATTGTATCCTTGGGTGGCAGATGTTGATTCTCTGATTTCGGTAAACTAGGCTGTAATTGTTGAACGGCACTGCTTAACCTTTCTTTACTTCCTGTCTCAGACC
Organism: Cyanobacteria bacterium FACHB-471; assembly: GCA_014695345.1. Lineage (GTDB taxonomy): Bacteria > Cyanobacteriota > Cyanobacteriia > Elainellales > Elainellaceae > JAAUTN01. The sequence goes on from JACJOC010000087.1 coordinate 124,618, forward strand.
CAAAGGAGAACACCATAGGCTATGGCAACTGTTAAAAAGCCGGATCTTAGCGATCCCGCATTGCGCGAAAAACTCAAGAAGGGCATGGGTCACAACTATTATGGTGAACCCGCTTGGCCAAACGACCTGCTCTACATCTTCCCCGTTGTAATTCTGGGAACGATTGCTTGCTGCGTCGCCCTAGCCGTCCTGGACCCAGCCCTGACTGGAGAGCCTGCTAATCCCTTCGCAACTCCTCTGGAAATTCTGCCAGAGTGGTATCTCTACCCCGTATTCCAGATTCTCCGTATTCTGCCTAACAAGCTGTTGGGTGTTGCGGCGATGGCATCTGTCCCATTGGGCATGATCCTTGTTCCTTTCGTTGAGAGTGTTAACAAGTTTCAGAATCCTTTCCGTCGTCCAATCGCGACCAGCGTGTTTCTGTTTGGTACGCTCGTCACGATTTGGCTGGGAGTGGGTGCAACTTTCCCAATTGACAAATCTCTAACTTGGGGCCTGTTCTAAGAGAAAGCTGGGCTTTCCAGATTTTCTGGTTCTAAAGTTGTTTAGAATGCTCTTTTACGCCTGTGTTGGTTTATTGGGATGTGGGTGCATCTCCAGTAGGTCAACGCAGGCGTTATGCGTTTTGAACCTGCAGCTTTTAACTAAAAGATGTGTTCTAATCTGTTGACTAAGACATCATTTTATTGCTAACAATGCGGCTAAGTAGGCAACTAATCAAAAAATTGGCTACTTAAGCTCAGTGGAATTTGAGTCCTGGCTGAGTGTGGGCATGTTGCAGCACGATCATTTAATCGTTAAGAGTGATTTGAGCGTCTTGACGCACATCCAGGAGTGGTTCGACCAGTTTTGTCTGCGATATGCTGCCAAGTCGTTTTGGCTCAAAGAGCAGCATTATCCGATGAATCTGGCTTTGACTGAAGGATTTACGAATGCGGTGCGTCACGCTCATCACGAGCTTCCTTCAGAAACGACAATTGAGATCGATTTGTGTCTCTGGAATGACCGGATGGAGATTCGCATTTGGGATCAGGGCAAGCCTTTCAACCCGGATGTTTTAGAAGAGCCTGAACCTGGTACTTTGCGGCAGGGGGGCTATGGCTGGTTTTTGCTCAGGCGGTTGGCTGATTATGTAGTTTATGAGCGATCGCCAGACAACAGAAATTGCTTATTAATCGTCAAACACGCAACCAAAGAACAAACTGTGCCTGACAAGGGCTAACCAGATATAACGGGCTGATAAAGCTTTAGCGATATTTTTCTTAGTTGGATACAAAGATTCGGTTAATCCAGTAGGTTTTGGGATTGAGTTTGAGGGGGAGTTTGCTACGATTTAGCAGCTACCAGCGACCGCTTCTGCTAAAGAGATTCACCCATCTAAATCATTGCTGGTCGTGCGGGCGGCGTGATGGAGATAAAGTGAACGCATGTCGAAGACAGCTCTAATCACAGGAATCACGGGTCAAGATGGTTATTACTTGAGCCGTTTGCTTTTAAAGCACGGCTATCGTGTAGTGGGGCTAATTCCTCCGCAGCGGCAAAGTAATTTAGCTAAGTTGGGCGACCTGGCAGGGCAGGTAGAAGTGTACTCTGTTGCTTTAACTGACAGTGCAGCTCTCCTGGAAGCTGTCGAGCAGCTTCGACCCGACGAGATTTACAATTTAGCGGCTCCTAGCTTTGTCCCTGCTTCCTGGTCTGATCCGTTAGGGACGCTGGACTTGGTCACAGGCACTGCAACTCGCCTGCTGTCAGCCGTGCGACAGGTTGGCTTAGCTACGCGGTTTTACCAGGCAAGCAGTTCAGAGATGTTTGGGCAGGTTGATCAGTCGCCCCAGGACGAAAACACGCCCTTCCGTCCGATGAACCCCTATGCGGCAGCAAAGGTACACGCCCATTGGACAATGGTGCATCATCGCCAGCGATATGGTTTGTTTGCCTGTAGCGGCATTTTGTATAACCATGAGTCTCCGCTCCGTCCTCCCAATTTTGTTACGCGTAAAGTTGCTCTAGCTGTCGCATCAATCAAGTTGGGGTTAAGCGATCGCCTGGAGATGGGTAACCTACAAGCTAAGCGTGACTGGGGCTATGCCGGAGATCACGTTGAGGCAATGTGGCGGATGCTGCAAGCCAAAACACCCGAAGACTATGTGATTGGTACAGGGCAACTGCATAGCGTCGAGCAACTTGTGGCGGCGGCTTTTGCTTGTGTAGACCTAAATTGGGCAGAATATGTCAACGTCGATCCGAAGCTGATTCGTACCGACGAGCATTTTCACTTAGTCGCCAATCCTGCTAAAGCCAAACAGAACTTGAACTGGCAACCTCAAGTCAGCTTTGAGGCACTAATTCAAGAAATGGTTTTGAAGGATCTGGAGCGCCTGAAATCAGGTGCAGTTACTCCTGCTGCTCCCTAACCACTTATAAGCAATTTGACGAACCCACCTGTGACTCAGCGCAACTCTCTCAAAGAACCCAGCCCTGCGATCGCTGCTGCTCCCTATCTGTTTATTTTTCTGGAAATTTTTGCGCGAGAGGGTGGCATTCAGTCTTACGTCAAGGATATCTTTCGCAGCTATTCAGAGCTAACTGACGTTCCCGAAGCCGACGTATTTCTCCTGCGAGATGGACAGGATTGCTCAAATCCTTTTGCTACGCGGTCTTTCAGGTTTAGATACCTGAGAACAAAGTCCCCGAGGTTAGGACGCATTCGCCTGGCGATCGCCCTACTCGTTTATCTGGTGCAACACCGACCGCAGCAAGTATTTTGTGGTCACGTGAATCTAGCTCCGCTGGTGCAATTGCTGTGTCGTCCTTTGGGCATTCCCTACACGGTACTGACCTATGGCAAAGAGGTATGGACAACCTTACCTAAGCGAGATCGTGAAGCACTGCACCATGCTGACCAGATTTGGACCATCAGTCGTTACAGCCGCGATCGCGCTTGCGAGGCAAACGGACTTAACCCAAACAAGGTGAAATTTTTACCTTGCGTTGTCAATGGAGATTACTTTACACCTGGAGCTAAATCTGAAGCGCTGCTAAAGCAGTATGATTTGGTCGATTACAAGGTGCTGATGACCGTGGCGCGGCTGTGGTCTGGAGACATCTACAAAGGTGTAGATGTGACGATTCGGGCACTGCCTGCGATCGCCCAGGTTTTTCCAGAAGTCAAGTATCTAGTGATTGGACGCGGCGATGATCAACCTCGATTGGCTCAGCTAGCGAAGGATCTGGGAGTTGAAGATCAGGTTGTTTTTGCCGGATTTGTGCCAACTGAAGCATTGGTGGAGCATTATCGGCTTGCAGATGCCTATGTGATGCCGTCACAAGAAGGCTTTGGCATTGTGTATCTGGAAGCGATGGCTTGCGGTGTACCTGTGCTGTCGGGTGATGCAGATGGCTCTGCCGATCCGCTCCAGGATGGCAAACTGGGCTGGCAGGTACCCCACCGAAATCCGGAGGCAGTTGCTCATGCCTGTATTGAAATGCTCAAAGGCTGCGAACAGGTGAACGGTGTGCCCTCCGATCGCCGTTGTGACGGCGCGTGGCTAAGGGAGCAGGCGATCGCCCTGTTTGGTCAAGATGCTTTGACTCACAAACTCCATCACCTCTTACAGTCCAGCCTGTGAGGAGTTAGCTTGACTGACAAGATTCTTCCTGTCATTGGTCAGCCAGATATCCTATCCTGAAGGAAGGTCTGGAGAGCATTTGATTCTTGTCGAGGTTGCCACCTTGAAAGGGAGCAAATGCAAAATCTAGCTAGTCTGGCTGATTGAAGGAGATTACTGTGAACCAAAACAGCTACAGAAACCTACAGCTAAACCTATCTGGCTTTAGCTTTTGGCTCACTATATTTGCAGTTGTCTGGCTATTGGGTGCAATTGGGCTGGGCTGGCTAGTCAAATCTTTTGTGATCCTGATTGGGTTGCTTTTGATTACTCCAGCGATTGCTTTCTTGGGCTTCCGCTGGTGGTTGCAGCGCAATCTGGTTGAAGACAATTGCCCGGTGTGTAGCTACAGTTTCACGGCCATTAACGGAATGCAGTTGCGTTGTCCTAACTGTAGTGAACCTCTAAAGATGGAGAAGCGGCACTTTCACCGTCTTACCCCTCCTGGCACGGTTGACGTTGAGGCGGTAGAAGTTTCTGCTAAGCAAATCGAAGATTAAGCGATCCAACAGGCGAAGGCAAATCATTTGAGCTTAGCGTAGTGGTTAACTACAGCCATAAAAGAGAAACCCGTCTAAACGGGTTTCTATAGTCGCGAGTTTTATTGGTCAGCAGTAGTGCTAAACCTTTTGAACAATTTCCTGTACTGCCTGTTTCACTAAAGGGTACTGATATTTGAAGCCAGAAGCCTGTGTTTGCTTGGGCAAAACCTTCTGACCTTCTAGTACTACAATGGCAGCGTCTCCCAGCAGAGCTTCTAGCGCAAAGTCAGGTACGGGTAGCCAGGAAGGACGATTTAGCACTTCCCCTAAGGTATTGCAAAGTTCAGACATGTGAACCGGGTTGGGTGCGGTGGCGTTGAATGTTCCCTCCATGTTTGGCTGAGTCAAAGCACTCAGAATAAGGTTCACCAAATCTTCTCGATGAATCCAGGAAACCCACTGGCGACCACTGCCAAGCGGACCGCCTGCAAAGAGTTGAAAGGGTGGCAGCATTTTGGCGATCGCTCCGCCCATTCCCAGCACAATGCCTGTGCGTAAAATGACTAGCCGTGTGCCACTTTCTTTCACTTTGCTAGCAGAAGCTTCCCAGGCTTGACAGACCTGCGCCAGAAAATCATCCGCTGCCGGGCTGCTCTCATCAAAGGTTGCTGTTTCGCTAGTGCCGTAGTAGCCGACTGCTGAGGAGTTGACCAGCACTGAGGGTTTAGGATTTGCTCGGGCGATCGCTTCTACAATCTTCTCAGTTCCGACCTTGCGGCTGTCGAGAATAATTTGCTTGCGCTGTAGCGTCCAGCGTCCTTCGGCGATCGGCTCTCCTGCCAAATTGACCACGCCATCACAGCCCGAAATCACGGCTTGCCACTCTCCCGACTCTAAGGGTGCGTAAGCAAACACTTCCACATTTGGAAATGCTGTAGCGGGAAAGACTTGCTTGCCTCGCTCGAGACTGCGGGTCAGCACTACAACTGTGTGTCCTTCGGCGTTGAGTCGCTCTACCAATCGAGTGCCGACAAATCCGGTTGCACCCGTCACTGCTACTTTCATTAAACTTCCCCATAAACCATACCGTTTGCCTCTGCGTAGCGGTGCATAAAGCGCATAAACCGCTCCCAGTGGTCTTCTCGATCGATCTCAAACTTGCACTCTAACCGCTTTAAATCATCCCCTTCTGGTCCGCCAAAAATAAACTGTACAGAGGACGGTTCTATGTTAATTTCGCCTTCCTCATCGGTTAAGCGAACAGAGTTTGTGAACCTTTTGGTGTAGCTCCTGAACCTTTCCAGTGATTTCAGTTCTTGAAACACCAGCAGCACACTGCGAATGCCAGAAGTGCGGTTTTTTCGGAGGCTGACATCGCTAAGTGTTTCAGGAACGCCTTCAAAAAACTGGATAGAGGGAGTTTGGGCAGACATAAAATTAAACAAAGCTTAAGAATCAGTATAACGGAGGCTGAGAGGGAATAACTCTGGATTGAGAATGACCCGCATCACGCCAAATCCATTAAAGTGAAAAACAGCAATCTTTTCTTGTTCTAACGCTTCAGCTTTTGGTGAGTTCAACTTCCTGGTTAGAATCTGCGCCAGCTCTCTGGCTGCAACTACTGATCGTCGCAGTCTGGTTAGGGGTTGTTTTGCTGTTGGCAGAAGCCCTAAATTGCTCAAGATGGGCAGAGCCAGAGTCCGTCCGAAAGGTCATTCACATCGGCACGGGTAATGTTATTCTGCTGGCTTGGTGGCTCCAAATTCCAGCGTGGGTAGGAATTGCTGCGTCGATATTGTTCAGTGCAGTGACGCTCCTCTCCTACCGAGTTTCTCTGCTGCCCAGCCTTAACAGCGTTGGGCGTAAAAGTTTGGGAACGTTCTTCTATGCAGTTAGCATTGGCGTTCTAATTGCCGTTTTTTGGCAGCAGCAACCCCAGTATGCAGTGATAGGCATTCTGGTCATGACTTGGGGAGATGGACTGGCAGCGCTGGTGGGGCAACGCTGGGGACAGCATCGCTACAAACTGTGGGGAATTGAAAAAAGCTGGGAGGGGTCGCTGACGATGGCGATCGCCAGCTATCTCGTCACTAGCCTAATTTTGCTCAGTGTTCAAGGAAATATCTGGCAAACCTGGCTAATTGCAGGGGCGATCGCCATTACCGCAACAGGCTTAGAAGCTTTCTCCAAATTTGGCATTGATAACTTGACTGTCCCCGTTGGCAGCGCCATTTTGGCATTTGCCTTGAGTCAAGCTCTCCCGGAGAACCTGCTCCTTCTCCTTTCCCACTAAAAGATTCAGAGGTGTATTCCTGAATCTTTTAGTACCTGATCTTTAAACAGGAAGAGAGTAAAACTACTGACCTGGTGCATTCAGAACTAAGAAAATCGCCCACTATAGCGCTCTTCGGCCCAGGGTTCACCTCGGCGATGGTAGCCATTTCGCTCCCAAAATCCCAGTTCTTCGTGATCAAGAAACTCTAAGCCATTGATCCACTTGGCGCTCTTCCAGGCATATAGGTGAGGCACCACCAGCCGCATCGGCCCGCCGTGATCCGGGGGAAGTGGTTCACCGAAAAGCGTGTGAGCAAAGAAATTTTCTTCTCGCAGAAAATCGTCAAGGGCAATGTTGGTGGTGTATCCGCCGTAGCAATGCTCCAGGATGTGGGCAGCTTTGGGGTCAACTTCTATATGTTTGATGAAATCTGTTACTTTTACTCCAGTCCACTGCACGTCTAACTTTGACCAAGTGGTGACGCAGTGAAAGTCAGCCGTGAAGTCGCTTTGAGGCATCTTCATGAAGTCTGACCAGCTAAACGTGACCAGTTTAGCTAGTCCCCAAACCTTAAACTGCCAATCTTCAGAATTGACGGTCGGCGTTTGCCCGTAGGTCAACACGGGAAACCCTTTAGTCAGGTGTTGTCCTGGAGGTACGCGATCTTGTAGCTCGGGACTTGGCTTTTGAAAAAATTTTCCCAGCATAGTGGTTTAGAGTAGCGGCATATATGGATGGTAGGCAATCATTCCATCTTCTATCTAACTGTGTAGCAAAATTAGCCGCTGAAGTTACTCTCTGAAGAATTTGTCCAACTTTTATAGGACTTTCTTCTATAGAACTTTGACCTATTGAGCGATCGCTCGACTCACCGTACTTAATACCCAGTTCCTAAAAACCAAAAGGTTTGCCCTGTGCAGTGCGCGGGGCAAACCTTCTAGGTCGTTTTATGTGCAGCAGCTCTTTAAGCGGCAATAGCTTTATTGAACTGCCTTTGAGAGTTAAGCCAACAGCAATAATTGCCGTCGCTTATTCTTCCTCTTCTTCTTCTTTTTCGGGATAGACAAAGCTAGCAGAACGCCCAGTCAGGATTGACTTACCGAGCGAGAGAGCTTTTTGAGCTTGCAACGTTGCTTTGCGCTTCCAGGTCGCTTTGCGCTTGTCTCGCTTAGACTTGGACGTTTTCTTCTTAGGCTGAGCCATGACCGTGATTGCTCAAATTTTACAACCTTTCGATTATAGTCTGTTTTTCACGCTATTTCCCAACCCCTGAACGAGGTACCCCAATTGGTCCTGGATCGTAAACCTCGGGTACCCCAACGGGCCCGGGTGAAGGAACGCTTCCAGGAGTATCTACTTCAGTTTGAGGAGCTTCATTCGTAGTGTTTTGATCGCCAACGCTGGGATCTCCTATTTCAGGTTGCTGAATATCGTTTTGAGTTGGGGGAGCGGTGTCGCTGGTGTCTTCTCCAACGCTGGGATCTCCAAGAGCAGGCTGCCGGGGATCGCCTGTGTTGCTCCCAGATTGTCCTGCGGGTTGTTGATTGAGTGTGTTGCTGGGTTGAGTGCTTGGGGTGCCTGGAGCTTGCTGAGGCTCACCTGGAGGTGTCTGTGAAGAAGTTCCCGAAGTGGGTTGAGTCGTAGGACTAACCTGAGCATTAGGTGGAATGACAATCGTTGTCGCAGGAGTAGTTGCGGGAGTTTGAGCGGTTGGCTCGGGTGTTGTTGGGTTGTTGGGGTCTGCTGTGGATTGGGTTGGTACCGCTGGGGTGGGCTGTGCAGCGGTAGCAGGAGCAAGGCTCTCGAAGCCTAGTAGGGTTCTGGCATCGCTGTAGTAGGTTGCCCATTGCTGAGGGTCTGGGCGACTACGCCAATTGTCGCGGTTGACTTCTAGGGACAGAAGGGGAGCTACTAAACCAGCACTTTCACCTAGAACCGTGACGGCTACACCACTCGTTGCGCTGCTTGCAAAGTTTTGCTGCGCAGTTGCTCTAGCAGCGGCTTCTGCCCGGTTGATCAGTGTTTCAAAACTTTCGTTAGGTTGGCGCTGGAGGGAGACGCTAACTTGATTGGTTTGAGCGTGGACAGCTTGGGGGGCGATCGCTTCCACTAGCAAGACTCCACTGGACAACCCTAAAACAGTTGCCATAACAGGGGCGATTGCCCTTCCTAAACCCAAGCAAAAGCAGGATTTAACTTGAACATTCCCTTGTATGGAAACAGACTTCAAGAATTCCACAGTAGATTCCTCCAAAGCTGAAAAGTCATGGCAAGCTCTCTCGGGACAGGTCTAATTTGGCGTTGCCATATATGCAGAAGATAACGATATGAGAATGCTCAGTCATGCTCCCTAAAGAAGATTCTTGACTTTAGTGAACTGCGAAAGTTTATATTCAGATCTAAGTCGAAATCAATCATCACTAACTTGAGGTGGCAACCAGACTCAGAGCAATAGTGAACGGCACGACTTCTAATCCTCTTCTGATTTTTTGGCTCAGACCTTGCCTCAAAATCAGTTAGATTTTTGCCGATAAACCACTTATTTGTGTTATCTTCTGGGCACCCTATTTAGTACTTATTTGGGGCATCTGTAATGACAAGTTACTGGGCGATCGCAATTGGCATCAATCAGTATAAGTTCTTCCAACCGCTAATTTATGCCCAGCGCGACGCACGGGCAATGCGCGACTTTTGGGTAGGTGAAGCAGGTTTTGCTCCTGATCAGTGTTTGATGCTGATTGACTCCGACGCGAAGGTGGAGCGGGGTGCAATCTATCCTAATCGAGAGAATATTCGCGACTACGTCACTCAACTGTGTCAGGAGCAATTGCCAGCAGGTGGCTTCCTCTGGTGCTTTTTCAGCGGCTACGGGATGCAGTTTGAAGGGCAAGACTATCTGATGCCGATTGATGGCGATCCGGAGCAGGTAGCTACTACAGGAATTGCCGTTGAGGAAGTGTTTAAGCTGCTAAAAGCAGCGCCAACTGACAAAATTTTGCTAACGCTAGACATGAATCGCAGCAAAAATGCTCTAGCGGGCGAAGGCATTGGTGAGCAAACTATTGCTTTGGCAGACACTTACGGCATTGCAACGCTGTTGTCTTGTCAACCCGAGCAGACTTCCCATGAAACGCTGGCTCTGCGTCAAGGGCTATTCACGGCAGCGCTATTAGAAGGATTGCGCTATCGCGGCTGCATCACGCCTGACTCGCTGGCTCATTACTTGAGCGATCGCCTGCCTGCCCTAAGTGACTACCATTGGCGACCCAAACAGCAGCCCTTAGCCATTATTCCGGTTGAGCAAAGACATCAGCTGATTTTGCCGCAGCAGGCGATCGCCAAAGTTGGAGCAGATTACAGGCCTGATTTTGTAGCAAGTGATTTACCAACCACTTCGTCGATTAGCCCTTCTCAAAGCCTAATTGTTTATCCAACACAGCCTTCTGTTGCAGATGATCTTGATCCGGTTTTGACACCCGAAACCCTCAACGGTAACGCTGAAACGCTCAATGGCAAAGGAACAAATAGCCCTGCTTCAGTTACCTCAGTCGATGTAGCCTATGAAGACGTTGAGTCTGAGTCAGACGATGTGTTTTGGCAAAGGGTGCGGCTGTGGGGCAGTGTGGCAGTGCTGTTGCTATTTTTGGGCGTCCTGCTGAGCAACTGGGCAGCGTTGCGAAATTCATTTTTCCCTGCTCCGGAGGTGGCTTCTGAAGATTCCGACGGCTCTGACGGAATTGAAGCTGCCACTTCAAGTGTTAATTCCAGCCCTGCTGACCCAGAAACATCCTCTCCGCTAGCACCTGCTCCTTCCCCTGATGCTTCGTCAGAGGGAGCAAGCTCGTTTATGGCTCCGCCAGAGTCTCCTGATGCCGGAGCGTTACCGAACTCAGAACAACCCTCTCCTACCGCTGAGAATGGGGAAGGACAGTCTACACCCCCTGCAACGCTAGGCAATGCTCGTGCTGCTCTGCAAAATCAGCGCCAGGAAGAGGCGATTGCCCTGCTTGACCAGATTCCAACCGAACAGCGCACAGAAGACTACACTCAACTGCGAACTGAAGCAGAACAGGCACTAAACCAGGCACGCCAGCGAAATCAAGCAATCTTGAACAATGCCAGAGCAGTGCTGAGCCGTTCTAGAGCGTTGAATGCAACCAACCAGGCTTCTGATTTTAGTCAGGCGATCATTATTGCCCGTCAGGTTCGACCCGGACAACCCTTGTATCAACAAGCCCAGCAGAGTATTGCAACTTGGAGCCAAGTCATTCTAGACCTGGCTGAAGGAAGAGCCGGACAAGGAAATTTAAATTCTGCGATCGCTGCTGCCCGTTTGGTTCCGTCTAGTAGCCCAGAAGTTTACTCAGCCGCGCAACAATCAATTGCCCGATGGCAGCAGCAGCAAGCCAACCAGGAAACTTTGCAGCAGGCACGAAGCTTAATTCGACGCAACCAGGCTTCTTCTTACAATCGGGCGATTACCATTGCGCGTCAAATTCCCGCCAACCAGCCTTTACATAATGAGGCGCAGCAGTTAATTGGTGAGTGGAGCCAAGCAATTCTCGATTTGGCTCGTTCTCGTGCAGATCGGGGTCGGTTAAACAGTGCGGTACAGACGGCTGCATTGGTTCCTGCTAATACGCCTGCTCATACTGCGGCTCAAGAGGCGATCGCTTCTTGGAGAAGTCAGCTTTGATACTCTCACAACCTTCTACGCTCTACTCGTCATAACCCTGCCCGGGAATTACTTCGCTGGCTTTAGCGACATTCAACCCCTTCGGGAAAAGTTTTTCCTGATTCTTCAGCAAGTCTGACCTTATTTGTGGGAAGGCACGGTTGAAGGAAGAGGGCAGACTACGCAACTTGACCTGACTTAAAGCGAAGCAATAATGGCATTTTTTATGGAATTAATATAGGCATCTATTTGTTGAATTGCCTGTGTATTGCTATTTGCTCCGATATCCTTAACGCCATCACCAACACTCTTACCGACGCCTGCTGCACCAATACCTGACACAAGTGTAATTGCACCAGCGATTGCAGTAGGCGGAAATAGCATCAAAGCAGCGCCTGTTACCATAGCTGCCATCCCAGCGCCGCTAGCAGCTAATTAAGATTCATGTGGTAATTCCTTTCGTGGTGCAGTTAACTCAAGTTTTCCCACAAGTTCATCGTTGTGTGGCTTCGACTTGAACTGGTAATCAACTACAGACGATTCCTTAATCACACCTACCAAAAAACAATACTTACTTCAATCGGAGAAGTAGTGCTTAATAGATTGAATTGAAGGAGGAAATGGGAAGTCACTCCTAATCTGGGATATGTCGGATAAATTGACGTTCCGCATGGTACCCATCAGGTTGTGGTCGCACCGTAGATTTCCCACAACATTCTGATTGACAAAGGACAAATAGTCACCTTAACAACTCCACGTTCCAAAAGATCGAGGGGAAGCATAGCAGCACTACACTTCCGCCTCGATCTTTTAAACTTTTTGTACCCTCAATCCTGAGTCAGTGTGATTTCGGTAGGTCGGCTTGTCTCATTATTGAGGCTAGCCGCAGCACGAACGGTGTAGCGGGTTCCGGGGACAGGAATGCGAGGTCCGGGAACCTCTACTTCAAAGCGTCCATTTCGGTCAGCGGTGACTTCTTCGTCAAGCAGAGTTTGTCCGCCCAGGTTAACGACACCCAGCACCGAGACTCTGGACGTGACCCGCACATCGACAGTGGCATTGGGGCGAGTTTGACCCACCAGTGTGAAACCGCTGCCGCTGACTTCACCCCCATTACGGTGACTGGTAAAGCTGGGTTGAAGCTGCTGGGTTGTGCTGCCCGTGTTGCCTCCAGTGTTACCTCCAGTGTTACCTCCGGTGTTACCTCCAGTGTTGCCCGATCCAGTGTTGCCTCCGGTATTGCCTCCAGTGTTGCCCGATCCAGTGTTGCCTCCGGTATTACCTCCAGTGTTGCCCGTTGAGCCACTGCTGTCTGGTACTACAGCCGTTCCGCCAGCATTGGGGTTAAATACGACGGGTTGAGAGGCAGCTCCAAAGGTGGTTTGGTTTTGGCGACGCAGGCGACCGACGACAATTCCTTCATTCAGGCGATCGCTCGACTGTACGTTTAGCGTTGCTACATACACGCCAGAGGAAACTTCCTGAGCCTGTAGCTCTCGCACAGTGCGTCCATCTTGAATCAACAAAACTGCAGCCTGTGAACCAGGCGTGCCATTAATGGTTGCCAAAAATGTGGTGCCTGGGCCAAGTGGGTTGCTGGCGGCATTGTGCGTAACTGAGCTAACCTGCACCGCAGCTTGAGGTTGCTGCACGGTGAATGCCCAGTTGACACTACGCTGTTCACCGTTGGCATTACGGTAGTCAATTTGCACTCGTGATTGACCCGGAGGCAAAGGTTGAGCAGGACGGTAGCTAAAGAAGTTCCGCGTCACCGTACTGCGATTGGTGACATCCTGTCCATTGACGAGAATTCGCACAGAGTTGAGGTCAACCGCGGGCGTGTTGCTCGTGTCAAATTGACCAGAGATGGAAGTGTCAGGCGGCACGTTTTGACTATTCACATCGGGGCTGACATCGACAACCCGTTGCGCCAGGGCAGCTTGCTGAGGTGAAGCGATCGGAGAAATCAGCAAACCTGAAACCGCTAGCAGCGTTAAAAGACTTTTCTTCATAAGAAAACTGAACCTGAATAAAAACCAGGTGAAAACGGTGGTTAGTACTGTAGAATTCCCGACTTAAATGGAAGTTCCACAAATGGAGAAGTATCAAAAACTACGGTAAATGCGAGTCGCCCTCAGGACGATCAGCCATAAACCGTATCACAGGCTGCTAAATGCACAACACTACCAAAGTGGGTATAAAAACTTTTCCTTAAAGGAAATCTGAAAAATAGCGAACGTCCTCCTGAGGAGCCTAGTATCCTGCCGATGAACCCTCGCACGTTCTAGAAATTCTGACCTGAACGCTACGCCCTACAGGTTTTTGGATCGCAGATTAAACTTCACAAACATCCTCTGAGGCAAATTGGTCAGTTAGATTGAGAATCCAAACGTTTGTTGACCCAACTGATTACACCGCTGAGGATTGCACCTCCCATTAAGATTCCAATGGAAGGTGTAAAGACAGGTTCCCACAGTTTGTACCAAAGATCTAACCCAAGAGGGATATTTAAAGAGCGTCCTAGAACAGCGATCGCTAGCCAAAAAAAGCTAAACAAAACTAAAAAAATGTTTAGCATTAAAGCCTGATTTAGCCAGTTTAAAAGTTTGTCTTTCATCAAATCTGTGAATAATTTGAGCTTAAAGATGAGTAGACCGAGTGTAAAGAGTTCGTTGCTTAAAAGTGAAAAACAATGCCAGTCATCAGATTAGCAAAAAAATATGGCTGCACTCTCTGAGAAGAACAGCCACATTAGTAGAAGCAGAAAACAAAAGTACTCATGAAAGCTTGTAAAAGCCTGCTTAGACTAATTCGTTAGATTCTTCTGAAAGCTGCAGATTATCTGGATCTACATAGTGGCAAGTTGCATCGTCAATGCAAATCAACGCCCAACCTGATTGATCAATGCCCATGAACTTGTAAGACGCTTCTTGAACAAAAAATCCTTTGTGATTACGAGTATCCGGTTTCACTTCAACGTTGTGAGTGACCATAGTTAACAACTCCTTGAATTTTTTAAAAGCTCTGATGCAACGAATAGCGATAAGAACAGCTCATCGTTTACTTCATCGAATCTTATCATTAGATTTTCAGATCTATCGTTAAATTATTTTGAGCTTAAGATTACAATCTCGAAATAACAGAAATGCTGTGTTTCGACAGCTAAAACGCCGACCAACTCTGAGGTTAATCGGCGTTTTTAGGTCGCATCAACGAATTGCCTTACTTTTGCAACAGGCTACTTGTGAAAGCTTGGACTAGCTGCCAAACAGCCATTCCTTAACTCGGTTCAGGCTTTTCCAGTCTGGTTTTCTGCTTAACCCTTCTTCAACATTCTGTTTAACTTCGTCGCGCAGTTCGGGTACAGCCATGATCAGTTGTTCAGCCACTTCTACGTGCTGTCGAACTCCTTTTTGAGCTGTTTCCAGCATGGCGATCGCCAAATTAACTCGCGCCTGCGGATCTTGAGGATTCAGCTTAACTGCCTTTTGAGCAGCTTTGTAAGCCTGTGTCGGCTTACTGTCCAGCAAATACAGCCAGGCTAAACATGTCCAGGCAGGACTACTCTTGGGGGCACGATCGCACACCTCTTTAAAGACCGGAATCAACGTTGCAGGAGGGTCGCCTGCGTGATACCGCTCAATGCCTTGATCGAACAACGTTTCAACTGTAACCTCAGTCATACAGCGTCCCAATTTAACTCTTTAAACTTAAACGCTACAGCAATTCTGGGTAGTTTATGAAAGCACCTGCCCTCAGGGCGGGTGCTTTCATAAACTACCCTTTCAAAAATTAAATCAGCCACACATGTCAAGAAAATGACTTGCCGCAGCCGCAGGTCTGATTAGCGTTGGGGTTAGTGAACTGGAAGCCGCCACCAATCATTGCATCGCTGTAGTCTAAAACCAAACCATAGAGATAAAGCATACTCTTAGGGTCACAGACTACTTTGAACCCTTCATAGTCGTACACTTCATCACTTTCTCTAATATTGCTAGCGTCTTCGAAGTCCATCATGTAAGACATTCCAGAGCAGCCTCCCTGCCTCACTCCAACTCGCAAGCAGAGATCCTTGCCTTGCCTTTCCCGTAGCATCAGGACATGGTTTAGGGCTGTCTCAGTCATCTGAATGCCCCGTTGTTGAGACTGGGTTGCTTGTGTCATGGGTATTAGAGACTCCTTAGTGCTATCAAACGTGCCCTGTCAAAGTTTTCAATCCTGCGGATTGACCGTGCAGAGTCAGGTTGAATTACTTTATGTTCCTGCATCTATTATCCTGATCGTAGCGGATTTGAGGCAATCTTTGGCTGGTGCGGTGGTCTTGAGGTCAACTCCCTCTATCAGATGTGCTGATAAAAGAGGTTAGAGAAGGTCATTCAATGTTTAAGATGAATGTCTATGCCCTCACGTCCTGGGTTTGCTAAGCCCACTTAAGACTGATTCTTGCTTTCAGGCTTAGCGTTTCATCTAAACCCACACTAATCACTCAATCAATTGGTTGGTCTATGACTGCTCTCAATCGCTCTACCCGCCGCCGCCTCCAGCAGCTACGTCAGCTTCCTAGCGTGTGGGAGGGCGATCGCCGCGCTATTTCCCCCCGGGTAGCAGCCAGTATCGAGCCAGATGCAAATATGCGAGGAGAATGCATTCTCTGGGTAGATGGCAGCGAGGCAATGGTGAGAGCAATGGATGTGGTGCCTGCTGAAACTGGACCAGAAGCGATTGTGCGAACGCTGATCCGGGCAATGGAGACCCCTCATGCTTCGGTCAGTCCGGGTCGTCCCCAAAAGATCGTCGTATGTAATCGCGAAATTCAGTTTTTTTTGCGGGGAGTGCTGCAAGACTTAGGCATCACCATTGACTATGTGCAAACCCTGCCGCTGATTGACGAAATCTTTCGGGGGCTGCAAGAAATCGCTACGTCCAGACAACCGCAACTTCCGCCGGAGCAGGCAGAAACGTTAATGGAGGCAGCGCTTGCTATTTGGAACGATGCCCCTTGGGAGGCACTGGATGAGGAAAAAATTCTCTCCATTGAGTTGAACTATGGCGATGTCGGAACGCTGTATGTCTCCATATTGGGGATGCTCGGAGTCGAATACGGCATTCTGATGTATCGCTCTCTGGATTCGCTGAAGCATTTTCGGCAGCAGGTGCTCCTTGCCAACGATTCCCCCAAGCGCATGGAGGAAGCATTTTTGGAGCAGGACTGTTTCTTTGTGACGTTTGATCAGCTTGAGGATTCAGAGGGGTTTGAAGAGGCTGACGAAGAAATGGATGGCGCGTTTGTCGAAATGGGCATTCGTCCATCGTTCGGCAACTTGCACCCTTTGGAGGGGCTACGCCCTTCTCTGTATGATGAAGAAGCGATCGCCGTCTTAGTTGCGCTGACCGCGCTGCATCGATTTCTTCAGCAGCACCAAAAGACGCTCAACACAGGAGAGTTTCCCGCTCTTTCTAGCCGTTACCGCGTTCCTGATTCTGCTCATTCCAAGACCAAAGTGTCAGTCACCGTCGCCACGATGCCTGATTTAGCAGAAGAACTGTTTCAGATGTCTACTGACTCTGACTTTGACGACCTGTATGAGGTTTTGCAAAATCAAGCTCCTGTTCTGCGCGACGACCTGATTCCGTCAGATGCCTTCTTCAGCCTGGGGGCAATGTCTTGGGAAGTGGTGGAGTATCTGCGCTTGGGAGCCAAGCATCATCAGCCTGCCGAGGAGGAGTTTCCCACCAAGGCGGATGGGTTCCCGGTAATTCTGATTCAGACGTCTCGTCCCAAGGCGATCGCCCTGATTGAACAACTGCAAGCAGCAGGCGGCTTAGAGTCTATTTGCTTTAACCCTGGGAAAGATCCACTGGCAGACAAGTCTTACGATCTAGGCATCCTCAAAACCCAAAATGGTGAAATGCATCTGTTTGGTGAATTTGAGGAAGATGACCCCGTTCATATCGCAGCCCGCAAAAAATGGGATCAGCGCTGCAAAAAAACCAAGGGATATTGTGGTTTGGTGATTGCCAGAGGGCTGAAAGGGGCATCTAGAGGCAAGCCTGAGTTCAAAGATATGATGGCGCTGTTTGAAACGCGATCGCTCTCTCCTAAAGAGTTAGGACTGGGGACGTTGGAAATGATGCCGCAGTTGGAGTGAGTTAGGAGTTAAGAGTTACGAACTTTAGGTTATGAGTTTTGAGTTGGTGGCGCAAATTCCCACCTCTTGGGGTTTGGCATAAATTCAAACTTCATAACTCTTCATAACTTATAACCCATCACTCATAATTCATAACTTCTGTAACAGTTCCTCAAGAAGTCGAGATTTGGGTGAACTCGCGGTGATACGATGCCAAAAAATGTTCAGAGACAAATTCATGGCAGAAACTCTTACTGGACAAACTCCCCTGTTTGGCGGCAGCACAGGTGGCTTGCTGACCAAAGCTGAAGTAGAAGAAAAATATGCAATTACCTGGACTAGCCCTAAGGCGCAGGTATTTGAAATGCCAACTGGTGGCGCTGCAACGATGCAGGAGGGAGATAACCTGCTGTATCTAGCTCGTAAAGAGTATTGCATCGCTCTAGGAGCGCAGCTTCGCAATAAGTTCAAGCCCAAAATCGATAACTACAAGATCTACCGCATTTTCCCAAGCGGTGAGATTCAGTATCTGCATCCTAAGGATGGCGTTTTCCCTGAGAAGGTGAACCCTGGTCGTCCTTATGTTGGCAAGAACGACCGCAACATCGGCAGCAACCCAGAGCCTGCCTCAATCAAATTTAGCGGCAACAAAACCTACGAGGTCTAGTACACGTAGCGTCCTGCTAGTCTTTGGCTGTGGACTTGATCAATAGCTTCTTGGTTGGGGCAGGGTAAAACCTGCCCCTTTGTTTTGTTGCGATAGGATATCCAAATCAGCTCAGATCGCCAGTAGGGACGCATGATTTTTCCTGATTTTGCTCAATTTTCTGAACTCGCACAGCAAGGTAATTTTGTTCCGGTTTACCAGGAGTGGGTTGCTGATTTAGAAACTCCGGTATCTGCGTGGTACAAGGTCTGTGCAGGACAGCCCTACAGCTTTTTGCTGGAGTCGGTTGAGGGTGGGGAAAAACTGGCTCGTTACAGCCTGCTGGGTTGTGATCCGCTGTGGATTTTGGAGACCAGAGGCAATCAGACAATTCAAACTCATCGGGGGGGCGATCGCCATACCTTCGAGGGCGACCCTTTTGCAACCCTTGCCCAGTGCCTTGAACCTTACCACCCTGTTAACTTGCCTCAACTGCCCCCCGGAATTGGCGGATTACTTGGCTTTTGGGGCTACGAACTGATCAATTGGATTGAGCCACGAGTACCCGTCTACCCGGTTGAGGAGACTGACTTGCCGGATGGACTGTGGATGCAGATTGACCATCTGCTGATTTTTGACCAGGTGCAGCGCAAAATTTGGGCGATCGCCTATGCTGACCTACGCGACCCGCAAACCGATTTGCAGCAAGCTTACCAGCAAGCCTGCAACCGAGTAACACAGCTTGTTGACAAGCTTCAGTTGCCGTTATCTCATCAAGACACCATTCTGGAATGGACACCGCCCAGTGATGCAGATCGTCCGCAGCTTGACTACGCCAGCAATGTTTCAAAGGCTGAATTTTGCGCCAACGTGGAAAAAGCCAAGGCACATATTCAGGCAGGCGACATTTTTCAGGTGGTAATTTCGCAGCGGCTTTCGACGCAGTTTAGGGGCGATCCGTTTGCGCTGTATCGCTCTTTGCGGTTGATCAATCCGTCGCCTTACATGGCGTATTTTCACTTCCACGACTGGCAGATTATTGGCTCTAGCCCTGAAGTCATGGTTAAGGTAGAGCGATCGCCCCAGCCTGACCAGCCTATGATCGCGACCCTGCGTCCGATCGCCGGAACCCGTCCTCGCGGCAAAACTCCTGAAGAAGATGCAGCTCTGGCTCAGGACTTGCTGCAAGACCCTAAAGAAGTTGCTGAACACGTCATGCTGGTAGACCTGGGGCGAAATGACCTGGGGCGAGTTTGTGCCAGCGGCACGGTAACAGTTGATGAGCTGATGGTAATCGAGCGCTATTCTCATGTCATGCACATTGTCAGCAACGTGATTGGTGAACTAGCACCCGGTAAAACAGCTTGGGATTTGCTCAAAGCCTGCTTCCCGGCAGGGACAGTCAGCGGCGCACCTAAAATTCGGGCGATGGAAATCATTCATGACCTGGAATCGTGTCGGCGCGGTCCCTACTCAGGAGTCTATGGTTACTACGACTTTGAGGGAAATTTGAATACGGCGATCGCTATTCGCACAATGGTGGTTCGTAGCCAGTCCGACAGCACCCATATGGTCAGCGTTCAGGCAGGCGCAGGATTGGTTGCTGACTCCGAACCGGAAAAAGAGTATGAAGAAACCCTGAATAAAGCAAGAGGAATGTTGGAAGCAATTCGCTGTTTGAGACTGTAGTCGTAAAGTTTTCTTTAATATTCTTTAACTGAGGAACAAGCTATTCAGTAGCTTTCGTCACACCACTCGACTAGGCAAACATTACCTGTTTACGAGGTGTGAGCGTGGCGAAAAAGCGAATTTTGGCTGTCAGTGCGATTAGTAAAGTGATTTTGGCGCTCTCAGGGCTTACTGCTCTGGCTCTCTTGCCAACACCTGCCCTTGCTTTTGATTTTGAAACTCAGTCTGGCGAAACAGCAGGCAACCCATCGGGTCAATCGCTATATGAGGTCGGAATAACTGCAACGGATGTAGGTCAAAGATTTCCCGTAAGTTGGGTGCTACCTGCTAACGCAGACATTCCCCAACTTACAGCGACGGCAGTTTTTGAAGTGGTTGAGCTAACGTCCAATCGCCTGGTGCTAGACGTAAGCATTAACAACGAAACCGCCAGTTCCTTTCAGGCTGCAATTACCAGCTTTGGCTTTGGCATCACCCCCACTGCGACAGACGTTGCTTTAAGCGTGATCGAGGGTAACACCGCAACATTTGAAACCGTCGTCATCAATCAGAACCAGCAAAACTTTCCCGGTGGTTTCAAAGACATCAATGTTTGCATCTACGCAGCCAACAACTGTAGCGGTGGCTCAATCATGCAGGGGCTACAGTCGGGCAGCAGCGAAGACTCTTTCCGTTTAGAAATTGCAGGCGACTTTGGTGCAACGCCCAGCGTTTCTCTTGCCTCCTTCCCCATTAAGTTTCAAACCGAGGCAGGCAGCTTTGAGCTAGCAGGTTCATTCACAGAAGTCAGCAACGATGTTGCAACGTCGGAATCCGATGATGACAATGATGATTCGGAATCTGACAACGATGACTCAGAATCCAATGACAATGATGATGATTCGGAATCTGATGATGAATCTGACGACGATGACGCAGAATCTGACGGTGAGTTGCCTGATTCAGTTCGCGAATCGGTTTACCGAGCAATCTCTACTCAGTCAGGAGTAGCTATTTCTGAGCTGCGAATTGTAGAAGCTCGTCAAGAAACTTGGACGGATGGTTGTTTAGGATTGGGTGGCCCTGCAGATTCATGCCTTCAAGCACTCGTTTCCGGATGGCGGGTTGTTGTTGAATCTGACGAGCAAACCTGGGTTTACCGCACGGATGAATCCGGTTCTGTTGTCGTTCTGGATGTGGCAGCAACCGAAACCCGGACGGCTAGCGTTTACACCGAAACGAGAACTGAAACAAGAACTGAAACGAGAACCGAGGGACAAGTCACTGGGGTTTCGGGCGGCACTTCTGGCAACGTCACAACTGAACGGACTGCGGTTAGTGTAAGTCAGACTGGTTTTTCAGAATCAGTACGGTCTTCTGTGCTGCAGGCGATCGCCCGACAATATTCGGGTGAAGTCACGAACTTAGAGATCGTCGAAGTGCGTCGTAAAGTTTGGTCAGATGGTTGCTTAGGCTTGCCTAGCAACAACGCCTGCACCGAAGCACTTGTTCCGGGCTGGGCAGTTGTAGCACGCAGTCAACAGCAGGTCTGGGTCTACCACACCAACGAGACGGGCAGCGTTGTTCTACTGAATGAATCCGCTACCGCAATTCGCAGGGCGCAGTTGATTGCTCGTCAAGGCACACGGGTTAGCTTCCGCGATGTTGCCTCCAACTATTGGGCAAGTGAGTTTATTAGCGAACTGGCTGCTCTGGAAATCATCGAAGGTTTCCCCGATGGCACCTTCCGCCCTGACCAACCCGTCACTAAAGCTCAGTTTGCGGCAATGCTGCGTCGTGCTTTTGAGCTGCGGGACGTGCGGGATGCAGTCAACTTCAGGGATGTATCTTCATCCTATTGGGCTTACACCGCAATTCAAGAAGCTTATGAGATGGGCTTTTTGAGCTTGGATGACGACAACGAGTTTAGCCCGACGCGGAGTTTGACTCGTGCGGATGTGCTGCTGGCGATCGCCAGAGGTTTACGGCTTTCCTCCAGCAGTTCTGTGGATACAACGCTGGCTTACTACACCGATGTTTCGACCATTAGTTCCTCCGAAACTCGTAGTCTGCTTGCAGCGCTGACCGAGCAAGGCATCGTGGTGAACTATCCAGAAACTCGCGTGCTCAGCCTTAGCCGCGTTGCTACCCGTTCAGAGGTTGCTGTTTTCATCTACCAAGCACTCTTCAGCACAGGCAGTGTTACCGAAATTTCATCGCCTTACGTTGTCACAACATCAGATGACGATGATGACAGTGACGACGATCTCGAAGAGCGCGATAACGACAGTGATGACGATGACGACAGCGATGATGACGATGACGACGGTGATGATGGCGGTGACGATAGCGACGACGATAGCGACGATGATGACCGCGACGACGACGATGATGATAACTCTGGTCGTCAGAATTGCAATCAGGGCATCGGTAATGGTGCAGAGGGTTGTGACCCTGGCAACTCACAGCCTCGTGGTGGCAGCAACGATGAAGGTGGACGCACTCCAGGCGGACGTAACTAAAGAAGTTGCAGGTTAATGACATGCCGCTATTAGAGCGAACAAACGTTTGCTTCAATAGCAGACATTCCTAACAGTAGGCATTAAGTGAGGTGGAGGTGCATTGCGCCTCCACTTTTTCATTAGGTAACTGGTGTTTGTCATATCGAATTGCGATCGGGATAGATCGTCGATCGGACGTTTCGCGAAATGCCCTGCTTGTCATCAATTGCCCTGAAATTTGTTTAGATCGGTATTAGATGACAAACCGATCGCAGGAATTATTGTGCAACGCCCCATCTACTTAGACTGTCACGCTACCACGCCGGTTGATCCACGAGTGCTAGAGGCAATGTTGCCTTACTTTACAGAGCATTTTGGTAACCCTGGTAGCACCACTCATCTGTATGGCTGGGCAGCAGAGGCAGCGGTTAAGCAGTCACGAGAAATTTTGGCAGAGGCGATCGCCGCTACCCCCGAAGAAATCATCTTCACCAGCGGTGCAACAGAAGCCAACAATTTGGCAATCAAGGGCGTAGCAGAAGCTTACTTTTCTCAGGGACGACATCTCATCACTGTGCAAACCGAACACAGTGCAGTGCTAGACCCCTGTCGCTATTTGCAGTCACTTGGCTTTGAGGTGACGTTTTTGCCCGTTCAGCCAAACGGTTTGATTGACCTGAAAGAACTGGAGCAAGCTTTTCGACCGGACACCATTTTAGTGTCAGTAATGGCAGCAAATAACGAAATTGGAGTGTTGCAGCCTTTGGCAGAAATTGGGGCGATGTGCCGGAGTCGAGGCGTATTGTTTCATACGGATGCAGCTCAGGCGATCGCCAAAATTTCCCTCGACGTAGAGACAATGCAGATTGACCTGATGTCTCTGACTGCACACAAAGTCTACGGACCGAAGGGAATTGGGGCGCTATATGTGCGTCGCCGTCAACCGAGAGTGCAACTGGCAGCACAACTGCACGGCGGTGGGCAAGAGCGAGGAATGCGATCGGGAACGCTGTACCCACCGCAGATTGTCGGTTTTGCCAAAGCAGTGGAGTTGGGATTAGCAGAATTGGAGACAGAATCCCAACGGCAAATTCAACTGCGCGATCGCCTCTGGCAGCGCCTGGGTGAGCTTCCGGGCATTTACCTCAACGGACATTCAACCCAACGTTTACCCGGAAACCTGAACATCAGCGTCGCGGGTGTAGATGGGCAGGCGCTGCTATTGGGATTGCAGTCTACTATTGCCGTCTCTTCAGGGTCTGCTTGCTCTGCCGCCAAGATCGAACCTTCTCATGTGCTATCCGCGTTAGGACGCTCCGAGGAATTAGCCTTTGCCTCGATTCGGTTTGGCATTGGTAGATTCAATACAGAAGCAGAAATTGACCAGGCGGCTGAGGTGGTGATCGCCACCATCCAATCCCTACGTCAAACCTCAGCAAAAGTATTGATTGAACCATAAAAATTGGGGGTCAGAGTGCAAGCCTCCAACCCCCAACTTAGTGGTCTTAGAATGTGGACTACTTAACTCCAGCCAGCAGCGGTTTCGACTCTGACGCACCTACCCGCTTCAGATTCTTGGCAAGCTGAGCATTAAGCAATACGATCGCCCCCCACTGCCCCACAATCGCCAGTAGCGGCATAAAGGCAGGCGCACCTTGAGCCAGGCAAACCCAGTGCATAGGTGAGAACAACAGTAGGGCAGTTGCCGTACCTGAACCGAACTCGGCGTAGAGGATCACACCTGCAAGGAGGGGTAGTCCGATCGCCAGTGCAACTGCACTCATTGCATACCAACCACGCCGTTGATTTTTCATCATCAGGGTCAGTTGGGCGATCGATGCATAGATAGCAATCAGGTTCAGGCTGATGACCAACCCAAGCACAACCGTCCATTTCTCCACGCCCTCTGGGTGGAAGATGATCCAGGGCAGCAGAATTGCCGCCGTGATCAGCATGTTGATGGCGATCGCCACCACAGGCGGACTCTTTTCACCCCAGACCAGGTCTTGCCACATCGACGAACGTTGCCGAGTGGAACCTGTCGTGGTTTGTGCTGACCCGATTTGCAGGCTGCTTCGCTCAAAGTGACGATAACGTGCCCAATCCAGCAATGTTTGACGGTGAGCTGACAGCATGGCAATCAACACCAAAAACAGCACCAGATTGGCACTAGAAACTACGGCAACCTGAGCAATGAAAAACCCAGAATCATCGTAAGCATATTGCCCCCAATCGCGTATAAAGAATCCCAGCATCAACACCTGAAAGCTGATCATCAGCCCATAGCTTTGTCGCTTGCTCAGCAAGGTTGCCCCAGGGCTATGAAAACAGCGGTCTAGCGCTTGCCAAATCCAGTAACTTCCAATGCCCAGGGCAAACAGAGTAAACCCGTGCGAAAGGATCAAACTCTGCTCCAGCGGAATGTAAAACCACTGCACTGAGCTTGTTCCCGTGCTGCCAATAACATATTGGGAAAAGCGGCTCCAGACGGTTAACACATTCCAGAGAAAGTAGTTTGGGATGAATAAAAAGGCGGTCAGAAATACGCCCAGGAAAGCCGTTCCAGTCGTAATCTGAATTCCACCAATGCCGCCTTGCAGCTTACCCATAAAGCCACCCAGCAGCGCAGCGCTATACAGGAAATAACAACCTGCAAACAGCATCAGGTAATAGCTCGCCGTAAAAACGGTCGGTACATCCGCTTGCATTCCCACAAATAGATGCAGTGGCACAATTGCGCCGACTGCCAGGTAAAGCAACACCGGAACTCCTAACAGTTTGCCTGTCAGTAGGCTACGGCTCCGCTGGGGACTGAGACGAATAAAATTCAGCGTTCCGCGCCGTTCTTCCTGGTCGAGGTCATTGATTAGCAGATAGACCCCAGCCAGCATTAACACCAGGATGATGCCCCAGTTTAAGGCGATGAAGATGTCTCTCCACCACATCATCCAATCAATTAAATAGTCCCCGCCCTGTTTGAGACATCCATAGCTGGCGGGGTCATACTCAGTGCAGTATTTGCTGTAAGTCCTACTGAGATTAGGAAGCTGATTGTTGAAAAAGTTGAGTAGAAGAAACTGAGCCATCAGCGACAAGCCGATCGCAATCAAAACATTGCGGGACTTGAGCCGACCCTTAAGTTCTCGAAATAGCTGAGGATTCCAGTCGCCGATTTGGTCTAGTAGATTAAGACGCATAGGTTAAGGATGAGAGATGAAGGATGAGGGATAGACACTTGAGCTGGTTATTAAATCGTCGTTAAGTCATGGGTGAATGCAGAAAATTCTTGTCGCTTATGATGTCACGATGCTTGTTGATGCCCCAGCTTGAGGAAGATAGTTTCTAAATCTTCGCGAACACAGTGAAAGTCATTGATTGGAATGCCTGCGCCGACGAGCGATCGCAGCAACAGCGCAGATTCCTTTGGCTCTCCCGAAAATTGCACTCTGACGGTTTGGGTTCCAGGCAAAACTTCTACGTTCTCCACCTGGGGATGGCTTCTCAAGTTTTGCCGGAGTGCATCTAGCTTGCCGAGCGTTGAAATGAGAATTTGCTGACGGCTCAAGCGACGGTAGAGTTCTTGCAGGGGCGCACTTTCTACCAGATAGCCTAACTCCATAATCCCGATTGAAGTACAAAGTTCTGCCAGGTCGCTCAGCACGTGGGACGAAATCAAAATTGTCATCCCCGCCTCTTGCAGCACTTTGATGATTTCGCGGAACTGCATCCGGGCGATCGGGTCAAGCCCCGAAACTGGCTCGTCCAGCAACAGCAAAATCGGTTCGTGGATAATCGTGCGGGCCAGGCTAAGGCGCTGTTTCATGCCTCGCGACAAAGTGGCAATCAGGCTATTTCGCTTTGGTGCAAGCTGCACCAGGTCTAGCACTTCATGCAAACGACGATTGCGGTGGGGCTGCCGCAGCTTATACATTCGCGCAAAATAGTCTAGATAATCCCAAACGGTCAGGTCATCATAAAGCGGGAAGTCATCTGGCAGGTAACCAATCCGTTGCTTGATGTGAGCGTTGGTTTTATCGCGCAGGAGGCGATCGCCATTAATCAAAATCTCTCCTGTCGTTGGCTCCTCTGCCGTTGCCAACATCCGAATCAGAGTCGTTTTCCCTGCGCCATTCGGTCCGATTAGTCCATAAACTTCTCCAGCCTCAATTTCTAAATCGATGTCATTTACGGCAACCTGACGGTCAAACTGTTTGGTCAGCCCGCGAGTACGAATTGCCAGTTCCTTCGCCATAAGATCACGGAATGTAAAGGGCAGGACAAGAGGTTAATCGATAGCCTAACTGTCCCTACAAGATCTGTCGGTAAATTTTCAGAAATTGAAACTAAGTTAGGGGTTAGGGGCTAGGGTTGTGGGATGGGCATCTTGCCCGTCCAAATCCAAGCAGGCAAGATGCCTGCTCCACAAGAAACTAGAGCTTCCAG
This sequence comes from Cyanobacteria bacterium FACHB-471, assembly GCA_014695345.1. GTDB lineage: Bacteria > Cyanobacteriota > Cyanobacteriia > Elainellales > Elainellaceae > JAAUTN01. The sequence continues at coordinate 151,104 of JACJOC010000087.1, forward strand.
GAATTTAGTTGCACATCGCATCATTTCTCCTTCCCTTTCAGTCACTTGCCTTCTCTTTCCCTAGTCCCCAGCCCCTAGCCCCCAGCCCCTCTTTAGCCCCTCCCTCTTCCCCTTACGGGCTAAAATAGACCCAATCACTGCCTAGCTAAAAAGTAATCATGACAACTGCTGCTCCGGTTAAGACCCAATATGAAGCAGTTATTGGGTTAGAAACCCACTGTCAACTCAAAACTGACACGAAAATTTTCTGCAACTGTTCTACCGAATTTGGCACGCCTCCCAACACCAATGTTTGTCCGATTTGTATGGGAATGCCGGGAGTGCTGCCTGTGCTCAATCAAAGGGTGTTGGAATATGCCGTCAAAGCGGGTTTGGCGTTGAACTGCCAGATCGCGCCCTACAGCAAATTTGACCGAAAGCAGTACTTCTACCCCGATCTGCCCAAAAACTACCAAATTTCGCAGTATGACCTGCCGATTGCCGAACATGGTTGGTTAGAGGTTGATGTTGAAGATAAAGATGGCACTCTAGTCCGCAAGCGCATCGGCATCACGCGCCTGCACATGGAAGAAGACGCAGGCAAACTGGTGCATGGTGGCAGCGATCGCCTCTCTGGTTCTACCCATTCCCTCGTAGACTACAACCGCACGGGTGTACCGCTGGTCGAAATCGTCTCCGAGCCGGACATGCGCTCTGGGCAAGAGGCGGCTGAGTATGCTCAAGAGTTGCGGCGAATTTTGCGCTACCTAGGTGTGAGCGATGGCAACATGCAGGAAGGCTCGTTGCGCTGCGACGTGAATATCTCAGTGCGTCCCGTCGGACAGGAAGAATTTGGCACCAAGGTCGAAATCAAGAACATGAACTCGTTCAACGCAATTGAACGGGCGATTAACTACGAGATTGAGCGGCAAATCGAGGCGATCGAATCCGGCGAACGGATTTTGCAAGAAACGCGGCTGTGGGAAGAAGGCTCCCAACGCACCATCAGCATGAGGATCAAGGAAGGCTCAAGCGATTACCGCTATTTCCCTGAGCCAGATTTAGGTCCGATTGAAGTAACCGCTGAGCAGTTGGAAGAATGGCGATCGCAACTCCCTGAATTGCCTGCCAAAAAGCGCGAACGCTATCAGAGCGAGTTAGGATTGTCTGCTTATGATGCGCGAGTGCTGACGGATGATCGGGCGATCGCCGAATACTTTGAAGCTGCCACTGCTGCCAAAGCCAATCCCAAGCTCGCTGCCAACTGGATCATGGGCGACATCAGCGCCTACCTGAATGAAAAGCGGCTCAGCATCACTGAAATTCCCCTCCAGCCCGAAACCTTGGCAGAACTGGTTGAACTGATCGAAAGCAACACAATCAGCAACAAAATTGGCAAAGACATTCTGCCTGAACTGTTGGTGAATGGCGGCTCCGCTAAGAAGCTGGTGGAGAGCAAAGGGCTAACCCAAATCTCTGACACAGGTGCCCTCGAAGCAGCCATTGATGCTGTGATCGCTGCCAATCCCGACGAACTGGCTAAATATCGGGGTGGTAAGACCAAGCTGCTGGGCTTCTTTGTCGGTCAGGTCATGAAACAAACGGGTGGAAGAGCTGATCCAAAGCTGACCAACCAGCTTCTCACCCAGAAATTAAACGGTTAGGTTGTTTAAACTCAAGTAAACTCAAGATTTAGTGAAATTCCAGGGAAACTACCACTATCCCTGGAATTTTTTGGGCAAAATCTAAAACGAGGGGTCAAACCCCTCACCCTATGCAGCGGTTTTTCTGATCTTTACAAAACTTTTCCTGAAAAACTCGTTTTAGGGGGTGACACCCCCCACCCCTTTAGTGCCATAATACGATAAGTAGATGCACCCTGATGGTAGGGAGAGTTGTTTTAACGGCTCTCCCTTTTTTAGTAGCTTTCCAAAGAAAGTAATTCTGCGCTCCCCGTCTTCCTAATCTAGATACTGCCCAGAATTCCAATCTGAGCATGGAAGTAAAGAAGTAAAACTGTTGCCATACCCAAATTCACCTTTTAGGTTCAGCAACGTTGGCTTTCTTTTGCTAAAATATCTAAGCTAGATTCATGCGGATGTGGCGGAATTGGTAGACGCGCTAGATTTAGGTTCTAGTTTCGCAAGAAGTGAAGGTTCAAGTCCTTTCATCCGCATTTCCTGAAACTGAACGTTGAATACCTCTGCAAAGGAGGTAGCAACCTGCTGGTGAACCTGATCGAGGTCAACAGTAGGAAGAAACTGTGCCAAGCTGCCAACGGGTTTATCGGCAATACCGCAGGGGACAATTTGATTAAACCCTTGCAAGTCAGGATAAACATTCAGCGCGAAGCCGTGCATTGTAATCCAACGGCTAACTTTAATGCCAATCGCCCCAACTTTACGTCCTTCCAACCATACTCCGGTTAACCCTGGCACTCGTTCACCCTGTAGACCGTAGGCTGCAAGTACTCGGAGCAACACTTCCTCTAGCTGGCGTAGATACCAGTGCAAGTCTTGCTTGTAGTAGCACAAGTTCAAAACTGGATAGCCAACGATTTGACCGGGGCAATGGTAAGTTACTTCACCGCCACGCTCGACCCGACAAACTTCTATATCTGATGTGTCTGGGTCAAACTTCAAAAAATCTAGAGTAGCGCCTTGACCTAGCGTGTAGACAGGCGGATGTTCTAGCAGTAGCAGTACGTCATCTAGGTCAGGTTGGTTACGTCGCTCTGCTACAAGCGATCGCTGCCATGACAAAGCCGTTGAGTAGGGTACAAGTCCCGGTTTGTAGAGCAAACACCGACGGGAACGAGTATCAGTTAATGAAGCGATCGCAAGTGTACCCAAGTCCATTTTTGAAATCAAGGGTGAATTGACACAAATTCAACTAAAAATGACGCTGATTCAATCAAGAATTATCAACGGATGCAAAACATTTTAAACGACACTGTTCTCCAGAATACAAAGTGCTAGGGTGAAAACATAACCTAAACACTTAGGGGAGGCGACTCCATGAAGCTTGTTATCCAGGGCAAAAACATCGAAATCACCGATTCGATTCATGAGTATGTACATCAGAAGATTGAAAAGGCAGTCAATCATTTTCAAAGTTTAACCACTGAAGTTGATGTGCATTTATCGGTAGCCCGCAACCCTCGGATAAACCCCAAACAAACCGCTGAAGTCACGATTTACGCAAACGGTACAGTCGTTCGAGCCGAAGAAAGCAGCGAAAACCTTTACGCCAGCATTGATCTGGTTGCAAACAAAATTGCTCGGCAACTGCGGAAATATAAGGAGAAACGGCAAGCAAAAGTTCACGCTCCCGTGAAGACAGCAGACGTAGTGAGCGAGCAACCTGTTGAAGCCGATTTAATCAAAGATCGCACTCCTGAGCTTCCGGGTGAAGTGGTTCGCACCAAATACTTTGCAATGCCTCCAATGACGCTTGATGAAGCGTTGGAGCAATTAGAACTGGTAGACCACGATTTTTACATGTTCCGCAACTTAGAAACAGGCGAGATTAATGTGATCTATGAGCGGAATCATGGAGGATATGGAGTAATTCAGCCGCGAAATAACAACGGTCATGTAAATGGCAAGTTTGCTCAAATCGCTCACGAAAAAAGGATTGAAACAGCAAATCACGCCCAGTCGTAGAGTATTGAAGTAAGGTTAGGGCGTGTAATATCTCGTAGGGGCGTGGCATTCGGCAGCTATATTTGTGGTTTTCAACCCAATCCTTGCCCGAATGCTACGCCCTCTCAGAATTGCATCATCTTCGTCATTGCGTAGGTTGGGTGGAGCGAATGCGGAACCCAACACAATTTAGGCAAGCACAGTTGTTGGGTTCCGCTATGCTTCACCCAACCTACAAGTTTAGAGTTAGGTGATATTAATTCACCACATTAACCGGCTTGCCTTCGATGCAAGCCTGAATATTTGCGATTAATTCTGCTCCCAATCTTGCTGCCATTTCTTCACTGTTGTAAGCAATGTGAGGCGTGGCAACAACATTACCGAGTCTGATTAGCTCCAGCATTTCTCGAGTTGGCAGTCCTGAAACTGGCTCATCTTCAAATACGTCGAGTGCAGCTCCAGCGATGCGCTTCTGATTCAAGATTTTAATCAACGCTTGCTGATCGACGATCGCCCCTCTAGCGGTGTTAATCAAATAGGCTGAGGGCTTCAACAAATTGAGCCGCCTTTCGTCAATCAAATGTCTGGACTGTTCCGTTAACGGCAGATGCAGGCTGAGAATGTCAGAGGTTGCAATTAGCTGGTCGAGATCGCCTGAAGAAGTTTTGGAGGTGGCGTGCTCAACTTCCATGCCGAGGGCGATCGCTAGCTTTTCCACTTCTCGACCGCTGTTTCCGTAACCGATTAGCCCTAGCTTTTTGCCCCGCAACTCTACCCCGCGAAATCGCTGCTGACTCCAGCTTCCTTCTCGCAAAAATAAATTTGCTTCCAGGATTCTACGCGTCACAGTAAAGATTAGCCCAATCGTATATTCTGCGACTGCTAGAGCATTGTGAGTTGGACAGTTGATGACTTTAATATTTGCTGCGCTTGCGGCTTGAAGATCAATCTGGTCATAGCCAACTGCTAAAACCACGATGTACTTTAAGTTGGGATTGCTCTTGATGATATTTTCGGTGATGTCAATCCAGCTTAAGGCAATCAATTCTGCACCGTCGATTCTTTGAATCACCTCTTCTTCGGTTGCAGGCATCTCTTCGTAGAAGGTGACTTCTCCTAAGCTTTTCAGTCTAGTTTTGTCGGTTTCTAATAAATCAGAAGGGTCGGGCAAGACAAATTTCATTTATTTAGCCTCATCGGGTGCTAGGAGCAGTTGTTCAACCCGTTGCTGCATTGCCTGATGCCGCTCCACGCCCTCATAGGTGTAGCGGTTGTAGCCGTTGAGTTCAATCTGCGTTTCGATATTTTCAATTCGTTCGTCGGCATCAGGGTGAGACGAGAGCCAGATAAACGGCAGGCTTTCTTCTTCTGCTTCTTCCAGCGTGATCATCAGGTTGCGTAATCCGTCAGCCGCATAGCCCGAAGTCGCCAGGATGCGAGTGCCAAGGGCATCGGCTTGACGCTCCATGTCGCGGCTGTAGCTCAGTACTGCCAGGTTTGCGGCATAGCCGCCATAGGGAATGAATTGCAGCAGATTGGCGGTCAAGTTACCGCTGGTGACAAGCTGAAAACCGTGTGAAAGAACGGCGTGAGACAGTTCATGAGCCAGCAAACCAGCTAGTTCTGCTTCAGAATTGGCTTCTAAAATAGCTCCAGCATTGACGAAAATTTTGCCACCAGGAAGCGCAAAAGCGTTTAGCGTTTCGTCTTGAACGACGTAAAATTCATACTCAAAGTCATCTCGACCGCTAACCTCTGCTAGCCGTTGTCCCAGTTCATTCACGTAAGCAACGATGGCTTCATCTTCAACTAGCTCTAGCTGACGTGTAGCTTGATTAGCGATGCTTTCACCTACCGCAGACTCGCCGCGCAGCATCAAGACGGTTGTTTCAATTGCCGACAAAGGACCAAATAGATTGCCGGTGAGAACGAAGCTGGCTGCCCCCGTGACGAAGTTGGCGATCGCATTTCCCCTCAACCGACTCCGTGTTCGCTCTTGAAACTCTTCTAAATGCTGATCGGCTAATGTCTGAAACTCAGCTACATCTGGGCGCTCAGGATTGAGCAGCGCAAATTGTCGGGCAGCGATCGACGCTTCCAGCCAGCGCTCATTGTCTGCCAGCGCTTCAACTCGTGCCTGAATCAACTCTGGCTCATTTGGATAAAGCGTTGTTGCCCGCTCCAGGACTGCCAGAGACTCTTCGGGCTTGTCTTGCTCGGCTAAAACTTCGGCGTGGAGCAGATGACCGGGAATAAACTCGGGGTATTCCTCCACCAAAAGCTCTAGGGGAACCATCAATCGGGTGTATAGCTCTGCTTCTCGTCCGGCGTTAGCTTCCCGCCAATAGACCTGACCCGCAGGAGACAACAGCGCCGGATCAGAAATTGCAGCGGGGCGATCGCGCACTGCCTCGGCGATAAACGGCTCTTTTGCTTTGCGATAAAGAAATTCTGCCTGTTCATACTGCCCTTGCAGATAGAGTCGATCGGCTTCGATCAAAAGCTGTTGCCGACCTTCGTTAGCCAGAGTAGTTGCAGGTTCTGCCTCGCTGGGTGAATTCGGATCATCAGTAGGGGAATCAGGGTCGATCGCATCCTCAGCTTCACCTGCAGATGAAGGAGCTTCACCATTCTCTAAATCGGGTTTTGGCTCAGCCTCAACAGCTTCAACTTCCTCTAGCTCAGGTTCCTCTAGTTCAGGGTTTTCTACCTCTAAGTCAGGTGCTACGGCCTCTTCGCTAGTTGGAATTTCAGGATTGCTTGTTGGGGATAGGCGATCGCTTATTTCCGGTTCGCCATCGCTGATTGCAGGGTGTTCTGGATTAACTTCTACGACTTGAGCCTCGGTTGAAGGTAGCGTAGACTCAGCGATCGGTTCTAACTCAATGGGGTCGATGAGTTGCGTAACGGTCGCGTCGGCGGATTGGTGCTCAACCAGAAGCTTCTCAGGAAGGGCTGCCTGCACTGTAGGGCACAGCAGGGCTGCGCTACTACAGGCAATTAGAAAACTCCAGATTGGTTTCATCGCTCTCCAGTCCAGGTAGAATTTCCGGTAATTTCGCAAAGAATTTAGGACAGCTATATTCAGTTTGTAACTCTAAAGCAAGGAATTGGGCACAAAATATTGGGTTGTTTCTATCATTAAAACTGAAGGAACTGATAACCTATCTGGGCTGAAAGCATGAATGACAAGGGCACCAGTTATATGCTGTGGCTGATCTGGCTATTTGGACTAGCAGGAATCCATCGGCTCTATAACAAAAAGATCTTCACAGGCGTTCTGTGGATGTGTACGTGGGGTTTATTTGGCGTGGGGCAACTCGTGGATCTTTTTCTGATTCCCAATATGGTTGACGAGCACAACACCAAAGCCAGAATCAAGTTGGGTTTGTCGCCAATGGGGGTGCCTTACCAGCCAACAATTGAAACGTTGGTTCAATCGGCACCTGATTCCAAACCTTTGCTGTTGACCCAAGATCAGCTAATGCTCAAATTGCTGAAAGCGGCTGAGGCAAGAGGGGGCAAACTGTCGGTGACCCAAGCTGTACTAGATACCGAATGCAACTTTGCCGACGTGGAGAACACGCTGCGGGCAATGGCGAAAACTGGCTATGTGGCGATCGAAAACGACCCTACTACGGGAGTTGTGCTTTACGACTTTGTTGAACTTTAGATGGGTACGTGGGGCGATCGCCACTCCAATAAATAAAGACCCCAATTCATTGAAAATTGGGGTCTTTACTTAATCCACCGGATCTAGTCCTAAGATTTAGTTTCCGACTAGCCACTTCTGAGCGTTGAGTCGCTGCACTGTGTACAGCACCAACAAGTCTAAATTAACTCTTCGCTCGTCAATCATAAAGGACTCTAGCGTACTGGCCTTGCCGCCATTATCGGAATAGGTAAACACCTTAGAAGCCTGAATATCTTCCTTCAAAAAGCCAACATTGAACTGGCGCTTGCCACTCTGTAAGCGTCCAATCACCTGCCAGCACTCAGGATTTTCATCTAGCCCAGGAACGGGTATCTTCTGTTTCTCAAACTTCAGGTCTAGGTCTTGAACCCCTTGCTTGGTCAGATTCTCTTTTAGGGTCGGCAAAAAGTGCTGATTAATAAACTCAGCAAAAGGTTTGTCTTCTAAGGCAGGCGGCTTTTCTTTCTTTGCCTTAGCAGCAGGTTTGGCGTCCCCATCTCCGTCTGCGGCTTTTTCTTTAGCTGCCTTTGCTGCTGCTGCTTTGGCTTTTCTCTCTTCAGGTGAGGGTTTATCCCCAGCCGCTTTAGCAGCAGGTTCATCGGCAGGTGCTTTCTCTTTCGCATCCTCTGGGGTCGGCTTGCGCTCTGGACCAGTTGGGTCGTCGTCGGGCTTGTTTGCAGAAGGAAGCGAAGTTGCCTCTGGCTCATCTGAGCTGGGTGCGTTGTCTTCTGCCACTTCAGGAGTGTGAGCATTGCCCGCAGCAGGGTTTGCAACTTCTTCTCGCTGAGCCGTTTCAGACACCGCTGGCTTTTCGGCTGCGTCGGTCAAAGCTGCTTCAGACTTCCCATCGGCGGGAAGTTCAGTGGTTTTTGCTTCGGAATTGTTTTCTCCAGCGTTTGATTTAGCTTCTTCTGCCATTGTGAAGTGAGTCCTTACGTGAATCTCGACGGCTTAGCTTCTGAATGCCCTTATGCTGTCATCCGTTCTCATCTTAATGAATAGTGGCTTTGATGCTCAACTTGCTGCAGATGGAAATTCTGATAACAGCTATAGCGATCGCCATATTTGCCAAAACTACAGAATCGATTGTGACGAGAATACGATAGACCGGATAATATAGTTAAGGCTTGGACAACAAAATAACCATGCACCTGGAGAGGTGGCAGAGCGGTTGAATGCGGCAGACTCGAAATCTGTTTAAGGGAAACCTTACGGGGGTTCGAATCCCCCCCTCTCCGTTTAAGAGTTAGAAGTGAGAAATCGGTTAAGGATTGCCAAAAGCAGTTTAATCTAGGCTTAATAAGAAGGAATAATTCGCCTTGTAGAACTTGGATTTAGATGTAAGTTACAACACAAATCCGAGTTTTCTAGGCTTAACTTGAATCTGTTTTGAATTTCTCTTCATCATGGTTGTTAGGTTAAGTCTTATCAGGCTAGACCTTAAACTGTCTTAATTAGAAAACCCTTATGCCGCTGTCTCGTGTCCTCAGTGCTATTGTTGCGATCGCCCTTGCTCTGGGGATGATTGTTTTGGGTGGATGGTACTTTACCCTCGGTTTTGGCATCATCATTTACCTGGGGCAGCTGGAATATTTTCAACTCGTCCGGGCTAAGGGGATCGCTCCAGCCGCAAAGACGACTTTGGCAGTCAGTCAGGCACTCTTGATTATTTCGACGTTCTATCCCACAACGCTGGCTGATGCGGTTTTGCCCGTTGCTGGAACTTTCATTTGTTTCTATCTACTGTTTCAGCCCAAGTTTGCCACGATCGCCGATATCTCTGCTTCAATTTTGGGATTGTTCTATGGTGGCTATTTACCTAGCTACTGGGTTAGGTTGCGATCGCTAGGTAACGCTGAAGTCAGCAATTTACCTCTAGGTGGCTACTTCCCCACCTCACTCGAAAGCCTAAGCGATCTTCCCATTGGGCTAACCACTACCCTGCTGGCCTTTGGCTGCATCTGGGCAGCAGACATTGGAGCCTATGTCTTTGGCAAGCTGTTTGGGAAAACTCGGCTTTCTGACATCAGCCCTAAAAAGACAGTTGAAGGAGCCGTGTTTGGGGTGGCGGGCAGTGTTGGTGTCGCGGTTGTAGGAGCATGGTATTTGGGTTGGACGGGATGGCCGCTCTCGGGCATGGCGCTCGGCTTACTGATTGGTATTGCCAGTTTGTTGGGCGACTTAACCGAATCGATGATGAAGCGAGATGCCGGTGTGAAGGACTCAGGTCAGTTGATCCCCGGTCATGGTGGCATTCTTGATCGAGCAGACAGCTATGTTTTTACGGCTCCACTGGTCTATTATTTCGTGACTTTGCTGCTGCCTCTGTTGCCCAATTGAGAATGAACTGTGGGGTAGATGTCTCGCTAAGGAATAACGTTGATTTTGCCCTGACAAAAAATTTGTCCCGACTCTAAAGTTAGCGTTTCAATATCCACTTCTGATCCCAGGTCAATTAGGAAGCCATGCAGATCGTTTAAGGGTAATCCTCGCTTTGCTTGCAAGTGAGGCAGCCATTGAGGATGAGTAAGCTGTAACTCGTGTCCACTGACTTGCTCCAGTCCGGTACGAATTACCAGAAGCGTTGTTTCACCGCTAACAGAAATTAAGTCTGCGCTTAACGTTAGCTGGTTTGCGCCAATTAAAATACTGAGATTTTGCAGATTCAGAGATTGCTCTTCGCCGCCCTCCGCTAAACCGGCCGCATCACTGGATCGCAGCAAATTCACCAAAAATTCGGTTACTGCATTTGCTAGGAGTGGAGCTTTCAAGGAGGCATTTAGCTCTGCTTCTCGCATCAACAGTTCCCCCCAAACGGGCACAACTTCCAGAAGCCGTAGCGGTTTTCCTTTGATGACTTGACCCAAATTGACTCGGATGCCTGTTCCCGTCAAATCAATGCAGCTAAGGTGCAACCCTTGATAAATTACGCCTTGAGCCGAAATTGAGACTTGAGGAATGTGCCCAGTGAGCAGTTGGCGATCGCCCCCCTCAATTTCAACCTCTAGCTGGTCTACTTGCTCAACTTGCGATCGCAACCACAAGCGTACTGCCGGAGACAAAACGCTACTAATCATGCGATGCCTAGGTGGAGCCGAGTTCTTACCTTGCTGTGCCTTCTCACTCAAAGATTCAGATGTTGATTGATGTGCTTTAGAGCAGCTTACAGCAGGGGATGGTTCTCTGCACAACTTCTGCATCAGCAGTGATCCCCTTGCTATTGGAGGAGCTTTACAGCAAAAGTCAATTTCTTATGACATTTTTTGATCCCGTCTACGATCCCCCGCTTGAATAAATGTTATGAAATCATGACATTCTGATCCCGTGCAGGCTGATAAAACCGTGGATCAAGCCAGAATCAAGCGATCGCCCCCCCTTGATCTCCTGATTATTTTTCTGCAAGATAAACCTAACGGCTGATCCCCTGATCCCGAAGAAAATCCTGTCTTATCCTATTGAGACTTAAAGTCCTGACATCCGGTTGTCTATGAATTCATAAGGCTACGAGGTGGTTCACCGCCAGAACGGATAACTCAGGGTCAAATCAACCCGATATAGAAACTACCGGAGATCGAATCATGGCAAATGAACGCCTACCACTAGAGGAAATGACGCTAAGGCAACTTCGCAAAATTGCTAGCGAATATGGCATATCTCGCTACAGTCGAATGCGTAAAGAGCAGTTGTTGACCTCAATTCAAGAAGCGCAAAAAGCTAAATATCCCCCAAGTTCACCCCGCATTTTGGAGGCACAAGAAGAAGTGGAAGCAGCAAAGTTTGACGTAGGGCAGACCGATCGCACAGGTGGTTCGCTGGCAGTCGTAGATGAAGGACTTGCTGATCTTCCAGAGGGTTATGGCGAAAGCCGGATTGTGCTGATGCCTCGTGATCCCCAGTGGGCTTACACCTATTGGGATGTGCCCAGTAGCCACAAAGAGGAGCTACGTCGGCAGGGTGGATATCGGTTGGCATTACGCTTTTATGACGTAACCGATGTCAACCTGGACTACCAGAGACCCCACAACCTGCAGCAGTACGAGTGTGATGAACTGGCACGGGAGTGGTATTTGCCCATCCCTGTAAGCGATCGCGACTACGTTGCTGAGATTGGCTACATTGCAGGTGACGGCCGCTGGCTCATTCTGGCTCGTTCTGCACCCGTGCGAATTCCTCCCGTTTATCCCTCCGACTGGATTGACGACCAGTTCATCAGCGTATCCTGGGAAGAGGAACTGCGCGGCAAGCAATTCGTCGAGCTTGCTCCTCCCAGCAAGCAGGCAGCAACAGCAGCAGCAGCAGCAGCAGCAGGGGTAATGACTAATGGCAACGCAATTTACGATGAGATTTTTGGCATGGCTGAGTCTGCCGAAGCTCAACGAGTTGCCGGATCGCTATTTGGCTCAATGCAGCAGGTGCCTGAGCAGGCGATTAGCTCTTACGTCTTCCCGTCGGGTGTTGGCATGTGGGCTGTTCCGACTACATCAGGGTTGAATATGTCTGGCGTGGGTATGTCCGGTGTAGGCTTCTCTGCTTCGGCTCCTCCAATTCGCCCACGCCAGTTCTGGTTGGTTGCTGATGCGGAGCTTATCGTCTACGGTGCAACGGAGCCTGATGCAACCGTTACCATTGGTGGTCGCCCCATCAAGCTCAACCCCGATGGCACTTTCCGTTTCCAAATGTCTTTCCAGGATGGGCTGATTGACTACCCAATTATGGCAGTCGCTGCTGACGGTGAGCAGACCCGCTCAGTTCACATGAAGTTTACTCGTGAGACTCCAGAGCGCAACACGAACACCAAAGCGGAAGCCGTTCAGGAATGGCTGGTATAGGTTTATTTAGCCATATATGACAACAGAGGGTGGGAGGGATTACCTCTCACCCTTTGCTTTTTGTTTGGGCTCCTGCATTCATGCTCCTGCATGAATGCTGTTTTGGAACTGTGCAACGATTCACGCAGCAGACCATTTTGACCACTATGGTTGAGGCTAATCCAGGGGAGCAGGGATCAAGTCCTCCTTCTGGCGGTTTAACCCGTCTACCCGCGCTCTTTATAAGATGAAAGTGCAGGATAAAAATTAAGATAAATGACTTCTCAAGAAATCACCGATACTCTAAAAGCGCTATTTGGTCATGCAGTTGAAATCTCTGAACCTGAATCTTGGCAGGTACAGTTAGACAATGTCCGCCTGCTGGTTTTGCTGTCCGAGGATCAATCCTGGCTGCGATCGCTTGTCTCGATTGCCCCGGCTCAAGAAGCGCTTCCCTACCTGGAGCAATTGCTCGAAGCCAACTTTGACGAAACTCAGGAGACGCGTTACGCCCTTCACCAGAACGTACTTTGGGGAGTATTTCAACACAGTCGAGCGAGCTTAACGCCAGAAGATTTTAAGGCTGCGATCGCCCGCTTGTTGACACTGCAACAACAAGGACTATCAGCCAGTTTTAATCGACTTGCCGAAACGCAAATTCGTCAGATTGTTCAAGCAGCCAAACTTCAAGGGCAATCCTTGGAGACGACCTTGCAAACGCTAGATCGGTTTTATCAGGAAGGCGTAATGGGAGAAATTGACCAAAGTGCAACCCAACGAGAACAAATATTAGCAGCCTGGCAATATCAATTAGAGCGACTTTGGAACGAAGAGATTTAGAAAACCAGAGCTATTAATACCGTTTCTACATGAAGATGCATATCTTGGAACGTATCCTGCATACGCGGGGCACGTTTCAAAATATGCGTCCTCAAAGAATTGGTATAAGTTCATTACGATCAGATTTGATCGCTTTAGTTTGATAAATTAAGAATGTGTTTCTCTTTTAATCGTCGGAATTGTTTAAAGTATTCGGCAATACATCAGCCTGATCACTTAATTACATCAGTCAACTTGCCCATTTATTTGTTTCACCTGTAAATTAGGGTGAAGGCATAGCACTTGAGCTCGGGTTATGGAGAAACGCATTCTTTTTATTGAAGATAACGATGATCATCGTTTCTTGACTCAAGATATGCTTGAGCATTACGGATACACCGTATTTAGCTCTCCTAATGGGGCAAACTTTCTACAATCAATTGCAAGTTTTAGACCCCACGTTATTTTGCTCGATCTCAAGCTGCCTGACAAAGATGGATTTGCGTTACTGGAAGAGTTGCTCCATTCGGGATGGAACAACGTTCCAGTAATCGTGGTTTCTGCATTCACGTTCCGCAGAGAAAAGCTGAGAGCCTTGCACTTAGGCGCACGCCGATATTTGACTAAACCAATCAATCTAAACACGTTGACCCAAGCAATTGATGCTGAAATTGCTAGCTCTAAGCCTGACCTCCATCTTGTTGCTGGCTCTCTTGGCGACTAATAAATTCATCAACTACTTCGTTCATCCTTGAGTAGTCTGCGGAAATAAGCGAAATTAATTCTTCAAACTGCGAGGTTAAATCTGTGAGAGTTTGGAGATGATTGCCCAGATCGTTTTGCGATTCTAAGTAGGCTTCTCTGAATTCTTGTGGAGTCATTGCTGAATGTCTGAGTAATCCGTTACATCTATAATTCTCTGTACAATTGTTCTAAAACTGATCGGCTGAATCGCTTAACTCCCACTAACAAAATTGTGTAGAGCATGAATTGGGTTCTCTACATTTTAAAAAGTTCGTGTAAAGTTGCGATCGCCTCCTAGTCTAGCGCTACGTTTGCCCTTTTAAGAAAATACAGCATTCTGGATTTTGTGATTGCTTATTTATTACTTGCTATTGCCACATAAGATTATTCGCCATTGCTTAAGTGTCTTCTCGCCCTACTTTCTCAACTCTTGCTGAGCGATTTTAGTGACCTGCTCAATTTCTGCTAGCGTAGGTGCTACTGCTGAACTTTCCATGTGCAACCACAACAGATATTCAATATTGCCGGCTGGTCCTAACAGCGGTGACCAGGTTAACCCACGATACTGCCAACCCAAATCTTGAGCTGAATCTAGGACTTGGGCGATCGCCCCTGCCTGATCCTGCAAGTCTTGCACAACACCTTTTTTCCCAACCTTTTCTCGCCCAACCTCAAATTGAGGTTTGACCAGCAGCACGACTTCTCGTGGAGCCTGAAGCAGGTGCCACAGTGCAGGCAAAATTTTAGTTAAAGAAATAAACGAAACATCTGCAACGCCTAGATCAGGATAGGGCTGCTCGGCAATATAAAGCTCTTCGGGTTTCAGGTTTCGCAGATTGGTTCGCTCTCGCAGCACCACACGTTGATCCTGACGCAGGCTCCAAGCGACTTGTCCATAGCCGACGTCTACACCATATACCTGCTTTGCACCAGCTTGGAGCAGACAATCTGTAAAGCCTCCTGTAGAAATTCCTGCATCCAGGCAAATTCGCTCTGCAATTGGAATCTGGAAAACCTGGAGTGCCCTTGCGAGTTTTTCACCGCCTCTAGAGACAAAAGGCGATCGCTGCTTCACCTGGATCTGAGCCGCAACCTCCACTTCAGTTCCGGGTTTGTCAACAAGTTGCTGATTCACCATCACCTCCCCTGCCCGAATCAGCCGCTGGGCTTGCTGGCGGGAGTCTGCGAGATTCAGTTCCACTAAAAGAGTATCGAGTCGCTGTTTAGCCAAATTCGGAAATGGGTAAGGAAAAGTGGGGTAAAGGAATTACCCTTCACGCCCAAATCTAACGCCCCAGGCTGGACTCGAACCAGCGACCAACTGCTTAGAAGGCAGTTGCTCTATCCACCTGAGCTACTGGAGCATGTATTGAAGCGAATCAGGCTAAGAAGGCTCACTGGTGCCAAGGTGCTGCAATGGCTGCCCTGAACACATTGGGAAACCAAACTTCTCTGTACTAACCTTTTCGCGAACCAATATATAGTATCAAAACAAACGTTATATTGGTTCAGCTAATATCTCAGCTTCTAACACAGGAGTTAGTTGCAGAATAGTTCAACAACAGATGTACACTGAAAACCAACTCAAATCAGTTTTAGATGGGATAGTAAAGTTAACTGAGGCGATCGCTGTTCACGATCAGCTCAATTTAGACGGCACTTTCCATCTGGAGGGCTTGCCTGAATGAGTTTTGCGTCTACCCCGTATCCCTAGTCTTGACAGGAGTAAATTGGCAGCGTCATGTTTATCCTAAAGAGGCAGGATGTTGAAATCTCAAGCGTTCAGCATCCAAAAAGGGATCAGCAAATTCCAATCCTGCAATATCAGGGGCAAACTTTTCGTCTGATTAGCGTCTTTAACGCTTCCCAGGAAGAGGAAGCCAAAGCTTTTTGGCGAGATTTAACCGACAATCGGGGCAAAGCCTGCGTCTTATTAGAAGAACCTGAACGCTATAGCGTGTGGGGCAAAGTGCGTCTGGAGCAGCTTGGGGTTGATCCTGATGCTCAATCCGATGATGAAACTACACCGCATTTCATCCAGGCGTGTTTGTTATTGTTGCAGGCGATGTATATCGACATCGAAGATTTGCTGGGAGCCAGACAAGTCGGCTTATTTCAGAAAGAGATTACAGCAGTCTTTCAACAGGGGCGCTTCCCTCAAACTGAATCGCCTGCCGCAATTAACCAGCTATTGACGATTGACCCACTAGCATCGCTACAAATTCCCTCCTGGCAAGAACACCATCTGAACACGCTGCTGCGAGAACTGCATCGAATCGGGAAAGAGCATTTTGGTAATGCAACCTTCACAGAACGAGTCATGGATGCCTTGCAAGACATGTCAGCAAAAGATCGAACGCAATTCTTAGGTTGGTTGAAGCAGTCTCCATACGGTAAAGAGTGGCTGTAGGTTCGCGCTCGTCAATTTGCTAGCGATCGCTGTTATGAACAGCACTGCTTAGAGCTGAATGTTAAGTTTTGTGAGGTTAGACTATAGAAAGATACTTATCGTCCTGATTGAAACAGTTAGCCCCAAGTCTGCTTATGTCTCCGTCAAACTCCCGAAAATCAACAGTGACCACAGCACCTCCTGCATCCTCTGGTCCGACGTGGCAGATTAAGCTGCTGTATGACGGTGAGTGTCCGCTGTGCTTACGAGAAGTGAACTTTTTACAAAAGCGAGATGCGGGTCGCGGTCGAGTCGCGTTTGTTGATATTGCTGCTGATGATTATGCCCCCGAAGCCAATGGCGGTGTGGACTTTGAAACCGCAATGGGGCGCATTCACGCTGTGTTGCCCGACGGCACGGTGATCAAAAACGTTGAGGTGTTTCGTCGAGTCTACGAAGTTCTGGGAATCGGCTGGATTTACGCGGTCACCAAGTTGCCTATTGTCGGTCGTTTGGTTGACTGGCTGTATGAAATCTGGGCAGACAAACGATTGGCTTTGACTGGACGAGCAGACTTAGCTACCCTTGTTGTCGATCGCCAAAAGCGGCTTGAATGCAATACTCAAGATCGCTGCCGCCTGCCTGACAAATAGCAGGTTTGGTTCGTAGCAGTTTAAACCGGGTCTGTAACGATTTGAATGGGCGATCGCCTTACCATAAACCTATGAGCTTCTTAGTTTGTCGTATATCTGTAGAGTAGGCATTGCCTACACTTCTTGGTGTGTAGCTTAGAGAGGACTAACGCTTGAGCGATCGTTTAATCGTAGAACAAGCCTGGGACGCGCTTGAACATTCAATTATTTATTACCAGGGTCGTCCTGTTGGCACGATCGCCGCTTGCGATCCAGACATCTCAGCATTGAACTACGACCAGTGCTTTATTCGAGATTTTGTTTCCTCGGCGCTAGTCTTTCTAATCAAAGGAAGAACCGACATCGTTCGCAATTTCTTAGAAGAAACTTTGAAATTGCAGCCCAAAACAGGACAGCTGGACTGCTCAAAGCCCAGTCGCGGATTGATGCCAGCCAGCTTCAAAATTGCTTCCCAAGGCGGCAAAGAATACGTAAAAGCAGACTTTGGTAACCATGCGATCGGTCGAGTTGCACCGGCAGATTCTTGTCTGTGGTGGATTGTCCTTCTCCGAGCCTATGTCATTGCTAGTCAAGACACCGACCTAGCCCATCAAGCCGATTTTCAAGAAGGAATTCGCCTCAGCTTGGAGCTTTGCCTGGTCACTCGGTTCGACATGTACCCGATGGTGCTAGTTCCCGACGGTGCAGGCATGATCGATCGCCGTATGGGGCTTTACGGACATCCTCTAGATATTCAAGCGCTGTTTTATGCAGCCTTGCAAGCCAGCCTAGAGCTTTTGATTCCTAGCCCGGAAAACCAATTTATGATTCAGGCGATCCAAAGTCGTCTGGTACCTTTGCTCAGACAAATTCGGGAGAATTACTGGCTCGACTCCGATCGCCTCAACGTTATCTACCGCTTTCAGGTAGAGGAATATGGCGAAGAAGCACTCAACCAGTTCAACATTTACTCCGACTCCATTCCGTTTTATCGGCTGGCAAACTGGCTACCGGAAGCAGGGGGCTATCTGGCAGGTAACCTGGGACCTTCTCAACTCGACTGCCGCTTTTTCTCTTTGGGAAATCTACTAGCCGTGATCACTTCATTAGTGGATGAGCAGCAATCTCACAGAATTTTGAATTTGATTGAGTTGCGCTGGAGTGATTTGGTCAGCCACATGCCGATGAAGCTCTGCTACCCAGCGTTAGAAGACACAGATTGGAAAATAGTTACGGGTGCTGATCCTAAAAATCGCCCCTGGTCCTACCACAATGGCGGAAGTTGGCCCGTGCTGCTCTGGATGCTGACGGCGGCAGCTAAAAAGATGGACAGAGGTGAGTTGGCTCACCATGCGATCGCCATTGCAGAACGTCGACTCGTGTTAGACCAATGGCCCGAATACTACGACGGACCAGATGGACGGCTAATCGGCAAAGAGGCACGAAAATATCAAACCTGGACGATTGCTGGTTACCTACTTGCCAAAGAACTAATTGCGAACCCTGATCATCTGAAACTAGTTACTTTTGATCCCGTTCTTCCCGGGTAATTGATTCTTCTGGGTAAATCAAATCATTCCTTATGCAGAATACAGCAGAGTATGGATGCGCCTACTGTGGTGAGACTAACCTCACTTTCATTGATTTAAGTGCAGGTAGCCAACAGTCCTATGTCGAAGACTGTCAGGTGTGTTGTCGCCCCAATATTCTTTATGTTCGCATCGATGAAGACACCCTAGAGATTGAAATTGACACTGAATACGAAGGCTAAACCTGTATGTCTCTAATCATGCTCGCTTTTAGCTTGTTCTTGGGATTACTGGTATTAGATGTAATAGCTTATTTACCACTAAATTTGCTAACTTTGTTTCAGCCTCCTAGGTGGCTCATTTGGAGTGTTATCTTTGTTGTTGCTGCATGGTGCATGGGTGAATCAGAGTAGTGATTTAAAGGTGAAGTTTTGGTTTGGATAGACCCGTTATATTGCAATTCATCTGTATCTAAATCTCCTAATCACTGATGTAAGCAGCAGCAAAACCACGCTCGTACCCGTTCGAAAAAAGCTTATTGGTATAGAAGGGTTGCTTTTGCCTACTTTGCTAATTGTTTGCTAATCGCATGACGCAGCACCAACAGGCAGAACTAGAAATGAGGCGATGGAGTCAACTGCTTCAGGGCGTTGCGCGAGCCACTAACCAGCTTCTAACCAGCACAAACTATAGCCTGGCGCTCGACGAAGCCTTGCAGATTCTTGGACAAGCTGCTGAGGTTGACCGGATTTGCATTTTTGAAAACCACCTGGTACCGGGTAAATCATCGCTACATACCAGCCTTCGCCATGAATGGACGCAAGATCCTAGCTTGGCTCAGTTAGGCAACCCGGCTCTACAAAATTTGCCCTACAAAGAGTCCTGCTATTGGTACAACACACTGCACCGAGGCGAGACGATCGCCACTCTGGTTAGAGATTTACCATTCCCTGAACAGTCCCTACTGAAAGCACAGGGCGTTTTGTCTATTCTAGTGGTGCCCATTCTAGTCAACGGCAATTTCAATGGGTTTATTGGCTTAGACGATTGCCATTCTGAGCGTCAATGGTCTGAAGCCGAAGAATCTACTCTGCTAGCGTTGGCAGGAGGAATTGGCGGCGTTTTAGAGCGACGACGAGCAGAAGCAGAACTGCAGCGTCAGAATCAGCGATCGCAGCTCCTCGCAGACATCGCCCTCCGTATTCGTCAATCGCTTAACCTGGAAAAGATTTTGACCACTACTGTAGCCGAGGTCAGACGCTTCCTTCGGGCTGACCGGGTACTGATGTATCGCTTTGAGCCTGATTGGATGGGCAGGGTCGTGGTTGAATCAGTAGAACCGCCGTGGACAGCTGCGCTAGGCGAATTGATTGAAGATACCTGCTTTAAAGAGGGGCAGGGCGAGCAATACCATCAAGGGCGAATTTGGGCTGCTGACGACATCCAGCAGGCAAACCTGACCCCTTGCCACTTCGCCTTGCTAGACCGCTTTCAGGTACGGGCAAACCTAGTGGTGCCAATTCTTGCTAGTCATCAGCTTTGGGGCTTGCTGATTGCTCATCAGTGTGGTCAACCTCGCCAATGGCAGAGCTTTGAAGTGGAATTTTTAGGACAGCTTGCTAACCATGTAGGCATCGCAATTGTTCAGGCACGGTTGCTGGCTCAAGAGGTGCAGCAGCGGCAGCAGCTTGCACAACAAAACCTGGCGCTAGAGCAAGCTCGCAAAGAAGCAGAGCAAGCCTCTCAAATGAAAAGTGCATTTCTGGCGATCGTCAGTCATGAAATTCGTACACCCATGAATGCTGTTCTAGGCATGACCGGTTTGTTGCTAGATTCTCAGCTCAACCCTGAACAGCAAGATTTCGTAGAAACGATTCAAATGAGCGGTGACAGTCTGCTGATGTTAATTAATCAAATTCTAGATTTCTCCAAATTAGAAGCTGGAGAAATGGAGTTAGAAGTTTTAGATTTTGATTTAAAGAACTGTGTTGAAGAAGTTGCTGAACTTTTGGCAACCAAGGCACACGAAAAAGGAGTTGAAGTTGCAACTTTAATTTATCGCAACGTGCCAACTTATCTACGCGGTGATGCCAACCGCCTGCGGCAGATTTTGACCAATTTGGTTAACAATGCAATCAAATTTACAGATGTTGGAGAGGTCGTTATTCAAGCGGCATTAGTAACAGAAACACCGTCTTCGGCAACTGTCATGTTTTCCGTCTTTGATAGTGGCATTGGCATTGCGCCAGAATCTCAGGCAAGGCTGTTTCAGCCCTTTTCTCAAGTCGATGCTTCAACGACTCGCAAATATGGAGGAACGGGGCTGGGATTAGCAATCTCCAGACAGCTTGTGGAATTGATGGGTGGACAAATTGGGCTGGAAAGTACTTTAGGGCAAGGGTCAAAGTTTTGGGTTTCACTTACGTTTGATAAGCAGATTATTCCCCCTGTTCCGCCTGTCGCTAAAGAAACGATTCAAGTGTTGAGTGGGTTAAGGCTGCTGATTGTTGATGACAATGCAACCTATCGCAAAATTTTGCGCTATCAAGCAATGGTTTGGGGAATGCAAGTGACTGAGGCTGAGAGTGCGGCGATCGCTCTGCAACAGTTGCGTCAAGGTGCTTTATCTGGTGCTCCCTATAATCTGGCACTCTTAGACATTCAGATGCCAGAAACAGATGCAAAATCACTAGCGCAACAAATTAAAGCTGACGCTACTTTGGCAGATACCCACTTGGTTATGATGATGACCTCCGTTGATTTGGCGTCCGGTGTCCATCGGGCATTAGAACTCCATTTTTCTGCCTATCTAGTAAAACCCGTGAGACAATCACGGCTTTTGGAATGTTTTCTATCTCTTGCCTCTGACAGTCTTGCCAGCACCGAAAATCCACAGGGAATTACCCAGGAGACACCGCCAGAGCGTCCAGCCGCCGTATTGCCTGCTGAATCTAACCTCAAAATTTTGTTAGTCGAAGACAATGTTGTTAATCAGAAGGTAACGTTAAAACAACTCAACAGTTTGGGATTTAAGGCAGATTTAGCTGCTAATGGTCAAACAGCTATAGAGGCGATCGCTCAGATCGATTACGATATCGTTTTGATGGATTGCCAAATGCCCATACTGGATGGATACGAAGCAACTCGCCTGATTCGTAAAATGGAGCAGGAAAGGCTAACTCAACGTCAAACCGTGATTATTGCAGTTACTGCTAATGCGCTTCAAGAAGACCAGGAAAGGGCGATCGCCGCTGGGATGGACGATTACTTGAGCAAACCTGTACGTAAGGATGTATTAGCCGCCATGTTAGATCGTTGGGGAAAAGCCATTCTGACAGATTCAGCTGCCCTGCAAGATCAGTCAACGACGCCCGATGCGGCGCGTGATGCCCTTAACACTCAACTCAACTGGAAGCATCTGCATCAAATCTCTGACGGCAACCGCGAATTTGAACTGGAGCTACTACAAATTTTTGTTGAAGACAGCCAAATTCACCTTGAAACATTGAAAGGGGCGATCGCTAATCAAGACCTGTGGCAAGCTGAACAGGCTGCCCATCACATTAAGGGAGCCAGTGCTAACGTGGGTGCCAAAATCATGCAGGCTGCTGCGGAGCATCTAGAGCAGCAGGCTCGCCAAAAACAGCTTCAAACCCCTGAGCGTTTTCTAGCAGAAATTGAACTGTCTCTTGACAAAATTCGAGCCTTCGTCGAAGCCAAAATCTGAACTGGAGTTGGGTTCTTAACCCTTAAGCAGAGGCGCTAAAATTCTTCGCAATAAGCAAACAGTTTCGGCGATCGCCAGTTTGGGTATAGGTAAGTGAATCTGATAGTTGTTGCATCAACTTTAAGCCTCGTCCTCCTTCTGCATCAGAATCGACTTCTAGCGGCATCTGGTTTAATTGTTGGTTTAAATCAAACCCTGATCCAACATCCCAGATACGAATCTCCAGTAGTTGGTCAAACAAGGTAATTTCTATATCGATCGGTGTCTCTTGAGGAGCGTTTTTATGGGCATGGCGCACTGCATTTGTAAAACCTTCTGCTAGAGCTAACTGGCACTGTAGCCAGATCGAGGGTGGAATAATAGCGCTGTTAAACTGATCAAACCAACACAGAATTTGAGTCAGCGCACCAAGATCTGTATTAACTTGAAGATGTGCCTGTTTAACGACTTCCAACTGAAAACATCCTGATATTAAAAAAATGTCTAATGCTGACAACGTGGCATTTCGTAATGTGTATAGTCTTGCAAAATCAAACCTTAAACATCAACTCGGAGCGCTATACGTTAATGATCTATAGCAATCCTAAATGGATTGTGAGAGGCACACCTCTGAGAAACGCGCTTCTCACAAATCACTTATCTCACACTTGATTTAGGACTGCTATATGGCACAAATATTAGTTATTGATGACGATCCTATTATTAGATTAATTTTAAGAAAATCACTCCAAGGTCAAGGGCATACTGTTACAACAGTGGACAATGGTGAAGCTGGGTTAGAGCAGGCACAAAACCTCCACCCAGCATTAATTATTTGTGACTGGATGATGCCCGGAATTGATGGGCTGGAAGTTTGTCGGCAGGTCAAGTCCAACTTAGAGCTTTCCACAACATTTTTTATCCTACTAACCGCCCGCGGTGCAACAGCTGACCGTGTTCAAGGTTTGGATACAGGTGCGGATGATTTTCTCGCTAAACCAATTGAGCTGACCGAGCTACAGGCAAGAGTGCGGGCTGGACTGCGATTACACCAGCTTACCCGTGACCTGCAAACCCAAAAACAGCTTCTAGAGGCAGAATTAGCAGAGGCAGCCGAATACGTACGATCGCTGCTCCCTGCTCCCTTGGTCGGCAAGATTTCTATCGATGCCCGGTTCATCCCCTCTCGCCAGCTGGGGGGAGATTGTTTTGACTATTTTTGGCTCGACCCAGACTATCTAGTCATTTATCTACTCGATGTTTCAGGACATGGATTAGGAGCAGCTTTACCGTCAATCGCAGTATTAAATTTGTTGCGATCGCAGTCCTTACCCAATGTCAACTTCTACCAACCCCATGATGTTCTTCGAGGGTTAAACGAAACCTTTCAAATGAATAGCCAGAACGAGAAATACTTCACGATTTGGTACGGCGTTTATAATCAGGCTAAACGTCAGATGACCTACGCGAGTGCTGGACATCCACCCGCAGTTTTGGCATCTAACACTGAAAATGGAGCGTTAGAAGTTCAGTTGCTCAAAACTCCAGCGCTACCGGTCGGCATGTTAACGGACGTTTCCTTTACAAGTAGCCGTTGCGAGATTCCAGTAGGCGGTAATCTATATGTGTTTAGTGACGGCGTTTATGAAATACGTCAAACCAATGAAGAAATCTGGGGACTAGAGCCGTTCATTGATTTGCTAACCAAGCAGGGAAATACTTCTAACCTGGATGAACTGTTAGAAACAGTTCATTTGCTCAGCAACGAAGCAGCCTTTAATGACGATTTATCCCTACTTAGAGTTCGTTTTGATTAATCTGCCTAAAGTGAATTAGTACAAGTCGTTAAGACTTGCTGGTTAAACTCTGCTCGATCTGTAAATACCTCAAACACTCGATCCATACTGGTGAGTTCAAATAGCATTTTCACCTGATCATTGATTGAGCAGATGTAGAGCTTGCCGCCTGCTGCTCGAACTGTTTTAAGTGCGACAACCAGCGCGCCTAAGCCTGAACTATCAACAAACGTTACGTCTTTCAGGTCGATCAATACAATTCCTGCGTTTTGTTCCACTACATCAGCAACCTCGCGTCGAATTTCGGTTGCTTTTGTGCTGTCTAGGATGCCAGCAGGCTGTATCACTTTGATAGTTTTCATGGCTTATGTCCAAGTGCGGCGTTGGATGAGGGCTACTACCTCTTCATACTGCCCACATTGCCTCTAGCTCTAACGTGTGAGAACGCGATAGCCATGCATGAAAAACTGAAACAGAAACTGCAAAACAGGTGACGTTGGGGTAAAACACCTGCTATGAATTGGGAAACAACAGTAGTCCTGTCGCCTTGAAGTTAGTGCTTTCCTATCCTAAAAATTGCTGGGTGCTGTTTTTATTGGTGCAAGCCCAGCTCAAGCTGACAAAGATAAAAGTTTTAGCGAAGTTTTAATCTTCGTCTTGTACTCTACTTGCAACCCCCATCAGTGTCTTAACCGCTAAAAATCCGGATTTGGATCACTCATTGAGGGATGGTAACAAAGCAAGGGGCTTAAAAATTTCTATATAAGTGCCCGAGGGAACTGCAAATTTAACCGCAAACCGAGAAATTTGTGAAATCCCAAGACACCGTACACTAAATTTTGCGGACGCAGTGCAGATGGCTAGTGGAATTTCTTATGCATCCGATAGACGCTCTGCCAAAACTTCCCTGCTGCGATCAGCCAGCCGGGATAAGTTGGTATGGCGTGGAGTATTTTTAATGCTTTTTACGACTGCAATCATGAGCGCATTTGTGGTGCGTCTCACCCATTTGCAGTTAGTTCAGGGCGAGTTTAACCAGCGCCTTGCAGAACAAAATCGAGTTCGACTGATCCCGATTCCTTCTGATCGAGGCAATATTACTGATCGCGACGGGAAACTGTTTGCAGCCAACCGGTTGGCCCGTTCGGTATATCTTTGGCCGCGTCAACAGTCACCCGAACAGTGGCAGGTGACGGCTTCTCGCCTCAGCCCGTTATTAAATACGCCAGCCGCAGAAATCATTGAGCAACTGGAGAAGGCGGGCTACAACTCACCGATGCCTGTCCGCATTACTCAGCAACTCAATCAAAGTGCGTTTGTCGCTTTGGCTGAGCAGTCGGCTCAGTTTCCTGGTGTAGAAACGATCGCCGAGTCGAGTCGCTATTATCCTCATGGCGATTTGGCAGCTCACGTGCTGGGCTACATTGGCGAGGCGACTGAGGAGGACTTGAAGGAGAACCCGGATTATCCCTATGGCATGATCGTGGGGCAAATGGGGATCGAGCGGTTAGCCAACGCTGAGCTAGACGGTCGCTGGGGCAGTCGTAAGGTTGAGGTGAATGCACGAGGGCAAGAATTACGCTGGATGGGTACGGACCCTGCTGTGGCAGGTAATCAGGTGCGGCTAACGCTGGATTTGGATTTACAGCAGACGGCTGAGCGAGCGCTTGCTCAACGACGAGGGGCAGTGGTGGTAATGGATGTAAAAACGGGGGCAGTGCTGGCGATCGCTAGCGGTCCTAGCTTTGATCCCAATATCTTTACCCGTCGCGTTACAGAGTCAGAGTGGCAACAACTCAACGGAGAAAGCCAGCCGTTCTTAAATCGGGCTTTACAGGGTTACCCTCCTGGCAGCACCTTCAAAATTGTTACAGCGGCGGCGGGATTGCAGTCGGGCAAATTTTCCCCAGACTCTATCGTGAATACCTACGCTTCGATTAACGTTGGCGGCACTGTTTTTAACGAGCATAGCGGCGGTTATGGTCCGATTGGGTTTCGCAAGGCGATGGCAGTTAGTAGCAATACCTTTTTCTACCAGGTTGGCATTGCTGCTGGACCAGAGCAAATCGCGCATTGGGCAGAAGCTTTAGGAGTTGGGATCACCGATTTGGGGCTAGATGGGGGCAGCCGAGGATCTGTGCCTACTCCAGAGCAAAAGGAGGAGCTGTATGGCGAACCCTGGTATACGGGCGACACAGTAAGTATGTCTATCGGTCAAGGTTTGGTGCAGGTTACACCACTTGAGATGACAGTTCTTGTGTCGGCGATCGCTAATGGTGGCTGGCGGGTCAAACCTCATCTGCTGAGCAATCAAACTGAAACAATGGCCAACGAACGGGTTGAAACGGGGCTGTCTCCAGAGAACATTGAAGCTATTCGAGTGGGACTGGTCGCAGCCGTGCAGGAAGGAACTGCTCGTCGGCTAAATGATGGTTCTATTCCTTTGACGGCTGGCAAAACGGGCACTGCAGAAGTACCGGGTCAAAAAGACAATGCGGTATTCGTAGGCTATGGACCAGTGGATGATCCCCAGATTGCGATCGCAGTAGTCGTTGAAAATGGTGGTTTCGGTGGGGTAACGGCTGTCCCGATTGCACACGAAATCTACAAAACCTACTTTGGACAGCGCTGATCAGCAGCTTGGTTAGGGAGGAATTTTAGAGGTAGAAGGATTGTTTCTACCTCTAAAATTCCTCCCTAAAGCAATGGCTCAAAGGTTTAGGGTGTAGGTGTAAGTCGTTGGCTTACATGCACCTTAGCTAAAGGGCAAAGTTTCCCATGCGCCAGATTATTGTCGTCTGCTTAACGCTCGTGCTGTTGGTACTAGTAAGTGCCTGTAGTCCAGCACTGAATTCAGATGCGGTTGACCCGGAGACAGCTCCATTGGAGGCAGATGTCCCATCTCCAACGGCAACAACTACATCTCCTAACCCAGTAACGGTTTTGCCTGCTGCATTAACAGAGCGCCTAAAATCATTTTTGGCAGCGGAGACGGCGATCACCAGTGAGGCGATCGCCCTACAACAGTTTGAACCAGTAGATTGGAATAACGCTTGCATAGGAGTTCCCAGTCCAGAAGAGTTCTGTGCTGAGATGATCACACCCGGATACCGCATCGTGTTCAACACTCCTAATGGAGCTTATGTTGTGCACACAGATCACTCAGGGCAAACAATTCGCCTGGCTGAAAGTCCTTCTGATTAACGTCCTTAAAGGTAGAAAAGGGCAGGGGTAACGTCTACCAATTTGCATTACATTGGCGTTATGATGCTACACGCAACCAAGGTAGAGACTTGCAGAAAAATTTTCTGAATTGGGAATACCTACTCTCAAAATGATTTTCGGGAATCAAACCAGATTAGGCTGAATCAGGGTGAACTGACTTGAATGTTGAGGTTGAGCTAGCAGCAGATCCAAATTGAAGATAGGTTGTTTTAGCCACAGTAAGCTGCATTCGGTTGTCTCCAACTTCCTTCGGCTAGAGGTAAACCCATGTCTATGATCGTTTCGATCCATTCCTACCGTGGCGGAACGGGTAAGTCCAATTCAACCGCTAATCTGGCTGCAACGATTGCCCGTCATGGCTATCGGGTTGGTGTGGTCGATACTGATATTCAATCTCCTGGAATTCACGTTCTCTTTGGTTTTGATGAAGACCAGATTGACCGCTCGCTCAATGACTATCTTTGGGGTCGCCGTACTATCCAGGAGGTTGCCTATGATGTCACCTCAGTCTTAGAGGGAAAAGGCACTGAACGCAGCAAGCTCTTCTTAGTACCTTCTAGTGCCAAAGCTGGAGAAATTGCCAAGGTGCTACGAGAAGGCTATGACGTAGGATTGCTCAATGATGGCTTTCAAGACCTGGTTAAAGCGTTGAGGTTGGACTACCTGCTAATTGATACGCATCCGGGACT
This sequence comes from Cyanobacteria bacterium FACHB-471, assembly GCA_014695345.1. Taxonomy (GTDB): domain Bacteria; phylum Cyanobacteriota; class Cyanobacteriia; order Elainellales; family Elainellaceae; genus JAAUTN01. The sequence continues at coordinate 178,758 of JACJOC010000087.1, forward strand.
CAATGAGGAAACGTTGCTGTCGATCACCATTTCTGATGTGCTGGTGCTAATTTTGCGACCCGACCAGCAGGACTATCAGGGAACGGCCGTTACAGTAGATGTGGCTCGTAAGCTAGAAGTTCCTAAGCTGTTAATGGTGGTTAACAAAGCGCCCACCGTCTTTGATTTTGATTTACTCAAGCAAAAGGTTGAGGAGGCTTATAGTGCTGTAGTCGCTGGAGTTTTGCCTCACTCCGATGAAATGATGGTATTGGCTAGCGCAGGGATATTTTCGGTGAAATATCCTCAGCATCCCTTGAGTCGAATTGTGGAAGCGATCGCTCAGCAAATTATGAGCAAACGCTGATCCTCGACTGTCACTCTAGACGTGATTTTAGAGCAGAAGGCGCACTCCTTCTCGTCTTTTTCGGTACTTCTATAGCTGGCTTTGCAAGGCAAAGATAGCGGTTGGTAAAACTTTGCCCTTGAGGGCGATCTTCCCTAATGGCTCACCGCTGAAATGGGGAGCGATCGCTCCATAAACCTGCTCCGTCACCAAAATCTGATTGGGGGTTGCCTGCATGGCCAATCGCGCTGCCGTATTCACGGGATCACCGAGAATATTAAATTCTCGCCTGCCTCTGGGTTCACCAATCTCGGCAGCAAATACAAAGCCAGACGCAATTCCAATCCGGCAGTTGACTTCTACCGGTTGACCTTCAACCATCAGCGTAGACAGTTTCATCACAATTTCCTGGATTGCTGTAGCTGTTTCAACTGCCCGCACGGCGTCATCCGTGTGAGCATCCAAAACGCCAAAGTAGATCAGAATATCCGACCCATCCAGATGATAGGTGACTTTTTGTAGAATGCCGCCGTGCGAGCGCACTGCCGCATGAACTAAGGCAAACGTGCGCGAAAAGCTGCCGACTACATCCTTAACCTCATCTGAGGTCGCTTTATCTATCGACTCCGGAAAGCCAACCAAATTAACAAAAACGACGGTAGCTTCTGGAAAATTTGGTGAAATTTGGCGTTTTGCAGCACTTTCAACTAACAAATTGAGGATTGGCGTGGACAAATAGCTGGCAAGCGGCTCGATTCGCTTTACTGCTTCTTGAATTTCAGCAATCAATCCTTGTGGGCTGCGATCGAGTAAGAGGGAGTTGGAAAGGCGGCGACGACTGGGTGTGATGTCATATTCCCCTAGCTGGTCCAGCAGGAGGTCATCCTTGACCAAGACATGATCTGCATTGAGATCTGCATTCAGAGACTCAAGCCGAAATTTGCTTCGAAGGCGATCGCCCACCTTATCCGTCAGACAAACTCTGCCTACCTCACCTGCCCCCTCCGCATGTTTTGCTTGCTGTACCGTACTGCCCAATAGCACATGCGCCATTCGCATCGGTGTCCCGATTTCTGCTGTAAGAAAGCGTCCGGTATGAATCCCTACCCGCATCTCCAGACAAAATTTGCCTTGAGGCGTTTCTATATCCTTAAAATGAGCCATTGCCCGCTGCATTCGCAAGCCTGCTCGCACTGCCTGAGCAGCATCACTCTCATATGAGTCAGCTAGAAACTGCACCAGTATTGCATCCCCTGTGAACTCAAGCAGATCGCCACCTGATTTGCTTACGATCTCGACCATCTCGGAGAAATAGCGATTGAGTATGTCCAGCAGCAGCAGCGCGCCTTGCTGACCGTGGGCTGCGTTTGCCTCCATTAGAGGGGTAAAACCTGCTAGGTCAGTGAATAACAGCGTGCCCTCTTGCCAGGAATAACGCACCTCACCTGGACAGGGCGGCAATTCTAGAACCTGCCGGGGCATATAGCCGTGTAAAACATGTTGAAGCGTTCGCAAATGCTCAAACACCTGCATTAAGCTATTGGGCAACGGCTCAACCCAAATTTCTGCATATAAGCTAGCAGGCAAAAGCTGCCGCAATCGTAACTCAATTGCTGCCAAATCAGGAGCAGAGTCAAACAGCATCAAGTTCTACCAATGGAATATGAACTGAACTATAGCAATTCTCCATTTGTAGAAATTGTTTTGAAGGCTAATCGCCTTGCCTGTTTAAGTTCAGTTGGTAGGGCAGAACCTTCAAGTCAAATCTCGATCGGGTACACAAAATTTCTGCCTGAAAGCCTCGTTCCAAAAAATCAGGCACAATTTTCCCTCTTGTCGAGCTGTGATAACTCGCTGTCTCGGCAAGAGGGAATAGAGTATGCCCTGGAAGGGCAGTGTGTTGTTTAAAGGGCTTTTAGTGTTTAGATGGCTTCTAAGTTTTTCTCGCCTGTACGAATGCGGATGATTTCGTCCACGGGCGTGATGAAAATTTTGCCATCGCCAATTTCGCCAGTGCGGGCAGCGACGATAATTTTTTCGACGACCATGTCAACCTGATCATTCTCTACAACGATCTCGACTTTCAGTTTTTGTAAAAATTCAACTGTATACTCTGAACCGCGATAGCGCTCGGTCTGTCCTTTTTGCCGTCCAAATCCTCGAACTTCAGAAACGGTCATGCCGACAATGCCTGCATTTACCAGTGCAATCTTGACTTCATCTAGCTTAAAAGGGCGAATAATTGCTTCAACCTTTTTCATGTATCCCTTCACTCCTTACTCGGTTCACTAATGCGCTTACTAGCATGAATGTTTCTACCACCGCTAGGAAGTGATATTTTGTAACATTCAATACATTTTACGGTAGAGCTATCAATCCTCATCTTGCCACTACCGTCTTTCAAAATCGGGTTTTGTTTAACTTGCAATCTTTAAGGAATACGAAGTAGACAAATTCCAGATTGAGCGGATTGGGCACTACTTAGCATAATGGCAGTAGGGAGGTTGGGGAATTATGGACCAGGGCATTAATTTGGTGACAAAGGTCAAAAGTCAGGTCACAGATCGGCTGACAGCAATGTTTGGAGAAGCTCAGAACGCTGCTGCTAGTTTTTCTGAGCAGGCAACCCAGACGATTGCCCAGCCTATTCATCAAACTAAAGCAACCTTAACTGAAACGGCAGCAAGTGCTAGGACCTCCCTGGATGGAATGATTGGTGGAACAATGCAGCGCGGTGGACGTATGGGAAATGCTTTTGGAGAAGGAATGCAGAACGTTGTCTTAGGTTCCTTTCAAGACTGGCTGACAACTCACCCGATGTTGGCGTGGCTGATTACGCACCCGCTCTATGCTTTGGTGATCGGGCTGTTGCTGTTGGTGCTGCTGTGGGGACTGATTGGGGCGATCGCCAACCTAGTGCAGCAAGCCTGGGTTGCTTTACTTCACGCCCCGCTGAGGCTGATTCACTGGGTCTGGTGCAGCATCATTAGTTTGTTTACGGTTGCTACCTTGCCTAAGTCCGCTCCTGAACCAGACAAAAACCAGCGGCTAGCCGATTTGCTGAACCAACTAGAAGCAATTCGCCTGCAACAAGATCAACTGCTTGAAGAAGTGAAAGCGATTCTGGCACTAGAAGCCTCTAAGCAACCTTGAAAGGTTTGAAATTTAAGCTTCGCTTGGGGGCGTAGCATTCGGGCAGAAATCCTCGGTATGGTTCAGAGTTTATCTGCTGAATGCTACGCCCTTAAGGACTGCGGTAGTGGAAGGGTAATTGTAGCAACCTATCCCATACCCGGAATTAGCCCCGCACCTAACCGCTTCATCGCCCGATTAGCAACGTCTGCATAACGCAGTTCGCCACACAAGATCTTGACCATCCGCTCAGTTGCGGAAGGGCGCTTGACTCCTACCCGGTAGCCAATGCCAGGTGCCCGGTAAAAGATCCCAGCGAGGCGTTGGGCCCAGACCATGTCAGCGCCCCATTCATCGCTAATGACTTGGGTATAGCGTTCTAGGGCATTTTTGTCCCCGGCGATCGCCCCATCAATTGCCTCTGCTGCCTTTACTCCAGTAAAGATGGAAGGACGAATGCCTTCAGCAGTAAACGGATCAACAACACAGGCAGCTTCACCCGCTAGCAGCGCGTTTTGCGTATGCAGCTTCTGGTTGCCATCCCACAAGCAAAGCGGATGTCCATATTGCTGCGTGGTCTTTAAGTCAATGCCAAACAAGGTAGCGTATTCGGTCAAGATTGCTTTGAAATCTTGCTGCTCACCGCCCCGGAAGGTGCCTACGCCAATTGAGTAGCCATCTGCCTTAGGAAAGTTCCAGATATAGCCGTTCTTGACCATACCAAACTCAAAATGAGCAGATTCGGGGTCTTTCACATTTGCTGCTGCTTCGGCTTCTAGCGCTCCCGCAAAACGGCGTTTGCGGTCTTTGAAACCAAGCCATTTTGCCATTGACCCTTTAGCTCCATCCGCTGCAATCACGTAGCGTCCGGTGACGGGCCCATTTGCAGTATTAACTTGCCAGTGGTCACTCTTAAACTCAATTCCTGTAACTTCGGTATTGTCACGAAGTTCTGCGCCTTGCTTCTGCGCCTGCTGCACGAGGAAATGGTCAAATACATCCCGCCGCACCATCCAAATGGGTTCTGAGTCCTTTAGCTTTGCTTCGACTGGATCGCCCATTTTCCAGGTATAGCGAATCGCATTGACCTTGATTGAAATCGCAGGGCTAAAGTCGAAGTCAAACCACTCAGCTACTTGTGGCGATACGCCACCGCCACAAGGCTTATAGCGGGGCAGGGAAGCTTTTTCTAGCACTAAAACTGAGCGTCCGCGCTTTGCCAGATGATATGCCGCAGTGCCACCGGCTGGCCCTGCGCCCACAATAATGCAATCAAACATAAGCTTTGAATCTAGCTCCTAGTACACCAAATTGATCTGGTAGTTACACTGGGCATTCTGCTACTCAACCCCAAAACTACGTAGTTCACAGTCTAGAATCCAGGCTGGCTGTGATCACGTTTTTAGCGAAAAGTTTTCTGAAACTTCCATGAAGGAGAGTTGAAGAATCAGCTTTGATGCTTCGATTCCGAGGAAGTTGATGCAGTTCTTTATCTTCAATGCGTTTTGTTTACCTAGAAATCCGGATAGTGCTAAGCAATGCCGGACAGTGAATCCTTGTATGTGACGGAACAGGCATTGTGCTTGTGATTTAGATCAAATTGGACATTTGCACGGAGTACAAAGTCCTGATGAAGCTCATAGGATTGTGTATGAAAGATTGATGAAGTCACCTTGAGTCAAAAGGGTACTTCCAGGATTAGACCTTCTTCATGCTGTGGGCTTTGGCGAAACCATCGCCCACAGCATTTATTCCAAGCTTGTTGTGATTCACGAGGATAGGACTATGATTTGGCAACTTTGCATTCAATACGCTAACGGCAGAGAGCGGGTTCTGCGCTCCTACAAAAATCGTGACGCTGCGCTCAAATGCGTAGATGCAATTTATGCACATGGCTATCCTCTGCATGTCGCTTACGTGGTGCGTCATGCACAAGTGCAAGTTGCATAAAGATTCGAATCGTTAAACCTTCAGGATATCGGCTTCTTTTTCAGCCAGAAGGGTGTCTACTTTGGCAACGTACTTATCGGTCAGTTTCTGGATATTGTCCTGGATATCACGAGCCTCGTCTTCCGAAATTTCGCTACTTTTTTCTTGCTTGCGAACTGCGTCGATCGCATCTCGGCGAATGTTCCGAATCGCGACTTTGCCTTCTTCTGCAAACTTAGCAGCAACTTTGACTAATTCTTTACGGCGATCGCTCGTCAATGGCGGAATGTTTAACCGAATGGTGGAGCCATCATTATTCGGCGTTAAGCCAATATCTGACAGCGAAATGGCCTTCTCAATCAGATTCAAAGCACCCCGGTCGTAAGGTTGAATCGTAATCGTGCTAGCGTCAGGGGTGTTGATACCAGCCAGAGATTTGAGCGGCGTGGGGCTGCCGTAATATTCCACCATCACCCGATCTAAAATCGCTGCGTTTGCTCGCCCAGTACGAATCGTGTTGAAGGAGCGCTGAGTCGCTTCAATCGATTTCTGCATCTGGCTTTCAATTTCAGCTAATTTCACAAGAACCTCTCACAATTGTTCCAATCGGTTCTCCCATCACGGCTCGGCGAATATTCCCCGAAACGGAAAGGTCGAACACGATGATAGGTATATCGTTATCTTTGCACAGAGCGATCGCCGTGCCATCCATCACGCGGAGGTCTTGGGTTAACACATGCCCGTAGGTCAGGGTTTGAAAGCGGCGAGCATTTGGATTTTTTCTCGGATCAGAGTCATAGACTCCATCGACCTTAGTTGCCTTAAAGACAACCTCGGCGTTGATCTCAGCCGCTCTCAGTGCCGCTGTCGTATCTGTGGTGAAGAATGGGTTGCCCGACCCTGCTCCAAAGATTACGACCCTGCCCTTTTCCAAGTGGCGAATTGCCCGACGGCGAATGTAGGGTTCAGCTACTTCCTGCATCTCAATCGCCGTTTGGACGCGTGTCGGAACGCCAATTTGCTCTAGTGCATCTTGTAGCGTCATTGCATTCATCACCGTGGCAATCATGCCGATATAGTCAGCCGTTGCCCGATCCATTCCGGCTGCCGCGCCCTTGACTCCACGAAAGATGTTGCCGCCACCGACGACGATTGCGACTTGCACTCCGTTTGCGACGACGGCTGCGACCTCTTGAGCGATGTCTTGCACAACTTTTGGGTCGATCCCATAGGAAAGGTCGCCCATCAGTGCTTCACCGCTCAGCTTCAACAAAACCCGCTGGTAAGTTATCCCCATGCAGTGACAATTTTTAACTCAGGTTGCTCCACCTAAGATAACAGCACAGGTGTAATTCCGTGAAATTTAGGTAGCCACTTTTACTGCCGCCATTTCACAGAGCAGCCGACCGAATTGGTGGAAGGTACTGCAACTGAGCCGTGAGCCAAGAGTTGGGCAATCGCATCCCGTAAATAACTCACCCGAACTGCATCTGGATCTTGAGGGTTGTCATCGATCAGCCCACTGTAGCGGAGAATACCTGAGCGATCGATCAAAAAGGCTTCTGGTGTTTTCTCTGCTCCAAAAGTTTTGGCAACATCCTGAGTGATGTCACGTAAGTAAGGAAAATTAAGCTGCTGTGCTGCTGCAAACTGTTTCATATTCTCAAAACTGTCATCGGGATAGCGCTTATCGTCATTGGCATTGATCCCAATCAACGTAAATCCCTGGCTCTGAAAATCGGTCTGAATCTGGTTTAAACGGCTCAGATATAGCTGCACATAGGGGCAGTGGTTACACATAAAAATCACGCCCACTGCTGAAGCTTTCTCCAGGTAGCGAGCTAGATGATGCACCATGCCGTCGATTCCCGGCAGTTCAAAATCAGGAGCGTAGCTGCCGATGGGGGTTCCTGTTTTTTCCATGAGAGCTTGCGTTGCCTGACTAAAGGGGTCATTGGTTATTCGTCATTGGTCATCAGTCGTTGGTCCTTGGCAGACGCAAACAAGCGACGAGTGACAAATGACAAACCAGCTAGAATTCCTGTTGCTCAAACAAGATATCCATAATCTATAGACTAATTGACTAGCTGTAAACTCACTTGACCCTTACCCGCGATCTCTCCCCACAACGCCTAGTGTTTGCTCAACAATTTGAATCAAGGCCTCTGTACCGACCGCCTGTTTGCTAACCAGGGTTGCCAAACCTTGTTTGAGGTAGGCTTTTTCGGTTGGAGTCAGGTCGGCCCCAGTCATAACTAATACTGGAAGCGTTAGCGTATTTCGGTCTGAACGCAGGAACTGCAGCACTTCAAACCCGTTGATCTGTGGCATCAGCAAATCGAGAATCAGCAGGTCAGGTAACTGCTGCTGAATGCACTCAAGTGCCTGTTTACCGTTTTCAGCTTCGATAAAGTGTACGTCTGCCGTCTCATTGAGAGAATCGATCACCTGCTGGCGGAAGTTTGGATCATCATCTACAACTAACAGAACTTTGCTGGAGGACTGCGGTAAGTAATGTTCGACTGCCTGCTGCAATAGTTCAGTAGCAGCCGTTTTAGGCAAATATTCAGCGCCCTTAAAGACGAGTCCTTTGGTGTTGGGTTCTGTCATGGTAATCACCATGACGGGTAGTGATGCAAGTTGGCGATCGCCCTTAATGGCAACGAGAAAGTCCCACCCGTCCATTTCTCCAGCCAACAAAATGTCGAGAAATATCAAACGGGGTAAATGTTGCTGAATCAGTTCCAGAGCTTGTTCTGCAAATGCGGTGGAAACGATGTGTAAACCTGTGTGGCTAAATTCTTCTCGCAAAAGTTCGGTAAAAGCGGTATCGTCTTCGACTAGCAAAATATCGATCACCCCCGAGGAATGGTTTCCATTTGTAATGGCTTTGGCTCCCTGAATGGCTTGGGGCAAGGTGAAGAAGAAGGTGCTGCCTTGTCCTAGTTCGCTCTCTACCCAGACTTGTCCGTCATGAGCTTCGATAATCTCTTTGACCAGCGCTAACCCCAATCCCGTTCCACCAATCTTGCGGGTGTTGGCGTTGTCTACGCGATAAAACTTGGTGAAAAGGCGTGCCATTGCTTCGGGTGCCATGCCCATTCCCCGGTCGGTGATGCTGATCTGGACGAGGGCATCTTGTTGAACCGCAGAAATTACGACTTCTCCGCCATCTGGAGAGTATTTGATGGCGTTGGAGACTAAGTTGGAAAGTACCTGACGGATGCGATCGCTATCTGCTTTTACGTCTGGCAAACTATCTGGAGCTTCAACTCGAATTACGTGTAGTTTATCTGTTCCAGCAAATAGGTCTACTGTCTCATGTAGCAGAGGTACCACGTCAATTGGGGCAAAGTCGTAGTTTTGTTTGCCTGATTCAATCCGCTGAAGGTCGAGAAAGTCATTAATCAGATTGGTCAAACGCTTGCTTTCGTTTTGGATGATGGTGAGATACTGCCGCTGCTTTTCAGGAGAGCAAGCTTTACGCAACAGGATTTCACTAAAGCCGCGCAAACTGGTTAGCGGAGTCCGCAGCTCATGGCTGACTGTAGAGACAAATTCATTTTTCAGTCGCTCGACTTCTTTACGCTCTGTGTTGTTGCGGGCGACGCAAAATAGCAGTTGTTCAGTGGTAGACCAGCTGGCAGACCAAACAATGTCTATCCAAGAGCCGTCTTTGCGAACGTAGCGATTTTCAAAACCTGAGATGGATTTACCTGCAAGAGCTTCGGTGGCGATCGCCCGCGTTTTTTCCAGATCGTCAGGCACCACAAACTCTTCGTAAAACCGACCAATTAGCTCATGGGGGAGATAGCCCCAAGTCTTAAGAGAAGCTGGACTGACTTCTACAAAGCGGCCTTCCCCATCGATTGAACAAATCACATCTAGCGAATTATCGAGCAATGCTTTTTCTTTTCGAGCTGCTTCAGCAATTTGACGGTTGGCAGCTTGCAGCCGATCCTGTTTCTGGGAAATTTGATCGGCTGTAGCATAAAGTGCCTGATCCAACTGGCTAATTTCGTCCTCTCCTGGGATCGGTTCAGCTAAAGCCTCTCCGGCTGCGACCGCAAGGGCATTGTGCTGGAGTCGGTGAATTCGGCGAACAACACTAACGGTATAGAGATAATTGGCTCCCAAGCCCCCCACGATGCCAATGATTCCAGCTAGCCAAAGCGCTGCTCTGCTCAGTTCTCTTTCTTGTTCTAAAATCTGTTGTCGTTCTGCTAGCCGGTTTTCTTCGACAGCAATAAATTCCCCTAGCTTCTTACGCAGCATGTCCATTGCAGACTTTCCTCGAATCAACGTCTGCAAGCGTTCTCCCTCGGCTGCCAGCACGGCAGTACCCCTAGAGGGACTGAGCAGCGCTATATTACGCTGAAGCGAGACGAGCCTTTGATCAACGAGTTTAGAGATTACCTCTACTCGGTTCAACTGGTTGGGGTTTTGTTGGCTGAGCGACTCTAGTTGTTCAACAGCATCTAACAGCTTGTCTTGAGCATTGGAGTAAGGTTCGAGAAACTCTGAGTTTCCAGTTAGCAAATAGCCCCGCACCCCTGTTTCTGCGTCTACCAGGAGCCGCAGGATTTGTTCGGAGTGTAGCTGCACTTCTTGAGTGTGCTTAACTTCCTGTTCGGCTAGTTCTACTCGTCGGCTGAGCAAGCTGGAGATTACTATGGCGATCGCTAGGCACAGGATGGGGAGAGCAATTACGACTGTGCCTTTGCTACGGATTGACAGCCTAGACCAGAACCTAAAAAGTTGCTCAATCATGGGCATTAATTGGGTATCGCTTATCAAGCAAGAATTTCTTCGATCAATGTCAGAAGCTCCAGTGGGCTGAAGGGTTTAGTGAAATAGTGACTGACTCCCGCAGCTTTACCGATGGCAATGTCTTGCTGCTGTGATTTGGCAGTCAGCATGATGATTGGGCGATCTCGAAAGGTTGGGTTTTCGCGAAGCGCTTTACACACCGAAATCCCATCCAACACGGGCATCATGTTGTCCAGCAGAAATAGGTCGGGGCTAATCTGAGCTGCAATTTCCAAGGCTTGTTGTCCATCTTCAGCTTCATAGATGTCGTAATCTTCGTCCTCAAGTGTTGTTCGTACCAAGAGCCTCAGTTGAGGTTCATCATCTGCGATCAAAATGATTTTTTTGTCCATCAGAACCTAATTGTAAGAAATGTCCAAAATGGATCTTTGGGCGCAGTTATCAATTATGTTGACCGTTCGACCTAGTAAATTGAGCCGAGTAGTCCAGATATTTTAAAACTGTAGAGTAAGTATCAATTCCCATAGCTATGTAATGGCCTCTTTTCGATAAAAAATCTGTCCTAAATACTACTCCTAAACTCGTATAAGAGCTTGAAAGCTCTGCCTTTTATGAATCGTGTGATCACTTCGAGTTAGTTTGGCATGTCTTTGTTGAGTTTATTGCATCTAGCTATAAATTGTTCAAACGATGACATGAGTTTTGATTATACCTAATAACAAATACTAAGAAAGTTTTATCTTTCAAAAAATATTTTCATTGTTTTGCTGCCGATTAAAATTCATTTCTACTCACAAAAACTCGTACTTATACGGAAGAAAAGTACTAAGATTAAAGCTATTTGAAGAAAATTTATGAAAACGACGCGTGAAACTACTGAAACCTTGAAAAGGTTTTATTACTCAGTAACTTTTTAACTCCAATGAGGTAGTGTTTGGTGGAAGCAGGAAAGCAGCGATCGCAGCCAATCGTTCGAGATTTAGTATTGGTTGGAGGCGGGCACAGTCATGCGATCGCCCTCAAAAAAATTGGCATGAAGCCGCTGCCCGGTGTGCGGTTGACGCTAATAACCGATGTTGCCCACACGCCCTATTCAGGAATGTTGCCTGGCTATGTAGCAGGGCTTTACAGCTTTGATGATTGCCACATTGATCTGCGCCCTCTGAGCCAATTTGCTCAGGCGCAAATGGTCATTGATCGAGCGATCGGTTTAGATCTAGAGCAAAATCGAGTGCTGTGTGCCAACCGTCCGCCGATCGCTTTTGACCTGCTCTCCATCGACATTGGCAGCACGCCAACTGCATCACCTGTTCCAGGAGCCTTAGAACACGCCACCCCAGTTAAACCCATTTCCCAATTTCTGCATTACTGGGAACAACTGGTAGAAGCGGTCACCCAAACTCCCCATCAGCCTCTTAGGTTAGGCATCGTCGGAGGGGGAGCAGGTGGGGTAGAACTGGCACTGTCAGTGCAGGCGCATCTACAGCGGATTTATCAGGCTGCTGAACAGCCTTTGACCAACTTGGAATTGCACCTGTTTCATCGGGGTAGTCGCCTGTTGCCCGATCGCAATCCCTGGGTGGGTCAGCAGTTAGGCAAGATTTTGAGCGATCGCGGACTAAAGCTGCACTTGCAAGAGAGCGTTTCTGAAGTCAAGCCAGGCTTGGTCAGGTGTGAATCAGGGCTAGACGTGGAGTGCGATCGCGTTTTCTGGGTGACACAAGCTGCCGCCGCTCCCTGGCTGAGCAAGTCAGGCTTAGCAACCGATGCCCAAGGCTTCATTCAGGTCAACGACGCGCTGCAATCTGTCTCTCATTCTCAGGTGTTTGCCGCTGGAGATGTCGCCACAATGGTAAGCCACTCACGCCCCAAGGCAGGTGTGTTTGCTGTCCGTCAGGGCAAACCGCTATTTCAAAATCTCCGCAATGCGCTGCTAAACAAACCGCTCAAGCCATTTATTCCGCAGAAGAAGTACTTGATTCTAGTAGGAACGGGCGATCGTGCCGCTCTCGCTTCCCGTGGTCCCTTTGCTTTCGGACCCTCCCCCCTTCTCTGGCGCTGGAAAGACCATATCGATCGCAAATTCATGCGCCAGTTCACTCACCTCAAGCCAATGGGAGAGCCAGCCCCTAACCCCCAACCCTCAATCCCTACTCCCTACTCCCCAATCTCCAACTCCCCGTCCTCTATGCCGTGTGCAGGCTGTGGCTCCAAAGTGGGCAGTTCGACCTTAGAGAAGTCTCTAAAGCGCATTCAGCAGGAGCAAGCCTGGACAAGTCGAAAAGACGTATTGATTGGACTGGATTCCGCTGAGGATGCTGCTGTCGTGCAGGTGCCAGTGGGGCAGGCAATGGTGCAAACGGTGGACTATTTTCGTGCGCTGATCGACGATCCCTTCCTATTTGGGCAGATCAGCACCAATCATTGTTTGAGCGACATTTTTGCAATGGGAGCTGAGCCACAGAGTGCGCTGGCGATCGCCACTCTTCCCTACGCCACCCCAGCCAAACTCGAAGAAACTTTATATCAACTGCTTTCAGGTGCAGTAAAAACACTCAATCAAGCTCAGGCTGTCCTGGTTGGTGGACACACCAGTGAAGGTCCAGATCTGGCGTTTGGACTGTCATGCAATGGATTAGCTCACCCCGATCGCCTGTTACGAAAGAGCGGTATGAAGCCTGGACATGTTCTGATTCTGACCAAAGCGCTGGGTACGGGGACGCTGTTTGCTGCTGATATGCAACTGAAGGCAAAAGGACGCTGGATCGAAGCTGCAATTCAGTCTATGTTGCTTTCTAATCAAGCCGCGTCAGCCTGTTTACGGGAATGTGGAGCGATCGCCTGCACTGATATCACTGGTTTTGGGCTCATAGGACACCTGGCAGAAATGCTCCGCTCCTCCCAAGCTTCCGTTGAATTAAACCTGGAAGCGATCCCAGTTATGGATGGTGCAGAAAATACGCTCCAGCAAGGTATTGTCAGTTCTCTCTATGCTCAAAATCTTCAAGCCTCCCGTCAAATTCAGAATCTCGACCAGGTAAGTAGTCATCCCCTATTTCCCCTGCTGTTTGATCCCCAAACATCGGGTGGGTTGCTGGCTGCTGTTCCTGGCGATCGCGCTAGCGACTGTCGCGCCTGCCTGCAATCTGCGGGATACCCTCATAGCCACATTATCGGGAATGTCCTTCCCTCCGCTCAGAGCAAACTCCCCATTACGATAGTCAATAGATAGGGTAATCTCTGAAGTTCTCCTAACGTAGAACTAGCGAGCGGTCCAGATGCCGTTCTACAGAATCCTAACCCTTAGTCCCCAGCCCCTAGCCCCTCCATGCCCCACTCCCTCCCGATTTCCGATTTCCTGAACGCACAGGGCATCATCCTGGACGTGCGAAGTCCTAGCGAGTATGCTCAGGGGCACATTCCCATGGCTGAAAGCTTTCCCCTGTTTACGGATGAACAACGGGCGCAGGTGGGGACTTGTTATAAGCAGCAGGGAAGGGATCAGGCAGTGGAGTTGGGGTTTGCGATCGCGGGTCCAAAATTCGTTAACTTCATCACCCAGGCAAAAGCCTTGGCACCCGACAAACAGGTTCGGATTCACTGCTGGCGTGGCGGAATGCGGAGCGGAGCCGTCGCTTGGGTGCTGGAGATGGCTGGATTCCAAGTTTCTACGCTAAAAGGTGGCTATAAAACTTTTCGCAATTGGGCGCTGAACGCCTGCCAAATGCCTAAGCCAATCATTACCTTGGGCGGCATGACGGGAACTGGCAAAACTAACATTCTCACCGCCTTGACAGCCCAGGGTGCACAAACCCTGGATCTGGAGCAACTAGCAAGTCATCGAGGCAGCAGTTTTGGTAGTTTGGGTCTGCCGCCGCAGCCCTCGAATGAGCATTTTGAGAATCGAGTGGCGATCGCTTGGTCTAACTTTGACCCAGCCCAACCCATTTGGATTGAAGCCGAAAGCTGTCGAATCGGCATGTGCCGTGTGCCTGATCCGCTATTCCAGCAGATGCTGCAGGCTCCGATTATTCAGGTGGTTCGCCCGCGTGCTGAGCGATTAGGGCTGTTAGTGGAGGTGTACGGCTCAGCAGATACCGAGGAGTTGATTAGTGCAACGGAACGAATTCGCAAGCGTTTAGGTGGATTGCGGACTCAGCAGGCGATCGCCCTGCTCCAACAGCGTCAGCTTACTGAAGCATTTGACCTGATTTTGGAGTACTACGACAAAACCTATCAATACGATTTAGAAAAGCGGAAAGTGCCGATTTATAGTGTTGATGTCACGGGTTTGTCAGACGCAGAAAGTGCAGCACTTTTGCTGGAAAAAGCAAGGTTTTACTGTCAAGAACTCTATTAAACGACTTTCCCCAGTTCTAGGCGCTTTCCAACAAACTGAAGACAAGCGTAAAGGATCAAATTCTCGCCAATCAATTCTGATAATTCTTCGTAGGCAATTCTCAAGTTTTCGACTGGTAATCCCCAAAATGTTTCGTGTTCAATGCTCTGATAAGAGCCAGCATCAAGCAGAAAATCTTTAAGAATTTCAGACCCATATCCACCCAGGACAAAAATCGCAATGCCCAGCAGGACCAGGTAAGTTTCTCTTTGAGAGTGCCGCCAAAGTTGAATGAAACTCCGACAGTGCCATACCATGATGCCTGCAAACAGACCGAGATAAAGCCATTTCCAGTTCTGACCTGCTAGCAGTCGATGAAGCTGCAAATGAATTTTGAAAACTTCATCAATTGCGGCATAAAAAACTAATACTGCAAAGGTAATGAGGAAAGCTAGAGAAGGAATTTGAGCAGGCGATTTTTGGGAGCGGCTAAATAGTTTCCCTGGAGCAAAACCGTTTGATCTTTGAAGAGAAACTCGGTGAAAATATCGCTGTCCTAATATCCATAGGATGATTAGAGCGATCGCCAAAAAATGCAGCGCTTGCAGCAAAGATGGCACCGTAGCCTGACCATTAAAATCAAATGGCGGATAAGCCGTGCCCGTCGCCCGAATGCTGCTTAGATAAACCAGCAAAATTAGCGCTTCAACGAGCAGCAGGCTAATCAACAATCGCTGACTAGCCTGCCGTACTCTATGAAATGCCATCAGTTACTTAGCTGCACTGCCAGGAAGCACTGGCGTTGGCGCTGGGGCAAGACGGCTAATTCCCTGCTGCACCAAAGCCTGGAGGAAAGCTGTTCGTTGGTTGTCCTGAAATACGGCTTTCAGTTTTTGAGTCAAACGATCAACCTGGAAAGGGGCTGCATTGGGGTCAAGGACGTAGCTTTGCTCCTGGAAATACTCAATCAAGCTAAGCCCTGCTAAGCGAGTCAGATAGGCAGCGCTCAGTCCCTCCATCAAACCACCCGCTACAAAGGTGACGGCATGGCTCTTGAGCAAAGGACTGATCGCTTGAGCAGATAGCTCGACCAAGCCCAGCTTAACCATCAGGTCAGCTAGCGTACCTGTAGCTGTTTTTGCCTGCTGCAAGGAGAACTTTTGCTGATAAATCTCGCCCAAGTCAACAATCAGTTGAGTATTGACTGCAGCAGTCGCCAGCAAATCTAAACTTGGGACAGGGTTGGCAAAGGCAGCAGCAGCAGCAATCCACTGAGACTGCTCAATTAGAGGTAGGGCGCGATCGCGTCTCACCTGATTCAACGCATTCTGAACATCGAGTTTGAGCAAATTGACCTGACGCAGCACGGTAGATAAGACCAATCGCTGACCTTCTTCTGCCAAAACTTGAGTCAGGCGATCGCTCAACCCAGCTACATCAGCGGCAGGCTGCTCCAGTCGCTCTTGAACGCTTCCAGACTGGTATTGCCGCACTTTAACCGGTGCAGGAGCAGTGGCGATCGCCATCACGTCTTCTGCAGCCAGTTGTCCTTGTACCCGTGCCCGAATCTGTTGCAGCACCAACGGACGCTCATCAGGCAAATACTGATCCTGTTTATTGAACAGCAGCAAAACTCGCTGCTGTCGCGTTAGCAACTGCTGGATCGTCTGATACTCTGGGCTGGTCAAATCGCTAGCCGTGATGAACAGCACTAAATCGGCTGAATCAACTTCTGGTGCGAGCGTTTCCCCAGCTTCTCCAGGTTCAGCAAAAAGTCCAACGGTGTCACTGATAGAAATCTTTTGGAGTTGAGGTACCCAGTTCTCAGTCAAATATTGAGTTAGAGCTGTCTTACCAACAGATTGACCGCCTGCGATCGCCAAACGAACTTCATTGCGTTCTAGTTCGGCGGTTAGTTGGGTCAGTTTTTCCTGAAAGCTGGTGAGAGCGGCAGTCTGAGTTCCTGTGTTAGTTTCTGCTGCCAGTTGTTTCACTAAGGTTTCAACTGCGGACAGTGCTTTTTCTACAGCAGTCCGATCAACAGGTATCGCTGGAACCGTCAGATCGAGCGGTTTGATCGATCGCTTACGCAGCCACCAAAAGCCAGAACTGAGGGCAAATGCCCCCCAAATGGCCGTGCCGCTAAAGTCAGTGATTCCTGGGTGAATACCATGCAATAACCAAACTCCAGCCGTCAACCCCAATCCCCCCACCAAGATGGGTTTCCGCAGCTTAAAATCCATTTAACCTTTGCCTCTCAATCCTGCGTTTGCCTTCGCTAGTACTTTCATTCTACTGAGTCCTAGCCCTGCTTCTGGAGGAATGGTCAAAATCGCTAATGATTTCTCATACACAAAAGCCCTGCAACTTCTTAGTCACAGGGCTTTCGTTTATTTGGTGGCGGGGAGCGGATTTGAACCACTGACCTTCGGGTTATGAGCCCGACGAGCTACCAGGCTGCTCTACCCCGCATCGCCTTTCTAAATATAGCAGGTTATTTGCAAATGTGGTGTTCTTTTTTTGTTTTTTTTGCAGGTCAGAGCAAAGAAAGCTCGCCAACGACATCTAACCGCTTAAAGTTACCCTGGGTCATGTAGGTTTCTGATAGGGTTTCAGCGATCGTCGGACTGATCCAGCCCATCTGTTTCAAAATGTGAATTGCTACTGCGTATTTGGCTCGCTTTGCCCCGTCCAGCACCTTGATCGCCAGCCCCAACCCTTCGCCCAATCTGGCAATACACTGAATTCCTTCAGAACCGGACTTGCTTACCAGTTCCCCTTCTGACAAACGCATCAACTCCGTGTCAAATTCGCCATCCCCTGCCACCATCGTTGGGTGATGGGTCATTGCTCGGACAATGCGTTCCATATCCAGGTTGTCTCTTGAAGCCAGCAGGGCATACAAAGTTGCCATTTGCCCTAGCTGCATAAAGTAGGTGGGTGCGCCACAGTCATCGTGAGCACTGATAAATTCCTCTGCAGGCATTCGCAGCAACTCAGCAACTTTGCCCAGAATCAATCGCTGAACTGGGTGGTTGCGCTGAAGATAACTATTAAACGACCAACTGCGTTGCTGACAAACTGCTAACATCCCAGCGTGTTTTCCAGAGCAGTTGTATTGCAAAGGGCTATGCTTTCCTTCAGGAATCGGGCATTGCAGCATTGACGGATCGATGTCAGCACGCCAAAGAATGTTAAAAACCTGCCTGACCTGCTCAATCGTGCCCTTATGAGAGCTACAGATAATTGCTAAGTCGCGATCGCTCAGGTTATAACGCTCCATCGTGCCCGTCGTCGTCACTGCCAGGGCTTGAAAAGGCTTCAACGCCGAACGAACAAAAGCAGCCGTCTCCGAGTTCCCTGCCACTGACAAAACCCGGCCCCGATCATCACACACAACCGCATGAACGTGATGCCTTGATTCAATAATTCCTTCTCGCAACAGACGGACTTCTAGCTCTGCCGCTTGTGTTCGCTTTCCCATAGTCATGGCTAAAACTCTGACACACTCTGAACTTCCGTGCAATCCCTCACTATAGCGCTTTGGCTGAGTGGATAACCTAAACCAAAGATAAATCTGAGCGCGAAGGTATTGCTCCAGCCCTCAAATCCACACCCAAAATTCAATAATTTACTAGAGCAATAAATCAGCTGCATTGCCAATCTGGGCAGAGGTCATCACAGGATCTTGATAGAGCGGCACCGTAAACGTGACCGTAGAACCCAACCCTTCGCCCATGCTGTAGAAGTTCACCACCCCGCTCATCGCTTCTACAAGTTTCTGCGAAATGGCTAACCCTAAACCTGTGCCGCCATATTGGCGTGTGCGAGAGCCGTCTAGTTGGCTAAAAGATTGAAACAGTTTGTCCTGCTTTTCCAGAGAAACGCCAATGCCTGTATCGGCAACGCTAATCTTGACCATGCCAGGTTTCTCCTGGTTTTGGACAACAACTTTTTTGTGGATTACTTCAGCACTAATCGTCACACCGCCCTGATGGGTAAACTTGATAGCATTGCCAACCAGGTTGAGCATCACTTGCAACAACCGCTGATAGTTGCCCATCAAAATCACTTCATCGCGGGTTGCCGGGGTGCGAATCTCAAAGCTCAAGTTTTTCTGTTGAGCTTGGGTTCGAGTAAAGTTCTCTACGTCACTGAGCAGATCGTCCAGCTTGACCGGATTCAGGTCTAGCTCCATCTTGCCTGCTTCAATCTTGGCGATATCAAGAATGTCATTGATAATGCTGAGCAAGTGAACGGCTGAATGGTAAGCCTCCTGAATAAATTCGCTTTGCTCGGCTGGGTCGTCTGCCATGCCGTCCATAATCAGCTTCAAAAAGCCGATCATGCCGTTCAGGGGAGTTCGCAGTTCATGAGAGGTGTTAGCCAAGAACTCGCTTTTCAGCCGAGAGGCTTCTTCTGCCTGATGGCGGGCTTCTTCCAGTTCTCGATGCTTTTGCAACAGTCTGGCATTTGCCTCCTGCAGCTCAACGGCAAGCGTTTGGCTTTCTGCAAATAGGGTGGCATGGGCAATATCGGTGCCAACCTGATCGGCAAGCTCTTGCACCAGCCTGATTTCTACTTCGCTTAAAGCCTGGTTTTGGTCAAACTGGTGTAGAATGATTAACCCGTTAGGCTGGTCTTTGTAGCAGGTTGCAACTGTCAGGACTGAGTAGTTTTGATTGATTGACTGATCGGTACAGGTCAAAAAAACTGGCTTTAGCGTTGCCAAGGCTTGACCGAGATGAAGTTCTTCGGTTAGCTGTAGCCTTGCACCTAGCATTGACTCAACGTCGGATTGGCAATATTCAGCAACGACTTCTACTTCGGTATCGAGCGGTTGATAGGAGCAGACCAGACAGCGGCTCACGGCAAGGGCTTCACCCAGACCGCTTACAGTCTGCTGCCAGATGAGTTGTAGGTCGAGGGTGCGGCGAACGTTCCAGGCAACTTGGGTCAGCAGTTTTTGATATCGTTCCGGGTTCGCAATAGCAACGGGATGAACTAAAGAATCAATTAGCTCTAGTGCCTGATTTTCTGGGCAAGTGTAGAGTAAACGCCCAGTCACGATGATACTAGTTGCTGTGCCGTGAGGCATCAAAATCGGGCTGATGGTCAGGTCAAACACCAGATGTTGATCAGCGCAGCGGAAGGGGTAGTTAAATTTTTCAGGGGTCAGGTGTTCTAGGACGTGCCGCACTCGATTGAGATAAGGGGCGATCGCCACTGGGCTAAACGCTTCTCCAATTCGGTGCCCAACAACTTGGCTTAAATCCAAATGGTAGTGAGATGCGTCTCGCCAATAAAACGACAAATATTGACCTGTAACATCCTGAGTAAAAACCAGGTCAATGCCAGGAGTATTTAAGCAGCCGTCATGCTTTTTGCCAGCTATCAAGTCTGTAGACTCAGTCAGGGGAAGCATAGAATCACTGTGCGGAGTCATCAGCGCAGAACTGGAAACTACAAGATGTAAGGATTAAGCATTTGCCTAAATTAGCTGAAGATAGATGCAACTAGCAGATACCTGTACCCAAATCAAAACTTTGAAACGGGATTTAGATTTTTACCCTCACCCAATTTACCCGCATTTGGAGAAGTGTCACCCACTTTGTTAACCAAATTCTAGTCACTTCTAGTCACTAATCTAGCTAACTTTCCTACAAATACAGGTTGATTTGAGTTGAGTTTACATAGCTTTTAGTCATTCCACTCACCCCGTGGCGGAACAGGTGGATTACGCTGTAGTGTCCGAGTCAGGTCGTCATCTCGCCGCGCCCCACCACGCAACCATTGCCTGACAGCGACCTCAATCACCTTACTGGGGTCGTTAGTCAGATGGCTGATCTGGTCAAGGAGTTCAGCATCCATTTGGATTGAGAGCTTTACTTTGTCCGATAACTGCTCAGAATTGGCAGCAGATTCATTCATAAAATAAAGAAGTCCTCTTTTTGACGCGGGACACTTCAAGTTCCACTAATTTCGTTATTCTACGCTGCACTCTTCGGCAAGACTACAAATTAGGATGGAATCATGGATTCTAATTAAGCTGCCTTAGTCGGCCCTGATCACAATCTTACCCTTGCTAGGGAGAAGTATTTAGATGAGAAGCTTACTCTGCATGTTCTCCCTTAGCTAAAAATCTTGATAAAAAGCTAAAACATGCTCGATTGATAGGGAAGCATTACAATACTTTAAGTAACTTTGGTATTTAGGCGAGGTCAGTACAGGCTTTGCAGGCAGATATTAGGGGCAAGCTACCTCATCTGTGTTGCAAGATTAAAAGGCAGACACTTGTCCCAAAGTTTTTAAGTGGCAGCCTGCTTTATCTACTACTCTTATTTTTTGCTCGTTTGCTGAGGTCTATGACTGACGTACCCGTCTCTCGTATCCGTAATTTTTCTATCATTGCCCACATTGATCACGGCAAGTCTACTCTGGCAGATCGTTTGCTCCAGGTAACTGGTACTGTGAGCGATCGCGAGATGAAGCAGCAGTTTCTCGACAACATGGAGTTGGAGCGAGAACGGGGCATCACCATCAAATTGCAAGCTGCTCGGATGAACTACACCGCCAGAGATGGGCAGCAATACGTTCTAAATCTGATTGATACCCCTGGTCACGTTGACTTTTCCTATGAGGTGTCGCGATCGCTTGCCGCTTGCGAAGGGGCCTTGCTCGTGGTTGATGCATCCCAAGGGGTAGAAGCGCAAACCTTGGCAAACGTTTACCTGGCGCTAGAACATAATCTGGAAATTATTCCAGTTTTAAACAAAATCGACTTGCCTGGTGCTGACCCCGAGCGAGTCAAATCAGAAATTGAAGAGATTATTGGACTTGATTGCAGCGGCGCAATTCTCGCCTCCGCCAAAGAAGGAATCGGAATTAACGAAATTCTGGAGTCAATTGTCTACCTGGTGCCGCCACCCCAAGATACGGTAGAGGAACCGCTCCGTGCCCTGATTTTTGACAGCTATTACGACAGCTATCGGGGTGTGATTGTCTATTTCCGGGTAATGGATGGAACGGTGAGGAAAGGCGATCGCATCCGGCTCATGGCATCCAAGAAAGAGTACGAAATTGACGAATTGGGCGTGCTTTCCCCAACCCAAATTCAGGTCGAAGAGCTGCACGCTGGCGAAGTGGGCTACATTGCCGCTGCCATCAAATCGGTTGAAGATGCCCGTGTCGGTGATACTATCACCCAGGCAAAAAATCCTGCCTCCGCTATGCTGCCCGGCTATACCGAAGCAAAGCCAATGGTATTTTGTGGGCTGTTTCCCACTGATGCAGACCAGTTTGAAGACTTACGCGAAGCTCTCGAAAAGCTGCGTCTCAGCGATGCCGCTTTGCAGTATGAGCCGGAAACCTCCAGCGCAATGGGCTTTGGCTTTCGCTGTGGCTTCCTGGGTCTGCTACACATGGAAATCGTCCAGGAACGCTTGGAGCGCGAATATGGGCTGGATCTGATCACAACAGCGCCATCTGTGATCTATCAGGTCACTAAACTTGATGGTGAAGTTGTCATGATCGACAACCCCAGTCTCCTGCCCGATCCTCAACAGCGTGAAAAAATTGAGGAACCCTACGTCAAAGTCGATATGATCACGCCGGAGGAGTTCGTTGGAGCTTTGATGGAGCTAAGCCAAAATCGGCGCGGTGACTTTAAAGACATGAAATATCTGGCTCAGGGACGCACTACCCTAACCTACGAATTGCCTCTAGCAGAAGTCGTGACTGACTTTTTTGACCAGATGAAGTCGCGATCGCGAGGTTACGCCAGCATGGAATATCATCTGATTGGCTACCGAGAGAACCCCTTAGCCAAGCTGGACATCCTAATCAATGGTGATCCAGTTGATCCCTTAGCGACCATCGTTCACCGCGACAAGGCTTATTACGTCGGCAAAGCATTGGTCGAGAAGCTCAAAGAACTGATCCCGCGTCATCAGTTTAAAATTCCGATTCAAGCCTCTATCGGCAGTCGAGTTATTGCCAGTGAAAGCATTCCGGCTTTACGTAAAGATGTACTAGCTAAATGTTATGGCGGTGATATCAGTCGTAAGAAAAAACTATTGCAAAAGCAGGCGAAGGGTAAGAAACGCTTGAAATCAATTGGGACAGTAGACGTACCTCAAGAAGCATTTATGGCAGTGCTAAAACTTTAGTGGTTTATTCCCTTCCTGCTTTAGATGCCTTGAGATATGTAGCCATAGCTACGAAGGTTAATGAAAAAAATGGAGGATAGTATCGCCTATCCTCCATTTTTGTTTTCGATTTCAAAATCAGCCTTTCGACACTTGCATATTTATAACGGACATGGGGAACTTGAGTTTATAAAATTCTTCAACAACGATTAATAGAGCGTTGAAGATTTGGTGAACCATACACCCTATGTCCTCATCAGACCTTAAATCTCTGTTAAGTTGCTTACAAAGCGCTAACAACATTGTCAGGACTGGACGATACTTTGATTCCAGGTTAGCTTGAAGCTTAAATCCTGGCTGGCGAGGGTGCAGGTCTAGCGACCATTTTGAACAATTCAGCCCTCCTACTTCAAATAACTGTAGCTGCAAAATTATGCGAATCCTAGTCACGGGTGGTGCGGGTTTTATTGGCTCCCACCTCATCGATCGCCTGCTCGAAGATGAGCATGAGGTAATCTGTTTAGACAATTTCTACACAGGTCACAAGCGGAACTTGCTCCGCTGGTTGAATCATCCCTACTTCGAGTTGATTCGTCACGACATCACTGAGCCGATTCGGTTAGAAGCGGATCAGATTTATCATCTGGCTTGCCCAGCCTCTCCCGTACATTATCAGTACAACCCAGTTAAAACCATCAAAACGAATGTGATGGGAACGCTGAATATGCTGGGACTAGCAAAACGAGTCAAGGCTAGATTTTTATTAGCGTCCACTTCTGAAGTCTATGGTGATCCAGAGGTCCATCCGCAGACAGAAGAGTATCGCGGCAACGTTAATCCCATCGGTATTCGCAGTTGCTACGACGAGGGCAAGCGAGTTGCGGAAACCTTGGCATTCGACTACCACCGCCAGAATGACGTAGAAATTCGCGTTGCTCGAATTTTCAACACCTACGGACCCAGAATGCTAGAAAACGATGGTCGTGTCGTTAGCAATTTTGTGGTGCAAGCATTAAGAAATCAACCTTTGACGGTCTATGGAGAAGGTTCGCAAACCCGCAGCTTCTGCTACGTCTCCGACTTGGTGGAAGGGTTGATGCGGTTGATGAATGGTGACCATACGGGTCCAGTTAACTTGGGCAACCCGGATGAGTACACGATTTTACAATTGGCTCAAGCAGTGCAGCAAATGGTCAATCCTGATGTAGAGATTAAATTTGAAACTCTGCCACAGGATGATCCCCGTCGCCGCAAGCCAGACATTACCAGAGCCAAAACCTGGTTAGGTTGGCAGCCTACAGTTCCCTTGAAGGAGGGTTTGCAGTTGACTGTAGAAGACTTTAGGACTCGAATTGGCGATCGCAGTCCTCAGCCGATTTCAAAGTAATCCCTTTGAGGAATTGTCAGTAAACCTGACAATTCCTTACCTTCAGAAATAACAATTTCTATCTTTAGGTAGGGATTAGTTACAGCTCTTTCCACACTCATTGTTTCACTAACCTGCTCTTTCGCGAGGATGCACCCCTATGCGTGTTTGTGTCATTGGTACAGGATATGTTGGCTTGGTCACCGGAGTTTGTTTAGCGCACATCGGGCACGAGGTAATTTGCGTTGACAACAATGAAGAGAAAGTCAAACTGATGCAGTCAGGGCAATCCCCTATTTTTGAACCTGGCTTATCAGAACTGATGCAGAGTGCAATTCAGGATCAGCGCATTTTGTTTACTAGCGATTTGGCTGCTGGTGTATCTCATGGCGAGGTTTTATTTATTGCAGTTGGTACCCCTCCTTTGCCTACTGGAGAGAGCGACACCCGTTATGTAGAGGCGGTTGCCCGTGGAATTGGCTCTAACCTGAATGGCGGCTATAAAGTAATTGTAAATAAGTCGACTGTACCCATTGGTTCTGGTGACTGGGTGCGAATGATTGTACTAGATGGCATTGCTGAGCGGCAAAAGTCTCTGGTTCCTGCTGGTGGGATTGTAGAAGAATTGCCTCCAGCTGAGGTTGAAGCTGACTTTGATGTGGTGAGCAACCCAGAATTTCTGCGGGAAGGTTCAGCGGTATTCGATACCTTCAACCCTGACCGGATTGTTTTGGGCAGTAACAGTCAGAAGGCGGTCGCCATGATGAAAGAGCTGTATGCTCCGATTGTGTCTCGTCAGTTCGCCGCAGACCAATCTCTTCCAACGGTGCCTGTAGTTGTCACCGACATCAGCTCGGCTGAAATGGTCAAGTATGCCTCAAATGCTTTCCTGGCGACCAAGATTAGCTTCATCAACGAAGTCGCAAATATTTGCGATCGCGTAGGTGCGGATGTCACTCAAGTCGCCAAAGGCATCGGTTTGGATTCCCGCATCGGCAGCAAATTTTTGCAAGCAGGCATTGGCTGGGGTGGATCTTGTTTCCCCAAAGATGTCTCAGCGCTAATTCATACGGCAGATGACTACGGCTACGAGGCACAGCTGCTTAAGGCAGCTGTCAGTGTCAACCAGCGCCAACGACTGATCACGATTGAGAAGCTTCAGCAAGTCCTGAAAATTCTCAAAGGCAAGACCGTGGGACTGTTAGGCTTGACCTTTAAGCCTGACACTGACGACATGCGAGACGCACCCGCACTTGACCTGATTGAAAACTTGTCCCGTTTGGGCACCAAGGTTAAGGCTTTTGACCCGCTGGTTTCACAAACAGGAATGCGTCACGGGCTGTCGAATGTAATTGTGGAAACTGATCCAGAGCGTTTGGCTGATGGTTGTGATGCACTAGTTCTCGTAACGGACTGGGCACAGTTCCGTACGCTTGACTACGCCAAAATGTCTAAGCTGATGAACAACCCAGTGATGATTGACGGTCGTAACTTCCTGGATCAAGAAACATTGGAAGCGGTTGGTTTCCGCTATGTAGGGGTCGGTCGCTAAGCCAATACGGAGGTTGTCTGTCGCGAAACAAGGGGCTTAAGCCCATTGTCGTCTGCTGCTTACTCAATATTGCTTTTGGCCGAGTTCTGACAAATTAGGATAACGTTTGGTAGGGGTTAAGTGCAGTCGCTTGCCCCTATTTTTTATGTGCCTGAATGAGGGCAAGGCTACGAGAAGGGTGGTCGCCATGAAGATTAACCAAGAATATGATTGGGCAAAAACGGCTGAGGAGGCGATCGCCCTCCAACAATCCCTGAAAGAGCGGGTGATCACTACCGACTGTCTCGGTATTGTGGACTTTGTCGCAGGAGTTGATGTGGGGTTTGAGGATAATGGAGACACTACTCGTGCTGCGGTAGCAGTTTTGAGTTTTCCTGAATTGGAGTTGAAAGAGCAGGCGATCGCCCGCCGCCCCACTTCGTTTCCCTATATTCCTGGGTTGTTGTCTTTCCGAGAAGTGCCTGCCGTTTTGGATGCCTTGGAGCAGCTCACAATCACACCGGACTTGCTGCTCTGTGACGGACAGGGAATTGCCCATCCGCGTCGATTGGGCATTGCCTCTCACATAGGGCTGTTGGTAGACTTGCCTACTGTCGGAGTGGCAAAGTCCCGGCTGTTTGGTAAACATGGCGAGGTGCCAGATCAAAAAGGAAGTTGGGTAGCCCTGCTACACAAAGGCGAAACAATCGGAGCGGTCTTGCGGACGCGTCCCAACACAAAACCGCTTTACATTTCGCCTGGACACCGAATCAGTCTGGAAACATCGATTGAATATGTGCTTGCCTGTACTCCAAAGTATCGGCTGCCTGAAACAACTCGCTTTGCTCACAAGCTGGCTTCAGGTTAGGTGAACCGTTTAGAAGCATTTTGGTCAGCTTCACGGCAGAGTGCGGCAACTGCTGCTCCAGCGCGATCGCCCATTAGCTTTTGCTGGTCATAGCCAAACACTAGTTCCCAAGCATCATTGGGGTACTGGTTAATCAGTGGCAAAGCAACCTCGTCGAGCATCCAGCGTCCATGCAATTTATCGACTTTGATGTGCAAATCCCAGTAGCCCGTAGCGTTTTCTGAAAGCCCCAACCGCTGGGCGGCGTTGCTATAAACGCTGAAGGCAGCAGGGACCGAGATTTCTGTGTGTAGCAATCCACCTACGTAGCGCAAAAAGTACCGCTTGCGCTCAGATAGCAAGAAACTGTGGTTGATTGTTGCCAAAACTTCCCAGGGTACCAGACCGAAGTAGGCTTCTGGCTCAGTTTCCATGTCTAATTCCTCTAGCATTCGGGTGAAGTAGGAGGAATGTTTGCGGTTGAGCCGACCTGCTCCGTATTCTTCTACCAGCAGGCGAGTTAGAACAGATTGAATCTCGTTGCTAACGCCGCCCAAGGTGCGGGATAGTTGACTGGCTTCTACCAAGCCGTCAAGAGAGGCGATCGCCAGCAACCGACGATACCCTGCTTCTTGCATTTCCTCTTGAAAATATCTGCCATTTTCTGATAGCTCTGGCTCCAGATCCTCAGCGGCTCGGTCGGTTAGTGCTTGGGTAACATCCAGATTTTGCAACGTTTCCAGCGATAGCTGTGAGGCTTCCCACTGCTGCCAGGACAGTTCAATCTGATCCCGCACGTCTTGTAGATAAACGGAGCGTTCGTTGCAGTAATTTCGCAGATCATCAAACCAAAACAGCTTTAGGCGATTGATCCGATACAAAATTCGCTGTGTAAATAGACGGGCCAAGTTAGAGCAGTTTGCTGACTGGTAGGCTGCGGAAATCGCTAAATCTAAGACTTGCTCAAAAGCATTAACGCGCTCGACATGGCGGTCTAGATTTTGATCCAAATCTTCTACTTCTAATAAATGAGTAAAGTGTTGCTCCGCCTGAGCGTAATCCGCTTTAGTTAGCTGGGTGGTTGTTCTCCAGCTTGCCTCTAGGTCAGGGTTTGGAAGTGTAACCTGATTACCGTGCATGGAATTTATCTATGTAATATTCACTACCATCTTCCGAAACCCCTTGGCTAGATCCATCTGTATTCAGTCGTAGATATATTCCATGAAATATTGAACCTTGTACCTATTTCAATAGACATCAGACTTTTATCCCTCTAAGGTATGAGGCGTGGAGCAAGGATTGTAAAGTTTAGAGGAGAGTTCAACACTTTGCCCAGTTTTGTAGCAGGCAGGAGATTTATTACATCTGCGTATCGGTGCAAGTGATGGCGCTTAATGTCTAACTTGCCAGGTTTCGTAATTTGATGGGTTCGTTGGTTCGCAGTCGTTGTGTGAGTCGATGAGGAGTTTATGGAAAGAAACAGAGTGCAGTGCTGCCGGTTATTGGATCTAAAGTTTCTTGGGCTTGTGGCGGGAGGAGTCGTATTTGCGAATCTATTGTTTATTGAAATGAGTCAGGCACAAACGGTTGGTGAGCTGGAAGGTGAATCAAGTCAACCACTTCTGCAACCCGCTGCTGCTGGAGCAGAGGATTTGTTGATGCGGCGATTGCCCATTCCCCCTTCTCCCTCAACCTTACTAACTCAATCAATCGATACTCTTCCTCCAGAAGAACCACTGTCGCCGCAAACAGAACCAGAGCCAGCCGAAGAATTGCCACCTGAAGGTGAAACAGTTGCGCCACCGGTTGAAGGAGCCACCATTGCGGATATTCAAGTGCAATTTGTAGATGAGGACGGACAGCCAACTGAAGGAACGACGCGACCTTTCATCATCACGCGAGAGTTTAACTTGCAGCCAGGAGACGCTTACAGCCAAGACTTAGCGCAACAAGGGCTGGAGCGGGTCACCGGGCTGAGTATTGTGCGACAGGCAACGCTGGAGTTAGAACCTGCCGAAGATGGACAGGTGATCATGGTTGTGAATGTGCTGGAAAGCGATCGCTTCTTTGTCGTGCCGGGGTTAACGCTGGCAGCGCCGACTGCGTTTCAGGGCCCTGCCCGTCCTGTCACCGTTTTGCCTTTGTCGAATCGGGCAGGTGGGACGGCAGGTGGCGTGCGGTTTGGGTTGCGAAACATTGGGGGTAATAATCAGACGCTGTCGCTAGGGGTTGAAGCGGGTGAAAACACCTTGGGGTTTGACTTGGACTTTAGAGATCCCTGGATTGCGGGCAGTTCATCCCGCACGGGTTATGCCATAAATCTGTTTAATCAGCGGGGAATCGAACCGGAATTTGATGAGGGCGATCGCGAGGTTGATTTGCCCAATGGCGAAGATCCGTGGGTGCATCGGCTGGGCGGCGGAGTTGAATTTTTCCGTCCGCTTGCGCCAGATTTTGTGGCGGCGCTAGGAGTGTCTTACCAGCGGATTTCGGTGCGGGATGAGGCGTTCAGCTCTGACATTGCTCCTGAAGATGAGTTGGGCAATCGGCTTACCTTTAACGAAGATGGACAGGATGATTTGCTAACGCTTAACTTTTCGGCGGTGCGCGATCGCCGGGACGATCGCCTCTATCCTACTCAGGGCGACCGATTACGGGTTGGCGTTGACCAATCGATTCCGATTGGCGAGGGCAATATCTTATTCAACCGTCTGGCTGCTAGCTACACCCGATTCATTCCCTTGTCGCTGTTTGGCTTTACCGAAGGTCCGCGCACATTAGTGCTGAACGTACAGGGAGGTACATTTATCGGCGACTTGCCGCCCTATGAAGCATTTAGTCTGGGCGGGGCTGGCTCGGTGCGGGGTTATGGTGGCGGTGAAATTGGCACGGGTCGCAGTTTCCTTCAGGGAACGGCTGAATATCGTTTTCCGATCTTTGGATTCACTGCCTTTGACGAAGATATTGATGTCGGTGGCACGCTGTTTGTGGACTACGCAACTGATTTAGGGACGGGGGACAACGTACCGGGTGAACCCGCAGAAGTTCGAGACAAGCCGGGAGACGGTTTGGGTTATGGAGTAGGTTTACGCGCCCGAACGCCCTTTGGACCAGTGCGGCTGGAGTTTGGACTGAATGATCAGGGGGATAGTGAAGTGATCTTTAATGTTGGCGATCGCTTCTAGCTGGAGTTTAGCGGCGTAGGTTGGGTGGAGCGTAGCGAAACCCCAACACTCACAGATCACAACATGCTCTGTTGGGTTTCGTGCCTCAACCCAACCTACGAATTCCTTAACCCCTTGTGGGGGCGATTCGCCAATCGCCCCTACGAGAATTTCCTGGTGAAATCCTGAATCTGTATCTTTGCATCTGTAAAAGAACTACTCGGTTTTGTAGCGCTCCAGCAAGGTGGGGAGGTGATCGTACCCATCTACGCCAATGACGCTGATGATGGCGGGTCGCTGCTGTTGCAGGTTAGTTTGAAAGGCTTCGTCTCCCAGTTGTCCTCGAATCACGGTGAGCAAGCCTGCGGGTTGTCGCCAAGTGTTGGAGGCAATTTGCTCTAACAGGTACATTCCTAAGCATCCGGTGTGGATGGCTTGAGCCGGATTTTGCAGCCGATGGTAAGCTTCTGCCAGATAAGCCAGGTTGATACCTTGCAGATACAGGTCGCCAGAAAATTGGGCTGCCTGGATGCCGCCTTCCAGGTAGGCGATCGCTGCCTGAGCCTGATCTAGTGCCACTTGGACAATTCCTAAACTGCTGAGGCAAAGGGCTTGACTCTGGCGATCGCCCAATTTCTCAGAAAGTTGTAGCCCTTGCTGGAGACGATCGATCGCGGATTCGTAAACCTCTGGCTCGGCTTGTTCAAGCTGCTGTGCCTGAAATACTTCGCTGTAACCCAGATTTGCCAGGGCATTTGCTTCTCCCAGGCGATCGCCTGCTTGCCGACTGAGAATGACTGCTCGCTGGCTGTAGTTAATCGCTTCGGCGTAGCTGGTTTGGGCTATACAGGTGCGACTGAGATGGTTGAGGTTAGCAACTTCACAGGGGCGATCGCCTGCTTCACGAGCCACTTCGAGCGCTTGCTGGTGAAACGCGACGGACTGCTCGACCCGACCTTGAGCGCGGAAGGAATAGCCTAACAGCGTTAAAATTCTCGCCTTTTCCTGGGTTCCTTCGGCTCGGCGCAGAGGCTCATCTAGATAGTCCAACGCATTTCGCAGATACTCACCCGAAAATGAAGCAAAAATGCCGCCATAGAGCGGGAAATAGTCTCGCTGAGCAAAGGTTCGCAAAATCTGAAGCGTGAGCTGCGAACAGCCATCGCCCAAATTGGTCTGAGAAATAGCGATCGCAGCTTGACGAATGCCCGTTGCAAGCTGCGACCAGATCACCGCAAATGCTAGGAATGTTGAAATTGAGAGCTTTGCCCCAACTTTAGAGTCATAAACTAGCTTGTCAAACCAGTTAACTAAGCCTTGCTGAAGGCACCGCAAGACGACGACTAGCTCAACCAGCGCACTTAAATCTAGATTGGTGGACTGGGACGCGGCCCACTCCACGACCGATTTTTCCAGAGACAGGGCTTGAAACAGAGATTGAGGCATCGGGCTATTCACTTGCTTTGCCCAAAGCGCCCAAGGTCCACGCTGTCCGGGAACTCCTTCAAAACCAAGCTGTCCCCGTCCCTGCTCATAAATCCAGCTAACCAGGTGGTCTTCCAATCGCTGCCACGAGGTTAAACCCTGGGTCAAACCCTGAGAAAGCTGCTGCAATTCTTGCTGGGCGTTGGCATCTGTTGTGGCTTCGGGTTGTGCGCTCTGCTGCTGTAGTGTTTTTGCGAGTCGCTGAAGTTGTGACAGAGTAAGCGCCTGAGCGCGATTGGGGTCAGTCAGCTTAAGGAACGTGTGCAGGCGATCGCCTGTTTCAGCGGTGACAATCTGCTGAATTGCCCGGGTTAGTGCTTCCGTTGCCTGGTTTTGTTCTTGCCAACGCTCCCATTCTCCCCGAATGGTCTGCAACGCTCGTAAGCTACGAACCGCTTTTGCCTGCTTAAATTCATCCCCCTGCGTTTGAGTTTGGCGCTGAGTCGTAGCAATGCGATCGCCCAAACATCGCTCAAAAATCTCGCCCGTTCCTGGACTCACGCCCTCAACTAGCATTTTGTAAACCTGCTCTTTGGAGCGAATTTGCCCCTTGAGCGTAGCTTGAACAATCTTATCAATCAGTTCTAAATAGCGATCGCGCAGAGATAGGGAATCGGACATG
This sequence comes from Cyanobacteria bacterium FACHB-471, assembly GCA_014695345.1. GTDB lineage: Bacteria > Cyanobacteriota > Cyanobacteriia > Elainellales > Elainellaceae > JAAUTN01. The sequence continues at coordinate 210,415 of JACJOC010000087.1, forward strand.
AGCTAGAGAAAAAATGGGTAGGCATTGGCAGCTTTTCGCTTCAGGTAAAGGCAACGCCAAAGGAAAAGATTTATTTACACGTCCTTCTAGAGTAGTCGGAATCCTCCTAGATCTGCATTTGCTGCGATCGAGGAAAAATTAACAGAGCTCTGAAAGAGGTTTTTCTGTCATGGATACGACCGACCATTCTTCTCTAACGGCACCGTGCTTAAAAATCGTCTTGGTTTCTAGCGGAAACACTCTCAGGCATTGCCGAATCGTTCCCGACTGTCACTGAACTGTTCCCGCCCGTTGCCGAATCGTTCCTGCCCGTTGCTGAACCATTCCCGACCATCGCTGAATCGTTGCCGACTATCGCTGCATTATTCCCGACCATAATGGAATCGCTCTTAACCACTTCGGGATCATTTGCGATCGCCCCAAAATCATTCCCGATCTGCTCCAGGCTCACCCACGACCTAATCAAGTGCTTGTCAAAGTTGGCTGAATGTACTGGCGAATGTATTGCAGAGCGCCGCTGGCGATCGCCCTTGCTAATTGACTGCGATGATCAGGGTCAGCCAGTTTTGCGGCATCTTCTTGTCCTGTCACAAAGCCCAACTCAACCAGCGTGGCGGGCATTGAGGTATACCTCAACACATAGAAGTTGGCTTGTCGCACTCCCCGGTCTTTGACCGTGATGCTCTCCAAGATGCTGCTGTGAATTGCTGAGGCGAGGCGAGAACCGCTCGTAGAACCGGGGTAATGATAGGTTTCTAACCCGTTCACCTCCGGTCGGCTAAGGCTAATCGCGTTGGCATGAATGCTGAGAAATAGATTTGCCCTGGCTTGTTCGGCAATGTTAACTCTGGGTGCTAGTTCTATCGTGCGATCGTCAGGGCGAGTCATGACAACCCTGATGCCTTGCTGCTGCAACAATTCAGCAATTTGTTGAGCAACCGACAGGTTAATATCTTTTTCGCGCAAACCGTCAATTCCGATCGCTCCCGGATCGTTGCCGCCATGCCCCGGATCAACCACCACGAGGATCGCGGCGGCGGTTGGGGTCGGAGCGGGAGATGGGGAGGCAGGAGGCGTTGGAGTAACAGGTGGCGGAACCGGAATGGAAATCGGTGCAGGCGTTGGACTTGGCGCAGCGACGGGCGGTGTGGGAGTTGGACTGGGTGCAGCAACAGGGGGTGCGGGAGATGGGCTAGGCGCAACGACAGGCGGCGTGGGGATGACAGGCAGTGGAACGGGAATGGGAATAGGCGCAGGAGAAGGGGTGGGTCTTGGTGTAGCGACGGGAACGGGCGCAGGAGAAGGGGTGGGGGTGGGTCGTACGGAAACCACCGGTAACGGCGTGGGTGCTGGAGTAGGTGCTGGCGTCGGAGAAGCAGCCGGAGGGGTGGGTGAAACGATAGGGACTTGCTCTCCCGCAGGGGCGTTGGAATTGGGGTCGACGATGTAGGACGAGGCGATCGCGGGCGATCGCGCTGCCTGCACCATTGCCTGATAAACCATTGCTGCGACTTCCCCACGAGTGGCTTCGCGGTTGGGGTTGAGCCGATTCACCTGGGGATAGTTCACCACAAGCTGAGCCTGGGTAGCGCTGGCGATCGCCCCCTGCATCTGAGCCGGAATTGCTGCGGCATCCTCATAGCGATTCAACAACTCTGTGTTTCCGGCAGGCAGTCCTAAGGCATTGGTCAAAGCCAGCAACACCTGAATTCGCGTGACGTTTTGGCTGGGTAGGAAGGTGCCGTTTTGGAAGCCAGCCATTAGCCCCCCCCGGTAAACGCGCTGAATGGACTCAGCCGCCCAAAAGTCAGCAGACACATCACTAAAACCGGCTGCTGCTCGCTTGGCAATGGGGTTAAAGGTGTTGTCTAAAAGCGCTGCATACTGAGCGCGATTCATGGTTGTGTCAGGTTTGAAGGTGCCGTCGGCAAAGCCCGTGATCACACCCTGACTAGCTAACCCCCGGACAAAGTCGGATGACCAGTGCGGCTGAATGTCAGCAAAGGAAGGCACCGAGATATCAGGATTGACAATGAACGGAGAATCGATCGCCCTTGCCTGCCCTGCCGAGACGAGCGTTTGGTAAATCAGCGCTGCAACTTCAGCCCTGGTGATATCAACCATTGGCTCTAGCTGACTAACCTGGGGATGGTTAACCACAATTCGCTTTTGAGTAGCGGTAGCGACTGCGTTTGTGGCATAGCTGGGAATTTGGGCGCGATCGCGATACACGCCCAGCGAGTTAGGATTGCCACCCGTCAGCTCCAGCCCGTTAATCAGCGAAACGATCGCCTGAATCCGCGTCAGGTTTTGGTTGGGACGAAAGGTGCGATCGGGAAAGCCTGCCAAGAAGCCCATCTGGTAAGCTTTGGCGATCGCACCTGCTGCCCAAAAGTTAGCTGCCACATCGACAAATGCTTGGTTTGCCCGTTTGATAGGCACGTTGAAGGCTTTGGCGATCGCCGCCGCATACTGAGCGCGAGTAATATTCAACTCCGGCTTAAAGGTGCCGTCTGGGAAGCCGCTGATAATGTCTCGCTCAACTAAGCCCCGGATAAAGGCTTCTGCCCAATATCCCCGGATGTCTGGCAGGTTCACTGCCCCAGTCACGGGCGTGGGTGTAGGTGTCGGCGTAGGTCGAGGGGTAGGCGTAGGTGCAGGTGACGGAGTAGATGTGGTTGGTCGAGGCGGAACGGGCGTGGGTGAAGGTGCCGGTAATGGCGCTGGAGCAATAACTTGACTTGCCACAAAATCTACAGCCCCGTTTACCCGAATTGGATTGAGCTGATTGCCCACGGAGGTTAGCTTGACTGAAGTTGCATTACGCAGGTCAAACTCACCGTTACTGCGGAGGATATTGCCACCCGGATCTTGCCCTTTGCCCAGGTCAGGTAGCGCTGTGTTAGCCACTGCTAATCCGTCGCTTGTATTCCTCTCGACCAGGTTGTTTCGCAGCACCGGGCGAGAGTTGCCCGTGAGAACGATGCCAGAACGGTTTTCAAACACCTGATTGTCTACAATCAATGGCGCTGCGTTGTCACTGATGGCGATGCCGTAGCCTGTCTTCTGAAAAACATTGCGGCGAATTTCACCTTTCGCATTCCGAACAACGGAGATGCCGCTAGCTGCATTTTGCTGAAAAACGTTGTCGCTGACTTCTGGAGTGGCGTTGCCCGTCGCAAACACGCCCTCCCGTCCGCAGTTAATAAAGGTGTTGTTGGCGATGATCGGAGAGGTTGCTTCGATCCACACGCCTGTTCCCCGCTGTGCCCGATTGGTCACAATCACGCCCCTAAGCTGCGCCCCATTCTCCGGGCGAATCATCACATTTTGGCGGGCAAAGGTGGGGCTGTTAAATTCACCGCTACCATCCAGCACAATGCCCCGTCCCTTTTGCGCTTCGTTGCCCACGACGGTCACGCCAGCGGGAATCACCAGGGGGAATTGCTCACCACTAGCAGCATTGTAGGTTCCTGTTGTTAGTTGAATTCTCGTGCCAGATGTAGCTCGCTGGAGGGCACGGGTAATCGTCTTATAAGGAGCAGCTTGACTGCCTGCCGCGTTGTCATTGCCACTGGCAGGGTTCACGTAGAGCGTTGTAGGGGATGATGACTGAACCATCAAGCTTCCTCCCGATAAACTTTAGATCCTAAGTTTGAGCGGTTCTTGACCACTTCACCCTCTGGCATGATTGCATACCCAATTCCCGTTTTGTTGAATAGACCTGTGCCTTTAGAAAGAATCTGCAATTTGTTCAACCTGCTGTAATTTAAGTTCTAGTAGAATCGACCCAATCGCTGTGGGGAAAGGTGCGATCGCCAATCATTCAAACTATCTTGCCAAAACGAAATTGTGGAATGGTACAGGAAAGACCTTGCATACATTCATGATGTTGGGCACAACGACTATGCCCTGAAATCTGCCCCTGGCATACTCAGTATCCTGGCAAAACACAATATCCATGACGGACTAATCGTGGACTTGGGCTGTGGTAGTGGGCTTTCAGCTTTAGAATTCACAGCAGCTCGTTATCGGGTCCTTGGAATCGACATTTCCGAGTCGATGGTTGCTTTGGCTCGTACTCGGGTTCCAAATGCTGAATTTCGAGTTGAGTCGCTGTTTGAGGCAGACATTCCTGATTGCCATGCTGTTGTCTCTATCGGCGAATGTTTGAATTACTTATTTGATCCAAACAACACTCGCACAAAGCTGATTCAACTTTTTCAACGGGTTTACAACGCGCTGGCTCCAGCAGGTGTATTTATTTTTGATGTTGCAGAGCCAGGACAGGTTGCACAAGGAACCATCACCAAAAGTTTCACTGAAGGAGAGGATTGGATCGTTCTAGTTGAAAAGCAGGAGGAGCAAACAGTCCTAACCCGACGAATCATCACTCTGCGTAAGCTGAAAGAACATCAGGAAGAACACTACAGAAGGGATGATGAGGTTCATCGTTTGCGGTTATATGAGGCGACAGAAGTGGCTGAACAACTTCGTCAAGTTGGTTTTCAGGTTCAAGTTATGCGTTGCTACGGCAACTATGACTTGCCCAATGCTCATGCTGCCTTTGTTGCCTGCAAACTACCCAACGACGAGAGGATTTAGAAATGGTGATGGTCGTTGTAACGCTTAATTGCCTGATTGCTTCGTGTTGTCTCTTTGCAGCCTGGAGAATTTGGCGGCTAAGACGATTTTTGGCAAAGGTGACATCTACGCTGACGGCGGCTGAACGCAGCACGTATGCAGTTTTGTATGGTGCACCTCAGGGGATTGGCAGTGGGCAAACGGGAATTTATCAGTTGCGACGCAGCTACCAACAGCTACAGCCTCAGCTTCGGCAGCTTCAGCAGATTTTGGGATGGGTGAGGTTAGGGCAAAAGGCATGGCTGGGGCGATCGCGCTTTCTTTCCTCTCGGCGATCGCCCTACTTGCGCCGTTAATCCAATCTGGCAAGCTTAGCAAATCAGCAAATTAGCTCTGTATTGCTGCAATCAGCCGATTTCTGTGCTCAACTTCTATGATGTTGCAATAGGGCCAGTAATATAGTGAAATTCGCGAATCTACGATCAATTTTGAAATAGGAACGAAACGATGTCAGATAATCGCTCTGGATCATCGGGGTCATTTTTGGGAGGCGTACTGTTAGGGGCTGCGGTCGGCGCAGTGACAGGGTTGCTTATGGCTCCGCGAACGGGTCGAGAAACGCGGCAATTGCTGAAAAAATCTGCGGATGCCCTACCAGAATTAGCAGAAGACCTTTCGACCAGTGTGCAGCTTCAGGCAGACCGACTCTCAGAAACCGCATTGCGAAACTGGGATGGCACCTTGACTCGACTGCGAGAGGCGATCGCCGCTGGAGTAGAAGCCAGTCAGCGCGAACGCCAGGAAATCGGTCCAGCCGAAGATCGGGTCGTCGAACCTCAACCCACCGCTCACGACAGCTTGATGTAGGCAAAGACTTGTGGTTGATCCCCTATTTTGGTTAGGGCTATCTATTCTGCTTGTAGCAGTTAGCCTCACTGCGGTGCTCATCGTGGCACTGCCAGCTTTGCGTGAGTTGGCACGGGCAGCCCGCAGTGCCGAAAAATTATTTGATACCCTTAGTCGTGAACTGCCGCCGACTCTAGAAGCAATTCGGCTAACAGGGCTGGAAATCAGTGATTTAACGGACGAGGTCAGTGAAGGAGTCCAGAATGCAGGACAAGTCGTCCAGCAGGTTAATCAAAGCATTAGTGGCGTTCGGCAAGGCGCTCGACAGGCGCAAGTAACCACACGCGGCGTTTTTGCGGGCGTTAAAGCTGCCTGGAAGGTGTTTCAGCGCCCTTCCCGTCGTCCGGAGCGACTGTCTGCCAGTTCTAGAAGCGCTTTAGAGCTAGACAACAGCTATCGCCAGGACTATGCTCAGCGCGAGGATGTCTACAGTGCGGAACCAGAGGAGAACTGGAACGATCAGCAGGACTTTGATCTCCCGCCTGAGAGCCAAAGCGAACTAGAGGAAATTCAACGAATTAGCAGAAACTCTGCTTATCTGCGAAAGCAAAGTTCCACAACCCAGCCTGAAGATTAGATTTCCTGCCTAAATTACTTTGTGAAGCGTGAATAGTAGCGGCGCAGCCCCGCTACTATTCAGGCAGAGATTTGCAGAGATCTACCGATTAGCGTCTTTGCCAGGGTGTCCGATTAGCTTGCAGGAGATGAATCGCAGATGAGATTTATGGCGATCGCTTTGCATCCTGGACGACATTGGTATTAGATTAAGTAAATAAGTGTAAAGAATTTCTCATCGAATCCTGAAATTCAGGGTCACTTATTAACATTTCTCTTTATTAGGGTTGAGCCAGAACCGTCGATGCTAAATTTCTATCTGCCCAAACCTGCCGCTAAATTTCTCACCTGTGTCAGTGCATTTTTGCTGATCCTTTCGAGTTGGGCGATTGCCCCTGCTGCGCTGGCTTACGACAATCCTGAACTGTTGCCCGATACCTCCACCAACATCATCGACCTGGCAAACTCCCTCACTAGCATCCAGGAGGAGCAACTCGATGCAGAGTTAAACAGCTTTGAGGCAGAGACAGGCTGGAAGCTACGCGTGCTGACCCAGTTCGATCGCACTCCCGGTCGTGCCGTCAAAGATTTTTGGCAGTTAGATGACAGAAGCGTTTTGCTGGTCGCAGACGCTCGCGGCGGCAACCTGCTTAACTTTAGCGTTGGCGATGACCTCTACGATTTGTTGCCCCGCACCTTCTGGATTGAGTTGCAAACCCGCTACGGCAACCAGTTCTTTGTCCGAGAAAACGGGGAAGACAGTTCCATTCTCGACGCTCTCGGTTCGATCGAAACCTGTCTGCGTCAAAATGGCTGTCGGGTGGTGCCGGGTTTGCCCAGAGAGCAGTGGATTTTAACCCTGATTACTTCCGTCGTTGGTGGAGTCGTTTTTGGTTTCGCGGCTCAATCTCGTCAGCCTAATCAGGTTTTTGCGTGGCAATGGGCGCTCATCTTTTCTCCGCTCTGGGGCATCCTCTTCATCGCCTTTGGACTCGGACCAGTAATCACCCGCACTACTGACTGGTTGCCGATTGTCCGCAACATTGCAGGCTTTGCTTTGGGAGCGCTTGTTGCTTACCTTTCTCCTATCATTAACGCTTCCTCTGCCTCTGAAACTTGAGATGATTGGCAAAGTGAGCGAATGTTTGCCAGCTTACTAGTAAGCTAAGTTATGACCAGCGTAATCCAGGATAGCGATGGAATGGCACGCCACCGATGCTCAAAGCCTGCAAATTATTGACCGCGAAATAGGAGATCACGTCTTCTCGCCGTCAGAATATGAAATTGTGCGGCGAGTAATTTACACGACGGCTGACTTTGAGTACAAATCTTTAATTCGGTTCTCCGAGCAGGCGCTTCAGGCAGGAGCGGCGGCTCTAGCTGCCCGCAGCACCATTGTGGTGGATGTGCCGATGGTGCAGGTAGGCATAACTCCCAACATTCAAAACACCTTTGCAAATCCTGTTTATTGCAGCATGGAGACGCTGACTCGCCCTCAGCGTGACAAAACTCGTGTTGCCTGGGGCATCGAAACTTTGGCAAGGCGATACCCCGAAGCCATCTTTGTCATTGGTCAGGCCCAAACTGCTCTCACCGCTCTGGTGAATCTGATTGAGGCAGAAGAAATCAAACCTGCTCTGGTGATTGGTACTCCCGCAGGCTTTGTCGGCGTAGATGTAGCAGAAGAGCGGCTTAAGGATTCCTTAATTCCTCACATTCGGATTGAGGGACGCAAAGGTAGCGCCGTAGTGGCGGCGGCAATCATGAATGGGCTAGTTGACTTAGCTTGGCAAGCGTATGGTAAAGAGGGAGATGGGCTGGGTTAATTACGCCCTAGTCACTCATGTCCTAGTAACCGTAAGCCCCTCTTTGTCGGCGCAGTTTGCGGCTAACTTCTATGAAAGAATCTCGACGTAGGTAAGGGTAATCGCTCACCCAGAGTTCGTAGTCAGGGAAGTAGAGATCGGAAACTTTGGAAATGCGGCTGAGGTCAGGGCGGTTGGAAAACACCATCATTTCAGCAATGTCACCCGACCGAATCACGCGATGGCTGCGCTGAAGCGGCACCTGGAGCTTTGTGACAAAGCCACTTTCATCCCCCACTGCCAGGTTGAGGCGGCGCTCCCGGTTCTCAACAATGACCAGGTCACCTCGGTTGTTGACCGTTTCCTCTTCGCCAATTAAATCTTCTGTAATGAACACATCCATTACTTCAGCCTGCAAGAAGCCGCTGTACTGATAGCGGCGGCACTCGATATTGCGGCGGCTAGCCCAATAAACTGGACTCCATAGCCAATAAAAGCCAGCCGTTACACCTGCAATAAATAGGACAATGCCAAACCCTGCTCCCAAAAGAACGTCGAGAGTCACTACAGCCACTATTGCTGCAACTGAAATCAGCAACCGTCTGAGAAAATCTGGAGCTTTGCCCCAGCAATAACGATATTGCTCCGTCGTCGCAACCATGGGAATTAACTCTTCAAATTTTTTGCGGGTCAGAGGAATCAGCATGGAAGGTTGAAGATGCTCAATCGAATCAAGAGAAGTATGACACTGAATCGAGCCTAACATTTGCGTGATGCTCATAGCGTTGATTTCACTATCAGCTCTCCCTTGAGGGAATGTGGGAAGCTTTTATGAGAAATTTGTAAAAGTCAAGGTAAATGTACGGAATTTTCGACCCTAATCTTCAAATTCATTGGGGCAAAAGTTCCGTAGTTGCTGGGACGCTCTTTTCGCTCGAAAAGCTGAGAATTAGATTACTTCTGAAGAACGCATTCGGAAAGGCTGAGCAACTTAGGGGGCAATCAAGTTGTTTTGGTTTTTCTGGTTAGGAAAGCGTCCTTACAGGTGGAATGCCCGACCCTGGGGGCTTATGGGGTCGGGCATTTTTTTATTTAAAGCAATTTCTCTAACCCGTAGACTAGAGATTTAAGCTGAATCACTTTGCGAATCGACAGCAGAACTCCGGGCATGTAGCAGGCGCGATCGCTCGTATCGTGACGCAGCGTGTAAATCTGTCCCGGCGCACCAAAAATCACTTCTTGATGAGCAATTAAACCAGGCAAACGAATACTGTGAATCCGAATGCCGTCTTCGGTGACGCTACCTCTAGCACCTGGCAGTTTTTCCGTTTCCTTAACGCTAGGTGGGTTGTAGGGCTTACCAAACTCTGACAGGAGTTGGGCAGTTTGAATTGCCGTCCCGCTAGGGGCATCCGCTTTTTGGTTGTGGTGCAGTTCAATAATCTCAACGTGGTCAAAATACTGGGAGGCTTGCATCGCTGCCTGCTGGAGCAGCACCATACCAATCGAAAAGTTGGGAATAATTGCGCAGCCCATGCTGGACTTATCAGCAAATTCTGCCAGTTCATTGAGTTGCTCAGCACTTAGACCTGTGGTGCCGACAACGGGACGAATTCCATAGGCGATCGCCGACCGAATATTGTCATACACCACGCTAGGATGCGTGAAATCGACCATCACTCCTGGCTGCTGTTCCTGTGCGGCAAACGCCAGCATCGACTGCAAATCTGGCATCACGGGCACTTCTAATTCGCCACAGCCGATGATCTCTCCGACATCTTGACCCGCATATTCGGGGTTGCGAGAGATTGCGCCTAGTAACACCATGTCGTCGGATTGGGCGATCGCCTTCACGGTTTCACGCCCCATCTTCCCCAGTGCCCCATTCACTATGACTGGAATTGCAGCCTGTGCCATAACCTAAAATATCCTTCCTATATCCTTACTAAAAATATTCTTACCGAGTACGCATCCATTTATCTATTTTCAGAATATATGAACCCGCCTAACCATTCATTCGTACAGAAGTTTTATGCGAAAGTTTCCAATCTGAATAGAGTTAACTGTCAAAGCTAGTAACTGGGACAGTAGCCTCAATTTGAAATTCGTATGGCTCAACGCTTTTCCTTTTGTCAGTTAAACTGAAAGGAAAATTTAATCAGTTTAGGTTTTGAAATAGATCAAGGTGATTAAGTGGCTACAGAAAGAACCAAATCTGGACGTTCCGAATCTACACAAATCCGTAAACAACAGCTTTTGGAGATTCAGAATGTTATTGCTGTTATCGAACCTCGTTTGCAGAGAGTAGTTGAATACCAAAAGAGCCAGCTTAATTTGCTTGAGAGTGTTTCGCTCGGTCTCTATGACGAAATAGATAAGTTAAGTAAAAAAGCACCAGTAGAACCGGTCACCGATCTTGTCTTGGAGCAAATGAATGAGGTAATTAGAGAGACTAAAGAGTTAGTAGCGAACGATCCTTATGTACAAAGGCTTCAAGAGTTTGTACCAGCAGGGGATAATCCTCAACAAAGAGATGCAGTTGTTGTAATGCGGCAGGTCCGGCAGGGGCTAGCTCGGTTTCGTCAGCAACTTGATCCGTTAACCAAGCAGTTGGGAGGCTATCTAACAGATGCCAAAGTTATTGAGAAAGCACTACGGATTTACTTAGAAGGACATGAGTTAGTTTCTTATGAAAAGTTGAGAAGTTGTAATCTCGATGTTTCTAATGAGTGGTTGACTCACGGATATCCACAAAATTTCGATTTTAGGAAGTTAGACGAAATTGACATCACTGCTTACTTCGAAATTTCTAATGAGTGATGTAACTCCTAATCCAAATACTCCACTTTTGCCAGGCATATCTCAGTTTGAGGTTGATTTCGTCATCCCTCGTACAGGCATGGATTTGCCGGTAGGGATCGATCCCTTTCTACTATTTAAGAGCCGGGACATAGTTCTTTCAAATTTGCATAATTTAATCTTGAGAGCTTTTAATAGGGGAGTTGAATTTGTACGCACTGGAAGAACGAATGAAGCGCAAAAACTTTTTGATTTTCCGGAAGTTGCAGAGATTGGCTTGGGTTACACAAAGAGGGGCAAGCGAGGATCAGGTGTAAGGACTTATCTTTCACAGTTAATTATTGAAGCTTTGGTAGACTCACCGGCTTTGCAGGAGCGTGGTGTCAAACATATTGAGGAAATGCAACTAGTATCGGTTGGTATTGGGCCAGATCGTATCAGTGATGTTGCTGCGAATTTTCTTAAGCAATATTTGATTGAGTATACACAGAAGCAATGTAGTCTATGGAACATTCCAATTGTTTCTGGAGTACCACTAAGCCATGTTTTTGATTTTGATACATTCACTTGGTACGACAATTACTTTGATTTACCAGTAAACCCGTTTGATCACTCTCCCATTCTTTTGGTTCCACGCCGTATTGTTCGGACACTTCCTTGGATCAATTATGAAGACTTCTTCCGAATGGAGTTTTCAAACTATTTACGAGCAAAGCGTGTGAAAGGACGCCTCGCTACGAAAAGCGCTCCTTCATCTCAGATCAAGAAGGTAGATAAAGAAAAAATAGCATCATTGACTCGAACACAAATTGAGCGAATAGATCGATATATTTCGGTTAAAGAAGGAACTCGTGAAGAAGCACAGCCGAGTTCAAACTACATTGATGCAAGCAAAATCTTTACAGAAGTAAGCGAACTCAAAGGCAGATTAGATGAGCTAAAGCCTGGGCGTGAAGATGCGGGGAAGTACCAAAGGATTGTTCTTGAAATCCTTAATTTTTTGTTTAATCCAGAACTTATTGATGGTGAGTTGGAGGTGGAAACAGTAGAAGGTACCGAGCGCCGTGACATTATTTTTACAAACGATTCTGACCAGTCATTTTGGTCGTATCTTCGTGCTGAACATTCATCTGTCTTCATTATGTTTGAAGTGAAGAATACAGAGGCTGTCAACAATATTTACTTAAATCAAGTAGCAACCTACTTAGGCGATCGGCTTGGCAGATTGGGTTTTATTGTAACAAGAAACGCTTTGGAAGAAGCACAAGAACGAAAAGCCTTCTCTATATACAACGATTCAATTCCTCGAAAAATCATCTTGACACTCTCTGATACAGATCTTTTCTATATGCTGGACATGAAGTGCCGGGGAAACGATCCTATGCGATATATTCAAAAGCTATACCGTACATTTAGAACAAAAGCTCAATAATGCGATTGCCACTGATCTAGAATGAGTTACTGATAAACGAATACAACCCTCTCTCAAACATTTTAGGAATATTTGATTGAGTTAACTTCATGCTCAATTACAAACGATTTCAAATAGCTCTAGCTTGCCTGTTGGCGTAATAAAGCTTTAGCTTGGCTGACCCTGATGTTCATCAATCAAAACTTGCTCTATTCGAACCTTGACTGCTAGGGCGATCGCCCCACTTCTCCAATACCAAATTCATTACTTAAGGCTTTGCCGGAGGTGCGATCGCCTCCCCCACTTCCTCAAATATTCCACAAGCTGCGACCTTGACGAGAAGCTACCATCCCAGATATGCTGTCACGCTAAGGTTGTCTTTTTACACGCAAACAGCCTTACTACACCCAAAAATCTAGCGCCGCTCAAAGCTGTTGACGCAGCGATGAGCGACTGACCCCCAAACTGGATGAGCAGTCTGGCGGCTAACGGAGAATTTTAACACTCCCCTAGCCACCCTGACTTGTGATGTCAAAAAGGTGTTGCTAATTATCATCAGCAATGCCAAGAGTACGGGGTGGCTAGTTTTTTGGGGTTTTCTTGCAAACCTCAAACGGAGTCAAAACTTATGCCTGAGTGTTTTCTAGAACTCAACTCACCTGGTGTTGAGAAGGATTCGTCTTACGCTCAATTTCTCGAACGCGAACGATTGCGGATTCTCATTATCGGCTCTCGTGATGGCGTAATTGAAACCATTCACGACCTACACGGACGTAGCTTTGCCGAAGTGGGGGCGTGGAGTCCGCTGTTACCTGCTCCCGGTTCTGGGGAGGTGATGAGCATTTTGACCCGCGATCGCAAACGAGGAGGATAAGAATTAAGAGGGGCGATCGCGCTACTAAAATGACAGTCTTGCCCTTGTCACTGACAAGATTGTCAGATGAATTAATAGGGCTGGCATAAGCCAGAGAAATATGGGGTGCGATCGCCTCACTTTTTGCGTAAAGACTCCCTGCCGAATCCGTCAAGAATTGATTATATTGAAAAGACTCAATTGCTTGTGGTGACTCACACTCAGTGAATGCTCCTCTAGCAAATTTAATGACTGATCGGTTTCCAGGAGGCTGACTTGTCCTTTTCCTCTGACGACTTTGCCAAAGCCCTCGAACAGCACGACTACCAGTTCCAATCAGGACAGGTGGTGCGTGGTAAAGCTTATAGCTACGAGAGCGATGGCGTTTATGTTGACATTGGCGGCAAATCCGCAGCATTTTTGCCCTTAGAAGAAGTTTCTATCAGACGGGTTACTGACCTGGCTGAAACGCTGCCGCTGCATGAAGAGCGGGAGTTCATGATTATTAAGGAGCAAAATGCTGAGGGGCAGGTAACGCTCTCGATTCGGCAGATGCAGATTAAGCAGCTCTGGCAGCAGTTTGCCGAGATGCAAGAGAGCGGCAAGACCGTGCAGGCGCGGGTAAATGGGCTGAATAAAGGCGGCGTAACGGTGGATGTGCTGGGGCTGCGCGGATTCATTCCGCGATCGCACCTGATTGAACGCGATAACTTGGAATCTTTAGTCGGCAAAGCACTGACCGTTGCCTTTCTGGAAATTGACCCTAGCCGCAAAAAGCTAGTGGTTTCTCAGCGACAGGCTGCCCAAGCGGCAAGTCTGGGTCAGCTTGCAATTGGTGAGCTTGTAGAGGGCAAAATCGTTGGTATCAAGCCGTTTGGTTTGTTCGTAGACTTTGACGGCATGACGGGCTTGATTCACATCAATCAGGTGAGTAAGAACTATGTTGCCTCACTCAATGCTGGGTTTGAAGTCGGTCAGCCGATCAAAGCAGTGATTATTGACCTGGATGATGTGAAGCGGCGGATTTCTCTCTCCACCAAAGTTCTGGAAAACTATCCGGGAGAAATGCTGGAGAATATGCCGGAAGTCATGGCAGAAGCCGCAACCCGTGCTGAAAAAGCTAGAAAAACGATTGAGCAACGCGGCGTTGAAGGGGTTGAGGGTTAAACGGTCGCCTGATCGTCCACGGGAATGGTGAAGTAAAAGGTGGTGCCCTCTCCAGGCGTAGACTCTACCCAAATTTGCCCTCCGTGACGCTCTACGATCTTTTTGCTGATGGCAAGTCCAATCCCGGAGCCGGGATATTTGGTGCGGCTGTGCAACCGCTGGAAGATGGCAAAGATGCGATCGCCATATTTGGTTTCCATACCAATCCCATTGTCCTGCACGGAGAATAGCCATGACTCCTCCTTTTGAACAGCGCCAATGTGAATGACTGGGGGGCGATCGCTGCGAAATTTAAGTGCATTACCTAATAGATTCTGAAAGAGCTGGCTGAGCTGAATCGAGTCTGCCATCAGTTCAGGCAGCGGATCATGGGTGATCACAGCTTCGGTTTCGGCGATCGCCAGCCTCAGATTTTCTAAGGCCCGATCAAGGGCACTGTTGCAGTCAGTGAGGCGAAACTCCTTGCCGCGTGTGCCAATGCGAGAGTAGCTAAGCAGTGCTTGAATCAACTCCTGCATCCGAACTGTACCATCCACTGCATAAGCAATAAAGTCGCGGGCATTCTGGTCAAGCTGATCTTGATATCGTCGCTCCAAAAGCTGAACATAGCTAGCCACCATTCGCAGCGGCTCTTGCAAGTCGTGGGAAGCAACATAGGCAAACTGCTCTAGCTCGGCATTCGAGCGGGCTAGCTCCTGACGCTGGTGTCTTTCTTGCTCTAGCAGTCGCACCTGTGTCAAGGCAATTCCCACCTGGTTTGCCAACTGCTGCAGTAGCTCAATTTCAAAGCTGCTCCAGACTCTGAGGCTGCTACAGTGATGCACAACCAGGAGTCCCCATAGTTCATCTTTCAAGAGGATTGGCACTACTAATTTCGCTTTGACCTGAAACTGGTGCAACCATTCAATCAAGTCAGGGGGTACGTCGCCTGTCTCAACATCATCAATTGCCCAAAATT
The DNA here is from genome assembly GCA_014695345.1 of Cyanobacteria bacterium FACHB-471. Lineage (GTDB taxonomy): Bacteria > Cyanobacteriota > Cyanobacteriia > Elainellales > Elainellaceae > JAAUTN01. The sequence continues at coordinate 225,453 of JACJOC010000087.1, forward strand.
TCCCCTGCTGATAGTGTTTCTGAAAATCCGCAGATAGCGGTCTGGGGTAGAGTGTTTTAGCTAAAACAGACTCACACCCAGCCCCCACAGCTTCCGTGATGCCTCTGCTACTTTGGCGTTCCAGCTTGTAGATCAGCACCCGATCCGCTTGCAGAATTTTTTGTACCTCCGTCACGGTAGTCTGCAAAATTTCGCTGAGACGAAGCGATTGGCGAATCTTGACGGTGATGTCAGCAAAGAGCTGCGATCGCAAATTCTGTCGCTTTAATTCCTGGGTGTTTTGGTGAGCCCTAATCAACCGTCGCACCCGCTGTCGCAGCACTGCCCAGTGGATGGGTTTAGTGATGTAGTCCGTCGCGCCGACTTCAAAGGCATAGTCTACCGATTCTTGATTTTCCAGGCTGGTAATCATCAAGATAGGAATATCCTCAGCCTCCATTTCCCGAAGCTGGCGACAGCAGTCAAAGCCATCCATCACAGGCATCAATGCGTCAAGCAGCACAATTGCCGGACGAGTTTGCTCAAAAACGGCTAAACCCTCTTTGCCGTCCGTTGCTTCGGCAACTCGATACCCAGCTTGAGTCATTGCCAAACGTAGTTCTAGCCGAGTCAGCTTGTCGTCGTCTATGACCAGCACTAGGGGTGGTTCAGACGTTGCTGTCACAGTCATGTTGCCTACTCCTGGTGGCGTTCGAGCTGTAAGGCGGATTTGACTTGTTCATAGTCTAGCTTTAGCCGAGTAGCCTGGTCGCCACCCTGTGCTAAGCAGTTGTTCACATTAGAATTTGAGTTATTTTCAGAATGTCCCTTGGAGCCATTGTCAGGACTACAGTTGCGTCCTAATAGTTCTAATTCTTTGCAGGCGTTGGAGAAGGCGATCGCTCCCAAGGTTGCACTGTTAGCTTTTAGCGTATGGGCAGCACGGCGCAAAGTGATCGCATCAGAGTGGGCGATCGCCGCATCAATTTCTTCTATGAGTTTTGGGGCTTCCTCTAAATAGCAATCAATCAGTTCCGTCAAAATTGCTGCACTTTGCTCCCCTGCCATTGCTCGAAAAGATTGCAGTACCTTCGTGTCAATCGTAGGCTCAGAGACAGGCAGAACAGCAGGCAGAACATGAGTTGAACTCTGCTGTTGAGTTAATACCCTGAGCAGGTCTTGCATCTGAATCGGCTTGCTGATGTAGTCATCCATACCGGACTGTAAACATTCTTCGCGATCGCCCCGCATTGCGTTTGCCGTCATCGCCACAATTCGAGGGCATCGTTCTAGTAAATAGTTCTGACGAATAGAGCGCGTCGCCTCCAATCCATCCATCTCTGGCATTTGCACATCCATCAGCACCAGATCGTACTTCTGATCTTGCAATGCTTTTAACGCTTCTAAGCCATTACTCACCACGTCTGCCTTATATCCCAACCGTTGCAGCATGAGTAAGGCCACTTTTTGGTTTACCAAATTATCTTCAGCCAGCAAAATCTTCAGCGGATATTGCTCTGCTAAGTGCGGGTCAATCTCCAACGTCCCCTGAGATGGCTTAATCACGATAGGTTGTGTCCCCAACACGCGGATCAAAGTATTGTAAAGCTGCGACTGTTTCACGGGTTTGGTCAAGCAAGCCGCAAACTCAACCGCTGCCGCTGCCATGTTGTCCGGTTTACCCATCGAAGTCAGTAGCACCAGTGGCAAATGCTGATACGGGGTCTGCTGCCGAATCATCTCACCCAACGTCAAACCATCCATTTGAGGCATTTGCATATCCAAGATGGCCAAATCAAAGGGCTGTTTTGCTCCCAAAAGGGACAATGCCTCTCTAGCGGACGCAACGGCATGAACAACCATTCCCCAAGACTGGGCTTGTAAAGTTAGAATTTGGCGATTGATGGGGCTATCATCCACCACTAAAACCTGTTTGCCTGTAAGCTCCGGCTGAAGCTGAGCAATATCAGTATCAGACGTAGAAGACGAGTTAGAATCGGCGGCGGCAGTAATGGTGAAATAAAAAGTTGAACCCTGTTCCGCTAGTAGTGGGGACTCTAAGTGTTGTTGCTGCAAAGGCTGTTCTCTCCACGGCGGGTTCCACTGGAGCGGTGGATTTCCTGCCAGCTTGCCACCACTCTCTACCCACATCTGCCCTCCCATCATTTCGCTAAGCTGGTTGCTAATCGCTAGTCCCAGCCCTGTGCCGCCATACTGACGAGTAATTGAAGCATCAACCTGACTAAAGGATTTAAATAAGTGGTGCATTCGATCGGCAGGAATGCCAATTCCAGTATCTTTTACGGTAAACAGGATTTTGTGGAGAGATTGCGGATTGGAGGATTGGGGGTGAGGATCAGGGAAAGGGGTGACGGAGACGACTATTTCTCCAGTCTTGGTAAATTTGACGGCATTACTGAGCAGGTTGACGAGAATTTGCTGGAGTCGTGTTGTGTCCCCTAGAAGACGATTTGGGGCTTGAGGATGAACCCAGTAGGCTAACTCCAATCCTTGTTCTGCCGCTTTGGACGCTAACAAATCAAGAGAGGATTCGACGCACATCCGCAAGTCAAAAGGCTGATGTTCTAGCTCCAGTTTGCCAGACTCCATTTTGGAGAAGTCCAGAATGTCGTTAATGATAGTGAGTAGCGTGTTGCTGCTCTGGTAAATCGTCTCTAAAAACTCTCGTTGACGGGGAATCAGTCGTGTATCGAGCAACAGTTCGGTCATACCGATGATGGCGTTCATCGGTGTGCGAATTTCGTGGCTCATGTTGGCTAGAAATAAGCTCTTGGCACGGGTGGCTGCCTCAGCCTCGACTTTGGCAAGCTCTAGTTTGGTATTGGTTTGAGAAAGTTCTTGAGTTCGCTCTAATAGTTCTTTTTGAGCTAGATATTGCTCGGTGATATCGTCAAACAGCCACAGACGACCCGGTACATCGCGCACCCGCGTTGGTGTGCTGGAAACACTCAGGACTTTGGGCTGGGGGTAATCGAAGATCCAGTTCCAGTTGCGAATTGTTGCTTGGGGTTGGCTAAACAGCTTCGCTCCCTGAACAGTAATTTCGGCGGTATTGCTTGCTTGGGTTCTCAAGGTTGCCATTGCTTGAGCAATCATAGGTGGATCGATCGCCCCGGGCGGTAGCCCTAACTGTTCAGCCGCCGCCTGATTAAGCCAACTTTGTTCACCGCTTTCGTCCATAAACACCACCCCTTGGTGAATGGTTTCTAGCATGGCTCCAAATCGCGCTTGCAGTTTGTCGAGGCGCAGGGTGGTGTCACAAAACTGAAGCAGCGTTCGCAGTTCGCTCAGAAGGGATGCAGTAAATTGTTGCAGATCGTCTGAGAGGTTGGTCTGACGATGCCAGATTAGCAGAATCGCTCCTCGTAAATTGTCGGAACCCTGTAGGGGCAAAATTGCTAGCGATCGCACCCCCTGAGCCAGCAGCACATGCGAAGCATCCTCAACCGCTGGATAGTTTGAATGGAACAGGCTGCGGTTTTGCTCTAGAGCAGCCGTAAATAGAGCAGGGTTGGTCAGTTGGTTGGGCAGAGCAGTCCGAGGTAAGCAAACTAGTGCCTCGGCCGTAACTGAATCAAGTTGACGCAGGGCGATCGCCGCATCAGCTCCAGTAAAGTCTTGCAACAAAGATACTGCTGTACCGATTAACGTTTCAGCCGTTCCATTTTCTTTAGGCTGAGTCAGGGATTCTAAAATTTGTTGGGAAGCTAGTTTCCACTCAACCCTGCGAAGAAACTGCCCAACGACGGTGCCAAACACTGCAACGCTGATCGGCTCAAGTAAATGGCGAGTGAGCAGTCCGTTGCTGCATATCAACGCTGTACCGATCAGGGCGATCGCCACCCCTGCAATCACGATCAACCCTGACAGGGGTAACATGGCACAAACAAGCAGCAGCACCAGCGACAGCAAGCGTACCGTTCCCCAGCCCTCCAACATGCCCAATCCTACAAGTAGCGAACACAACGCCGCCAGAAAGGGTCGAAAAGTGGGTAGCCAGTCAGGATGATGTAGCCGCAGCCGAGACAGCAGCCACTGGAAATGTAGGTTTGGGTTCAGCTTGACAAACATGTGGCGATCGCCTTAGAAACCGTATCAGGCGCACTGAGATGCGGCAAATGCCCAGTCGCATCAATAGGAATATACTGACTTTTAGGAATATTTGCTGCCATATACTGCCCGACTTGCATGGGCACAGCAACATCATCGCTAGATTGCAAGATGAAAGTCGGTACCTTTAGCTTTGGCAAATCTGCTCGATGATCCGACTGAAAAATCATCCGTGCTACAGCTTGGGCGATGTCTGGACGAATTGCAGCCAGCGTATTGGCAAATTCAGTGGCTAGCTCTGGTTTATCTGGGTTGCCCATGGCGATCGGTGCAAACCCACTCGCCCAAGCATAGTAATTAGAAGACATAGCTGCATAAAGTGCATCCAGGTCAGACTGCTCAAATCCACCCACATATCCGACATCATTCAAGTAGCGTGGAGACGCACTAATAAAAATCAACTTGCTAAATCGATCCGGCTCGACTAGTGCAGCCAACAAACTCACCATCCCGCTAGCGGAATGCCCTACCAAACTACATTGATTCAGCTTGAGCGCAGCGCACAGATCTAACAAATCCTCCGCATAGCCATAGAGACTGCTGTAGCGACGTGGACTGTAAGCATTGAAATCAGACTTACCAGCCCCCACATGGTCAAATAAAACAATTCGGTAACGAGCCTGAAGCTCTGGAATCTGATATCGCCACGCCGTCTGGTCAGAGCCAAACCCATGAGCAAGAATTAGAGTTTCTTCCCCATCTCCCAAAACTTTGACATTGTTGCGTTGAAGAATACTGAGTGCCATTTCTATAAATCTGGATCAATCCCTAATGCCCTCAACTGGGTAACCAATTTTTCTGCCTGTTGCTGTTCTACTTGAAGCTTCTGAAAATTTTTCACAAACGCGCCATCCGACTCAGGTAGGTGGGTAAGGTCAGGCAAAACGGTACCAGCCGTTGGTAGATCAGCAAAAGAAGCCATTCAAATTATCTTTGCAGCCCTTTATCTTTATTCTAAAGAGCTTGTAGAGAGCAATCTCAAAACTTCAAAGGGGTCGCCTAACCTAAATTACGTAATATTGCTTCACCCTCACAAACAAAAAACGGGAAAGCTTTCTTTTGGAAAACTTTCCCGTTTCTCCGCGTACCAAATCGAGCTAATTTATTTGACTACTCTACTTAGCAATCGTAATAGAGCGCAAATTCATAAGGATGAGGACGTAGGCGCATGGGATTCACCTCATTGTCCAACTTATACTCAATCCAGTTCGTGATGAAGTCTTCTGTAAAGGCACCGCTGGTCAGCAAGAAGTCGTGGTCTGCTTCCAGCGCCTTGAGCGCATCCAGCAAAGAACCAGGGGTAGAAGGAATCTTCGCCAATTCTTCTGGGCTGAGGTCGTAGATGTCCACATCCAGAGAAGCACCGGGGTCAATCTGGTTCTTGATGCCGTCAATTCCTGCACAAAGCATTGCCGCAAATGCCAAATAAGGGTTGGACGTTGCATCGGGGCAACGGAATTCCAAACGCTTTGCTTTAGGATTGGTTCCTGATAGAGGAATCCGAACGGAAGCTGAGCGGTTTCCTTGGGAATAAGCCAGGTTCACCGGAGCCTCGAACCCAGGCACCAATCGCTTGTAAGAGTTGGTTGTAGGATTCGTAAATGCTAGCAGTGCGGGAGCGTGCTTGAGGATGCCGCCTATGTAATGAAGCGCCATCTGGCTCAAGCCTGCATAGCCATCACCCGCAAAGAGAGGCTGCCCACCTTTCCAAATTGACTGGTGAGTGTGCATTCCAGAACCGTTATCGTTAAATAGCGGCTTAGGCATGAAGGTCACGGTTTTGCCGTACTTCCGAGCGACGTTCTTGATGCAGTACTTATAGATCATCAAGTTATCAGCAGAGTTGACCAGGGTGTCAAACTTGATGCCCAACTCACACTGTCCGCCGGTCGCGACTTCGTGGTGCTGCTTCTCAACGGGTACACCACACTTTGCCATTGTCAGCAACATTTCCGTCCGCAAATCTTGAGACGTATCGGTGGGAGGAACTGGGAAATAGCCTTCTTTGTAGCGGGGTTTGTAGGCAAGATTCCCGCCCTCTTCTATGCGACCAGTATTCCAACGTCCTTCGATCGAATCGACGTAGTAGTAGCTGGAGTGTTCGTTTTGGTCAAAGCGAACATCATCAAAGATGAAGAATTCTGCTTCAGGACCAAAAAAGGCCGTATCGCCAATGCCTGTGGCTTGCAAGTAATCTACTGCTTTCTGAGCAATCACGCGAGGGCAGCGTGAGTAAGGTTCTCCAGTTCTGGGTTCCTTGATGCTACAGATGACGCTCAGGGTTGGCTCCTTCATGAAGGGATCAATCCAGGCAGTTTTGGGGTCAAGCACCATCGTCATGTCTGACTCGTTAATTGCCTTCCAACCCCGGATGCTGGAGCCATCAAAAGGCACACCATCGGTAAAACTGCTTTCGTCGATTTGGTCATGGTAAACCGTCAGGTGTTGCCAGATTCCTGGCATGTCAATAAACTTCAGGTCAACCATTTTAATGTCTTGGTCTTTAATCCAACTCAAGACGTCTTGCGGGGTCTGTGCCATGAATTACTCCTTGTTTCTGGGCTATCTCAATGGGGAGAGAAGATGGTCTGGCAAAAATACAGTGTGAGACGAGTACCAGGTAAGCAAAGCTATCTGTGCAGGGGAACCTAGTTTAGGGCTGAAGATGAAAGCTTTGCAGCACTGGGTTGACTCAAAAATTAAGGTCAGTATCTCCTTAAACAGCGCTGAAATCCGTATCAGAGCTAGCTTTGCTGAAGACGATGTGCCCTGTATCAATTGAGCTTTGTTACACCTGAATCATCCTAGAAACACGATTAGCCATATTTTGTATCGAAAGCTACAAAATATGGCTCGTTGCCAAAACAAGTGCTAAGTTTTTGGACTGATTTAACTTAAAGGGAAGCAAAAGATGTAAATCGATTGGGAATCTGAAGTTTTGGGAGGCAATGGGCTGATACGGCTACATTTCTGCCTGAAAAGTTTCGGCTTTACGTCTAATTCGTAATTTTTAAGTTGCAGGATTAAGTTGAGGAGGGATAGCGATCGCCCGCTACAAAATTTAACAATTGGAACCTGCTCAATCCTAGATTCAGCCTCGGTTACGCCAAACTCAGCGTGATACACTTTATCCTGAACCTTGGAATATATAAACCTGCGTTTAAGTATAAGAATCATTGGGAGACTGAGTTCATGCGTGATGCAGTGACGAGCCTGATTGAAAACTATGACATTACAGGTCGCTATCTAGACCGTAATGCGCTTGATACCCTAAAGTCTTATTTTGATACAGGCATGGCACGGGTTCAGGCGGCTGCGGTCATTAACTCTAACGCTGCTGCTATTGTCAAGCAGGCAGGGTCACAGCTGTTTGAAGAAATTCCTGAGCTAATTCGTCCGGGTGGAAATGCTTACACCACTCGTCGCTATGCAGCATGTCTGCGCGATATGGACTACTACCTGCGCTATGCTAGCTACGCGCTGGTTGCAGGCAGCATGGACGTGCTAGATGAGCGTGTTTTGCAAGGGCTGCGAGAAACTTATAACTCCTTAGGAGTACCGATTGGCCCAACTGTGAACGGCATTCAAATTATGAAGGAGATTGTCAAGGAGCAGATTGCTGCTACTGGTGTCGAAAATACAGGATTTCTGGATCAGCCCTTCGATTACATGACTCGTGAGCTGGGCGAAAAAGACCTTTAATCCAAATTCAGTAACTTGAAAGAATGGGGTGAAGATAGCCTTTACCCCATTCTTTGTTTTTGATGCCCTTTAGAGAATTTTGATGCCCTTTAGAGAAGACTCTAATCGATTCAAGCTTATCGATTAGAGTCTTCGTTAATCAACATAACCTTCAGGTTCCAGAACCCAAAGCCCATAACCTTTCACAGATTTTGTAATTACGGTTGCATCTCCACGGTGGCTCAGGCGAATGATCAGCTGCTTAGCTTGTTGAACATCTTCAACTACCTTAAACAGACTGTAGTAATTGCCGTTAAAGGCGATCGCTGCAAGGGGTTTGTCTAGGTCGGGCACCCGAATGTGACAAGGGCGATACTGGCTGCGAGAGGTCAAAATATTGTAGGACTGCTTTTGTTGGAGCGATCGCTGTGGCTGTCTTGGTGTGCTGTACACAGCTTGTAAAAGCTGGGATGGCTTGGCTTCTGGTTCCAAAATCCAAATTGCATAACCCTTTGGAGTTTCAGTAATTACACTTGTGTCGCCTCGATGATTCAGCCTGTTGGCAACTTGACTGGCTCGGTTTTGGTCTTTCTCAAATTTAAAAAAACTGTAATAAGCCTGGTCGAAGAAAATCGCAGCCAAACAACGCTCTGAGTCGGGCACGTGGATGTGACAAGAATGGTATTGATTACGAAACTTGAGAAATTGTATAGAAGAAGAAATAGGGCTTTGAGCGTTTAAGGCAGAGGAAAACTGCATAAGTTAAGTCGAGGCTGCTTTAAATATCTTTAGATTTATTCTTGTTTTTTCTAGACAAATTGCCATCCGGTAAAGTACGGGATGCTAATACCAATCCCAAAAATTAGAGCTATAGATGGAAGGGCACCCCGCTTAGCGGGGTGCCCTTCCATCTATAGC
>JACJOC010000088.1 GCA_014695345.1 Cyanobacteria bacterium FACHB-471
ATGTCCAAATAGTGATTGACCAATCCAAGCTGGGCACTCGACCTGTGCCTTTGATTGCAATGCACAAATTCGTAAAAACGCATACTGAAAAAGCTGATTACCAAATCTTCCTAGCTTCCCCAGTGATGACATCGTGAGTATAGACCGCTCAGATGAAGATGTATCTGTTGCTGTAGTCTCTGTTGGCTGATTGAGAGAATTTATAGCGCGAAAAACTTGATCCGTCTCACTGCGCTTGGAATACTTCAAATCTTTATCCAATGCTGCCTCCCATTTATCGCTTACTTTTAGTACTGACTGCTACATCGCTAGCATTCACCTGACTTAAAACAATCATCACTAAACTCTCGACAAATCGTTGCTGATCACCTTACACCCATAAATTGCACCGCGCAGAATTGCTCAGGTTTTTCCAAGGTTGCACAAATCCAATTGGCTCAGCATCATCAAATGGGAAACGCTATACTGCAGATCAGAAAACCGGATTTATGAGATACACGCTCTAACACCAGGATGGTAGCTGTAGAGCCATGTTTCAAATTCATTTTGATTCATTTGAGAAGATTCCATCATTTCGTTTAATGTTGTTTCGCTATCACGTTGATAAGAGCGATAGCCCTGAATTGAACTGCGATTGTAAACAACTTCTGTACGAGGAAGGCGACTGTTTTCGTAGGACTTAAGAGCTGTTTCTATATTCAATGCAGCAGAAAGACACGCTGCTAGTTCGCAAGCATCCTCAAACGCCAGATTTGCTCCCTGTCCCAAAGACGGAACGACTGGATGAGCTGCATCCCCTAACAGGACTACTCTGCCGTTACTCCAGTGTTGCAAGGGGGGGCGGTCGCAAATTGGTCGTTCCACAATGTAATCGGCAGGCGTTGCTTTAATAATTTCACCTACAAGTTCTGCCCAATCAGCAAATCGCTCTAGAACACGAGTTTTGGAGGCTGTAGCCCGTTGGTGAACAAAATCATCAGCGGATAGAGCACTAGCGCTCCAGAATGTTTGACCTTCACCCACATCAACTAGCAGGAAGTTTTTGCCATCAGCTGATGTGAGTAGAGTAGAAGTGTTTGGAGCAAGTTGTTCATGCTCAAACTGGAGAATAGCCCGCCAAGAAACGCGACCAGCATAATTTGGAGAACCATCGCCAATCAAGTTCTGCCTAACGATAGAGTTGATTCCATCCGCCCCAATTAGCAAATCTGTCTCAACGGTTTTCCCACCCGAAAAAAAGAGTGTAACACTGTTGTCAAGTTGCTCAAATCCGACACAGCGATGTCCAAAATGGATGATATCAGTTGGTAGTGCTGATGCAAGAATTTCTTGGAGACGTGACCACCGAATATTTAACATTGGTTGCCCATATTGCTGCACAACCGTGATTGGGTTGGATGCAATTGTTTCTCCAGTGCTGCGCTTCAAGGTGAGTGTGTCGAGCTGACTACCTGATTGTTTCAGAACCTCAACGATGCCCGGATGGATAACTTCGAGACTGTTTAACCCATTTGGGGTTAAGGTCAAACCCGCCCCAACAGAGCGCAGAGTTTCTGCCCTTTCATAGACTTTCACGTCAAATCCGTGTTTGAGCAGGGCGATCGCAGTTGCTAATCCACCAATGCCGCCACCAATGATGGCAGTATTCAAAGGTTTGATCATGTTGCTAGCTCCCAAACTGACATTAAATCTGAGGCGATCGCTGAACTCAAAAACATCGAGTGAGTTCAGTGATCATTGAATAAATAGCATCAGAGTAGAGTTGCGATATATCAGATTCTTCTAATCTTACACAAGAAACCAGCTCATTAATTAATTGTGGTAATCCCCCGGCTCTACCGGAGGATTTTCAGAGTTTGACAATACCGGGAATTTAGGAAAGAGACTCTGCAACGTGAACCCAAATGTGGGTCATTTGAAGGAGACTCTAATGAAAGATATTGGTAGTTTACTTCACAGCAAATGGGAGTGTAAATATCACGTGTATTCATTCCCAAATATCGACGCAAGACGCTTTACTGTGAACATTGAAGAAGGACACTTGATGGTAGACCATGTGCACGTGCTTATTTCTATTCCTCCCAAGTATTCGGTTTCTCAAATTGTGGGATTTATCAAGGGCAAAAGTGCTATTGGGATTGCCCGAACATATTTTGGTAGACGGCAGAACTTCACAGGACAAAACTTTTGGGTGCGAGGATACTACGTTTCACCGGTGGGGCGAGATGAGGTAGTGGTGCGGCAGTATATTCGGGACCAGGAGAAGGAGGATCAACGGTTGGAACAATTGAAGTTATGGTAGGAGAAATGAAGTTAAGAAAGCCGCTTTGGGCGGCTCTCATATGCTAAAGCCTCCGGCTCTGCTGGGAGATACTTTTACTCTCTGCCTTTTATGATTACCCCTGATACTGCAACCCCTGTTGATACAAATCTCAAACCGGAAACTGTTGAGCTAGAGGCTGTAGAGAGTGCGATCGCCCCTATAGCATCTACTCTAAAGCACGACCAAAATCTAACTGGAGTTTAGACTTAAGTGTGATAAGTTGATGCGCGTGCGCTCTAACCGTTGTTTGTGGAGTGCTCCGCCTAAGTATAGTGGCAGAGGTAGACCGCGTGTACATGGTGCCAAGTTCAAGCTCAACGCTGCAACCCTGACCAGTCGGTTGAGGTGAATGACCCCAGACAAGGACGACTGCGCTTGCGCTGCTAGCAGCAGATGCACTTCCGCTCTGCAACGACTCATTCGATGCAACTGGTCTTGGTGGAACGACTTGATGCACAGAGCAATTGCCGCATGGATAAACCTGTCTGGCTGACTTGGGTAGGTGAATCAATCCACCGCTAGACCAAATTTGGCAACTCTACTGCCGCCGCTTTGAGGTTGACCACTGGTTTCGCTTTGCCAAGCAACGACTGCATTGGATCCTGCCCAACCTCAGCATCGCTAAACAAGCCGAACGTTGGAGTGATCTGATGCCCCTGCTCGCTTGGCATAAGAATGTTAACGACGACAAGAACTTGTTAACGACGACAGATAAAGTGTTACCTGATACCGGGAATGGGCAGTGAGGGACTCGAACCCGCGACATCCTGCTTGTAAGGCAGGCGCTCTACCAACTGAGCTAACCGCCCGGAGAGGCTGTGAAATTCCATCAATTGAAATCGCACGAATTCTAATATAGCAGATAAATTTGATTCTGCTGCGCTAAATCGCAGATAAACTATTAAAACTGCTAATCTAATTTGCTCTGTTCAATCATGCCATCGGGTCGGACGCACGATCGCATTACGCTTTGGACTCTGCCCGTGTTGGCGGGGCTGACATTGGCGATCGCCCGCAACAGCACGATTACGCTGATTATTTGTGCAGGCTTTTTGTTTGGCGGTTTGATGTTTGGGCCTGACCTGGATGTGCTGTCGATTCACTACAAGCGCTGGGGCTGGCTCCGCTGGATCTGGATTCCCTACCGGGGCAGCATGAAGCATCGCTCAATCTGGTCACACGGCCCGATTATCGGAACAACGGTGCGGGTTCTTTATCTCTCGGTTTGGCTAACCTTTTTGGGGCTATTAGGCTTAGCTTTGATTAATGAAGTGCTGCGCGTCGGCTGGACGTGGAATGGAATTGGGCAATCATTGCAACGATCGTTTCAGCGTTACACGATTGAGTGGCTGCTGTTTTGCCTGGGCTTGGAATTGGGGGCATTAAGTCATTACGTAGCGGACTGGGGTATATCCGCTCAAAAGCGCTATAAAACTCAAGGATGGAAAGCTGTCTTGCCACCTGCACCCAAAGCCAAGAAACGCACGACTAGACGGAGTAAGGGACAACGGCAAAGTAAACGTTAGCTAAGATCAACCCATTCTCATGTTAGTCTTTGTTTTTTTATGTCTACCCCACCCGCATCTCACTCATTTGAGTCAGCTATTCTCAGCGCCCTGCAACGGCTAGTTGAAGTTGTGGCACAGTTGCGATCGCCTAACGGGGGCTGTCCCTGGGATTTAGCCCAAACACCTGAAACGCTGATTCCTTATGTAGTTGAAGAAGCCTACGAAGTAGTAGATGCGATTCGGCAGGGCAATCAGGAGGCGATCGCTGATGAGTTAGGGGATTTGCTGCTGCAAGTTGTTTTACAGGCACAGATTGCCAGTGAAGCTGGGCAGTTTGACCTCAAGAATGTGGCAGAAGGAATTACCGAAAAGCTAATTCGCCGTCATCCACATGTGTTTGGCGATGTCAAGGTGCAGAGCGTGGAGGAGGTACATCAAAACTGGGAGCAAATCAAAGCGGCTGAAGAACAGTCTCCTGCTGAGCCTCAGCGACTCACTCCGCGACTCAGCCGCTATGCGCGATCGCTTCCACCACTGATGGCGGGGATGAAAATCTCACAAAAAGCGGCGGCGGCTGGATTTGAGTGGGAAAACGTAGACGGCGTATGGCAAAAGTTTCACGAGGAGTTAGCAGAATTTCAGCAGGCGATCGCTTCTGAAAGCAAAGCCAACCAGCAAGCCGAATTAGGCGATTTACTCTTTACCTTGATCAACATTGCCCGCTGGCATGACCTTGACCCAGCCGAAGCGCTTGAGGGCACCAACCAGCGATTTATTCGGCGGTTTGCTCAGGTAGAGGCAGTGTGCGATCGCCCCCTTTCGACTTACACTTTGGACGAACTGGAAACGCTGTGGCAGCGGGCAAAGGCGAAATTGGCGGGTGGAGATTAGGGTCGCAGCGTAGCTTGCTGTAGGGGCTTGGCAGTGCCAAGCCCCTACCTAGACCAAACCTAATTCACGACAGCGCTTGTTCATTTACTTACAGGACGAGGGACATGGCCCGCATCACCATTTTGACGGTTGGCTCTCGTGGCGATATTCAACCCTTTTGCGCGATCGCTTTGGGCTTAATCCAAAGCGGACACCAAGTCACGTTGGCGAGCAGTCCTAACTTTGCTGACTTTGCCGCTCACTGGAACATTCCGTTTGCACCGATCGCGGGTGATTTTAAGCAACTTCTGAGTTCACCCACAGGACTGGAGCTACTCGAAGGCAATCGGGTGAAGCTGATTCCTGAGGAACTGCTGTGGCAACAGCTTTTGGATGCCTGGAATGCCTGTCAGGGGAGCGATTTGATTGTGTTTTCGCCTCTAGCGCTGTGGGGCTACCATCTCGCTGAAGCGCTCAAGGTTCCTGCAATTTTGGCGACCCAAATTCCTATCGCTGCAACGCGAACTTTCCCTTTCCTGGGTCTTACGGAACGCACCGACCAGCGGTTGCCAGGGCTAGCCAACCTTTTGAGCTATCATCTGGTGGGATTCCTCGGCTGGCGTTCTAATGCAAAGCTGATCAATCGGTTCCGACAAGACGTGCTGCACTTGCCTCAATTGCCCTGGGCAGGAGCCCGATATCGGCGTGATGCGCCTCCGTTCCTTTCACCCCTGACCATTGTTAATTGCTATAGTGCAGCGGCGATCGCCCCTCCTCTAGATTGGGGCCCGGCAGTTTACCAAGCGGGATACTGCTTTCTCAATACAGCAGACTCATTTACTCCCTCACCCGAACTACAAGCCTTTTTGGATGAAGAGCCAAAGCCATTCTATGTTGGCTTTGGCAGTATGATCCCTCGGCATCCTGAGCAGTTAGCTCAAACGATCGTCTCAGCTTTAGCGACAACCAAACAGCGAGCCATTCTCTGTTCCGGTTGGGGGAGCGTTAGCACCGACCTGTCCGCCTCCATCTACCGACTTGAGGAAGCTCCTCACGATTGGCTTTTCCCTAGAGTCAGTGCTGCAATTCATCATGGCGGTTCAGGAACCGTAGCTGCGACATTACGGGCAGGTATTCCCTCTATCGTTGTCCCTTTCTTTGGAGACCAGCCAACTTGGGGGAATTTGCTCGTACAACTGGGAGTTTGTCCCGCCACTCATCGTCAATCAGAACTCACTAGCGATCGCTTAGCTACCAGCATCCGAACTATTCTTGAGGATTCCAGCTTCCGAGAACGGGCCCAACAGTTGCAAGTACAACTGCAAGCCGAGGATGGGGTGGCACGAGTCGTCTCAATAGTTGAGTCCCAGCTTCAGCGTTAAGGTTTAGGATCTAATTCCACCACAAAAGCCTGCGGGACAAATCTTTGCCGGTTACTGCCTGCCTTAACCAATCTCAGTCACCTTAGCTCTGACGGTCAAAGATACCCCACTCCTGAACGCCTTGACTTTGTAAGACTGATTCTGCCTGCCCCACTTCGGTGTCTGAGCCTTCTAAAAAGACCAGATAGTTTCCCCCAATCAGGCGATCGCTATAAACTCTAGCTTGCTCTTCGGGAATACCAGAATCCGCTAAGGCATGAATCAAACGATTGGTTTCTAAGGTTCCGAGTCCGGTTCCTGCAAGGTTAGTTAGAAGAGCCGCACCTAAAGTACCTGCCGCCAGTACAGGACCCGCTCCAGGAATAGCTAGACTTGTTAAACCTAGTAGGATTGTGCCCCAGGTAGCTCCTGAGACAGCATTTGAGACGACTTGTGTAGGGCTTTCTACATCTTGTCCTCCGACGCGATCGCTCATCTCAACTCCAGCGACTTGCTTCTCCTCGTCACCCTGTTTAGCAATGACGGAGACTCTGTCCATTGAAAAGTTAGACGCTTTTAACTCATTTAATGCGCTCTCAGTGTCCTCATGGTTAGGGAACACTCCAACTGCTAATTTTTGACCTTCTGCCATGTTTTCCTCCTTCTGCAATCATCTGTCTAATTGATTAAATGTTTAGAACGGAACAGATGCAGAACTATTGTTTGGGTTATGCCATCATTCTTGTTGTTCTCTTCTAAATGCTCATCAATCAAAAGATGTAAGCAACATTCACGCATGACTGGTGCTTCTGGTACTTCTTCACAAACTATTCTCTAGAAGTAAAGCTAGATAAGCTCAAAGACAGACCTTGTCAGCGTAGGCAATCGATAGCATGAGGCTAATCTTAGTGAACTGGAGACTATTTAGCCATGCAAACCACTACACCCGAAAAAACTGCAGTTACTCCTATTGCTCCAGCCTATAATGGCAGCGATCGCAATGCCTGGATCTTTGGCTGGAACCCCCAACAAGAGCTATGGAATGGTCGTCTTGCCATGCTCGGTTTTGTGGCTTACTTGCTTTGGGATTGGGCAGGCTACAGTGTTCTTCGAGATGTGCTTCACCTGATTCATTAATTAGGCTTTAGCCAGGTCTAAAACTAGTTGGTGATGGTCCGCCAAAGATGAGCGATGTCCTACGCTCAAAAAGGTAGCACCAATTGCAGACAGATGTTGATAGAGTCGTTCTTCATTGTCGAGGTCAAGGGCACTAGTTGCTTCATCTAAAATGGCGTAGTTTGGCTTGTTTAACAGTAGCCGGGCAAAGGCGAGCCGCTGTTGTTCTCCTAGAGATAAAACATCGGCCCACTCTCGTTCGGTATCAAAGCCACCAAACCGTTCATCTAAATCTGCTAAATTCACCTGTTCCAAAACTTGCTTGAGGTGTTGGTCTTCGACCTGAAGCTGAGTGTTGGGATAAAGCAACTGGTCACGCAACGTTCCCATAACCATGTAAGGACGCTGAGGTAGAAACAGGATTTGGTCTGCTTTAGGACGCGTAATCTTGCCTGTTCCAGCGTTCCACAGACCCGCGATCGCCCGCAGCAGCGAACTCTTTCCACATCCACTTGGCCCCATCACCAGCAATCCTTGCCCCGACGGAATTTCTATCGACAAATCTTTAATCAAGGTGCGTTGCCGATTAGGCGTCTGTAAAGTGAGATCCTCTAAAGCAAGGCGATCGGCTTCAATCACTTGAATAACGGAGGGTTGCTCAGAATTGGAGGATGCTTCAGTTTGTATTCCTTTGGACGTACTTTCTGCTGATGGGGCTGCTATCGTCTGGGTTTGATCCGTTTCAACCTGCTCCAGAAATTCAGCAAAGGTGTACAAACGATTAATTCCGGCTGTGAAAGTGGTGAGCGACTGAAAGCGAGCAACTATGATATTGAGTGAGAAAAAGACGCGTACAAAAGCGCCCTGTGCTTCACTCACTTTGCCCACTTCAATCTCCCCAGCAAAAATCCCAGGAGCCACCACCAGTGCGGGCAAAATGAACGGAATAAACTCATAGGCATTAGTCAAAACGTTTAGACTTAACTCCCAAACAAGGAGCCGTTTAACATTCTCAAACACCTCTGAAAACCGCTGATTGACCTGGTTTGATTCGCGTTCTTCACCTCGGTAAAAGGCGATCGCTTCTGCATTTTCCCGAATTCGCACCAGGCTAAAGCGGAAGTTGGCTTCTCGTCTCAACTGTTCAAAGTTTAGCCGCACCAGCGGTTTGCCAAATACACCTGTTGTCACTAATGTCCCGACTAGCGCATACAGTCCTAGAAAAAACACGAGTGGTCTGGAAATGCCCCACAGCACACCACTAAAGGCAACCACAGCTAGAAATGATTCTACGAGTGCCAACAAAAAGGTGAGTGATTCCTGAGTAAAGCTGCGAACATCTTCAGCAATTCGCTGGTCGGGGTTATCGATGTTGATGTCTGAAATGTTGAGTTGATAGTAGGCGCGATCGCTGAAATAGCGATTCACAAACCGCTCAGTTAGCCAGCGTCGCCATTGCAAACTGAGGCGATCGCGCAAATAAGTGTAGCCTGCCAGCAGCGGCGCATAGATCACTAGCACTGCTAAGAAGATCATCACCGTTTGCCAAAATCGCGGCTCATCCTGAGCAGAGAGGGCTGAAATCAGCACTCCGCGCTTGTTGTTGAGCAAAACGCTTAGCCCTGTGTAGGCTAGCAAAAACAACACAACCCCCAGCAGTAGTCCTCTAGCCTGCCATTTTTCGTCCCCTGACCAGTAGGATTTGGCGATCGCCCAAAACTGCTGAAAGACTTGTAAATTCAATCGATCCATCAACTTATTTCCTTTAGGACTGGTTTGCTTACATTACTTGCTTGCATTACTCCTGCGTTACCGATTTAACCCGCAGTGTTTCAGGTACTCGGCGGGTCAGGGTGATAGCTCGGGTTGCCATTAATAACACCATTGCCATCCACAGCAGATGAGCACTGTGAAGTTGCCAGGCGATCGCCCCCATTGGCACAAAGCCTAGCAAAGTTGCCACAACAGTAGATTGACGCAAAATTTGTCCCTCAGTCAAACCTAAAAAGTAGCCATCCAGGGTGTAGGCGATCGCCCCAAAACCGAGAACCGGAAATAGCCACAGCACAAACCGATTTACCTGCTCCAACACATCTGCATGGTTTGTCAGTAGCCCAAATAACGGCATGGGAAAGAGGGCAAACGCCGCCGCAAAGGCAAGCCCTAACCCCAGGCTCACTCCCCCTGATAGCCAAATTAGTGTCAGCAGGCGATCGTTTGCGCCTTGACCATAAAACTTGCCCGCAAAACTCTCCGTTGCAAACGCCAACCCATCAATAAAATAAGCTGCCAGTGTGACGACTTGCAGCAATAGAGTATTCGTTGCCAATACCGTTGTTCCCAGGGCAGAACTGAAATTTATAAATAGCGCAAACGCTGATACTAGTGCAAAGGTGCGAACTACAATATCACCATTCAGGAGAAACGCCGTTCTCCAATCGCTCAGGTCAAACAGTTTTGCTGTGACCGCTTGAACTTGGCTTAGCTTCAGTTCTCGGCTCACCAAGACTAGCCCTATCAGAAGCATGAGACACTGACTAAGTCCTGTTCCCCAACCCGCACCTGCGCTTCCCCATCCCTGCTGCACCACGAATATGTAATCTAGTACCACATTAGTTCCATTTCCAATGAGCGAAAGCACCAGCACTTTACCTCCATGCTCTCGCCCTAGAAACCAACCAATCAGCACAAAATTTATCAGAGTTGCAGGTGCTGCCCAGATCAACGCGTTGTAGTAATTAATGCCTGCTGCTTTTACCTCTGGCTCTGCACTCAAAAGGGCAAACCCGATTTCTCGTAGGGGATATTGCAAAATCCAGATTGCTATTCCTATTGCCAGTGCCAGTCCAGCGTTACGTAACCCAACTAATAGGACACCATCTTGATCTTGCCGTCCGACTGCTTGGGCGGTCATTCCCGTTGTCGCCATCCGCAGAAAGCCAAACGTCCAATATATGTAATTGAATAAAACTGTTGCTAGCGCCACACCTGCCAAATGACGGATTTCTGGCAAATGCCCTAAAAACGCCATATCAACTAGCCCTGCTAACGGCACCATCAGGTTAGAAAGCACATTGACAGCAGCTAGTTGAAAGAAGCGATCGCGAAACTGCATAGAATGCATGAAAATAGGTGAAAAGGAACAGTTACACTCCCTAGCCTCTCACAACTCACTGCAATTAACCCCGCACCTGGAGGTTAACCTCCTGCATAAATCACGTTTCCAAGCATGAATGGTAGCGTGGTGAAGCCACGCTACCATTCATGCTTGAGGTCTATTGAGAGAAAAGGATGTATCCCTGTCTTCCGAGAGTGCATCCTTAGTTTGCGGAAAGATAACTAGTTCACACAAAACAACTCTAATATCTGTTGGAACTAGAACTCGATACGGTTGTTTCACGACGGGTTGGAGTTCTGTCCTTAGGCTTGAGACCAGCCAAACCCAGCAATCCAAGCAAGCCTAGCCAGCCCCAGTCAAAGTCGCGATCGCCCTCAGCCGCCTGAACATCACTGGTTGTATCGCTAGTTTCCTGTCCACTCGTAGTCGTCGTGTTAGGGCTTACGGTAGGAGCGGTTGTAGTACCATCGGTTGAGCCACCCGTGGTACCTGCAGGAGCCGTAGTTCCACCAGTTGTTCCACCGATTGTTCCGCCCGTGGTGCCACCTGTTGTCCCACCCGTTGTCCCATCAATAGCAGTACCGGGCGTTGTAACCGTACCGTCAGTTCCACCCGTGGTACCCGTGGTGTTTCCTTCAATGTCTCCTGTGGTGCTGCCTGTCGTGCCACCGGTTGCTCCACCCGTGGCACCATCAACAGTTCCACCTGAAGGACTGCTAGGAGCTGTAGTCGTGCCACCCGTGGTGCCACCTGTCGTTCCACCAGCACCTCCTGTCTGAGCAGAAGCATTAAATGCAAAAGGGAAAGCGGCCAGGCTAAGGGCGCAAACGCTACTTAGAATAGTTTGTGTTAAAGCTGTAGATTTCATGGTTTTAGTTTCTGGTACTTTCTCAATGTCTAAGTGAGTTTTTAAGGTGTAGGTAGAGCGGTAGTGCTAGCCGTAAAAGAGTCTAATGATTCATAACCGTCGCTTTGCCTCCTATCTGTTCCGCTATTAACAGAAGGAATCCTGGAAATGTTGAGCAAAATTTTAGTGATTTAGGACTCAACACCTCCAGGCAAACAACGAGGAAAACTAGAACTATCTTTGTTGCTAATTCTGATGTTAATCCTGGAAGTTTGCTAGATCGTCTACCATAGGAACATCTTTGTTTTAAGTTGATTTGTAACTAGAAACACAAAGCTTCTCACTGGAAAGTTCACTATTTTGGAGCTTGCTCAATGGGTATAGAGTGTGCTTAAAAAGGTGCAGTTTCAGGTAAAAACGGTATTAGCTTTTAGCTATTTCGAATTGCTGGCAGTTGCCACCAGGGTACATGAGGATGCTCATGATGCTCTTCATGGTAACCAAAGTAATAACAGGTGATGAAAGACAAGAACACAGGCAACGAAGTGCTTTGAGTATGATGAGAATTGGTATAGCCGTCCTGGGGTTCTCGGTGAGGTAGGAACGTTCCAAAGTAAAACAGCTGTAACGAACTTAGAACAGGAGGAATAATCCAAAACAAAATTAGATTTGTCTCAGGCACATGGAGGATATACTTGCTCAAATTGAAGGCAACTATCAAACTGATTGATTGCTGTAGATTCCAGTATCTTTTAATAAAGAGAAAATACCAGGAAAAGAAACTTTTATGTTTGAAATCGTGAAAATCTGGGTCAAGCTCACTTCCCGGGTGGCGATGATGCAGCCAATGTTTTTTTAACAAGCGCTTATAGGAAAAAAATGCATAGCAAAACGCTGCAACTGAACCAATTAAATAGTTGGCTTTAGGATTTTTGGGAAAGACCACTCCATGCATCGCGTCATGCGCCGTGATGAATAGCCCCGTGTACAAAAAAGTCTGCCAAAGTACAACAAAAATCACTCCTAGAATCGGCAGCTTTGACACATCTGTAGAAAGCAGCAAAACTAGACTGCTTATCCAAAGACCAAAGATCGTAGAAGCAATCAGGACTCCATAATTTTTTGCCTGTTTAACAGTTGTTGAAGCGAATTCTACAGGCTTAATAGATGCTGTCTGAACCACGTAGGAACTCCATTGCAGGGTAGAAAATTATTTGCGATCGCCAAATCTTAAAATCTGTCAAGGCTTCGCTATATATCTAAATCCTAACTACCCAGATACTTAGGGAAGTCTACCTATAGTCCTAACTGATTCCTATCTTGAGAGTAATATCGAGCGACATCAGCATTTCAAGCCTTGTGATGTTTGATACCGCAGGCTTGCTATTTGAACCTAGGAAAAGTACAGTTTATAGAAGCTTGTCGGCTTTGCCGATATAGCACATAGAAGTATCTCGGTTAATTTGAATCTTAAACAAATCTGCTTCTCCACCTTCACTCCGAGTACTCAAGCCCTTGAGAAGGATGTCTTTAAGAACTCCAAAGTTCATCCCATTAGTAACATCAAATCCTTTAACCTCAATATTAGAAAAATGCTTCTCTCTCAGCATCAAATTCAACTCATCAGGCTTAATAAATTTGTTCCAATCATGAAGTCCACGGGGTATCTGGTTTAGAACATCCTCTAGAAGCCAAATCATCACCAATTTTGACTTAAAAGTTCTGTTAATTGTATCAAATAGAAATACTCCGCCCTGGGATAGGACTCTATGAACTTCTGAAAGCACCTTTTCTAGGTTTGATACGTGTTCTAGCACATCAAAGCATAACACCACATCAAAGGTATGACTACTATAGGGCAGGACTTCGGCAGATCCTCGTTGATAATCGATTTCAAGTTGACTTTGGCTTGCGTGCTCTTTTGCAACTTTAATTGAGTTCTCAGACAGATCGATTCCTGATACCTCAGCGCCCAGTTTGGCTAAAGCTTCACAAGCTAATCCCCCTCCACAGCCAATGTCTAGAACTTTAAGATTTTTCCAGTTTGGAATGTAGCTAGCGGCAAACTCAAACCTCGTTTGATTGAAGTGATTTGACAAATGTAAGGTTTCGCCGTTCTTCCACCATTTCTCAGCGTTTAAATCGTAGTATTCCAAGTCATTTTTCTTCATCGTTTCCTTTCTATACCAATTTAATCTGAGAATGTTGCAGATATGGGTAGGGGCGCACCGCAGTGCGCCCTTACAGCTTTACAGAAGTTGATGTGTCGTGAAATCTGTTTAATCCGATATTGTTTCTATTTGGTGAAATCAGGAGTTGTCAAAGGAAAACTCCTGATTTGTTCAATTTGATTCGCTATTTAGACTACTCCCATCCTAGGGGTGGTTCAATCGGTGTCTCTTCTGACTTTCCAACACTTGCCCCGGGCTTATCGACAATTTGAATTGTTGTCGCGTGGAGCAATCCCTCTTCACTCTCTACGGCTTCAAACCGAACACCTGTCCCTATCTCAAGGCGATTGAAATGATCGTGTAGTACACTGTCGCGATTGAAATAGATATCTTCTCCTCCAAGAGTTTTGAGAAAGCCGTAGTTCTGCTCTTTGAATAATTTGGTGACAAGAGCAGTAGTATCTTGGACTTCGTCGCTTACTCCAGCAGTATCATGCTCCCGCTGCTGTCTTGCTAAGTCTCTAAGCTGTCGCCAAGCTTTGCTAAATGCATCTCGAATTACCGTATCGAGTTCAGGATACTGATTGCGCTCTCCGAGACTGGGATTACTCTCTGCGACCAGCTCATGGCTGGGAGGAACGGTCATATCGAGTCGAACTCGATAAGGAGAGCCACCGCGAGGGTGGTCATGTACTTTTTCAACTGCAATATGGCAACTACTGATGTAATTACAGACCTGCTCCAATTTGTTTAGTTTCTCATCGATTAGAGAGGCGATCGCCTCAGTCTTGTCAACGCCTCGGTAGGTAATTTCTGGTGGAACTTTCATCTGCATCCTTCCTTTAATCTGAGAACTCCGGCTTCCAGGCAGTAAAGCGCATGTAGGGTAGATAAGGAGCCTGGGAAACGCTCATGGAAGCACCATCTTAAGGAATTGAAAGTCATCTCTCCTCTAACTCACGAGCCGTTATATTCATCCAAGTACCTGTCTAATAGGAGAGGTATAAAAGAAACAAGACGATACCCAACAGCATCTTGAGACTAAGAGCTCTGCCTGCCTGCGTAGCATGTTCATCTCTTCTAGGCTTAGCGTAAGAGATGAACATCACAAAACAAATTCATCATGAACTCCTCTTTGGACATAGCCGGAACTGGCTTTAAGAATGAAGTTAGGCTTTTGAAACTGGTCTTGAATGTTAAGTGAGTAGCTAGCAGTTCAATTAAGTGCTATTGCTACCGTCACTCAATACAGTTCATTTTGGAAAAGACATTACTATGCAAGCATCATCTGACAACATGCAAGTTCGCTACTGTGCCCTAAGTTTGGGCATTCTTTTCCTGCTATTAGGATTAGCGGGTTTTGTGCCTGCTTTTGTCGCTCCGCCTGCGGATGTCTCCTTCGCTAGCGGTTATGGCAACTTGTTTGGCATCTTTCCAACCAACTACTTCCACAACGCTATTGGAGTTTTGGTTGGACTTTGGGGAATTGCTGCTTTTACCAGTCTAGGTGGCTCAATCACCTTCAACCAAATTTTCGCTTTTGTGTATGCCGCACATGCCATTCTAGGGATAATTCCTTTCACCAACACGTTCTTTGGCATTGCACCCCTGTTTGGCAACAACGTTTGGTTTAATGCAATTCTTGCCGGCATTGCTTACTACTACGGATTTGTAAAGCCTACAGTGCTCGACCGAGTTGGAGTATCCGCTAATGCTCAGAAAGCGGCTTAGTTCAACCATTAATATCCCTGGAATCAGCAAAACTTACAACACTTAATCGATCAACAAATTTAAGGAGAAAATTATGCCCGGTGGTCATGCTAGTCACAAAGGCGGTGGAACGAAACACAGTCATGACAATAGTCAGATTGATTCTGCTGCAAACCTTGTAGGAGATCCAGAGAACCTTTTAGATGAAGGCGAAGGCTATCCCTTTGATGAGCAGGGAACAGAGATTAACCCTGCTGCGACAGAGCGTCCTAGTGAAAGCTCAGCGGAGCAACAGAAACAGGAGTAAACATAGGGGTTGTGCTTCAAGACCTTCTGATTGTTAGAGGGTTTTTAAGAGAGTGTTTGCAGAGTAGCGTATATTTTGGTGGGGCATAGCATTCGGGCAAGAATTTTTGGTCTATTCCAAAGTTTGCATACCGAATGCTATGCCCCTACAATTTCTCTGGGTTACAGAACAGGCTTTTCGAACATCCTTCAAACGCTAGCATTCATGCAAAAGGTTTATTCTTCTGCGGGTACCAAACTGCGCTTGGGAAGAAGGTTCAACAAGCCTACAGTTACCGCTACCAGTGCAGTGGTATAGAACACTGTTGGGAGATTGGAATGGGTGAAGACAAACCCCAACAGAATGGGAGATAGGAACTGTGCCAGAAAACTCACGCCTGTTCCAGTTGCCAGGACAGTTGACTGTAGGTTGTCAGGCGCTAGCTCAGCTAAGCTACTGTAGAGCGTTGGTACAACGATGCCGAAGCCAAAACCAAACAAAATCGCGACGGGGAGCAAAGTTTGCATCTGGTGCAGGTAAGGCATTGTCGCCAAAGTGAGTGACATGGTTACAGCCCCTAGAATGATCGTCCAACTTTCACCAATTTGTTTGACCAAACGTCGCACCAGAAAGGCAGAAACTAGCGCTGCGCCACCTGCCTTCGTCGCTAACACAATGCCAATTGAAACGGTATTGCTGCTCATATCCGTTTTCATATAGATCGGCAAATAGACGATCAGGGCATACACGCTGGCTGACACCAACGCTAAACACAGCAACAGTTTCAAGATTTGAGGTTGACGAAATAGCTGAGCGGGTGTGGCAACTTCCGACACCGTAGCATTTTGGGAAGATTCTGCTGAAGATCTCTCGGTATCCTTTTGGGTAGACAAAGCTTCAACATTCAAACCAGTAGATTGGCGACTGCCATAAAACACAACAGCAGCCCATAGCGCCAGTGGAATTCCCAATCCGTATAACCCAAAGACAAAGTGCCAGTCGATTGTGCCAATCCAGCCTGCAATCAACGGATAGACAATGTTAGCCAGGGTTAAAGTGGTAGCGACATAGGCGATCGCCTGTGCCCGTGCCTCGCCCTGGTAAAGCTTGCTGACTAATCCCAACCCTGCCGCTGCAATGCCGCCGTTGGCGATCCCTAACAGCGCCCGTGTTGCCAACAGCGGCGTGAAGCTGTGCATTAACACTCCTGATATGCCAAAGACGGCGTAGCAAATCAGGGACGGTAGCAGCAGCCGAATTTGTCCGATTCGGTCAGCCAAAATTCCAAGCAATGGCGTAAAGATTGCTAAGGTCAGAAAGTGAAAACTGATCAGGTTGCCAGCTTGGGCCGTTTCAAAATGGAGGCTGTTTGCCATTTCCGGCAAGATGGGAGCTAGGATTGCCCCAGTCATGGCAATCAAAGAACTTGCAGCTAGCAATACCAACAGCCTGGAGTCAGAAAAATTCATACGCTGTGCAACTTAACACCACTCAACAGCAACAGGTCAATTCCAAAAGCTGCCCAAAAATTTGGGCACTTTCAGAAGAGTTACCAGATCAAGCCTTAAACAGCAAGGGCCAGCAAGTTTCTGTGTCTGTTAAGTCGTAGGTTGGGTGAAGCATCGCGAAACCCAACAGAATCGAGGCAGGAGTTGGGTTCCGCCTTGCTCCACCCAACCTACATCAGAAGATTTGTCAGTCAATCGGGTGGAGGAATTCGATGAACCCTTACCGATTCCCTTCTACTTCCTCCTCACACCTCCGAAAAGCTGCCA
The DNA here is from genome assembly GCA_014695345.1 of Cyanobacteria bacterium FACHB-471. GTDB lineage: Bacteria > Cyanobacteriota > Cyanobacteriia > Elainellales > Elainellaceae > JAAUTN01. Next base: position 17,086 of record JACJOC010000088.1, read on the forward strand.
ACTGCCCGCTGCAGCGAGGCTAGAGAGCGATTGTAGCCGAGAATTGCTTGCAGCAAATTGACCTCTGCCTGAGTGAGATCGGATTGCGCTTGCAGGACTTCAGTTTGGGTGCCGACTCCTGCCCGATAGCGCAGTCTAGCTAGGCGCAGGGCTTCGGTAGCAAAGTCTACTGCTTGAGTGGCTGTGCGCGTATTCTCAAAGCTGGACTGGAGGGTAAAGTAGGCTTGCTCGACCTCCAACCGCACCTGGTTACGCACGTTGGCAAATTGAGTTTCGGCGATCGCCACATTGGCTTCCTCCTGTGCGGCTCTAGCTCTAGTTGCTCCACCATCAAACAGGTTCATGTTCATTCGCAAACCTAGCTGATAAGTATCATCCAGCCCACCTTCCTGGTTGAGTGTGTCCTGCACCCCATAGCTAGCAAAAGCTGAAACTTGCGGTCCTAACTCCGATAACGCTGCTCGTCGCTGTTGCTGGCTAATCTCACGCTCTACCAACTGCTGCTCTAGCTCCGCCCGGTTTTGGTAAGCGAGAACGATGCTTTCTTCAAGATTGGGCAACCAGTCTCCTGCGACCCGAACGGGATCAGCCGCCGCTACATTCACCGACTCAGCAATGCCAAGTCGCTGTCGCAATTGACGACGAGAAACTTCCTGCTGACTCAACGCTTCGACCAGGTCTTGCTGGGCGTTAGCGACATCTACTTGAGCCTGAAGCTGCTCAAATCGGGTACCAATGCCAGCCTGCTCTAAAGCCGTTGCGTCTCGCAGGCTAGATTCCGTTTCTGCTAGCGAGGCACGGGCAATTCTCACCTGCTCATCAGCTTCCTGAAGGTCATAGTAGTCGTTCACCACATCCAACACAGTGGCTTCTGAAGTAACTTCTACCTGGAGCTGCTGAAGCCGCACTCGCCGCTCACCCGCACTGATTTGAGCCGATCGCCGACCTGATGTAAAGATGTCATAGTTCAGTTCTACGGAACCGCCCAATACTGCTGCTGTGGAAGAGTTATTGCCACTTTCAATTCCTAGTGCAGCTTCTAACTCTTCGGGAAGACCAGAGGAGCTCTGGCTTTGCTGCAGGGTGAGGTCAGCGCCAGCCGTCAGTCGAGGCAAGTTAGCTGCTTGAGCTTCACGCAGTTCCGCCTCAGTGCGTTCTAGCTCTAGTTGAGCGGTTTGCAGGTCAAGGTTGTGACGCTGTGCTAGGGCGATCGCCTGCTCCAGGGTGATTGGCACAGCTTCTCCCACTTCTACTTCTTCAGGAAAGGTGGGTCTGGACAAAGGACTTGGAGACGGGGCAAATTCTTCCAAAGTGTCCAAACTAGCTGAGTCAGGAGGCGCTTGCACCTCTATTTCAATTCCTAGCTCGGCATCGACTTCGATTCCCGGTTCAGCGTTTGGTAGTTGAGCAGGTTCACCTTCTGGCGCAGCATCCGGTTCCATCTGCGGTGCAACCTCTGATTCAACTTGATCCGATTCCACGTCTGGTAGTTGAACCGGTTCGTTTTCCGGTACGACTACTGGTACAACTATTGGTTCTTCAGGAGTTGGAACCTGGAGATTTTGTTCTTCAAGGGCTGGTTCAAAGGGGGCAAAGTTAGGACGAGACCATTCCACTGAATTTTGCGGTGCAACTGCTGTCCATTCAGGGGAAACGGCTGCAATTTCGACACTGTCAATAGATTCTGGTTCTAGTTCTGGTGTCGGTAAAGCTATTTCAACCTTGGCATCTGGCTCAGGGGCTGTCGGTGCTGAGGTAGGGCGATCGCCTGCTACACTGTGGGCAACCTCTCGATGTGCAAAAGGTTTAATAGGCTCTACTTCAGGTGGGGTAGTGACCGGACTAAGTTCAGGTTTTGCATCATTTGCAACACTAACCGGACTTTCTTTGGTTTCCTCTAGAGCAGGGGCAGGGGTAGCGATCGCCCGTCGCGTAATCGCTTGAGCGGCAATTAGTGTAAGTGTGCAAAATACAAAAGTTGAAAAGCGCATGGAAATAATTACCTGGAATCTTGTTTCGATTGCCGGGTATGGGTTTCTACAGGGTGTCACCTCAGATCTTGCACTCATTGGCAGGGTGATCCGGAAGGTCACGGGCCATTAGATGTACATTGCATCTAATCCGCTAAAAACCCTGGTTTCCTGGAGTGGTAGCTACAGCAACTGCTCAATTTCTTCATAGGCATATAGCAGGCGATCGGCAAGCCAGAGGATGACGAATTCCTGGAACACAGAAGCAATTCGGGGTTGCTCTTGCTGCGTTTGATTGAGAGAACGTCCCCAGAGGTGGTAGAGTTTGCTGGGTTGGTCCGCGGTGACTAGCGCTATGGGCTACCTATTCTGGAATTTTCACCCTATCCAATGCTTCTGTCTCTGCTGGATACTGAGGATTCATCGCTTCAAGGGTGTCAGCGATCGCCCTTGCTACAACCAGGTTGCGATACCACTTTTTATTAGCAGGCACTACATACCAGGGCGCGTAGTCAGTTGAGCAATTTGTAATAGCCTCCTCAAAAGCAAGCTGATAATCATCCCAAAACTGACGTTCTTTAATGTCACTAAAGGAAAACTTCCAGCGCTTATCTGGATTGTTTAAGCGACTCTCCAACCTCTTTTTTTGCTCATTCTTAGAAATGTGGAGAAAGAACTTAACCACCATGATGTGATTAAGTGTGAGCATGTGTTCAAACTCATTAATCAACTGATAGCGCTTACGCCAAACGTTTTCTGGTACTAAATCTTTGACTCGAACAATTAATACATCCTCATAGTGCGATCGATTAAAAATGGTGATCATACCGCGAGGTGGAGTTCGCTGATGATAGCGCCAGAGAAAGTCATGGCTAAGTTCTTCTACACTGGGCTGCTTAAACGACCAGACCTGACAGCCTTGAGGATTAATCCCCTGAAACACATGTTTGATTGTGCCGTCTTTGCCACCTGTATCCATTGCTTGCAGCACAATCAACAAACTACGCTGTTGTTCTGCAAACAGCCGTTCCTGTAGCTTCTGCAAGCGTTCTCTTTGATATTCGAGTTCTGCTTCGACATCCTTCTTACCCTGATAAGACTCCGCAGTGTCTGGGTCAATATCAGCAAGATGAAATGGCTCCCCTGGATGAACTCGATATAGGGGGTAATTGGGTTTCGGTGGCGGCTCATCAACAACCGCCGTCTCGGGTGACATAACCTCTGTCACGGCTGCCGTTGCTGCTGCTGCTGCCCGTTTTGTTTTAGCAGTTTCGGCTTTGTCACTGCCAGAAACAGAATTGGGGTTAGAAGAATTGGAATGGTTCATAAAGAATCTCGCTGAAGCGCCCACGAGTTTTTGCTGTAAGTGCAGGGTAGCGGAATTATAAGCTGCGAGACCTCTCCCCTCTGTTAGACTTTGCTGTTTAGATGCCAACTGAAGTGCACTGCCAGATTATGCCGCTTCAAACCCAGACAACACATTAACCGCGTTGATGCCAATCTCGGCTACTGCATACCCCCCTTCCATCACAAACAAGGTTGGTTTACCAAGATGGGCGATCGCCTCCCCAATTCGCTGATAGTCGTCCTGTTTTAGGCGAAACTTTGAGATAGGATCATGCTCAAATGTGTCAACCCCGAGTGATATAACTACAACATCTGGAGCATAGTTACCAATGTGATTGACCGCATCTGCAAGCGCCTTCTGATAAGCTCCCCAATCCGTGCCCCAAGGCATCGGATAGTTGCGGTTAAATCCTTCGCCTTGCCCTACACCGATCTCATCTTCATAGCCTAAAAAGTAGGGATACTCATCCTTGGGATGAGCATGGAGAGAGAGGAAGAAAATGTCAGCACGATCGTAAAAGATGGACTGGGTGCCATTGCCGTGATGATAATCAATGTCCAACACCGCAACCCGCTCCGCACCTGCGTCTCGAAACGCTTGAGCAGCGATCGCCGCATTATTTAAGAAACAGTAGCCTCCATAGAGGTCTCGTCCTGCATGATGTCCAGGTGGACGGCAGAGCGCAAAAACAGCCTGTTCTCCATTCGCCACCCGCTTTTGTCCGGTTAACGCCACATTGGCAGAGGCGCGGATTGCTCTCCAAGTTCCGGCAGTGATGGGCGTACCCGCATCAAAGGAGTAATAGCTCAGCTTGCCATCAATGGCTTCTGGAATGCGGTCTTGACGCATCGTTCGCGTTGCCCAGTTTAGCGGCAGCGCATCATAATCCCCGTGAGCTGCCACCCACTCACTCCACGCCGTACTCAAAAAGGAGACAAACTGCTGATCATGGACTTGCAAGATTGGCTCAAGCCCAAACTCCTCAGGTGGCAGTACCTCACCCAGATTTGCCAATCGCACCTGTTCAAGCACCATTTCTGCCCGTTTTGGCATCTCAAACGGGGGTAAAAACTTGCCATCAATAAGTTCTGCCGTGGCGTTTTGATAACGATGCTCGTCGCTGTAAATCGTAATCATCTCTAACCCTGTTTCTCTAACCCTATCAAAGTCCTGCTTGATCCAATGCCATCATTAAATCCTCCGATAAGTTAAGAGTCTGTGCCCACTGCTCCAAATAGCCAAAATCCAGCCTTTCACCTTGAAGCTTAAGGACACCTAAAACGTCTCGCCACTGTTTTTCTAAATCGCTGTTTCTTCGTCAAGCCAACTTTTGCAAGATAATATCTTCGGCACTGGCAATCCATATTTGACGGATTGCTCAGTCAGTTTTCTGGACTTGTTCAGCTTTGTCCTCAAAACTCAGCCGCCGCAATAAATTGAATATCAACACATCTGCATCAACGCTAGTGTCATCTGACTGAGCCTTATATCCTGACTTAACAATTGCTTTGGGAATAGAAGGCATTTTTTTATTTTGAATATTAATATTTCGACTATAAAGTTCTCTGGAACATTGAGAGGAACGACTGGTCAAGTGCCTCACCCATACGGGTGAATGCGAAGCTACTTATGAAGATTTAGAGAAACATCATTCTGAACCTTTTGAGGGAAGCCCATAATTCCAGGTAGGGGGTTAAACTGATCTATGAGTTTATCCTCCTAATGGTGTACTCCGATGGAAATAGGGAAGGCTTCTATTTATAAATCAATTTAATTCAAACTTTGAAATTCTTTGACTTAATTGACGTTGAGACCTAAACCTCATTACTGTGTTAACCCGACTTGCCCCAATCCGGCTGATCCCGATAGTGCATCAGCTACGGTTTGTCGTCATTGCAATTCAACCTTGCTGTTGCAAAATCGATATCGCGTCAAGCGGCAGGTCGGCGAAGGTGGCTTTGGCAAAACTTACTTGATTGAGGACACGCTGAACATAAAGGCAGGCAAGACTGAAACGCAAAAAGTTCTCAAGGTCTTGCTAAACCAGTCGCCGATCGCCGCCAAGCTATTTCAGCGAGAAGCAAAAGTATTACGCCAGCTTCGTCATCCCGGAATTCCTAAGGTAGAGGAAGAATCCTTTCAGTTCCGACTTGGCGCTGGCGCTGAAACGCTGCATTGCCTAGTCATGGAGTTTATCGAAGGGGTTGACCTCAATTCTTGGGCTAACTCACGCGGCAAGCTGCGCCGACCAGTGACTCAAGCTCAGGCGATCGCCTGGTTAAAACAACTGGTTGACATTCTTGGCGTACTGCACAACAACTCAGTGCAGCAGTGCTTTCACCGCGACATTAAGCCGTCTAACATCATCTGCCGTCCCAATGGTCAGCTTGTGCTGATTGACTTTGGTGCGGTGCGGGAAGTAACGCCTACCATGTTAGTCAAGGTAGGCGGCGGGCAAGCTCTGACCGGCATTTGTTCCCCTGGCTATGCCCCGCCGGAGCAGATCGATGGCAGACCTTTGCCGCAGTCTGACTTTTTTGCACTGGGACGCACCTTGGTACACCTGCTAACAGGCAAGCATCCACTGGAATTAGACGCTGACCTCTACACGGGCGAACTGCGTTGGCGGGATCAGGCTCCCTCCATTAGTACTCCGTTAGCTGACCTAATTGACCATTTAATGGCTCCAACGGTAGGTAAGCGACCGCCAAACACAGACGCAATCTGGCAACGCCTGGATGCGATCGAGCAGGGATACGACCTTCAGGATTATCCTCAGAAGCAAGATCATGAGCAGGAAACAGCGCTGCTGCCTCCTAAACGCGCTGGGTTGAAAAAGCTGCGCTTGGCGCTGGCAGTACCCGGAGTGGCGATCGCCCTGGGTCTGGGTGGGGTCACCTGGCAGTGGGGAGCCATGCGGATGGCAACGGTCTACCACGAGCGTGGCATCACGCATCAGATTGCAGAAGAACTGTATCTGGCTCAAGTTGAGTTGGAGCGGGCGATCGCCCTCAAACCCGATTATCCAGAAGCCTACTTCCACTTAGGACGTAACTATGAGCAGCTAGGCGACTTTGAGCAAGCTCGCACGGCTTACGAAACTGCTCAGCAGGCAGGGTTACCAGAGGCATACAGCAACCTGGCTCGGCTTGACATTTTAGCAGGGCAGGCAGAGCAGGCAATTTCGCTGCTGCAAGCAGGATTGAAACTAGAGCAAAATGATACTATTCGGTATTCCATGCTCAAAAATCTGGGCTGGGCTTACTTAACCCAAGCGAATTACACTGAGGCAGCATCTTACCTAAATGCGGCAATTCAGCTTAATGATGAAGAAGCCTCTGCCTATTGCTTAATGGCACAGTTGGCAGAAGTTCAGGGATCGCCTGAAGTGGTGACCAACTGGGAGTCTTGCCGCCGTTATGCATCTCGGATGCACCCTGACCAAAGACAGTGGCTTCAGCAGGCTGAGCAATATCTCACAACGATTCAGGAAGACGCTCAGCCGAAAACTCAACCAGGAATTCAGTCAGGTCAATCGTCTACCCGTTTTACTCGTGAATGGGATCAACCTAGCATTCAACCACCTGCGCCACACGATTTGCAGCGTCTGGCAACGGATGGAGGGAGATGATGAAACTTCGTCAGTTGCGAGTTTCTGAGAGGAGCGATCGCCCATCTCAGCACTTCAGTCAGGGATTCACCTTGATTGAACTGCTGGTCGTCATTTGCGTGATGGGAATTTTGGCAGCGATCGCTATCCCTAACTTTATCAGTCTGGTTAATCAAACCCGAGTCAACCTTCTAGCCGAACAAATTCGTCAATCACTCAAGGAAGCGCAGCAGCAAGCTATTTCGGAAGGCTACAACTACACGGTTCACTTTCGGAAAACTGATACAGGAATTCAGGTTGCACAGTCACCCTACACGACAGAACCACGAGAATGGAAAACGCTGTCTCCCAATATTCCAGCAGATCGGCTAATTTTCACCATTCCAGACTCTTCCAACAACTCACTCACATTTACGCCCGACGGCACCGTAGAGTATGAAGCGCTCGTGTTTGTCGCATTGGGAAACGAAGATCAACTCCAAGTCAGCACCAGACGCTGCATCAATGTGCTGAATCGTAGAGACGGTATTAGCTACGTTCAAATCAACCAGGCCACAGCCTGTGAGATTGCGCCCAACATTTCACCCTATTTGCAGCCTCCACCTGGAGACATTGCTCGCTAATCCTTAAGAGGCTACAGATAGAAAGGCACCCCGCTGAGCGGGGTGCCTTTCTATCTGTAGATTTTGAAATTGGTAGTAGACACTTCAGTTAAAGAAGGGAGGCAGAACCCAGTCCTGTCTCCCTTCTCCTTTAAGATGTATAGCTAATTTAACCGCGAGCGCGTTCTAGCAGAATCATCATGAGCAAGCTGAGTAAAGCTTGAGCTTCTTCGCGATCGCTCATTTGATCAACTGGTTTTAATACAAACTTTCTTGAGAAGAATGAAGGTAGCTTTTCCAAACGCATCACCACTTGACCATCGGGACGGCTGACCAGATATTTGGGGTGAAATACATAGCCACTGAGCGCTCCCAGGATTGGAATTTCCTGAAACAAGCTGTCCCAAATTTTGACCCAAGGATTTTCTTCTTGAATCATCAAGTTGCTTGAATCACCATCAAAAATGTCATATCTGGCGCGCCAGAGTGACCGCAGACCGCGACGCTTGACGCTGCCTAAGTAGGCTCCATCGTGGTCAGCAAAGTTATAACGAGCAGAAAAATCAATGATGCGATCGGCTTTGATCGTGAATTTCGAATGGGTCTGTTGAGCATCCGAAAAGACAGTGATGTGTTCCTTGAACTTAAACAGCTTTTGTCTGACGTATAGGACCAAGTTGCCTTGAGCATCCGTGACTGAAATGGTGGGAGCTAGCGTCCAGATCTTAAAAGTTAGTTCGAGAGGATATTGCATGACGGGTTCGGGAAGATGAAAGAAATATTACCCCCGATAGATTCCAAATTACTGAACGTAATTCCGGACGAGGGGTTTGCATTCTAATTAATCCCGGTTTTCGGTCCGAATCAGGGGCCTAAGCCCCTGATTCTCAAAAATCGTTACACACCGCTGCCAACGCTTTCCTTCGCCAGAAACTTTTCTAGCTCGGTTAGCGCTTCTGCATCGACTTTAGTTTGCATGGGACAAAACTTTGGACCACACATCGAACAAAACTCAGCCGTTTTGTAAATATCAGCGGGTAATGTTTCGTCATGGTATTCCCGTGCCCGCTCAGGGTCGAGCGACAGCTCAAACTGGCGATTCCAGTCAAAGTTATAGCGTGCGATCGAAAGCTCATCATCGCGATCGCGTGCCCCTGGTCGATGACGCGCAATGTCTGCTGCATGAGCCGCAATTTTGTAAGCAATTAACCCATTTCGCACGTCTTCTGCATCGGGTAAGCCGAGGTGTTCTTTGGGTGTGACATAGCAAAGCATTGCTGTCCCGTGCCAACCGGCGATCGCCGCTCCAATCGCTGAGGTGATGTGGTCATATCCTGGCGCAATATCCGTCACCAGTGGTCCCAACACATAGAAAGGTGCTTCTGAACATTCTTCCATCTGTTTGCGGACATTGAACTCGATCTGATCCATCGGTACATGTCCTGGGCCTTCCACCATAACCTGTACGTCATCTTCCCAGGCTTTGCGGGTAAGCTGCCCCAAAGTTTTCAGCTCTGCTAACTGGGCCGCGTCTGATGCGTCGTGAGCGCAGCCCGGACGCAAGGAATCACCCAGACTAAACGAAACATCATATCTTTTGAAAATCTCAATGATGTCCTGAAAGTGAGTGTAGAGTGGGTTTTGCTTATGGTGATGTAGCATCCAACGAGCCAGAATACCACCGCCTCGTGAAACAATGCCTGTCAGCCTCCCTCTCACCAGGGGTAAATGCTCGATCAAAATGCCTGCATGGATCGTTTGGTAGTCCACCCCCTGCTGAGCATGTTTTTCAATGATGTGCAGGAAGTCATCAGGCGTGAGGTTTTCAATGGTGCCATGCACACTTTCTAGCGCCTGATAGACCGGAACGGTGCCGATTGGTACGGGTGAGGCATTAATGATAGCAGTGCGAATTTCGTCTAGATTGCCCCCACCCGTGGACAAGTCCATCACGGTATCTGCGCCATACTTGACCGCTAGTTTAAGCTTGTTGACCTCTTCTTGCAGGTCGGAAGAGTTGGGGGATGCGCCAATGTTGGCATTCACTTTGCAACGAGAAGCAATGCCGATCGCCATCGGCTCCAGATTCGTGTGGTTAATGTTAGCGGGAATAATCATTCGCCCCCGCGCCACCTCCGCTTGAATTAGGTCGGCAGGCAGGTTTTCGCGCCGTGCCACATAGTGCATCTCTTCTGTGATTACACCTTGACGGGCATAGTGCATCTGAGACACATTGCCTTGTCCGCGCCGCTTGGCGATCCATTCAGTCCGCATATGAGGTTCCTCAAAATAAACAGCTTCCCTCCGCTGGTGCTAGCCAGACTCAGGTTCTAAGGGTGTAATCTCAGCCTGAGAAACTCAGGCACCCCTAGCTTGACTGCTTATCTTATCACCCTTGAGCAACGAAGCTGCGCCGACTGTAAAAACTTGACGGTTCGTATTGGACAGCAATGCTGTAGAGAAGTTGCTTAATGATTTAAGTTTTTTGCCGCTAAATTAGGGTTCCAACACTGTATACCAAGCGATCGCCCTTTCCAGTGAAGGCTTGAGGGCGATCACCTAGTTAACTGACAAAACTCCCAAAACTATGGGTATATCGTAGGTTGGGTGAAGCGAATGCGGAACCCAACGAAATCTAGGTGAGTGTTGGGTTACGCTCTGCTCCACCCAACCTACATCAGAAGATTTGTCAGGTGATTAGGGCGATCGCCTCTCTTTTTTACACCTTTTCTACACCAAAAGTGCTGGCGTTAAAACAGTGTCAATGACATGAATCACACCATTGTCAGTCAGGATATCAGTTTGCAGTACCTTCGCCTCATTTACGTGAACGCCGTCTCCCTGCTCAACGGATACCACTGAACCTTCTAGGGTCGGGGCTTCATCGATTTCAGCCAAATCGTCCGAGCGCACATCGCCTGAGATGACGTGATATAACAACACCTGCTTTAGCTTATGAGGATCTTGAAGCCAGGATTCTAACGTTTCTGCTGGGAGCTTGTTAAATGCGTCATCGGTTGGCGCAAGCACAGTGTAAGGACCTTCACCTTTGAGAATATCTACAAGACCAGCACGTTCGACCGCTGTAATCAATGTCCCAAAAGAACCTGCTTCAGTAGCAACTTCTACTAAGTTAGCCATAATTCATTTCTCCGCTTAGATTGCCACCCTGAGAGCGTATGTCTGAAATGAGGCAAAATTCATCGCTCAAAGGATAGGCTCTAAAGCAAATCTACCGATTCAGGTCTTCAAAAGTCTTTAGGATCTTCAAAAAACTCCTCTACATCCTCAAAAAATTCTTCTAGATTTGGTGACGTAACTTCAACAATAGGATCACCCAAGACTCGTACAATCAAACCGCTGACAACTGCAATTAAAAGAACGCCTAGCCAACTCAACGGTTTATTCATACCTGAATTGTCTTTACCTTGTGCTTTTGGCATTGCAATAAATCTTGTGAGTAATCCTGTGAGTGGTCACGAATGGAATGAATTCTACAGCGATCGAGTCAATAAATATAACCTGAAACAGGCAAAATTTCCTTAAAACATATTTCTCACGGTACAAGCTGCTTTTTAATAACTATGTCAAACTTTTAGATGTATAAATATATGAATATTACTTTGACATGAATACATCAAGTTTAAATGCTGTAGAACGGCTTGCTACCCTCAATCGCATTCGTAAGTTGAGCCGATTGATGGATACTGCCATTCGCATCCCTTTTATTAACTTTCGAATTGGGCTAGATCCTATTTTAGGTCTGGTTCCTGGTGCAGGAGATGTAGTTACAACTGCGTTTTCGGCTTATATTATTTTTCTGGCGCGGCGCTTTCAGCTTCCTTCGGAGGTGCTAGGCCAAATGATTGCCAACATTGTCTTAGAGGCAGTGGTGGGTTCAGTGCCCCTTCTGGGTGACTTGTTTGACGCTTATTACAAAGCAAATGTGCGAAATTTGGCTCTTTTAGAGAGGCATTTGCAGATGGCTGAACCAGAGCTTGAGCAAGTTGACTCCTTGAATCTGTCGAGCACAGAGATGGCTGGGACTGCTTCTGCAAACATATCCGCTCCGAGGTAAACGGGTAATTCTGCCCGGGGCAACCTGCCAGAATGAGTACTTTTGTTCTACAAACAGCCTTCTGAAGATAGACGGCACCTTTTAAGCAGTGTTTTACAAAGGAAGGGTAGTAGTTTCAGGTCAGATTTAAAGCGATCCAAGAGCGCTTTAACTCCCCTGTACTGAAGTCACAGCTTAATAAGGAAGTGCATTATGGCAGTTAAGGAACTTCGTAAAAGTGATGTAATGGCGCACTTGCTCGAGGCGCTCGACCAAAAGCAGGATATCGGACATTATGGCAGGCTGACGTTTGCTATGGTGGCGCGTCACTTCATGTCAGAAGAAGAACTGGTGACTTACCTTCAGAAAGACCCAGATTGTGATGAACAGGAGGCGCGATCGCTCTACCAGCAGGTGCAGGGCAAGGACTACAATCCACCCAAACGCGATCGCATTTTGGAATGGCAAAAAAATCAGGATTTTCAGATCTGTCCTGATTCCGATGATCCTGATGCTTGTAATGTCTACAAAGACCTCCAATTTCCTCAGGATGTCTACGAACACATCTCTGAGTACTACGAGCAAAAATCAAATAGTTAGACCTCTATCGCGACCAGACGTTTATGCGAACCAGGACTTCCTTCTAAGATGAGAAGATGAAGTAGGTGTTCTAGCAGTAACCATGTTCCCTGAAGCCCTTGACCGGACGAGTTCTCCAAATCCTTTTCTGTCGCTCAACTATGAGCCAGCCCTAGAAAATCTGGGAGACGATTATTTTGATATTGTCTCAGCGGCGGAATTTCTTCGTCACATCCTTCGTTTTCGTAATGATCAGGTGTTGCCTAAGCTAGGACTTGATCCAAAGTCGGTTAGGGATGGAGATTTTATCCAAGCTTTTGGACATTTTCAGGCGCAGCAACTGCCGCTAGCGCTGCGCTACCACGGTTATCAGTTTGGTGAGTACAATCCGTTTTTGGGCGACGGCAGAGGCTTCCTGTATGGACAGGTACGTGGTGTAGACGGTGAACTGTACGATTTTGGCACTAAAGGTTCTGGCACAACGCCTTACTCCAGAGGCGGAGATGGCAGACTCACACTCAAAGGGGGTGTACGAGAAGTGCTGGCATCCGAAATGCTAAATGTTTTGGGTGTCCGTACTTCTCGTTGCCTCAGCTTGATTGAAACCGGGGAAGCACTCTGGCGAGGAGATGAGCCGTCTCCCACGAGATCTTCGGTAATGGTAAGATTTTCGCGATCGCACATTCGCTTTGGCACCTTTGAACGACTCCATCACCTGGGTCGTCCTGATCTCACCCAAAGGCTGCTGAATCATGTGATTCAGTACTACTATCCGCATCTGTGGAACCAACCTGACCAGTACGCTCATTTCTATGCAGAACTGGTGCAGCGAGTCGCAAAACTGGTTGCAGAATGGATGTCTGTGGGCTTTTGTCATGCCGTACTCAACACAGACAATATGTCGATTACTGGGGAAAGTTTTGATTACGGTCCTTACGCTTTTATTGATCAATACGATCCTCACTTCACTGCTGCTTACTTTGATTACGCTGGTCGCTACAGCTATAGCAATCAGCCTTCAATCTGCCGCTGGAATTTAGAAATGCTGCAAGTACCACTAAAAGCAGTGATCAGCCCCGCAGAAATGGAGTCAGGTCTAGCTCAGTTTGAGCAACATTATGTCACTGCCTATCTACAGCGAATGCTGAACAAGTTGGGCTTTGAAGGATTAGAGGAACTAGATGAGGCGATCTCGGAGAGATACGCACAAGGGGTCGCCACTCACTTACTTAAACTCACTTTGCAACTGTTAGAAGAAGCCCGAATTGGTTATCACGACTTCTTTCTAGCGTTACGACAACAGTTTTCACCAGATTGGCGCACCGATAAAGCCTTAATTTTTGCTGAAGGTGAATCCCAATCTGATGCAGTGATGGATTGTTTTGACCAGTGGCGATCGCACTATCACCAAATTCTCACTGCTTTGCCGGAGGAAAAGATGGGGGCGATCACCCAACGGTTACAACAACACAATCCCAGCACTATTTTACTCAGACCCGAAATTGAGGCAATTTGGGAAGCAATTACCGTTGAAGATGACTGGGCTCCCTTTTATGATCTACTCAAGCGAATTTGGGAATCTGTTCAGCCAATGAAGTAATCGTCGAGATTTCTGCCTTTTCCCGATTTTGCGGCAAGGGTGATCGCCTAACACCCAGCAACGCCCAACATCTTACCCTTCTTTTTCTTGCCAAAGGGTGAAGTGTTCAGGATATTCCACTAGGAGACAGAGTTTGCCAGAGTCAAGTTCAGATTGCCAGAGATCAGTTGCTTTTTCGCGCAAGCGTTTAGCAAAAGAGATGCCTTCTACCAGAACTTTGCCTTGAAAAACACATTCTGTAAAACCCTGGTTCAAAATACCTTTTTCTTTTAACTCTTCCACCTTAAACATTAGCCGCTGCACTGCGGGTGCCTCAGCCGCAGTACTAGGTGTTGAACTAATAGGGTTGCCTTGAGAAATATAGAAGAGACCATCGGATGAGTCATCTTGAGGCAAAGAATGATCGGGCAAACTGTTTTGCGCTGGATTAGGTTGACCCACAGGGTTTCGATTTGCATTGGATGACACACTTGCAGCACTACCATCAATCAAAGTTGCTTTTGAGCCACTCATTGCTGCTGCCTGTAAGTCCAGTTCTTTGACGAGTAGAATGAACCCGCCAATGCGGATAATGTCATCCGTTTGAAGCAAAAAATTCTGGTTGGTTTGCACTGTCTGGTCGTTGACCTGAGAGCCATCGGTACTGCCTAAATCGGTGTAATAGTATTGCCCCGACTGATACAAAACTCGACCGTGAACTCGACTCACTTCAGGACTATTTAACACCAGATCACAGTTTGGGTTTCGTCCGATTAGACCACCCCCCTGAGTTAATGTTTCTGGTGTCAGGATTTTTTCCTGAGACTCACCTGTTTGGTAGTAAATCGCCCTTATTTTAATCATGATTTTTTGTCACTTTTGACTTTGACCCAATCCGTTAAAGCGTTGTTTGCTCCTCCTGATTGGGACTTTGGTTTTGCCCAATCACAGTAATTTTTTCTGAATCGGCACTTGTTAAGGAGGAGATTTTGGGGTTGGCTAATGGAGAATTAGGACTGCTTCCATCAGCAGGCTTGGGGGTAGTGACGTTGTTTAAGTCTTGGCTTGGAAACGGGGTGGCAATGGTTGGCTTGTTGCCAGTTTTTGCCTTTGGGGGACCAATTACCGTTTTTTCATCTGCGGAGCTATTAGGCTGGAACGGTCTGGCAACGGTCGGCTCATCCGCCGACTGCGATTGGAACGGTCTAGCGACAGTTGGCTCGCTTGTGGCTGGGGAACGAATGACGGTCTGATTGCTTTGGGGATTGAGGAAACCGGGTGTGGTAACAGGTTCATCCCAGGGATTGGGCTGACGGGAGGGTTTGGCGATCGCCTGCTTGCTCTCCTCCTTTGGCAGAACAGTGGGTTCTTCAGCCGAGCTCGTTGCATTGGGGTTTGCTTCAGCAGACTCGGCAAAGTGAATTTGGTTGAGCGACTCAATTACGGTAGGGGCATCGGCTAGAGCTGCGTCTGACTCGGCCTGAGTAAAATTCTGAATTGCTTCTGCAATTGCATCTGCCTCTGTAGCTGAGATCAGTGTCAGCGGCTCCTGAATGACTGTGCGATCGCCTCCTACAGCAGATTGAGCAGGAATTGCACCAAGGGGCTGATCAAAATCCGATCTGCTGGAGTGCTTGACTGATTTCTCTTCTACCAGTTGAAACCGAAGCTTGCCAGCAGGTTTTGCAGTCAGTTTAACTGCATCGGGTAGAGGTACTTCAGACTGCGATCGCTCAACTAAGCCATCTTCTAGATTGGCTTTACGGGACCGATTTGATAGCGCTAAGGGACGGCTCTGCCGCCAAATCTCGTAACCAATAATGAGCAAGAGAATTAGGGAAAACGCGACGAGCGCTCCCCACAACCAAGTAACGACCAGAACGAACCCGCCAATTGCCAAACCCCAATAGACAAGGCGCATTTGCTCTACCTCTATGACTTTTTCCCGGGCTAGTAGGCGATCGCACCACTCCCACCCAGCGATCGCAAACCCAGCTTGCGATACCAAGAAGTTGCTTTCACCCTATAACTTCTCCAAGCAACTGAAGTCGTTTCAGGAAAGTTTAGAGACGAAGGTTTGTTTGGGAAGTTGAATTTTTTGGGCATCAAGCACACGAAAAATCCAACCCCTTAAATAGCTTTAAAGCTGCGATCGCTCTAACCACTGCTGCACCATCTGCTCCATTTTTGGGGACAGTTTCAGGGGCAGGTGATCGACTTGGAGGTGCAGGTCGCGTTGGGGGAAGGGAATGTCTACCTGATTCTGACGTAGCAGAGCTTCCATGCGGAAATAGAGATCGCTTTTGATCACAACTTGCTTGCTGGGTTCTGCTGTCCAGACCAGCAGTTCAAAATTCAGGCTGCTGTCGCCAAATTCTTTGAAAAAGACTTGGGGCTGCGGAGTTGAAAGAATTTTAGGATGATTTCGCGCCGACTCTAACAGCGCCGATCGCACCGCTTCAATGTCTGAGCCGTAGGCTACCCCGACAGGCAGGTGAATTCTAGAAACAGGATTATCGTGGCTCCAGTTGATCACTTCCTGTTCTAAAAAACGCGAGTTTGGCACAATGATCGAGATCTGATCGAGCGTGCGAATTAGGGTGCTGCGTGCCCCGATGCGCTCGACGTTGCCTTGAAATTCACCAACTTCAATAAAATCTCCAACTTGAATGGGACGCTCGAACACTAACACCAAGCCGCTACCGAAGTTTTTGGCAATATCCTGCAAACCAAAGCCGATTCCTACCCCGAGGGCGCTGACCAGAATTGCCAGGGAACTGATGTCTAGCCCCCAAATTTGCAGCACCACCAGCGAACCGATAAACAACATGGCGTAGCGGATGATTACCGCAACGGCTTCCTGTGCACCTCGGTTTACCCCAGTCATTTGTAAAATGCGGGACTTGAGTAGATCCGTTGCCATCTTGGTAAAGACGATCAGCCCCAGCAGCATGAATGCCAAAACCAGCAGATCCGTCACTGAGTAACTGCTTTGCCCCAGGGTAATGATGGGAGAGGTAAAGCTAGCTATTAGGCTATTGAAGATGCGGTAGCCCCACTGACGAGTCAGCGGAAACAGGTTAGTGATGTAAAGCGTTGCGCCTAGCCATACGCCCGTTCGGGCGATCGCCAGCAGCAGATTCACCAGCAAATTCAACGCTTGGGGGTGTTCAATGGTTTCATCTTCATCGGCATTCGGTTGCGGCAAGATTGCAGCTAGGGAAGGGCGCAGCGATCGCTGCCAAAACTCACCCAGCCCCCAATGCAACAAAGTGGCGATCGCTACGACTCCCACAGCGATCGTTCCTGCCCACCGCAAAAATTCTGCCGTCCGCTGCTGCTGGGCTTGCTGAACAGCATCCCTAAGCCGCCGAGTTAACTCTCTTGCCTGCTCTTCAGGGGTTCTGCCTAGGAGAGCATCCCGGTCTGTCACCGTCATTAGATGGCGGTCATTCAGCCGGATAGTCGGCAAGCCGTTGCGCTGCTCAATTTCAATTTGGACGGGCTGATCTTCCTGTACTGCTTCTTGCAGCAGCGAATTGACCAACTCTGCCCGCTCGGTGGCTGTGTATTCGCCTGAAGGGCTGATTTGAAAAATTTCTCGCCCGTCTAACACCACCGAAGCTGGAATTTCTTTTTGGGCGATCGCCGGGGCTATTAGCAGAATTAGCGTCAGAATTAAGGCGATGCCAACGGTTTGTAAAATCTGCGATATGGCAGATAAAAGTCGATGAGGTGCCAATGAATCTCAGTCCCAAGCGATCGTTCCCGATGCCATTCTGCCTCAAGTTTGGGGACAGATTATTAAGAACAGGCAGGCAGAAAGCAAAATATGCTTAGACGCTACACCCACTCTTGCTGAATAGTAACTTTGCGCGCTTGCATGGCTTGCTCAAATAAATCTGTAGGAAGGGCCTGCTCAACGGCCCAAACGCCTGGTTTTCTTAACTGACCAGACAGCAAGAATTGAGCAATGCAACCCGTACCAAGACCCGTAGCGATCGCTGCACTAGAATGAACCAGAGCTGAGCGGTAGCGTTTAGGCTGTCCTGCTTTTTGCCCAACCACTTCAGCCTGCACGCCCACCCCTGTACCGCTAAACAAATCGGTAACAGACGTCATGCGATAACTCACGTGAGATAAAAACTCAACGCCATTGGGGTTTTGCAGCCACGATTTAGGAAATACGTTGGCAGCAATCCAGGTCAGGTGATTGTAGAAATCGGGCACTGAACCAAACTTGGTAACAACAGTTTTGACCGCAAAAGAATCCACTAGAGTAAACGTCTCCGGCATCTCATACCAGTAGGTATGAACCGTACCATAGGGAGCAGGGAGGTGAATCTTTTGGCGTTCGGTGTAAGGCTTAATTTTTCGCCATTGCCCATCTATCCAAGCTTCAAATGGCTTGAGCAATCCTAGAAATGTTGTTCGCATTACGGTTACGCCTGCCCCACCAGAACCGCTCACCACGTAATAAAGGCGAATCTCTTCTGCCTGGTCAAGTTGCTCTACACCCTGTCGCACCATGCTGTTAGAAATACCTGGGAATATACCAGAGTTGACAACGGCAGTTACTCCAGCGGTCTCCGCCTCTGCCTGATAAGACAGCGCTTTCTCAGTAAAGCCGCGTGTATCACTGACATCAACATAGTCTACGCCCTGGTCGATGCAAAACTTCAGGACGCTGGTGTCACGGTAGTGAAAAGGACCAGCGCAGTGGACAACCACATCAGCCTGGGCGATCGCCTGTCTCAGCTTTTCTAGATCCGCGAGGTCTAGCTGCAAAAATCGTACCCGCGAACCAAGCTGCTGGCTGCCCGATTCGTCTTTGAGGGTGTCACTTCTACCCGTGACGATAACCTCTGCCTGAGTATGATCGATTAGGTCGGCCGCAACACTACTGCCGATTCGCCCCTGTCCACCTATAACTAAAACCTGTGTCATCAGTCAGTATTATTCAACACCAACCTCAGTTCATCACTTTTAGAACGGGTTTACATCGGCATAAAGCAAGAATCTGTGGGCGGTATTTTGTCCCTATGGGCATAAGCGCTGTGAGTGCTTATGCTTCAGTGCTTCTGACTCGTAGCAAACACGCATCTTCTAATATATTTCCTGCATGAATCGTTTTTTGAAGCGTGAATGGTGGTGCGGTGAAGCCGCATCACCATTCACACAAGAGATCTAATTTATCTTCAGGTTGATGCCTGTGATAGAGAGGCGATCGCCTCCAAAAGATGCTGGTGTACTGTCGCAGAAGCCGCAATGACCAAACCGGGACGAGAATAATCTTCGCAGTCGTGCAGCGGTGGAAGGGGTGCTCCAGTGTGAGTCGTGACAATGCAGCCCGCCTCTTGTGCTAAAAATGCCAATGCAGCACTATCAATAAATTTGCCTGCACGAGTGACTGCTCCTGCTAAGTCTCCACTTAACATGCCATTCACGTTAGGGATTTGGACTTCATCGGAGTAAGAAGTAGCAACGTCAATCACGGTGTAATCGTCTTTTAGCTTTGGTGCGAGTGCCTCCATGCCCCATCCCAACAGAATTGTTGGATTGGTTTTAGCAATTTTCAAAGGCTGACCGCTTGCCAAACCCGCATCTAGAGTGCCTTGCCAGCAGCCTTGCCCTCGAAAGGCAAAACAGTAGGTGTTTTGTGCAGGAGTGATGGCGATCGCCGCCTCAAACTCATCCCAATTCAGCACACCCACAATAATCTGATAGTTTGAATGCCCGTCCAGGTAAAATTGAGTGCCATCAATCGGATCAAGCGTCACCAGATAATCATCTTTTTCACCTAAAGTAATGGCTCGAAAATACTTTGTGTTGTAAGACTGCTCATACTCTTCCCCATAAAAGCGAATGTCAGGAAAAGCACCTAACAGCGCCACTTCTACCAGCGTTTGAATCGACAGGTCAGCATCACTCAGCGCTGCTCCAAAGAAACTATCTGACTCTTTAGAAGGACGCGCCGCAATCTTAGGCTGAACTTCAACCGCGTAAGCAGCAGCGATCTTGAGATAGGGAAACAGCATTTCCAGAATTAAACGGGGATTTGGCAGCATCTAAACTTTGCTCTCACTATCGGCAGCATGGCAACAATCTTACCCCTTAAGCTCAACGAAGCTTTATGCTTAGCGAAACAAATTAGTTCGTTCAGATTTCAATAGGGAAATTTGCTTCAATGCTGTCAACTTACAACTCCCTAAATTTGTTCAAATCCTACTTTCTACAGGGTTAAACTGAGAAAAGGAGCGAGGATACATTTAACGTTTGTTAAACGCTACAACAGTATGTTGTTAACCTGGTTCAAAGAGTAGAATTCTATCATCCAGTTGGGTTTGTATTCTTGCTTCCTTAGGTGGACGCAATCGGTTTAGAGAAATTTAATACTGGCAAATGTAGCAATCTTCAATCACCTGTAAAAAGAGCGGTTATGAGAAGAACGTTCCTCAAAGGTATGCCTCTCATAACCCATTTAGGATCACCGTATAGTTCACCAACAAAGTAAAGTTTGTAGCGCATTTAAGAATTCAAAATCATGTCAACCCAGAAGCCTTCAAATAATCCAAATCCTCCCTTTCCTACCCCTGATCCGGTTCATCTTCAGTCTCAAGCGAGTAGGGATGAAGTTCATGAAACGCTTGCCAAAGAGCAGGGCAAAGAAACTAATGTAATTGATGATGTGGAGAATAGCGACGGGGATAGCGACCTCATGGAAGCTAAGTTTCAACCGACAGCTTATGGATTGAGCAGCCCACCTCCTGCGGATTAAGCACTGCCATCAGGTGTTCTAATTTGTCGTAAAGCACTTTAGGGCGAAATCGGGCAGACTTTTGTCAATCTCTTCATCCAGAACAACGGGATGCGCTCTACACATCCCGTTGTTTTGTTTGTATGTAGTTCAATGAACTAGCAAGCAACGTCTGCTAATTTTCAGAGTTGGCACTAGAGTCCAGTAGCTTCGTCATGCTCTGCCGTAGTGGGATCAACTCCCATGGGGGAAACAATATCGCGGAAGAGGGTAATTTGCTGTTGAAACTCTAGCCCTTTGATTTGATTGAGCAAACCTTCTGCTTCAGAGGCAAGCTGATAGTTAGGTGGCATAGGGATGATTGTGGCACTGTCCATACCCTGAGCCAGCAGATACCAAAACAGCAGTTTGGTGGTATCGCCTAGTGCGCCGTACTCCCGGCTAATCAGATTATTATTTCCAGAAATCAAGTCTCGCTGAATCTGCAACTGCTGTTCATGAGACATATCCTTAACTTGATTAAATAGCCCCTCTGCAACTTCTGTAGAAACGGTGCTAGCTCCGGGTGCCGCAGGCGTAACTGATTTGCCCATTTCTTTGTAGACAAACCAAAATAGGGCTAGCTGCTGGTCTACGTCCAGACTACGAAAGTTTTGGACCAGTTCGCTGGAGGGGTTTGAAGTCGTATATGTCATGAGAGTCTCATAAATCGTCTCTCTGACGCTATCAAGACCGCTGCGATCGCTTAAACCTGCTAAAGGCAGAGGCTCATAACCCCTCTCAAGACATAGCTTAACTGCCGATTTTGAAAGCTTCCACGAACATTCCGTAGATTAGACCAATCTTGACGCTGTTCAACATTTCTGTGAACAAGGGGCGCTTAAAAGGGCCTTCGGCTGACCTGCGAAGGCGATCGCCCCTGGTTACAACCCAATTAGTTAATTCTGTGGAGGCAACCAGTAGCAAAGCAACGATGGAATCTAGCTCTGCGTTTTGTCCGGCGGTTGTTGCGACCACTGTTGCCAGCAGGTTGCCAAACAAGAGACTAATGATTAGCAGCGAAAACCGTCGCCAAGGGTTTTGTAACCACCGATCAAGCCGTCCGAGCAAGGTATCAACCAAACTGTTGAGACGAGTGTTTTGCATGACCGCGGGGTTCTCCAGAAACTAGGCAACAGCAATCGGGTTAACGCATCAAACTATCAGAATTAAACCATCAGAACAGGGATAGGATGAAGTCGCCGCTGCATAATTCTAAAATTGCGGATCGCATCAGTATCGGGAGGAAGTAATGTAAGTCCTGGACTAGACTAAAGGAAGCAAGAATTGCAGGTCCACTTGAGTATAGGATGCCAACCCAAAGAGCATCTCCAGCTCATGCCATAGGATGTGATACATACCATAGGCTGTCAGCGGTAGGCTATTAGCGGTTTATTGAAAAGCCGTCGTTTTTTCCATTAATTCAATTTCGCGAGTTTGCAGGGGGCAGGGTGAAGTGACCAAAGATATGAAGCTAAAACTTTACCCCGCAGTTATCGGAGTTTTAGGCGTAGGCATCATTGTCTTATTGATTGGGCGATTCGATATCAGCATTTTAATGGAACCCATCCCACCCGAAGAAATTGGGCTGGATTCTGCGCCTATTGCTGAGGAAGTTCCTAGAGAAACGGTGCCTTCTCCTAGCGTCACTTCGCCCCCAGTCGTGGTTAGCCCAGCGGCTCCAGCGACTCCAGCGGCTCCATCTGCGCCTCCAGACGAAAATCTGGCGATCGCCCAATCTGGCAATCTCCGAGTCAGCAATCAAACTGAGCATCCTGTACGAGTTGCGCTTTTGTCGCAAGTCCCAGGTGATGCTACCTCTGCCTCAGATGCCTCAGCTACCGAAAACAGCACAGACGCTTATAAAGAACCTGTTCATTGGGACTTCGCACCGGGAGAGGGCAGCGCTAGTGGTCTGCTGCTTTCTCTACCAGAGGGTGAGCTTCAACTGCAAAACGGAGATGTTTTGGTCGTTTTTGCTCAGGATGGTTCGCGGCAATATTGGGGCCCATACGTGGCCGGCAAAACGGCAGGACCGACCTGGAGCAGCGGAACCGGAGAATGGCAGTTGATCGTCCAATAGAAAGGTCAGTTTTCCAGTTAAAGTAAGGTCTGGCAGACTATCTGTCAGACCTTAAACCCTCTTAAGTATCTGATAGCTCTACATGAAATTTGGGATCGATCGCCCCAGCAAACTTTTCCAACACTGGGAACAGCCCGTTCCAGCCTGGACACTTTCAATCATTTGGATTTGCCTAATCAGCTTTGTGGCTTTCATCTGGCATCTAGGCAGCATCGGTTTGGTTGACGAAACCGAGCCACTATTTGCCGAAGCCGCCCGCCAAATGACTGAAACGGGGGACTGGATTACGCCTTACTTTAACGGGGCAACTCGGTTTGATAAGCCACCCCTGATCTATTGGCTGATGGCGATCGCCTACCAAACCATTGGGGTTAACGAGTGGGCTGTGAGGCTGCCCTCAGCACTGGCGGCGATCGCCCTCACCACAATGGGATTTTACACGCTTAAACAGTTTGGCTTTCCTTCCCCTGCTGCGGCTGAAACGGCAACAGTCCCAAACTTACCTCACAAAACCAGTCGTCAACGCTGGCTAGCTGCCTGGATCGGTGCAGCCATGATGGCGCTTAATACGCACACGATTGTCTGGGCTAGAACAGGTGTTTCAGACATGCTGCTAAGCGGCTGTATGGGAATCGCATTGCTTGCTTTCTTTTGTGGCTATGCTCAGCCTGCACGACCCCAGGTGCAAGCCTGCTGGTATCTAGCTTTTTATGTGCTGTCTGCATTGGCTGTGTTAACCAAAGGTCCCGTGGGGATCGTGCTGCCTGTGCTGATTATCGGCGCATTTTTGCTTTATGTCGGCAACGGCTGGACGGTGCTGCGCGAGATGCGACTGCTGCGCGGTGGGCTGATCTTTTTGGCGATCGCTGTCCCCTGGTATATCCTGGTCATCCAGGCAAACGGGCAGGAATATATTGACAGCTTCTTTGGCTACCACAACTTTGAGCGGTTTACCGAGGTCGTCAACCGTCACGATGCGCCCTGGTATTTTTACTTCTTCGCTGTTTTAGTTGGGTTCGCGCCCTGGTCGCTATATCTGCCCGTGGCGATTGCCCGTCTTCGCATCTGGCAGCGCACGCACTGGCAACAGCAACCCCGCGCTACACACCTGGGTCTGTTCGCCTCAAGCTGGCTGTTGATAATCTTCAGTTTTTTCACCATTGCGGTCACAAAGCTTCCCAGCTATGTCCTGCCGCTGATGCCTGCCGCAGCCATTCTGGTGGCGCTGCTCTGGAGCGAACAAATCACTCGTCCGCAGATCAGTCGTAGCGTTTTGATTACGGGTATTGTCAATACTATTTTTCTAGCAGCGCTGGCTGGGGCAGTGCTTTACAGCCCAAACTGGCTGGGCGATGACCCCACCATGCGAAATCTGCCAGAAGTAATCCGCCAATCCGGACTTTTGCCCTGGGGAGCAGCAAGTTGGGCGATCGCGGCGATCGTCATGTTGGTTTTGCTGCTGCGCCGCCGGGAACGCTGGCTTTGGCTAGTCAATTTCATGGGGTTCTTTGCTTTCATCGTGTTTGCTGTCATGCCCGCTTTCTCAGTTGTGGATGGTCTGAGACAACTCCCTTTGCGACAGCTTTCAGCGACCATGCTGCAAGCTCAACAACCGCAAGAAATGCTGACGATGCTTGGGTTTCAGAAACCTAGCTTGGTATTTTACACAGAACGCCCTATTCTGTTCATCTCTGATCCCGATGACCTGGAAGAGCAGCTCGATCAGCTCTTTGAGCAAAATACCCCTTCGGTGCTGATGGTAGCCTTTCCCCACAAGCTGAGAGAAGCAGACCTGGAGCCTGAACAATATCAGTTAGTTGAACAAGCAGGAGCCTACCAGCTAATTCGGATTCAGCTACCGCTCAAGGAAAATTAGCAATTGTCGCTGAATTGAATGGTTGGCATTTGCCATCCGTCATGAGTGAATAGGCTAGAGCAACTGTCGGAATATCAGTCCAAATTTGCCTCGAAATTTTTCTAAGAACGAGCGTTTTTGCCAATCTTCTAGAGAAATTAGAGCACTTTTGGCGAAAGAGTCTAGCAGAAAATTCTCGGTCTGTTGAGCCAGGTGGCGATCGCTCACGGACACATTCATCTCATCATTTAAGAAGAAGCTGCGCTCATCCATATTAGTGCTGCCATGACTGACCCAGGTGTCATCGACCAGCACAACTTTGGCATGGAGCATGTTAGGTACATACTCATAAATTTTTACGCCAGCTTTGAGCAAATCCCCGTACAGTTCCCGCGCCGTGTAATAAACATAAGGCTTATCGTTGCGAACCCCCATTGTTAGGATTCGTACATCTACGCCCGCTTTGCTAGCCTTTACCAGCACGCTTTGGGTGTGTTTATCGGGTACGAGATAGGGGCTGCTAATCCAGAGTCGCCGTCGTGCTGCCTGAATGCTGGTCTGAAACAGGATGTGCAGCGCAGAGTTTTCAGGAGAGAAAGTGCCCATTGTCACGAAGGCAGTGTGTCCTTTAGGTGGGCAAGGTTGAAACACTTCTGAACTCAAGTCACCAATGCCGCCCACGGTTGTCCAGTTTTCCATAAACACCCCTTCCAGGGTGCTCAAGATTGATCCCTCGTAGCGCACTTCAAAATCTCGCCAGGGTGCAGTGCCACCTGTATCGCTTTTACCGTCCCACTCGTCTGAAACACCTGCGCCACCGATCAGAGCAACTTTGCCGTCGATCAGCAATAGTTTGCGGTGGGTGCGGGTGTTGTAGTCAAGGGGCGCT
Organism: Cyanobacteria bacterium FACHB-471; assembly: GCA_014695345.1. Classification (GTDB taxonomy): domain Bacteria; phylum Cyanobacteriota; class Cyanobacteriia; order Elainellales; family Elainellaceae; genus JAAUTN01. Next base: position 42,454 of record JACJOC010000088.1, read on the forward strand.
TTCCAGCTAAACGGGCTGAAGAAGTGTACTTCTACACCTGCGGCTTTGAGCGACTTCCAGTATTTTTGGGGCATAGAGCTTGCCCCATGACAGTCAACTACAAGCTGCACTGCAACTCCAGCTTGGGCACGTTCACTCAGGGCGATCGCAAAATCATCTGCCCGTCGCCCTGGTGTCATGTAAAAAGTTTCAAAATGAATTGTCTTTTGAGCGCTTTGAATTGCCTGGAGCCGTGCTGCATAGATCTCATCAGCTTCAACAAAAAATCCGATGGGACACGCATGGGTGGGCAGACTAGAGGCAAATCCGGCGATCGCCAGGAAAAAACTAGGCTCATCCACCCTCGGAACATTCCGCAGCGGGTAACTGATCTTGCGACGAAAGCTGCCTCGGAAGTAAAGGATTAGTAGCGTAGCAGCAAGCAGAACCAGGAGAACAGTAATGATCCAGCCTAAAATTCCTTCTGGTTCCATAATTTTTTCCAGGCTCTGGCTCTAAGCCCTCGAATGACATTCAGGAGTTTAGAGGGATGAATCAATTTCTCGCTACTACCAAAAGCCAGATATTGTTCAAACCAGAATATTTTTACTTGCCCTTAAGTAGCCGCTAAGCAAAGGTAGCCAATACACCGTTTTGAGTTTTTTTAGGCTGCCTTGACTATCCCTCCAGCTCAAGTCTGTTCTTCTCAAACATCTTTACTGAGGCTGCGTTGAAATCAAGGTTGTGCTTTAACGATTGTTAGCTTTTATACAAGCTGACGACCGTCGATACGAGAGACAGCATAGCTGCGACCCATACACCGATCATCGTAATCTTATTCTCTTTTGCCTGTCGAGCAGTTTCTTGTTCTTCGTTAACCTTATTTGTAATAAATGTAAAGAGAGAAAGTAACTCCTCGTTTGTAAGGGCTTCACCCGCGTTTACAACATTACTGTCAACATATTTTCGACGAGCGTAACGTAGCTGCAATGAGTATTTGTATTGCAAGCCATAATTTTTAGTAGGATAAGGCTTCTCGGTTCTTCTAAAAAGTCCTTTGAAGTTATCTAAAACACTGATAACTTCCTGCTTATCAAGACCAAGTCGCTGCGCTAATTTAAGTGCATTAGCAGCGTCAGCTTCATTCCCGCTCACCACTGCAAGATGAGTAACTAGGGCAACTAGAGTTTCAAAGTGTTGACTATAACTAAGCGTCTTTTTCTGTGCCATTCACCTCAAACCTTCAATGTCAATTACAGTAGGTCAAGATATGGCACTTTAGTTCGTGACAACTGATCGCAGCGTGATTGATCTTTGTCATCAGTTAAACCGATCGCCTCTGATCACCGCGATAGCGAATATATTCTGCTAAAAATGCCAGTACGCCAGATGCCAGAATTAGCACGACGCTAAGCGCGTTGATGTCAGGTTTAACGCCTGTGCGAACGCGGCTGAAGATTTCCATGGGTAACGTGTTCGCACCGCCGCCTGCTGTGAAGCTAGAGATCAACAAGTCATCCATGCTCAACACAAAAGCTAGCAGACAGCCAGATACGATCGCAGGCATCAATTCAGGCAGTAAAACTTTGAGGAATGCCTGAGTGGGAGTTGCGCCTAAATCCAGAGCCGCTTCTTCTAAATGCGGGTTCAATCCAGATAAGCGAGTGGAAACAACTACTGCTACGTAAGCCAGACAAAAAACAATGTGGGATGCCACTATCGTCCACAGGCTGAGGGGGATCGCAAATGAGGCGAGAAAAACCAAGGTTGCAACGGCGATCGCAATATCAGGAATAATCAGCGGCAAATAGGAAGCCCCCCGATAAAGCCCTTTCCCCCAAAACTGATATCTCGCTAAACCGACTGCCATCAACGTTCCCAACACAGCCGACACACCGACAGCACAAATGGCGATCGCTAGACTGTCTTGCAGTGCGGCAAAAATGCGCGAGTCGTTGAATAGGATCTCGTACCACTTCAAACTAAACCCTTCCCAGGTGGCGCTAAAGCGTGAAGCGTTAAAGCTATAGAACGCCAAAATCAGAATCGGCAGGTACATGAACACGAACACCGCTAGCGAAATGACGGCCTGCCAGGATGCCCGGATTGGGAAAGTGGGTTTGGAAGTGGGTTTAGGGGAGTTCACGCCGCAGAGGAAGGGATTAGGGGTTAGGTAGGGATTGGGGATGAGTTATGAGAAGCTTTCGGGGTCACGATCGCCATACTTGATTAACAGGGCGATCGCAATGCTCACTGCCAAGATCAGTACCATACTGAGACCAGAACCCAAGCCCCAGTTGCGAGTTGCACCAAGAAACTGGTTATAAATTAACCGCGAAACGGTCATGCTAGACGCGCCGCCCAACAGTTCTGGCACCACAAAATCTCCCAAACCAGCAATAAACACCAGCAAACAGCCTGCCGCAATGCCAGGTAGCGTCTGCGGTACTGTCACTTTCCAAAAGGTTTGTGGGGCGCTAGCACCCAGGTCGGCTGCTGCCTCCAGCAAGCGTTTGTCGAGCTTTTCTAAAGAAGCATAGAGAACCAGCACCATGTAGGGCAAAAAGCTATAGCTCATGCCAATAAACACGGCTGAACTGCGGTTGAGTAGATCCAGCGTGGGTAGCCCAAAGGTGCTGAGAAATGAGTTCAGTACGCCTGTGGGTCGCAAAATCGTGATCCAGGCATAGGCTCTGAGCAAAGAGGAAGTCCACAACGGCAACACAAAACCAACCAGCAGCAGGTTTTGCCAGCGTTTGGGAGCCATCAGCGCAATCCAGTAAGCAACCGGAAACCCCAACAGCAGCGTCAAGACCGTACTGCCAAGGGCAAAAAAGACCGATCGCCAGATTACCTGAAGATAAATGGGCTGCAAAATGTTCAGGTAATTTCCAAAGCCAAAGCCATCCATTGGCTGTCCGGGACGAATCCCAGGAATCAAGCTGAGTTGAAAAATTAGCAGCGTTGGGATGACCAGCAGTAGCAACAGCCAAACTCCTGGTGGGCCGAGCAACACCAGTGGTCCAACCAAGTGACCGAGCTTTTGCTGCCACCTCGGACTCACTTTGGCTTTAGGAACTACAGAAGGCGTTGGGGTTGAAGTTGACATAGACGCATAACGAGGAGGAAAAAATACAGGGGCGCAAAGTTTGCGCCCCTACCCAAGTCAATTAGCTACTGGTTAGCTGTGTCCAGTACTGGTCATACAGCTCTGTTGCTTCTTCCGAGACGGGCGCAATTCCCTCGCATCGATCGAGCAAATCTTGAGGTGGGAACAACTTTGTATCAGCTTTAGTTTCCGCAGACAGTTGCTCGTAGGCAGTTTTATTGGGCGTTGCAAATTTAAGTCGCTCTACTAAACTGGCAGCGTTTTCTGGTACCAGTAGGAAATTTAGCCATTCATAAGCTGCATCTAGGTTGGGTGCCGACTTAGGAATAACCATCGTGTCCGTCCAGAGAGAGGAACCCGTTTCTGGAATGACATATTCCAAGTCGGGATTTTCCTCGATTAAGGCAATTGCATCAACGGAGTAAGCCATTGACACAAGTAGGTCACCGCTGGCAACCTGGTCTTCCCAACCGTTGGTGATGAAGCTGGCGATCGCTGGTTTTAGCTCTACCAATCGGTTATAGGCTTCCTCAAGCTCAGCCGGATCTTCGGAATTGTAGGAATAACCGAGCGAATGCAACACTCCGCCCATGACTTCCCGCACGTCGTTCAGCAAGGTGATTTTCCGATCTAACGACCCGCCATTTTCCCAGAAATAATCCCAGCCTGTCAGGGTTGTACCCAGGTTAGCGGGATTGTAGATAAAACCTGTCGTACCCCAAGTTGCGGCAATGCTGTGGGCACTGCCCGGATCATAAACGGGGTCTTGCCACTGCGATCGCAGGTTTTCTAGCCCGACTAAACGAGATTTATCGAGGGGAGTCAGCATATCCAGCCCGATCATCTCACTCACCATGTAGTCAGAGGGGAAGATGATGCTGTAGGCGCTACCGCCACCAGCCTGCATCTTCGCCAGCATGGTTTCATTAGAGTCGTAGGTATCTACAACAACTTCAACGCCCGTTTTTGCCTTAAAGCTGTCTAACAACTCCTGATCCGTATAGTTTGCCCAACTGTAGACATGTAGGGTACCGCCATCAGAAGCAGCGCTGCTAGCTGCGGGCTCTTCAGAGTTAACGTCTGCTAGATTACGGGCACAGTTTGACAAGACGGCACCCGAGAGGGCGGCGGCTGACAGTTGCAGAAAACCGCGTCTGGTGCTGGCGATCCGGGGCGATCGCCCTGGGTAAAATCGGGGCTTTCGGGTGTTCATTAGAAGTAAAACGCTCTCCTTGACCTAATACAACAGGGGAAGATCAAACACAATGACAAGTTTGTACGCCAATGCGAGACGAGATTGCAACTATCCTACGCTGTTAGCGCTAGACAATCAGTTTCTGCCCAATAAATATAGAGAGGGGAATCTGGTTCAGCAGCAAGTTTAGCTCGGTTGGGCTGTAGAACGGTGAGGCGATCGCCCGACAGCAACTCTACCAAGTAATGGACGTGAGTACCCAAGTACATCGTATGCATCAGCCGCCCTTCAAAACAGTTGATTGGGCTACTGGGCTTTTCTAGACTCAGCTGAATTTTCTCGGGACGCACACTCACAACCACCTGATTGGGCATAGAGCCATTTAAGGATTCAGTTGGCTTAACCAAAATTCGCAACCCTCGCTCTGTTCTCACCTGCCACATGCCATAGTCTGTCGTTTCTATTCGCCCCTTAAACAAGTTTGTATCCCCAATGAAATCAGCCACAAAGGGCGTTTGAGGATAGTCGTAAATCTGATTCGGGGTGCCAATTTGCTCTAGCTTGCCATCGTGCATCACTGCAATTCGGTCAGAGAGGCTTAAAGCTTCTTCCTGGTCGTGAGTCACCATTACAAACGTCACGCCCAAGTTTTTGTGCAGTGTCGAAAGCTCAACCTGCATTTCCTTCCGGAGTTTTAAGTCCAGCGCGCCCAACGGCTCATCCAATAGCACAACCGTCGGCTGATTAACCAGTGCTCTGGCTAGAGCAACTCGCTGCTGTTGACCTCCCGATAGCTGGGCTGGATAACGCCGGGCAAACTGCTCCATCTTGACCAAACGCAGCGATTCCTGCACTCGCTTTTGAATTTCTGCCTTGCTCTGACGCTTAATTCGTAGACCAAATGCAATATTCTCCCAAACCGAGAGATGGCCAAATAGGGCATAGCTCTGAAAGACAGTATTAACGGGGCGGCGATAGGCTGGCACCCCAGACATGGATCTGCCTCGAATTAATACTTCCCCGGCTGAAGGTTCTTCAAATCCGGCAATCAACCTGAGCGTAGTCGTCTTGCCGCAGCCGGATGGGCCTAGGATGCTAAAAAATTCACCTTGTCGAATATTGAGATCAATTCCTCGAACGACGGTTTCGCCGTTAAATACCTTGAATACTTTGCGGAGTTCGACATCGAACCGCGTATTGGTCTCGGCGACGGGTCGATTTTGCATAGCAGTCTGAGACATTGTTGCAACTCTCCGCAATAGTTCCCAGTTAAGTGGTGAATCATTGATGTTAGCTAAGCCTATCTTTAGGCAGCCATTAAAAATTGATAGTTACCTGTGATACAGCTTGTTTTGGCTAGTCAGCCTAGCCGACCGCTGCATTAAGCTGCCTCCCGTAGAATTTAGCTCTAATTGCACCAATACTTTATTGCATCAACTAGGATACAAGATACTAAAAGAGAAAATTGGCATTGCTTACCTGAGAATGGGCTAAAGTTGAACACAACCTTGGGGATCAGCTACGGTACTGCTTTGTAGGGAGTAGCGGTAGACTAGGAAAGGTTTTTTTCAGATGGAAATCGTCGAGGCTTAATTTGTCGTGCCGATGACTCTAACCAAACACCCGTCTGCTACGACTCAGCAGCCCAATGCGCGCAGTGTTGGGAAACAGTATCAGTCTTTGGTGGTGATGCTGCTGGTCACTCTGACGCTGCTAGGGGGCATCGGAAGTCGTTTAACTTATTTGCAGTTGGTGCAGGGCGATCGCAACCGCCAGCTTGCTGACAACAACCGCATTCGTCTGATTCCAAGGCAGCCAGAGCGCGGCAAAATTCTAGACCGGGAAGGCAGAATTTTGGCGGGTAGTCGCCTGTCCTATGCGGTGTTTCTCTGGCCGATCGCTAATCAACAAGCTGAATGGAACAGAATTTCACAGCGCCTCTCAGAAGTTTTAAACATTCCGGCTGACCAGATTCAGTCTCGCTTAACTCAGGCAGGCTACACCTCGCCGTTTTTGGTGCGAATTGCGCGGGGCATCAGTCCGGCTCAGGTAACCGCACTTGCCGAGTTTAGTCATGAACTGAAGGGCGTTCAGGTGCAGGCTGAAGCCGTACGGAACTACCCCTATGGTGACCTGGCAGCGCACGTGATTGGCTATACCGGGGAAATGACCGACGACGAACTCACGGAGCATGAAGATGAAGGCTACCGCCTAGGCGATGTGATTGGTCAGATGGGCGTTGAGTCAGCCTTTGAGCAACGGCTACGAGGCGAATGGGGTGGGCAGCAGGTAGAAGTAGACGGCATGGGCCGCGTCCTACGAGTGCTGGGCGAAAAACCTGCAATGGCTGGGCGAGACGTGCAGTTGACGCTAGACTTAGACTTGCAGCAGGCGGCTGAAACTGCTCTGGGAGAAAGGAAAGGGGCGATCGTGGCGATCGATCCTCGCAATGGCGCTGTGCTAGCGATGGTTAGCCGTCCTGCCTTTGACCCCAACCTCTTCTCGACTTACATTACTGATGCCCAGTGGCAGCAGCTTCAGGGCATGGACTTTCCGTTTGTGAATCGGGCGTTGCAGGGCTATCCACCTGCCAGCACCTTCAAGATCGTTACCACGACAGCGGCGATCGAGTCAGGAGAGTTTTCACCCGACACCGTTTTGCCAACCTATCCGTTCATTCGAGCTGGCGGCATCGAGTTTTGGGACTGGAATCGGGCTGGCTTTGGCCCGCTCAGCTTTCCGGGGGCGATGGCTTGGAGTAGCGATACCTTCTTCTATCAAACCGCGATGAGAATGGGTGAAGTGCCGCTGATCGAGTGGACTCAGCGCTATGGCTTTGGGCGCAAAACTGGGATTGAAATTACTGACGAGGAAGCGGCTGGCTTGGTGCCTGACGAAGAATGGAAACTGTCAGAGCTAGACGAACCCTGGTATCAGGGCGACACGATTAATATGTCAATTGGGCAAGGCTATTTGCAGGCTTCACCTCTGCAAGTTGCAGTGATGTTTTCAGTCCCAGCGAATGGCGGGTATCTGGTTAGACCACATTTGCTCAAAGACAATGAGGCGGAAAGGCAGTGGCGGCAGTCGCTCAACTTGCAGCCTGAAACGCTGCAAATTTTGCAGCGAGGGTTGCGGCAAGTCGTCACGAGCGGCACCGGAAAAGCTGTCAATGCGCCGGGACTGCCTCCGCTTGTTGGAAAGAGCGGCACTGCTGAAGATCCGCCCCGTGAGTCTCACACCTGGTTTGGCGCGTATGGACCCGAAACCAATCCTGAAATTGTCGTAGTCGCCTTTGGTGAAAATTCTGGTGGCGGTGGCGGTTCTTTAGCTGCGCCAATGGTGCGTCAGGTTTTAGAAGCCTACTTCAAAGGAACACAGCCAACCGGAGCGGCCAGCCAGGAATCCGTTGTTTCGGATTAGGCGTTAGGCAACTCTTTAGCCCTTTGTGGGATGGGCATCTGCCCGTCTGAAGCAAGCAGGCAAGATGCCTATTTCACAGTCAATCAGGTTTTCACCATGACCAACTCTGTCACTGTTACTGTTCCGGCTACAACCGCAAATCTTGGTCCCGGCTTTGACTGCATCGGGGCAGCGTTGAGCCTGTATAACCAGTTTCGCTTCTCCCGATTAAGCCCTAATTCCTCAGGTGAGTTGGCGATCGCCGTCACTGGCTTAGACGCTGAACAAGTCAAAACCGACAACAGCAACCTGGCTTATCAAGCCTTTGCCAAGCTCTATCACCATTTGGAGCAACCCGTTCCACCCGTGCAAATCGAGATCGATCTGGGTGTGCCACTCGCTAGAGGACTGGGCAGTTCTGCGACTGCGATCGTAGGTGGGCTGCTGGGTGCAAACGAGTTAGCAGGAACTCCGCTTTCTCAGGAAAAGGTGATGGAATTGGCGATCGCCCTGGAAGGACATCCCGACAACGTAGTTCCGGCGTTGCTGGGCGGCTGTCGGCTATCTGCCTCAAATGCAGACGGCAACTGGACGATTTGCGATATTCCCTGGCACAGCGACATTATTCCCGTCCTGGCAATTCCTGACTTTGAGCTTTCTACAAGTGAAGCCCGTCGAGTTTTGCCGACTAGCTACAGCCGAGCCGATGCGATTTTTAACGTGGCGCATCTGGGACTGCTGCTGCGCGGACTGGAAACCGCAAAACCAGGCTGGCTGCGTACTGCCCTGCAAGACCGAATTCACCAACCCTATCGCCAAACCCTGATTGCTGGCTTTGAGCAGGTTCAATCAGCCGCGATCGCCGCTGGTGCTTATGGATTGGTGATCAGCGGAGCCGGACCAACGCTACTGGCTTTAACGAACCTGGATCAAGCAGAAGCAGTAGAAGAAGCGATCGCCAACACCTGGAAATCAGTAGGAATTACCGTTCAGGTCAAGGAATTGAAACTTGACGAGCGAGGAGCCTGGGTTGAACGGTTTTGAGGCTCCAAGATTCAAGAAGCTGACCTCTGAAAATGGCGAAATCACGCAAGCTGGAAGAACTGATCGAACAGGTCAATCAGTTTCGGAAAGACCCGACTGCGGAAGCATCTCTGAAGGGACTGCGGCAGATTCTTCAGAGCAAATATTCAGTGGCGATCGCCGCTGCCGCCAAGCTCATTGGGAGAACTGCTATCGGTGAGCTAACGCCCGACTTGGTCGCCGCCTTTGACCGACTGATGGAGAAACCGATTGAGCGGGACATCGGCTGCACAGGCAAATTCAGGATTGCCGAAGCGCTCTACAAAATGGGGCGCAGTGAAGCAGATCTGTTCTTGCGGGGCATCCGGCATCGGCAGATGGAGCCAGTCTGGGGTGGACAAGAAGACACCGCACCCAGTCTGCGCGGAGTGTGTGCCCTCGGCTTGGTGCGAATGAACTATCCCGACATGATGAGCGAATTGGCTGACCTATTGGCTGACCCCATTCCACTGGCGCGGGCGGCAGCAGCCAGGGCGATCGCCTACAGCGGCAGCAAACAGGGAGTTCCGCTGCTGCGTTTGCGGGTCAAGTTGGGCGACGAACCTCAGGTTCTTGCGGATTGTTTCACAGCGCTGATCAATCTTTCCCCTGATTCTCTGCCGCTAGTTGCCAGTTTTCTAGACGATGCCAATCCTCAAGACTGTGAGATGGCTGCTCTGGCACTGGGCGAATCCCGCAGTAACGCAGCATTTGAGCAGCTTAAGCACTGGTGGTTACAGACAACGCACAAGGAATTGCGGAAAACAGGACTGTTGGCGATCGCCATGCTGCGGCAAGACGAACCGCTAGAATTTTTGCTGTCGTTGGTTGCTGAGGGCAAAAGTGCCGACGCAAAAGACGCTGTAGCTGCCTTGAGTCTTTACCAATCTGAAACGGTACTGTGGCAACGGGTACTTCAAGCTGCTGAAACACGGGGCGCAGCCGCAAAGATTATTTTAGGAGAATTTCGGTAGCGCCTCCGGAGTAAGAAGCATAAATCGTTGTGTGGCTGAGCTGCGCAACGATTCACACAGAGGGCTTACAGTCTATTTCGGTAAGTCCTAAATTTGTCCTGATACCAAATCCACCTGTAGAGTAGCGGTATCGCTAGGGGCGAAGCATTCGGTTACAATCTTTGCAACTGAAGCACAATTCTTTTGCCGAATGCTTCGCCCGTACACCCAATAGTGCTTCTTTACGAAACGGATTCCGTATGAGTTTAGACCAGCAGTTCACCTGTTTCTTGCAACGCATGGAGACGGTGATAGATGCCGCCGTGCTGCAATAGCTCGTCATGATTGCCGACTTCAACAATTTCGCCCTTGTCTAACACCACAATCTTGTCCGCCTCGCGCACCGTGCTGAGACGGTGAGCAATGATAATCGTGGTGCGCGTACCGAGAATGCTTCGCATCGCCAGTTGAATCGATCGCTCCGATTCGTAATCCAGGCTCGAAGTTGCCTCATCGAACACCAGCACATCAGGATTCATCAGCAAGGCACGGGCAATTCCCAGTCGCTGTCGTTGTCCGCCAGAAAGCCGCACTCCGCGTTCACCCACAATGGTGTGATAGCGCTGGGGAAACAGGTGAATAAATTCGTCTACTCGCGCAACCCGACAGGCAAACTCCACTTCTTCAAAGGAAGCATTGGGGTTGCCGTAGGTGAGGTTATCGAGCAGCGTGCCGTTAAACACATCCACTTCCTGGTGAACGATCGCCAGTCGCTTGCGATAAGCCGCCACATCTAGCCTGCGAATGTCTTGCCCGTCGATCAAGATTTGACCCTGCTGCGGCTCAAAATAACGAAACAGCATTTTCACTAGAGTAGACTTGCCGGAACCGGAGCGTCCGACTAGCGCCACCGTTTGATAGGGCTCAATCAGCAGGTTGATGTCTTTCAGCACAGGACGACTTGGATCGTAGCCAAAGGTGACCTGAGAAAAATCAACCTTTCCTGTGAACTGGTAGTGCTGCACAGCATTAGGGTCTTTCACCAGACTGGCAGCATCAGACCCCGTCGGCAGTTGCATAAACTCATGCAAGCTGACCATTGAGGCATAGCGACGAGCAAAAATCTCGGCGAGCTGACCAATGGGGTCTAGCTCAGAGTAAGCCATGCTAGAAATCGTCAGAACGGTGACAAAATGACCCAGGGAAATTTGCCCCCGTAGCGTCGCAATCAGAGTGAACGCCAGCACCAGGAATACACAGATTTGCACAATTGTGCGCTGCATCATGCCAAGCTTGATGTAGCCGCGATGAATCCGGTAATCAATCACCATAAACTCACGGTTAAACCGAGTGCTTTGGCGCTTTAGCTCGTGAGATTCGGTGGCAAAAGCTTTGACCGTTTTGATGTTGGTAATGATTTCTGAGGTACGGCTCTCAGTATTTTCCTCGTGTTTTTCGATCGCCCGTTCTTGAGCAATCAGTTGTTTTAGCTTGAACAGGCTCAGCGTGAGGACGAAGACAAACGAAACCAGGAAGGCGATCGCAATCCGCCATTCGATAAACCAGATCATGATGAAAATGCCCAGCACCCGTGCCAGCTTGGGAATAAGCTGTCCGGCAATTTCGGGATAAGTCCAGGTGTGGTTTGATAGCCCTCTGGCGACCCGCCCAGCAATTCGCCCTGGGTTGTTTTCGTCGTAAAACTCTAGCGGCAAGGTGAGAATTTTGCGTAACACCTGCGTGGCGTGATCCCGCCGGGAACGCAAAGCAACATCCCAGTGAAACCAAGACCCGACCCAGGGCTGAATCGGCGCACGCACAACAGTAGTTAGAAAAATCAGACCCAGTAAGACAGCGATCGCCAATCCTCGATTGGACGGTAAATTAACTAAACTTGCCACCAGATCAACGCTGCGCTGAAGCAACACATCCACAGGCTGGTTGGACAACACATTCAGAATTTGCCCAATCGCGTAGGGCACCACCAGATCAATAATTTCAAAAAGGCTACTGGCTGCGATGCTGAAGGCAGCGATCGCCGCATACGGTTTGTAGTAACGGAGGATGTCGGAAAACTTTGCCATGATATTTAACCTCACTGCCACCCCAAATCGGTAGAAGCAGTCGAGTAGCCCCAAAATTCGTTAAGATTACAGATTGTAGCATATGCGTATTACAAATAATTTATTAACCCAAAATTTTTAGGCGGAGGTGCCGCTAGACTGCACCTCCGCCTAAAAATTTTGGAGTATTGGTTTGTGGGTTTAATTAAGCACGTAAGCAGACTGCAACGCCCACAAAATCAGCAAAGCAATCGAACCTAATAGCAGGGTAGAAAAAAGGGCGATCGCCACTGGGCTATCTGCTCCCTTAAACTTCATGATCCCCCGGTTGAAATCTGTCATAAATGCAGTGTCCTCCTCTTGGAAATTTTCAGGGTTAAAGACAGAATGGACTGGCTTGAAAAAGATTGGACTGAAGAATGGGGTTGAGAAAATTGCTAGAGCCGAACCTGCCTCGATTTTATCCAGGACTTAGAGCTTCTGAGGTCAAATTGAGGGCTAAAAGCTTAAATCTGTCTTGAAGTTTGGTAAAGCAAAACTTTGGGCTGAGCTAGAACTACGCACTATGAATGAGGAAGTTAGATGAAGGTTGCTTTGATTGTCGTGGCGGTAATCGTCGGACTGGTTTTACTCACCGAAGTAGGCTTGCGAATTTTGTTTGGCTTCGGCAATCCGCTGATTTATATCGCTGATGAGCAAATTGGCTATTTGCTGGCACCCAACCAAAAAGTGCGTCGATTTGGCAACCGAATCACCATCAACCAGTACTCAATGCGGAGTCCTGAAGTTACAACATCTCGACCCCAAACAACCCTGCGTCTGCTATTGTTAGGAGATTCTGTTGCTAATGGTGGCTGGTGGACAGACCAGAATGAGACGATTTCAGCCATGCTACAGCAGCAGTTGCAGCCTTCACTGAGTGAAACTGAATTTGAGCAGCTAGAAGTCCTGAACGCCTCGGCAAATTCCTGGAGTCCGCGCAATGAGTTAGCCTATCTGCGACGGTTTAGCAGCTTTGAGGCTCAGGTTGTGATTCTGCTAATCAACACAGACGACCTGTTTGGTACGGCTCCGACTTCTCTTCCTGTAGGGCGCGATCGCAACTACCCCGACCACAAACCTCCCTTTGCCCTATCAGAACTGGTGAACCGCTATCTGATTAAACAGCAGCCCATCCCCGGAATGGATGAGGTGATGTCAGAAGGGGGCGATCGCGTTGGCTTTAACCTGGAAGCAATTCAGCAAATCAATCAACTGGTCAGCCAATCTAACGGACGACTCATTCTAGTCATGACTCCTTTACTTCGAGAAATTGGCGCTCCTGGCTCACGCGACTACGAAATCAAAGCTCGTCAGCGACTAAAAGACTTTACCGAAAAAACCCAAATTCTCTATCTGGATTTTCTGCCCATCTTCAACACTGCAGAGTCACCCAAAGCACTTTATCGCGATCACATTCACCTAAGTCCTCAGGGAAATCAAGTAGTGAGTGAGAACTTGCTTAAAGTTTTGCAAGATATTTAAGTCGGAAAATGAGTCAATGATTTTTGGAGTAGCGATCGGTTTGATTATCGTGAGTGGCTTCTAAAATGAAACGACTGTCTGTGAGTTATTGAGAGTGTTAGTGCAGGTACAAACGCCTGCTTCAAGCATGAGTATGGTGCGTTCCCAGAAATCTATTAGTGGAATAGCAAGAGTTGCATTAAAGAACGCACCCTAATCGGCGATCGCACTAAACGACAGCACAAACCATAAGCGTTGTTCCCACTATAATCACCGCAATTGCGCTAATCATTGGAATGTAGAGCTGAAAGGGTTGAACCCAGTGAACTTGCTTTAACCAGTGGTGAGCATAGAGAGTGACCCAGCCAATGCTAATCAATACGATCGCTAATCCAAAACTAAAGGCACAAACCAACAACAAGCCGTAGGCAGTTTGGTGCAGGGCGATCGCACTCAGCAGCAACACCAAAGCTGATGGACAGGGAACCAATCCTCCAGCAATTCCCAATGACACGAGAGAGCGTAGTGTGATTTGAGCCGGGGAATGCTGATGCGTATGGTTAGCAGAATGCGGGTGAGGATGGTTATTGGCAGCAGAATGCAAAAATCGCTCCAGTAACCAGAAACCAACGCCACAGACCATCAAGCCGCTGACTAAACTGAGAACCGGATACAACTGCTCTGGCAAGATGTATCTGGACAAAAACAAGGCTAAAACCCCCAGCGCGAAGACGCTGACAGTGTGGGTCAATGTTGTCACCAACCCTAATAAAACCGCGTGTTGAGGTGTACCGCGTGAGCCGACCAGATAGGCGGCTACCATTGTTTTTCCATGTCCTGGAGAGAGCGCATGTCCAGCTCCAGCCGTCAAAGCAAGTCCTATTCCACCCAGCATGAATGTTGGAGACAGGTTGGTTTGCGCCAGGTTTTGCGTCAAAAATTGACCATGCCCAATGTGTGCCAGAACTGGCTGACCCGCCAGAAACAGAGTGGGTAATGCAGAGCCAGTGATCACAATCAGCCTCCTAGACGTCTGCTTCTGATCGAGAAGCACGATACAAAGAATAACCAATCAATGCCAGAATCACACTCACCGTTGCTACTACCACATTGGGATAAATGGGAATGCCCGCAACTATGGGCAGAATCTCATCTGGGTCAGCTTTGAGACCGGTTCCAGGAATCACAAGCGTTATAAAGAAAAAGGGCGACCAAAACACAACCGGTACGAGCATAGCAACGGTATAAGCAATATCGGGTTCTGTCGATCGCCGCCACAACAACCACAGCGCCATTATACTCATGCCGCTGAGTAGCCATAGCATCACCACATCATGAAACCTGGCGTGAGGAGTCCATTCAGGATTGAAGATATGAGTTGCATTCCAATCCACTGCCACAGAAACTACCGCAGTGCTAACGAGTACAACCGAAAGCAAAATTCGACTAAATCTTCTCATAAATCTTTAAGCCCTGAAAGCGGCACTGAACTAGGTGTTCCACTCTATTACCTCTCTGGTTTGAAACGTAAAGCGATTGGAAATCTACCTGACTGAAAACTCATACAGAACAATACATTGCACTGCATAGTCTAAGATAGTCATTTTTTGCTAAATTTGCCTAAAGGTTTAGATGATTCTTGCCATAATGAATTGCCCTTATTGCTTCAAAAACGCACTGGGTGTAATGCCAAAATAGTGTTTGAAATGCTTGGCGAAGCGACTTTGATCGGTACAGCCGACTAACACAGCAACTTCTGCGATCGTATGTTTCCTTTGTTGCAAAAGTTCTTTTGCTCTCTCCATGCGTTGCTGAAGTACGTATTGATAGGGCGTCACTCCCATAGACTGCTTAAACAATCGACAAAAATAGTATTGGCTGATGCCCGAAAGTTCTGCAAGTTCAGCCAGATGCAGTGGTCGATCTAGATGGCTGCGGATGTAGTCCAACACGGGCCGGAACCGAGACATCGGTAATCCGTTTGAGTGGCGCAAAATTTTGGGCTGAAATGCGCAGTATTTTCTAAGCAAATGGACGATGAATACCTGGGTCAGAGATTCGGCATAGAGATGCTCACCGATGCTACTGCTACCTTCTGTCTCTAGTTCTGCTTGAAAGAGATGGGCGATCGCCTCAATGTGTGGATCGTGAGTACCAATCGTACAGAGCAATTCAACTTGGCTGGCATCCGAGTCACTGAGCTCTGCTGCTGTTTGGCTTAAAAGGAGTGGATCAATCACAAACATCAGTGATACATCGGTGCTATCCCATGCCCAAAGCCCTGTTGTCTGAGCAGAACAAATCCAAAACTCTCCTTGGAGTTGAGGTTTCTCGGATTTCTGTTCACCGATGCAAGTAATTTTCTGTTGATTACCCTCACTCAATAGCAGACACAGTAGATGATGATTATGCCCACGGAAGTCAAGCTCATTCGGTTTTGAGATATGGCGATCGACAGTCAACCCAGGGAGTTGAAGGGTGCAGCGTTCAGAAATCCAGGGTTCTTTCATACAAATTTGCTCAGTTCATTAACACTCAAGGTACGCCAAAGCGAGTTTTCTGTGTTGTAGGCGATTGCAGAGATTGCGGTCTGTGAAGCACTGAGGCAGCTTCAAATACTGTTTGTACACATAGCCTGAGGCAGCATAATGTTGCCCATTGCCCGCCGCAGATAATCTTTGAATTTCAACAGATAACTTCTCGACAGTCGGCGTACATGGGCATTGTTAAACTGCGATCGCTTGCTTCAAGCATGAGCATGGTGCGTTCCCAGAGATTTATCAGTGGAGTAGCAAGAGTTGCATTAAGGAACGCACCCTACAAGAGCGGCGATCGCACTTTCACCCCCAGCATTGTGGGCAATCGCGCTTAAATCGATGCAATATTCAAAGATGTCTGTACTTCTTCTAAGGGTATTGCCCATAGTTTGTTCCATTGGATGCCAAACAGTGGTTTTGCCCGTTTTCCCATCATCCAACCTTGCGTCAACCCATTCATAATCTGCTCACAAAGTTCAACTTCATATATTGCGGTTTTGAGTAAATTCTTAGCAAGCAGGGCTAGAAATAAACGGTCTGGATCAAGCTGTGCAGTATAAAAAGCCTCTAGCTGAACCTCCCCCGGTTTATCAGTATTACACCCTGTAACGACGTGCCAAATGTCATGAGTCTCACCAATGTGAGCACGCAAAAACACAAATGGGTCGTTTGCAATTTCCTTAATAGGCTGTGGAGTAAATCCATTTCTGATCATGTGATCAGCGTATAAATGACCTAGCGTATGATTCGGTAATTGGTGCAGTTGCTGTAAATCGATTTTTCCCAGCAAGGGGCGGTCTACAAAAGCTTGTTTGCCTTGGGGGGTCAAACTGAGAAATGCCACGATTTTTTGGAGCGTAGCCGGATCATTCAGAACATGGGAAAGCTTACCAATGGCAGCGAAATCTCCATAAGGCGATTTCACCAATTCTAGAAAGCTCTCCAGAATAGTCGCTTCTTGAGACTGATTGATAGTTTCTATCATGGGCTATTAGTCATTCCTAAAAGTTAATAATAGCTAAAGCTGAATGCCAAAATATTTTTAGATTTTTCTATAGATAGATCTACTTACATCTAAAATTTCTTTTCGAGGAAGGTTAGTGGTGTATAACAGTGCCTATCACCTGCCGTAGATAATCTTTGCATCATCATCAACTAACTTTCAGCGGTCGGTGTGCATGGGCGTTGTTAGCCTGCGATCGCTTACTTTAAGCAGGAGCATGGTGCGTCCCCAGAAATCTATTGGTAGAGTAGCAAGAGTTGCACTAAAGAACGCACCCTACAAGATCGGCGATCGCACTGGGAATGTTAGTGCGGGTACACATTGCGTTCCGGTTACTTTCGGCTTCAACAATAACGTCTTGCTGCCGCTACAACTACGAAAGAAGAGGGAGTTAACGTTGCCCATAACCCGCCGCAGATGGCTTCTGATGCTCCCAGATGAATTCTTGACACTCGGTGTGCATGAGCATTGTTATTAACCCGGCAACTTAAGAGGGTGCAGAGGGAAGGGGCAATTCGTAGAATTGAAGTATGAATAAACCTGATGCCCGCTTACTTAATCCCACGACTCAAGATTATCTGCGAC
>JACJOC010000089.1 GCA_014695345.1 Cyanobacteria bacterium FACHB-471
GCTATTCCAAGTCCGTAGAGATGCTCAAGCATTCGGTTCGATTGCTACTTCACTATCTGAAGTTCCGCGATGTCCCTGTCCCCACATGATTCATACCCTCATCCAGCAACGCCGGAATTTGTGGTTTATCCAAGTGGAAATGGCTGTAAGTTTTGGAAGTGGTGTACATTAGACCTCCGCCAATAGCAATCCTAAATGACTGATGAAAGTAGTTGCCCTAAAGACGACCACTTTCATCAGTCATTTTCGTGAATTGAATCGGGCTGCTATGGCTGACAATTATGATGTTGTGGTGAGACCAAAAGCTGTAATCGCTGGAGACCTTTGTGTTTAATGTTGACCGACTTAAAACTACAGCAGCGCTTCAACTTGGAGAGGTTTATGGCATTCTGGCGATCGAGGTGATTCTTGCGGTTCTGATCGGTCTCGGATTGACAGCGACCGGGCTGGATGGTGCAGCCTGGATTTTAGGCGGAATTGCTGCGGGGGCGATCGCGTTTTCGAGTTGCCGGATATTCGGTGTTGACTCGCTCCAACCCAATCGCAACGCAAGAAAAGCCGGACAGCTACTCGTGGGTTTGACGATCGGACTATCGCTGCAACATAACAATCTCAATATTTTACCCAGTCAATTTTTGATTTTTCTGGGATTACCCTTATTTTTGATGCTGTCGGGTGCTGCGATCGGTTGGGTTTATTCTCGACTTGAGAAAATCGATTTATTAAGTGGATTGTTAGCAACAACGCCTGGAAATATTGGCGTAATGGCAAGTATTGCAGCAGACTACAGCAAGAATACTGCGTTAGTTTCGCTGGTTCAATTAACGCGATTCACAACAGTTATTTTTGTCATTCCAATCATTGCGAATGCTGCCGTCCCTCGTTCAACTCACAATGCGGTTGCCGCTGTCATTCAAAAAGTTGTTGCAGTTTCCTGGTTCGATTTGTGCATTGCCTGTTTGCTCCTTGCAATCACACTTGTAGTGGTTTATTTGGGCAACAAACTCAAGATTCCGATGGCGGCTTTTTTGTGTGCGATCGCCGTTGGGCTTTTGTTTGACGCCTTCCTGCTCGTGTCTCCGATATCCATTGATTTTCAGCTACCCGCTCTTTTCAACCTCATTGGTCAAATCTTATTGGGCGTAACAATCGGTGAGTATTGGGGACTCAATCCAAAACTGAGCTTTGCAACCATTATTCGATCTCTGCTGCCCGTTGTGTTGATGGTGATCACCGCATTCCTCGCAGCCTTGCTGATTCAATGCTTAACCGGATGGAATTGGCTGACCTGTGTACTCGTCACGGCTCCAGGTGGCTCACCGGAGATGATTTGGATTGCGCTCACATTACATCAAGATACTGATGTGGTGACGGCAGCTCATGTGATTCGCCTGCTCACCATCAATCTTTCCTTGCCGCTCTTGTTGGCGCTAGTTCCGGCGATCGCCACCGAAGCACGTCAACCAGAGTAGTGTTTGCTTTTCTCATGACTATTTCATGGGAGTAATGGTTTGTGAAGATTTTCGCCTGACGGGCAGAGACTTTCACAAACTATTTAGGTTGCTTTGGAAACCCTGCTGAGACGGATATAATTGGCGGCATAACTCATGGTACCTATTGCAAGGGAGTTCTATGATTGCGCTCGCTGGAATCACAGCCCAAAGCAAAATCTATGAGAGTTCAACATCTCTGGTCTATCGAGGTGTTAGAGAAGATGCTCAGGCTCACTGTGCAGATACCGCAAGGATCGTCATCAAACTGCTCAAGCAAGATTATCCTTCTCCCCAGGCATTAACCCGCTATAGGCAGGAATATGCGATTACCCGGTCTTTGGATGTAGAGGGCGTAATCAAAGCCTATAGCCAACAAGACTATCAGCGCACGCTCGTCATTCTTCTAGAAGATTTTGGGGGAGAGTCCCTGGAGTATTGGATACAGCAGCGCCCAGAGGCTTTCTGCCCCATGTCTGTATCTGATTTTCTGCCTCTTGCCATCAATCTCAGCAACATTTTAGGCAGAATTCATGCTGCTAACATCATCCACAAGGATATTAATCCTAGCAATATCGTTCTTAATCCAAATACGGGCGTTGTCAAAATCATTGACTTCGGGATTGCAACTCAATTCAGCCGCACCAATCCCACGTTCAAAAGCCCGCATGTATTGGAAGGCACCCTCGCTTATCTTTCTCCAGAACAGACCGGGCGGATGAATCGAGCGATTGATTACCGTACCGATTTTTACTCCCTCGGAGCGACATTCTACGAATTACTCACCGGACAAGTACCGTTTCCAACAACAGATGTTCTTGAACTCGTCCATTGCCATCTTGCTAAACCTCCTATCCCCCCGTGTGAATTGAATGTTAAGATTCCCAAGCCAGTTTCAGACATTATCTTGAAGCTGATGGCGAAGAATGCAGAGGATCGCTATCAAAGCGCCTGGGGCGTCAAAGCAGATTTAGAGCATTGTGCTGATCAACTAGAAACAAGTGGTCAAATTAGTTCCTTGCAACTGGGTCTGCAAGATGTTTCCGATCAATTTCAGATTCCACAAAAACTGTATGGTCGGGAGGAGGAAATCTCAGAGTTATTAGAGGCGTTTGAGAGAGTAGCGGGGGAAGGCGGGAAAGACAGAGAGGAGCAAGACAACAGTTCTCCCTTATCCTCCCTCCCTCCCTCATCCTCCCGTCTCCCTCAAATAGTGCTAGTCACTGGCTATTCCGGTGTTGGCAAATCAGCTTTGGTGCAGGAACTTTATAAACCTATTACAGCAAAGCGTGGCTATTTTATCTCTGGTAAGTTTGACCAGTTGCAGCGCAACATCCCCTACAGTGCAATTGTGGATGCCTTACGAAAACTGGTGCAGCAACTGCTGAGTGAACCGGATCAGCAAGTGCAACAGTGGCGATCGCGCCTTTTAGAAGCGTTAGAGAGTAACGGGCAACTCATCATTGATGTCATCCCTGAAGTTGAGTTAATTATTGGCAAACAGCCACCCGTACCGGAAGTTGGGACAGCGGAAGCGCAAAATCGCTTTAACCGAGTCTTTCAGCAGTTCATTCGAGTGTTTTGTGCTCAAGATCATCCATTGGTCATCTTCCTGGATGATTTGCAGTGGATTGACTCCGCCACCCTAAAGTTAATCGAACTGATGCTGCTCGATGAGCAAACCCAAGCGCTATTTCTGATCGGAGCCTATCGAAACAATGAAGTCACTGCAACCCATCCACTAGCGCTGTCATTGGAAAACTTGCGAAAGCAAGGAATAGTGCCTCAAGACATCGTTCTAACCCCCCTCACACTAAAACCACTGAATCAGCTCATTGCCGAGACGCTACATCAATGTGCTGACACGGTTGCTTCCTTGGCTGAGTTAGTGCTGCACAAAACCGAAGGCAATCCCTTCTTTGTGAGCGAATTTTTGCGATCGCTGTACAGTGAAAATCTCTTGGGCTTTAATCCTGAACAACGAACTTGGCAGTGGAACGTTGCTCAGATTGAAGCTCAGAATATTACTGATAATGTAGTGGAGCTGCTGCTGAGCAAGTTGAGAAAACTGCCCGAAAACACTCAGCAGTTGCTTCAATTAGCCGCCTGCATCGGGGCTGAGTTTGATTTGGAGACGTTAACGATT
Source organism: Cyanobacteria bacterium FACHB-471 (assembly GCA_014695345.1). Taxonomy (GTDB): domain Bacteria; phylum Cyanobacteriota; class Cyanobacteriia; order Elainellales; family Elainellaceae; genus JAAUTN01. The sequence continues at coordinate 3,637 of JACJOC010000089.1, forward strand.
GTATGTGATCAATCGCCTCAAACAGTTTTTCAGGATTTGTTAGCAGCCATCCAAACCGGACTCATCCAACCGCTTTCTGAGTTGGACGAGAACTTGTTGGTTCAAGAGTATAAGTTTTTGCACGATCGCGTCCAGCAAGCTGCCTATGCTCTCATTGATGAGTCGCAAAAACAAGGGGTGCATCTGCAAATTGGTTGCAATTTGTTGGAAAGGACTTTGTCAGAGCAGCAAGCAGAGCGGTTGTTTGAAATTGTTGACCATCTAAATTATGGAGCCGAGTTAATCACTGAGCAATCTGAACGGAATGAGATTGCCGAACTGAACTTGCAAGCCGGTCAGAAAGCGCTATCAGCAACGGCTTATGAAGCCGCTTTCAAGTATTTCAATGCAGGGCTTCAACTCCTTGAGGTGGAGAGCTGGCAGCATGAGTACAACTTGACCTTGGCGTTGCATTCAGAGGCAGCAGAAGCAGCATACCTCAGTGGTCACTTTGATGAAATGGAGCGGCTTGTAGAAGCAGTGCTCGACCATGCAAAGACGGCACTCGATACAGTGAAAGTTTACGATAGCAGGATTCAAACATGGATGTCGCGGGGAGACCTTAAAGAAGCCGTTAAAACTGGCTTGGAAGTGCTGCAACTTTTGGGAATTAGTTTAGTGGAAGCTCCAAGTCAGTTAGATGTTCAAGCAGGATTAGAGGAAACCGCTTCACAATTGGCTGGGCGGGAAATCGAAGATTTGATTGATTTGCCAGAGATGACTGAACCTGTACCACTGACAGCAATCTATATGTTGTTCAGTACAATGGGTCCAGCTTTTAATGTGTCACCTGCTCTGATGGTGCTGGTTGTGTGCAAGATGGTCAATCTATCGCTTGCCCATGGAAACACTATCTGGTCGATTCTCGGTTATGCGGCCTATGGCATGATCCTATGTGGAGTTGTACAAGACGTTGAGCAGAGCTATAGGTTTGGCAAATTATCCTTAAACTTAGCGAAAAGATTAAATAACAAGAGAGTTAACTGCAAAGCATTGCTGATAGTGAATTTCCATATCATTCATTGGAAAGACCACCTTAAAGAGACATTCCCTAGTTTAGCGGAGGCTTATCAAAGCGGGATAGAAAGTGGAGAGTTTGAATATGCGAGTTATTGTGCATTTAGCCTATGTTATTGCCCCTTTCTTGCAGGACAAGAACTGACAGAACTGGAACAACAAACAGCGATTTATCGTAAAGCCACCAGTCAAATTAGACGAGAGAATCCTGCCACTTGGCTGGCAATGTTGCAGCAAACGATCCTGAACTTGCAAGGTCAATCTGAAAATCCAAGCCGCTTGGTGGGTTGTCTTTATGACGAAGAGCAAGCACTGTCATGGGCGATCGCGGTCAAGGATGGAACTGGCGTTCACTACTTTTGCTTAAATAAGCTGATTTTATGCTACCTGTTCGGGGAGTATGAGCAAGCTGCAAAAACGGCTACTTTATCAGAACCGTATTTAAGCGCAGCCACAGGATTATTCTCTGTATCTGTATTTCATTTCTATGACTCCCTAATATTCTTGAGCTTGTTGGCAAATGCTTCAACTCCTGAAAAAGAAGCTTGGTTGAATCGCATTAATGCCAACCAGGAGAAGATGCAGAAATGGGCACACCACGCCCCCATGAATTTTTTGCATAAATTTCAGTTAGTTGAGGCAGAGAAAGCGCGAGTGTTAGGTCAGTTGTTTGAGGCAGAGGAGCTTTATGAGCAAGCCATTCAAGGTGCTAATGAAAACGAGTATCTTCAAGAAGAAGCCTTAGGCTATGAGTTAGCTGCCAAACATTACCTGGCTCGTGGTCGAGAAAGAATTGCTCAGCTCTATATGAAGGAAGCCCATTACTGCTATGAGCGGTGGGGAGCAACCGCAAAAGCCAAAGATTTAGAGACTCGCTATCCACAGTTTTTCCCTCAATCACTAAATGCGGCTCCCACACCCGTTCGCACCACGGCTGGAACGACTTCTAACACCTCACAAGTTGCTTTCGATTTAGCAGTTGCTTTCGACTTAGCAACTTTGATCAGAGCATCCCAAGCCATCTCTCGCGAAATTGAACTGGAGCAGTTGCTTCGTTTGTTGATGCAGATCTTAATTGAGAGTGCTGGCGCACAAACTGGATTCTTAATTCTGGAAGAATCCGGAAAATGGGCGATCGAAGCAAGCTGCGAATTGGCTGAAGGTGAGCAGGTCTGCGCTACACAAGTGCTGCAATCACTTCCAATAGCAGATCAATTACCTGAATCAATGATTCAATATGTCATCCGGACTCATGAGTCAATCATCTTAGATGATGCAACTCGCGAGAGCAATTTCATCCATGATCCCTATATTCAACACCATCAAGTTCAATCAGTCCTGTGTTTGCCGTTGCTGAATCAAAGCAATCTTGTTGGTGTGCTGTATCTGGAAAATCGATTAGCCACCGGGGTATTCACAGCAGAGCGATCGCAACTTCTAAATCTACTATCGACTCAAGTAGCCATTGCGATCGAAAATGCCAAACTTTACTCGGAGCTACGCGCGCGCGAAAGTCAGATGACTCAATTTCTAGAAGCAATTCCATTGGGAGTTGCAGTTGTAGATGCGACAGGTCGTCCTTACTACTTCAATCAACAAGCAACTCAGCTAACGGGCAAAGGGGCTGTTCCTTCCGTGACATTGAATCAACTTGCAGAGACTTATCAAGCTTATGTGGCGGGAACAAACCAAAAATATCCAACTGAGAAACTAACATTATCCCGGGCGTTGAAAGGCGAACGCACGAGGACAGATGATTTAGAAATTCACCAGGGCAACACCATCATCCCAGTTGAGATATGGGGAACACCAGTTTTTGACGAACAGGGCAATGTGGTTTATGCAATCGCCACCTTTCAAGACATTACAGAGCGGAAACAAACAGAGCAACTATTAGCCAATTACAACCGCATCTTAGAGCGCGAGGTTACAGAACGAACAGAGGCTTTACAGCAAAGCGAAGCCGCACTGCGCCGTCGAGAACAGGAAATACGGCTGATCGCTGACGCTCTACCGGCTCTAATCAGCTATGTAAATGCTAATCGGTGCTATCAATTTATCAATCATGCCTATGAAATCTGGTTCAACTGTAGCCGTGATGAAATACTAGGCAATCCTATTCGTCAACTTCTCGGTGAGGCGGTTTATCAACGGGTTGAGCCGTATGTTAATCAGGTGTTTGAAGGAAAGACGGTCAACTTTGAGGCAGAAGTCCCTTTTTCGTTTGGTAAACGGTACATTAGCGCGACTTTGATTCCTGATTTTGATGCCAACGCTCAGGTGAGAGGATTCTACAGTCTCATCATAGACATTAGCGATCGCAGACGTGCTGAAAAAACCTCAATTCTGGAAGAACGCAACCGCATGGCGCGAGAAATTCACGATTCGTTAGCGCAGGCTTTTACAGGCATCTTGCTCCATGTTGGATCTACAACACAAATGTTGGAAGACGATTCGGGCTCTGCTCAAATATATCTGGAAAGACTGGAAAAAATTGATGAATTAGCTCGAACCGGACTTGCTGAAGCTCGTCGTTCAGTGGTAGCGCTCCGTCCCCAACTGTTAGAAGAGGGTACTTTACAGAGTGCTCTGCATCGCCTCGTGACTCAAATGCAGTCAACGACTAACACCACGTTGATCTACGAAAGCAAGGGTGTAATTTACCCTCTACTGACCGACGTGGAAAATCACTTATTACGGATTGGACAGGAAGCATTAACAAACGCTATCAAATACGCTAAGGCTAATAAAATTCTGGTTGAGCTAGTGTATGACGATGCTCAATGTCTTTTGCGTGTCAAAGATGATGGGCTGGGTTTTGGGCTGGGTAGTATTTCATCACCTAGTGGCTTTGGTTTACTGGGAATGAGCGAGCGAGCAGAACGAATTGGTGCACACCTGTCGATCCAAAGCCAACCTGGGCAGGGGACAGAAATTGTGGTGATCATTGGGGTGTAGGGTGTGGAGGTATTGTCAACTTAACCTGTAGAGAAGGGACAGAAAAGCGATTAAACAACCCGTGCAGGAGAACTCGCATCAACCAATTCGAGTACGAGAGCAGCGGATGCGGAAGTTTAAAGTCACCCGGACAAGCACAACGATCTCTCACGGCGTTTGGACCAATTCGAGATCACTTCCAGTCGAAACAACATCAACAGGACTTACGCAGCGGCACTAGGGATAGGGGGTGGTTAAGTTGAGCTATGCTCGCTACAGTTCCAGTATGAGTGCATCAAACAGCGATTGCGATGACATTTACTAAGCTGG
>JACJOC010000009.1 GCA_014695345.1 Cyanobacteria bacterium FACHB-471
AATTTGAGACCTTCGCCTGAGGAGCAGTTTTGCGGCGATATCGCTTGGCATTTTTTCCAAATTTGATTCAGACACAACAATACTTCGGACAAAATCTGGGCCGACTTTGAGGCTCAAACCCTGATGCGATCGCACTAAACTTTTTTCAAACAGGACTTACGCAAGAGCGACTCTAAACTGAAGCAATGAGCTTTATCAAACTAGAGTACTGCCAGTATCTGCTGAGCAGTCCCATCAACTACACGGTAACGAATTTAGCTGACCATCTTGAGGGAGTTAGCCATGACCGCATCAACCGCTATCTACGCGGTGAGAAATTGACTCCTCGTTTGTTGTGGGAGAAACGGAGTGCAACAATCAAACCAACCTTTGCGAACAATTTCAGACCCTTCGTCCGAACAAATTCTGAACCCTGTCCAACTAATTCATTCCTATACTTATGAACATTGCACTCTGGGGTTGGGGATCTCGCAGTCATTGTTTGTGACACAACCAATCGGACAGGGTTTAAGCAGACTTTGATAAATATTGGCAGAGGTAGACCAATGAATATTGCAATTATTGGCGGCGGAATTGGCGGTTTGGCAACTGCAAATGCGCTGTTCAAGAAGGGATTCAAGGTGCAAGTCTACGAACAAGCACAAGCTTTGCGACCGATTGGTGCAGGTTTGAGCTTGACCCCAAATGGTTTGAATAGCCTCAATGCGATTCAACCGGCAATAGTTGAGTCATTAAGGAGTGCAGGCAGCCCAATGCAGACGCTTACGTTGAAACGTAGCACTGGAGAGGTGATTGCGTCAGAACCGATGACAACCATGCAGCAATATGGGCAACCGATGTTAAATATTCAGTGGTCAAAGCTGCAAGCCATTCTTGCATCAACACTACCACCCGAAATCATTCATCTCCAACATCGTTGTGTTGGCTTTGAGCAACAGGACAACAAGGTTGAAGTTCATTTTGCAAATGGAAAAACAGTCCAGGCAGATTTACTGATTGGGGCAGATGGAATCAATTCTGTTGTCAGGCAGGAGATTATTGGGGATGGAACTCCGACTTATGCAGGGCGAATGTCTTGGCGTGCTGTCATCCAATATCCTCACGAGCAATTGTCTCCTAACGTCGCTATCTTAGTGACAGCATCGGATGGAAAAAATATCGTGCTGATTGATATCGGTGAGGGTTACACCTTTTGGAGTGCAGGTGTGCTATTGGCAGACGATTCTGTTTGTCAACGGGCAAGCGATGCTAAGGTACGGGTTCTAGAGTTTTTTGCAGGGTGGACAGAGCCTGTAGAAGCAATCATCGAAGCAACGCCTGAGGAGGACATTGTGGAGCGCCCCATTTGGGATCGACCGCCCCTACCACGCTGGAGCAAAGGCAGAGTCACACTCTTAGGAGATGCGGCTCATCCGGTTGTACCCTCGCTCGGACAAGGCGCAAATATGGCGTTTGAGGACGCCTACGAACTGGCGGAGTATCTTTTTACTGCACCAGATGTCGAAACGGCGCTTAATGCCTATGAAAACAGTCGCGTTCCTCGTACAGAAGTCATCTACAATCGCAGTGCCGTCCGGGGTCATGACTCCTATCGACCGGATAGTGAAACTACTTTCGTTAAAATGATGAACCCCTCCCAGATGAGTCAGGATGACTTTCAAGCATGGCTTTACAGCTATCCTCCTTCCATATTCCATTGAGTTGTATCGCGTTGGTCAATATCGAATCATCCGCGCCAGCACAAATATCACAACTGATGCCAACCATACCCCTGCCACGGGACTCAGGATAGCTGCGTCAAAACTGCCCGTTGCAGCCACAATTGACCCTGAACAGGACTTACGCAGCAGCAATTTAGACTGAAGAAATGAGCTTCACCAAACTCAACTACTGCCAATATCTGCTGAGTAGTCCGGTCAACTACATTGGGACAACGTGGAATCCCTGCTTAAAACGTCTGAGAATGCTTACGTGCTAAAGGGTGCGGTTTATAGCAAGCCGTTGCCAATTGCCCGGTCTTCTAATCGTCTTGAATGCCATTTGCTTCTCAGTCAATCGTTTTAATTGGCTGCTAATTCCATTTACAATCCAACTGATTGATGGCTGGGTTGTGTTGCGATCGCCCGAAATCAAAGCGTTTTTATCTTCTTAGCGCGCCGAACAGTCAAGATAGTCACCTCGTCGTTTCATTACTGATCATGCTCAAAGTGTGAATGCGCAAGCGAAGCCCCTTAATCGAGACTGGAGTACAATCTCTTCAAATAAATCTGAAGTTTAGAGAGAGGATTGACTCAACTAACTTAATCATCGAAGAAACAGTTGATCAGACTTTGGCAAATTGTAATTTAGTCATGCGAAACTCAAACGCTGTTAACAAATCATTAATGACCTGGAGAACGTCATTGGCATTTGTGGTGCTGGCAACATTGATCATGATGTTTGTCGGTTGGTTGATTTCAAATGGATTGCTGCCAATTCGCCAAACAATTGAACACAGTGAGGCTGGACTGAAGTTTATCCAAGTATGGATACAGCTTGCGATCGCAATCGGACTGGTGCTGCCCATCATTGCATTCATTGCCTGGTTTAAACGTCCTGAAATACGAAAGATATTCGGTTTCTATTTGCTGCTTATTGTGATTCAAATCGCCACTGAGCAAATCGTCAGTGAGGTTTGGTTATCGAGTTTAGTTGTGGTCATTGGTACACTCTATACTGCATTTCGAGTGTGGCAACTTTGGCAGGGTTTGCAACTGATTAGAACAACTCAAGAACGAGCGCAGTACCGATTAGTCAGTAGTGTATTGTGGCTACTGCTATTGTTTTGGTCAAGCAACCTCCTCGTATTGTTCACGATCGCCTGGCCCAGCGTTTTGTAACCTCACATTCTATGAATGAGCAAAAGATTTGGGCTCTTCCCAGCTTTTGGTGTAGTTTGAATTGGAAGTGCCTGAATCTCTTTAGCTGGAACCTTGATTTCTTCGTCCGAACAAGCTCCGAACTCTCTTCACTACTTTCTTGATATGTTTGAGAGCAAAAGCTCAGCAACTGATAACGCCAGAGCTTATAGGTTTTGAGCTGTAAATCGCGAAACTAGCATTGGGGAAACTTCAATGAACGAAGCTCATGTAATTCCAGTAGTTCGATCGCTGCAGGAATATCAGGTTTATCGTATCGACCCAGATGCCACGAATCGCTTAGCGATCATTTTTGATCCGACAGTTGCTAAGCGGTCGCTCACATCTTGCATCGAAATTTTTGATGTTAGTGGAAAAACGCCACCAAATCGGCATCAATTTGCAGTCGAGATGTTTTTTGTACTAGAAGGGGAAGGTATTGCAATTTGTGATGGCAAAGAAGTTGCAATTTGCTCTGGCGATAGTTTGCTTGTGCCACCAACCGGAACTCATGAGATCCGTAATAGTGGGTCAAAGCGACTTTACACGCTTACGATTATGGTGCCAAACGAGGGTTTTGTAGAACTAATTCGTAGCGGTGTTCCGGACGAACTCGATGCTGAAGATTTAGCAGTACTGCGACGTGAGTCCTCGCTTTAATCATCGAAAGTAGAGCTAAAAACAATACGCACCCTTTATGCTGCCGTGTAGCAGCAGCAGATTGATAGTCAAGCTGATACGCCGTTTATTATTTGGCTGGTTGAACACCTCAATAGCGCGATCGCCCTACCTGGAAAAATCGATCTTTACGGGCACGACTATCTTCACGCGACCCTCAATTGCTGGCGTTCTTTGGCTTATGAAGCCTTGTAGAACCGTCTACAAAACTTTCCGGAATACTATCACAGGTCGATCTTTGGCGATCGACGGTGAATATACAGCGAGTTAATTTCTGACTATTGACATGAATTCACAAGGAGTTCCTGATGGAACGGTATTTAGGCGCATTTGAACATTCATTCTGGCTCTACAACCAGTTTTGTCCAATGGATTTTGCCACCGTTGCGAGACTTCAGGGGCAATTTAGTGTCGATCGACTCTCGACGGTGCTCAGGCAAGTTCAGCAACGCCATCCACTACTTCGAGTCCGCATTGCCACTGACACGATTAGCGCAGAGCGCAACTTTGAAGGAACCGGACAGCCTAAATTTGTCGAAACCGACGATGAAATTCCGCTGCGGCTGGTCGCGAGAACGGACGAGCGGCAGTGGCAAACAGAACTCGAAGTCGAACTGGCTCGCTCATTAGATTGGCAGGTTGCACCCTTACTGCGAGTTGTGCTGCTGCAGTCGGGGGCCGAATCCGAACTGATGATTATTTGCCATCATGCGATCGCAGATGGGCTATCGGGTATTCATCTGATGCGAGATATCCTCCAAGGGTTAGGAGGCAAAACATTTGAGCGATCAGAACTTTCTGCGGCAGAATCGCTAGAATCAGCGCTTCCTGGCATCCCACCGTTTCCAGAAGCGACTCCTAAGCCCAAGGACTATGTACCACCCCTGTCATACCAATTTAAATTGCATATAGGGCAGATGCGCTAAACTAAGCCTTGTCATTTAGCGCACTTTACCAATGGCTGGTGTGACCTCGATTGAGGTGAAGGAAACTTTGGATGATCTGAGCGAACAGTTGCGACAAGCCGAAACCTCAACGGCGAAGGAACGCTTGCAAGTCCTCTACTGGCTTAAACAGGAGAATGCACCGAGTATCAGTGTGATTGCCAAAGCCATTGGCAAACATCTGCTTCGATTACAAGTTATCCCTTCATCCTCAATGCCTTATCTGCCCTGACTACTGTTTAAATTGGTATCACATCGTCCCCAACCCCACATTTGCAGTGTTGTCCTCTCTCCCGAACTGACCCAGCAATTGATCCAACGCAGCCGAGCCGAACGAACAACCGTACACGGTGCAATCAGCGCGGCGTTCTTGCTCACGCTTACTCAGCAAGACGTTAGCAACGATGCGATGTTTACACCCGGTCAATGTGCGATTGCAGCTATCCTTGCCGATGCTATTAACCCGGCAACTTAAGAGGGTGCAGAGGGAAGGGGCAATTCGTAGAATTGAAGTATGAATAAACCTGATGCCCGCTTACTTAATCCCACGACTCAAGATTATCTGCGAC
>JACJOC010000090.1 GCA_014695345.1 Cyanobacteria bacterium FACHB-471
CCCTCAAAGCCAAGCACGACTACGATGACCACATTTGGTTTCAGCGAGTTCGTTCCGTTGTTTGTAAACCTGGTTCTACCCTCAATTAGAAAAGATTTGTCAGGCAGTCAGGACAGAGGATCCTTGATTGCCTCATCTAAATGATCTCTAAGCTGGCTATAAGAGACTCCTGATTCAAAGTATGATTCAATAGTTCTTAGAGAAACGTTCTTTTTATCCAAGACACTTTCTTTCAAAACTGGTGTTGGTGCAACCCAAAACTTCCAATCTTCAATCCTCAAGGGATTTGCTCTAGAACGGATTTGCTCAGAATACAGGCAGAATATATAGAAATCCGACTCTCTAGTCCCCTTACTATTCTTTTTAATACTAAAAGCTGGGTTATATAGTTTTTTTTGCTGCCAGCTTTGAATAAAGGCTGATGACTTAACCTCAATTCTTTTGCCTTGATAACAAAAGTCAAAAGGCTCCCAATCCTGTCGGGATGGAATAGTTAGCTCAAGAGCTAATCCAACTAAATACTCAGCAAAAGCTCCCCTTACTATATTCATCAGAAGATCTGAATAGGCCCAAGACCAGAAATCGTAGACAGCCACATCATCCATGATTACTTCAGTGCCAGTCAGTTTTTGAGTCATACTTACTTACCCTTCAAAATGTCACACCATAAATATTCCCATGTGTTTAGGTTGGAAGTGCAATAGCTGCTGTACTAGAACAAAATTTATCTCCTGATAACTAAAAGAACCTACTTGTGTTTGGTTAGATGGAACCGCTACACGCGCTTATTTATTGAGACTGGTGCAAAACTTGTCTATTCCACATTCTCAGAGGGCCCGGCAGTATAGTCTTTGTCTAAACCTATCGCTTTAGAGGAATTTCTGAAGCTGCCAGGAACTGAGCCTGCCACCGAGTAAATTGATAAGCAAATCATCCAGAAGCCAATGCCAAATTGTAAAGTTGAAATACTCACGCGGGTTGATCGGGAAGATAGACTAGCTGTTCTTGTGGATTAGGGTTATCGCCAAGAACCTGAAGCTGATTGTCTTCCGAGAGTTGCTGAATTAGCTCGTTTACCTGGTCTTCACTAATTTCAGTGAACTGACCGACAGTGGTTTGCACCATCACCTGCCGTCCCAGCAGTTGGTGAGTTTTGAGCAGGTCTAGTAGGAAGTCTTGGATAGGTTCGTTGTCGGGTTGAAATTCGGGTTCTGAGTCGTCGGGTTGAGAGGCGATCGCCTCCTCTCCTTCCACTTCGACAATCTCCTTACTCGAGAGAACCCCCAAATTCTTGAGCAGTGTGCAGTTCTGCAAAATGTGAGAGTCTCGAATAAAGAACTCTAGCGCCTGAATGTCCAGTGTCTTTCCGGCAACCACGATTTCTCCAGCGTAAGCGGCATTCACCAGGCTGTGATAAGTCGCCAGGTAGTGAACCGAGTGCAGGCTAGGCTTGAGATGTTGGTGAGGAGTGTTTTCTGCAAAGATTTGATCACGTAACTCATAGCCCCGATTGCCAGGTTTGCCAATGCCTTCTGCCCGAATCAAGAATAGCTTTTCGCACAGGTTTAGCTCAACGGCACGGCGGCAGGCACTCATGATGTGAAAGAGAGTGGTGAGGCTGGGGTCTTCGTTCCAACTGATGCCAACTCGTCCCTGATTGTTGGGCTGATAGCTAAAGGAATGGCTGGCGTAGGTGGGGCTGGGCAAGAAACGCGGACAAATTTCACCTACTTGTAGCGCGGCGAAAGTTTCCTTCAGCATTTGGGTAAGTTCAGGGGCGGAAAGTTGGCGGATGCGGATGATGCGTTCCTGTACTCGGTTAAATTCTTTGAGCCACACCAGTTTGAAAGCGGCAATCGCATCTTCCGGTTGTTCTGCCTTGCTGGGGCCAACTTTGTAGCTTTGAATGATTCGTCGTCCCAGTTCCAGTGCATTACGCGGATAAGTTTTGCCGCCTGGATACTTCTGCTCTAAGACCTGACGGGTAAGCGGAAAGGTAGGGGAGTCAGGTCGGGGATCAGCCTGCCGATGTAAAGGTCGCAGTCGGCTGACCCAGACTGCCTCTGCCTGGTCGAGTGAAATCGGCTTTAGCGGCACGGAAGTATCGATCCGTACCTGATCGGCAAGTTGGACGCGATCGGCATTTTGTCGCCAGGTGCTAGTGATGATGCTGATGATTACCAGGAAGTTTTTCAGCAGTTGATTGTGAATGCTGGAATTGACGTTAAACAACGCTTGCAGATCGATCGCTCCATCTGAAGTGCGGGCAATATTATCAAGCTGGTCAAAGCAAAGAACAATCGGCTGCGTTTCGGCGGCAATTCTGCCAAAGTTTGCTAACACCTTTTGGGCTGCGTCTTCTGTCTCGATTGAGTGTTTGACGTTGAGCAATTTCAGGCTTTCGTCGTCCAGGTTGTCGCCCCGCAGCCACTCACAGGCTAGAGGATAGCGATCGGGATCAATCAGGTCATACAGTACGCCAAAAAACTCATTAGCATTGTAGATGCCGCTAGGGTAACTGGCTTTGAGGCTGCGGACAAAGCGTTGGCGATCGCTCAACACCCAACTGACAATGCCACCCTGCTTAAATGCAGACAAACTCTTGAGCCAGCGCAAAAGCTGCGATTCTGCCTCACCTTCTGGCTTTTGCACCAAGCTATCGACCGTGTAGCGCAACACATGCCGCCAGATCGCCTCACTTTCAGGAAAGGGATCAATGTAGACAAAGAAAGCTTTGGGGTTGAGAATCCGCTTTAACCGCCCCAATACATGAGTTTTTCCAGCACCAGAGTCACCAAACATCATCACTGTGCGGGTGCGATGATCGCGAGCCACCTGTTCTAAAACCGCCTCCACTTCACGGATCACTTCCTGATGAATCGACTCCACATCTAGCGCCGGATCTTGCTCCTCATGCCAAAAATTTCCCGGCTTAAAAGTAGCGGGATCAAAGGGGTTGATCGCTTGGCGAATGATCTGGTCAATGGCAGTCATGGTTTTAAGTTTTGAGTTCCCAGTCCCCTATACAACGGTAACGAAAAACAGCGATCCGCCAATATCTTGAGGAATACCTGCCTCGACCTGTTCAATGGTGTAGCGGGTTGCATCTTGTAGTGAACTCAGTTCGATCTGGTCTTGCCGCTGCAATCGGTATAGTGCTTGGTCTAGCTCATCTCTAGAGAAGGGAGGCTGTAATTTTTGGCGCAGGTGAAACAAAGGCAAATAGTTTTGGCTGCCTAGCTCACGATCTAGGGCTTGAATGACTTGCAAAACTTCAGCATCGCTAAACTTAGCTGGGATTGAATCTGCCTGAGGGAACGACCCATTTGAAGATTCGGGCTGACGCAAAAAACGTAAGTAGTAGTTCAGCAAACCGAGGCTGATGTTACCGCTACCCTTGGGGCTATATTCTGTACGTAGATAGGCTTTTCCCCGATCGCTTAGCCAGATTTCGTCAATTTTGGTTTCTGCTTGAATTAGCCCTCGATCGGTTAGTTTCCTGAGAATGGCTTGCTTTTCGGCAGCAGGTCTGATTTTTAGCTGTTCGGGAGTAACTTTCTGGTCTTCACACGCTTTAAGGGCTTTTAGCTCCTGCTCACTGACTGGCAATTCTGTTTTGAGCTTGAGTAGCGCTTTGCCTGCGGGAGCAATTTTGAAACTCACAATTTTTTGAGAGCAGTCAATTAAGCCGCGATCGCACAGTTGACTACAGGTCTTATTTCGCTCTGAGGACGAAGTTTTGGCGCTCGGCCGAATCTGCGACAGTGGTGCCCGATAGCCCGAAAAACTGAGCAACTGCAAAAGAAACTTAAGTTCTATGGTCGCTATTTCCATGCGATCGCCCGACTTATCCAAACTAAGGTTAACGCTAGCTCGATACCCAACTCATAGCCTAGAGGAAAGAAAGTTTTTGGAGCAAGTCTTTCAAAGTCAGGTAATTTCAGCCTTCTAGCATGAATTGTGCATTTGTACTAGCAGAGAATGTAAAGTTTTGTAAGTTTAATTCAATTGAGCGCTACTGATAGTGGATAAGCTGTTATCTTTTCCTACAGATAGTGTTTGAGTAGCTCTACTCCCACCAGTCAGGCTTAAAGTTTAATCAACGCTATTCAATTGGCTACTACTCATCTGGAGCCAATGTAGCTAACTTCGTCTTATCGCTACGCCTGTTTTCTGCCCTGTTAGCCTTCGCACCACCTTAAACTTATGAACTACCAAGAACATCTCAGCCCCTGGGTTATTCACCAGCTTTTACCCGACTGCCAGCAGGAGGCGATCGCCCGCTTTCGTCATCGCAACGATGCCGAAGGATATTTGAAAGCAATGTCTCAGATGCGTCCTAACTCAAAGTTTGCGATCGCCTTTGATGTCAACATCTCAGAAGGCAATCTTGCTTCTAAAACTCAAGCCGCCACATCAAACCCTAAGTCCAACAAGAATAGCACGCGGTCTAAAGCAAAGACCGTAGCGCCAAATTAAACTCAGACCTTACGTTGTCTCCCCTAAGAGTAGCTGCGGCTAGGAGTTGGCTCACAGATTGAGCGGTACGGTATGGCAAACCTGTTGGTTCTGCCGATCAATCAGCCATCCTAGCCGCATTTTCTTACTTTTGGATTCTATAAACTGAGCAACATCATGTTGCTGCACTTTGGGCGTGTACGACATTGTACAGGTGAAATTCATTACGGGCTAAGCCTTTCCAGTAGGGTTGCTCTGGGTTAAAGCCAGGTTGCTTGAGAATAGCTTCAAACGCTTCTTTGCTCTCCCATTGTCCATAGTTAAACATACGGGTTCCATCCAGGCTGCGATGAAAGGTTGCTGAAAATAATCCGGGTGAGTTGCTCATTGCGCGTTCTAGCTCAGCGGAGGTGCGCTTAATCATCTCAGGTTGATGAGTGGAGGTCATGCGAAATTCGGCAAGGTGAGTGATGCGATCGCCCACCACAATTTCAACTTCTGCTGATAGCGATCGACTGGCGGTTACTTCTAAGAGGAGTGAATCAGGTGGAAAAAATTCACTAAACATGCTGGGGCGAGGTAAACTGCGATGGTCAAATTTGGGTCTCCACTGGCTATAGGTAAAGACTCGCACACCATCTAAACTCCGATGCACGCTGGCTGACACGAAGTAAGGATGGTCGAGCCAAGATTTGATTTGCTCCTGAACAATTGCATCAATCAAAGCTGATTGATGGCGTTCTGCAACAGTGTATAGATCTAGCCCAGCGATCGCGCTATTCGTCCGGTCAATTTGCACCATAGTTTTACTTCCTCAACAGTTCAATAGGTGAATTGAGCATTACTGCTGTGAATGGGTTGATTCGGTAAAAACAACCTGGTGAAGCGACATCTGAAACTCATTATTGGCAAGTGAGCGCATCACCAAGAGCGGTTCAGCCATTGGCGGATTTGCATTCATTCTGGCGTATAGTTCCTGGGAACTCCACAATCCGTAGTTGATTGCGCGGGCACCATCAAGCGATCGATGAAAGTGTGTGGTAAGTAAGCCTGCCTGTCCTGAAATTTGCTGGATTGCTTCTGCGGTTGCTTCTAAGAAACGGGGTTGATTAGCCGGATCTTTTAATCTGAACATACCGAAGTTAACGAGTTCCAGCATATTTGCTGTGATTTGCATTTGGCTGTCGGCTGGCTCACTCATGAAAATGTCGTAGAGATGAGTATCTGGAGCAAAAAAGCCAGTAATCTTAGTCGCTAAAGCAATATCTTGGTTGTTGATATAAGTTTCATAACTGGCTTGATCTTGCCACTGTACATAATTAACGACACGCAGCCCATCCAGACTGCGATGAATAGCATTCGCAATATACCCAGCCTGCTGTTTGAGAATGTCGTGAGTGTAGGCAATCAAATTATCAATTAATAGCCATTGTTGGTCGGGTTGGGTAACAAAGATATCTAGCTCTGCTAAAACCGAGTTGTCTTTGAAGACAGTAAGCATTAGAGTAACTCCTCTAGACGAATGGACTAGCAGATGAAGTTGAAACACTGCAAATTGCCAATCGATAGTACGGAGCCTACTCACTGATGTATATCGTTTTCTTGCTACTTTAGAAGGTTCTTGCTACTTTTTGAGGAATTGCTTGGGTGTAACTCCAATGAGACGCTTAAAGTGTCTACCAAATTGGCTCTGGCTGGCGAAACCAACCCTCAAAGCAATGTTGGCAATACTTCGATGCTCTTGCGTCATTAACTTCTGAGCAAGGTTAATTCGCTGTTCAATGACGTATTGGTAGGGAGAATAGCCTGTAGATTGCTTGAACAGTCGAGCGAAGTGATATTGACTCATATCGAGTTCTGCGGCGATCGCCTCCAAAGATATATCTTCTGCAAGATGAGTTTGGATGTAGTCAATTGCCTGCTGCAACTTATGATTCGGCAATCGGCCGGAATATGGCTTTATTTGTTGTTTGTGGTTGGAGTAGTGACGTAATAGGTGAACGGCTAATGCATTTGCCATTGTCTCTGCGTAGAGGCGATCGCTTAACCCATCGAATTCTAACTCTGCTTTGAGTGCCAACCCGACTTGCTGAATGAGAGGATCGCAAACCTTCAGCTGCGGCACAATCTCGCGGTAGGCTTTCACTGATTCATACGCAGCAGAGGCAAACAGCTTTGGCTCAAGGCGCAGTAGTAGAAAGTCTGCGTCCGTATCCCAAAATAGTTTGCGATGTAAGTGAGGAGGCGTAATCATGATGTCGCCTTGGGTGAGGCGATCGCTGCTCCGCTGTCCATCAACTGTTCGTTCGAGCTGAATGGGTTGCCCCAAATGAATACTCAGGAGATAAGTTGGCAGGCAACATTCAGACTCTCGATTAGCAGGCTGATAGTGGTGTTCTACTCGAAGAATGTCTGAGACGATGTTTTGACTTTGCAAGAGAGGCGATCGTGGCACAATCTGCAAGGTAGCCTTTTTCCCAGTAGAGTCCTGATTCATATGCTTTGCTATACGTAGTCCGTCATATTCAAAAATAATCAAAGCAAGAAATTCTGGTAAGGGCGAACGGTCTTCATCCTTGCAGGCAAGCCAAATAATAACCAGTTCCTCAGAAAGAAGAAAAGCCTCCTGCATAGGAGGCTTTTGGGGAACTTGAACTAAGTCAAGGGACTGTCAAGGAAAAGTTTAGAGGACAGCTAGCCATCCAGCGCCAGCGGAGGCTGCAGCAGAAACTAGAGCAGTTGCAAATAACCACCAGGCAGCATTTGCGGCTGCTTTACGGGTTTCGTCTGCCTGAATTTGAGCCTGGCGCTTGGCAGCTTCTAGACGACGCTGGGCATCTTGCTGAAGCCGTTCGGCTCTTTGCAGAACGCTGAACCGTGCCCCTTCAACCTGATCGATGATGCGGTTAGCATCGGACTCAGAAATGTCCTCACGGGAGCTGAGCAAGGCAACCAGGGTACCTCGGTCAACTTGACCTAGGCGACCCCTTAGAGCATCAAATCCAGCTTGGGGATCGTTGAACAGGGTACGCAGGTCACGCTTGATGCCATCGTAGTTGAGTTCAGGACGCTCTAGCGCGTTGAGGTAGTTGCGAATTCGAGCAAAGATGCCGTCAATTACAGCCTGAATTCGATACTGAACATTGCGGAACTGGGTGACGATCTGGTCACGCACAGATTCAATCTGTCCCACTACTCGCTCAGCTTCTTCGGGGGTCATGTCTTTGCGCTGAGACAGGAGGGCAACCAGGGTGTTGCGGTCAAAGCGGGAGAGGCGATCGCCCAAATTTCTTAGACCAAATCGCGGATCTTGGACTAAAAGCTGCAGGTCACGCTTGATGCCTTCAGGATTCAGTTCTTCCTTGTCGGTATTTCGCAGATATTCCTCAACCGTGGACTCGAAGTCGAGTACCTGTTGCTGTGCCCGTAGAGCCAGACGACGAGGAGCGCGCAGTACCGTCCGAATCGATTCTTGAAGTTGGTCGATGGTCTGGTTGATTTGCTCTTCGCTCAGGTCTTGACGCTGGTTGAGAAGCTGCACCAGGGTTTCTCGATCCATACGAGAGAGGCGATCGCGTAAGGCAGTCGCTCCGGCTTTGGGGTCGTTGAGCAGCTTTTGCAGATCTCGCTGAATCCCTTCAGGGTTTAGCTCGTCCCTGCCTGTCGAACGCAGGTAATCAGCGATCGTGCTGGTAGCCTGGTCATACTGTTGTTTTGCCTGCCCAGTGAGAAGTTGAGGCGAATGAGTTACCTTAAACCAGGTCGATTCCACCTGGTTGAGGATTTCACTTGCCTGGTCTTCGTTCATGTCCTTGCGCTGAGCCAAAAGCTGCACCAGCGTATTCCGGTCAAAGTGAGAGGCTCTTGCTCGGAGCAATTCCATGCCTGCTTGCGGATCGTTCAACAGGACTTGCAGCTCATTCCGAATGGCATTAGGATTCAGCTCATCTCTGCCCGTGTTTTGCAGGTAGCCCTGGAGGTTTTGCCAGGTTTGCTCAGTTCTTTGTCTTGCTTGCTCATTGAGCGACAGACTCTCAGAGAGAACCTGATCGCGGGTCTTCTCTAGCTGGTCTAGAATTGGGCCTCTTTCCTCTGGCAGAATGTCTTGCCGAGATTCGAGCAGAAGTCCCAACTCAGAGCGGGTGTAAGGCGCGAGACGACCACTCAGGGTTTCATAGTCTGCCTCGGAATCTTCGAGCAACGCTTTAACTGCCCGCTGGTTGTCATTGGGGCTGAGCAGTTGCGTTTTAGGTGTGAAAGACAAGTAGGTTTCAATCCGCTGACGCAAAGACAGGGCTGCTTCCCGCTCTTCTGCACCTCGTGCGGTCACCAACACTTCCCGACGAACCATTTCCAGCTGATCGGCGATTCGCTGAAGTTGGGACTGAGTCAACAGTCCGCGTGAGGCAAGGATGTCTATGAAATCAGAGCGGTTAATCTGCTCTAGCTGACGGCGCACGGCTGCGGGGTCGGCTGCGGGGTCGTAGAGGACGTTGCGGAAGTCACGGGCGATCGCCTCAGAACTCATCTGCCAAGCGTAGGTGTTGAGCAGATAGTTTTCGATGTCTGCACGAATGGTGTTGTAAGGCGTAACCGAGGTTTCAACCCCAAACTGACTGCCCAGCTTGCTTGCCTGTTCACCAAAAACGCTTTGAGCCGTACCTTGAACAGACTTCAACCGATCCATCACTTTTTCAAGGTTGAGATCGGAGATGTCCGCCCGTCCCATAATCATGCCCATCAGAGGCATCAGGCTAGTTTGTAGGGACTGCACAGAGGCAGCAATTCCGCTCTGTCCACTCTGCCCGCTTTGTCCACCCGGTCCGCTCTGATAACCACCAGCGCCTTGCTGAGAGTATGTATCTCTAGACTGACGAATTTCGTCGATTAGCTGGTCAATTTTGCGGTTAAATTCTTCTGTGTTGAGCTGCCCTTGTTGGGTTGAGCGCAGGTAGTCAAGTAACTCTGCCATGCGATCGCCTTGTGCTCGCTGTCCTAGAGTTTGCTTCCAGGTGCGCTCTAGCTGATCGGCGATTCGATTAACTTCCCGCTTAGATAAGTCAGTACGGCTGCTGACCAGGTCAACAAAGGTTTGACGATCGACATTTTGAAGGCGATCGCTACCTGCTACAGCCCGCAGTTCCGGATCATTCAACATCCGCTCAAACTCACTGCGGATCTCCGACATATTCAGCTCAGTCGGACGCAACGTATCCAAATAATCCTCAACCGTTTCGCGAATGCTAACCGGATCGACCGCCGCACCGAACTCTCGTCGCACCGCCGAAGCAGCCGCTTCAGCCGTTGACACGACCTGACGGTTGACCGCAGAGCCACCGATTGCCGCTGCCGCAGTTCCTAAAATTGCTTGGAAACCAGAGGTCGCAGCATTCACAACTGTCCCAACTAAAGAGCCAGCAGTGGTAGAGCTAATCCCAACGAGCAATGAGAAGTAAGTTCCCCAAATCACCAATCCAGTGATTGCTCCTAATACCGGACTCACTAGCAAACTCAGCTTTACAGCCAGGAAGCAGGATATCAGCAGAGCAATAGTAACTGTAATCAGCGTCCATACTCCTACACCCAGGCTAATTTTGCGAATCGTCGAACCGATACCGCCGCTCGAATCATCATCACTGCTGCTACTGCTACGATTGCTATGACTAGCATCGGGATCGGTATACTTGCCCAGGTAGGAGATTCCAACTGCGACTGACAAGTTAGTCAACACAAGCTGAATGGCAAACGCCAGGACAAGACCTGAGATTAAAGCAATCAAGAATTGAGTACCCCAGTCTGCCCCTTCAAACAAGGCTGATGCCTGTTCAGGATTTTCTACCTCTGGAACTTGCGCCAGCCAAAACTGACCACTCCATATATTTATCGCACTCACTGTAGCTCTAATCACAACCTTAGCCTCTTCGATAGGTGGAACTCACGCACATCAAGAACTCGCGTGAACGCAAAACGCTATATTTCCGAACTCGACAGCAGCACCGAATCGCCTCAAGGGAACTAACAGTACAACCGTTGAGATGCCCCCTGTGAATCACTTTTGCTCAGACATTTTTTCTAAGCAAAAGAATCACATGCTGCCCCCAATCGCGCTGCTGTGATGGCAAATGAATTTAGCCAGTTCCCACAGAATCTCTGATCACTAGGGGATTTATCATCTCCCGTAGGTGGGAAAAGCCCGAAAACCACGGGGAAGAGGTGTCCAAAAGAACTAAAAGGAATAGGACTAGAAGGAGTAACAAGAACGACTCAATTTCTGTTTTTATCCGGATTAAAGTCTTTGACCTTGGGATGAGTAAAAGTGGCGATCGCTCTCTTCGCTTTAGCCTATTCACGATTCATGTCCTGACTACCTATTTTCGTAAGGGAGTGCAAGTCCTTGCGACAGTTTAGAAAATTATTTGGGCAAACCAACTCTAGGGAAGCCAACCTACCACCGACCGACTCTACTACGCCTCACGACACCGGGGAGCTGCAGCACGATTCTCATCGTCACCACCTAAGCTGGATTATTCCTGGGAAACTGGCGGTCGGCGGTCTGCCCCAGATGGGAGACGGCGCGATTTTGGCGCGAGAAAAAATTAAGGTGGTGCTTTCCCTGTGCGCCCAATCTGAAGGCACTTTACCTGAAGATGTTGTGCAAAAGTTTCGCTGTTTGCGGTTCATTTTGCCGGACAGCCACTACATTTTGGGGCTTCAACCCAATCAGCTTGAGCAGGTCGTAGAACTGATTCACACCCACATCCAGAGCCAGCAGCCAATCTACGTTCACTGCCTGGCAGGGATGGAGCGATCGCCCACTGCCTGCATTGCCTATCTCTGCTTACACCACGACATGGAACTCTGGGAAGCGATCAACTGCGTCAAACAAGCTCATCCCAACGCCAGACCTACTGAAGGTCAAGTTCAGATTATCCGTGACTTAATTCGCCAACCTCGAAGCTTTCACAACATCTTTAGTGATTAGATTCCTGCGTGAAGGGTGATGCCACCATTCATGCTTCAAATAATGATCCATGCAAGAAATCTATTGAGCAAAAGTAAGCTTAAGAACTTGTTAAGAGTAGAAGGCAAAGCAGTTTCTAAGGATACCTTAAATGTCAAGATACCTCCTAACTGCGTCTCCAGCTCTACTTGAAATCCCGATGGGTAATCAGGTGGGGCTGATATTTTTTTCGGGATTTGCTGAGAATTGTGCGTATTTACAGAAGTAGCTGTTTGGTGAGTGGCTTTGATAAATGGGATTGTCGCCAGCTTGGCTGTTGAGTTTTGTGCCTCAACCCAACCTGCAAGGCTGCTCAGGTTAAACGGCATCTAACAACGCTTCAACTTTCAGATGGGATCGTGGTGTGACGGGGATGGCAAAGCGACTCAGCAGGTTTTTTCAAGGAAATTTTAAGTACAGCGTTTCGCAGATAGGAAGCAAGGGTCAGGTTTTCATGGCGCTGACGACGTTGCTATTGCTGTCTGCCGACTTGCCGCTGCAAGGAGAGCTGCCTCGCACCCTGCCGTCGCCGCAGGAAGCATCTGAGCAGGCGGAACAGCTCAGCCCTGAAGAATTGGTTGACCTGGAAATTGATGAAGAAATCCGCGATCGCCTGCGCTTTGACCTAACCTGGAGAGCGATCGCCCAGGCAGTGCAGCAAGACATCATGATCATCAAGTGGGGCGACGGACAGGTTCAAGACCCCATTTGGAAACGGTTTGGCACAAAAACATTTCCGCTGTTGAGCTATTACGTGCAGTCGGCTGACCCAACCCGTCAAGCTTATGGGATGGCTGGCATTCGCAGCTTGGGTGCACCTTATTCCACACTATGGCTAGAGCGTCAAATAGAGCAGGGGCAGTCTGGCACAAACTTCTACTTGCTGACTCAAGATCCGGCTACTTTGCTTAATCAAGCTAGCTATACCCCCTCCTACGATTATGATCAGTGGAAGCGAGATTTTGGTTTGGATGATCCCCAGACGCGCGATCGCCTGATTGAACTTGCTAGAGCCAACCTAGAGCCTACCAACGCTGGCAATAATTACGGTCAATTTAATCTGGCATTTCTGGAAGCCATGTTGGGCTATGAAGCTGTTCACCCAGAGGCAAATCCACCTGAGGAGGAGCCTGCACCTGAGATTCCCCAGTGGGATCAGTTGGCAGAATTGCCCCAGCCTAGTGAAGCACAAGTGCAGGAGGCGATCGCCTATTACCGCAGCCTTCCCCCTAATACGCAGGAATACATTTTGGTAGAGCGTTTGGGTCCGGTCAAAGCGGGTGAGCTTTCGCCTGTAGGCACAGCACTGCTGAAAAACTTGGCGGCTAATGTGGAATTGGAGAACCGCATGTGGGCGATCGCAGAACTCAACCGGCACGGCGACCCCGAAGGCGAAGCGGCATTACAGGAAATCATCAATGGCGATCTGAGTCAGCTTCAGCCGCTCACTTATATCGTGCAGTACGACCCATTTTATGACGGCGATCTGGCAAAAAGCTCTCACGCTTACTTCTTGCTGGTTGGCATTGCCGAACAATATCCCGACTCCAAGTTTATTCGTGCCAGTCGAGAATATGGTGACCTCACGGGATATTCCTACTTTGGCAGTGCGCCCCGCAGTCAGGAAATTCGCGATCGCATCGCCAACAAAACATCCCAAGAGCGAATGCAGGACTGGCAAGACTGGCTTAGCCGCTATCCTGACCATCCCGGTGCTGATGACGCAACCTACTTCTTGGCACGCGCCTTAGAAGACCAGAACGACCCTGTCGCCGCAATGCGCTACTGGGTGCAAATGATGACCGAAACGCCTGGTGACGGGGATGCTTCCTATGTAGCATTTCCCCATGTGCGAACACTGTTAGACATTGGGCTGACGACTCAGCAAGTTGAAACGCTCTACGAACAGTATCAGGATAAAGCGATCGCCCCCCTATTCAGCTATGCTTTGGCAGTCCGGCAGGCGAGAGAGCACAGCTATACCGCAGCACTAGAACTCTCCGAAGGGCTCGACTTAACCGAAATGCCTGCTGCAATTCTCAGTAGCTACTATCGCAACGACTCCTGGTTTAGCAGCTACAACCGTCAGGTTGAGATTCAGATTGAAATGCAGGACATGTTGACCGAACAGCGTCAGCGCTGGCAACAGCTTCAGCAATTGCAGGCAGAAAACACCCCCGAATCTCGCTATCAGCTTGCTTCAAACTGGGCAGGGGCAGGCGGTTGGAAGAATGGCTACCTGGCAATGTGGGATCAGTGGCGCACGGGTTATTTGCCGACAGGAAGCTGGGGAAATGAGTACTGTGAAAAGTTTTGGGTTTGCAATCTCAACTTGCGGCAGGCGGATGCAGTGCAAGATAGCTATCAGCAGGCAAGCCAAAATGCGATCGCCCTCTCGCTCTACCAGAATTTATTGGACGACCCCTCAACCCCAGCTGAGCTGCGTGAAGAAACGCTCTACATGGCTGCCTCAACGCTCCTGTGGCAATGGGAAAATCACCCCTTTAGTGAAACACTTCGAATTCATCCCGTAGCAGGAATGAATGGCGATCGCCCTGCCCTAAACTTCACTCCAGCCTCTGATCCAGAAGCAGACTATGAGCAGCGGCAGAAAAATTACGAGCAAATCGAGCAGGATTACCTGAGCTATTTGGATAATACAATTGCCACACTGCAAAGTGAGTTTTCTAGCAGCCCTTACATTGACGATTTACTGTTTTCTCGCTACGTCATGAGTGGTCAACCCCAATACTTGGAGCAGATTGTGGAGGATTATGGGGAGGGCGATCGCGCTGCTGAAGCTCGCTTCCTGCTAGAACATCGCCTCAACCTGCCCACCAGTGAATACAGTTGGTGAGTTGTTGATGCCTCTCTAAGATCACCTTTTTGAGTCACCTTTTAAGGTATGAATGATAGCGCGGCTCCGGCACGTTATCATTCATACCTGAGTTCTAGTGTTCCTCTTTACTAATTCTGCATTTCTGAGCTTGAATAGAAATCAAATCAAGCAAAACCTAGAGGTTGGATATGACATCAGAAAGGGTCGTTGAATCCGTCGCCAATTCTCCTTCCACAGATGCACATTCAACCCATATCACTTCTGAAAACACCAGTTTTCCAATTATTGATATTGCCCCTCTGTTTACAGAAGATCAGTCATCTCGGCAGCACTGCATTGACCAGATCAAACACGCTTGTTTAACCGTTGGCTTTTTTGGTGCACAAGGAGCCTGTTCTCAAGACCTAATTAGTCGCGTTTACCGCCAGTCAGCTGCCTTTCATAGCCTCAGCGATGCGGACAAACGACCCTATTACAGTCTAGAAAAAGTGATTACTCGGGGATGGGTACCTCTACATGAAGAACCCGCCTACGAACCGGGCACCATCTCTCATGTACAGTCCTTTGACTTAGGTTTACACTTACCACCTGACGATCCAGATTACATGGAATCTCCTTTATTGGAGCCAAATGTATATCCTGACTTAATAGGTTTTCAGGAAGACATTGATACTTATTACGCCGAAATCAATCGCATGGGTAGCGCACTCTTAGAAGCGTTCGCTGAAATGCTGGGATTGGAGCGCAACACCTTCAGACAAATGAGTACTCGTCGTGCAGGTTCCAAGATGAGACTATTGCACTATCCGGGTGCCGATGATCAGGACAGACAACCAGAAGAAAGTAGTTCTCCTGAAGGCGTTAAGGTTGGCATTAGTTCACACTCTGACTTTGAGATGCTCACTATCATGAATCAAAATGCTCCAGGGTTGCAGTTGTTGAGCCGCGCTGGAGAGTGGGTTGATGTACCCGTGATTCCAGATGCATTTAGCGTGATTCTAGATGACGCACTGGAGTTTTTAACCAATGGTGTGCTGAGGGCAACTCACCATCGTGTACCGCTGACAACCTGGGAGCGGTACTCACTCATCGTGTTTCACGCTGCTGATGTAGACCAGGTGTTGCAACCCCTGCCCGAATTTGTTTCACCAGAAAATCCACCCCGCTATCAACCTATTACCCAAGCGGCTCACATTCTGCAACAAACCTACGCTGGAATTGATAACTCCCGTGAGATGGAGCAGTTAGCCTCATAAGAAACTGATTTGCTCTCTTTCCAATCAAAGATTAGGTACTCATAGAGCAGGGATGCACTCCGCAACGCGGGAGTGCATCCCTGCTCTATTTAGCGGGAAAGGAGTAAGGACGCAGGTGAAAGGGCACTCCGTCCCACTGGGTACCCTTTCATCTGTAGCCTTTTTGTTGAAACGGTGTTACGGCAATGCTTGAGCTTGTTTTTTCATACAGGGTATGTCATACTTCGTCAAATCTACTATAAATCTAGTGGTTTACCGTAGATTCTATCCAGTCTTTTACGTTGAATTTAACCAGGAGAGAAATCGTATGGCGATCGCCACCTCGCTTCACAGTTCAAGCGATCGAGTCACCCTTCAAACCCAAATTACTAAGCAGAGCCATATCAAATTGCTAAAGTCTCGTTGGAGTGGCGGACGAGCCTACCTGCCACTCCTGGGAATCGTTCTACTGCTTGCCATCAGTTTGGTGCTCATTCGTTTGCACAGATTTGGCTTGACCTTGTTCAGCAGCTTGAGGTCCAGCAGCTTAAAGCGAGACATTCGATAGCCAGCCTTACTCAAGCCAGTTCCGCCATTCAAACTGCTTCAACTTCTTAACGCCACCCAAAACAAATAGCGTCATCAACGTTCCGATGACGCTTAACTGCCATAGCCCACACCCTGCCGCTGCGCCCAGCCCACCAGCTAGCCAAATCGCAGCGGCAGTCGTTAATCCTTTAACCTCTGTCCTGTCCAAACTGGGATGGCGCTGCTGCAAAATCACGCCACCGCCCAAAAAGCCTACTCCCGTTGCAACGCCTTGAGCAACGCGGGCCATTGCATTGAGTGCCGTAGAACGAGCGACCTCGCTAGATGCCGTAGCATCAGCAAGCTGATCAGCAATCTCATTCTGCAAAGGCAGCATTACAAACAAAGCAGAACCAAGACTCACAATCATAAAAGTTCTCAATCCAGCAGGTCTACCCGTGCGTTGACGATTGATGCCAATCGCAAAGCCAACCACGAGAGCCAAAGACAGTCTTGCAGTTACACTCTGCCAGTCATTAGGGCTAAAAAACATTGAGGTCATGACTCAAGCCGGACATAAATCCGGTAACTCGCTGTACTTAAAGGTGATTTAGAGGTTAAGTTTAGGTTAAGAACTAGTTAATTTCAAGCAAATAAACCCCAGGAGAACGTTTGGCGGGATTTATCTTGCGTGGTTTTCGGGGGTATGAGATGATTTTGAATGTTAAATACGGTTTGTTGACTGAGTTACCGTATTTTCTTCATTCATCCACTGAAGATTCAGCTGGACACAGCTTTGATTACAAGGCACAGCTTTGTCAGAAGTAGAGGGATGGAGAAGGGAACCGTTTAGCAACTCAATGGTTAACTGCACCATTCTTTGAGGAGACTCAATATGATCATGAGGTTATGGAGGAAGTTCACTAAGACGACTTGGATAACGAGAGGGGTTGCCTTCTTTGCATCTTTGTTGGCATTTACAGTAGTGATTCCACTGTTGCCGTTTGCTTCATCAGCAAACCCGTCTGCCAGCGTGCAATTTGTCCAGCCTGCTTGGGTGGCGGAACATGGCAGCGATTCAAATCTGCGTATTTTGGACGTGCGGCTTAACCCGTTGGAATATTTTGCAGGTCATGTGCCTAACGCGGTTCACATTGCAGACAACACATTTCGTGGCCCCAACGGACAGCTTCCGGTTCAATATTGGCAGCCTGACAAGCTTGAAGAAACATTCAGGCTGGCAGGAGTCACAGATGAGAGCAAAGTTTTGGTTTACTCGGATGGTCGAGATGTGCTGGGAGCAACAATGGTTGCTTATCTGTTAGAGCGCACCGGACATCCCGATGTGGCGATTTTGGATGGCGGCTATGCTGGCTATGTGTCGGCTCAACTTCCTGTTATCAAAGAGTTTCCCCAATATACTCCTGGTACTTTTACAGTCCGTGATGATGACTCAGTCAGAGTAACGCTCGATCAGGTACGTGGACTGATTGGTCAGCCAGGAGTCACTTTTATCGATCCGCGTCCACTAGAACTGTTTTCAGGAGAGCGGGATCTGTGGATTCGTAACGGACACATTCCCGGTGCAAAGAACATTCCCTGGCCCACGTTTACGGTAGGAGAGCCAAATTTCCATCAGCTTAAACCACTAGATGAGATTCGGCAGATCCTGAGCGATCGCGGCGTTTCACCCGAAGACAACATTATTGTTTCTTGCAGCACAGGGCGTGAAGCAACGTTGCAGTACAACGTGCTAAAGCATCTACTGAATTACCCCAACGTGAGAGTCTATGAAGGTTCCTGGACAGAATATTCTTCCCATCCTGACTTGCCTGTAGAGACGGGTCCTGGGGTGTAGAAGCGTAGCACTCTAAGTGATAAGAGCTAAAAGTGATAGGAGGAAGTTCTTAGATGAAATCTGGAGTTCTGATAGCATTTGGGGCGATCGCCACGCTCTCTTCAACAACCCCCACTCTGAGTTCACATCACGTTATCCATTTCGGCTTATTGAGTGGGCAGGAAGATCAGCAAAAGCTAACAAGCTGCGATCTTCCCGAACCCACCTCTACGCCTGCACCAACCGATAGTGATGAACCATCCGCTTAAACTTGTGCAGTTGCGGAAGTAGTAGATTTCTGGCGTGATTGTGATGTAGGGGCGTGTCGTAATGATACGCCCCAAACTGCATTGTTTAACTTGCTGCTATGGGTCTTGCGGCTCTCTGTACTTTTTCAACCTGCTTAGGCGCAGGAATCTTATGGAAAAGCTGAGTTGCCGCTCGGAAGTTCGCTTCGCTTTCGGCAACTGATCCCATAGCTTGGCAGGTTAACCCAAGCTGATAGTGAACTTCGGCTAAATCAGCTTTAGCTTCAATCTCAATCAACAGCTTTTTGGCGGACAAAAGATGGGCGATCGCCCCCTTAAAGTCATTTTTGATCAAACACAGTTCTCCTAACCCTTTGAGTGCATTTGCTTTGACCTGCGTGTAATGGCTTTCCTCAGCATAGTTTTTAGCTAAGCTGTACATTTTGTGTGCTTTTTCAAGCTCTCCTAGATTCTGATAGGTTTGACCTAAGAAAATTAGGCTGTAGCCTTTGCCTCGGCTTGAGCGAATCGCTGAATAATCGGTGTAAACCTTTTTCGCGAAACCAATCGCAATCTGATTGCGCCCTGAGCAAGACATTAAAAATGCCAAACAAGCAGAAGCGGTGACGGCATATCTGTGAAAATCGGTTCCTTCGGCGAGAGAAATTACTGCCTTGAAGTATCTGGTAGCTTCCTCAACTTCCCACAGGTCAATTTGGCATAGGCCAATGTTGTAAAGAGAAACGATTTCAAGCTCTTTGATTTTGAGGGCGATCGCCACTCGACGAGACTCCTGATGATAGCGAATTGCCCGATGAATATCGCCTGCTATCCAATACAAATCACCCAAGATATTGTGCAGCTTACTGAGCGAATAGCCAGGTTTAACGCGATCGATAATTCGAGTGATGGTCGTAACCATCTGTTGCAGCAAACCCAGCCTGTAGAACGAAACGCCCAGCGGCTCATTCTTACCCCAGCGGTTATCTCTAGCGTAGAGAATCACATCTGCGGCTAGCTCAACTCGGTCTGTTTGAAGATAATGATAGTAGGCTTCCAGCGCCCGAAACGCATCATCGGGTGTGCTAATTGCCTTGACACTGTGCGTCCAAAACTCCGCTGCCTCTAAGTTGGCGATTTCCCATTCACCGCTTGCCTTTAAGATTTCTAGCGCCTTTGTCTGAATGGTTGGATGCAGCCGATATTCGCCATCAATCAGTTCAATTAAGAACAGATCGCGCAGAAAACGGATCACTCGCTTGTGTTGCTCTGGTGGCACATCCCAAAGCAAACAAGCGACTGCCTCAATGGGCATTCTGGCAATTCTTTGATAGCGATAGCAGCCTAACCGATAAAGCAACCGATAGGCTTCAGGATAAAGCCGTTGTAAGCGGCTAAAATGGCTTGCAACTAAGTTCTCAAGCTCAACTTCAACTAACAAGTCAGAGCTATTTTCTCGCCAGTATGCTTCCAGATTGCCTGCATAATCCATCTGGATTATGCTGCTCAAAATAGTCATTGCCTTAGCATTACCGCGATAGGCTGCATGAATATCTTTTAGAACTGGAAAGTTGACGTTAATTTGATTTTGGCTGAAGAACTGTCCCCAAGCTTCTTCTTCTAAACCTGCTAGGACGTAGGGATGCACACTGACACTTGCCTCATGCACAGGCTCACGGCTAGTAATCAGCGTGACAGAATTTACTTCTGGGTCAGCTAGAACTCGCAGCAGTTCAGCATAGTCTCGATGTGGTTCGACAAACTTTCCGTTCTTGTCTAGTGCAGGTTCCAGGTTGTCAATTAGAATGCAGACTTTTTGGGTCTTTAATTTGCGCCTGAGCCGTTCTAGCGATACACCAAATTCGCGTCCGGGCTCCTCGTTAAAGTTGCGCCGCAGCCACTCCTGGACGATGCTTTGAGCAGACGTGAGGTTGCGGGTTTCTTTGGCCATCCAGCACTCTAAGCTTTGCCCCAAGTTTTTTTGGTTAAAGTATTGCCGCGCCAGGGTGGTTTTACCCAGACCGCCGCTACCCTGAACCACAATGACTTTTGCGCCAGCGTTGACCAGGTTGTCGAGATCGGCGATCGCCCCTGTCCGCCCGACAAACACCACATTGGTGTCAGGGAGCGACGGTTCAGGACGAATCGGAGGTTGTCCTGGTAGGCTGATCGGTGCATTCAGCGTAGACATCAGGGCTGAGCTGGCAGGTTGCGGAGTACTGCGTCCGACAATTTCCTTCCAGTCCAGCTCTAGCACCTCACAATAGGCTTTGAAGGTATTGACGTTAATGGGCTTTGCCTGGAGGAAACGATCCCAGGTTTCGGCTGAGATTCCGCCAGCCTGCTGGCTGGGCATCCCAATCGTTAAGGTATCGGGGATCAAGACTTTACTAGCCGCTTCGATAGGGCGGCGATCGCCAGCCCACCAACCCTTTTGGGCAACCGCCTGGTTAATCCGCGTCAAGCCAGAAGCAGAAGCTTTGAGCAACAGCGCTGGCTCAACCAGCAGCGTAATATTGCGATGAATTCCAGCAACATCTACCACTTCCCCCGGATCAATCGTAATTCTCTGCTCACACCAGGCAGGCCACCACGACCCTTGAAACTGAACCCGTCCCGCCTTCAGCGGTTGAATGGTTTGTGTGACAATTGCCTGTCCGCCCAAGTAACTGTGATTAGGGTTTGGTAGCAGCTTTGCTGCTTTGCTGTCTAGGTCAGATGGTTCAGTTGGACGAAATGACGTAAAAACTTTGAGCAGACCCAATTTCATTTGCGGCTTCCTCCCGACGGTAGATCTTCTGATGAGTGGAAGTTGCAAGTTCTCCGATGCACCTCTGGTCGTTATTGGTTTTTAGTTCCACAAAGCTTGCCAGAATTGCTCTGAGATAGCGACTTTTCCAGGATTGACATGACTCTATCACGTCCAGACTGACGGCGGGTTTCCACCGTTTCTAGCCGAGTAAAGTCAGGGTTGCTCTCACACCGTTTTTCTTGACGCAAGAGGCTATTCCTTCTTGCGTTCGTGGAGCAATCATACAATTCCCGTTTCAGTTCATGTTGCAAAATAAGCTGCAAAGATAACGGTAAAGCCGAAGAAATAGGGTTATGCCTTCAGACAGCGAACGCAAACCGAAAACACTGCCATGACTGAAATTATTTCGACGAACAGCTGCAGAGACAGGGGCGTAAGGGCAAACCCCCAAACCAACAAAATTGCCCCTGCGATCGCCGCTGCAATTCGAATAATTTCCTCCCCTGTCTTCAGTCCAACCCAAATAATTCCTAGACCCATCAATAAAAAAATCGAATAAGCGGGAGGCATGAAAGTCATTAACAGTAATCTCCTAGCATTTCACCTACTTTGAATTTTAGATTGGCAATTTTCAACTGTAAAAACGAGAACAAAACCTACCTAACTGACCAGTGGACTTCCCACTTAAGAAAGACGAGCCGGGAACAGTTCCTCAGTTAACGTTATGAAGCTTTATGAACCCAACCTCTAGGTTTGGGTCGCTAAAAACTAAAGGAGATTTGAAATGAAACAGGTAATTGGTCGTCTTTTTACAGTGGGGCTTCGCCAAGTCCTCGCAATTTTTCTAGCTACTACTGCACTCTTAGGTATTCCTGCGTTTAGCACGAGCGTGTCGTCTCAGGCACTAGCCGTCACCAGCGAATTTCAAACTAAATCCCCCACGCCTTCCAATCCCTCCGCAGTGTCTAAAAAGACAATTCAGCGGATTCAGGATAAGGCTGAGGACTTGGGTGACAGCCCTGAGCATCCCATTGGCGACACGGGGCTAGGAAATCTGAGAGAGCTAGGTGAGAACGTTCGTGAAACCTTTGACCTGAACGTGCGCCAAAAGGGGGCGATCTATGACGGAGATCAGCCGAGCAATGTTCAGTCTCTGGACAGAGCACAGCGTGAGACAGAGCGATCGGCTCGATAGTTTGTCAATCAGCTTGTAGCTGTAGGTTGGGTGGAACATCGTGAAACCCAACAGACGCTAGAAACATGGATGATATTGAGTTTTGCAGCCGCTATTATCCAACTTGTCTTGGTTGGTAACACAAAGCAATGCAAGCTCTGAGCGGGCGTAGCATTCGGGCGAAGAATTAGTTCTAAGTTTTTTAGAATAGCTGCCGAATGCTGCACCCCTACCCAAACCCCTATCCAAGCGAACTCAACTGCGTTATGGATTGACCTCCACTTGCGGCTCTGCTCTCACTCGGCGAATCGGCAAATTTGCGATTAAGGCAGTTGCTCGCTGGTCGTTCTCTAGCGAAAATTCTGACTCCTCTGGGTCAATTTCCACGTATCGTGAAACGACTTCCAAGATTTCTTGGCGCATCTTTTCCAGCGTTTCAGCGGGTAAATCAGCCCGATCGTGAGCCAACACAATTTGTAGCCGACGCTTGACCTCTTCACGGCTAGAACTGGGTTGTTGACGCGGGAAAAGTCGTTCGAGAAGTTCGCTGATCATGGAGCTTGGGGGAGAAAGTCAATCAAGGCTGGATAAGAAACCGAATTAAAGCTGAGAGTGACATTAGTTGCGGGACGAGTTGCGAAACAGCCGCCGAATGCGACTAAACAGATCGTCATGAGCAGCCATCAGATCGAGGAAAGGCACCTTCTCGCCCTCCAGCCGTCGCGCAATATTGCTAAAAGCTAGCCCCGCCATTGAAATGTTTTGTGACAGCACCAGCGGTTCGCCTCGGTTGGTTGAAACGATCACTCGCTCGTCGTCTGGGATTACACCCAGCAGCGGCACTGCCAAAATTTCCTGCACGTCTTTGACCGACATCATCATGTCTTCTTGCACCATTGCGGGTCTAAGACGATTAACAATTAAGTGGACTTTTTTGATGTCGTTTGCTTCAAGCAAGCCTATCACCCGGTCGGCATCACGCACCGCAGCAATTTCGGGCGTAGTCACAATGATCGCCTCTTTGGCTGCAGCCGTCGCATTCTGAAAGCCCATCTCAATTCCAGCAGGGCTGTCTACCAGGATGTATTTGTAGGTGGCGGTCAACGAAGTGACCAGTTGCTTCATCTGGTCGGGGTTAACCGCATCTTTGGTGCGATTTTGAGCGGCTGGCAGTAGGGCTAAGTTGGGTTGGCGTTTGTCCTTGACCAAGGCCTGATCGAGCCGACATTCGCCTGCTATAACTTCCACAGCGGTGTAGACGATGCGGTTTTCTAGCCCCAAGAGCAGGTCTAAGTTTCTCAAGCCAAAGTCGGCATCGACAACAGCAACTTTATGACCGCGCTGAGCCAGAGCCATGCCCAGATTGGCGGTGCAGGTGGTTTTTCCCACCCCACCTTTGCCAGACGTAATAACGATAATGCGACTCATTGAATTGCTGGGGTTGATAAATGGACGATGGGGGTAGGGGATTAGGAATTGAAAATGCGATCCGCACGCCTGCGCTGACTAGATTGGCTGTTACAGTTCATAAACCAGATTACGAGAGACGTATTCTGGAAAACTCGGCGGCTCTGGCGATGCGAATGCCTTCTGAGGACACGTAAGCAATTTCGGGATGAAATTGGTCGGGGGGCATTTCGGGAGCACGGGCAACAAATTCGGCAATCCGAATCTGGGTCGGCTCCATTCGCAGGGCCATGATCAGGCATTGTCCGTTTCCGGCGGCTCCAGCTTGGGCTAGCCCTCGTAGACAGCCCCAAACCAGCACGTCGCCATCTGCAATTACGGAACCACCGGGATTCACATCTCCCAAAACAACAATTGTACCGGGATGACGGATTTCGACACCAGATCGAACTACGGTTTGCACATAAAGTGGGTCAGCTAGAGCTTGCCCGGACTCAGCAGAGGGCTGATTTAGGTGAGCGACGGGCGAATGTTGCTCAACAGAATAGCCTGTAGTGGCGGCAGCGACAGCAGTTTGACGGCGGCTGGTGTAGACTCGCTTGAGCTGAAGCTGGGCATCGGCTAGGGCATCAGCGATCGCCTGCAATTGGCGCACATCTAAAAGGCGATCGCGGGCAACTAGATGCACCGCTGTTTCGGGTTGCCAAAACCGCTCTCCGGCATTGAGCCGCTGTTTTAGCTGTTGCCAAAGGTCATTCCAGTTACTTGTGTTAGCGCCGTTCCCCGATGGGCTGTTGCCAGCAGCGCTATCAGAATTAGCACCCTCTTGACTAGCATTGCTTTTGCTGGCGCTGCTGTGGTTGGCGCTTACCTCTGCCTCTGGCGGCAGAAGAAGCAACAAGCGCCCCCCCTCACTCTTAAACCGAACCTGTAGATTGGGGTTGTCTGAAGCGGGCTGTAAAATTGCTGGCGCAGGTGCAGAGGAGTCATTCATGCAAGGACTTGGGCTGTCAGAGTCTAACAGGAACTACGTATGTAACCCAATATAAAAGCCGGGGGAGTGCCCCTTAGGGGCACTCCCCCG
>JACJOC010000091.1 GCA_014695345.1 Cyanobacteria bacterium FACHB-471
CTTAAGCAGAGGCTGCCAGAGCGTCGGCGTTTTTGTCGTCCCTCTCCTAAAAGTTGCTGCTGCCACTGGCGTTCAAACCACTGGCAAAAATCATCGACATGACAAAACAGGGATTCTAAACTAAGCAGGGGGTGGTTAGATTGGTTGAGGAGTAGGTACTTTCAACTCTATCTGTTCCACCCCTCCTTATCCCGAACTCACGTTAATTAGAAGAGGGTTTGGCGATCGCTACCTAAAGTCAAGACTTAGAGCAGACCTAAAGACACCTAATCTGTTGCCCAGCCAGCGTAGGGGCTTAGCATTCGGGCAAAGTCTCCGAGACTGTTCCGGGGTTTATCTGCCGAATGCTAAGCCCCTACAGGGGGACTCTCCACTGTTACCAAGTCAGAGATTAGGAACGAGAAATCCGTAAGGCTCAGGAAACACTAACTATCCTTCTCGCACTTGGCTTTGCGCGATCTGCTGCTGTAATTGTGCTTCACTCAGAGCTGGTTCCTTGCAGCTCAAGCCCTGACACACCAGTCCTACTGCCTGTTGAGGCAAATTGGTTTCCAACATGTAAACCACCGTAGGGCTGTACTGCCTGATCAGCGCCTCAATTTGCTCATCAGTAGTACGAACCAAAGTGTAGTTGCGATACCAGTCAAGCGCTGTGAACAGGGTCGGACAAGCCTGGGGCGAACGGCTCATGATGCCGCCAAATGCTTGAAGTGCCTGTTCGGCTCGATCGAGATACTGCAAGTCTTCGGTTCGCAGGGCAAGTCGTACCAGGTTGGCGATCGCCACTCCATTAGCAGACGGGGTAGCGTTATCGTCAAAACTGCGTTCTCGCACAACTAAATCACTGCTAGCATCCGTGTTGTAATACCCTCCTAGTTCAACGCTCCAGAGGAAGTCGTCAAATTCTGTTTGGAGTTTGACGGCGTGAGTGAGGTAGGAGGATTGCGGGTTAGGAAGGGCTTGGGTGGCTTGATCAAGGTCGAGTAGAGCTTTGATGAATAGGGCGTAGTCTTCGGACTGAGCTAAGACTGCTGGTTTGCCGTTGTAGTTGAGCCGCTGGAAGCGATCGCCCACCCGCTGATGATTCAGAATAAAATCGGCTGCCTGACTCGCCAATTTCAAGTAATCCGGCTTTTGCAGCACCGCAGCGGCTCTTGCCAGTCCTGAAATCATCAGGCTGTTCCAAGCGACGATCATTTTGGTATCGGTCACCGAGGGAATGCGTCCTGCCCAGTTTTGGGATTTGGCTTCCTGGTTGTTTTGAGCAGGCGGGAAGGTAATTACGGTTTCCGGCAGTGCGCCATAGCGGACGGCAAACAGCTTCTTCAGAATTAGCTCTGTCGTGTCGCTGAATTGTCCCGATTGGCGACGTTGCAATACATTTTGTCCTTCAAAGTTGCCATCGGCAGTGATGGTAAATTGCTCTGCTAGTTCATTCAGTTCCGCTTCACTGAGCAATTCTGATAGGTCCTGGTAGTGCCAGACGTAAAACGTGCCTTCCTCTGGTTCTACATCAGAGGGAGTGACGAAGCTGTCAGCATCCTGAGCGGCGTAGAAATAGCCTTGAGGGGAAGTCATTTCTCGCTTCAGCCATTCGACGGTTTGGGCGATCGCCCGTTCAAAAGCGGGTTCCTCAAACCCAGCCCTCCAAAGGTTTGCTAGATACTCAACAATCTGCCCATTGTCGTAGAGCATCTTTTCAAAATGGGGCACTGTCCAGGTCGAGTCAACGGTATAGCGATGAAATCCGCCCGCAACGTGATCAAAAATTCCACCTAGGGCCAGGTCTAGCCCACGCTGCTGACAGGCTGTGGCTGCATCATATCTAGAGTTAGCAAAATGAAACCGCACGCCCCGCAAAGCTGCTTCGGCATAGGGAACCATTGGAAAGCTGTTACCCATACCTCTAGAGCTAAGAATTCCAGCGCTGTACTCCAACCCTAGCCGCAGCAAATCTTTTCCGAGTTCACCTGCCGCCGACTGCACCGCCGCACTCTGTAGATTCGTCAGGATTTCTGCTTTGACAGACTCTACTTTCTCTGTTTCGCTGTCATAAAAGCGGCGGATGGCTTGAAGCACCTGAAGGAATCCAGTCCGCCCGTACTTTGCCTCTAGTGGAAAGTAGGTGCCTCCATAAAAAGGGACTAGATCACCGGGAGTGAGAAATATATTCAACGGCCAGCCGCCTTGCCCAACCATCATTTGCAGCGCTTGCATGTAGATGCTGTCGAGGTCGGGACGCTCTTCCCGGTCTACCTTGATCGGCAGGAAGTTGGCATTCATATAGTCGGCGATCGCCTCATCCGAAAACGCCTCGCCTTCCATCACCGTGCACCAGTGGCAGCTAGAGTAGCCGATGGACAAGAAGATCGGTTTGTTTTCTCGCTTTGCCGTCTCCAGGGCTTCATCGTCCCAAGACCACCAGTTGATTGGATTTTCGGCGTGTTTGCGGAGGTAGAGGCTCTGTGCCTGAGCAAGACGATTTGGCATGGGGGCAGTTAGAACTCGTCGGGGGTGTCTTTTCCGAGTCTAAGAAATTTGACTCAATTCAACATGCATCCAACTTTGCTTGACACTATCCCTTTAAATTAG
This sequence comes from Cyanobacteria bacterium FACHB-471, assembly GCA_014695345.1. Classification (GTDB taxonomy): domain Bacteria; phylum Cyanobacteriota; class Cyanobacteriia; order Elainellales; family Elainellaceae; genus JAAUTN01. The sequence continues at coordinate 2,593 of JACJOC010000091.1, forward strand.
GCATTATGGTTAACTGGTTGTTTACTTGCTCGGATCAGGTTCTTCAAAGCCTTAAAACTGGTGTTTAGCTGAGAGATATAAGCCAGTTACCTGTACGGCATCCATTAGGACGAATTTTATGGCTTACGCAATTATTGAGACGGGCGGCAAACAGTTACGGGTTGAGCCGGGTCGCTTTTACGATGTCGAGCGGCTTGCAGTTGACGAAGATGAGCAGGTCACAATCGAGCAAGTTCTGTTTATCGATCAGGACGGAGATGCTTCGGTAGGTCAACCTCTAGTTGAGGGTGCCACGGTAGAAGCAACTGTGCTACGTCATCTGCGGGATCGCAAAATCATCGTTTACAAGATGCGTCCCAAGAAGAAAACGCGCAGAAAGCAAGGACATCGTCAAGAACTCACCCGCTTGATGATTCACTCCATCAGCTTGAATGGTTCTGTCATCGCAGGTGAGAGTCCAAAGGCAACTTCTTCTAAAGAGACTGCTTCTAAGAGCGCTGAAGTTGAAGCAGATGCAGCAGAGGAAGAGGCACAGGATTCAGAATCCTGATAGCCCTTTAGTCTCTAATTTGCTTACGGGAAACTGGTTCGCCAGTTAAGCTTAAGTTAGATAAATACGTGTAGATAGCGATCGCAGGAACGATTATGGCTCATAAGAAAGGAACAGGTAGTACCCGTAACGGTCGTGACTCTAATGCTCAACGCCTGGGAGTCAAGCGTTATGGCGGACAGGTTGTCAGAGCAGGAAACATCTTAGTACGTCAACGTGGCACTAAAGTTCATCCGGGTTCAAACGTAGGTCGAGGCAACGACGACACGCTGTTTGCTCTGATTGATGGAGTCGTCACATTTGAGCGTCGGGGTAAGAACCGCAAGAAGGTAAGCGTTTACCCAGTTGCAGTTTCCGAACCCGCAGCAGTATCAGCATAGGCTCGCGTAGTAAATACACTCGCGTAGCAAATACAATTCGATCAAGTCCGAGTCTGTCATGTCCTTTCATGGCAGACTCGGACTTTTTTGTAGGTTAATGGCGACCGCTAAAATTTGTTGCATTTGTGCAAATCGTCCGGATGGGAATGTGAAGGGTAAGAATTCAGGAATTTATGGGCGAAATCCTGAATCTTCATTTACCTCTACCTGAACAAAAATGTTTGCGAATGTCAGCAGCGCTTTGCGGAACAGCCCCGATGCCAACCTTGAATTTTGTGTACGCAATGCCCTAGCGACCGGAGAATTGTCTCCCGCTACCCATGCCTACATTCAGCAAGTAAGCGGCACAGCCAATTTGACAAGGCGCGATCGCACACTTCTAGCTATTTTGAAAGATGCGATCCGAGACGGTTGTGTGCAGCAGGTAGAACCAAATACTCAACCTTAATACTCAGCCCTAGTGTTTCACTTTCCACATACAGCTTGAAATCAAATTCGTCGTGATATGAGCCACGATGGGAACCAGCAAGTTTCCTGTTTCTAGAGCGCTGATCCCCAGTACGCCCCCAATAACTGCCGCCCAAATGACGTAAGCCCACTGCTGTGAACCGCTGTAGTGAAGCACTCCAAAACAAACGCTAGAAACAAAAACCCCAAAAGGATTTAGCCCGATCGCAGGCAACATCACTCCACGAAACAGCAATTCCTCGCTTAAACCGGGCAGCAACCCCAGCCAGATCAAATCAAACCAAATTAATGGTTTAAGCACCAATTCTAGATAATAATCGGCACTCTTTTGATAGCTAGACCAGAGGCGATAAACAATCGCACTAGCGGTCGTGATCCCCAATCCTATCCCCAATCCTATCAGTAAGGCATTGACGGATAGATTTACCGCTAACAGGGAAACAGAGTCAAATAGTAGCCACAGTCGGGCGACAAGCAACAAAATGATAGCTGTCACCGCCATTGCTACCAGGATTTGCACACGGGTTAGAGACTCTACAGTTGGCTCTTGAGGAAGCTGCTCAGTCACAATAGATAGAAAAATTAAGAAAGTTGAGTGCTTACAAAGATAGAGTTTGCGAAGAACGTCTTTTCTATTTCAAATCCATTTCAAACGAAATCTATTTGAAGCAATAATCGCTCAACCCAATGACTTTACTCGCAGTACTCGAAAGATAGCGCAAGATCAGCTAGTTGGGACTCAAAACCAGGATTTAGAAAGTTTTCTTCTTAGCAATTTTTCGATCTGTTACGGGTAATAGACCTACCTTTCAAAGCAGCTCTATTGAGCCCATTTGAGGTTGTAAGGCAGCAGGGCTGATGCCAGCTCGATGGGACACCAGCACACCTAATGCTTCCAGATAAGAATTGACCTGAAGGGCTGAAATTCCTAAAGCGTCTGGATAAGACTGCATCCGAGTTTTGTTATCGTGAACTGCAATGATCTGGGCAGTGTGACTCAGACTGAGAACAGCGCTGCCACCACAGGCACTCGACGGAACAATCAGCGCATCCACCTGAGCTGCCCATAGGTGATCGGGTTGAGCTAACAATTGGGCTGAAGATTTCACAAACTGTGGGGCACGGCTCAGACCCACTAAAACGCAAGGTAGGAAGGTGTAACCCACCTCCTCGGCAGCTGAGCGCGGAGATAGCTTTGGGTCAAGCGGCAGGGGAGAAAGGGCCGGAGCATGGGCACAAGGGATTTGGAAGGTTCGTACTACCAGATGGCTAATCACTGCCTCTGCACCTGCCAGGGGATCAACGCCCTGACCGTGACGATAGGCTTGCAGGGCTTCACTTCCTGTGTCATCGGGAAACCGAGCAACGACGGCGATCGCCTCTGCACCTGCCTGTTTGATCAACTTCTCCGTTGCTCGCAGCAAGCTATCTGGATGCTGAATCGTTCCCCAAGTTGCACCAGAGGCAGCCTGACGTAGCTCTACCCCCAATGGCATATCAGTCACAACATAATCAGTCAGAGATAAACCTAGTGTGGCTCTAGTGGCATCTGCAACTTGGAGGTGCCTTAGCCGCAATTCTGGTTCAATGCCCTGATCCAAAACCAACCCTACTCGGTTTTGATGGACGGGTCGCAATCCCCAGTTGCCTGCTGCAAACTGATCTAGCCCATACCCCTCTACATAGAAAGCGTTGGGTAAGGGCCAGTAAAGCTGTGCGCCATTGAGGACATTAGGATGAGTAATCAGGCGATCGCTGACCTGGGCGATCGCTCGAGCCACGGGCAGTGCATCCCCTGCGTATCCCCCAACAGATGCCCCGATCCCTGTCGGAACAATTAAAACAGTCGTATACAAACGCTGGCTCAAACAATCAGCCCTGTTGCGCTAGAGTTACATCCTCTGTCGTGACAACTGCTTCAACCCGTACCTTTTGGGTTGCTACATCTACAGCCGTCACAGCCCAACGCAGCGGCTCTCCCCGCTTTTGCAGCTCAGCCTCAATAGCTCGATGCATTTCAACAGGCGATTCTTGAATCGCAACCTCGGCGTCAATAAAATGAGTCGTCATATAGCTAGATCAACTGAATGAACTGAATTGAAAGATGAGTGAGTCAGCCGAGCCAATTATTGTCGAACGGTTACTCACTGTCAAATGTCGTTTACCGTCCGTGTGCCATCGAGTAGCGATCAAACAGTCGGTCTACGACTGGTGATAGCAACTTATAGCAGCTACTTGCGCTGTTGAAACTGGCCAAACTGGAGGTGATAGACGACCTCTTCTTTTTCGGTCTCAATTTTTAGATCAGAACGAGGATAAGCTACACACAGCAGCGCATAGCCCTGCTCTCGGATCTCAGGGCTGATCCCCATGCCGTCGCTTTGGTCTACCATTCCTTCCAAAATTTGAGCAGCGCAGGTCGTACAGACTCCTGCACTGCAGGAATAGGGCAAATCTAGCCCTGAAGCCTGAGCAGCTTCCAAGATTGTTTGATTTTCGGGCACTGTCAGGGTTTTAATTGCGCCTTGGTGGTAAATCTCGACAGTATGCGTCTTAGTCATAAATCATTAAATGGTCAGATTGAATCTTGCCTGTTGGTTGCGTCTTTTAAACTGCGGCTTCTCTATTCTTTCACGGAATTTCCAAGACTTGTCTTTATAATCCGTCCGTTAGGGTTTTAGACCTAGGGTTTTAGACTCGCATAAGCCAAGAATAGGCTGACTTAAATTTCAGCTCTTATGAACTTATAAATCTTAGATTTTTTGATAAAGAGTTCCACCAAAGAGTAGTCAAGAACGATTTGGCAGGCATATAATTCGGGCAAGTCGTAAGTAACTTTAGAGCGATTAACAGCCTATATTCTTGCTTTTTCTCTAGAAGCAGGCTTTTTTTCGCAAATTATCTCGCGTTTCAGCCAGGACTCAATACCGTGAAAGGATGAAGCCTACCTAGCTTGGTTCGCTCGAACGGTAGAGGGAGTTAGAGCTTTATTCTGCTTAAACTAATAGTTAAGTTATAAGCTCCAGCCGAGGTAGTTTAACGTCCTTCGAGTCCATTCATTCTATCGTGATGCTGCCCTACAAACATTCTAAGCTTCGTGTTCTTGTTGCTGATGACCATGAACTTGTGCGTTTTAGCTTAAAGCTGGCGCTACAAAGACAGCCTCATATTGAGTTAGTCGGTCTGGCTAGCAATGGTCAGGAGGCGATCGAGATGGTACAACAGCATCGACCCAATGTGGTAATTCTCGATCTCCAAATGCCGATTATGGATGGTCTAAGTGCCTCTAACCACATTAAAAGTCTGTATCCCAATGTCCAGATCCTTGCTTATTCATCAGTGAAAGATCCACAGGTGGAGGTGATGATTCAAACTGCTAAAATTGATGCCTTTTGTGAGAAGGCAGTACCGATTCAAGAGCTAGTTGATGTTGTTAATCAACTGGGTGAACGCGCTATTAATCGTTAACGCAGGGTCAAAAATATTAGAAAAGCACCATACTCTGCTAAATCTTTCAGCCTAAGGTTTGAAGGCTAAACTTCTTCAAATTTTAAGGTAGTATCCTTGAAGCATCAGGCGCGATCGCATCACAAGGCAGAAGTCATTTTGCTTGCTCTCTATACACCTGCGCTAATTCGTTAATTGATTCAAATTGATACTGTTCCTAGCAAAGCTGCATATTTTGGAGCCTAACTCGCGTAAACGGGTTAACCTCCAAAATATGAAGCTTTAAGCTTTAAAGGGAATTGAAATAACCTAAATTACGTTAATTAAGCTCACTTTCAGGAAAAGTTCGTTTGAATTCGTCAATCAGGTCGTCGATCTCTTCAAGTGCCTGATTAACGTCAATTCTCAACGTGCCTAAGTCTGGCTGTTCTAACAATCTCAGCAGAGATTCACGCTTACTTTCAATTAGCTTGATTCTTTCACGAAGGGTTTGGGGGTCTAACATCGATACTATTCTCCGCTGATGCTGTTCTGGGAATAAGTTGGATGCTTCTTTGAAAGAAGAACCTTTGGTAAAGGGCGATCGCCACATCAGGTTCCTAAGAGATCACATCCAGTGGTCATTGTAGCTGGGTTGCATTCATCCCGTCATTCAGAGACGATGAACAAGTGCATGGCAAACAACCGCTGAATTTATCTTAGGCTGCGAACTTACTAATTATGTTGCGTCAAGTTTCTCTAGGAACGTTAGGTTTAATTGTGGGCGGTATTTTATCTGTTACGGGGTTTGTGGCCTATTTCTCAGCCAATGCCACTCTAAATCTAGTTGGCTTCTTTTACGGCATTCCAATTTTGTTAGGCGGACTGGCGCTCAAAGCTGCTGAGCTAAAGCCTGTGCCGCTTGTCACTGCCTCACCGTCCGTTGTGGCATTACGAGAACAGCAGGCTACCTCGACTCAAAATCAGATTCGCAAAGATGTGACTCGCTTTCGCTATGGGCAGGAAGCGCATCTAGATAGCTCTCTGGAGCATTTAGGACTCAGTCCCACGGATGAAGAACGGCCTGTTCTCGAACGTTTGCGAGAGGAAGACATGGCAGGAGCCTATGCGCTGATTCTAGAGTTTGAGTCGCCGCTGATTTCGTTTGAAACTTGGCAGAAAAAGCAAGACAAGATGGAGCGTTTTTTTGGGCCGGGCTTACGGGTTGAGCTAACCCAGCCAGAGGAGGAACGGGTCGATGTAGCGCTCGTTGCTGCGACAGCCGAGCCCCCCACCCAGGCATAGTCTACTTCTCTAGACGCACTACGTACCATTGGAGAAATTCGTCTGGGCCGACATCCAGTTCACAAGAGGTTTCCATCAGGTATTGAGCCTGCGCGTCTACGCTATCGAACCGCTGTAAGTCTCTAGGCAAGTCGTCCTGCCGCTGTGCCAAAACTCCTTTGAGTTTTTCAAGTAGCTCTGCTGGCGTAAAAAACTGTTCAGGCTGGTTGGTTTCCAGTACGACATATGCGTCTTCCTGATACATGATTGGGTCTGGCATTTTGGCTCCTCTAAACTTCGAGGGTGTTCTTTAAAAATTTTGAGATGTGAAAACGAATCTTTCACGTCTCAAAATTTTTGTGGCTTCATCAATGCCTACTCATCTTCTGCGAAGACGTAGCGGTAGAGATCTTTGGGGTCAGGTTCGGGGCTGTCTAATCCAAACTGCACCGCCTCTTCAATCGTTGCTTGAATGCGGCGATCGATCTCCTTTAGCTCGTCCTGGTTGACCAAATTTTGCTCAATCAGGTGTGCCGCAAGTTTCTTGATCGGATCGCGCGAAAACCAGAACTCTTTCTCGGCTTTAGAGCGCAGTTCGTCTGGATCTGCCAGAGAGTGTCCACGAAAACGGTAGGTGAGCGCTTCGATTAGCGTTGGGCCTTCGCCAGCACGAGCACGAGCAACTGCCTCTTGAGCGACAGCCCGCACCGCCAAGACATCCATACCATCTACTTCTACTCCGTGCATTCCAAACACACTAGCTTTTTTGTAGATTTCTGGCTGAGAAGTGGCTCGTTCGTGCGCCATGCCGATCGCCCACTTATTGTTTTCCACCACGTATAAAATTGGCAACTTCCACAGAGCCGCCATATTCAGACATTCAAAAAATTGGCCGTTGTTAGCTGCACCGTCGCCGAAAAAGCAAGCTGTCACCTGATCAGCCGTGCGATCGCCCAACGCCTCTTTTCTATATTTAGATTGAAAAGCTGCGCCTGTAGCGACAGGAATTCCCTCAGCCACAAAAGCGTAGCCGCCTAGCAGGTTGTGTTCAGCAGAAAACAGGTGCATCGACCCGCCCCGACCTTTACTACAACCCGTCACTTTGCCAAATAGCTCAGCCATGATCTCACGGGGCGGAACTCCAGCACTGAGAGCATGAACGTGTTCTCGGTAGGTGCCGCAGACGTAATCATCTGAGCGCATCGACTTGATTACACCCGTCGAGACTGCTTCCTGCCCGTTGTACAAGTGGACGAACCCAAACATTTTGCCCCGATAGTACATTTCGGCGCACTTGTCCTCAAAGGTGCGCCCTAAAACCATATCTTCGTAGAGCCGCAGTCCTTCGTCACGGGTTACAGAGGTTGAAGCAGCCGAAATAACTGGTAATGTTCGTTCTTGAACCATTGATTTACAGTATCCTCGCGGAATAGCGCATTAATTCTTTATACCCTGACGGGTGGCTGATTTTAGAATGGGGATTAGAGGCTGAGGATCAGGTGAAGAGTTGCGTGACCATCCCTTATTCGCGACATTTCTCTATCTTTCTCGATGTGCAATCTTCGTTTATATGCAATCCTCATTTATGTGCAATTTTAACTAGCCCTGCTCCCTAACTCCAAACCCCCAAGCCCCAAAAATCCAAGTTAACATCCCAACTGGGTAAAACTTATGTTAAATTTAGCCGTTTTTTGACTATGCTGAGGAGTAAATTTCTGCAAACGATGCCAGTTATGATAGTGACACTATCCTGATGGCACGTGATGCCCGTTTTAAAGGCATGTAGTGGTTGCTGATGGCTTGGATGCGATACCTTTATCTGATCGAGTTGCTCGTTGCTGGGGAAGTGGACTGTGCGAATTCCGCTCGACTATTACCGAATACTAGGCTTACCGATTCAGGCCACTGCTGAACAGTTGCGGCAGGCTCACCGCGATCGCGCGCTCCAGCTTCCTCGCCGGGAATATTCAGAGGCGGCGATCGCTGCCCGCAAGCAGCTTTTGGATGAGGCTTATGCCGTCTTGTCTGACTCCGACCAGCGGCGCGATTATGATGCAGGCTTTTTGGCAAAATCCTACGATTTGGAAGCGGGCAGAGTTGATGCGGCTGATGGGAATGTCGGGGGAACAGCGATCGCCACTGACCCTACTGCTGACCCTTACACTCCCAGCATTGAGATTCAAGACAGTGAACTGGTTGGCGCTCTGCTCATCTTGCTTGAGCTAGGCGAATATGAATTGGTGCTAAAGCTAGGTCGTCCTTACCTTAGCAGCGGCAGCGTTCCCCTTAAGAATGGACGGTTTGGCGAGCCCGATATCGTTTTAGCTGACATTGTGTTGACAGTTGCCTTCGCTTGCCTGGAACTAGGGCGAGAACAGTGGCAGCAAGGGCAATACGAAAACGCTGCAGAGTCACTCGAAACGGGACAGGAACTTTTGCTGCGAGAGGGTATTTTTGCCAGCGTCCGGGGAGAAATGCAGTCTGACTTATTCAAGTTGCGCCCCTATCGCATCTTAGAGTTGTTAGCCCTGCCAGAGCATCACGAAACCGAGCGACGACAGGGGCTGAAGCTGCTGCGCGACATGCTGCAGGATCGAGGCGGCATCGATGGCACCGGTGATGACCAGTCAGGGCTAAACATTGACGACTTCCTGCGATTTGTCCAGCAGTTGCGCGGTTATCTCACGGCAACTGAGCAGCAAACGCTATTTGAAGCCGAAGCCCGTCGTCCTTCCGCAGTAGCCACCTACTTAGCAGTCTACGCATTGCTAGCAAGAGGATTTGCCCAACGTCAGCCCGCTTTGATTCGTCGAGCCAAGCTGATGCTCATTCGCCTAGGTGCCCGACAGGATGTGCATTTAGAGCAAGCGGTCTGTGCGCTGCTGCTGGGGCAAACTGAAGAAGCTAGCCGCGCTCTAGAACTGAGCCAGGAATATGAATCGCTAGCCTTCATTCGCGAACATTCTCAAGGGTCGCCTGACTTACTGCCAGGGCTGTGTCTGTACGGCGAACGCTGGCTACAAAACGAAGTCTTTCCCCACTTTCGTGACCTAGCACGACAGCAAGCCTCACTGAAGGATTACTTTGCCGATGAGCAGGTGCAGGCTTACCTCGAGGAATTGCCCAATGAGCCAGAACCCGCAAACCAGTGGACATCGGTTAAGACGGCTACTGTACCTTCCTATAGACAAACACCTGTCGGTCAGGCAGGCAGTATCTCTGATATTCGGACACGCACTGTTGGGCAAACGGTAGGGCAGAATAGCATTTCGACTGCTACACCTGCGGCGACTGCGACCATCGACTCTAAAGCAGCCTACGCGGAGACAGGTACGAATGGGACAACGATGCCAGCAGCAGAGCGGGTTTCACAACTCTCACCAGACGCAAAAAACGGAAACGCCACTGCGAATGGAGGAAAGGGAGGGCGGCCCCTTACGGGTATTGCTTCGCGATCGCCTTCTACCCCTAACCCTGCTGAGCGGAAGCGAGGGCTAATTTCAAATGGACTTTCATCCACTGAAGCAGAACTAACTCCAGCCCGCCGGATAGGAGGTAATCGCCGTCCCAAACTCGATCGCCTGCTATTCATCGCCGCGATTGGGCTGTTGAGTTTTGTTATTCTGGGATTTTTGCTTAGCCGAGTTTATGGCTTGCTGTTCAACCGAGGTCCCTCATTACAGGGAGAGCAGCTTCAAATCCAGATCAGTCAGCCACCCGTACCCATTCCAGAAGTAACGGCTGAAGCGCAAACGCCGAATGATCCGAATGCGCCGATGACTGAGGAAGTCGCCCAACAGGTGATTGCGACTTGGCTATCCACCAAGTCGCAGGCTCGTGGCTCAGACTATGCGATTGATCAACTCAGTCAGATCCTGACGGGAGAAGCGCTATCTCAACAGCAATACTTTGCGGAGGAACTACGGCAAACTAGCTCATATTGGGAATATGAGCATGAGATTGTCTCAGTACAGGTTGAGGGAGCCGAACAGAGTGGAGTCGGAAGCGCAACCGAAGGCGCAACCGAAGGAGAATCTAGTGCTACACCTGATGCATCTGCGGTCGGCAGCGCCAGCCCAACCGACACCGTTCCAGCGAGTAGTGCCAGTTCAGCCGAAGCTCAGATCGTGGCAGAGGTGTCTGAGGTCGGCGAACTTTATCAGAACGGTCGGGTTAACCTCAGCCAATCCTATGACAGCACGGTGCGGGTACGTTATGACCTGGTACGCCAGCCAGAAGGATGGCGGATCGAAAGTATTGAGCAGCTTTGATTCGCGGGGCTTTTCTGAGTAAGCTACTTTGTAGCTGATATTCTGTATCTTTTACACGGCATGACAGATACCCTGTTTCAGGCTTACGTTCCGCTGCTGTTTTGGACTGGACTAGGGTTACTGTTATTTCGCTTTTTGCCTGATTCGCTGCCCCGTTTTTTGGGACGCAGCCTTTATTGGGTTGGTATTCCACTAGAAATTCTGGCTCTAGCACGGCAGACCAACTTTGCCGATCAGATTGGCTTAGCACCCCTGGCAACGATCGCCATTCTAATCTGCGGGTTAGTTTTAGCCTGGACTAGTCTTCAGATTGTCAGAAAAACTGCCTCTAACACGCGTTTGAATAGCGGTGAAACGGATGCTCCTGTACAGGAGGCGATCGCAGAAAAATCTCTACACGCGATCGCCACTTCCTCTATTACTGAACAACCCGCCGTCAATTTTTGGGAAGCGCGATCGCGTCAAGGCAGCTTCATTCTGTCATCCATGTTTGGTAATACAGGCTTTGTGGGACTGGCGATCGCCCCTGCTTTTGTCTCAGAGGATTATTTGGGCTGGATTGTGTTTTACAGCATTACCCACAATGTAGTCGGCACCTATGGAATCGGCGTGTTTCTGGCAAGCTATTTTGGGCGATCGGTGCATCAAATTAGTTGGCGCACCCTGGTTCGAGATATCTTAACCGTGCCGTCGCTCTGGGCATTCACAGTGGGATATCTGACTCGTGCGGTCGAGTTACCTTCCATCCTGGAGTCAGGGCTGCATTCCTGTATTTGGGTAATTATTCCAACCGCGCTGCTGCTGATGGGGATGCGGCTAAGCCAGCTTCAGGGGTGGAACAGTTTACGGCTAGCACTGGTGCCAGCCGTTCTTAAAGTGTTTGTAGTTCCGAGTTTAGTCGGTTTAGTCGCTACGCTAGCTGGATTGCCAGCCGAGCCACGACTGGCACTGGTGCTGATGTCAGGAATGCCAACAGCCTTTGCCGGTTTAATCTTGGCTGAGGAATATGAACTCGATCGCGATCTGATTGCGAGCAGCATTGTTCTAACAACAATTATGCTGTTTGTGACGATCCCCATTTGGCTATTTTTATTTGGCGATCGCCCTGTTTTCTAAAGCAATCGAAACCTTAAACGTAACGATCTATGACAGAAGTTTATCGTGATCCCGTTCAGATAAACTTTCCTAACTAAGCGATTATGCCAAGTTAGGGTCGGGTTAATCTGAAGGTATAGCAGGAGACAGAAACTCCATTTACCAAGCTACAGACCAAACACAGATCTATTTCATGCATCAGCGCTTCAGCACCATTTTGCTGAGATTAGGTTTCTGTCAGGCTATTTAATTTGCAGTTAGGTTTGCTTCATTTCAAATAGGCAGTGAAATAAATTCCTGCCTCACTTTCTGTACCCATTTTATTTAGAACGGGAGTGAGCATCCTATGAACGAAAGAGTATTTTCTGGCTCACGAAATGTGGCGATCGTCGGTCCCTATCTCAGCGGTAAAACCACACTATTAGAGAGTTTGCTATCAGTAACGGGAGCAATTTCTCGCAAAGGCAGGGTGGTTGATGGCAACACCGTCGGGGATAGCACTGCTGAAGCCCGCGATCGCCAGATGACTGTAGAAATTAATGCCGCCAGTACTGAGTACGGCGGCATTCGTTTTACGTTCCTCGATTGTCCAGGTTCGGTTGAATTTGCTCAAGAAACTTACAACGCTTTGATCGGTGTGGATGCAGCGGTCGTTGTGTGTGAACCCGATTGCGATCGCGTCCTCAACCTTTCCCCCCTATTTCAATTTTTAGACGATTGGGAAATCCCCCACCTGATTTTCCTCAACAAGATGGATCGTGCCCACTCCAACATTGCCGAAGTGCTTCAGGCATTGCAGTCAGTTTCCAGCCGTCCGTTGGTGCTGCACCAGTATCCAATCAAGCAGGGTGAGCAGATTACAGGCTTCATTGATTTGGTGAGCGAACAGGCTTACCAATATCATCCCGGTGCCCCTGCCAATCCAGTACCGCTACCCGATGCACTTAAAGATCAGGAACGGGCAGCCCGTACTGAAATGCTGGAAACCCTAGCAAACTTTGACGATCACCTCTTAGAAGAACTCTTAGAAGAAATTGACCCACCCCAGGAAGAAATCTGGCAAGACCTGAAGATGGAACTGGGCGCAGACTTGATTGTGCCTGTGTTTGTCGGCATGGCAGAGCAAGATTTTGGCGTGCGGCCACTACTGGATGCCCTACTGCGTGAAGCCCCTGCCCCCGAAGCAACCACTAAACGACGGGGCATCACGATGGCTGGAGCCAATCCATTAGCACAAGTGCTCAAAACCTACTGCACTCCCCAGGGCGGCAAGCTCTCTCTTGTCCGAGTTTGGCAGGGTGCTATCAATGATGGAGCAGTTCTTAACGGGGTACGAGTTGGCGGCATCTATCAGTTGATGGGACAGCAGCAACAAAGCCTGACCACAGCAGCAGCAGGGGCGATCGTAGCTCTGGGTCGTTTGGAAGGCATTAAAACTGGGGATACGCTCAGCACTGACGCGCAACTAGCCAATGCCTTACCTAAAGCAGAACGAATTGACCCGGTCTATGCTCTAGCGCTGACTCCAGAAAAACGCAGCGACGAGGTAAAGCTGAGCAGTGCGATCAACAAACTGGTGGAGGAAGATCCCTCTCTGGTGTGGGAGCAGCACGGCGATACGCATGAGGTGATTCTCTGGGGACAAGGTGACATTCACCTGCTCGTGGCGCTCGATCGGCTGAGGCGCAAGTATGGCTTGCCGCTCTCAACCCATCTGCCTCAGGTGCCCTACAAGGAAACGATTCGGCGATCGGCTGCCTCGGTGCATGGTCGCTATAAGCACCAAACGGGCGGTCACGGGCAATTTGGCGATGTCTACTTGGAAATCAAGCCGCTGGAAAGAGGTGAAGGGTTTAATTTTAATGAAACGATTGTTGGTGGAGTCGTGCCTAGACAGTACATTCCTGGGGTGGAAATGGGAGTGCGGGAATATTTGGCGCACGGTCCACTAGGCTTCCCAGTGGTGGATGTAGCAGTGACGTTGACGAATGGTTCCTATCACTCGGTAGACAGTTCTGAGCAGGCGTTTAAGCAGGCGGCTCGAATTGCTATGCAGGAAGGATTGCGACGGTGTGAACCCGCTTTGTTAGAACCTGTGGTGGCGATCGCCATCTCCGTTCCTACCGACTTCACCTCCAACGTGCTGCGCCTGATCAGCACCCGTCGGGGACAAATTTTAGGCTACGAGGCTAAACCCAACTGGCGCAGTTGGGATGAAGTATCTGCCTACCTGCCCCAAGCTGAAATGCATGACCTGATTGTAGAATTGCGATCGCTCACCCAGGGCGTTGGTTCTTTCCGCTGGCAGTTTGCCCACCTCCAGGAAGTACCCGATAAATTGATGGATCGAGTACTAGCAAAGAGTGGCAACGGCAACGGTAAGACAAATGGGAATGACAACGGTAACCACTAGTAAGGTTCAAGAGTCTTGTGGGATGGACATCCTGCTCATCCAAATCGAGCAGTTACCTTCTTATTTCTCTCGTTACCAGCCCGGAGCTTGGTAACCCAATTCAGAAGCTCCAGATTCCTTTGACTAAGAGAAACTGGAGCTTCCTCCATTAATCGGCAAGGGTTCATTCGGGCTGCGATGCTCCAACGAGCGATCGCCAAGGCAATTCAAGAAAGGAACCATTGTACAACCGTTAATGCTTGGTAGGGGCGAACGGCCGTTCGCCCTTGAATTAGGGCTGCAATGTTTTCTGAAAAAGCTGTTGCACTTTTTCCCAGGCATCAGCAGCGGCTTCAGGATTGTAGCTACCCCGCTGATCGCAAAAGAAACCATGATCAGCACCCGGATAGCGAAACACCTGATGAGCAATGCCGTGCTTCTGTAGCTCTACCTCAACCTGATCGACCTGCTCAACCGGAATGCTGGCATCTTCCATGCCAAAAAAGGCGTAAAGGGTGCCATTGATTTCAGCAGTGCGACTGACTGTCGGAGCACCCCCACCTGGGGTAATTGTGGTCACCCCTGCCCCATAAAAGGAAGCTGTTGCTTTAATATCGGGCAGCGTTGCTGCCAAGTAAGCCACATGCCCACCAAAGCAAAACCCGATACAGCCGATCGCCTCCGACTTAACTTGAGGCAGCGTTTTCAAATAATCGATCGTTGCCTGAATGTCTGCCAGTAACTCTGTCGCTTTGGTCTTGTCTTTATATCCTCTACCGACTTGAATCGCTTCGGCGGTGTAGCCCGTTTCAAAATTGGGTTTGAGGCGTTGATAGAGAGCGGGGGCGATCGCCACATATCCTAATCGAGCAAACCGCTCCGTCACATCGCGAATGTGGCTGTTTACCCCAAAAATCTCCTGCAATACAATCACCGCCGGAAACGAACCCATTCCAACTGGCTCAGCCTGATGTGCTGAAATCTTTAAACCTTGACTTTGGACTTCCGTGTGAGAAGTCCGAATTTCTACACTGGTCATGGCATCTCCTACCTGCGTCATGGGAATCTAGAATAGAAGTGGCTCCACGTCTGCTCTCCTTGAAACAGGCGCTACTGCCTCAAAAATGAACATCCCAACCAGCAGGAATTGAGCATTACCCAAAACCACCTGTTTAGGGGGCTCAACTGGATGAGGTATTTATTCAACAACAGAGGTACGCTGGTTTACAAATCCCTTGTTCATTAGCTGCATTTTGCCGTAAATAGCTTTTGCAGCTTGAATCCACTCCTAAAATAAACCCCTTCTTACTCACAAGAATAGTAAGAAGTTAAGTAAGAATTACGATATCAAGCTTGCAGTGGTAGGGCGTTTCACTCTACTTCCCAAGCTCCTCGGAGGCTCTGCGATGGTTCAATTTCACATTCAGCCCGACAGCGAAATTCCGGCATCAACCCAACTCTACAACCAGATTCGGTTTGCGATCGCCTCACGGCAGTTTCCGCCTGGTCATCGTTTGCCTAGCACCCGCCAGTTGGCAATGCAAACCGGGCTACACCGCAACACAATCAGCAAAGTCTATCGCCAGCTTGAAGAATCAGGCGTAGTCGATGCTCAGGCAGGCTCAGGAATTTACGTGCGGGCACAAGGAGACGAGGGTGGCGCAAAATCCCGCTCTCCCATCTTGGAGCAACATCCACAAGCCCACAAGCTAGTGCAAAAAAGCCTGGATGATCTATTGACTCAAGGTTGCTCTTTGAGCCAGGCAAGAGAGTTATTTTTGGCAGAAATTGATTGGCGGCTGCGCTGTAGCGCCAGAGTGCTAGTCACAGCTCCCAGCCAAGACATCGGCGCAGGGGAACTGATGGTTAGAGAACTAGAGCAAGCCTTGAAGATTCCAGTGCAGCTTGTTCCCCTAGAGGAGTTGGGTCAGATTCTAGACCAGGCACGATCGGGGACAGTCGTCACCAGTCGCTATTTCATCGGAGAAGCAGAGGCGATCGCTGCCCCCAAGTCAGTCCGGGTCATTCCGGTAGATATTTACGATTACGGCAAAGAGCTGCACCTGCTGAGAGGCTTACCCAAAGATAGCTGCATCGGTCTGGTAAGTCTCAGTTCAGGTATTTTACGGGCAGCAGAGGTGATCCTCTACAGTCTACGAGGCGATGAATTGCTGGTCATGACTGCCCAGGCAGAAGATGCCTACAAGCTAAAAGCAGTGGTTCGCAGTGCCCAAGTCATCATCAGTGACCAGGCAAGCTTTGAGACGGTGAAAGCGGCTGTCCAGTCAAGCCGAGAGGATATCATCCGACCACCTCAGCTAATCTGCTGCGACAACTACATCGGCACAAAATCCATCAACCTGCTGAAGCGAGAGCTAGGTCTAGAGTGAAGCAAACTTGGGTGGGAGTGAGGGCGATCGCCACGCTTATCGTAGTCCTGACATTTACAGTTGCTCAGGCTCAGCAATCCTGCGACTCTAGCTATCCAAGTGTCTGCATTGCGCCTGCACCACCCGACCTGGACTGTAGCGATATTCCCCATCGTCGCTTTGAGGTACGCCTCCCGGCTCCACACAGGTTTGACAGCGACCTGGATGGAATCGGCTGTGAGCAAGACTAGGTAGGGGCGAACGGCTGTTCGCCCTCCCAAGCTAGAGAATAATTCCCTTCCTAAAAATGTCTTAAGCAGGTGTTGCCGAGCTATTGGGCAGTTTCAGAAACTCTCTCACATGACGTAAGTAAGTTTCTGGATCTTCCAGCATCGGAAAGTGGGAAGTCTCAGGCATAACAATCTGCTCTACCTTGTTGCTCAGAGCAGCCGCCTGTCTACCCATTTCTGCTGGAATAATCTGGTCATATTGCCCTGAGATAATTAGCGTCGGTACGGTTAAACGAGCAAACTCTTGAGGCATTACCTCAGTCGCCTTTTTGCTCACCGCCGTGTAGACTGTCCCGATCGCTGCCTCGTAGTCTGCCATCAGAAAGTCTTCCAAGAAAGCGCGGCTAACTACATCAGGCAAAGAGCGATGCAGGAAACGCGCCATAAACAGGCGGTTCACAAATGGAATTTTAGCTAGCCAAGACGGGCGAAAACTAACAACATATCCGCCGAATTTATAGAAAGCGTTAAACGCTTTTTCGTCATACTCAAAGATACCGCTACAAGTCAGAATGGCTCGCTCAACCCGCTCTGGATAAAGGTTGAGGAAGAAAACGGCAACCGATGAACCCGTTGAATGAGCGTTGAGAAAAACTCGCTCAAGCCCCAAAGCATCCAGCAACAAAGCCAGGTCTTCTGCGTAACTTTCTAGCTCATAGCCCAGATCTGTCACTGATGGAACAGAGGGAGAAGGCAGGCGCGATCGCCCAAACCCTCGCATGTCGTACAGTAAGCAGTCAAACTGTTCGACCAACTTTTGGGCTGTACTTTCCCAATAGCGCCCCGAACCCGCCCAGCCGTGAATAAAAACCATCACAGGCTTAGTCGAAGCAGCAGTCCGTTCTGATTTGGTAATCCACTCGTAGTAGTGTGCAACCCCACGAATCTCGATATAAGACATTTTGAAATTTTGAACTGATCCTCATCCTCTATTCAAACAGGTTTGAGGCTCAGTATGACGTTCTAATGAGGTTCTATGCTGACTCTGGTTTGGGCAGAGAGGAAGGATGCAGCAACAGCTCAGCGGTGGAGCGTTTTTCGACCATCTCGCGAGTGATCGTACATCGAGTTACGTCCTTGCGAGAGGGCAGTTCGTACATCACTTCCAGCATCAGTTCTTCGACGATGCCGCGTAGCGCTCTGGCTCCGGTTTTACGACGATAGGCTTCTTTGGCGATCGCCTTCACCGCTTCAATCTTAAACTCCAGATGCACATTGTCCATCTTCAGCAGCTTTTGATACTGCTTCACCAGAGCATTTCGGGGCTCAGTCAAGATTGCAGCCAAAGCTTCCTCATCCAGCGGATCAACTACCGCTACGACGGGGACTCGTCCAATAAACTCTGGGATCATGCCAAACTTAACCAGATCTTCCGGTTCAAGATGCTGAAGCACATCTGCCGCTCGTTTCTCTTTGGGCTGGCTTTCACCCGGCTGAATAAAGCCCATCGACTTTTTGCCGATCCGCTGTTCAACGGCTTTGTCTAATCCAACAAAGGCACCGCCACAGATAAACAGAATGTTACTCGTATCAATCTGAATGCAGTCCTGATAAGGATGCTTGCGTCCACCTTGAGGAGGCACATTGGCGATCGTGCCTTCCAGCATCTTCAGCAACGCCTGCTGTACCCCTTCACCAGAGACATCACGAGTAATTGAAGGATTCTCACTCTTGCGGGCAATCTTATCAATTTCATCAATGTAGATAATGCCACGCTGCGCTTCTTCCACGTCCAGATCAGCGACCTGTAGCAGACGCAGGAGAATATTTTCTACATCTTCACCGACATATCCAGCTTCGGTCAGCGTTGTAGCATCTGCAACCGCAAAAGGAACATCGAGAATTTCTGCCAACGTCTGCGCCAAAAGCGTCTTTCCGCAGCCCGTCGGACCAATCAATAAAATGTTAGATTTTTGCAGCTCTACAGAATCATCTGCTTTGCTGCTGCCCTTTGCTTGAACAAAGCTAAGCCGTTTGTAATGGTTGTAAACTGCAACGGATAAAACCTTCTTAGCTTCATCCTGACCAATTACATGCTCGTCTAAATGCTTTTTGATCTCTCTGGGCTTAGGAATTTGATTGAGAGAAATGTTAGCTGAACGGGCCTGCCGCTTTTCGGGCTGCTGTTCCCTTCGCGGAGTAGGTTGAGGAACCGCTGAACTGGAGTCAAACAGTTCCTCATCCAGAATCTCGTTACAGAGATCTACGCACTCATCGCAAATGTAGACTCCTGGACCAGCAATCAATTTGCGGACTTGCTCCTGCGACTTACCACAGAAGGAACATTTGAGATGAGAGTCGTATTTAGACATAGTCGCCTCTTATTTCAATGCAGTAACAGTCTCTCTCGCTGCAGGCAGGTTCTGCCGAGAGATAACTTGATCGATTAGACCGTAGTCTTTAGCCTCTGCTGCTGACATGAAAAAGTCGCGTTCCGTATCAGCCTCAATTTTGTCGAAGGGTTGACCCGTGTGATGAGCCAACAACTCATTGAGCTTGCGCTTATGGTAAAGGATTTCCCTTGCCTGGATCTCGATGTCAACTGCTTGCCCCTGTGCTCCACCAAGAGGTTGGTGAATCATAATGCGAGAACTGGGAAGCGATAGACGCTTGCCTGCTGCACCGCCTGTCAGGAGAAATGCGCCCATACTGGCAGCCAGACCAAAACAGATCGTAACAACGTCAGGGCGAACTTGCTGCATCGTGTCATAAATCGCCATACCTGCAGTTACAGAACCACCCGGAGAGTTGATATAGAGTTGAATATCTTTCTCGGGATCTTCAGCATCCAGGAACAGCAGTTGCGCCACGATGGAATCAGCAACCTCGTCATTGACCTGAGTTCCTAGAAACACGATGCGCTCTCGCAGCAGTCGTGAATAGATGTCAAACGCCCGTTCACCTCGACCAGATTGCTCGACCACCATCGGAATCACAGAATCGATTTCTGGTGATCGAGTGCTGGTTAAAAGAGGATCAGAGAACTGAGATACAAGCATATAGAAGTAAGGCAGCGGTAGGTGATGTGATCAACACTAGGCAAATGAACGAGCAGAAATCGGACTTAGAGGGGTTCGATCGCCAGGTCGCCTATATTCGCCATTATGCCTCAACTAACCTGGGACTGACTGGAAAATCGGCAGAGGCGATTCAAAGGCTATTTAGATTTTGCTTTAGAAGCCTTGCCTGTCTTACCTGCTGCACCTTCGTCCTCAGCTGCTGAGTCAGTATTTGTTGCGGCTTCTTCCGCTTCTGCCTCGTCTGTTACGACTTCAGCAGTTGTATCCACGGTTGTCGGACTGCCTGAAACAGCTCTTTCTTCAGACTGCTCATCAGATGATTCTGCATCTGATTCTAGTGCGGTTTGCGCTGCTTCTAGGGTATCCGCATCTGCATCTGATTCAAGCGTCTCAGGAGGCGTTAATGACCCTTCTGGAAACAGCTCAACGGTAGCATTCTCTTCTAGCCAGGACAGAATCTTCTCTCTCAGCAAGTCATCTTCGACCGACTGCCGAAGCCGATCCATATCAATGTCTTGAGTCTGGTCAGCATATTGCTCCAGGATCTCATCGACCTTTGCTACTACCTCTGCTTCCTCAACCTTAATAGACTCGCGCTTGGCGACTTCTCCCAAAGCAAGCGTTCGCTGAATGCGAACGATCGCATCAGGGCGCGATCGCTCCCGTAACTGCGGAATCACTTCCTTCGTCATCAGTCGCTTAACGTCTAATCCCTGATTGCTCAACTGCATCGCAGTCTGAGTGATCATGTAATCCACTTCCTGCTTCGTCAGAGTTTCAGGAATTTCAACTTCAATGTGCTTGACTAACTCATCAAGCAACGCCTGCTCTTTGTTTGCCTTGGTCTTTTGCTCAGCTTCCTGCTTGAACCGAGATTCCAGAGATTCTCGCCACTCAGTCAGGGTTTCAAAATCGCTTACATCCTGAGCAAAATCATCATCTAGCTCGGGCAATTCTTTCTCTTTCAGTTCCTTCAGGGTGATAGTAAACACCGCTGCTTTACCCGCCAAATCTTGCTGCGGATAGTCGTCAGGGAAGGTAACAGAAACATCCTTTGTCTCTTCCAGGCTCATACCAATGATGCCATCTACAAAGCCTGCAATGAATTTGCCTTCCACAAGCTCAATTTGGAAATCTTCAGCACTGCCACCCGGAATTTCAGCAGATTCGGCTTCGACTTCCTCGCCCGTCAGCCGCCCTTTGAAATCAACAACTGCTACGTCTCCGGTTTGCGCTGCCCGTCCATCTACAGGCACTAGCGTTGCAGATTGGTTACGGTAATTTTCTAGTACCTCATCAACCCGCTCTGAGGCATAAGTTACTTCTTCTGCCTTGACTTGCAGCCCTTTGTACTGGCTGAGTGTCACTTCTGGCGGTACATCTACCACTGCAGAGAAAACGAGAGCAGAACCTGGCTCAAATTGGCTGACCAACTCTTCAAACGAGGAACGAAGTTGGAAATTGCCGAGCGCCTCAATTTTTTCCTGCTCGATTGCCTGCTTGAGGCTATTTTCAATCAACTCCTCAATTGCAGCGGCTTTGAGTCGGCTAGAGCCAAATCGTTGAACTAAGACCTGGCGCGGCACTTTACCTTTACGGAACCCAGGAATGTTTGCAGCACGGGTGAACTCTTGCAGGGTTTTTTCGTAAGCCTGCTTTGACATTTCGGGGGGAATTTCAATCTCTAGACCAACCTGGCTAGCGGGAAGCTTTTCCTGAGTAACTTTCATCGAACCTCTTATGGCACAGTTGCAAAGATGCTGAAAACAGTTCAGCGCTGCTGCAATTAGCTATGTTAGCTGATCCTGAACAGACATAAATGTCGCAGGGACAAATCTCATTAACTCATTACACCTTAACTCTAGTAGCATCCTCACTTCTGTCATCAGGGTACTCTGCCAAAAAATTTCAATTACCAGGGAAATCCACTTACATTTATTCACATTTGTTAAGACTGATGCTCGATCCGCTATGATTCAGAAAATATTTTACTTTCTGATGCCCTTTCAAAGGGTTGATTTTTAGAAATAAAATTTTACAAAAGCCTTCTTCAGCTTGAATCGCTTCTACCTTGTCAAAAATTTTTATCTTTAAGAATCTTGCGGGTTACTTACTGTCGGTCTACAAAGCAGTAAAGCTTTTTCTCAGAATTTGTACAGGTACCTGCAATTCAGTAAGCACTTCGAGATCTAGACCGTTCGCATCATTTCGCCTTGAACAGGCTTGAACTGCAGATTCTTTTCTAAAAGCTTGGAATTACAGCTACATCACTTGGAGGAAGTTAACTTGCCACAAACTTATCGAGTTGCAATTTTGGGGGCAACTGGAGCGGTCGGAACTGAACTGTTGCAACTATTGGAAAGCCGCAACTTTCCGATCGCCCACCTGAAACTATTAGCCTCTCCCCGCTCTGCCGGACAAAAACTGTCCTTTAAGGGAGAAGAGCTAGAGGTTGAGGCAGTAAGCGATCGCGCTTTTGATGGCGTTGATCTAGTTTTGGCCTCAGCCGGAGGCTCTATTTCTAAAGCTTGGGCAGAGAAGGCGATCGCCGCTGGAGCAGTAATGATCGACAACTCTAGTGCCTTTCGGATGCAGCCTGACGTACCCCTGGTTGTGCCAGAGGTCAACCCAGCAGCAGTTGCCTCCCATCAGGGCATTATTGCCAACCCCAATTGCAGCACCATTTTGATGAACGTCGCCGTCTACCCGCTACATCAGGTTCAACCTGTGCGGCGAATTGTTGTCTCGACCTACCAGTCCGCAAGTGGAGCCGGCGCACGCGCCATGGAGGAGGTCAAGCAGCAAGCTCAAGCAATCTTGCGGGGAGAGGAGCCTGTTACCGAAATTTTTCCGTATCCTCTCGCTTTCAACTTGTTTCCTCACAATACGCCGATTAACCAGCAGGGCTATTGTGAAGAAGAGATGAAGATGGTCAACGAAACTCGAAAAATCTTCGATGCCCCAGATTTACGGGTGACTGCTACCTGCATTCGGGTACCCGTTTTGCGAGCCCATTCGGAAGCGATTAATCTAGAATTTGACCAACCTTTTAGCGTTGCTGAGGCAAGAGAAATTCTGAGCCAAGCACCAGGTGTCAAACTAGTAGAAGATTGGCAGGCAAATTACTTCCCGATGCCAGCAGAAGCATCAGGGAAAGATGACGTTTTGGTCGGACGTATCCGGCAAGATATCTCCCATCCCTGTGCATTAGAGCTTTGGCTCAGCGGCGACCAGATCCGCAAAGGAGCAGCGCTCAATGCAGTGCAAATTGCCGAACTTTTAGTCGCTCAAAACCTGCTGCCGTCGGTGCAGCGCGAATTTGTAGGGTTTAGGGGATAGGAGTTGGGGTTTGGAGATGTTTCTACTTGAGTTCCCTTGTAAATCTCCTGCCCTGAATACCCCAATAGTTGAGGAGTGAGTCTGAGTGTGAGCAATTTTGGTAGGGTTTTGACGGCGATGATTACGCCGTTTAAGGCAGATGGCAGCGTGGACTATGCTGTAGCTGAAGCGTTGGCAGCGCATCTGGTAAACCACGGCACAGATAGTTTAGTGATATGTGGCACCACGGGCGAGTCACCTACGCTAAGCTGGGACGAAGAGTATGAGTTGTTTAAGGTTGTTCAACAAGCAACCGCAGGAAAAGCTAAGATAATAGCAGGGACGGGTTCAAATTCTACTCAAGAAGCGATCGCAGCTACCCAAAAAGCAGATAAGCTAGGTCTGGATGGGTCATTGCAAGTTGTTCCTTACTACAACAAGCCACCGCAAGCTGGGCTATATCAACACTTTCGGGCGATCGCTGAGGCAACCCCTGATTTGCCAATTATTTTGTACAATATCCCCGGTCGGACTGGACAAAATCTCCTTCCTGAGACCGTCGCTCGTCTGGCTGAAATCCCAAATATCATTGCAGTCAAGGAAGCGAGCGGAAATCTCGACCAGGTTAGCCAGGTACGGCGATTGACACCCGCAGAATTTAGCATTTACAGTGGCGATGACTCCCTTACCTTGCCGATGTTGGCAGTTGGCGGACAAGGGGTGATCAGTGTTGCTAGCCACTTGGTGGGCGACCTACTCCAGCAGATGATCCAATCCTTCGCAAACGGTCAAAGTCAAACTGCAATTCAAATTCATCTGCAACTCTTCCCTCTGTTTAAGGTTCTCTTTGCTACGACCAATCCCATTCCTGTAAAAGCTGCACTGAGGCTACAGGGCTGGCAGGTTGGCACTACCCGTCTACCGTTAGACGATGATTCGAATGAGATTGAGTCGCTGCTTCAGCCGGTGATGCATGAGCTGGCTCTATTGCAGGCTGATCGACGAACTAGTCAAATTGCCTAATCAAGTTTTCCGACAACTAAATAGCCCCGCTTAATTGTCATAGATACAGAGACTAGCTCATCATCCGGCTTGTCTACACCACTGTTGAACCTTAGCAACTGAGTCGTTTTGTGCAACTTAATGCACCGTCAGTATCGCTAATTCCTATACAAACTTCAGCGCCATACAAATTCTTCAAAACCTGTTCTTAAGGATCTACATGAGTCAAACCGAATCTTCAACAGCCCTTAAAATTATTCCTCTGGGCGGCCTACATGAAATTGGCAAAAACACCTGCGTATTTGAAATCAACGATGAAATCGTTTTGCTCGATGCAGGGCTGGCATTTCCGACAGATGGAATGCATGGGGTGAACATTGTTCTGCCTGACATGACCTATTTGCGTGAAAATCGCCACAAGATTAAGGGCATGATTGTCACCCACGGTCATGAGGACCACATTGGTGGCATTCCGTTTCACCTCAAGCAGTTTGACGTGCCGGTGATCTATGGACCTCGGCTAGCAATGGCTTTGCTAGAAGGCAAGTTAGAAGAAGCAGGAGTCAGCGATCGCACCGAGTTAAGAACAGTTCGCCCACGCGACATGGTGCGAATTGGTAATTCCTTCTTTGTTGAGTACATTCGCAACACTCACTCGATCGCTGACAGCTTCACGGTCGCTCTACACACCCCCGTCGGTGTAGTCATTCACACAGGAGACTTTAAGATTGACCACACCCCCGTTGATGGCGAGTTTTTCGACTTTCAAAGGCTCGCCGAGCATGGTGAAAAGGGTGTCCTTTGCCTAATCAGCGACTCAACTAACTCTGAAATACCCGGCAGCACTCCTTCTGAGCGATCGGTATTTCCCAACCTCGATCGTGTCTTTAATCAAGCAAAGGGACGGCTGCTGGTCACGACCTTTGCCTCATCCGTGCATCGCGTCAACATGATTTTGGAATTGGCGAAGAAGCATAAGCGGGTCGTCTCTGTTATCGGTCGCTCGATGCTGAATGTGATTGCTCATGCCCGCAACCTTGGCTATATCAAGTGTGAAGATGACCTGTTTGTGCCGCTCAACATGGTCAACAAGCTGCCTGACGATCAGGTGCTAATCCTCACGACTGGCTCTCAAGGTGAGCCAATGGCTGCGATGACGCGCATCGCTAATCAGGAGCACCGTCAGGTGAAGATCCGTAAGGGCGACACGGTTGTCTTCTCTGCTAACCCAATTCCTGGCAACACAATCGCAGTAGTCAACACCATTGACAAGCTGATGATGCAGGGAGCCAACGTTGTCTATGGTCGCGACAAAGGCATTCACGTCTCCGGTCATGGTGCGCAGGAAGACCAGAAGCTGATGATTGCGCTCACCCGTCCTAAATTCTTCTTGCCAGTTCACGGTGAGCATCGGATGCTGGTCAAGCATTCGGAGACCGCTCAGAGCATGGGCATTCCAGCAGAGAATATGGTCATTATTAACAACGGCGACGTTGTAGAGCTAACTCCTGAGAGCATTGGCATTGGGGGTAAGGTTCCCTCTGGTATCGAATTGGTAGATGCTTCCCGCTCTGGCGTGGTGCATGAACGTGTTCTCAAAGAGCGCCAGCAGCTAGCCGAAGATGGGATCGTTACCGTAGCGGCGGCAGTAGGCTGGGAAGGTAAGCTAATTGCGAGACCGGAGGTTCACCTACGGGGCGTAGTTACGTCTGTAGAAAAGTCCCGACTGGAGAAGGCGATCGTGCAGACGATTGAGGCTCTGTTGAGCGATCGCTGGAGAGAATTTATTCACAGTTTTGGCGATGGCGAAATCGACGTAGACTGGACAAAACTTCAGGCTCAGATCGAAACTGAACTGCGGCGACTGCTTCGCAAAGAGCTTCAGAGCAACCCACTTCTGGTATTTTTGATGCAAAGCCCAACCGCATCCTCTAGACCAGCCAAACGAGAAAGAGAAACCGCCAAAGTCGCTTCATAGCGAACCTAATACCGGACAAATACAAATACTAGATAAAAAAAGGAGGTGGAGCTTTGCCCCACCTCCTTTTTTTATCCTAATCTGGAGTGATTGGCACTATACCTACTAGGCAATACTCTATCAAGCCTTCGTGAACTTCCTGAGATTCCCTTCTTCAGTCAGTAAAAGATGGGTGATATCACTCACTCAAAATCAGTTTGAGTTGGGCATGATGATCGCGTCACCCACAGGAATCCCAATTCCGTCTCTCCATTGGAATTAAGGAAGGCACAATGAAGGAATCAAACTCTTCTACTCAAAGCAGTCCTGAGCAAAGCATTTTTCTTCCAGGTTGGGTTTGGCTACCCGAAGCCGATTCTAGTCAGCCACAACACTCTACTCATACAACCGAGATCTCCGCTCCTGCTACAGAACTACTGCCAAATGCCAACAATAAGATTGACCTGTTCAAACCACTGAGGCAGTGGCTCGACCAGATCGAAATTCAGAATTCTAAACTAGCGCATCTGATTTGCAAGCTGATCCCCGCCCAGTGCCCTTTTGAACGTGATGTTGTGTTGTTTGGGCGTAAGCTCCTACATATTCCACCCATGTGCAAACTCAACCCATTTTATGAGCAGGTGGTGAGTCTGCGCTTCCGGGCGTTGTGCTACCTAGCTGACGAATGTGGTGAAGACGTAACACCGTATTGCTGAAATAGGGTTGAGTTAAAGGACGCTTGAAGATTCTGTATCACCGCTGGTTTGCTCTGCACTAGGTAGCTCTAAACAGTAACCCGCCCCGTAAACCGTTTTGATGTAGCGGGGATGGCGGGGATCAGGCTCCAATTTTGTTCTTAGATGTCGAACATGAACTCGAATGGTTTCAATATCATCATCTGGGTCATAGCCCCAAACTTCCCTCAAAATTTCGCTAGGAGACACCGTTTGTCCATGGCGCTGAAGCAAGCAGTGTAACAGTTCAAATTCCAGGTGTGTTAGCTTGACAGTTTTGTCAAACCAAATCGCTTCAAGTCTTTCAGGTACTAAGGTAAGAGAACCATAGCTGAGAATCTCACTGTGCTTAGCAGCCTGGGGAATGCGATCGGTTCGTCGCAGCAGCGCTCTGACTCGTGCCAGCATCTCTTCAACTTCAAAAGGCTTGGTCAAGTAGTCATCTGCGCCCGCATTAAACCCTTCAACTTTATCTCGGGTCTGTCCTAGCGCAGTCAACATTAATACAGGGATGTCAGCAGTACGCTCATCACGACGGAGACGTTGGCAGACTGTAAAACCATCTACTTTAGGCAGCATCAGGTCTAGCATGATCAGGTCTGGCAGGAGCTGTAGCGCTAAGGCCTGACCTTTAATGCCATCTGATGCTTGACTGACATCATAACCAGCCATTTCCAGGTTGACTGCGACTAATTCTGAAATTGCAGGGTCATCGTCGATGACGAGTATCCGAGGCATCATTAAATAATTGCGATGGGTGGTTTTTTGTAAACTGATCCAGAGACTTATGTAGGAAAAAGAAGATTCCTGTACAGATTATAAGCAAGGATTCTAAATTCTTTCTGAGGAATATGGACCTAACTTAAAAGTTTTGATTTTCTAATAGAAGGATCTTGCTTCACTGTGCTTTTAGCTACTGAGAGTGGTAGCGATGGTAGTGTAAGCCTTCAGATTTGAAGAAGCGACACCTCAGATTTGTCTGAGGTGAAACAGCAGCAAATTCTAGACTCAGGCAGAGACCTCATCAACTCGTATACGGATAAGCTAGAAGCTGAAACACCGAACTCCAGACGATGTTGAGGTAAGTTTTTGATCCTATTGATTGCATCTGCTTTGGCTCTAATGGGAGCGCTAGCTTACTGGTCTAAGCTGCGCCACGCAATTCATGAAGCTCCTCAACTTCATAAGCGATTTAGAAGTAATGACAGAGAACTGGAGATTGTACAGAATGATCCTGTTCAGGCTGACCTACTTGCACAGCCTAAACAGACAGAGGGCACTGTCGTTTCTGTCATCGTTCCAGCTTACAACGAGGTTGAGAATATTCAGGACTGCCTCACCTCTATTTTAGACAGTACGGTACTCTCGGCTGAAGTTTTGGAGGTTTGGGCTGTAGATGACCAGTCTACAGATGAGACGTTGGCGATCGCCCACGCTCTTCAGCAGCAGCGCCACGATCCCCAGCTCAAGGTGCTAGCCGGACAGCCTAAACCGGAAGGGGAAGGGTGGGTAGGGAAGAATTGGGCTTGTACTCAAGCAGCTGAGCAAGCCAGGGGAGATTTTCTGCTGTTCCTAGATGCAGATGTTCGACTTAAGCCAGGAGCGATTGAAACTGCCATTCATGAAGCTCAACAAGAACAAATTGATCTGTTAAGCTGTGGTCCCGCAATCATTTGCGGTTGTTTAGCAGAATGGCTGGTACAACCGCTAATTATCAGCACGATTTTAGTTGGATTCAACTTTCAAGCGGTCAATGATCCCCAAACTGAGACAGCTTTTGCAGCTGGTCCATTCATGTTTTTTCGACGTTCTGCTTACGAGAAAATTGGTGGACATCGAGCTGTTGCGGGTGAGGTAGTCGAAGATGTAGAGCTATCGCGGCGAGTCAAATCAAGTGGGCTGAAGCTGCGCTATCTATTGGGATCAGAGCTTGCTGCTGTACGGATGTATCGCTCTTGGAATGCGCTGTGGGAAGGCTGGACGAAAAATCTGTATGCAGGTTCTGGGCGTAATTTGGGCGCAATGCTTTCCTTTATTGGACTAATTCTATTGGTCTGCACGGTGCCTTGGGCAGTGCTATTGGTTGCGCTGGTGAAGTTTCTTTGGGTAGGTTTGAGTATTAGGGAAGGACTGGCGATCGCCCTCTCTGTCATCACAATCAGTTTGCAGTACGACGTGCGACGACGCAGTGCGACGGTTTCTCAAATTCCGCCACGTTACTGGTGGTTGACAGGGGTGGGAGGAGTGCTGGTGGGGGCAATCGCCCTCGGCTCTATCATCAAAACTGAAACCGGATGGGGATGGACTTGGCGAGGCAGGTCTTTGAAGCAAATTCAGGAGATCGGATCTAAATTCAACTCCTCATTCATAGAGTGAACGCAATTCGGCGATCGGATTCAACGCCTTGAGCCCCTCTTGGATCGCCCTCAGCACGTCCACTTCTGGAATTTTGTAGATTTCCGGCAGAAGCTTTAGTTTCTAAACCTGTTCTTTTTGAGCTTGGGCATTTAGCGCATATTCCTTAAAACGCTCTAAATCTGCCTGAATGGTGGACTCGACAACGCGTCCCAAAAAGAGGTTGTCCATCAGTCGCCCTAGCCAACCCGGAATTGCGTAGGCGACAGTTAGCTTCACGATGCTGCTGTCGCCCCGGTCATAAAAGCGGATTGCGCCTCGGTTGGGCAAGCCATCAACTGATTCCCACTCGATGATCTGGTGGGGTATGACTTTGAGAATTCGCGAAAGCCAGCTGAATTCCAAACCACCTGTGGCGAGTTTCCAGCGTGACAATTCGGGATTATCATCCAGTACTTTGACGGAATCGATCCATTTCATCCAGCGGGGCATTTGCTCCAGGTCAGACCAGAGACTCCACACCAATTCCATCGGTGTTTCTACTTCAACCTGGACGCTGTGTTCTAACCATTCAGGCATAGGGGGGAGGGAATGAAGGATGGGGGATAAAGGATGAAAGGCAACTGAAGATTCGGAACTAGAAGCTGTCGGCAGCGAGAAATTTTCAGTTCGGCACTTTCAAATTTTATGGTTCCAGAATTGCTTTTGCGGCTTGCCGACCTGAAATCGTTGCCCCTTCCATGCTATCGATGTAGTCTTGCTGGGTGTAACTGCCCGCAAGGAAGAAGTTGGAGATGGGAGTTTTTTGGGCTGGGCGATAGGGGTCCATACCGGGTGCTTCGCGGTAGAGCGATTGGGCTAGCTTGACGACACTATACCAGGTCATGTTTAGCTCGTGGGAGGAGGGGAAGAGGTCATGCACCTGTTTGAGGACGTGTTGGGCGATCGCTTCATTATTCTGCTTGATGAAGGGGTCACCCGGAGTTAATACCACCTGCAACAAGGAACCCTGACCTTCGCGGTAGTAATCTCCGGGGCTGGTCAGTGCCATATCTGCAAAGCAAGAAAAGTCTGCATCCGGCGTGTACAGCAAGTTGTCCATCCCAGCGGCATGATCAAGCTGCTTGCGTTCAGCGTCGTTGTGCAGTTCTGTCACCCAGCCGTCAAAGCGAAGCTGCACTGTCGCGACTGGCACAGCATCTAATTTATAAATGTTGTCAAACTCAGACCACTGTCGCCACTCAGAAGGCAAAAGCCGTTGAATTCCAGGTACATCACAGGCGCAGACGTATTTGTCGGCCGTGATTGTTTCCTGTTCTTCTCCTTTGGCAATAACCAAACCAGTCACTCGCGTCTGTGCGCCTTCTCCTTCAAATAAAATCTGTCGTACACTTCGACGGGTATGGATTTTGGTGCCTCGTGCTTCCAAGTAGTCAATGATGGGTTTGTGCAAATATTCGTAGGGTGACCCTTCCAGCATTCGCAAGATTGAGGCTTCCGTCTTGGCAGCAAAGAACTGGAAGATGGTCAGCATACAGCGAGCAGAAATGTTTTCCGTGTCGATGAAGCCCAACGCATAGGCGATTGGATTCCACATGCGCTTGAGGCTGCCGTTAGAGCCACCGTGACTGCGAAACCAGTCGGCAAAACTGATTCTGTCGAGGTCACGAATGGTTTTCATTGCGCCATCAAAGTCAATCAAACCTCGCACGAGGGGACTGGTACCGAGAGCGATCGCATTCTGAGCCTTGTCTTGAAGCGAAAGCTGGGAGGTCGTGAAAAATGCCTTTAACCCGTTGAACGGTGCCCCGGTGATGAAGCGAAAGTCTAACGCTCCGGTTTGCCCGCCCCGGTTTACAAAGGTGTGGGTGTGTTCTTTGAGGCGTAGGTTGGCGATCGCCCCTACCTTTTCCATCAGCGCAAACAGGTTGTAATAGCAGCCAAAGAAGACATGCAGCCCCATTTCAATATGGTTGCCGTCTGGGTCCACCCAGCTTCCGACTTTGCCGCCAACAAAGGGGCGCGATTCAAAAATTTCTACCTCATGCCCGGCATCTACTAAATCAACGGCAGTCGCCATGCCTGCCAGACCTGCTCCAACGATCGCAACTCGCATTCTGTTCATCTTTAAGATTCCTTTGCATAGTGTAGTGGAAATGGGGATTAGGGATTAGGGCTTGGGAGGCGGGTCAGGAAAGAGGGGGTGCAGGTAGCGGGTTAGTAGGGTTTTGGTTTCGGACATGACTTGTTGGCGAAAGGCTTCGGTTTGGGTGAGGGAGAGAATTTGAAGTGACCCAGCAGTTTCGACGCTAATCAAGGCTACTAGTCTGATTTGTTCGGGGGAAAGGGTGGATTGCCTTGCAGCCAGAAACTTCTCCAGGTGTAGGGCAATTTCGGAGTCGAGCCGTTTGTCTAACTTCTGCAAGTCTGGTGATAGGCGCGTTTGAGCGAATACGACCTGATACCCTGGCTGAGTAATGTAAAACTGCTCGAAATCGTCAACTGCCTCATTAATTACTTGAGTTAAGGGCAAATGCGACAGAGCGGGATCAAACGCTTCTGCCAAAACTTTTCGTAGCTGCTCAGCGTAGGATTCGGCTAGGGCGTAGAGAATGGCGGACTTGTCTGGGAAGAAGCGGTAAAGGGAGCCGATTGAGGTGCTAGCTCGGGTGGCGATCGCCTCCGTAGAGGCTTTCTCATAGCCCACTTCGGCAAAGACCTGCGCCGCTGCTTCTAAAATACGGTTAAACCGTTCCTGACTGCGAGTTTGCCGAGGTAAATGGCGCAAGGATTCGGAGCCAGGTGACGGCGGAGTGGTCATGCCAAAATTTTGTGCTCATAAAAATCGTGAGGATTTTTCACGTTCTCAGCATATCACAAACATGAGAAATCCTCACGATCTAATTCTCGCTCCTCTAGTTCTCAGTCCATCCCTTTACGGGTAAGCCTAAGAACTAGGGGAACGGTATTTCTACACGAAAAATTTATTCTGAAAGCTACCCAGGTTCAATTTTAATAAGCCAAACTAGTGGCGATCTATACCTATATTTTGGTGCTCACTTGTCACTATGAAGAAAAGCCAACCTGCACGTTACAGCACACCCGATCGCCAAGCTGCAACTCGCTCTCGGCAAAATATTACTGCGTTTGCTTATCTTGCCGGTGTATTTGTAGTGGGCGTAGTTGTGATTTTATTTGTTCAAGGGCGATTGGTAATTGGGGGCGTGCCCTCGGGCATCATTATGGAATTTTTACAGGATGACCTTGCTCGTTCGGCTTACTTCAGCGGCAACAGCACAGCACTCCACGATCGCCTGGATGAGATAGGCATCGAGGAAGCAATGAAAGATTATTACCGTCCCCAAATTTCCGATGAGGTGGTACTAGATCAACATATCCACCAAATTTTGTATGACCGCACGGGCTATGTCGGTGAAGACTATCAGGTCAATGGCGGAGTTTTGGTGTTAAAGGACGATTAGAGACACGTGGGCACTAACCACACGCCAGCCCTCAGGAGTTCTGAGCCAGGTTTGGCTTTGTCGCCCAATCTTGTCGGAGCCTTGCCGCTGAAATTCAGTGTTTGCAGTTGCAAAGTCTTGTCCGTATGTGGTGATCACCGTGTTCTTCAAGGCGCGACTAAGATTAGCATCAGGGCGATTAGCGCGGAAGGTGGCAATCGCCTCATAACCATACAAATTCTCAGTTACACCATAGCGAATAGTGTGAGCGCTATTCCAAAACAACTCATCTAATACAGCTACATTATTGCTAACAAGAGCAGCTTCATAGCGTTGAAAGGCTGCCGTCACTTCTGCAACCACTTCAGGGAGATTGATTTGCATGAATCCTTAAGGGTGAAAGTGATGACTAAAATATCATCATTCCTGTTTATAGATAGAACTGTGTGAACCGATTTTGATTAGTCAGAATCGATTCACACAGGAAGTGTTCTCAGAAAGTGTTCTAACGGTGCACAGTGCTCATGTCAGAGTAGCGATCGCCCGCTGCCACACCTTTTGGCGCAACTGCATCTATTCGCTTTAAATCATCAGCAGTGAGTGTAATCTCTGTAGCTCCGGCATTCTCTTCCAGATATTGTCGCCGCTTTGTGCCCGGAATGGGAACAATATCATCGCCTTGCGCCAGCAGCCATGCCAGGGCAAGTTGGCTGGGGGTGACACCTTTTTCCTGAGCGATCGCCTTCACCTGCTCCACCACTTGCAGATTTTTCTGGAAATTCTCGCCTTGAAAGCGAGGTGCTTGTCTGCGGTAATCATCTTCTGCCAGATCTTCAAGACGACTGATTTGCCCTGAGAGAAAACCGCGACCGAGCGGGCTGTAGGGCACAAAGCCGATACCTAACTCACGAATGGTTGGTAAGATCTCATCTTCAGGGTCACGACTCCAAAGTGAGTATTCAGTCTGGAGGGCGCTGATCGGATGCACTGCTTGAGCCCGTCGAATTGTAGCTGGAGCGGCTTCAGAGAGTCCCAAATATCTCACTTTGCCTTGCTGCACCAGTTCTGCCATTGCGCCAACCGTATCTTCAATAGGAACTGTTGAGTCAACTCGGTGCTGATAATAAAGGTCAATCACATCTACGCCCAGTCGCTTTAATGAAGCATCACACGCCTGACGCACATACTCTGGCTTGCCGCTAATGCCTCCCCAACCACCGTCTTCAGTGCGAACATTACCAAACTTGGTTGCGAGGATAACCTGATCGCGACGGTCTTGAATAGCTCTACCCACAAGCTTTTCATTGGTGAACGGGCCATACATATCGGCAGTGTCAATGAAAGTGACACCCAGTTCAATCGCACGGTGAAGAGTGGCGATCGCTTCTTCTTCATCGCGTCCGCTATAAAACTCTGACATGCCCATGCAGCCGAGTCCGAGTTCTGAAACAGTGAGTCCTTGATTACCTAATTTGCGAGTTTTCATTGTTATGTTCCTATTATTTTCCTAATCGTTATGTTCCTAACTGACTCAACAACTGACTCAGTTAATTAGTGCAGTACCGCCAGTCCAGTTAACGTTTCACTCAGTTGCCAAAGTTTAGTTTGAGCTTCGCAATCATAGGCTTGAGCGATCGCTTGCTCCATATCTTTCTGGTCAAAATATTTGCCTGTCATGCCTTCCAATTCTGATGCAGTCGCAACGTAGACCACAGCATCTGCACCTGACTGTACGGTGCCCCAAGCTGAGTCAAACATCTCACGCACCATTTTGGTATCGAGACGTGATCCGGGATGTAGGCTATTGACTGTAACTTGTTCAGGCTTAAGCTGTTCAGCTAGATCAACAGTAAACATGATGAGTGCAAGTTTGCTCTGACAATAGGCTCGCATCGGGTCATACTGTCGCACCATCATGACATCATCAAAGTTGATAGGGCTTTGCCCTACAGAGGCAACATTGACAATTCGAGCAGGTGTTGTGCGGCGTAAACTGGGCAACAGCAAATGAGTCAGCAGGAAAGGGGCAAGATAATTCACTGCAAAGCGCAACTCATGACCATCCTGGCTTAATTCACGAGTGATATCTGTGCGTTTACCTGCACCTATTCCAGCGTTGTTGATGAGAACATCTAGCTGCTCATGATCAGACTGTACTGCTTCTGATAGCTGTCTCACTTCGGCAAGGGAGGACAAATCTGCCGCGTAATGTTTCAGTTTGTTGTTTCCTGTTGCCAACTGAATCTCATGAAGTACAGATTCTGCCCGTTCTTGGTTGCGTCCGTGAAGCAGAACAGTTGCACCCATTTGGGCTAAATCATGAGCGGTTTGTTTACCAATGCCATCCGTTGCTCCAGTAATCAGAATTGTTTGATCGGCGATCGCCTTCATCTTTTATCCTCTTCTACAAACGTATTCAGCATATTCAGGCGTTAGGTAGTTCGCTGTTTCAATGGTGAATCCAGCATCAGTCAACATACGTTCAAGAATCCAGCCAAAGGTGGTGTATTCTTCACGAACGTGAGTGGCAAAATCTTGAGCAGTCCAACCTTCACCCGGAGGCTTTGCAACACGTTGAATCCAAGCATCAATGTGGATTTGATATTCCGCTGGATGAAATGAAAACACAGTGTCCCACAGATAAAAGATGCCATTCTGTTTGAGCATGTTAGCCATGCGGAGAAATGCCACCATCTTCCAAAAATCTGGCAAGTGGTGTAAAGCGGCTTGGGTGACGATGACATCTACTGGAGCAGCGTGTTCGTAAGTTAAGAACCCACCATGGTGAAATTCGATGCGGCTCAAAACGTCTGTCAATTGTGCTTTTTGTCGAGCGAAGGTGAGCATTGAATGAGAAACATCAATTGCATAAACATGGGCACCTGCGATCGCCGCTTGAATTGCAAAAGTTCCCGTTCCACAACCAAAGTCAATTACAGTTTTCCCTGTTGAAATGCCTAACTGCGTGACTAACTGTTGTTCTTCCTCCACACTCGAAGAAGTTTGATTGCGGTCATAGGTTGCAACTTGAGTCA
Source organism: Cyanobacteria bacterium FACHB-471 (assembly GCA_014695345.1). GTDB lineage: Bacteria > Cyanobacteriota > Cyanobacteriia > Elainellales > Elainellaceae > JAAUTN01. The sequence continues at coordinate 38,000 of JACJOC010000091.1, forward strand.
TATCCTCAAAGTCAGTACCGACCTGCTGTATGTCGTTGTAATACCAGGCGGGATGGTCTGTCATGGGAATTTATTGAGCGAATTAACGTTCTTGCTCTGTAGGACGAATCAAGATCTCGTTCACATTAACGTGGGATGGTTGCGTTACGGCATAGGCGATCGCCACTGCAATATCCTCGCTTTCCAGGGCTTTCACCGAACCGTAAAACTGGCGTGCCCGCTCCTTTGCACTCGGATCAGTAATATGTTGTGGTAATTCCGTTGCCACCAGTCCAGGTTCAATGATTGTGACCCGAATGTTGTTCTGATAAACTTCCTTTCGCAATGATTCTGAAAATGCTCCAACCGCCCATTTGGTAGCGTTATAGACACCCGTCCCGGCATTAGCAAATCGACCTGCTACGGATGAGATATTCACAATATGTCCTGCCCCCTGCGCTTTCATGATTGGCAAAACAGCATGAGTGGCATACATCAACCCCAGCACATTGATGTTGATCATGCGTCGCCAGTCTTCGGTGTTTGCCCCATCAATCATGCCTAGCAGCATTACCCCTGCATTGTTAACGAGGATATCAACCCTGCCATATTCGGCATGAGTTTTTTGCACCATTGCTTTCACCTGTGCTTCGTCTGATACATCTGCGGTGATGGATAAAACTTCTCCACCCTGGTCAAGAATACGCTTCGCTAAAGCTTCCAGGCGATCGCTTCGTCGGGCGGCGATCGCCACCGTTGCTCCCACATCCGCTAATGCCAGTGCCGTTGCCTCACCAATTCCCGAAGAAGCACCAGTCACGATCGCAACTTTACCCGCTAGTTTGTCGGACATCTATTTCTCCTAATGGCTCTATTAATGAATGGGTAACCAAGTTAATGGCTTGTGAACAGCTAATTGTGAGGTTCCTCTTTATCCCGTTCAGCAAATACTTCTCCCGCTGCAGCAATCCCATTTAGAGCAGCAGGAAATCCGGCGTACACTGCCATTTGCATCAGCACTTCAATCACTTCTTCGCGGCTGCATCCTACATTCAAAGCGCCATGAATGTGAACTTTGAGTTGAGGATGGGCATTGCCTAGCGCAGCCAGAGCAGCGATCGTAGCAATTTCTCTGGACTTCAAATCTAATCCCGGACGGGAGTAAATGTCTCCAAACGGAAACTCAATAATGTAACGCCCTAGATCGGGAGCAATCTGCTGCAAGCTTTCAATCACGCGATCGCCCGCAGCCCCGTCTATCTCTTTAAGCTTACTTAAACCTCGCTCAAATCGACTGGCTTCTGATAACGATTGAGACAAGTGCTGAAAAGACACCATAGCTAGATACTCCAATGAAATGTTCACCCTTCCACAAGAACCTTGAAACCTGTGCTTTATCTCTTTATTTCTTTACAACCTTTACGTTAACGTCATAATTTGAATACAAAACAAACGTTGAAAAAATTGATAGGTAAAAGTTCAGTGAAAAGACTTCTCTACGTCAAGTTAGACTAACAGGTGAAAGATCTACTGACTCTCGCTATGCTCATCGATCCATTTTTGGATACGAGTGATGTTGGTCTGTAGCTCAGAGCGAAAACGGGTCAAGCCTTCTATCTTTTCATCCGTTTCCCGCAGATGGGCATTGAGAATTTCCACAATCTTGCGTTTGCCGCTCAGCCGAGTAGGGTCTTCAAAGTAAAGTGGAATCACTGTACCGATTTCTTCCAGGCTCAGCCCCAAACCCTTGAGGTTGTGAATCGTTTGCAGTCGAGATAGCTCAGCTTCGGTGTAATATCGAAACCCCGTCCCTTCGCGCTCACTTGGCCCAAGTAACCCCAGGCTTTCGTAATAGCGAATCGTGCGAGGCGTAACGCCAGCCCGTTCTGCAAGTTCTCCTATCCGCATCTTTTCGTTCACGATTTACTTGTATCACAACTTTGACGTTAACGTTAACTTACTGACAGGATTAGATTCTACGGAAGCTGCGATCGATCAAGCAACCAACCCAAGCTAATTTTGTGTCTTAGCATTGCTAGGATAATCAACATACCTGCTCCCAGGAGGCATGGCTACGATGACCATTGCATCCCCAAAAATGACGCTTGAGGAATACCTCAATTATGACGATGGTACAGACACTCAGTATGAGCTAGAGGATGGGGAACTAGTTGTAATGCCGCCAGAGAGCGATTTGAATCGACGAATTGCATCCTTGTTATTTGCTTTTTTCCTACAACAAAACATTCCGCCCTATCGGTTAAGGATTGGAACTGAAATTGTAGTTAGCGGTTCAAGAGCAACAACACGTTTCCCCGATTTGATGGTGCTGTCAGAAGAGTTAGCAGCAGCATTGGAAGGAGCCCGCCGGTCGACTGTAATGCCCGATATGCCTCCCCCGATGTTAGTCGTCGAGGTAGTGAGTCCAGGACAGGGAAATCGAGACTATCGCTACAAGCGATCGGAGTATGCAGCACGAGGCATTTCAGAATATTGGATTGTTGACCCAGCGCAGCAACGAGTCACAATTTTGGAATGGGTAGAAGGGCTGTACGAAGAGAAGGTGTATGAAGGAAATGTTCCGATCGCCTCTCCTCTTTTGGGAACATTGGAACTCACTGCTGCACAGGTTCTTCAAGGACGTTAAATTTGCGATTGCGATCGCTCCGCTTCATTTGGGAATACTGAATGTGTTAAGGCATAGTAAATCTCCTAATAGTGTAGAGAACCCGGCACGTCCGGGTTTTTCATTGAAATGTAAGCTCGGCTAATCGCAACATTTAACTGCAGGTGAAGGATTACTGCCAGTCTGATTGTTTCGACTTCCCGCTCCTTAGAATAAGAAAAACCCCTTTGTATAGGGAGGAAGCTGGGATGAGTGTAGCGATCGCCAAATGGACCCTAGATGAGTACCACCGCATGATTGAGGTCGGACTTCTGGAGCACCGACAGGTAGAGTTATTAAACGGAGAAATCGTTGAAATGTCACCAGAAGGAGAACCCCACGCCTACTACTCAACCGAAGCAGATAACTACCTTAGAAAAGTACTGGGCGATCGCGCCACCATTCGCCCTGGTAAGCCTATTACAATCATCAGCAGTAATTCAGAGCCAGAACCCGATTTGGCGATCGTGCAACCCCTCGGCAGGGAATATCTGCAACATCATCCCTATCCTGAAAATATCTTCTGGCTGATTGAATTTTCGGCGTTGCTGGATGAGGGTATGAATCATGTGGGGACAGGGACATCGCGGAACTTCAGATAGTGAAGTAGCAATCGAACCGAATGCTTGAGCATCTCTACGGACTTGGAATAGCACAATGTCTTGCGATGTAAACGAGCTAGATAATGTCTCAATCGGGTATTTTCTCCCTCAACTCGAATCATGTAAGTTTTGCTCACAATTTGGTCACCTTGGGGAATAAACTTGGGATAAACGAGGTTGCCATCGGTGACATAAAAGAAGCACTTCCACAGTTTCACCAAGTTCCACAAGGGCTTAAACGTTTCGCTACTGTGGTCACCCTGGCTGCCTGACAGAAGTAGGTGAAACCCAGCAGACACAAGGGAATTGGCGAAGAAGGTAGAGAGTCATGAGAGGCTAGAGTTACCACACAACAGCCCAAAATCATGACACCCTCTACCCATTTGTATGGTCAACTATTCGACCAGT
>JACJOC010000092.1 GCA_014695345.1 Cyanobacteria bacterium FACHB-471
CGCCATGACCATGCGCTCAGGTGACTGGCTGGGACATATTGCAACCCAACAATGGTGCCAAAGTCCTGGCTGGGTAAAGGATGCCAGCAGACCTGGTCTCCTAGATTGAACTTAGGCGCAGAGGTACTGTGTGGAAACTGCTCGGGTAGGGGCAAAGAGAATTCGGTAGATGAGGTTAAGGTTTCTGCCATAACAATCTGCTTGTATCAATGGGTGATGACGATGATCAATGCCAAGTCATCCTCAAAGCCGTAGTCCTTCTTACAATGGGCAAAGGAAAGGCTTTGAGAATCAAGCCGCGCAAAATGGTGCCATCCGTCTGCTTGCACACTCCCTTCTAAGCCATAGAAGCGATCGCTTACCACTCCAAAATCTTGCGTTAGCACTCGAAACCAGCTGACGCGGTCGCCTATGTTGAATTTGACCGATGAAGGGAGTTGACCATCGACTGAGCCAACTATTGGTTGACAAATGGGGTCATTAGACACAGCAGTTTAATCCTCAAAAATTGACGATCGCCGGGCGACATAGAAAGTAAGAAGCACTAAGAACTTGGTTCGTCAGCGATCGCTCAAACTTAGTCCCTAGTTATCAATACAGTAGCGAACCCCCAATCAAGAGTCAAGAAATTTATACGTAATTTACGTATTAAAATTTTGTTACTTCCCTTTCAGATAGTCCGGCGGGGGGTTCAATTCTCGTATTTGATTTAGCAGGTCTTCCTTCTTCAGGATATTAAGCACATAGTCAGGACGTCCCGTAAAGTCTTTTCCCCAGCCTTCTATCGTCCGTTTTGACAGTCCTGTAGCTTCGGCAAGAGCATTAACACAAACTGTGTAGTACCCGCGTTCATCGGGATTCCCTTTGATCCAACGCTTACAGAAGTCGAGCGGCTCCAATAGTTTAACCTGAAAACATCGCCCCTATCATGCCCTGTTTGCCGACCCGAAGAAAGAAGGCTTATTCGTTCAGTACGCTATTTACGTATTTCATATCCCTTTAAGCTGTCAGACTTCTACCTTTAATCGCTTACCCGACTGTAGCTAACAAAATTTGTTACTAGTCCTAGCTCCAGAACAAGTTGCTCATAGTGCAGAGGTGAAGCAGCATTATCCAGCTTAGAAATCGTAATGCCAAGTAAGCGAACTTTTTGTCCGTCCAAGCCAACACGATTAAAGAGGTCTTGTGCTAAGCCTAAGATCTGGTTCTCTTGTTCAATCCATTCCAGCAATGTACAGCTGCGGGTAATTTGCTGGTAGTCGGCAAATTTAATTTTCAACGTTAGCGTTCGACCGCGCGTTTGCTGCTTCCTAAGCCGTTGGTACACGGCTTGGGGCAATGCTAACTAATTCCTGGCGCATCCTTTCCAAATTATCCAGGTCTGGGTCAAAACTTGTCTCCCCTCCTACAGACTTACGGATGCGATTAGGATTGACTGGGCGATCGTCCTTTGCCCTGGCAATTTTGTAATAAAACCTTCCTACCTTACCGAAGCACTGCACTAATTCATCTTCTGTGCGCTCTTTGAGGTCCATTCCATGATGAATCCCCAACTCGTGCATCTTCTTCGCAATCACCTGCCCAATGCCATGAAATTTTTCAATCGGTAAAGACTCAACAAATGACTCTGACTCATGAGGTGGAATCACCGTCAGCCCATCCGGTTTATTCATACCAGACGCAACTTTAGCCAAGAATTTGTTAATAGATACACCGGCAGAGGCGGTCAGACCAGTCTCCTCAAGAATCGCTTGCTTGATTTTACGGGCGATCGCCGTAGCTGAATTGGTTTCCTGCTTGTTATGCGTCACATCCAGATACGCTTCATCCAGGGCAAGAGGTTCAACCCAATCTGTGTAGCGGTAGAAGATAACGCGAATCTGCTCAGAAATAGCACGGTAGACCTCAAACCTGGGACTAACAAAGATCAGGTGTGGGCAACGTTGCAGGGCAGTCCGGGAAGGCATGGCTGAATGAATACCATACTTACGAGCCTCGTAGCTTGCTGCTGCGACTGCGCCACGCTTATCGGGTGAACCACCCACAACTAGAGGCTTGCCTCGATAGTGCGGATTGTCTCGTTGCTCAACGGACGCATAATAGGCATCCAGATCAACGTGGATGCCTTTGCGTTGTCCATCCATAGCACAATTAATGTACAGGTGTTCTAGTTGTAGTTTATAGTTCTTTGTCTAGGCATGATCCTTAAAAAATCCAGGATTAGGCTGCAGCACATGTTTGAGCCAATTCTGATGGAACTACTCCCAGCCTAATTAGTTCTGAGGTACTCCGGACTCATCTTCTAGACATAGCCTTCGCTTAAATTTCTTATGTAAAAACTCATTTTCTTATGTACACCCTTAATCAAGAACCGGTAAAGTGGTTTATTCTCTACGTTTTAGCTACTATTTATCCAATGTAGGTAAGAAAACTTACTCCTGTACATAAGAAAGCATAAGAGGTGAATCCCTTACTCAAACTGTAGTAAAGAGTTACGATTTGGCGTTTGACCGTAGCCTCCCGGAATTAATCTGAAAGTGAATCGAAGGTGTTTTTCTTTTACCTGGTAACTCCTGGGCACCAAGGATGTACCCATCCTGTTGCAACTCCTCAACAGTGCGCCAAAAAATTTGATTATTCCGCGAGGAATTGCTGCCCAAAAGGTCAAGGTTCTTAAACAAATACTGCTTAGAAATCGTTAGATATTGCCCATCCTGGGGAGAATCCCATTTTAGACGACTGGCAAGATAAAGCAGAAGCTTGGTTCTGTAGTCATTTTTCGCATTGCTACCAAGTTTCTGTGTAATGTCTACGTCTCCAGCAAACAAAACGTAATCCCCTGTACGGCTGGGTCCTTCAAAGAACTCCAGAGAGACCGTGTATGAGTCTGCTAATTCATAGGTATAGTCTGCTGCTTTTGCAAGGTCAAAATCCCTTGAAAGATTCTCTATTTTGTAGCTTTTGATCCGCAAAATACTTTTGATGATGACCTCTGCCCCAATCTTGTTACCCTCTCTCAAAGATTTAGCTAAAACTAATTCAACCCGGTGGAGTGCTACCAGGTCTCGGTTCAGTTGCGATCGCACCTTCGCATGAAAGCTACCTCCTTTTGTGCGCGAATAGCCCAAGCTTTCCAATAGATCATTAGAGCGGAAAGTAACGACTGGACCATTATTCTGTTCAGCTGCCAATTTGTAGAGGTACAGCACGATCCCAACCTGACGAGGATTCAAAAAGGTCAGCAGTGCCATAAATAGACGTTGGATTTTGCGGTCTTGAATTTTCTCAAGTCCCTTACTGATCCCTTGGTCAACCAACGCCTCCAAATCAAGGTTATCGTACTGCTGGTTGAGTTCCTCCCACTCGTCTGCTGTCAGATCTTCGAGAGGAACGCGCCGTGTTACTGCTACTTCACCAGCATCACTCGCATCTGCTTCAACTCGCATCTCCAGATAGTACCCATCCCCATCCGAGCGCAGAATTGGCAGGCGAACGTCTGGGTTGTTGACTGAAGCTGCCGCCCTGGGCAGCACCATGAGCAACTGTCCGTCTACAGGAAAAGTTAAATCTTTTTCGCTCAAAGTCATAGGAATGGGTAGGTAAGCATGGGGGAATTCTACTAGATCTATTGAGTTTTGATCTCAAACACTCCAGATATAGCCCGCTTTGTTCTATCACTCCGGCGTATGTTTTTGCCTTCAAGCTCTATCACTCCGGCGTATAAATACTTCTGTCACTCCGGCGTATAAATTAGATTTGTTCTATCACTCCGGCGTATAGTCTGCTCTATCACTCCGCCGTACAGAATTCGTAACCTGTTTGCTAAGGCTTCTTCTCTACCGGGATTAGGGAATTTGTTCTATCACTCCGGCGTATAGTCTGCTCTATCACTCCGGCGAAAATCGTGGTTTTGTTCTATCACTCCGGCGTATAAATACTTCTATCACTCCGCCGTATTCGTGTTCTATCACTCCCACGTAAAGTACCGTTGTGGCAGATTTCCGTGTGTTTTATAAGAAAAATTTAGGTGTTTAATAGATCGCATCTCCTCTAGTTCTCCTGTTCTAGAGCAGTAGGAAATATCCAACTTCGCTACCTGGAGGTCACCATACTATGACGCAATGGTCTTTGATAAACCATTGCCTAGATGCGTTCTACCCAAGATACCAAGTGGTATCCACCCGCAGTTGTTAGGAAACCGGGGCAGAGCCTCGCCAAAGTCTCAACTATCCCGGTTCCTACAATTCAGCTGATGAAATAGTTATTTCCTCAGCCAGCTTTTGTATCCGCATAATAGCAGTTCTGGTGGTTTGCCGTGTAGCAAGCTGTGTCAGAGTTTAAAAATTCTGGCAAGTTTTTTTTTGGCTTAATGAGCCAAACATCTGCTGAAGTAGATTGGTAAGCTATTAGGGAACAGGTTTGAACGAGTTTAGGCAGAGGATGTCTGGTCCGGTTCCATTGAAATGGAGCCAATATGACTATTACTCAACCCAAAAATTACTTTCAATACGTCCAGGAATGGGACGACTGTTTTCTCGCACTTTTCCCCCATCGATTTGATTACATCTGGGCAGAGCACTCAACTTCAGATACAGCCGTTGAGTGGAAAACAGAAAGCCGCCATCCTTTATCAGATCGGCTAATTCACCAAGGCACCTATCTCTATGGTATTCGCTTTGGCGCAGAGACCAACTATTGTCTCCTCGACATCGACATTGGTAGTCTCTATCACCCCAGGCGTGATCCCTTTGCGATTTCCCGAATTGTCAACGCACTGGAACCATTAGGACTAGTCAGCTACATTGCTTGCACCTCCAGTTACAGCGATGGTTTGCATCTCTATTTCCCGTTTAGGCAAACCCAAAGCTCCTGGCAGTTAGCGATCGCTCTCGCCTGTCTGCTTGAAAATGCCGGATTCAAACTGCTACCTGGACAACTCGAAATCTTTCCAAATCCTAAACCCTATGTCACAGATGGCAATCTTAGCCTGTTCAACGCTCACCGACTTCCATTGCAAGTTGGTTCCTACCTACTAAACGAGGCGTGGCAGCCGATCTGGGGAACTTCTCAAACCTTCGCCCAGCAATGGCAGCTTTCCCAAGAGCGCAACGACATCGACAGTAAAACACTCAAACAAATCCTCAAGCAAGCCAAGCGAAAACACTTTGGCATCTCAGGCAAAGCCGAGAAGTTTATCAATGATTTGAACGCCGAGATTGAATTGGGCTGGACAGGTTATGGACAAACCAACCGACTGTTGGGTCGCATTACCATGCGAGCCTATATCTTCCACCACATTCTTTCAGGAGGAGAACCACTGCAAGGGGATGCACTTGTAGATGAAATTGTTGAAACAGCGCGTTCGCTTCCTGGCTATGAGGAGTGGTGTCAGCATCAGAACGAGATTGAGCATCGCGCCCAGGAATGGGCAAGGTGCATCGAAAATAGCCACTACTTTCACTTTGGGGATCAAAGTAAAAGGTCAAAACCAGAAGTTCAAGACCCGGAGCTGATTGCTGCCATTGATCAATCCCCCTCCTGGAATCAACGTCAATCCGCTGCAACTCGAGACCGCATCAGAAGGGCAATCGCCGACTTACTTGAAAAGGATGGACTGCCTGCCCGAGCTACTGCTCGGTTTCAAGCCCTGCTGAAATACGGCGTTGGCGGTGCTTCTCTCTATCGCCATCGAGATCTCTGGCATCCTAGCCATTTTGAGGGTTTAGGTTTAACTCAAACTGCAACAAAGGATTCTCCTGTAGAAAACCCCCCAGACCCCCCAAACTTCAATTCGGACAGCCAGTTAGATTGCGCTGAAGGCGCATCTAACTGGCACAGCCCTCCAAGCTTATTGATTACTAGTGATGGTGATAATCCATCCCATCAGGCTTTCAGCGATTTTACACCTTCTACCCCTCCGCCTGAAGTCAGTAATTCTTCCCTAGATGCTAGCGCTTACGCTTCAGGCTCAGAACCAACTTCAGGGGTGCAATACGTACAAGAGGTATTACGAAATATCAGAGCCTCGCAGGAAGCTTTCCAGGAGGCAATTCGACTCGCTCAGTCTCAACAGAAACGTATTCGCTCTGAGGCAGCCCAGCAGAGGCAAGTTGCTCGAATGCAGCAATTCTTAGACTCAGGCGACCCGATTCTGGTAGCCGAAGGGGTGGCATGGGCACAGATCAATCCAGGAGTTCTCCAAGACGATGGGCTGCCATTCTCTTTGTTCACAGATGCAGGTGAGCTGGGCGATCGCCTCTTCATCCTGACCCAGATTGAAGCCCGTATTGGGGAGTTGAGGTGGTCAGAGGAACAGGTGGTTGCCGCACTGGGGCAGCGTTTTGCCAAGGAACATCTCCTGATGCTGACTGACTTGGAGTTGATTCACTGGCTCGTGTACCTGAGCAATAACCCTCGGAAGTAATGTGTTTGTGGGTGCCGGGCAATCGGAAAAAGGGGAGCGAAAGTAGTGCTTGCCCTCATCCAGAACTACAGGACTGATTTCAATCTTATGTACTGTCTTTTTTCTTATGTGCAGCTTTGATTAGTCCTCTGCCCTTAGCGAAATTACTTCAGAATCTAGCTCTTGTACATAAGAAGCCATCTCACGGATTTCCTTCTACGCTGCTTTTCCATCCTCAAAATTTGTCTCGCTGCCCTCCCATTGCCTTTAGGAAAACGACTCTGCACCCAAGAAACAATGCCCCAACATTCTGACTTCGACAAACTTCGCAGGGCACTACCCAAACTCACCCTTGAGCAGGCAAGACAACTCTACTCAGAACTGGGTTCCGTCCTGCAGGACATGGAGCGACAAGCAACGACTCCAGAATTGACCAGGACAAAAGGTCGTGAAGTTGTAGAGGTCAGACACATAAACAATCTAGAGGGAACTGGCACGACTACGCACCTTTACCAACTGGAGCGCATTCGCTGCGGCAAAGCAGGTTGTAAATGCGCTGGGGAGAAGGGTGAGTTGCACGGACCTTATTGGTATGCCTACTGGCGTGAGAATGGCAGACTCAAAAGCCGGTATGTAGGTAAGCGATTGAAACCGATTGAATGAGCCAGAAAACCTCAGTCCCAATAATAGCTCTGGCAGCAGGTTCCTAGCGGATATACTAAAGTATATTCTTATGTATAAGCCCTACTTCTTATGTAAGTAACAAATGGTAGAGGTATGATTGTACATAAGAATATACTGTGTACATAAGAACTGCTACAATGTGCGCCCTTGCACGTTCCAGAAGTGCCTTTAAAAACAAAGCTCTTAAGGTAGAAGCCAGCCAATTATTTTGCTTAAAGGCGGGAGCCACCTCAAAAAGTTCTAGCTATGCAGTTTGACCTTAAAGCTAGAACTCTGTGGGATATTCCAAGAAGATAGTACTAAGCTTTCCCTACACTTGATGGTGCAACATGCGGGTGGAGAGCTAAGAGATTATCTTAATTGTCAAACCGCTGCAACCGAACCCATTTTCACCACTGCTGGAGAGGCGATCGCCCTAGTGTTCCTCATCCGAAACGGGTATGCGACCACTCCGTTTGCTGCTGTATCGACCTAACTTTCGGCAATGCTGCCATATCCTGCGATCGCTCCTTCTAGTCCGTTCCGACAAGAGGTAAAGACATTGACATAAGAATGCAGCCTATAAGAGCATTCCTATGAAAGGTTTACTCTTAGATGCTCAAGTCAATTGTTCTGCTTTACGATGCGATGCTCGCTTCGGCTGCCTCACGCGAGAGGCTGTATTGCCCCTTCTTAGCTCGATACCACTTGTCATTCTTTAAGCCAATCGAAAAGACATTTGAGACCCGATTACGAGCATCATTGCGGGCAGATTGAGGAGTCCCATCGACAAAAAGTGTGTCTACAATTTCTGGAACACCCAAAACTGCCTCCGGTTGACTTTGCATCACGCTTGCCACCGCTTGGGGGAGAGACAACTTCGCAAACTCCTTGCGGATGTAATGCTGCCAGCCCTTAACTTGCTCATCAGCTTTTGGTTTTCTTGTCGTTTTAGCATGACGTCCCTTAGCAGAAGTTTTAGTGCCTTTGGCAGCCTGTTCTTTTGAACTCACTGTCTCATCATCAGAAACTGCAATTGATGGGTCTGCTGCTGAGGGTGCAGGGGATGCAGAATCGGATTGCTTGTCTACTGTAGGTGGTTGCATCTACAGAAGGAGAGTCTATCGAACTGAACAGTTCAATCACCGTTTGCAGTCCTTGACGCTTCTCCTCAATGGCCTCTAGCTGGGCTGTGAGTGTAGCAGCTTGAGCAACCAAAGTTGCATCTGCCTCCAATAGCTTCGAGAGAGTCGGGTCAGAGGTTGCTTCAACAGTTTGAACTTGGGGCATAGGAAAGCGTTCTCCAGTTAATGAGTGCTAGTTTGAGGTTCGTTTTGATCAAGGCATCAATCGCTCTGACACGCTCCCCTACTGCAACAGTTTCCATGAGGGTAGAAACTTCAGTAACTGGGAGTGAGCAAGAAGTAGAGGAATTGTTGATCAAGTTTTATCTGTTAATAATCAGACTAATTCAATAGTATGCATTGAGAAGCAATTTCGTCATCTTTTGTGAGTTTGAAGTTCTCCTCAATTCATCGCATCATCCGTCTCCCTGCAATTAGTTTTCCGGGTGAGTTAGGAGAACGGGCGAAGATACCTTTACATATCTGCCCTCAAACGATGTGCTAGTAGAGTATATCGGTGCTGATCCTTCACCTGTTTTACCGCTAGTTCAATCGCTTTGGGTGAACCGACGAGCACGACTAACTGACGGGCACGAGTTACGCCGGTGTAAATCAGATGGCGCGAGAGCATGGTGTAGTGCTGCATAAACAGGGGCAAAATCACTACCGGATACTCACTCCCCTGAGATTTGTGAATCGTCGTCGCAAACGCTAGCGTGATTTCATTCAGGTCAGCATAATCATAAGTCACCGAGCGATCGCCAAACCTTGCCTCAACTTCCTGCTCTTCAACATCAATTGCCGTGATGATGCCCAAGTCACCGTTAAACACCTCCCGGTTGTAGTCGTTCTTCTGCTGGAGGATGCGGTCGCCGGGAAACTGTCAGAACTGAGTACTCAAATCACCGCTTTTTTATCACTTTTTTGTATTGTAAGCTTCCTCTTCATTGCCTTCGATTAAATCGCTTGAAATAACTCTTCTAACTCACTCACTCGTTCAATAAAACGTTCTCGTTGCTTTGAAAAAGACACTAATTCTGTCATTTTTGCTCTGGGTCTCAAAAATTGCTTTACTTCATCAAATGCTTGACAAAATCGTTTCGCACTCTCAATCGCTCCAAACCCGAGCATTGGATAGTAACGTTGCTTAATCCCTCGATGGCTCTGTTCGATCGGATTTCCCAAGCAACCTCTCACTTCATGCTCAACATCCGTTCCCAATTCCTCATCAATTGTTCTGGGATATGAACTCAGCTCATCTGTCACCACTCGTTGTGGCGATTGTTCCACCACCTCATGTGCTTGGGCAAAGAAAGCTTTTGCTGCTGCCATGTCTCGTTTCTTGCTCAACCTCACATCGACTAAATTGCCATCCTCATCGATCGCTCGGTACAGATAGCACCATTTGCCTTTCACACGGATGTATGTCTCGTCCACAAACCAAATCTTGCCCACCTTCCCCTTGCGTTTGGCTCTCAGCTGTTGGGTAAAAATCGGAGTAAAGCGTTCTTCCCAATCTCGTACTGTTTCATGCATAAACTCCAACCCGCGCAGTAGGAAGAATTCGGCAATGTCTCTAAAGCTCAGCTTGTAACGGAACCGACAGAGCAGCACTTGGAACACGATATCGGTGGGCACCTCGATGAAATTGAAAGGGGTACCGGTGCGTTCATTGCAGGTGCGATAGCACGCCTTGCAGCGAAACATTGCGTAACCTAAATCAGTGGTGCGTTGCAATCGAGTAG
>JACJOC010000093.1 GCA_014695345.1 Cyanobacteria bacterium FACHB-471
CCAGCTTAGTAAATGTCATCGCAATCGCTGTTTGATGCACTCATACTGGAACTGTAGCGAGCATAGCTCAACTTAACCACCCCCTATCCCTAGTGCCGCTGCGTAAGTCCTGTGTGTTCTACTGAGGTGGGTTAATCTGGTTGGGGCTGTCCATTTTGGTGCATACGCTAGTCAACTTTGTGTCAATCGGTGCGCCTTTGTTTGATCGGTCTGGAAGGCATCAACGCGCTGTTGTTAACGGAAGGGTTTATTACTATTTTTGGGGCGATCGCCCTCTGGTGGATCTGGCATGATGGTCCTAAAGAAGAGGCTTTATGAAGCATTTGAGACAACTTGCGGTAGCTGCTAGTGGAATGGCGATCGCTATTCTATTGACCTTTGCGGCAATTGTTCCGGCAGTTCAGGCAGAGAGGGGAAGGGGCGATCGAATTTCCCAAACCATCCCACTGCCCGAACTCGACCGCCACTTTCAGCCTGACATTGTCACTGAAGTTATTCCAAACGAAGAATTACCGCCGCTGTTAGACGACGGAGTACTGTTTCGCATGATTGAGCGTCGTCCTCCTCTACGACGGCATCTTCCAGAACAGCAAGTAGAAGTGCATCTGATGGAAGACGGACGTATGTTTGTGTTTCAACCCAATCGCGGCAGGCAACCGATGGGACAGGTTGAACCTGCCGTGCTTGAGCAGTTCAAACGACTACTGAGAAATCCAGAATTTCTCAACTACAACGCCACAAGCTGGTCTAACCCAAACCAGGAGGAAACGGGCTACACGGTTATGCTTAGCAGTGCGTCAGTCACCATTGAGCTTAAAGGGCAGTTTTCCCTCTCAGAAGCGCTGTTGCCAGATTCAGTCGTTGCCGTGATGAATACGTTTGGCTATATGCTGGCTTATCTTGCCGCTTGAACTAAGGCACAAGCTTTCTTGGTAAGCTGAAAAGCTGGACCCTCTCTAATTTCGCATCATGCCTGCGCTCAGTACTTCTGCCTCACCTAGCCTGACTGCCTTTCCACTGACTGCCGTTGTGGGTCAAGAAGCAATCAAACTGGCACTGTTGCTTTCTGCCATCGACCCAGGTTTAGGTGGAGTCGTGATTGCAGGTCGTCGAGGCACTGCTAAATCGGTAATGGCACGGGCACTCCATGCCCTGCTGCCGCCAATTGAGGTCGTCAAAGGTTCCTGCTGCAACTGCGATCCTACCCGTCCTGATGAATGGGACGACGAGACGGTGAAGCGGGAGCTAGAGATCGGCGATTGGGGATTGGGGGCTGAAGAATCGGAAAGTGACAATCAGCAATCGGAAGTGCAGGAGTTGCCTCCGACTGAGGTAGTTCCAGCGCCGTTCGTGCAGATTCCGCTAGGTGTGACGGAAGATCGGCTGCTAGGTTCAGTGGATGTAGCGCAGTCGATTAAGCAAGGGGAAACGGTGTTTCAGCCTGGACTGCTAGCAGAATCGCACCGGGGCATTCTATACATAGACGAGATCAACCTGCTGGATGATCAAATTGCCAATCTGCTCTTGTCGGCGCTGACAGAAGGGCGCAACCAGATTGAGCGAGAAGGAATTAGCTTCCAGCATCCCTGTAAGCCGCTACTGATAGCGACCTACAACCCAGAAGAAGGGGAACTGCGAGAGCATTTGCTTGACCGAATTGCGATCGCCCTCTCTGCCGATGCCGTTCTGGGTCTAGACGATCGCGTCGCAGCAGTTGAGCAAGCCACCCGCTATTCAGAGTCACCCCAGGAATTTTTGCGTCAGTACGCCGAAGACATTGACGGGCTGAAAACCCAGATTATTTTGGCGCGAGAATGGCTCAAAGATGTACAAATTCAGCCTGAACAAATTGCTTACTTAGTGAATGAAGCCCTGCGTGGTGGTGTTCAGGGACATCGGGCAGAACTGTTTGCCCTGCGAGTCGCTAAAGCCCACGCTGCCCTCGACGGACGCACCGAGGTGAACGCTGAAGATTTGCGAAAGGCAGTTGAGCTGGTGATTGTGCCTCGCTCCACTGTCGTGCAAACACCCCCTGAAGAACCACCGCCACCTCCCCCACCGCCACCGCCTCAGAACCAGGACGACCCCCAAGACGAATCTGAACAGGAGCAAGACGAACAAGATGAGCGGGATGAACCCGAACAAGAACAGGAACCACCCAGTGTCCCAGAAGAATTTGTCTTTGACCCGGAAGGCGTAATTCTCGACCCATCCGTCCTCTACTTTGCTCAAATGGCAAACCGCCAGGGCAAATCAGGCTCCCGCAGCATCGTTTTCTCGGAAGACCGGGGACGCTACGTTAAGCCAATCCTGCCCAGAGGTCAGGCCCGCCGCATTGCTGTCGATGCCACCCTCAGAGCCGCTGCCCCCTACCAAAAAGCCCGCCGCCAGCGCAGCGAACAGGCATCCAGCCAACGCGCATCCCTCACTCGTCAACCCCTAAACTCTAATCCCCAACCCCTAGCCCCTACCAAACGAGTCTTTGTCGAACAATCTGACATTCGCGCTAAACGTCTAGCCCGCAAAGCTGGCGCGCTAGTTATTTTTGTGGTGGATGCCTCTGGCTCAATGGCGCTAAACCGGATGCAGTCTGCCAAGGGAGCCGTTTTGCGGTTGCTCACTGAGGCTTATCAAAATCGAGATCAGGTGGCGCTGATTCCGTTTCGAGGCGAGCAGGCAGAAGTGCTGCTACCGCCAACTCGCTCCATTGCAGCGGCACGCAGGCGGCTAGAGCGGATGCCCTGTGGTGGCGGTTCACCCTTGGCGCATGGGCTAACCCAGGCGGTTCGGGTGGGGCTCAATGCCCAGCAGTCGGGCGACATCGGTCAAGTGGTCGTCGTAGCGATCACAGACGGACGGGGAAATGTACCGCTGGCGCGATCGCTAGGGGACACCATTCCTGAAGGTGAAAAGCCCGATATCAAAGCTGAATTGCTGGAAATCGCTGCTAAAGTTCGTGCCACCGGAATTCAGCTTCTGGTGATCGACACAGAGAACAAGTTTGTCTCAACTGGATTTGCCAAGGAATTGGCGAAACAGGCAGGCGGAAAGTATTATCACTTGCCCAAAGCAACCGATCAGGCGATCGCTGCGATGACGAGGGGAGCGATCGCAGATATGAAAGGATGAAGGACAGGAATTAACCGACCCGAGAAAACTAGCAGACAGAGTAAGGTTAAAGATAAGAATTTGAGGCGCAAGCGTGGACGAGTTGCAGAAACCGCTAAGCGATCGCTGGTTACTCAGCGGCAAGAAAGCCCTGATTACGGGTGGCACAAAAGGAATTGGGTTAGCCGTTGCTGAAGAATTTTTATCGCTTGGAGCAAAGGTGACGATTGTTGCCCGTAGCGCCAAGGCAATCGAGCAGCAGTTGACAAGCTGGCGGCAGCGCGGTTGGCTCGCCTATGGGCTGGCGGCAGATGTAGCGATCGCAGACCATAGGCAAACCATTTTTGCTCAGATTGCAGAGTCAATGGGCGGACTCGATATCTTGATCAATAATGTGGGCACCAACATTCGCAAGAAAGTCCTGGAATACAGTTCCGAGGAATATGAACGAATTCTCGAAACAAACCTAACTTCAACTTTTGAAGTCTGCCGTCTAGCTCACCCGCTGCTCAAAGTGGGAGAAAACAGCAGCATCGTTAACATTAGCTCGGTAGCAGGGCTAACCGCCATCAGAACTGGTGCTCCCTACGGGATGTCGAAAGCGGCTTTGGTGCAGTTGACGCGTAATCTAGCGGTGGAGTGGGCAAGCGATCGCATTCGAGTCAACACCGTCGCCCCCTGGTTTATTCGCACCCCGCTCACGGAACCCGTGTTAGACAACGAAGAGTTTTTCACCTCTGTTCTCTCTCGTACCCCAATGGGGCGAGTTGGAGAACCTGCCGAGGTTGCTGGGCTGGTCGCCTTTCTTTGTATGTCTCCTGCCTCATTCATCACGGGGCAGTGCATTGCTGTAGATGGAGGCTTTTTAGCCTTTGGGTTTTAACCAGAAGTTGACTTCACATCATCGGTACATAAGCTCCACCAGAATAAGCCCAAGCAATTCCTTCTGGATCTAGACTCTGAGTCCAGGCGCTAAAGTCATCCCGAGTTTTGCGACGGCGAACTGTGCTAGCACTCACTCCCAAGCGCTGAGCTAGCTGATAGCTGGAGAGATAGCCTTCTGGAGCAACCTCTTCGATCAGTGCCAGATAGAGCTGCCAAAGCAAAACAACGCCGACAAAAATGACCAGAACGACTGCTTCAGGTCGTCTAAGCAGATTTTGAGTTTCCTGAATCGCGGTGTCTGTAGATACGGGGGCAATTTCACCGCTAGTAGGTTCCTGAATGACAGGAGGAGCGGGGGCGATCACCTCTACCGTATCTGGGGAGGGAGAAGTTGAAAAAGGCTGAGTCGATTGAGTCACCGTGCTGGCTTCTGAGTAGGTGGAACTGGAATTTTTCTCTAACTGGATTTCTTGATTCCATGCTACAGAGTTATCGCCCATCTGGCGGCCAAAAACCTTAATTGTCTTGATAGGTTCAACCTTTAGTTTTTCAATGCCATCCCGGACAAAATCCACCATTGCTTGCTGATCGGGCACCCAGTCTGCCTCCAGCAACACATACAGACAGTCCTCTTTTCTTGCCACCTGTGTCTTGATATTGCGCTGCTTAGTAGAATGATTCATGATTGCAGCAATCACTTTGGGATGACCCTGTTTAGCCAGTGCCAAGATGTCTTGAGGCGACACTTGCGAAGACTCTTGTAAAGACATGAGCGCAGCCTTGAACTTGGAAACGAATATCTGAAATATGACACAGGGAGCCTACTGTGCTTCAGTTTATATTCTCCACTAGTCCATACCCAACTAGGTTAGACCTTTTGCATGAATGGTAGCGCAGTGAGCCGAACTGTCATCTACGTCTCAACCAGCAATTCAGGCAGAAGATCTATTCTCAAAGACGAAGGAAGCGAAAGCGTGGCTTTTCCACTGCTTCCGCTTCCTCAGAGGGGTTCAGATTGATCTTCAATCTTGATTGGATGGAGAAATCTGAAAAAGAAAATTTTGGTCAAAGCAGGAAAGATTTAGTCAAAGAAGTCCTTGACTCGATCCACTAAGTTTCCAGTTTCATTTCGCGCACCACGACCTACGTCTTTGACTCGATCGCCCAAGTCTTCTGCCCTATTCTGGGCTCTACCCGAAAACTGCTTGGTGCGACCTTCAATCTGATTAGCAGGACTATCAGTGACGTCTCCAATGCCCCGCTGGACTCGGCCCTCAAGCTCCCTTCCCGTTGCTTTGACTCGCCGCTCAATGCCAGTGCTAGTAGCAGCGTCATCTCTAGCAGCGATCTGGCTGGGGGTAGCTGCCATCAAAGGAGATGCGATCGCTTGAGGAATCACCCAAACAGTGGCGAGCGCTAAGACTAAGGCCAGCATAAGACTGGCAAAAACTTTACGGCTGCGCTGGAGTAAATTCATAGTTGCCTCAACTTAAGTTAACGATGAAAGTCGATAGCGAGAGCGAACAGCAAGCTGAAATTGTACAGGCATCCCTACTTAACAACTTTACTGCTCCTTCGCAGCTATAGACATCTGCTGAAAGGCTTATGGATTCTATACCTTGAGGGCGATCGCCAGCTTGAGGCGCAACTCAGTATGTCTTTACCTGGCGTAGCAACTCTTAACATCGACAGCCTTGTTGCTCTCAAAGAGCTTGGTAGACTAAGGACACAAGAAAATTGCTGCACCTGGCTTTGCGGCTGTACTAAAACCGTGCGTTAACTCGTGCAGAATCATAGGTGAATAGAAATACCAATGGTTGATTCTCTAAAAAAACCTAGTGTTGAAGAAATCCGACCTGGAGTGAAAGCTCCAGCAAAAGAAACCATCCTGACTCCTCGCTTCTATACGACAGACTTTGACGAGATGGCAAAAATGGACATCTCTGTCAACGAAGCGGAACTTCAGGCGATTTTAGAAGAGTTTCGCGTTGACTACAATCGTCACCATTTCGTGCGAGATGCCGAATTCGAGCAATCTTGGGAGCACTTAGATGGCGAAACTCGACAGCTATTCATCGAGTTTTTAGAGCGCTCCTGCACTGCCGAGTTTTCTGGCTTCTTGCTTTATAAAGAACTGGCTCGCAAGCTCAAAGACAAAAATCCGGTATTGGCGGAAGGATTCCTGCTAATGTCGCGCGATGAGGCTCGTCACGCTGGTTTCCTCAACAAGGCGCTGTCAGACTTTAACCTGTCGCTCGATTTAGGCTTCCTGACTAAGAGCCGTAGCTACACCTTCTTCAAGCCAAAATTTATCTTCTACGCCACCTACCTGTCTGAGAAGATTGGCTACTGGCGCTACATCACGATTTATCGCCATTTGGAAGCTCACCCCGAAGATCGGATCTATCCGATCTTCCGATTCTTTGAAAACTGGTGCCAGGACGAAAACCGTCACGGCGACTTCTTTGACGCGTTGATGAAGTCTCAGCCTCAGTTTCTCAACGATTGGAGAGCAAGACTGTGGTGTCGCTTCTTCTTGCTGTCGGTATTTGCGACCATGTACCTGAATGACATTCAGCGCTCTGGCTTCTATCGGTCACTCGGTTTAGACGCTCGTGAGTATGACATTCATGTAATTCAGAAGACCAACGAAACCTCAGCGCGAGTTTTCCCAGTGGTTCTGAATGTTGATCATCCAGATTTCTTTGGGCTACTGGACATTTGTGCGGAGAATAATGTGAAGTTGAGCGCGATCGCCACTTCCAACACTCCCAAATTCCTCCAGTTTTTCCAAAAGCTGCCTCTCTACGCCTCAACTGCGGTGCAGTTGGTTCGGCTTTACTTCATGAAGCCCATCAACGCAGCCAAGCTAGAAGGCTCTGTCCGCTAATAGCTTTTACCCCTCACACAAGGCGGCTCTGTCAAAATCAGAGCCGCTTTTTTGTAGTCTTTTTGACTCATCAATGCCCTTCGACAACAACAAACAGGGAACCATCAACAGAAATTTATCTTCCTCAAGCGGGATAAAGATCTATCAAGATTCAATCTTTTCTGTCGGAAGTGGGAAGAAATAAGGCTTCAAAGACGAGAGTATAAGCTGGGTTTGTAAGACTGCCAGGATTGGTCAGGGTAATTAGTGATGCCCTCGCTTCGCGTCTAGATTAAGCGTGAAATCAATTGTAAATAGTTGCGCTTTAGGGTGAGCGATCGCAAAACTGGCGATCGCTTAAAGCTTTGCATAACAGCAAATATCGCTGAGCTAAACATTGCCGAGTCATAGGTGTCCTTATGTTAGACCTCTGGTACAAGAGCGCTATTATTTACTGCCTCGATGTCGAAACTTACATGGATGCAAACGGCGATGGCATTGGTGACTTTGAAGGGCTAACTGAGCGACTAAATTACCTTGCAGGCTTAGGAATTACCTGCGTCTGGCTGATGCCGTTCTATCCAACCCCAAATCGCGATAACGGGTATGACATAAAAGACTTTTATAATGTCGATCCGCGATTAGGAACTTTGGGTGATTTTGTTGAATTTGCCCGCCAAGCAAACGAACGCGGAATGCGGGTCATCATTGATCTGGTAGTCAACCACACCTCAATTGAGCATCCTTGGTTTCAGGAAGCCTGCAAAAACAAGAATTCAAAATATCGTGACTTCTATATCTGGGCGGACGAAAAACCTGAAGATGCTGACAAGGGCGTGATTTTTCCAGGCGTGCAAGACAGCACCTGGACTTACAGTAAAGAAGCCGGAGCCTATTATTTTCACCAGTTTTATGAGCATCAAGCAGACTTAAACGTCGAAAACCCCAAAGTATGGCAGGAAATTCAGAAGATTATGGGGTTCTGGCTGCAATTAGGGGTATCCGGCTTTCGCCTGGATGCAGCCCCTTTCCTGGTTGAGTTGAAGCGTGTTCACGGTAGTTCTAAAGACGAATACGCCTATCTAGAAGAGATGCGGCAATTCCTCTCCTGGCGGCGAGGTGATGCGATCATTCTGGCAGAGGCAAATGTACCGATGGAGGATGTGCAGCACTACTTTGGCGATGGCGACAAAATGCAAATGCTATTTCACTTCATGGCAAATCAGTATTTGATTTTGGCGCTTGCCCGAGAAGAAGCTGCACCACTGATCGAGGGTCTGAAAGCGCCGCCCGAAATTCCTCAAGTAGGTCAGTGGGCATACTTCGTCCGCAACCATGATGAATTGTCACTAGACAAACTTTCGGACGAGCAGCAAGAAGAAATTTTGACTAAGTTCAAGCTTGATAAGGAGGAAGTTTGGATTTACGACCGGGGAGTTCGTCGCCGCTTTCCGCCTATGGTGGAGGGCGATCCACGGCGGTTGCGACTGGCTTACAGCTTGATTTTTACGATGCCAGGAACGCCTGTGCTGTTTTATGGGGAAGAAATCGGCTTGGGTGATGACCTGTCACAACAGGAACGAAATTCGATTCGTCCTCCGATGCAGTGGTCAGGTGAAGCCAATGCGGGCTTCTCAACAGCACCACCAGAACAACTGTTTCGTCCTGTGATTTCGGACGATCAGTTCGGTTACCAGCATTTGAACGTGATTGCTCAGCGGCGGGATGCGGATTCACTCCTCAACTGGATGGAGCGGGCAATTCGAATGCGGAAGGAATGCCCAGAATTTGGTTGGGGCGACTGGCAAATTATTGGAACGGATCATCCTTCTGTTTTTGCCCATCGCTGTGATTGGCAGGATGGAGCGGTGGTGGCAGTTCACAATCTAGCTGGAGAAGCCTGCAGCGTGACGCTGAATTTAAAGGAGAACGAAGATCGGCTGATTGATTTGCTAGGCGATCGCCCTTACCAACAATCTGAGGGCAATTCCCATGAAGTCGAGCTAGATGGCTATGGCTATCGCTGGTTTCGAGTTGGAAGATATCACCTTTGAAAGGGCTATTTGACAGAGCTAAAAGATGAAGGATGAGGAATAAAGGAAGGACAGCCAATTAGCAACAGGAGGCGGTACTATAGATAACGCTTCTGTCTGATGGAGTAAATTCCCATCTTTAGCCAGTACGACTTACTTTAGGCTGCTTATGAGTACCCCCCTTCAGTCCTCGGCATCAAATGTTGCTACAGCAGATATTGCTCAAGATTGGTCTGCTTTGCTGCAACAAATTTTGGATGGTCAGTCGCTTTCTACGGTTCAGGCAGCAGCATTGATGCAGGGTTGGCTGACGGAGGCGATCGCCCCAGTCTTATCGGGAGCAATTCTAGCGGCAATTCAGGCAAAGGGCGTTTCTGCATCAGAGTTGAGCGGCATGGCGCAGGTGTTGCAGGCGCAGTCCCTAGGCGGTGGCACGGCTCCCTCCCTCTCTGCACCCTTGATTGATACTTGCGGCACCGGAGGCGATGGGGCTTCTACCTTTAACATTTCCACAGCAGTTGCCTTTGTTGCTGCAGCTGCCGGTATTCCTGTTGCTAAGCACGGCAATCGGTCTGCCTCTAGCAAAGTTGGGTCAGCCGATGTACTGGAAGCACTGGGGATCAACTTGAATATTGATCCTGAGACAGCGCGAGCGGCTTTGCAAGAGGTGGGGATCACGTTTTTGTTTGCCCCAGGTTGGCATCCAGCCATGAAATATGTCGCACCCCTGCGAAAGACTTTGAAGGTGCGAACAATCTTTAATCTGTTGGGTCCATTAGTCAATCCACTGGGGCCTAGCAGACAGGTCATTGGCGTGTTTAGTCCGGCTTTGGTCGAGGTAATGGCGGAAGCATTACAGCAGCTTGGCAAGGAACAGGCGATCGTGCTGCATGGACGAGAAAAACTAGATGAAGCAGGATTAGCAGATGTGAGTCATTTAGCGGTTCTAGAAGATGGCAAAATTCGCTCTATCACACTTGATCCACAGCAGTTAGGACTGATCCCCGCGCCGACTAGCGCCCTTAGAGGAGGAGAAGTTGAAGAAAATGCTGAAATTCTGCGCTCTGTACTT
Source organism: Cyanobacteria bacterium FACHB-471 (assembly GCA_014695345.1). Classification (GTDB taxonomy): domain Bacteria; phylum Cyanobacteriota; class Cyanobacteriia; order Elainellales; family Elainellaceae; genus JAAUTN01. Next base: position 9,968 of record JACJOC010000093.1, read on the forward strand.
CAGGGCAAAGGAACTCCAGCCCAGCAAGACGTAGTAGCGCTGAATGCAGCTCTAGCGCTAAAAGTTGGAGGGGCAATTCCAGGTGACTCCGGAATTTCTTCCGCACCTGCCGAGATTTATGCACAAGGAGTTGTGCAGGCTAGAGAAATTCTGCAAAGCGGTGCCGCCTGGGCAAAATTAGAGCAGCTTGTTGAATTTTTGCGTTAGCGCTCTCGAAATTCCACCACATCTTGGCGGACTACGACATCGTAGTGGCTAAAAAAGTCCTGTCCAAGCAGCCCTACCCCTAAGTTGGGTCCTGCGACTGCAACCAGCACGTCCTGGGCGATCGCCCCACCCACTTCAATAGAGTTAACGTAGCCTAGGGGAAACGTCACATTTCTGTCGCTGGCCGTATCAACACTCGCTTCTCCCACCGGAACTACATTCAGCGCTGTTGCCATCTGAGATGTAATGACCGTGCCACTGGCTCCGGTGTCTAAAATCATTTCAAACTGTCGACTGCCGTTAAACGTCACATTGATGACAGGCGTACCTCCCGCTCGTCGCACAATTGGCACTTGATAAACGCCAGCACCACCGGAAGAAGCTGGCGCTGGTGCCGCTGCAAAAGGACGGGGAGCAACAGGTTGACTGACAGGCTGTTGACTGACAGGCTGGTTGCGAGGGGCAAGCACCACTACGCCATCAGGATTCGCAAGGGCAGTAGAGCGACTGGCTTGCTGTTGAGCGTAGTCCAAATTGCGGCGATATTCGGTCAGCTTGGTCTGCGCCAGCGAACGGTTGGGGCTGGCAGCAGGTACCGATGCTAATAGGTCAATTGCTTGCTGCCAACGACTTGCGACCAGTCGCCAATCATCTTGCGATCGCGCCGATTGGCTGATGGTGAACGCACTAGAAGCCCGACTAATCGCCTGTTGGTAAGGGTCAGGCGGCTGCGGAGTGGATACGGCAGGGCTAGCGATTGGAGCGACTGGAGCAGGTGACGCAATAGGACTGGTTGCAGGTTGCACTGATATGGAGCTAGAGCGATCGCCAAAGATAGAGCTACACGCCACGCTGACAATGCCACAACCTGATAGCAAAAGCAGAGTTGCAGTGGGTCGAAGAAACTGACGCATATCGGTTTGGAGTAAGATTTGGCACGAAGGCAGTCACAATAAAGCTAAAAATGCCCCAACAGAAGAGCCTTATTTCTAATTTCACCTGCTTAAGTTTGCATTTCTGATTTTGCATTCTTAATTGACTAAGCAACTTCTGCCGCTAACGTATAGTCTAGATGAGGTCTCGTTGCTCCATACGCGGCAACTTGGACATTCGGTTATTTGGTTTATTTGGTCGATGTATCAAGATTATTGAGAGGGTCTATGTCACTTTCTGCCAATCAACCAGCCCTGCTAGTTTTGGCTGATGGAACAGTTTACCGGGGATATTCATTTGGTGCTTCAGGCACGACAATCGGTGAAGTTGTATTTAACACAGGGATGACGGGCTACCAGGAAGTCCTCACCGACCCTAGTTATTGTGGTCAAATCGTAACATTTACCTATCCAGAATTGGGAAATACCGGAATCAATCCTGAAGACGATGAATCTCAGGGTCCTCAGGTCAAAGGGGCGATCGCTCGCAATATTTGTCATCAGCCTAGCAACTGGCGCTCTACCCAATCGCTCAGCGACTACCTGAACCAGCATAAGATTCCTGGCATTTACGGCATCGACACCCGCGCCCTAACCCGCAAAATTCGCTCCTCTGGAGCAATGAACGGAGCCATTTCTACCGAAATTTTGGAACCGACTGAACTGCTATTGCGCGTTCAAGAAGCTCCCAGCATGGCGGGATTAAACTTGGTGAGCCAAGTCACCACCCAGACCGTTTATGAATGGTCTGACCCCACCAGCCCCATTTGGGAATTTCGACCCACCCAAGAGACTGAGACGTCCCCACAGCTTACGGTTGTGGCGATCGATTTTGGTATCAAACGCAACATCTTGCGTCGTCTAGCCAGCTATGGCTGCCGTGTTGTCATCGTTCCTGCCGACACACCACCCGAAGACATTCTCAAATACAACCCAGACGGCATCTTCCTTTCGAACGGACCTGGCGACCCGGCGGCTGTTGCTGAAGGCATTGCAACAACGAAGGCTCTGTTAGCCAGTCAAAAGCCTGTCTTTGGCATCTGTATGGGACATCAGATTTTGGGCTTATCCTTGGGTGCAGAAACCTTCAAGCTAAAGTTTGGACATCGTGGCTTAAACCAGCCGGCAGGTTTAAGCCAGCGTATCGAAATCACCAGCCAAAATCACGGCTTTGCGATCGACCCCGATTCCATTCCTGAGGCGGATATTGAAATCACCCATCTCAATTTGAATGATCGTACCGTTGCTGGATTGCGTCATAAAACCCTGCCGCTATTCTCGGTACAGTATCACCCAGAAGCCAGCCCTGGTCCGCACGACGCAGACTATCTGTTTGAGCAGTTTGTTCAGTCAATGCGAGGGCAAAAAGCGGAGGTAGGGAAAGGATAAAAGATGAGGGATGAAGGATGGATTTTTGGGCAGACGTTCTTGGTTTTGCAGAAGACCTGACGGACAGAGTGGGTCAACAGCTTCTGAGCAGCTTTGGGCAGTCTCAGGCGACAGAAAAAGCAGATGGCAGCTTGGTGACTCGGGCTGACCAGTGGGCAGATGCCGAACTAAGGGAAGCGATCGCCACCCGCTTTCCCGAGCATGGCGTTCTCAGTGAAGAAGTCGAACACATCTTCCCGAATAACGACTGGTGTTGGATCATCGACCCCATCGACGGCACTACCAACTACGCACGTGGCATTCCACTGTGGGGCATTTCCCTGGGACTGCTTTACCAGGGGACTCCTGTATTTGGCTATGTCCACCTGCCCCCACTTGCATCCTCTTTCCACGGCTTCTGGTACGGCTCGTCTGGGTTAACTGGCCCAACCGGCGCATTCCTAAACCACAAACCGATTCAGGCGAGTTCCGAAGATCCTTCTCCCACCCACCTGTTTAACCTTTGTGCCCGCAGCACCGACGTATTCAAACAGCCCCTGCCCTGCAAAGCCCGGATGTTAGGAGTTGCCACCTACAACCTGCTCACCATCTCAGCCGGAGCCGCACTAGGCGGAGTCGAAGCCACCCCAAAGATTTGGGACATTTCCGCAGTTTGGGCGATCGCCCAAACTGCAGGGGCAACCTGGGTAGCCTTGGACGACCAACAAATCTTCCCGCTCAAACCAGGCGAAGACTATAGCGATCGCTCCTACCCCACTCTGGTCGTCAGTCGCGCCGACCTGGTTCCCATCTTCAAACCCCTTGTGCAGTTTTTAGGGCATCCATAACCCTCCAACCTTGAACCTCAAACAAATTTTGCGCCTGGAAACGGAATTTCCAGGCGCAAAATTCATTAGGACTTATTTGACTGCCGTCGCTACTCTGGCTGCTAGTGTACTGGGAATCAAGCAGCAGGAGAACTACAGTCTTCCGTAGATGAACCCAGCGAAGATAATTCCAATTTGCCCAAATTTCTTCAAGCCTTGGAAGCAGCGCTAGACGGCTTAGGAAACGAGGCAGAAATGCGATCGCTGCTGGGTGAAGAGTTTTGTTACCTTTTCATAACAAAGCAATTTGAATTAGTTGAATTAGCGCGGTTCCATGATCCCATTACGGAGTGGGAAAAGCAGGAATATTTGGACGTTTACTAGTTCTACCTCAAAACGCATTCCTCACCTGATTGAGGGAGGCGTCCTCTAAAATCATCCTTTAGGTTGACTGAATAAGTTTTTGACTGGGCTACGGTAGCGTTGACACAAGATCGCTTGACTCAAGCTTAATAATTTTGGTCAAAGTTCTCTAGATCTTTAAGGATTTTCTGGAATTGTGATCTCTCTCATTGAGATCACTGTTGAAAAAAGATATTACTCAGGAAACAAGAAGCTGAGCGGCTAGACTCGACGCTAGGTTTAGGTAGATTTGCAGTTGAATACGTACTTTGAAGAGATTGCTCTTCCCCTTCACTTCTAGACCTATAAACTTTGGTACGCGGTAGTTTCACGAGAAATAAAGGCTTAAGGAAAATTTTAGAAACAGTGTAGTTCCACGGATTTCTTTTAGTTGATGTGATTCAGTGGATCTGCTGTTGATTTTTGTTTTCTTGTAGCCGGTTAAACTTACAGTGCAATAGGCTGTTCTGTTATGGGGTGTATGAAAACTTTGCTCAAATTAGTAGGGGCGATCGCTTTAGTCGCTGGAGCGCAGGCTGTAATTCTGCCAAACGCTGTAGCAGACACCTCTCTTCGGGCTACCACCGTGTTGGCTAGTCAAACTTTTGCAACAGACCTTCTACCCAAGCCAGTTTTCAGCTCAGAAACTTACCAGCCACCCGACAATGGTGGTCCAACCACTAGCCAGGGTTCTGGTACTCGGTAAAAAGCATAGGTGTGAGTTCATTAGGACAGAAGAAGGGAGGGTTTAGCCCTCCCTTCTGTTTAATTGAAGCAACTAGCGCTGAGGTGCTGCGCCAATAAGGTGGCAACAAGATCCGTGTTTTCAATTGCTATATTCTGGCAAAGAGAGTTAATTATTTGCGTGCTTAATGTCTGACCTAATTTTGTTCTGGCACCGTCGAGATCTGCGGATTTCTGACAATGTCGGTTTAGCTGCGGCGCGTCAGCAAAGTCAAAAAGTGGTAGGTGTGTTTTGCCTAGATCCACTGATTTTGGAGCGAGACGATGTTGCCCCAGCCAGAGTAACTTACATGATGGGTAGCCTACGGGAGCTGGGCGATCGCTACACCCAAGCAGGCAGCCAACTGATTGTTTTGCGCGATCAGCCTGTGCGGGCAATTCCTGCCTTAGCGAAAGCGCTGAGTGCCAAAGCAGTTTTTTGCAATCGGGGCGTGGAGCCCTATGGACGAGAACGCGATCGCACCGTTAGTGAGGCACTCAAGCAAGTCGGTATTCCGCTCCAAACCTTTTGGGATCAGCTTTTGCATTCTCCCAAGGAAATTGTCACGGGCGCGGGGCAACCTTACACGGTCTACACTCCCTTTTGGCGCAACTGGAGAGCCAAAGCAAAAATGGACCCTGTGGAAACGCTGCAAGCAGCCGAAGGACTTTCACCCAACGAACAAAAAGCTGCCCAGCAGGCTGGCAGCATTGACTTACCTACTGCTAAAGATCTGGGATTTGAGTGGGAGAATGAGCTTTTGCTCGCCCCTGGAGAGCAGGCAGCCCAAGAGCGGCTAGAAGACTTTTGCGAACGAGAACAGGCGATCGATGACTACAAAGAACAGCGAAACTTTCCTGCTGTCTCCGGTACATCTCACCTCAGTGCTGCATTGAAATTTGGCACAATTGGTGTGCGTACCGTTTGGGCTGCAGCCGATACCGCCTTAAAGCGCAGTCGCAGTGACGAAACCGCCAGTAACATTCAAACCTGGCAGCAAGAATTGGCGTGGCGAGAATTCTATCAGCACGCTATGTATGCCTTTCCGTCATTGGCAGAAGGAGCCTTTCGGGAACCATTCAAAACCTTTCCTTGGGGTGATAACGAGGCACACTTTCAAGCTTGGTGTGAAGGCATGACAGGCTATCCGATTGTCGATGCAGCGATGCGCCAGATGAATCAGTTGGGCTGGATGCATAATCGTTGCCGCATGATTGTCGCCAGTTTTCTGACCAAAGATTTGCTGGTTGATTTGCGTCGTGGCGAGAAATACTTCATGCAAAGGCTCTACGATGCCGACCTGTCTGCTAACAACGGCGGCTGGCAGTGGAGTGCCTCCAGCGGCATGGACCCCAAACCACTGCGAATTTTTAACCCCGCCAGTCAAGCTAAGAAGTTTGACCCGGAAGCCGAGTACATTCGCGAATGGCTACCGGAATTAAGAAGCGTTGACACTGAGTTTTTGGTGACGGGTGAAATTCCAGCCGAGGAGCGCGATCGCTGCAACTACCCGCACCCAATTGTGGATCACAAGAAACAGCAGAGCCTGTTTAAGCAAATCTATCAACAGCAAAAGCAGCAATCATCCTAAAAGATCCAAAAAAAGGAGGAAGGGCTTAGCCCTTCCTCCTTTTTTAGCTAACTTAGTGAAACTTAGTAGTCGAAGTCTCCACCCATGCCGCCGCCACCTGCGGGAGCAGCATCCTTGGGCTCGGGCTTGTCAACCACAATGCACTCGGTGGTTAGAACCATGCCTGCGATCGAAGCCGCGTTTTGCAGCGCAGAACGGGTCACTTTCGCGGGGTCAACGATGCCAGCTTCAAACAGGTCAACGAACTCATTGGTAGCAGCGTTGTAGCCAACGTTGAAGTCTTTCTCTTTAACCCGCTCAGCAATCACCGCACCGTTCTGACCTGCGTTTTCAGCAATCCGCTTCAGCGGAGCAGCCAGCGCACGCGCCACAATATTTGCGCCGATTAGCTCTTCATCTTTGAGGCTGCTGTTGGCCCAAGTTTCGAGTTCAGGAGAGAGGTGAGCCAGCGTGGTGCCACCGCCAGGAACGATGCCTTCCTCAACCGCAGCTTTGGTCGCGTTGATTGCGTCTTCCAGGCGCAGCTTGCGATCCTTCATTTCGGTTTCGGTTGCAGCACCGACTTTGACGACTGCTACACCACCAGACAGCTTAGCCAAACGCTCTTGCAGCTTTTCTTTGTCATAGGAAGACTCGGTTTCTTCCATTTGACGACGGATTTGCTCAACGCGAGCTTTGACTGGTGCTTCGTTGCCTTCCGCCACGATGGTGGTGGTGTCTTTGGTGATGGTGATGCGACGGGCTTTACCCAGCATCTCTAGCTTGGTGTTGTCGAGCTTCAGACCCGCATCTTCGGTGATCAGTTGACCGCCGGTGAGAACGGCGATGTCTTCCAGCATCGCTTTACGGCGATCGCCAAATCCAGGAGCTTTCACCGCAGCCACATTCAGCACACCGCGCAGACGGTTTACAACCAGGGTAGCCAGCGCTTCCTTTTCAATGTCCTCAGCCAGAATCAGCAGAGGACGACCCGAACGAGCAACCTGCTCTAGCACAGGCACCAAGTCTTGTACCAGGGTAATTTTCTTGTCAGTGATCAGGATGAAAGGCTCATCCAGAACTGCTTCCATCCGCTCGGTGTCAGTTGCGAAGTAGGGAGAGATGTAGCCCTTATCGAAGCGCATCCCTTCTGTAACCTCCAGTTCGGTGGTCATGGACTTGCCTTCTTCCAGGGAAATTACGCCCTCTTTTCCGACTTTATCCATTGCGTCAGCGATCATCTGACCCACTTCATCGTCGTTACCAGCAGAGATAGAACCAACTTGAGCGATCGCCTTAGAATCTTCAACCGGACGAGCGTGCTCTGCAATCTTCTCAACCAGGAAAGCAGTCGCTTTATCGATACCGCGCTTCAAAGAAATTGCGTTAGCGCCAGCCGCCACGTTCCGCAGACCTTCTTTAACGATTGCGTGAGCCAACACGGTTGCAGTGGTAGTACCGTCTCCAGCCGCGTCATTGGTCTTGGAAGCTGCCTGACGGATCAGGGAAACGCCCGTATTCTCAATGTGGTCTTCTAGCTCGATTTCCTTAGCGATGGTGACACCATCGTTGACGATTTGAGGAGCGCCAAACTTCTTCTCTAGGACAACGTTGCGTCCCTTTGGACCGAGGGTAACGGCAACTGCTTCAGCCAGAATATCGATTCCTTTTTCCAGGGCACGACGAGCGTTTTCGTTGTAAATGATGCGCTTAGCCATAGTTTCTTCAGCTTTGAACTCTTATTTGTGGAGGTGGATTTGGAAAGTTTTGAGTTTTGAGTTTTGAGCTGCTCTCAGTCGAAATAAATCTGAAATAGTTCAAAACTCATAGCTCATCATTCAAGAACTCATTAATCAACGATCGCCAAGATGTCTTTCTCAGCTAGCAGTACGAATTCTTCGGTGCCTAGCTTGATGTCAGTTCCGGCATACTTGGAATAGAGAACTTTGTCTCCAACTTTGACTTCTAGTTCCTGACGAGAACCGTCGTCGTTCCGCTTGCCGGGGCCAACTGCAACGATTTCTCCAACCTGGGGCTTTTCCTTCGCGGTATCAGGCAGAAGGATACCGCCAGCGGTTTTCTCCTCAGACGCACTTACTTTGACGAAAACGCGCTCACCTAGTGGTTTAACGGTAGAAACGCTCAGGGATACTGCTGCCATACAAAGCTCTCCAGACAATAAATAACTTCATGAAGGGGATTAAGGTTCAGCGGCCAGCGCTCCGACTCAACTGTCCAGGACAGCTCAACAGCCCTATAAACAAGGCTTTGAACAGATTTTGCCTGAAGACTGAGTGATGGCTGACAGCCAACTGCAACCAGAGTTAGCACTCTCAACTCCTGAGTGCTAATGTACCGAACGACAGAGGCGATCGCAACTCAATTTAACGATTTCTTCGGTACGGGTTCCCGAACTGAGCATAGATCGAGTGTTTTAGAAGGGGCGAAGTAAAGATTTGCCTACGTAGCTTTAAAGACATCTTTAACTTCATAATTTTCGCTACTTCTGCTGGAAACCCTTGGGTAGCTCATCTTGAGTTATTTGTAAACATTGAAAGCTAAATTTTCTACCCGAATAAATGTGTTTTTTCAATCAACATCAACAAATTTACTGGACTTAGCTCAAGCTGTCTTTGACACCCTAAGTGTGGAAATACGGAACAGCGGTTGCAAACAGACAATCATTTTTCAGTAAATACCCTTATACCGAAATTTACGTAGGCGATCGCATAGCCAGTATTTCTACTGAAAATATCCACTTCTTATCCTTCAATCTATGAAAGTCACTTCCATGAACAACAGCATTTGGTTGCAGCCAAGGTTCTTTTTGTGGGATTGACAGTACAGACGACTCTAGAACAAATGCTTGGGAGTTACACTTTCTCAACGTTGCTCAAGCTAACGAGGTTGAACCAGCCGCTTCCGTACCGGAGCCCGCTTCGCTGCTAGGTTCGCTGGCAATAAGTGTTTTGGGTGCAGGCTCTACGTTAAGACGCAAGGAGGAAGTGTAGAGAGCTACTGCTCCTTCAAGGGCGTAGCATTCAGCAGATGTCCCCGAAACAGACCCAGAGTCATGACTGAATGTTGCGCCTCTAAACTCTACAAAAAAGCTAAGATTTCCCTGACTGTAGCCTTTGGCTGCTCCAGGTGTGGAACGTGACCGCTGTTTTGAATCCAAACTAGATTGCTGTGGGCGATCGCCCTTCTAAACCTCTCCCCATCTCCCGTACCCAGCACATCATCTGACTCTCCCCAAAGAATTAGCGTCGGGTGATGAATTTGAGCAATTTTAGGTGTGAGATCGCTGTAACCGCCGCTTTGAGTGAAACTGGCGATCGCCTCATTCCAGCCTGGCATTTGCTGATGTAGCAGCGAACAGCGAATCGTGTCGATCAGCACTGAATCTGCATTAGGCAAGGCTGAAACTGCATTTAGAGCAGCAAGCTTGCGATAGCGTAGCCATTCCACAGCGAACCAATCTAGCGGCGCAACCAGCAACCGACCCAGCGGGAAACTGCCCGAAAATCCAATGCTGTCGATTAGTACGAGTTTGCTAACACATTGGGGATGGGTGAGCGTAAAATCAATTGCCACTGCACCTCCCATTGATGCACCGATTAAAATGATGGGCTGGGCGATCGCAGTTTGCCAAAAGCTGTACAAGTGACGTTTGATTGAAGACGGATTGATTGGCACACCTTTGACTCGTTCAGTGAAGCCAAATCCTAGTAGGTCGATCGCCCAAACTTGATGGTGTTCGGCTAAAAGGGGCAAAACTCGGCGAAATTCCAGTAGAGAACTGTCAAATCCATGCAGCAAAACGATTGGCGTTCCGGTTCCTCGACAAACACAAGCCGTTGCAATCTGCCAGGACAGTGTTGTTTTTGGCGGATGTTGGATCACACCAATGATCCGACGCTCAATTTGCTGCGCTAGAGCAACAGATGCAGGATCAGTCAGCAAACCAACTTCAGTCGGTAAAAAATTGGCAACCATGAAGTTTTACCGTTTTGAATTTTGGGTTGCGAAGCTTTTGTAAGTGTAATTTGATGAAACTCTTAGTAGCGATATGACGACAGAATCAACTGTAATCAAACTGGATCAATTTTTGAAACTCGTCGGTGTTGCACAAACAGGAGGCGAAGCAAAGCTGTTGATTCAAGGAGGTGAAGTGCGCGTTAATGGAGCGGTTGAAACGCGGCGAGGACGCAAATTGGTAGAAGGCGATCGCATCTCCACCTTAGGGGAGACCTTTACAGTTCAACTGGACTAACAAAATTTTTAGGTTCTGCCTTCTCTTCTTCTAATTCAGAAGTTTCTGTTTCGGAAGCCTCTACCTCAAATTCTGCTGCATTCCGCTGTACTTTTGCCAAAAGCTCCAGGTACGCAAAAGGGACGACGACTGGCCAGGATGCGCTTGCTAAAGTCAATACCGCGATGGAAATGTACGTCCAGTTTAAAGACAAGTCCGTGTCTCGCTTAAAGAAAACCCACCAGACCTTAAAGAAACGGATTGCCGTTAACAAATAGAAAGCTGTAAATAGGGCAACTAAAACAAGTTTCACAGCAGTTGAATCCTAAGTTCAAAAGAAGTTTCAATGGAATATCTCCATTCCAACGCTTCTTGGACGGTTGAGCTTGACCTAAATACACCTCTGTTTTAAGTAATACCCGAACATTCCCCAAAACTTAACAAAATAATCAACGTTGCCATAGACCTGGCTCTATTGTTCACAGTTTCTTTAGGTAAGTTGGGTTTTGCTTTGTGCTCCGAGCTACCTTATCTTTTGAGGCGTATAATCTCCCAAAACTACAGCCTAGAATGCTCCAGCATCTGGCTACCTCAGGAGCAGACAAAAAATCGCAGCAGACAACAACTCCATTATTCTTAAAAATGGTATTGCAGTGAAATTACAAAGTTATGGCAAAGCACACTCAGGCGCACCTGTCTCGCACCGTAGAAAAGAATCAGTCTGAGGGTAGCAAAGAGATGACCCGAAAGCAGATGGAATATTACATGGGTGCAAAGCTGATTGAAATTGGCGTAGATCCCAAATCAGCCGTCTACCGCTGGTCAACAGAGACGAAGGGCAGCCGAGAAGTCATCACTTATAGCGCCTACTGGGCTGATTCCAAGGAAAAATTAGAAGGCAATTAGAAATAATCTGCCGCAGGCTAGGTGCTACCCGTACAAATTTACGCGATCTGAGGGAGTTGAATTGCTCTAAAGATCGAAAATGTAACGGTTTGCAACATATAATGAGAGCTATTGTACATAAGCACACCCAAGGGTAAGAGCATTACATGCGAGTTGCGATCGCCGGAGCAGGCTTAGCAGGACTTTCTTGTGCAAAATATCTCACCGATACCGGACACACGCCCATCGTGCTGGAGAGCCGGGACGTATTAGGTGGTAAAGTCGCTGCCTGGAAAGACGAAGATGGTGACTGGTATGAAACCGGGCTGCACATCTTCTTTGGGGCGTACCCCAACATGCTTCAGTTGTTCAAGGAACTGAACATTGAAGATCGGTTGCAGTGGAAAGAGCACACCATGATCTTCAACCAACCTGAAGTTCCGGGTACCTACTCTCGCTTTGACTTTCCCAGCATTCCCGCTCCAGCAAACGGCATCATCGCGATTTTGCGAAACAATGACATGCTGACTTGGGGTGAAAAAATTCGCTTCGGATTGGGGCTAATTCCTGCCATCCTCAACGGACAGAAATATGTCGAGGAGATGGATCAGTATTCCTTCTCTGAGTGGCTGAAAAAGCAGAATGTGCCACCTCGGGTTGAGAAAGAAGTCTTCATTGCCATGTCGAAGGCGCTGAATTTTATCGACCCTGATGAAATTTCTGCGACGGTAGTTTTAACTGCCCTTAACCGATTTTTGCAAGAAACGCATGGCTCAAAGATGGCGTTTCTCGATGGCGCACCTCCAGAGCGGCTCTGTCAGCCAATGGTTGACCACGTCACTGAGCGAGGCGGCGAAGTGCGGCTAAACGCGCCGCTGAAAGAAATTTTGCTGAATGACGACAGCACCGTGCGCGGCTTTGTGATTCGAGGGTTGAATGGTGCCGCCGATGAGATTCTCACGGCTGACCTATACGTGTCTGCAATGCCTGTCGATCCATTGAAGGTGATGTTGCCTGCTCCCTGGAAGCAGATGGACTATTTCAAGCAGCTAGACGGGTTGGAAGGGGTGCCGGTCATTAATCTGCACCTATGGTTTGACCGGAAGCTGACAGATGTAGATCATTTGTTGTTTTCGCGATCGCCCCTCCTGAGCGTCTATGCCGACATGAGCAACACCTGCCGCGAATACGCCAACCCTGAGCGCTCAATGCTCGAGCTCGTCCTGGCTCCTGCCAAAGATTGGATTACTCGCTCAGACGAAGACATTATCGCCGCCACGATGGTAGAGCTAGAAAAGCTATTTCCCCATCACTTTGGTAGTGATAGCCCCGCTCAGCTGCTGAAATACAAGGTTGTTAAGACTCCCCGCTCGGTCTACAAGGCGACTCCTGGACGGCAACAGCATCGTCCTAGACAGACCACCCCGATTGCCAATTTTTATCTGACGGGCGATTATACGATGCAACGTTACCTGGCAAGCATGGAAGGGGCTGTACTTTCTGGTAAGCTTACAGCGCAGGCAATTAGCAGTCAGCGAACCGCGGTCAGCAGTCAGCCTGTTCCCAAGGCTGAAGATTTGCAGGTGTCAGCCTCCTAAATTGCCAGTTTTGGCAGTTCCCCGGATAGCGAGTATTAGCTCGTGTAAAGCTTCCGTAGGATAATTTCTGATGACTGAAAGCCTCGAAATCAATCTCCCAGCTTGCGATGTAATGCTGCAATTGCCTGAAACCCCACGCATGACCAAACTGGCACCTTTGGAGGACGCATACGAACTCTGCCGTCAAGTTACAGCTCAGTATTCCAAAACTTTCTATTTGGGTACGCTGCTGATGCCAGAGGCAAAGCGTCGAGCAATCTGGGCAATTTATGTCTGGTGTCGCCGCACTGATGAGCTAGTGGATGGGCCAAACTCAGCCCTGACCACAGATGCAACGCTGGATGGCTGGGAGCAGAACCTAGAGTCAATTTTTGCTGGGAATCCACTGGAAGATGCTGATGTGGCACTGGTGGATACGCTGTCTCGCTTCCCTATTGGCATTCAGCCATTTCGGGATATGATCGCCGGTCAGCGGATGGATTTGTATCGCAGCCGCTATGAGACGTTTGAGGAGTTAAACCTCTACTGCTACCGCGTGGCAGGCACCGTAGGCTTGATGTCCACCGCGGTCATGGGAATTGATGAGTCACAAGCTAGTGCCCCCTGGTATCGCCCCCTGACAGGAGATAGTCCAACGCAGGAGGCGATCGCCCTCGGCATTGCCAACCAGTTGACAAACATTCTGCGCGATGTCGGTGAAGATGCTAGGCGTGGACGCATCTACATTCCTCTAGAAGATTTAGCGCTGTTTAACTACACGGAGCAAGATTTGTTCGATGGCGTAGTAGACGATCGCTGGCGAGAACTGATGCGCTTTCAAATTCAGCGGGCTCGTAAAGTCTATGCTCAAGCCGAACAGGGAATTAGCCTGCTTAGCCCTGATGCTCGTTTCCCAGTTTGGGCAGCCTTGATGCTGTACCGCCAGATTCTAGATGTGATCGAGCAAAATCAATATGATGTGTTTCGCAAGCGGGCCTATGTGCCAGGTTTGCGAAAGTTCCTGTGTTTGCCGATCGCTCGCTTGAGAGCAGAAGTGCTTTAGGCTACGGTGGCGATCGTCCCATAAATGTGGGAAAACTAAGGTATTCCTGCTCCAACAGAGGTACTTACCGCCGCGACCTGGTCGAGAAGACGTAGCTCAAAGCATGGAACAGGAATACCCAGATTCGGGGACGAAGGATTCGGGCAATGAGAGTCGAGATCGATGCAAGTCTTCACTCTAAAGCCCCACTCCTTCCCCTCAAACCCTCCAATAGAGGTGTTTTATCCCTGCATAAATTTTTCTAGCTTGCGAGTTAAAGAATCCACAACGCCCTCGTTGCTAGTTTGAGTTGAAGCTTCCGCCTCAATCCGTTGAACGGCTTCAGCAGGCAATCCTAGTAGTTGAACTAGTTTGTTGTAAGCAGCGGCTTCCTCTTCATTAATCTTTTCTTCGTTTGGTGTGCGAGCGCTAGAGCGAATCACTTCATAGCCCAGCCGCAGCACAAGCTCCCGTTCTTCCACGCTTTGCAGCTTCGGAGTCAGTTCCTCTAAGGGAATATTTTGGATCATGTATTCCTGAAGTTCTTGGCGGAGGTGCTGCTGTTGAGGTGCATCGGCAGCAAACATGCCACTAAAGCGATCGAGCATCAAGTCAATTTCTTCAGAAGCCAGGTGCCCATCTGACCAGGCCATTGAAGTGACAACCCGCAACAAATTCATTTGGCGGGGGGTGATGGAGGGAGGTGGGGGTGCTTGCATACTATCATTGCCTCCTAAAACAATTTGAAGTAAAGGTACTTAGATAATACGCTTCTCCTACCCGACTCTCCTGGAATGTTGGAATTACTTAAATGTCGTTAGATTAATTCAGATCAATGCCGTCGAATTAGCCCTTTTAGCTCCCGCCAAACCATCGATTCGTTCGATTTTGTTTGAGGCTGAGTAAAAACGCCGTGAGTGGGGCTAAACAGTAGCGCCAGGACAAATATTCCAGAGACAACCAGAACGATCGCCGGTCCAGAGGGCAGGTTAAAGAAATAGCTGAGGTACATGCCGCTGATGCTGGAAACAATACCTATGCCTGCACCGAGAATCATCACCTGATGCAGACGGTTGACCAGCAGATAGGCCGTTGCGCCAGGAGTAATCAGCAGCGATAGCACCAGGATGACCCCAACCGATTTCATGCTGGCAACAATGGTCAGGGCGATCAGCAGCATCAACCCAAAATTGAGCAAATTGGTAGGTAAGCCTGCTGCCTGTGCGCCCAGTGGGTCAAAGGTGTAAAACAGCAGTTCTTTATAAAGCAAGACGACAACAACCAGCACCAGGGCAGAAATCAATGCGGTCTGCCAAACTTCGGGACGGCTAACTGCGAGAATGTTGCCAAACAAGAAGTGATTGAGGTCAATTTTGTTATCGCGTTGAATTAGGGTAATCAGAGTAATTCCCAGGGCAAAGCAGGCAGAGAAGACGATTCCCATTGCTGCGTCTTCTTTGATAGGCGATCGCGATCGAATCCAGGCGATCGCCATCGTACTCAGCACCCCAGCTATGAATGCCCCAATAAAAATATTTGCACCAATCATATAGGCGACTGCCAGTCCTGGCAGGACTGAGTGGCTAATTGCATCGCCCAATAGCGCCAACCGCTGCACCATCAGGTAGCTACCCACCACCGCGCAGATTAGCCCAACTAGAACAGCAACGATCAGCGATCGCTGCATAAACTCGTAGCTCAATGGCTCTAGCAACGCTTCCCACATTACGCCGCTTCACCTGCTGCAAACATAACTCTGCCGCCATAAGCGCGATAGAGATTTTCCTGGGTTAACACTTGCCTACGGGGGCCATAAGCAACAAGGGATTGGTTGAGTAAAATCAAGTCGTCAAAGTGAGCGATCGTTTCGCCCAAGTCGTGGTTAACCACGAGGACAAGCTTGCCAGCAGCAACAAGTTCATGAAAAATCTCGAAAATGATTTCTTGAGTTTTTTGGTCGATCCCAGCCAGCGGTTCATCAAAGCAAAAAATTTCCGGCTCCTGCGCCAGTGCCCGTGCTAAAAACACTCGCTGTTGCTGTCCGCCAGAGAGTTGACCGATGGGGCGATCGCGATATTTTTCCATGCCGACTCGCTCTAGGGCAGCAGCAGCAACCCGCCGGCTGGTGGTGGAAAAGCGGCGAAACCAGTCTGTTTTTTGGACCCGACCCATCATCACCACATCCCACACCGTTGCCGGATAGCTCCAGTCAATCTGCGATCGCTGGGGCACATAGGCAACCTTATCAAGCTGCTGCATCAGCGGCTTACTGTGGTACAGCACCGAGCCACTGGTGTTAGGAATCAGCCCCAGCATTGCTTTGAGCAGCGTACTCTTACCCGCACCGTTTGGTCCGAAAATTCCAACTAGCCGCCCCGGACGGATCACCAAACTAATATCACGCAAAGCCTCAACCGCTCGATAACTGACACTCAAACGGTTAACTGCGATAGACGCATTGGAAGACATACAGGTTTGCTCAACTTGACCTGACGAGTTTGGCTGCTGCACCAAGTGGTTTTGGAAGGGTAGGGCAATTGGGTTCACGGTCTCTTTCCTATCAACGTGCTTGGGTTTGCTGTCAACGCTTCTAAGGTAAAATTCCTGTTGCCTGTGCGCCCCCTGTCACAAGGCTTAAGCGGTGTTGCTAGAGGTTGACGCAAAGGCAGAGATTTAATCAATAGAAGTGAGTCTTTGTGAAGACGGCTAAGCCAGATTCCACAATTTTTTGTAAAAATGAAAGGATTATGAAATTAGTATAGTGCAAGAAAAATGAAAGGATTATGAAAATGCGTAAAGCCCGCACGAGAGCGCTCGCTCACCCTCTACTTCGACCATCTTCACTACGGGTGTGGGCGATCGCAGCTCTCTTCCTGGGGCTAACGACGAGCGGCTGTAATCTGACCAATTCGAATTCAGACAATTCTGCTGCGGCTGATGCACCTGAAGTCGTCGCAACCAGCACCATTTTGGCTGACCTGACTGAGCAAATCGGCGAATCAGAAATTCAGCTCACGAGCATTTTGGAGCCAGGAGCCGATCCTCACGTTTATGAGCCCGTCCCGGCAGACACAGTAGCGCTGGAACGGGCAGACTTAATTCTCTATAACGGCTACAACCTGGAGCCAGGGCTAATCCGGCTGACGAATTCAGCTGGGGTAGAAGCTAAAAAAGTTGCCGTGGGTGAAGTAGCACCATCTCTTGAGGTCGAAGGTCAATCTACCCCTGACCCTCACGTTTGGGGAGATGTGCAGAACGTAATCTTGATGGTGAATGCGATTCGGGATGCGCTGATTGAGGTATCAGAAAGCGATCGCCCCACCTTTGAGCAAAATGCCGCTGACCTGGTTGCCGAACTAGAGCGTCTGGACAACTGGATTGCTGAGCAAATTGCCACCATTCCTCCTGATAATCGCAGGCTCGTTACTACCCACGATGCCTTTCAGTATTACGCTCGTGCCTATTCTCTAAATGTGATTGGGACACTAATTGGCATCAGCACTGAAGAACAGCCCAGTGCCCAGACCGTACAGCGCCTGGTGGAATCAGTCAGAGAAACTGGAGTTCCAACCATTTTTGCTGAAACAACCATCAACCCAGCCCTGATTCAAACTGTTGCAGAAGAAGCGGAAGTAGACCTGTCCCCACAGCAGCTTTATTCTGACTCGATCGGCGCACCAGGTGGAGACGGTGACTCTTACGTCAAGATGATGGTGTCCAATACAAGGGCGATCGTTGAAGCGCTAGGTGGAACGTACACCCCATTTGAGTAATACGTTGTTTGAAGATGTTTGCGCCAGAATGAGGATGGTGAGTATGTTGCCGAGTTTGTACGTTACCGATGTTGAAACTGCTTTCAAGATCGCTGAAGAGTTTGCTGAAGCCAGCGGGAATAGTGGCGATCGCCCTTACTCTACTGCTGACCTTCCTTAGCGCCCCCCTCTTTGCTCAAACTTCCTCTCAGCTTGGCTCTCGCGTCTCTAGATTAGAGTCAGAAAATACAACTTTGCGCTCTAGGGTGAGTCGGCTAGAGAATACCATCTCCAGATTGAGTCAAAGTGGAGGTGGTAGTCAGATTCAAATTGATCCGGCTCCTGAGGTCACTCCTTCCACCTTGCAATCTGGCGACCCGATGTTCGATCGCCTCGCGACGCTGGTGATTGAAACCAAACAGCAAGTCCTTGCTTTAGAAGAACGAGTAGCGGCTTTAGAAGCCCAGAACTAATTCGCCCAGCAATTATAAAGGAGAACCACTCAGAGAAATTTATGGCAGAAAACTATGCTGACTATGCCAAACGGATTAACCTAGCCGAATTTATTGATCATGCGCTGCTCAACCCGGCAGCTACTCCAACGCAGGTCATTCAGTGTTGCGAAGAGGCAGATTTGTTTGGCTTTGCAACGGTTTGTGTCTATCCGGCACATGTGCGTCAAGCAGTCGAATTGCTGCATAACAAGCGTACTCAAGTCTGTACGGTGATCGGTTTTCCCTCTGGGGCGACGACCTCGGCTGTGAAGTTCTTTGAGGCTCAAGAAGCGGTTGAGAATGGAGCAACTGAGCTAGATGTTGTAATCAATCTAGGCTGGCTAAAATCAGGCAGGACTAACGAAGTACATCAAGAACTAGCTGAAATTTGCGAGGCAACAGGTCAAACCGTCAAAGCGATTCTAGAAATGGCATTGCTGACCGAAAGTGAAAAGAAACTAGCCGCAGAAATCTGTCTAGATGCAGGCGTACAGTTCTTAAAGACCAGTACGGGCTGGTACGGTGGAGCCACGGTTGAAGATGTCAGATTACTCAAAGCTGTCTCCAACGATCGCATTGGTATCAAGGCATCAGGCGGGATTCGCACCCTTGAGCAAGCGATCGCCCTCATTTTGGCAGGCGCAACCCGTCTAGGAACTTCCCGTGGTCCGGATCTACTCCGCCAACACGATACCCTGGAAGAAGAAGCAAAACTTTAAGTACATAGATTCGGTGGAGATGCGATGCACTGCATCCCTACCAACCCCAAACCCTTAGCCCCCAATCCTCAACATGGGTGGAACCTACAAAGCCACTGGTATCAACCTTAAAAGTATGCCGCTAGGCGAGAGCGATCGCCTACTGACAGTCTTGACGCAAGAGTTTGGCTTAATCCGAGTGGTAGCACCCAGCGCGCGGAAGCACAAGTCCTCTTTGGGGGGACGTAGTGGACTATTCGTAGTCAACCAATTACTGATTGCAAAGGGGCGGAGCCTCGATAAGATTATTCAAGCGGAAAGCATACAGTCTTATGCTGGTTTGAGTCAAGACTTGAAGAAGTTAACAGCGAGCCAATACTTGGCAGAACTGGCACTTTTTCAAGCGTTGAGTGACCAGCCACAAGAAGAACTGTTTTGTTTGTTGGTTGAGCATCTAAACCGTCTAGAAAAGCTACCGGGTGCGGTGACGCTAGCTAGTCTGGCTCATGCCACCTTTCATCTGCTGGCTCTAGCGGGAGTTGCACCCCAAGTGCAGCTTTGTTGCGTAACTCAGCAACTTTTAGCGCCTGATTTTGCTGACCCTGACTGGCGCGTTGGCTTTAGCGCTGTAGCAGGCGGAATTGTGAGCCTGGCAGAGCTAGAGCAGTTAGCCCCCAGGCTGTCTACCGCAAAATTCAGGACAGGTGGCTCAACCATTCGCCCTAGTCAGGCTGATCGAGCTCAGCCTGGGATGGGACAGGTAGTTGGCCGCCCGCAATCTGTCCGTGAATCTGCACCCAGCTACCCGCCTGCTCGCCCTTCTAAGAATAAGAAGAGTGCTGAACTCCATCTTCAAATTAATGCGACGGAGCTTGCCTTGCTCCAGCAGCTATCTCAACCCGATTTCATCCAACCCGATGGGACTCTTGCCCAGCCCCAAGAACACCCAATCGAGCAACCCTTACCTGAACAAATCTGGCTTTCGATCGAGCGGATCTTAAGGCATTATGCTCAATATCACCTGGATCAGCCGATCCGATCCGCCACTTTGATTGATACTTGCTTCTACCCCCTGCCGCAGCCCATTCCATCTCCTTAAATCATGATGCGATTGTTTGACTCAGACCTGGACGTGCAGATGCCCATGCTCAGCCAGCTTGACCCCAACCTTGAGGGAGGTCGGTATGGCACTGATACGCAGGTCGATAAAAAGCCGACTGATTGGAAGCCGAACGACACCACCAGTAACGGTCATAAAAACGGAAATGGCAGCACCCACGGCAACGGCAAGACGAATAGTCACAGTGGCGGTGACAACGGCAGCAACGGCAATACAGTTGCTCTAGATCCGAAGAAGCCAGATGGTTCGGACTCCTCAAACTCTAGAAAACAGTCTGAGCGTGAGATAGAGGAGCCAGTTCATGGTTTTTTGCCCGTTCTCAAGAACCGTAACTTCTTAGCGCTCTGGAGCGGTCAGGTTTTCTCGCAACTGGCAGACAAAGTTTATCTAGTGCTGATGATTGCGCTGATTGAGAGTCGGTTTCAGTCGGAGGGGCAAACCATTAGCGGCTGGGTGTCCTCGATCATGATTGCGTTTACCATTCCAGCCGTCCTGTTTGGGTCAGTGGCGGGTGTATATGTCGATCGGTGGTCAAAAAAGACTGTCCTCGTCGCAACCAACCTGCTGCGCGGGGGACTCGTTTTGGTTTTGCCGCCGCTGCTATGGATTTCGCAGGGTTGGTCGCCGTTTGCTGGGCTGCCAATCGGATTTTACATGCTGCTGGGAATCACGTTTTTGGTGTCTACTCTAACCCAGTTTTTTGCTCCCGCAGAGCAAGCTGTTATCCCGCTGGTTGTAGAGCGTAAGCATTTGCTATCGGCTAACTCGCTCTACACAACGACGATGATGGCTTCGGTAATTGTTGGCTTTGCAGTGGGAGAGCCGCTGTTACACTTTGCCGATCGCCTGGTCGTATGGATCAGTGGCAACCTGGACGTGGGCAAGTCGGTCGTGGTTGGAGTCAGTTATGCGATCGCCGGTCTCCTCCTCCTATTGCTGAAAACGGGCGAGAAAGGCGATCACCTTGAGCAACAAGAGCCACCTCACGTTTGGCAAGATATCAAAGACGGATTGCGATACTTAAAGCAGCAGAGACGGGTACGGGCAGCACTGATTCAACTGGTGGTTTTATTCTCAATTTTTGCAGCATTAGCAGTCCTGGCAGTGCGACTGGCAGAGATTATGCCTGCAATCAAGTCTTCTCAGTTTGGCTTTTTGCTGGCAGCAGGTGGCATCGGCATGGGCATTGGGGCAACGGTGCTGGGCTATTTTGGGCAACGGTTTTCTCGCGCCCAGCTTGCGCTGTATGGCTCAATCGGCATGAGTGCATCACTGGCAGCCATTCCGCTATTTTCCTGGGAACTCGTACCAACCTTGCTGATGCTAGTAGCGCTGGGAGGCTTTGCGGCAATTGTGGGCATTCCGATGCAGACCGCAATTCAGGAGGAAACTCCCGAAGAGATGCGAGGCAAGGTGTTTGGCTTACAAAATAACGCTGTGAATATTGCCCTGAGTCTGCCGCTGGCCTTGGCCGGAGTCGCTGAAACGCTGTTTGGGCTTCAGGTTGTGTTTATCGGGCTGGCAGTAGTGGCGATCGCCGGTGGCAGTCTGACCTGGTACATTTCCCGTGAAGGATCACCCAAAGCACCCCAATAAGTGATTAAATCCTGATATTAGAGAAAATTTTCTTGATTAAAAATTAAAGCGATTCACTTGAATGCATATTGCATGGCTTGGGAAAAAATCACCGTTCTGTGGCAACGTCACCTACGGTCGAGAGGTCACAAACGCGCTGCTGGATCGAGGACATCAGGTTAGTTTCTTGCACTTTGCCCAAGAAGAAATTAACGATAGTCAGTCTGAACGGCAGGAAGTTTCTATCCCATTTCTTTACAAGTCGCAGATCTACACCATTCCATCCTTCAAATCGAGCAAGGTGCTGATCCAGTCACTGCGTCGGCTCAAGCCCGATCTGGTTCATGCCTCGCTGACTCTGTCGCCGCTAGATTTTGTCTTACCCGAAATCTGTGAAGAGCTAAATCTGCCCTTGGTCGCGACCTTCCACCCACCCTTTGATCGCAAGCGGCGCAATCTGACATCAGGCACTCAGCACTTGATGTATCAGCTCTATGCGCCCTTCCTGGCAAACTATCATCGCGTCATTGTTTTTTCTCATATCCAGCGTGATCTGTTGGTGCGACTAGGCGTGCCTGAAGCTCAAGTTGCTGTCATCCCTAACGGAGTCGATGCCGGAAAATATTCTCCTGGCTTGTCTCGCGTCAAAACAGAACTGGACGCTCAACGGCTATTTGTCTATCAGGGTAGAATTGCCGCTGAGAAAAACGTTGAATCTCTGCTCCGTGCCTGGAAGCATTCTGAGATGGGAGCGAACAGCAAACTGGCGATCGTCGGCAACGGTCCGCTTGCCCCCTCACTGCAAGCCTTTTATGGACAGGAGCATGGAGTGATCTGGCTAGGTTTTGTCGCCGACGAACAGCGGCGGATCGAAATCTTACGTGGGTCAGATATGTTTATCCTGCCCTCATTGGTGGAGGGACTTTCCCTGTCGTTACTAGAAGCAATGGCTTGTGGGGTAGCCTGCATGGCAACCGATGCTGGGGCTGATGGAGAAGTGCTAGAAGACGGTGCAGGCATCATCCTCAATACGCATCGCGTCTCGGCACAACTGCAAACTCTGTTTCCCATTTTTCGTGACCACGTTGAGCTAACGACACTATTGGGACGTAAAGCTCGTCAGCGGGTGTTAGACCGTTATACACTTAGCCAAAACATTACTTTGCTCGAAGAACTCTACAGCCAGGTCTTCCAGCAACAGCGAATTTATATGAATCGCTCAGTTTAAGTTATCAAACCATAAAAATTTACACGTCTTGAGCAACGGTAATTCTCTCGCGGAGATCTATCTTGGAGAATATCCCTTGCTTTTTGATCTCTTGTTTTGGTTAAGAAAGGTTCCGGGAGTTCTACAGGCTGCCAAAGGGGTTTGAAAAGTACAGTTTGTCGTCCATCAGAGATAGGAGCATAGGATTCGGGCAAGAACTCTTGTGCTATTTCGAGTTTTTTTGCTAAATGCTACGCCCTTATAGGGCATTTACTACTTTTCAAACATCTTTTAGGCTTAGAGGTTTCACAATTAGATCATTCCTTTTGATCTAAATAGGGTGCATCGTCCAGAGATCTGTAAAGCAATTTAGGGAAAACATACCTCTCATGAAGAGAGGAACGTTTTTTCGCTTCAATTTCCTCTGAATTGCTCAGTTCGTTCCAGGAAGCAAAACTTGCTTCTTGGGAAAAGTCAAAGTCATTTGTCAACTGCCCAAGTGCCCCATCTACCATGATTTGTTGTCTCAATCCCCGTTGTCGAAAGCCCCAGAATTCTGATGAGGCAGAGGTATGCCAGAACTGTGGCACACCCCTACAAGCCCTGCTGAGAGGTCGTTATCGGGCAGTGCAGCTCATTGGCCAGGGTGGATTTGGCAGAACTTATCTAGCTGTAGATGAAGACAGGTTGAACACCCGCTGTGTGATTAAACAGTTTTCACCTCAGGTGCAGGGAACCAAATCTCTAGATAAAGCAATTCGGCTATTTAACCAGGAAGCGGTGCGGCTACACGAACTGGGAGAGCATCCTCAAATCCCTACGTTGCTGGCTTATTTTGAGCAGAACAAATATCTTTATCTGGTGCAGCAGTTTATTGAGGGGCAAAATTTATCGCAGCAGCTTCGTAGGCAAGGGGCTTTTACAGAAGCACAGATTCGAGATGTATTAAATGATTTGCTGCCCGTACTGAAGTTTGTGCATGAGCATCAGGTAATTCATCGCGACATCACGCCAGTTAATATTTTGCGTCGTCAGGTGGATAGTCGCCTGGTACTGATTGATTTTGGCGTTGCCAAACAATTGACCGCAGCGGTAGCGGTGGAGCCAGGAACTCGGATTGGTACAGAAGGCTATTCTCCGCTGGAGCAATTTCGAGGGGGTCGAGCTTATCCTGCAAGCGATCTCTACAGTTTGGGGGCGACGTGCGTTAATTTGCTGACTCAAACCAAGCCCGACAGTTTGTATGATCCGCTGAATGGACGCTGGATTTGGCGGGACTACTTGCTGAAGAAGGGAGTGACCGTCAGCAATAATCTGTCGCGAATTTTGGACAAGATGCTGAAAGATCTGGTGAACGAGCGCTACCAATCTGCTGAAGAGATACTGAGAGACCTGAATAGTGTCCCGTTCACCTCCATTCCACCTCTCAGTAACCCTGCAGCATTGCCTACAAATGAGGCAAGCATTAACCCAGTTTCACACCCTCCTTCTAGTTCGCCGTTGACCTCTAGTCCTTTGCCTTCAAGACCCCGCTCAGGGGGACAACCGGGAGGAAGCTGTTTGCGAGTGTTGACGGGGCATTCCTCGTGGGTAACGAGTGTGGCGTTAGGCCCAATGGCTCAAACAGTGGCAAGCGGCAGTTTGGACGATACGGTGAAGGTGTGGAATCTGCACACCGGCGAATTGCTGTTTACCCTGACAGGACATATTAAGGAAGTGAATGCGATCGCCATTAGTCCGCATGGCAAAACGCTAGTCAGCGGCAGTGATGACTACAGCATCAAGATGTGGAATTTGCAAACCGGGGCCTTGATGCGGACGCTGACGGGGCATTCTAGGGATGTAAACGCGGTGGCGGTCACACCTGATGGTCAGCTTTTAGTTAGTGGGGGCGAAGATCGGACGATTAAGCTCTGGCAAATGGGCACCGGGACACTGCTGCGAACGCTGTTTGGGGTGGCGGGAATGATCAAGGCGATCGCCGTTAGCTCAGATGGTCATTTGCTGGTAAGTGGTGGACTTGACCACAAAATCAAACTCTGGAGTCTGCACACGGGCGAGCAAATGGCCGCGTGGACGGGGCACGTCAACTCAATTAGTGCGATCGCCATCAGCAAGGATGGGCATCTCCTGGCCAGCGGCGGCAAAGATAAGCTGATCAAACTCTGGAATCTGCCCAGCGGGGAACTGATTCGCACGTTTGCTGACCATTCGAGAGATGTGAATGCTGTTGCCTTCAGTCCTAACGGAAAGCTGATGGTCAGCGGCAGCAGCGACACCACGATTAAGCTTTGGGATCTGGACAAGGGTAAGGTGATCGAGACCTGGACTGACCATTCTGATACCGTGAATGCGATCGCCATCAGTAAGGATGGCAAAACCCTGGTCAGCGGTGGTTCTGACAATACGGTTAGAATTTGGAAACTGCCGGTTTAGGCAAGGCGATGACGGGCAGCTTCTAGTAACAAGCTTCTTTCGGCACGGGCGATCGCCTCATGAGTCTTCTCTACTGCATCGGGGCTAACAGAAATCGAGCTAATCCCCCAGCGCACCAGCACCTCAACCAATTCTGGATATTGAGACGGAGCCTGACCGCAAATTGAGCAAGGGATGCCCACCTGTCGGGCCGTCTGAATGAGTTGTTGCATAGCCCGCAGCACTGCTGGATGGCGCTGGTCAAAAGCTGGGGACATCTGAGGGTGGTCTCGGTCTACTCCTAATAGCAGTTGAGTCAAATCATTGCTGCCTATGGAAATGCCCTGTACACCAGCCTGCACATAATCTGGCAGCAGGAATAAAACCGAGGGCACTTCAGCCATAATCCACACCTGAAAGTTTGGATTTTGTTTTAACTCCGCGTCGAGGATGCGCTTATAGCAAAAGCGAAATTCTTCTACTGTGCGGACAAAGGGCAAAATCAAATGCACATTAGCAAATCGAGATTGCTGCACCTGTCTTAATGCGGCCAACTCTAAGTCAAATAGCGTCGGATCGACTTCATAACTGAAAGTACCGTGTAGCCCCAAGGTAGGGTTTGGCTCAGGGGTCGTTGGATGACCCATTAACGACTGAAACTCGTGCGATCGCAAATCCAGGGAACGGTAAAACACGGGTCGCGGCAAAAATGCTTGGGCAAATTGGAGGATTTGCTCTGCCAGACGATTCACCAATTCTCGTGGCCGTTCTTGCGCCCACACAATCGGGTGTTGCTGATCTAACACATCTAAAATTAACTGCTCTGACCGCAGTAGCCCAACCCCATCCACTGGCAAATCGTGGGTCTGTGACAGCAGCGCCACCCGGCTGAGGTTGACCATAAGTTGAGTGCCATTGGGTGGGTCGGACGATTTTGAGGCAGTGTAAAAATCAGGTTTTGAGGAAGTATGGGCTAAGGGTTGGGGGCTAACTGGCGGTTGAGAGGAAGGTTGAAGGATGGTTTGAGCCAGCAGGTGAGACGGGGGAAGCGGAGCGGCGTGAGGTGGAATGGCTTCCTTTTCGACTCGGTAAATTTCACCGCGATCGCCATCCAAAAAGACCATCTCCCCGGTTTGAATCAGCTTTGTCACATCCGCTGCACCAACCACCGCAGGAATGCCTAATTCACGTGCCACGATTGCGCCATGACTGGTCATGCCGCCCTGTTCAGTCACGATTCCGGCTGCTTGCTGTAGCTCAAAGATCCAGTCTGGGGTAATTTGAGACGCAATCCAGACCGCGCCAGTAGGCGCTCTAACAGCAGCCTGAATTGAGTCAGGCACAATCCAAGCTTCGCCAAAAATTTGCCCTGAGGCGGCACCTACTCCCCTCACAACTAAAGGAGATAAACCTGAAATTTGCCAGGTCGTAGGGACAGATGGCGATAGCACAAGGGGTGAAGAAGCTGTAGACGGTCGAAAACGAATACCTGGGATGGGTAAGGGTTGCGGGCTGGCTTGAGTCAGGTAAAGGGTCGGCGATGTGTCAGGTTGCGGGGCGACCCCTTGCGGGTATCTCTTCGAGATTGCCCATTCTAGCCGCAGCGATGGACCCAGATCAGCAGAGAGCCTTCGGGTTAAATGGGCCAGTTGTTCAAGCTCTAATTCGGTCAGGATAGCCCGCGATGGCTCGACTGAATCCGCTCGAAGGCAGTCCTGAGAAGGTGGTAGTTCTGCTTGTGATGAGGCGAAGGGCACTGCAATATGATAGGCAAAGGTTCTACTCCCCGTTTGCTGCGTTTGGATTGCGCCCGTTTGCCGATGGACTTGGTAACGGTCTGGAGTGACTTCCCCACGAGTTAAGGCAGCGCCTAAGCCCCAGGTTGCCCGAATTTCAAGATGACCATCGTGAGTGTGCAAATCTCCGGCAGCGATCGCTGACTCCATTGGCTGCACCAAAACAGCCAGGTTGATTTGCTGAAGCTGAATTCCTAAACGCTGCCAGTACAGTAAGCTTTTTGCCCGAAACAGCTCTGCCCAAACGCGCTTGAGGTTTTGGGCGATCGCCTCCGGTTGATTCCAGCAAACGTGACTGGCAAATAGCCCAGTGGTGCGATAGGTAATGCTGGAGTCTAACCTCGACTCCAGGGCAAAAGACGGACGCAGAATTACTGCTGCAGACTGCCAACTGTTCGTGGCTGCAAACAACTGCGCTAACCAATCTGCTGCTAAAGGGGTTGACTGAATAGCCTGACGAATCTGTTGGGCGATCGCCTGCAGCTGACGGGGGTTGTCTACATCCAGATGCAGTGCCGAGTTGGGCAAATCGGCAAACAACGGTTCCAGCCAATTGATTGTTCCTAAAAATTCTCGAAATACGGAGTCTGCAACGACGACTCCAGGCATTACAGAATAGCCTTTCTGCCCCAATAGCCCCAGATAGAACGCTTTGTCCCCTACTTGATTGCGATTTGTAGGTTGAATCTGGTCAAGCCAGTAAAGATTAGCCACAGTCATTTAGGCGACAAGTATCAATTTGATCTTACTGGTCTACGCACTGCCCAGGGACAACAGCGCTATTCCAACTTCATCTCAACTTATAGCGTTATTTCAACTTCACCGGTGACAGTTTGCGATCGCCCCAAACCAAGTTAAAATCAAGAGCTATTGCCTAAATTGCCTAAGACATTTACCCACCATGAAACACACCCTCTCAGTCCTGGTCGAGGATGAAGCAGGCGTTTTAACCCGGATTGCAGGTTTATTTGCTCGTCGCGGATTTAATATTGAAAGCTTGGCGGTGGGGCCAGCTGAGCAAGATGGCATTTCTCGGATCACGATGGTGGTGCCAGGGGATGACCACATTATTGAGCAGTTGACGAAGCAGCTTTACAAGCTAATTAATGTGCTGAAGGTGCAGGACATCTCAGAAGTGCCCTGCGTCGAGCGAGAGCTGATGTTGATTAAAGTGAATGCGACTAGCTCTACCCGCTCTGAAATCGTAGAACTGGCGCAAATTTTTCGGGCGCGAGTGGTGGATGTGGCGGAGGATTCTTTGACGATTGAAGTGGTGGGCGATCCAGGGAAGATGGTGGCGATCATTCAGGTACTCAATCGATTTGGGATTCGGGAGATGGCGCGAACAGGAAAAATTGCACTCACGCGGGAGTCAGGGGTAAATACAGAATACTTGAAGTCTTTGGAAGCAAAGGTTTAGAGAGTCTTCTGGCTCAAGCAAAGACTTTTTGGGGGGTTTGGGGGCAAAGCCCCACTAAGGGACGAGCGCGTCCCCCAGACCCCCTCCGCAAGGGTCTAGGGTGGGTAGCAAAGCGCGCTTCGCATCAGTGGGTTGCACGGGAATGGGAGCGCTGTGGTGCCTGGTCTCACGTTTTTGGTAGGGTTTTCCCTCCCTGCTAGGGCAACACGGGTAGGAGAGCGATTGCTAAATTTGGAGACACAATTTTATTGAGTGTCATCCCGCTTTAGATCGGGACAGGAGTTTGCGGTATGACAGCTTTACGACTTGTTTCGGATGGTACGCCACGTCAGGGTAGCCAGGAGCTTCAGCCTGTTTCCACTGTTTTGAATGACGATCGCCTGCTGGATGCTTACTCTGAGACAGTAACTCAGGTGGTTGAAAAGGTAAGTCCAGCAGTAGTCAACATTGATGTGCGGCAGCGGCGAAGCGATCGCCCCTATCGCAATCGAGAAATGCAGGGAAATGGCTCTGGCTTTGTGTTTACCCCAGACGGTTACATTCTGACCAATAGTCATGTGGTTCACAACGCCAGCCATATTGAGGTCACGCTCTCAGATGGTCGTCGCTACAGTGCAGAAATGGTGGGCGAAGATCCGGACACTGACCTAGCTGTAATTCGAATTCAGGCACCGAATTTGGTAGCAGCAAAGCTGGGCGATTCTGAATTTTTGCGGGCAGGGCAAGTCGCGATCGCCATTGGTAACCCCTATGGCTTTCAGTGCACCGTCACCGCAGGCGTAGTCAGTGCCGTTGGGCGATCGTTCCGCTCCAACTCCGGCAGACTAATCGACAGCGTCATCCAGACTGATGCCGCTCTCAACCCCGGCAACTCCGGCGGTCCACTGGTTTCTTCACGAGGTGAAGTGATTGGCGTAAACACCGCCGTGATCATGTCAGCTCAAGGCATCTGCTTCGCCATCCCCATTAATACCGCAAAATTCGTCGTCGGACCACTCATCCGAGATGGCAGAGTGCGACGCAGCTACATCGGCGTTGGCGGTCAAACCATACCCCTTCCCCGTCGCCTGCAAAACTTCTACAACCTCACCGTCAAAAGCGGCATCCTAGTCATCTCCATCGAAGCAGACAGCCCCGCCCATCGTGCCGGATTACTAGAGCGAGACGTGATCGTAGGCTTTGGCGAACAGGCGATCGCCAGCATCGACGACCTACACAAATTCCTCACCGAAGAACAAGTCAGCGTGCGATCGCCCCTCACCATCATTCGCAGCTCCGAAAAGCGAACGCTTTGGATTGAGCCAGAGGAATCGAGAGGAGCTAGGAGCTAGGGCTACCTTGAGAGCTGATTTTGCCTCCCACAGGTGCAAAGCCTGACCTAGCGTGTTAGCCAACCCTTTTGGAGGGGGTCTGGGGGACGCAACCGTCCCTCAGTGGGGGACGTGGGAGGCAAGTCCCCCACACAGGGTTTCTGCCAGGGTCCATGAACTTTCGCACACTCCACAAGCGATCTATTCTAAAAATCGCACCAACGCTGACCTCTTGAGGAGCCCCCCATGAAAGCCATCATCATGAACGCCCCCGGCGATCCAGACGTTCTACAGCTAAAAGAAATCCCCGACCCCCAAATTCAGCACAACACCGAAATCCTAGTTCGCCTCAAAGCAGCAGGAATCAACCCGATTGACACCAAGCTCCGCAAACGTGGCACCTTCTTCCCCGACCAAATGCCTACCGTCTTGGGTTGCGATGGGGCTGGAATCGTAGAAGCGATCGCCCCCGGTGCCCAATCCTTCCAGGTAGGCGACGAAGTTTACTTCTGCAACGCAGGCTTAGGCAGTCACCCCGGCAACTACGCCGAACTCGCCGTTGTCGATCAGCGCTTCGTTGCCCACAAACCCAAATCCCTCAGCTTTACCGAAGCCGCCGCCGCACCCCTCGTCCTGATCACTGCCTGGGAAGCACTCTACGATCGTGGTCGCCTAGAAGCAGGACGCAAAGTCCTCATTCATGCTGGGGCAGGTGGCGTAGGGCACGTTGCCATTCAACTGGCAAAACTAACCGGAGTAGAAGTTGCCACCACCATCAGTTCCCAAGAAAAAGCTGACTTTGTTCGTCAAATGGGGGCAGACTTTCCCATCTTCTACAATCAGCGTGACTTTGTGCAGGCAGCTCTCGACTGGACAAACGGAGAAGGCGTTGACCTCAGCTTTGATACCGTTGGTGGAGCTGTATTCTCCCAATCCTTTGCAGCCACACGCATCTATGGTGACGTAGTGACGATTTTAGGAGCGGACCCAGAGACAGATTGGAAAACAGCGCGCGATCGCAACCTTCGTGTCAGCTTCGAGCTAATGCTCACCCCCATGCTCAAAGGCTTGGTCAAAGCCCAGCAAGATCAAGCGAAAATTTTGCAGCAGTGCGCCCGACTATTTGACCAGCAGCAATTGCAAATTCACCTGAACCGCACCTTTCCTCTAGCAGAAGCTGCCGCCGCTCATCGACTCTTAGAAACTGGATCGAGCATCGGCAAAATTGCGCTAGTGATTGATGATTGAAATTGGAAAAGGTCAGGCGATCGCCACAGTTACAGTAACGAGTAATAAGCTAGACAGTGAACTGAAATAGCCTAGCTCCAGACTCATCAGAATTCCCTGGCTAGCTATAGGTTTTGATCCCTTCTACAACCGCCAATGTATCCGTTTCGGGCTAGCCTAGGCATCTTATTTCTGATTCTTTTAATCCTCGTTTTACAGCCCCAAGCTGCCTGGGGAGCGATCGCCCAGCCAGAACAAGTCCCTCTAACGCTAGAGCTATTGCAAGAACGGTTGCGATCGCCTTTCCAAAGCGAAGGCGTGCGAACCTTAGACCTGCGCCGAGTCGTAATTGATTTGCGTCCTGAAAATGCGGACTTTCGCGAGCAGTTCTACCGATTAATTCAGGCACAACTCCAGCGCTCTCGCAATGTCACAACCGGGGAAATGATTGCTCCACTAGGCTTAGACCTGAGCTACTCCACCATCAAGGGCGAGTTGAATATTAGTGAACTGGGACTGCGATCGTCGCTCTATGGTCAGGAGCTATCGCCGCTTTTAAGCGAGACAGAGCAAGCGCAGTTGAGGCGCGATCGCCGTCGGCTGTCGCAATTGAGCCAACTATCGCGATCGCTGCTGATTCAAGGACAGCCCACCTCCCTACAAATCACCGTATTTCGGGGAGCGCTCAAACTCGTTCAGACCCGCTTTGAAGGCTTCGTTAACTTCACCAACGCCTTCTTCCTCGGTCGCGTCGAAGCTCCAGGGGCGGAGTTTGTCCAAGAGTCAGACTGGTCGGAGACACGGTTTAGCCAACCCGCCAACTTCACCGGAGCTATCTTTCGGCGTGAAGCTCGATTTCGTAACACCATTTTCTTTGAACGGGTCGGATTCAACCTGGGGCGATTTCAGGCAGTTAATTTTCAGGGTAGTGAATTCCGCTCAACCGCCAACTTTAGCCAATCAGCCTTTCAACAAACCGCAAATTTCAGCCGTACTCAGTGGCAGGGCAACGCCGACTTTGCTCAGACCAATTGGCAAAACTCCGTCCTCTTCAATAGAAGCAAATTCTCACGATTCCTCTTTTTGAGTGAAGCTACCTTTGAAAAACTAATTAGCTTTCGAGAAGCTCAGTTTAGCCAGCCCGTCAATTTGCGTGGGGCAAACATTTTAGATCAGGCAGATTTTGGCGATGCTAGCTTTGCCAAAGCCGCTTACCTGAACGTTACAGGGCTTCAGTTCAACTCCGAAGAAGCGAGAATTTTGGGCGATCCGGGGCAGGTGGGGCGAGTGCTTTCTGTACCAACGCTGCAAGGCAACGAAACGCTGCTTCGCAATCTAGTGCGAAACTTTCGCTTGCTAGAGCAAATTCCCGATGCAAATCAGGTGGAATATACGCGAGAAAAGCTGCGGCTGCGGCAGTTGCGGCAGCAGTTGTGGGGCACCAACCTGAACACAGCAACGTTAGAACGGCTTCAGCAAGTGGGTTTCTCACTCACTCAGGCAGAGGCGATCGCCCAATTTCGCACCGAGCAAGCCTTTCGCAACCTTCCCGACCTGCTGAGGGTGAATGAAGTTGATCTGGCAACTTACGTTAAAGTGCGCGATCGCGTCGTCGTCAGCGAACCTCGTTCGGCTGTTGGCTGGACGTTAGATGCACTGCACTGGCTAGGGCTTAGCCTGCTGCTGCTATTAAGTGGCTATGGCACCAATTTTTGGCTCAGTTTTGGAGTCGGCATGATTGCACTAGCCTACTTTGGTGGATTGTTTTGGCTGATCGATCGCCTGCGTCGGTTTCACCCCAAGCCAATCGTTCCAACGCTATCAGAAAGTACCTGGGTTGTTAGCAGTTTTAGCTTATTGTCGCTACTCGGACTCTCAGCCATTTTTCGCACCTCCGAGCAGCCCTGGCTTACACTCACCTGTCTGGCGATTGTGATTATTCCAGTACCAGCAATACTGCTGTTTTTGATCTATCAGCGAGGTCGCTATCACGACCTGATGGACGTTAGCTACTTTGTCGAAGATGGCAGCCTGCGGCAGTTTCGCCTGCTGATTGGCAGATTGCCGAATATGCCTCGGTTTGTCTTTTTTCGCGATCGCTACATGCCCATCCTTTGGGATCGCCGCTGGAACTGGCTCAACTACTTCGACT
This sequence comes from Cyanobacteria bacterium FACHB-471, assembly GCA_014695345.1. Classification (GTDB taxonomy): domain Bacteria; phylum Cyanobacteriota; class Cyanobacteriia; order Elainellales; family Elainellaceae; genus JAAUTN01. The sequence goes on from JACJOC010000093.1 coordinate 42,920, forward strand.
TCAGCCTGAATAATTTGCTCAAATTTGGCTTCAATGACATTCGCCTGCGCGACGAACATCTACCCGGACTGATCACTACCCTCTCCTGGTATCAGTGGCTTCTGGGCATTCTCTACATCGCACTGCTGCTCTGGACGCTCTCGCGCACCATTCCAGGGCTCAATCTGCTGATTTACTTTAAGTAAAGCAAACAAGTAAGGGGTAATCAGGTTTAGTGAGTTAGCTCTAGGCAGAAGCAGGCTGCTTCATCGCTTCCAACAGCGTAGCCAGGGCCTTATCTTCAGATGGGTTCACCTGACGGTCGAGCAGAGCAATGCTGACGGCCTTCGGGAGAGCGATCGCCGCCACATCCGAATCTAGCCCTTCCATAAGCTGATCGAGCGACTGCGGCACCTTCAGCGCCGATCGAATGCCCAGCAGCGTCGACTCTTCAAACCCCAAGGTCTGAAGTTGAGGATAGAGCTTATCCCAGTTAGGCTTCTCCGAACTGCCCACCTGAATTACATAGGCTAGTAGCCGCTGCAATTTGCTTTGCTGTTGCGGAGTTATTTGCACCTGCGGCGAAGGCACGACCTCTTCTTCAGTCTTACTCTGGTTCAAGTTTTGCAAAATCTGCTGCCAATCGTGAGTATCACAGGCTTCCGGCTTGCCCACCGTCAGCGAAACAGAAATTTGATTGGAAACCGCATCGATTTGGGTGACTTGTGCCCGCACTCCCAAAAAGCCAAGCCACTGAGCAATCGTATTGACCAGTGTTGAACGAGTCGCGTGACTGTTTGCTAGCAGCCGGATTTGAGTACGAACCATCGGACGAACAATTTGTGAAAGCATAGCAGCAGTGTTAAAAACTATGCGAAATGAATACTACACACCCTAGAATAGCCAACTTGACAAAGTTGCTAATTCTACTACCGGGTGATTCCAGAATTACACGGGAACTAGTCAGTCTGAGTTAACTCATTCTTAACTCAGCCTTTAGATATAGGGATTTGCAATCTAGATCACAGCAAATTCGGTTCCTTTGTGAAATTGTTAAGATCACCCGTAGAACTATCCCAATTCTCATTAAAGTTGGGATAACTTTACAGACTAAAGCAATACTCAATTCAAGCTGGTTTTTCAAATCCTATATGGAATCTGGTAGTCGAACCGACAACCCCCCTGGGCGAGCTTCTCACAGGTTAGCCAACATCATCGGTACGTTTATAGCTCTCATGACTTTGACCATTCCCGTCTTTGCGATCGCTTACTTCTCTTCAGACAGCGTTGAAATTTGGCAACCGTCAACCTACCCGCTTCTGCGATCCCAAGATTGATGTAATCGGTATGTAATCGATCATCGTCATATTCCTCCAAACTCCCCCAAATCAGGGATTTTTAGGAGGAACAGGTTGCCATGAGTTAACCGTCATCCCCTAGAATGCTATTCGAGGGGCAGCTTGTACCATTTCTGCATAGAAGCTGAGCATTGGAGAGCGTGCCCTGCCCTCCAATGCTCAGCTTTGAAGAGAAGAGGCTGGCTGCCCAAAATGCTATTCGCTTGGAGAACTGTTGTGGATTTATCGCGCATTCCCCCCCAGCCCAAACCCGGAATTATCAACGTCCTGATCGAAATTCCGGCAGGCAGCAAGAACAAGTACGAATTTGACAAGGACCTCCAGGCTTTTGCACTCGATCGGGTGCTTTATGCCTCAGTGCAATATCCCTATGACTATGGATTTGTGCCCAACACCCTGGCAGACGATGGCGACCCCCTGGACGGTATGGTGATTATGGATCAGCCCACCTTTCCAGGATGCGTCATTGCCGCGCGCCCCATCGGAATGCTGGAAATGGTAGATGGAGGCGATCGCGACGAAAAAATTCTCTGTGTGCCTGACAAAGACCCCCGCTATGTCCAGGTCAAGTCTTTGGGTGACATCGCTCCTCACCGTCTAGACGAAATTGCTGAATTCTTTAGAACCTATAAAAATCTGGAGAAGAAAGTAACTGAAATCTTAGGCTGGAAAGACGTTGATCATGTTGCTCCGCTGGTTGAAGCCTGCATCAAAGCAGGACAAAAATAAAACTTAAAGAAGTAGTGCCCTCTGCAAATGTCTTACGGGTTTAGCCTGTTTCGCTGAGGGCACTGCTGTATTAAGATGCAGGTTCAGTTGCATCACCCTGGTCACTGCCCAACAAAGTTCTGTAGATTGAATAGAATGCTTTTTATTCAGTGTTCAAACTTCCGTTTAGGCTATTGAAAGTTTGCATTTCCGATTTATTTTCCTGATGCGAGTATTTTGTAGGGGTATATACGAGGAAAAAAGTAGAACGGTCGAAATATAGTGTAGAGAGAGTCTGATAGTCAATCCTCGCTCTAACTATTTGGTTCCTGGTGTCACCTCAATTTCTCAGCTATCGGTCAATTTAATCGGGCAGTTAAAATTCTGGCTCACAAGTAGAATCTGCAGATAAGACTCTACAAACTACAATGATCCGCTAAGCAAGGGTTAATGCAATTGAAGATGTCAGGTTTTGACTCCCCAATAAAGAGTGTGCAACCCACCAGCAGCAATGCACCCCAAACCAGCGTTTCCCAGGCTTTTACGGTGCAGTTCTGGGGAGTTCGGGGCAGCATTCCTACACCTGGCATCGAAAATGTTCGCTACGGGGGAAACACGGTTTGCGTCGAGATGCAGGTCGGAGGCAAGCGGCTAATTTTTGACGGCGGCACCGGACTGCGCGTTCTAGGTAGAACGATGGTAAAGCAGATGCCCGTCTCCGCTCACTTATTTTTTACGCACACCCATTGGGATCGGATTCAAGGCTTTCCGTTTTTTATTCCTGCCTTTATTGCAGGCAACTCTTTTGACATCTATGGCTCCATTGGACCCAATGGAGCTTCAATTAAGCAGCGCCTTAGCGATCAAATGCTGCGTCCTAATTTTCCGGTGCCACTTCAGGTCATGCGATCTGAGATGCGGTTTCACGACATCTCTCCCGGCTCCATGCTCTCGCTAGACGACGTTATCGTCGAAACGCTCGCCCTCAACCGCCCGAACAGCGCCTTGGGTTATCGCATTAGCTGGAATGGTCATTCTGTCGTCTACGCAACGGACACCGAGCATTCGTCAGAAAAGCTAGACCAGAGTTTGCTCTATTTGGCGCATCAGGCAGATTTGCTGATCTATGATGCTGCCTACGCAGATCACACTTATTACACGCCCAGCACAGACGCAGCCGAGCACAAGCCCGCAACCTGGCAAGCTGGTATTGAGGTGGCAGTTGCCGCCAACGTTAAGCAGATGGTCATGTTTCATCACGACCCTGCCCATGACGACAACTTTTTGGACCAAGTTGAGGCAGAAGTTCAGTCTAGTTTCCCTAATGTGCAGTTAGCTCGGGAAGGCGTGGTGCTACAAATTTGCCAGGAATAAGCCCGAGACGACTCTAAGTCTTGATCGGGGTACTTAGCATAATCGTGAAGAACTCAATAATTACCATCAGCAACGGGAAAGCAATGCCTGCTAGCCCTAAGCCGCCAATCAATTGACCCAGCCAAATGCGAAGAGTCTTTTCATTTCCGGGATCTCGTTCGTTAGCAATAGCCATATAGCGAGAGCTAGCTCCCACCATAAAAGCTCCTATGATTCCCAACGGTAAACTCATCAGGAACCAGGACTGCAAGCGATCGCCCGGTTGAATCAGCCTGAACGTAGGAAAAATAACGAAACTAACGACTTCCAGGGCAAGCCAAACGCCAATGCAGACAAAGAAGTCTTTCTTGGCGAGATCATCGAGTGAAAAATTGTTCATGATTTAACGGAGGTAGACACCTTGAAACCTTGGAACTACTGATCCGGTAGTAACATCACTTTGCCCTAGAGTACAGCGTTTAACCAGGGTTTATGGTGCTGGTCAGTCAAGCTAGGGCGAATAGGTGAGGGGCAAAGCCCCTCACCTATTCGCCTAATAGTAGCAGCACATCATTAGCAATTCACGTATTGCTCCATTTCCCAGGGAGTGACTGCCATGCTGTAGGCGTTCCATTCCTGATATTTGAAGTCAAGGAAAGTTTTAGCCGCCTGTTCTCCCAAAGTAGCCATGATCAGCGGGTCTTGCTCTAGACAGTGCAGCGCTTCTATCAGGCTGGTGGGTAGGGTTTGTAGGTCAGAAAACTCTGAACCCCGGACAAACATATTTTCGTCAAGCCGTTCCTTGGGTTGTAGGTGATTCGCAATGCCGTCTAACCCGGCCGCCAACAAGCCTGCCTGCGCCAGATACAAATTGGCAGCACCATCAACCAGACGACACTCAAACCGTCCGCCTTCGGGAATGCGAATCATGTGGGTGCGGTTGTTGCCACCGTAGGAAATGTAGCGAGGTGCCCAACAGCTTCCCGAAACGCTGGTACTGGCGGCTAACCGCTTGTAAGAGGTAACCGTAGGGGTACACAGAGCAGAAACGCCCCGCGCGTGAGCCAGGATGCCTGCGAGAAATTCGTAGCCGATCGCCGCCAAACCTAGCTCATCCTTAGCATCGGCAAAGGCATTCTCCCCGTCATTCCATAGGCTCATGTGCAGATGTGCGCCGTTTCCGGTGAGGTGGCTAAACGGTTTGGGCATGAAAGTGGCAGTCAATCCTCGTTGCTCTGCCAGAGTTTTCACCATGTATTTGAAGAAAACGTGGCGATCGGCAGTCGTTAGCGCATCGCTGTATGTCCAGTTCAGTTCAAACTGTCCGTTTGCGTCTTCGTGGTCACACTGGTAAGGCTCCCAGCCCAAACTTTCCATATAGCCAACCAGCGTCGAAATCAGGTCAAACTGACGCATCAGGTTGAGCTGGTCATAGCAGGGACGCACAGCCGTATCCATTGAGTCAGCAATTTGATAGCCCTGTTCGCCTTTCTTTAGCAAGAAAAATTCTGCCTCAACGCCCGTTTTGTAGCTGTAGCCGAGGCTTTCACAGCGCTGAAGGATTTGCTTAAAAATATTTCGAGGAGCCGCTGCAAACGGTTCGCCGTCCATGTAAATGTCGCTAGCTAACCAACCCACGTTGGTTTGCCAGGGCAGCACGATTAGAGAGTTGGGGTCAGGAATGGCGGCGATGTCATGGGCATCTGGACCTAGCCCTAAATTGGAGGCAAACGGCGCAAAGAAGGCACCATCGGACTCAACCGCAGCAATTTTGGCAGCTGGAACCAGCTTAGAGCGAGTTCCACCCAGCAAGTCAGTGTAAGAAACCAGGAAAAAATCCAGGTTTAGCTCATCTGCCAACTTAACCAGGCTGCGATCGCGAGACAACATGCTGACCATAGCAGACTCTCCAAAACACCTTCAGACGCTTTGCCCTCAAGTAAATCAATCTTGTTATGACAAGTTTGTATAGAGCGATACGCCTGGTTGGGATGGAGTTTGTTAAGTTCGCGTTACGGGTTAGGCGCTGGGTGATGGAGTGTCAGGGTATGAGTGAGACGGCGGATATTGTGGTGGTAGGGGGTGGGTGCATTGGAGCAGCGATCGCCCTTCACCTAGTGGAACAGCAGGCAGGAAAAGTGCTGCTGCTAGAGCAAAAGCAGTTGGCGAATGGCGCTTCGGGTAAAGGCATCGGAATTATTCGCACCCACTACACCCATCCCGTCTTAGCCAAACTGGCCTACGCCTCACTTCAGCTTTTTCACAACTTTGAAGAGCGGTTTGGTGGCTACGACAGCGGCTTCAATCCCTGTGGATACTTCATTCTGGTTGGTGATTCGGATGTTGACACCCTTAAGGATGTCGTTTCAATGCACCAGCCGTTAGGCATTAACGTGCAGATGGTTTCCCCAAGTGAAGCGCAGGCGCAGATGCCATTTCTGCGAATTGATGATGTGGCTGCGGCAGCTTATGAGCCCGATTCTGGCTATGGCAGTCCTCCCAAAACAACAATCGCCCTGGCAAAACGCGCTGCCGAGTTGGGCGTTGAGGTTCGCACAGAAACCCCTGTCACAGGCATCAAGCTAGACCTGGAAGGGCGAATTGAGGCAGTCAGTACCCCAACTGGGGACATTGCCACCCGCACCGTTGTGGATTGTGTCGGTCCCTGGGCTAGAAAATTTACCGAGGCGCTGGGTTTGCCTTTTCCGGTTAGCCCTGTTGTCGAGCATGTGGTGGTGATGGAGCGTCCTACTGAATATGCCGCACCGCACCCCGTTGTATCTGATTTGGTGAATTTGTGTTACGTGCGATCAGATGCTGACAATCCCTACACCCGCATTGGCAACTCAGACCCGAAATATCACCCGCAGTTTTTGCTGCCTGATGCCGATCAGTTTCACGGACAGCAGTTTCCTGACATTTGCGAAACGCTTCAGCAAAAGTTAATTCACCGCTGCCCTATTTTAGAAACAGCCCCGGTTGTTGAAACGTACTCCGGCATTTGGGGAATTACGCCTGACTACCAGCCGATTATTGATCGCCTCGACCACATTCCTGGTCTCTACTGCGCCGTTGGCTTTAGCGGACACGGATATAAACTTAGCCCGATCATTGGCGACCTGATGAGCCGCTTCATTCTGGGCAAGCTCGATGATCAGGTCAAGCTACTCGACCTCTTCCGCTTCAGCCGCTTCCAAGAAAACAGTTTGATTCAACCACCCATTCGCTATGCCAGAGCAGGTGGATTAAGGTGATGAATTCATTTGGACAGTCCTGATCAAAAAGCCTCTGGGCTTTGAGGAAGCAAGGTTTCAGGTCTCAAGTGCGTAATTTTGAAAACTTGAAAATTGCTTCACGCTTCGATGGTGATATCTGACACTTCAATCGCGACGTCTACAGTGTCCAGCGGCGATACTTCATGCTTCGACAGTAATGCTCAGTGTTTCGGCAGTCATGCTTGGAGGTTCAACCGCGATGTCTGATGCTTTGGCAGTGATACTCAGAGGTTTAACCGCGATGCTGGGAGGTTCAACCGGGATGTCTCATGCTTCAGCGGTGATGTTCGGAGATCCAACCGGAATGCTCGGAGGTTCAACTAGGATGCTTAGAGGTTCAACCGTGGTGTCCAGAGCTTCAACCGGAATGTCTCATGCTTTGGCAGCCTCTTCCATCACAGTCTGCAATTCTTTCGTCAGGTTAGCCACGGCTTGGCGGCGGCTAGATTGATAAGCTTCCCAATAATCTGAGACGGAAATGGGTTCACCGACCGTCATTTTGACCTGCTGTTGCCCCAGTTTCGGACGGGGAAAGGGAGATTTGCCTTTGATGCGCGTCACCATATCCCACAGCAGCAGCGTTGTCTCGGCAAACCGTTCAACGGTGAGCTTTTCGGCGACGTAGTGCCCCGTGACGCTGACAAAGGTTTCTACCAGGCGCATGTGCCACAGCCGCAGGTCGGCTTCCTCGGCGACGCGGTCAGCCAATCCTCGCTCGACGGGAGAAAGGGCTTCGATTTGCTTCAGGTCTTCTCGATAAATTCGATCCCAGCCTGCTTGCTCCAAACGACGACAGCGATCGCTTAAATTTCCTTTGGGCGGCAGGTCAAAAAACTGTTCTGCCACGCTCAGAGCCGCACTTAGCAAAGCCTGGAGACGATGAGCAAGCTGTTCGTTGGAGCTGAGGGGAAAAGGGTCTGGGGAACCTTCAGCAGATGATGTCGAAGCTGCTGCTGGAACAGCCGGGAATGATTGACCGTAAAACTTCTTGTAAAACTGCTCCATCAGCGTCAGCAAATGTTCGCCCAATCGGTAGAGCCTGCGGTAGAGCAGAGTTCGGCGATGCGAAGCAGTGCCCCCTTTGGGGTAATCGCCCTCACTCCCACCCACTGCCGCCGCTTCTGGAACCAACCCGCTCTCCAACTCCAGTCGGCTCAACAACTGTTCTACCAAGTCCCAGGGTGATTCTACATAGCGATACTGGATGCCAATGGGCACGATTAAGACCTGCTCCGTCCGTCCTGCCTTGTGTAAATCCTCCACGCACCAAAAGCCAAACTGAGCAATCCCCGGTTCGATTGGGCTGACAATTTCGTTGTGTCCATTGGTTGCCCCTTCAGGAGCCGCCGCCATAGGAAATTGTCCATTGGCAAACAGTTCTCGGATCGAGCGCAGCCCCATCAGATCGACCTTACCCCGCCGAATTGGAGTTCCCCCTAAGCGCGAGTAGAGCCAACCAACAAATTTACCTGCCCACAGCGGAATTCCCCGGTCATAGATAAAGTGGGCATGGATCGGAGCTTTGACCGGAATGCCCTGCTGCCGCATCGTCTGAGACACCTGCCGCCACAGCATATCTGCCATGCTGTAAGGGTCGTTGGTACTAGGATGGCGAAAGGCAATCAGCAAGCGGATCTTGCCGTCCTGAAACTGTTTGTATAGTTGTGCCAGGGTTTCAAGATTGCTGACCTCAATGTCTGTAATCCCAACTCGCCAACGTCGCCAGGTGGGCAGCAGCGATCGCACCGCTCCAAACACCAGTGGATCAAACTGAGAGGGAATAAACTCTAACGGCGGTTGAGCGTGGATGTTGGGATTGGGCATTGGTCACAGCAGGGCGATGGGAATCAGGCGATTTAGAGCCATTTACCATTAAAGCAATCTTAGTTGGGCCTCCACTGCTTCGATGGCGGGGCGATTGCCAAAATCATCCTCCTCCAGCAAATCCACCTCAGCCGCACCCAGCCAAACAGCCTGTTCCTTTGCCATTAAGCTTTGAGCCACCTCCAGCATTTCACCTGCGATGTCCTTCAGGTTGGGCTGATTGTCCAGATACGCTTGCAGTGCCTCAATCGGATCAATGCCGCTGCCTGCACCCAATTCAGGTAATCGAGGACGAGCAAGCTGGCTCACCAACTCAGCGTGAATCGTGTATGTATGAGCAGCACTGAGCGCATCATGCAACGCAGCACTGTCAATTTGGCTAAGCTGATCCGAGCGAAGCTGATAGACCAGACGGACCACCGCCTCTTCAATTGTTTCTAGCTGAATCGCCTGGAGTAACGCCGCTTGCGGATCTTCTACCTTAGATAAATCGACTCGCAGCGTGCGAAACGCGCGGACGGGTAAAGGACAAAACTCTAGCTGAGTGCGATCGCCCTCTAGCTCAACCAGCACATAGCCCTTCTCCTCTTGCTCTTCGCTAAAGTCAACCCGCTCGATACTGCCCGGATACACCACTGGCGGCTGCTCCGCCAAAATCTGATGTCGATGTACGTGCCCTAACGCCACATAGTCAAAACAGGGACGGTTGAGCAACGCCATCGGCACTGTAAACCCCTTACCAACTGCCAAAAACCGCTCTGCCCCAAATCTTGCCGTATCAGTCATCAAATGAGCCAGCAGCACCGTTGGAATATCTGGATCAAGCCGTCGAATTTCACCTTCCAAGGCAACCCGTAGGCGATCGATCAGCAGCTCGTTCACCTCTACCAGAGATAAACCTTCCGTTTCAGGACGGGTGAGCAGGGTGGAACGGGTGAGCCAGGGCAGCGTAATGATTTGTATGGCTCCGCTGCGGGTTTGAATCGTGTGAGTTTCGAGGCGATCGCCCACCACAAATCCCGGAATTCCCAACGTGCGATAAATGCACAGACTCGCACCCCCCTGCCCCTGAGCGTGCTGGTCATGATTTCCTACCAGCAGCACTGTCGGAATCTGAGCATCCACCAAACGGCGAAACTGCGCCGCAAACGCCTGTTGCACAATCGGCGGCGGTGTCGCATCGGGGAACGCATCCCCACCAAATAGGACTAAATCAACCGGTTCAGAAACTGCCCGATCAATACACAGCCCCAGCGTCTTTACAAAATCTTCGAGCCGCGTATTCAACCCCGTCTCCGGATTAATTCGCCCATGCGAAAACCCGCTACCCAAATGAATATCCGAAAGATGAAGAATCTTAACCATCGAGCCATGCGTTGACAGCATTACGCTCAACGGTAGCACGATGGCTAAGGACTGGGAGCTAGCCCCCAGTCCTTAGCTCTTAGCCCCTTCCTCAAATATGAATTCCACACTCCGTCTTACCTGTGCCGCGCCAGCGTCCGGCCCGCTCGTCTTCGCCTTCGGCAACGGGAGTCGTGATCGGTTCATCGCCAATACTGGGATAGCCCTGGTCGTGCAGCGGGTTGTAGATAACGCCATGCTTTACGACATATTCCCAGCTTTGCTTGCGAGTCCAGTTAGCTAGCGGATTGACCTTGAGACGTTGGTTTGCGTCTAGCTCTAGAACGGGCATATCAGCACGAGTGGTTGCCTGATCGCGGCGACGTCCCGTAATCCAGGCTTTGCTGTCCAGTTCTTTTAGGCTGCGCTGCAAAGGCTCAATTTTGGTCAAGTGATGAAATTTCTGAATGTCAGTATCCCAAAGCGCTTCACCGTACTGTGCAGCAAAGACTTCACGAGTTGCCACGTCGGGAATCTTGTAAGTTTTCAAGTCCAATCTATAGATTGCTTCAGCTTTAGCAACCAGTTCCAGGGTTTGCGGGAAGTGATGCAGCGTATCCAGGAAAATCACAGGAACGGGTTGAGCAGGAATGATTTGACGATAGAGAATGTCCGTGATGATCAGATCATCGACATTAAAAGCACTCGTCTGCACCAGCCCAGTTGGGAAGTTAGCCACACACCAGAAAAGAACTTCTGACGGATGAGCAGTCTCAAATCTTTGGTTTAGCTCATCCAGGTCAAAACTCTGATTCTGGCTTTTGCGCTCTACGGAATAACTAGTCATTTCTTCAGTAAGCTTATTTGTGTTTCTACAGACAATTTTAGCTTGAGAAAAGGCTCGTATTCCGATCGGAAAACAGGTCTTACTAGTTCATGAGAGATTTTCTATGCGGTTAATTCTATACAGCAAGCCCGGATGTCATCTGTGTGAAGGACTTGAGGAAAAACTAGGGCAAATTCAAACGCTACAGTTTGAGCTAGAGGTGAGAGACATTACCACTCGCAAAGATTGGTTTGAAGCCTTTCAATACGAAATTCCAGTCCTCTTCCTGGAAGCAACCTCCACCCCCCAATCCCCAATTCCCCTCCCTCGCCTCTCCCCTCGTGCCACGATCGCCCAAGTGGAGCAGATGCTACAGAAATATGGGGTAGGAAATAGTTCAGAATAGGCGCAGCAGATGTGAGGAGTTGTTGACATGAAATTACGAGAACTCTTGATGGTTTTGCCTGAGTCCGTTCAGATACCAGAGTATCCGGCTTTAGAGGCTGAGGTAAAAGGGTTGGCGACCAATTCTCATGCCTGTCAGCCAGGAGATTTATTTATTGGGATGCCAGGAACACGGGTAGATGGGGGTGAGTTTTGGCCAAGTGCGATCGCCACAGGGGCGATCGCTGCCTTAGTTTCTACCTCAGCCGCTCAGAAACAGCCTCCAACGGATTCAACTGCTTGCGTCATTCCCGTAGCTGACATGGTGCAGGCTTGTGCTCAGATAGCGACAGCATTCTATGGCTATCCGGCACAGCAGCTTCAACTGGTCGGAGTGACCGGTACTAACGGTAAGACAACCACGACTCACCTAATCGAGTTTCTGCTGAACCAGACACAGCAGCCGACCGCCCTGATGGGAACGCTCTACACTCGCTGGGCGGGTCATCAGCAAACGGCAGTTCATACCACGCCCTTCGCGGTGGAGTTGCAGCAGCAGTTGGCTGAAGCGGTGGCAGCAGGCTGCAAGCTAGGTGTGATGGAAGTCAGTTCTCATGCGCTGGCGCAGGGGCGAGTGATGGGTTGCCCTTTTGAGGTAGCGGTGTTTACCAACTTGACTCAGGATCATCTGGACTATCACCGCGACATGGAAGACTATTTTTCTGCCAAGGCGCTGCTGTTTTCAACGGACTACCTCAAAGGTCGGGCTATTGTGAATCTAGATGATGCTTATGGGCAGCGACTGATTCAACAATTGCAGCCTGAGCAGGTCTGGACGTACAGCGTTACGGGTCAGAGGGCAGATTTATGGACAAGCGATTTGGTATATGAGCCAGATGGCGTAAAGGGCATTCTGCACACACCCAAGGGAGAGACAGCGTTTCAATCTCCGCTGGTCGGGCAGTTTAATTTGTCAAATCTGTTAGCAGCGGTAGGGGCAGCGCTGCATTTAGGTGTGGAATTGGAGGCGATCGCCCACTCCTTGCCTCTCTTCACGGGCGTTCCTGGACGGATGGAGCAGGTGCAGATTACTCCAACGCAAGACATCAACGTCATTGTGGACTATGCTCACACGCCCGACAGTTTAGAAAATTTGCTAAAAGCAGCACGTCCTTTCATTCCGGCTCGGATGATCTGTGTATTTGGCTGCGGGGGTGATCGCGATCGCACCAAGCGTCCCCTCATGGGCAAAATTGCCGCAGAATTGGCGGATTGGGCAATTGTCACCTCAGACAATCCCCGTACTGAAGATCCAGAGCGAATTTTGCAGGACATTCTCACAGGCATTCCCGATACGGTAGAGCCGCTAGTCATTGGCGATCGTGCCGAGGCAATTCGCACCGCTATTTTGCAAGCTAAGGCTGGAGATGGCGTACTAATTGCTGGAAAAGGGCATGAAGACTATCAAATTTTAGGTACAGAAAAAGTTCACTTTGATGACCGAGAACAGGCACGGGCAGCCTTGACTGAGCGGATTGATCAGGCAGATTAATTCGACGAATGAGGCAGATTTCTGATCGAAATGTCTATCTATTCAGGTGATGAAAATTTAGGAATGGTGGATAAATTTCTAAACCAGGTTTAACCTAATAAGCAGTGAACTTGACGGTTGAAATCTGTCTTGAATAACAGCTCAAACGTAAGCGTATGAGCCTTTAAAGTGACTCGCTTTAAAGCTAAAGCTTCTTCTCAAAGATTTTTAGTTGCCAAAACGAGTTAGCCTTATGTCTTCATAGTTTGTATTAAACCCTGGTCTAGAAAATCATTCAGATTTTTTGGCGAAATGCTTGACGCGCTAGTACATAGCAGCAGTGGCGATCGCCTTGTTATTGCTGCTATAGCCTCATTCCTCTGTTCATCACCTCACCCTCATGAACTCATCCAGCCTCCAGGACGTTTCCCTTTATGAGCTAGCCCACAGCTCAGAGACCGCTCCTCGTCCTTTGCAGGTTAGCCCGACTATCTTTAAGTCCATGGTCAGTACCTTGATGGACTTGCTGCTTGACCAAAGAATTCCTGCAACTCTATGGCTAAAACTACCCCGTGGCGAAGCTTGGCAATCTGAGATTGAGCGTTTTCAAAAGTCAGTCAGTGTTCCCTCTTCGCTATACATTCTCAGTTCTCATCGGGAGGAGGCTAAAAAGCAAACCGCGATCGCAGACTTTGATCAATTCGACCCGTTAGCGCCATCATACCCACTAGCCGAACTCGAACCCGAAGCAACAGACGAGCCACAGGAGGCTTCATTCGCAGCACCGACCGATGAACTAGAAGATGAATGGTTGGACGTTCGCGATCCCGTGCCCCCTTTGACTGGACATGCGGGTAGCCTGACCTTACCTCTGGCGGCTGAGAGCAACTTGAGGCGAGAATACTTTTTGCTGGTGTTGTCAGCTGATTTTTGTGGGTTGGTGCTGGCTCATCGACCTCGTTCCATGCGATCGCCACGAGATAGTGACAATCAAGACACCCTATTCAGCAACCCTAAATCCATTCCAACAGGTGACGAAGAGGTCGATCGCAAGCATCCCTTATTGGGACTTTTTACCCTGAATGGTGAGACGATCCAGCAAGTTTTAGAAGGAATCCATCGCGCCGTTTGTTTTGGGCAATCGCAGGCTGAACCAACTGCTGAAATTGAAGAACTGCTGGTTAATTGGGATGGGTTTGTCGAGCAAGTGACAGATTGCCCACTCAACCCAAGCCTGTTGAGCCATTTATTTACTAAACAAGTTCAGCGACAAGAAGAAATCTGGTACAGCACGGCACTTTGGCGCAGACAGGCGGATGCTGCTACTGCGCTTCAGCTTGAAAATGAGGAACTGCTCCATTCCATTCGGCTCAAGGACGAATTTCTGAAGCATGTTGGGCAAGAGTTGCGGACACCGTTGACCACCATGAAAACGGCTCTTACCCTACTCGCTTCTCCCAGTCTTAAGACGCCTCAACGCCAGCGCTACATGGAGATGTTGACCCACGAGTGCGATCGCCAGAGTTCTCTCATCACCAGTGTGCTCGACCTGGTGCAGATTGAAGATGCAGTTGACACCCCGATGCAGCCGCTACGCCTGATCGAAGCAGTCCCCGGAATTGTCAGCACCTATCAGCCGCTAGCTCAGGAAAAGGGCATCATGCTAGCCTACACTGTGCCTGAAGACCTGCCACCCGTCTCCTGCCTGCCCAACTGGCTGAGGCAGATCGTCATCAACCTTCTGCACAACAGCATCAAATTCACCCCTGAAGGCGGACAGGTGTGGGTCAAGGCAAGACAACAGGGCGACTATATTCAAGTAGAAGTGCGAGACACCGGAATTGGCATTCCACCCGCCGAAATCCCCCGAATCTTCGAGCGCTTCTATCGAGTACGTCAGGGTGGTGCAGACGACCAAAACGGCGCGGGTTTAGGGCTGTCCATTGTCCATCAGCTTTTGCTGCGCTGTGGTGGCTCTATCTCAGTGAGAAGTAAACCCGGCGAGGGGTCAGCTTTTATCGTACTGCTACCGCTCTATAGCTCTAGTCATAAAGGTTAAGACAAAGAAGGGAGGCAGGGCTAAACCTCCTGTCTCCTTTCTTTTTAAGAAGTAAGCACTACAAGTTGGCGTTTAAGGATTTGAGAAAGTCTCAATCTCTCGTCCCCCGATCGAGTACCCTGCACTCGTACGAGGTACTGAGAAAGGTTGAGGCGGGGGTTGAACCACCTGGGGCTGTTGCACGTTGGGAACTGGAGAAGTACCGCCTGCTGTTCCACCGCCGTAGGGAGTCTGGACCGGTTGCCCAATTCCAGGTTGAGCAGGAATGGTTTGCGGCAAGACTTGCGGAGCCTGCGGTAAGCCAGGTACAGCCTGAGGGCTAACCGAATTGGGGTTAGTTGGGCTGGTATACGGGCTATTGCGACCATAAATCAGTGAAGGCGGAATCGTGTAGCCCGTCGTTCCAGGGGTTGGAGAAGTTTGAGGGGCATATTGCCCTACCGGTTGAGGCGGCAGATAAGTAGGAGTTGCCGCTGGCTGTCGCCTCGGGTCGCCTGAGGCTGGTTCAGAAGACTGGGACTGAGACTGAGTTTGAGCTTGAGTGGTGGGCTGGTTAGCAGAATTAGCGTATTGCTCAACTGCTGAGCGAAGTGGACTAGCAGGAGGAGTAGCTTGGGTGGCTGTGCCCAACCCAAAGCCAGGATTTGGTGCCCCAGCCGAAGCAGAATCAGCAGTAGTCGAACTTCCGGGCAACAAAGTGGGATTGTTGAACAGGTTCAGGCTCAAAGGTTGACCACCTTGAGCATAAGCTGACGAAAATGGAGAAGACTGACTAGTAGACTGAGGTGCCCCACTAACCAAAGGTGAATCCGTCGGCCGTAAGGTGGACGCTTCCCCATCTTCCCCATCTGCAGAGCGTGACGGCGGAGCCAGCAGATCAATTTCTGCTTCTTCATCAAAGTCACTAATCTCGTTTCTTAGGACCGAGAGACTGTCGATATCCATCCCGATCGCACTGTCTTCTTCGGGCGGCAAGGCATCAGGGTTAGCCGTGTCAGTTGCGTTTTCAGCTTCAGGAGAGACTCGATCGCTCTCACTAACGGTCAACCAGTCTGGGCGCTGCAAAAGAGTGTAAACGGAGAACAAGGTCAGCAACAGGATTGCCGCAGATCCCCAAACCGCAGGGCGCTTTAGAATCCGCAGCCGCGCTTTGAGATAACGAACGGAAGCCGGAGAGTGATTGAGAGGTGACATGGTTATAGCAGTCCGAACTCTACAACAAATCCATTAGCTGAACTTGATTTTGTTCTATCCTAGCCGCTTCTTAAAATTTATACCTGCTTCTATATGAAGTCTTCTTCAACACTTCACACAGAAATCTGCGTAGATTTGTTAACGTCAACGCCTTTAATCACAGCCCTAGCGAGAAGCCCGAACTAACAGGAAACCACCAGCCACCAGCCCAAGCAGGTTGGGTAGCCACGCTCCCATAAAGGGCGATAAAACTTCGTTTTGGGCGAGGGAGCCAGTGACCACCGCAGACAGGTAATAGCCAAAGATAATCACCAGGCTAATGGCAAAACCCGTTGCTCTCCCTGTGCGTCGCGATCGCGTCCCCAGTGCGGCCCCAACTAGCCCAAACGCCACACAGACAAAGGGCAACGAGTATTTCTGCTGAATTCGCACTCTTAGCTTGCGAATCTTTGCCTCATCCCCACCCTGTTGTAGCAGCGCCATGTAATCTAGCGATTGTTTGATATTCATTTCGTCATAGTCACGTCCTCTGGAGGCAAGGTCCAGCGGGGTGCGCGGCAACTGAATTTGCTGCTGCTCAAAGGTGACGATATTGCGAAACGAACCATCCGACGACACCACATAAATGGTGCCATCAAAAAAATCCCAGGTGCTTTGAGCTAGATTCCAGATGGCGGATTTGGCACTAACAATTTGATTTAGCCCTTCTCGCGAAAAGTCTAGAATGGTTAGCCCCTGCATCTCCCGTCCGTTAAACTCTCTGGCATAGAAGAGCCGCGCTAGCCGCTGCTTGCGATCGCCATCATCTTCGACAAACTCCTGAAATTCTTGATAGAAGATGTTTTCTTCCTGAAATTCAGGTCTTTCATCCCCTAATGCCCGCTCCAGCGTCGTTGCTGCACGGTAGTTAGCCGCTGGAACAATTAGCTCGTTAAATACAAACGTCAGCCCCGTCACGATCGTACAAAGCACAACAGCCGGAAGCACCAGACGAAACACACTGATGCCACAGCCGCGCAGCGCCACCAGTTCACTGTCCGTGGAGAGCCGCCCATACGTCATCAGGGTAGCCAACAGCGAGGAGGCAGGAAAGCCATAAACCATGAACTGAGGAAAATTTAACGCTAGTATCTCTACAGCTGTAGAGATTGGCAATCCAGACTCCGTGACACGACGAATCAGATCAAACAGCGCCCCTACCGAAACACCAAGGGACGAAAAAATTCCCACCCCAAACAAAAAAGGCAGTGTTAACTCCGTGGCAATGTAGCGATCCATCACTGACAGTTGAGGCAGCCAGTTCCGCAGGTTAAGTTTTGGATTAGCAAGTTTTGAGAAACCTGAATTCATAAAAGCTGAATCAGCAACAGCATCGGGGAATTGAGGGGAGACTTTATAGAGTAGCCTTACGGTTGGAAACTGTCACCCAGATAGTATTGGCGCACTAGTGGATTACTGTAAAGCTCCTCCGAACTGCCGGATGCTAAAATTTGCCCATCTCGCATGATGTAAGCACGATCGGTGATTGCTAGGGTTTCTCGAACGTTATGATCGGTGATCAAGATGCCCATCTGGCGATCGCGCAAGTTAGCAATGATCTCTTGAATCTCAGCAACGGCGATCGGATCAACTCCCGCAAACGGCTCATCTAGCAGTAAGAATTTTGGTCCATCTTGCCCAGATGCTAGTGCTCTAGCCAATTCTGTACGCCGTCGCTCTCCTCCGGAAACTTTAACTCCAGAAGTAGCAGCAACTTTCTCCAGGCGAAATTCCTTGAGCAGTTGATGTAACCGATCAACATGTTCGTAGCGCGGTACTCCTGTCTGCTGCAACACGAGCAAAATGTTGTCCTGCACACTGAGATGCCGAAAAATACTAGGTTCTTGAGCTAAATAGCCAATTCCCAATTTAGCCCGCTGGTGCATTGGCAAATCGGTGATGTCCAAGTCATTTAGCCAGACTCTACCCTGGTCAGGCTTTTCCAGCCCTGTTGCCATGTAAAAGGTAGTCGTTTTTCCTGCCCCATTTGGACCAAGCAGCCCTACCACTTCTCCTCGCACTACCGAAAGGTTGACGCGGTTAACTACTGCGCGTCTACCGTAGGATTTGTGAACATTCTCCAGGACAATCTTCAAGGTTGACCCTCGACGGTAGTTATTGCAAAAGGGTTAGCCCTAATCCTATCAGAGGCAGTTCATTCGTTATAGGATACTGTGCCAAAAGCAGTCCCAAGCAAAAACTAGGGACTAATGGGTGTCTTAAATTCTGGCTTGGGGTTAAAGTCTGACGATTCTTCCGTTGTAGAGACAGGAGTCGTCGTCGCAACAGGGGCATTAGGGTCAGGCACGATATAGATTGACTCAACCTGCCGCTGATCTTCAGGAAGGGCTACAAATCGTCCTTCGTCGACTAGATAAGTAATTGTTTCGGCGCGCATACTATTGCCCTCTTGCAGGACATAGACATCGCCACTGAGGACAATTCGCCGTTCACGGCTATAGTACTGAGCCTGGGCAGAAGTGGCTTGAATTTGCCGAGCCGGGTAGTTAATCTGCACATTGCCACGAGCCGTTACTACGCCCGTCACGGCATTGGCTTCCTGCACATCTGAGCGCAGGGTCAACGGTTGGTTGGGTCGCTGGGCTGGGGCATTCTGAGCAATCGCCAAAGGTAGAGGCAAAGGAGCGATCGCCCCCATTACCGCAGCAGAGACCAGCGTCAATTTGAGGAAAGGCAGGTTGAAGCGGGAGCGAGACGCAGATTTCATAAACGAAGTAATAGAACTTTTAGTAGGAATTAGGTAGTAAGGCTTAAAACTGAACGCTAGCCAAGTGCAACAGCTTCTAGTTCTAGCGTAGATGCAGCTAGTTTATATGCCAATATTACCCAACCAGAACCTGATCACAAGAAACAAGCAAGCTCTATAACGTCCTTGACTCTCCTATCTTCACAGAAGTTTCAGCCTCAACAGAACTTTTGTTAAAAAGTTTGTACCTTTGACTCACTTCAGCAAGAACTAGCTCACTGATTGCGATCCTTCCTCAGCTTTTGAGATAGTCGGCAGCTTCAAGGAGCCGGTTGAGGCGAGGCGATCGCCCGCTTCCATTTGTACCAGATCCGCCACTCGCTCTGCTCCTACCTGTTGCAACATCGCCAGCAAATCTGCCGCCTGATTTAACAACTGCGTCACATTTACTCCAGAATAAACGGGTTGGTAGTGTCGCAGCCGATTCATCCCCTCTCCCAGCAGAATCACCGCCCCTCGCCAATTGTGATTACCCAAATGGTGCAACGCCACTGCAATTTGTAGTACCCCCTGGTAAAACCGCTTTTCTGGCTCCACTGAATCCATCCACAGTGCCTCTAGCGTGTCGTGGCAATCATAAAACTGGCGCTGATTGAACTGCTCCACGCCCTGCCAAAATTCCTCTGGGATTTCCTCCATCTCTTCATTCATTCGTTTAGTGTCGCGGTAAAGGTGCCTGAAGTTGAAGCTGTAGGTCTTTTTCGGATTGAACTACAAAACCGGGATGGCTGGAGCTGAGCGATACGTTTGATAGCGGCTTCTCAGACCGCAACTTATTGGAATTTCTCGGTGACCACAGGAGCCAACGACTACCTTGGGGTAAATCATTGAGGCTATCTGGATTTTGGCTGAGCCACACCAGAGACAGCGGAGGGAGGCGATCGCCCGTCTCCTCTTCTCCAGCATACGTTTCTGCCAGCGCTTCCAGCACCGCTTGTCCACCACGCAGCAGTCCCGTTCGAGCGGTCCAGAGGCTGACCTGAAGCTGACGCTGAACTGCATAAAAATACAGCGAAGCCGCCGCGATCACCGCTTGCTCAAAGTCATCTTGCTCCCAGGCGATCGCACTGTCCAAAGCAATGACGACTTCCTGCCCACCCGTAAACATCTCTAGCTCTCGCACCCTTAGCTCTCCGTAGCGGGCGCTAGTGCGCCAGTGAACCAACCGAATTGGATCTCCCCAACGGTAAGGACGTAGCGTCCGCGTTACCCCCTCTGTTGCCCCTAGAGCACGGTAACTGCTCTGCACCTGAGCATTCACGTCCCTCCCCATCTCATCAATCAAAGGACACTGACTCAGAGGCAAAACGATGGGGTAGACAATCGCGATCGCCTTTGCTGTTCGACTCCGCCGACTCCAAAATAGTCCCAGCGGTGCAGCCGTTCTTAGATTCACCGTATGCCAGCGATACACGCCCCGTCGCTGAGTCGGCTGCTGATAAACCCAGCGCTGCATTCCCCTTGCTGGAATTAGCTCAAACGCCTTCTGCACTGGCTTGTTTAACACATGAGGCAGCATATCTTGAACCTCAATTAGCGTTTTGGGCTGGGTTGCTGGGTTGTGCAATTCCAGTTCAATCGTGAGCAGTTCACCTGCACTAACAGGTTGAATCGGCTGTCGGATCACCCGAATCTGCCGCAGCGATCGCTGGGGGAGGATGGTGGCGATCGCCAACAGCGCAAAAATTACCCCACTAATCACATACAGCCAACCCGACATCGTATTCGTCGCCGATGCAAAGAAAAACAGCGACAGCCCCGCCAACAGCCAGCCGCTATAGGCAGGCTTCACCCAGCGAGTCTCCAGCCAATCATTAATCTGCTGATATTGCATAGGAATTTTGCGGATGGGGGATTAAGAATTAGGGATTAGGGAATGGGGATCAGAGGCTAACCCCCAATCATCCCCCCCAACCTGAGTAAGCAGGCTATAATTTTTGCGGAAGCGTAACATAATTTGCACATGAGTAATCCCCTGGTTCATGCGTTTTTTGTAGGCAGAGCTTTCGCAGAAGCGCTCGGCGAGCAGCTTGAAAACGCTGTAACTGACACCCTTAGCGAGCTCGGCAAATTTGATGCGGAGCAACGCGAACGTCTACGACAGTTCACAGAGCAAGTCATCGAACGAGCCAATCGTGAAGAAGAATCTGCTATGCAGGGTCGTACAACCTCAGCCTTAGTGCGTCGCGGTTCGCAACCAGAAGACCTGCAAGCCACCATTGACGAACTTCGGGCAGAGGTTGCCCAACTTCGCGCTGAGCTGCAGCGCTATCGCAGCCGATCGTCCTGATAGCTTAGCGTTCTAGCTCCACTGCACTCTAAAAATCTCAAAAGCTCACTCCTTAGTAGGCTTTAACTAACTTAAAATCTTTCTCCTGAAGTTTCTTTAAGCACTTGAGTGTCTGTTCCTCCTGATGATCCCATTCAACCTGCACGGAGTGCGAGGCAAGTAATGTCGGCGCTTCCTTCTCAAGCTGAATTAGAGTCAAATGACGCACTGGCTGGGTCAGACCGTGACCTGTCAGTTCGCGATCGATTTAAGCCCAATTCTGCAAAGGCTTATCGCTGGAGCCGTAAGAATTATTCTCGCCAGCGTCGCTTCATCGACATCTGGACCTTTGTGCTAAAGCTTTTAGCAGCCCAATGGTTCTACAAAAAATCATGGAGCTATCGAGGCGGAGCAACCGAGGAAAACAAGTCCCTCCGACGTCGAGCGCTGGCAATCTGGATTAGAGAAACATTCCTAGATCTTGGCCCCACATTCATCAAGCTGGGACAACTCTTTTCAACCCGCGCTGACTTGTTTCCAGCGGAGTATGTTGAGGAGCTAACCAAGCTTCAAGACAGAGTCCCTGCCTTCAGCTATGAG
The DNA here is from genome assembly GCA_014695345.1 of Cyanobacteria bacterium FACHB-471. Taxonomy (GTDB): domain Bacteria; phylum Cyanobacteriota; class Cyanobacteriia; order Elainellales; family Elainellaceae; genus JAAUTN01. The sequence continues at coordinate 64,430 of JACJOC010000093.1, forward strand.
CAGGTTGAGGCAATCATTCAGGAAGATTTTGACAAAGCGATTCCAGGGCTTTATCGCAGTTTTGACCCCATTCCTCTAGCAGCCGCTAGTTTAGGACAGGTTCACCGAGCTCAGCTTCATTCCGGTGAAGAAGTTGTGGTAAAGGTGCAGCGTCCGGGGCTAAAGAAACTGTTTGAGATTGACCTGCGGATTCTCAAAGGAATTGCCCGCTACTTCCAAAACCATCCCAATTGGGGGCGAGGTCGCGATTGGCTGGGAATCTACGACGAGTGCTGCCGCATCCTATGGGAAGAAATTGATTACCTAAACGAAGGACGCAACGCAGACACATTTCGCCGCAATTTTCGGGGTGAAGATTGGGTAAAAGTTCCTCGAATCTACTGGCGCTACACGTCTCCAAGAGCGCTAACCCTAGAATATGTCCCCGGAATCAAAATCAGCCACTACGAAGCACTAGAGGCTGCGGGATTAGACCGCAAACTGCTTGCCCAACTGGGCGCTAAAGCCTATTTGTATCAGTTGCTTAATGATGGGTTTTTCCATGCTGACCCCCACCCTGGCAACATTGCCGTTAGCCCAGAAGGATCGCTAATTTTTTATGATTTCGGCATGATGGGGCGGGTTCAACCCGTCACGCGGCAAAAACTTTTACAAACCTTTTTTGGCATTGCTCAAAAGGATGCTGATCAGGTCGTAGCTTCCCTCATTGAGCTAGGGGCACTGGCTCCAGCAGAAGATATGGGTCCAGTGCGACGATCGATTCAGTACATGCTGGATCACTTCATGGATCAGCCCTTTGAGCACCAATCTGTCAGCTCCATTAGCGACGACCTCTACGAAATTGCCTACGACCAACCCTTCCGTTTTCCCGCAACCTTTACCTTTGTAATGCGAGCGTTTTCAACACTGGAGGGAGTCGGGAAGGGACTAGATCCAGATTTTAACTTTATGGAGGTCGCAAGACCTTTTGCGATGCAAATTATGACAAACGGACATTCTTCAGAATCCAGCGGTTTGTTTAGCGAGTTAGGTCGTCAAGCCGCTCAGGTGAGCAGTACAGCGCTGGGTTTACCTCGCCGTATTGAAGACACCATTGAGAAGCTAGAGCGGGGAGATTTGCGAATTCGGGTGCGATCGACTGAGACCGATCGCGCCCTACGTCGCCTCAGCAGCGTTAACATGGGGACTAACTATACTTTGCTGATCGGAGCCTTCACATTGTCGGCTACGATCTTGTTAGTAAATCAGTACGTTTGGTTGGCAGCACTATCAGCCATCGCAGCATCGGTTGTTGCAGTGGCTCTAGTTCGGCTCTTAATGAAGCTTGACCGACTTGAGCGTATGCTTTAAAGATCTAAATTCGCTTCCGATGCAAGCAGCTACTCTATGAAACGCCTCTTCACGGGTCTTACTGACCCTGGATTGATCCGATCCGTGAACCAGGATGCCTTTTATAACGACCCAGATGGGCGTTTTTTTATCGTGGCAGACGGCATGGGAGGTCATGCAGGCGGTCAAGAAGCAAGCCGAATTGCAACCTATGCAATCCAAATGCATCTGGATAAATACTGGGCTTCACCGGAGCAATCTAAGATATTGCTGGAGACAGCGTTTCTAGAAGCAAATCGGGCTATCCTAAACGACCAAGCGGCTCACCCAGAACGCTCTGACATGGGAACAACGGCTGTCGTGGTCATTTTTCGGGATGAGCAGCCTTACTGTGCCCACATTGGAGATTCACGGCTTTATCGCCTACGAGGGGCAAAACTAGATCAAATCACGGAAGATCACACCTGGGTGGCTCGGGCCATGAAGGTAGGAGATTTAACTCCCGATCAGGCTCGAATTCATCCTTGGCGACACATTTTGTCGAAGTGTTTGGGACGAGAGGATTTACGTCAGGTGGATGTGCAGTCGTTTGATTTGCTGCCGAGCGATCGCCTCCTACTCTGCAGCGATGGCTTGACCGAAGAGCTTCCCGACCATTTGATCGCCTCCCACCTAAAAGGGATTCGCGCTTGTGACAAAGCAGCTTTAACCCTGGTAAACGCAGCAAAAGACAAAGGTGGGCGAGATAACATCACCGTCGTGATCGTTGGCAGCGACAGCTCCGCCCGTGCTGAAGAGTAACCCTAGTCGAGCAAGCTTCACCAAAATCGGATTGGGTTAAATTTAGTTTACTTTGAACTTTTTTACAATTCGTAACTTGCTAGAAATACCTATAACCTACGAGCAGACGGGCTTTTGCAGATCCCCGTCTTTCGGATTATGCGGTTTTCGCGCAAAAGTACCCTTATGGGGATAGGCAATTTGTCAAACGATTGTTATCTTTTGTAATATAAAGCGATCCTAAAGCTTGTTCATGGGAAACCTGAAGCGTAACAACGATCGCCGAATAGATTTCGAGGAGCTTGCAATATCTAGTTAGATTTGCACACACCGCGAATTCACTCACTACCCCAAGAGGAGTCAATCATGAACCAACCAATCGAACTTTCTCTGGAACAACAGTTCAGCCTTCGGTCGTTTGAGACTCAGGTTGAGCGGATGAGCCGTGAACAAGCTCAGCAATTTCTAATCAAGCTGTATGAGCAGATGATGTTGAGGGAGACCATGTACAAGCAGTTCCTCAAGCATCAGTGGGGCATTGAGGCTGGTCCCCAGTTCTAAGTTCTGCTTTTGTCGCAGTGGGCGACCTCCCTCTCTTGCTAAGTTCCTGCTGGGAAAAGAGCTGGGGATGCTGGGGCGTCAACTCTTCCCTTGATACGGAAATTGCTTTCCTGATGTCACTTAGCTCCGTACAAGTCCGTTCGCTACAATCCTCTCCTGTGAACCTTTTGACTGCATATCTGTGAAGACGGACGCATTATCACGCGAGTTTGTCTGTCTTTGAACCCTGTTGCGCTGTTTACGTGATTCTTGGCAATTGCTCACCTCTGCACAGCAAGCCGCTAGAATTTAACTAAAAATCTAACCACTAATATCGCTTTTGTTTGGTGCGTAGGTAAAACTTTTAGACCTACGGTTGCTGCTACACGCATTGCCCTTGAGGTCGGGCGAGCGCTCTAGGCTGCAGCAAGACTCTATGGTAAGGATGTTAGGGTTAGGAGGAGCTGAATAATGTGCTAGACCTTCAACCCAGACCTTAACCTATGTTTCAGCGCGTCATCATTTGCACAGATTTTTCGGACGGCATATATCGCCTAGCAAATTGCGTTCCCAGTCTCGCTGCTGGTAGCGCAAAACAAATCATTTTTTTACACGTTATCCCCCTGTCTGATGAAAGGGAGATCCCTCGTCCTAATCCGGAGAAGATGCAGGCTGCACGCGATCGCCTCTCTGTGGCTCTAGAAAACGTGCCTAATGGCGTTGATGTCAAAGTTGTAGTTGAGTCAGGTAAACCTTCTGACCACATCGTCAGCACTGCCAAAGCCCACAATGCTGATTTAATCATTCTGGGAATGCCCAGTCGTAACTTGCTTGCCGAAAAATTGTTTGGCAGCACAACGATGAACCTGTGTCAGCGAATGGCAATTCCAGTGATGACGCTGCGCCCCCAACTCGTTTCTACCTACACAGTGGAGGAGCTAGAGCTGCGCTGTCGTCATTTGTTTCGCTATCTGCTGTTGCCCTATGATGGCAGCGCGCCCTCCCAGTACTTACTTCAGCAGGTCAAGCATTACGCTCAACAACCGGATAGCTCACTGGAGTGCTGCCTCCTCTTCTGGGTCGTTGATCCATCTGGGCGTAGCGGTGCAGTCTTAAAGGAATCTAGGGCAAAAGAGGCGGAAGCTAAGCTAGCGGAGGCTAAAGCTGACCTGGAGAAACTGGGATTAAGAGTTGAAACTGAGGTACGCATGGGCGACCCTATCCTAGAGGTGCTAAAAGCTGCTGAGGTGCATGATATTAGTGCGATCGCCTCCTCATCTGGCAGTTTGGGTAAGCTGATCGAGTGGTCAGTACCCAGCTTTACAGGCGAGATTCTACGCCGGAGCTGGCATCCAGTCATCTATTTTCCCCCTACAAGAGGGTGAGTCGGCGCAACTAGCAATATTCAACCCGACAGGTCAGTATCTTCCTCGAAGTAGAGAGATTCTAGCTTCATCAAGATTTTGGGTTTGATTTTCTCTAGTTCTGCTTTCAAAACGCTCTTGCTGATATGAGCTTGAGAGATCGACCCACGGGTTAACTGCCCCGTTGTTGCCCAGTCGAGCAATAGCTTGCACTGTGGCACGGCGATCGTTGAATTGACCACATTGGCACAACGCTTCGGTTCTTCTTGGGCAAAAAACAACACCCGATATTCCCCTGACTCGCCTAGTAGCCGAGTCATTTTTTGTCCTTGAGGGGTTTTTAAGTCTAGATAGCAGGGCAGCCAGCGGGGACCGTATTTCCGGTTATAGAGGACGGTGAGCCATAGCATCATAGGATGGGGTGCTTCTAAAAACAAAAACTGGTTGTAGCGAGTACCCGTTTCCCGCTTTTGAACTTCTTTTTTAGGCAACATCACCCACAGGGTTGCCAAATGACCTTTGCTGGTGCGAAGCGGATGGTGAAAGACAATTTCAGCGATCGGCTTATCGTCGGGCCAAGAAGCAAATCGACAGATTTCTATGACGGAGAGGGAGTTAGAAAGACGCTCAGGCTTTCTGACGACTTCTTTTTCTTTGAGAATCTTGCTCCACTGTTTGCCTAGTTCTCTGCCATGACCAAAACGCTGCTCTAAAGGCTCCAGAGCTTTAATGATTTCAGCAACCGTTTGGGGGCGATCGCCTGGTGACTTTGACAAACAGCTCATCACCAGATTTTCTAAGGCTTTTGGTGGCTTTAGGTCCAGGTTGAACGACTCAAAGGTGCGGGGCTGCTGAAAATGATGCGTCTTATACCAACCGCCAAACGTGTGCGTGTCAGCATGAAGCGGCATTTTGCCGGTCAACATTTGAAACATCATTACGCCCAGGCTATAAATATCCGAGCGTCCATCTAGCTCACGCCCCTCCATTTGCTCGGGCGAAGAGTACGCCAGGGTACCCATAAAGCAGTTAGTCTGACCGCTGTCTGCCTGAAGCATTTTAGCGATGCCAAAGTCCAAAACTTTGGCCATTTCTCCCAGACTGTCATCCTGAATTATCAGAATATTGCTGGGTTTGATATCTCGGTGAATCACGGGGCAAAGATCGCCATCAACCTGAATCCCTTGGTGGGCGCGCTGTAGACCGAGACAAACGTGACGAGTCAGGTTTAAAAATCGAGGCAAAGAAAGCGGCTGATGGGCAATTAAATCGCTCAGGCTTTCTCCGCGCAGATACTCCATCACGTAGAAAGGGATTTCGTCATCATTCACGCCATAGTCAGTCACTCTGACAATATGAATGCTCTTTTGCCCTAGCAACGCACAAGTTGTCGCCTCTCGCACAAAGCGATCGCGCATTTTGTCATTGAGCAGCGTCTGCGAGAGAAACTTAATGGCAACGGGTACCCCTCCCAACAGCACGTCCTTAGCTCCATAGACGCGGCCCATAGACCCCTGTCCCAGCGTCTCTATGAGCTGATAGCGGTTTGCTAACATGCAGCCAATGTTTGAGTCTGTCATCATGGGGCGGACTCCTCACACCAAAAGAATAATGGAGCCCGACTGATGAACAGCCTGCGGCATCAACTGCACTAGCTGAATCAGATTGGGTGCATTTGCAAGACTTACCAGAATCACCTGCTACCTCAAAAGCTAAGCAAAACGATTAGGAAACGAAAGAGAGGGAATGCGATCAGCCTAATTTTTCATCAAAGTTATGAAATACATCAACTTGAGTGAATTAGTCTGATCAAAACAACAATCGGCTGCACCCGATGGAAGGTTAGCTAGACCTACCGATAGAGGGCGATCATCGGCTCTCTAGACCCTGCATCAAACGTGAATTCGCGTAGTAACCGAGGGAATGAACAGTACCCAGATCAAAAGCCTATTTCTCGTACCAAGAGCTAAGTCAATTGAGTGATAAAGGTATCGTACTTTAGCTCCCAAGGCTGTATCAAAAATCAGGGAAACGGCTATTAGACTGTAGCTTTATGCAGAATTGCAAAGAAAAGTTAACTAGCTTAGCAGCAAAAGCCCAAATTTATGAGCGCTTGGAGTTATTTTAGCGATTCATACTACCTTATTATCTAGAGCAACTGTGCGATTCACCCCTCCCAGTGAGGCTGATTCGACTCGATCGTGCTGTTGTTTGATTCCATCCTTACTAACAATGCCCAAATGTGCCCGAAAAGCTACTGAAGTCAAGGCAATAACTTTATGTATTCATTGTCCTTGCGTCGGGCAATCGCTCCCTTGAAAGTTCCCTGAAGGTTACTGACCCAGATAGGCTTCTAGCACCTGAGTATTTTTTTGCATTTCGGCAGGTGTACCAGAGGCGAGGTTGCGACCTTCCGCTAGCACCCAGACGCGATCGCACAGAGACATAATCACGTCCATGTTATGCTCAATTACCAAAAATGATAATCCTTCCCGGTTCCACTGAACGATGTGTTCGCAGATTTTGTTAATCAGCGTTGGATTCACCCCGGCTGCGGGTTCGTCTAGCAGAATCAGCTTTGGACGCACCATCAAAGCTCTGGCAATTTCTAGCAGCTTACGTTGACCACCCGATAGGGCTCCAGCATATTCTTGGGCCATGTGTGATAACCCAACTGACTCCAAGATCTCGCTGGCGTATTCCCGTTGCGATCGCTCCTCTTTAATCACTTGCCCTGGACGAAGCCAGACATTCCAAAAGTTTTCACCCGACTGATGCTGAGTCGCTAGCAGCATGTTTTCCATCACCGATAGACGAGAGAGCACGCGAGCGACCTGAAAAGTTCTCACCATGCCTTGTTGAGCAATTTGGTGAGGCTGTAATTGCTGAATCGGTTCGCCGTCAAAAATCACCTCACCGCTATCTGGACGGATAAAGCTGGACAGCAGGTTGAAAAGGGTTGTTTTGCCGGCACCATTTGGCCCAATCAGACCAGTGATGCTGCCTTGAGGCACTTCAATCGAAGCATTGTCTACCGCTTTGATACCGCCAAAGCTCTTGTAAAGGTTCTTAGCGGATAACAGAGCATTTGCATTATCGACCAAGAGTCAGCTCCTCCTTCTTGCCCAAAATTCCTTGAGGTCGCCAAACCATCAGCACCATCAGCAAAAGCCCAATGATCATGACGCGAAATGCACCGAGACGGGCATCATCCAATGGAACAACATCAGCCAGGATAAAGCGAGTAGACGTTTGGTATGCCCAGAAAATAGCGGCACCGAGTAGCGTCCCGACGTTGTTGCCTGCGCCACCTAGCACCACAATGGTCCAGGCATTAAAGGTGACGAGCGGTTGAAAGTTGTCTGGGTAAACTGTTGTCAGTTGCCATGCATAAAGCGCTCCCGCAACTCCAGCGACCAGTCCCCCCAACATCAGCGCTTGCAGCTTGTACCAGAAGACATTTTTGCCAAGCGCTTTTGCTACTTCTTCATCTTCACGAATGGCTTTGAGAACCCGACCCCAGGGCGATCGCACCAACTTCTGCAAACCCCAAAAAATCACCGCTACCACCAAGACTGAGATAAACATCAGCCCCGTCTTAATCGAGGTGCGCGAGTAGGTGTAGATTGCATGGGCAGCAAATTGGTAAATCCACAGCCCTACTGCTAAAGACAGCAAGCAGGAAACGAGAGACAGTCCTACGAACCAGTCTGGCAGACGAGGAATAGTTTGTTGCGCCAACCAGGTGTAGAGCGCGATAATGCCAACCAAAGCACCCAACAGAAACAAACCCAGCAGCCAGGGAGACAAATCCTCCGCTAGCTTGAGCTGACGGGCGATGATGACGGTTCCATAGAGCAGCAAACCCAGCGAACCGAGATAACCAGCTACAGCCAAAGAACTGTTAATCAAGGACTGACGCGAGACACCCTTGATTCGCTGACGCAGCCATTTCCACAACTGCCAGTACCCGATCGCGATCACTCCAGTAAAAATAGCCAGCATCCCAATTCGAGTCAGCAGAGTGGGGGCAAAACCCTGCAAAGGCAACGGAAACCCTTGCACACCAAACGCACCACGAGTTAGCCACTCTTCATTGAGAGCAACGAGGCGCACCATTTCTGAAACACCGATGGTGACGATCGCTAGGTAGTCTTCTCGCAGCCGCACGGTCGATAGCCCAATCAGTAGCCCCAGCAGGGCTGCAAAGAGCGAGCCAACCAGCACACAGAACGGTATCCAGATCAGCAGCGGAATAGGCACATCAAGGTCGCTTAGCAGCACAGTGACATAGCCACCGACTGCCATGAATGCAACGTGTCCAAAATTAATCAGTCCGGTATATCCCCACTGCAAATTTAGCCCTAAGCCAAACAGGGCAAAAATCGCGGTGAAAATTATCAGCGAAACAATGTAGCCTTCCATGCAGGTTGCGAAAGGGAGGTTGTGAAAGGGAAATAGCTTGGCGATTGCTGTTATCGCAGGCTCAGAGTTGCCAAGGCGATCGCCAACTGTTCTGTTCATTTAAGATTGCGTATGAATTGTACCGCATTCACAGAGACAGCCCGTATCAGGGGAGACGGAGACATTTACAGAAGGTAAATTATCGTGAAACCTAAACTCTATCCTTATGTTTCTCAACGGGTTGGACATGAGTCGCTAAACTGTGATTGACCCATTACGAAGGTTGAAATTTGCTATGGATGCCGCTGCACTCTGGCAACGTTACCAAGACTGGCTTTACTACCATGAGGGATTGGAGCTTTATCTCGATGTCAGTCGAATGCGGTTTGATGACGAATTTGTAGCAACGTTGCAGCCTAAGTTTGAGAAAGCATTTCAGGATATGGCGGACTTAGAGAAAGGGGCGATCGCCAACCCTGACGAAAACCGCATGGTCGGGCACTACTGGTTGCGTGATCCAGAGCTAGCCCCCACTCCAGAACTAAAGCAAGACATCCTCGACACGCTAGAGCAAATTCACACCTTTGCTCAGAAAGTTCACAGCGGCGAAATTCACCCGCCCCAGGCAGAGAAATTCACTGACATTCTCTCCATCGGCATCGGCGGGTCTGCGCTTGGGCCAGAATTCGTCGCAGAAGCCTTGTCTCCCATCTTTCCGCCGCTCAACATTCACTTCATTGACAACACCGACCCTACAGGAATCGATCGCATCCTGATCCAACTGCAAGACCGACTTGCGACCACACTGGTCATTACCATCTCCAAGTCTGGTGGTACCCCTGAAGCGCGCAACGGCATGTTAGAAGTCAAACACGCCTTTGAAAAACAGGGGCTAGATTTTGCTAAACATGCCGTTGCTACAACAGGCAAAGGCAGCAACTTGGACAAAATCGCGCAAACCGAAGGCTGGCTAGCCAGTTTTCCTATGCACGACTGGGTAGGTGGACGAACCTCCGAACTGTCAGCCGTTGGATTACTTCCCGCCGCACTTCAAGGAATTGGCATTGACGCAATGCTAGCTGGCGCAAAGGAAATGGATGCCGCAACCCGTGTGCCAGACATCAAAGGTAATCCTGCCGCACTGCTGGCGCTGTCCTGGTATTTTGCTGGGAACGGTAAGGGCGAAAAAGATATGGTGGTTTTGCCGTACAAGGACAGCCTGCTGCTGTTTTCTCGCTATCTGCAACAGCTCGTGATGGAATCTCTGGGCAAGGAAAAAGACCTGGATGGCAACACGGTCTATCAAGGCATCGCAGTTTATGGCAACAAAGGCTCCACTGACCAACACGCCTACGTGCAGCAGTTGCGAGAAGGCGTACCCAACTTCTTCCTTACCTTTATCGAAGTGCTGGACGACCGCGAGGGCGAATCTGTTGCAGTCGAACCGGGCGTAACCTCTGGAGACTACCTTTCTGGATTACTTCAAGGTACTCGTCAGGCACTCTACGAAAATCATCGAGACTCGATTACACTGACCATTCCTGAAGTCAATCCCTATACAGTCGGGGCATTGATTGCGCTATATGAACGAGCAGTTGGATTCTACGCTTCCCTGGTCAACATCAACGCTTACCATCAGCCGGGCGTTGAGGCAGGCAAAAAGGCGGCAGCGGCAGTGTTAGACCTGCAACGACGAGTTGTAGAGGTTCTACAGGAAGTAGGGCAGCCTATTAGGCTTACAGACTTGGCTGAGAAGATCAACGCCTCTGACGAAATCGAAACCATTTATAAAATCGCTCGGCATTTACACGCCAATCAACGTGGAGTGAGTCTGAGTGGCGATCCTGGTAAGCCTGAAACGTTGGCGATCGCCCCCAAGTCAGGAACGTGAATTTAGTTAAGTGAATCAAGCGCAGCATTTAGGCTGGGGGCTTGGCACTGCCAAGCCCGTACAGTTGAGTACAGTAAAGAGATTAGGCAGGTTAATTCATTCACGTTCTTCAACCCATTCAACCCTTTGGTATCCGATTCCTAATCTACAAACATGGTGGAACAACTTAAGCCCCGCTATTCCCTGGCTTGGATTAACAAGCTGTCTGAAGTCCCCCAAGTCGAATGGGATGCGCTGGCACTGCCACTCAAAACTCCATTTTTGGAGTGGGAATGGCTCAACAACATGGAAACCTCTGGTAGCGCTACCGCTAAAGCAGGTTGGTTGCCCAATCACTTAACGGTATGGCGCGATCGCACCTTAATCGCAGCCGCCCCCCTGTACCTGAAAGGGCACAGCTATGGTGAATTTGTGTTTGACCACCAGTGGGCCGATTTATCGCAGCGCTTAGGCATCCAGTACTACCCCAAACTACTGGGGATGTCACCCTTTACCCCAGCAGAGGGTTACCGCTTCTTGATTGCCCCTGATGAAGACGAAGACGAAATTATAGAACTGATGGTAGAGGCGATCGACCACTTCTGTCTTCGCAACCACATCTCCAGCTGCAATTTTCTCTATGCCGATCCAGAGTGGCGAAGCGTGATGGAGCGGCACGGCTTCGTTAGTTGGCTACACCACAGCTACATCTGGCAAAACCAGGGCTATCAAACCTTTGACCATTACTTAGGTGCGTTTAACGCAAACCAACGTCGCAACATCAAACGAGAGCGCAAGGCGGTCGAAAAGGCAGGATTACGGCTTCAGGTGCTGACCGGAGACGAAATCCCTAAATCGATGTTTTCACAAATGTATGCCTTCTACAGCGATACCTGCGATAAGTTTGGCTGGTGGGGCAGCAAATATTTGACTCGTCGCTTCTTTGAGCAGCTTTACCCGCATTACCGCCATCGGGTTGTATTTGTTGCCGCCTATGACGAGCAAAATGAGCAGCGACCCGTTGGTATGTCCTTTTGCCTGACCAAAGGCGACCAGCTTTATGGACGATATTGGGGTTGCTTACAGGAGTTTGACAGCCTGCATTTTGATGCTTGCTATTACACACCGATTGAGTGGGCGATCGCCCACAACATTCAAACCTTTGATCCGGGTGCTGGTGGCAGACACAAAAAGCGGCGTGGTTTCCCCGCTACCCCCAACCACAGTCTGCACCGCTTTTACGATAGTCGCCTTGCTCAAATTCTTAACTCATACATTACTGAAGTTAACCGAATGGAGCAACAAGAGATCGATGCCATCAACCTCGATCTGCCATTCAAACAAGGTACAAATGACGAATCATAATCCCTGACCTACACACAAAGACCTAGAAACAAAGTTGCCTGCCGCAATGGAGTTAGGTTTATCCAACCCCATCACGGCAGGCATATTGCTACTAAAACCAGTCCCTCATCAGACGAGCAGCGTTAGACCGTCTTCGAGGCTAACTAATCAAAACCTACGAGTTAGCAGTCTGGGTTGCGAGAAGCTGCTTCAGCTTTTCTAAATCTTGAGCCCAGCGTGGATCAGGCTGAACTGCTTCAGGATCAGAAGAGTTTGCCGCCGCAGGACGCTTAGATTTACCACCGCCACCACCACCGCTGCCTTTGCTACGCTTGGCAGAAACGGGAGCAACGTTGGTTTCAGCTTCACCTGCATCGCCTTCATCCTTGCCTTTTGACCGCGGCAGTGCCTTTTCGATCTTGAGAGCACTGTCTTTGAGGACAAAGCCGTTGAACTTCTCAATCAACTGGTCAGCCTGCTCGTCATTTTTGACGGTGACAAACCCGAAACCGCGACATTTGCCGGTTTTGCGATCAGTAATCACTTTGGTAGAGACTGAATCATCAAATTCGGCAAACACAGTCTCTAGTTCCTGGCGTTCCAGTTCTCTAGGCAGGTTGCCTACATAAAGACGAATAGACATAGAACAAAGATACCTCTAGACTTTGAGTCGAACAAATTTGCTAAAAAGTGCTGCTTTGGGACTGGCTAAGGATAGAGAGCTGGGGTCACTAAACTGAAAGACTCATGAGTTAATACTTTGACCAAACTTCAGCAACACATCATCTTAGTGGATACTATTGAACATCTCTTATGCGGAACTTCATGCTCAGGAGAGAGAAAGGGCTCTGATAAAGAATTCAGTGAACCTCAAACAACTGCTAGAGCGTAAAGTTTAGGAGTCTAACGTGACTCTTCCACCTCAAAATGTCTGCGCCATCCACTAAGTTACCACGACCTTAAGCTTGGGGCTAGCTTAAACCCTAGTTCCATCGGTAGATTTCGATTTCTGGAAGAAAGCTTGCAACCCATAAGCAGCAATTCTCGTGAAGAACTAAACAAAAGCCAGCCTAATTGTGTTGGGCTGGCTGAACTTGCTGTGTTGGGAGGATAGAACCCGATACCAGAGCAGTGCATCAGTGTCAGCCTGAAAAACTAGACCTGAAACCTGAGTCACGTCCAGGTACGTTTGGTTTCTGTAAAGAAATGTAACATCTGGGTTAGGATTTGTGCAACACTTCTTCATGCTACTCTGCCAGGCTGTAAGTGTGGGAATGGGAGTCAATGCAATACGTTAACCCCTAATAAGAGTGGGGACGTAACGAGTTACGCCCCCACACCTTTACCCAATCGGCAGATGCAAATCAGAATATTTAGTGCCCAGAAGAATTTCTTTGCGATTTCTTCACTGATCTTCTGGATGGAGCGATCGCCTCTTAAGCCTCACTCTACCGGATGAATGCCTAAGCTAAGATTCCTTGAAACTAAACCTTTTGAAGCGTTAGTCAGGAGCGATCGCCTCGTTTGAAGTCCTAATAGTAGCTGAACTGCCTTAATCCTACAACCCCCATCTCAGCCATTCTTAATAATCAGTTTTGTCCCGGCTTGCGAATCGTAAACGAAATAGAGCGCTGAAGGGGAGCTGATGGAGCTTTTGAAGCGGTGAGGTTGGGAAGCTGCGGGGTAGGGCGAGGATTGGGAATTGAGGATTGAGGGTTAGAGGTTGGAGATTGGGAATTGGGGGATTGAGAGGTGGGAAGTGAGGAATTAGGTTGAGGGGGCTTGGGGAGTGATGGTTGGGAAAAATTTTGCCAAGGTAAGCCTGCCGGTTTGTTGCGGTTGGAGGCGATCGCCAGCAAAACTCCCGCCACAACCAACGTAGGCAGAGGCAACGTCAAGCCCTGTAACCATTGATAGAGTTCTATCATGCCTAAAAAGATAACGAAAAAAGCAGCCCAAACATGCATTGCTTTAGCTTAGGACTAACTACAGGCAGAATACCCGATGTTTGCAAATTAAAGTGATATTAGACTAGCTCTGATTGTTTGGAGCGATCGCCAGAGTGGAGAAGACTTGTGGAACACCCCACACCTAAAGTGGAACAGCTCGCCAATAAAATTAAACAGCCACCTGAAACTGAACAGCCACTTGAAATCAAACAGCGAGTTGAGGAACTGCGTCGCGTACTTCAGCAAGCGAGCTACGCCTATTACGTGTTAGATGCTCCCGACTTGGAAGATGCAGTGTATGACCAGCTTTATCGGGAACTTCAGGATTTAGAAGCCCAGTATCCAGAGTTAATCAGTTCAGATAGCCCGACCCAGCGGGTAGGAGAGCGCCCGGCCGCCCAATTCGCTTCGGTGCGACACAATATTCCCCTCTACAGTTTGGAGAATGCCTTTAACCTGGAGGAGTTTGCCGCATGGCAAGAGCGCTGGCGACGAGTTGCCCCCGAAGTCAAAGAATTTGAGTATGTCTGTGAATTGAAGATTGATGGTTCTGCGCTAGCGCTGACCTATGAGAACGGAGTTTTGGTTCGAGGCGTGACGCGGGGCGACGGCGTGATGGGTGAAAACATTAGCCAGAACGTCCGCACAATTCGCACGATTCCGCTGCGGTTAGCGACAGACAATCCCCCTGCGGTAGTGGAGGTGCGGGGCGAGGCGTTTTTGCCGCTAGACGTGTTTCAGCAGATTAATCAGGAGCGAGAGCAGGCAGGCGAGGCGCTGTTCGCCAACCCGCGCAATGCGGCAGCAGGAACGCTGCGACAGTTAGATTCCCGGATTGTGGCGCGACGACGGCTTGATTTTTTTGCCTACACGCTGCACATTCCTGAACAGGGCGATCGCTCACCCAAAAATTCTGACGGTCAAAATCCAGAGAATCAAAACCCGATTACAGGAGAACTGCATCACAACATTTCTAGCCAGTGGGAATCGTTAGAATTCCTACAAAGCGTTGGCTTTCGGGTCAATCCAAATCGCCAGCTTTGCCAATCATTAGAAGAGGTGCAGGAATATTACGATCGCTGGTCTACAGAGCGATTGGAATTGCCGTACCTGACCGATGGCGTGGTCGTCAAACTAAATCCGCTGTCGCTGCAACAGCAGTTAGGGTTTACACAAAAGTTTCCGCGTTGGGCGATCGCCCTCAAATATCCGGCAGAAGAAGCCCCCACAATCGTAGAAGATATCACCATCAACGTCGGCCGCACTGGGGCACTGACCCCCACTGCAGAACTGCGTCCGGTGCAGCTAGCCGGAACGACCGTTTCGCGGGCGACCTTGCATAATGGCGATCGCATTGCCGAGCTAGACATTCGAGTTGGCGACACGGCGATCGTGCGGAAGGCAGGCGAAATCATTCCCGAAGTGGTGCGGGTGCTGACGGATCTGCGTCCACCAGGCACTCAGCCATTTCAAATGCCGACCCACTGCCCCACCTGCAAACAGCCAGTCGTGCGTCCAGAGGGTGAAGCCGTGGTGCGCTGCATTAATGCCTCCTGTCCGGCAATTTTGCGCAAGGCACTGGAGCATTGGGCGAGCCGTGATGCGTTAGACATCAACGGGCTAGGCGAAAAATGGGTACAGCAGTTTGTTGATCGGCAGCTAATTCGCACCGTTGCAGACCTCTATGACCTGACGGTTGAGCAACTCATAAACGTAGACCGCATGGGCAAAAAGTCGGCACAGAAATTAGTGGAGGCGATCGCCCAATCCAAAACTCAACCCTGGTCACGAGTGCTATACGGGCTAGGAATTCGGCATGTTGGCAGCGTCAACGCCCAACTCCTGACGGAGCGGTTTTCCACTGTAGAACAGCTTGCTGAAGCCACTCCAGAAACGATTGAAACTGTCCACGGCATTGGCGCTGAAATTGCTCAGTCAGTCTATGACTGGTTTCGAGTGCCTGCTAACCAAACGCTAATCGATCGCCTAAAAACTGAGGGAATTCAGCTTGCAGGTGACACTTCCAACTCCGCACCCGCTTCTTCCAAACTGGCAGGTAAAACGTTTGTAATTACAGGAACACTGCCAACATTAAAGCGAGAGGAAGCAAAAGACATGATTCAGGCAGCAGGCGGCAAGGTCACCGGTTCGGTCAGTGCCAAAACCAGTTATGTAGTGGTTGGCGCTGAGGCCGGATCTAAGCTAGAGAAAGCTGAGTCACTTGGAATCACCCAATTGTCGGAAGCACAATTGCTAGAGTTATTGGCAGATTAGAAGGGGCAGACGTTTTAGCGTCTCGAAAGTATTCTGATTACGGCTATTTTTAGCTGTAATGGTGTAAAAATACGGCTATTTCACGAATATGAACTGTTCTGAGCCTGCCTCGTCCTTCACTGCCAGGCACGTGCGATCGCGTCCATTCGCGTTAACTCAACGATCCGCTCGTTGGTTTAAGTCCAAAATAAAGTCTATTTTAATTCCGGCAGTCTTACCCGCAGTTTTAGTTGCCTCTCCTGCGTCGGCGGCTGAGCGCATTTACTTTTCCTATGGCATTATCGAGCGCTCTATTTCTATTGATTCTTTAGAAATCTATGCCGAAGAAGGCACGATTGAGGCTGATCTGGAAGCTTACTCCCGATACGCCACCCCAGAACAGCTAGAGCAACTACGTACCCTCCTGAGCGCTAAAGCAGAACTAAGTCCAGTGGCGATCGCCCAGTTTCTTTACACCGACCAAGGGGAAATCCTGCTCAGGCGACTAGGCGCAATTATCCAAACCGAAGCCCGTCAATCAGGGTTTTACGCCATTCGCTCCGCTTTGATTTTGGCTGCGGACGATCCAGAAGGGCTAACGCCATTAAATGTTCTCAGGAAATTTCCAGTCACAGGCATTCGCATTGACCTCAGTCGCACCCTGTCAGTGGTTAGCAACTTAGAGCAACTGATCAATCAAACCACCGAAGCCGTCAATGCAATTGAACAACAATCCGAACTGGAAGCAGCATCCGATCCGATGACTGACTCCTCATCGCCGCCTGATCCTCGGCGATTAGGTAGCTTTACCTGGCAAAGACAAACCATCACGCTAAACGACCCTAGCCGCGATCGCACCTTTGTTGCAGATGTTTATCTTCCGCTTGAGGCAACGGGCGATCCGAATTACCCGCTAGCTCCTGTTGCCTCTGCCCGGGTGATCATCATGTCTCATGGGCTAGGGTCAGACCGTACCACCTATCGTTATTTGGGAGAACACCTAGCCTCCTACGGCTTTGCGGTTGCCATTCCAGAGCATCCAGGCAGCAATGCCGATCAGCTACAGGCACTGGTCGAGGGTCGGGCCAGCCAGGTCACAGAACCCGCTGAGTTCATCAACCGTCCGTTAGATGTGACATATCTGCTTGACGAGTTAGAAAGGCTCAACCAATCAGACTTTGCCTTTCAGGGGAGGCTAAATCTACAGCAGGTCGGCGTAGTGGGTCAATCCTTTGGCGGTTACACCGCATTGGCCCTGGCAGGCGCGAAAATCAACTTCCAGCAGCTTGCAGAAGATTGCGCTGCGGAAGAAAGCACGCTGAATTTATCGCTATTGCTCCAATGTCGGGCCGAAGAACTGGTGCCGCCCGCTATTGACCTGCGAGACGAGCGAGTGGTTTCAATCATGGCAATCAACCCAATTGGCAGCATCATTTTAGGTCCAGCAGGCTTTAGCGAAATCGACATTCCAGTCATGCTAGTTTCAGGCAATGCAGACACCGTTGCACCAGCCCTGTTTGAACAGATTCGCCCTTTCACCTGGCTCACTACGCCCAACAAATATTTGCTGATGATTCGCGGATCAACCCACTTTTCAACCATTGGCACTTCTGAAACTAGCAGCGAGATAGTGACTTTGCCACCCGAAATCATTGGGCCAAGCCCAGCCGTTGCTCGGAGCTACATCGACGCAATGAGTACAGCCTTTTTTCAAGTCCATCTGGTCAAGGATGCAGACTACCTTGACTATCTCAGAGCTGCTTACACTGAACGCATCAGTGAACCCACATTGCCCATTGATTTAGTGCGTTTTTTAACTCCTGCCCAACTCGCCCAAGCGCTAAGAGAACCGATAGAATCTTCCAGCAGATTGCCCTCTAATTCATCTTCATCGTTAAATTAACGGCAAATTAAGGTGCTGTGGCACCCTCTAAATGACTAGTAACCCTTGGCAAAACACGATATCAGCACTGTCGGCAACAATCGAGTCTGTTTTACCGTCAAAAATGCGGCAGGGTGAAGTCCGTTTTTTAGTCATCTCTGGCACGCTACTTCAAATCAAAAACTGATTCTTTGCTTAGACAGTCTGTTGGGCTGCGTTTCGGTAAAACGCTTTAAATGGACAGATGCCAAACATTTGCCATTGTGGTGACACATAGATTTACGGTCCATCTTTTAAGATTAGTTCAGCTCGATTGAAGAATGTATACTGGGAATTTATTCGTGTTTCCTGTCAGTACGTCTTTTTAGCAACGCGCTGGAGCGTGTACTGCCTACCTACTGTTGTAGAAATCATCGATCTTGAAGGGTGAGCCAATTCAGGGAGCGATCGCCATCCAGCCTTCTAAACAAGTCGAGCGAATAGCAGGTATTTTCTATCGCTTAGACAAAATTTAGACAGATCAAGGTCCATCTCATCAGCATCACCACTCAATCCATTTGCTGGGAACGCTTTCAGCCAAATGTAGTGCTTTGCCTGAAGCATCCACCAACTCAGTTAATTCTTCATCTGTATAAAGAATCCCTGAAAAAATCCATCTCAGTGTACGGATGTTTAGACTACTCAGTGTGGTTGAATATTAAGCTTTAAAAGCAGGCTTTGTCCCTTGATTCAGCAATCGCTATGGCTATGCTAGGTCAATCCTCCTTTCGCCGAATTCTGCTATCGCGGATTCTCGTACTCAGCATCCCAATCTTGCTGCTGGGAGTAGGAGTGACTTTCCGTAAGGCGCGTACCAGCCTGCTATATACCGCTCGTCAAAACCTTGCCGAGAGCGCAATCCGCAAAGCAGATGACATCCAGGCATCAATCCAGTCCTTACAAACCAATCTAGAAACGGCCAGCCGTACCTCTATCTTGCAAGTTGGACAGCCAGAGGCGATCCAAACTTATCTAAACCAACTGTCCGCCGATTTGCCTACCGAGATTCACTGCCTTCAGCTGATTGACTGGCAAACAGGCAACATAACCGCTACGACCTGCGGTAATCAACCTCTCCTTTCCAAGGCTGACCTACCCTGGGCGACTCAGCAAAGTGAACTCAACGCCGACAGTTTTTATCTCAGTACGCTGCCGAGCAAACCCGCCACACCTGATGCACAAGCTGAACCAAGCAACGAATCTACTCAATCTGATCAAGCAGAACTTTCAACTGAATTAGATTTGCTCATTGGCACTCCCGTTTACGATCAAAACGGACAGCTCCGCTATACGCTAGCGGCTCAATCCGTTCTGACACAGCGGGAAAGCGGCAAGCCAGGATCACTGCTAGGCTACACCACCATCATTGACCAAGATGGCGTTTTTCTGGCTCATCCATTACCTAGCCGAGTTGGGCAAAACATTAAAGACGGGCCTGATGCCGATCGCTTCGAAAATATCATTAACAACGTTCAGCGAGGGGACGACCCAGATGTCCGTCACATCTTCAGTTTTGTAGGAGATGAGGAGGAGTGGCTAGCAGGCTACAGCCCTATTCAAATTAGTATTAGCCCAACCGAAGATCGCACCTGGACAGTTCTAGCCGTAACTCGCTTAGATAATGCCCTGCATGGGCTGGAAGATATTAAACGCATTCTGGTAATTCTAACGACAGGATTATTGGCTGCTCACCTTTTAGCCATGCTTTACATGGCAAGAGACTTGGCTCTACCCATTGAGCAATTGGGAAAGTACGCCCGTCACATCCACAAACGCGACCCGCTGCAACGCGCTCCCAAAAACTTTCGCATTCGAGAACTCAATCATCTAGCTGAAGTACTCGACAACATGGTGAGGCGGCTAGAAGAACGGGCTAAAGAACTAGAGGCAGCATGGCAAGAAGCCGAAGCCGCTAATCAACTCAAAAGTGAGTTTCTTGCCAATACCTCTCATGAACTGCGAACACCGCTGAATGCAATTATTGGCTGCATTCGCTTAGTCCGAGACGACTGCTGCGACTCGCCTGAGGAAGAGGTGGAGTTTCTTGATCGAGCAGATGAAGCAGCAATCCATTTGCTCAAGATCATCAACGATTTGCTGGACATTGCCAAAATTGAGGCAGGAACCCTTTCCCTTTCAATTGAGCTGATCGACCTGCGGCAAATTCTTCAGGAAGTGGTCGATCTGCAAAGTATGCAGATTCACGAGAAAGGATTGCGTCTGAGCGTACCAGAAATGTCCGAGCCAATCATGGTTCGCTCTGATCCGGCAAAGCTAAAGCAGGTGCTGCTGAACGTGATATACAACGCAATTAAATTTACTGATCAGGGCAGTATCACGATTGATACTCGCATTGAAACTGCTGTGAACTCGGTTCAAACAAGCCAGTTTAACGGACATCGGACTGTAGAAACTCCTGTCAATCCTGAAGCCTGGGTGATCATCTCGGTTCACGATACAGGCATTGGAATCGACCCGACACAGCAGCATAAGCTATTTCGTCCTTTTGTGATGGTTGACGGTACCACCACGCGCAAATTTGAAGGAACGGGTTTAGGACTGGCTATTTCTCGAAATTTGATCGAGTTGATGGGTGGCAGCATTACGCTGCACAGCGCGGGTGTGGGTCAGGGCACCACTGTAGAAATTGCCTTGCCGATCGCCACTATTCAGCCTCCTGCAGCTGCCATTGCGGGATCTGACACTC
Source organism: Cyanobacteria bacterium FACHB-471 (assembly GCA_014695345.1). GTDB lineage: Bacteria > Cyanobacteriota > Cyanobacteriia > Elainellales > Elainellaceae > JAAUTN01. The sequence goes on from JACJOC010000093.1 coordinate 84,891, forward strand.
AGGAACCAGCCTCAAAGACTATTACAGAGCATCCAGCCGTGCGGTAGTAGACCTAGAACGGATTGCACCCTATGGAACTGACACGATTTGACCACCCTGGTTGAGGGAGGTCGTCAGCGCTGAGAGAATCTGAACGAGTTTTGCCCCTACCCAACCGGAAGAAATTTCGGAGGGTCGATTTTGAGCCATGCAGGACAGGAAGTGGCCACAAACTTGTCGCAGTGGTTCAGCAGGTTCTAGCTCTAACGCTTCAACGCTCTGACCGGCAGGAATAAAGTATTGATTAGTCTGCTCCAGATATCCCCGTTGGAGGGTCAAAGGAGAAGTAGATAGCTCATCAAAAATGAGCGTCCCTTGACTACCAGCAATACAGAGTCGCCGCTGTTTATCAGGATTGAGCCAACAGAGGTGAACCGAGGCTTGAAAACCGCTGGGGTAAATGAGCTTTAGCCACACTAAATCTGATAACCCTTGAGGAAAAAACTGAGTATTGGGTGACTGAGACTGTAGCCAGACCGTGCCCTGTGCCTGCACTTGAGTCGGTGTCTCGTTTAACCAGTGGTTGAAAATAGCAATGTCGTGAATGGCTAGATCCCAGAGCGCATCCACGTCCTGACGGACGGGACCAAGATGGGTACGGGCAGCGTAGCCGTAACGCAACTCTCCCAGGGTCCCAGTTTGAAGAGTTTTTCTGCCTTGCCGCACAGCCGGATGAAACAAATAGGTATGGTCAATCACAAGCTGTCGCTGATGTTGCTCTGCAAGCTGACATAGCTTGATTGATTCTGCTCCGTCTAGCGTCAGCGGTTTTTCTGAAAGAACGTGGTGTCCTTGCTCCAGTGCAGCCTGAATCAGTAGGGCATGAGTTGTTGCTGGAGTGGCGATCGCCACCCCCTGCACGTCTTGAAGCTGCATTACCGCTTCCCAATCCGTACTTAACTTGACATTGTCCAGAGGAAACCGCTCAGCCAGGGCATTTAGGCGATCGCCCTCAGTGTCTACCACTGCAATTAACCGAGCGTTAGGATGCTCCAAAAAATTGCGAACCAGATGCACGCCCCATCGCCCTGCCCCAAATACCGCAATTCCAAGTTTTTCATCCCTCATCCTTTATTCCTCTCAAACAGCCTTTATTCCCCTCGAACAGTAGGTATAGCGGAAGAACGAAAGTTTACCTTCATCCCTTCTCCCTCTTTATCCTTCCCTTCCTTCTGTTTGCTGCAACGCCAAAAAGGCAATTCTTGCTGCCGCTTGCTCTGCCGCTTTCTTAGATTGCCCCTTGCCTTGGCCCCACTGTTGTCCTTTGAACCAAACCTCTGCCATAAATCGCTCGCTGTCGCCATAGGTTTGACCAATCTCAGTGACGCGGTATTCAGGCAGCATTTGATAGTGAGTTTGCGTCCAGGCTTGCAAAGCGCCTTTGTAATTTTGCAGGGTGGGATCACGCAGAACCGTTTCGGTCAACTCGCGCAAATGAGAGTCTAGCCAGGGATGGATTAGCTTCAAGTTGTGAGTGCTGAGGTAGAGTGCTGCTAAAACGGCTTCTAGAGAATCTGCTAAGCGTGTCTCCTGCCCAACCTTGTCGCGTGAGGCGCTGCTGCCCACGAGCAGATAGCGATCGAAGCCATAAGAATCAGCGATCGCTGCTAGAGAGCGATCGCTAACCAACACCGCCCGAATTGCCGAAAGCACCCCTTCACTGGACTGGGGATAAGTTTCAAATAAAAATTCTGCTGCTGCCAGCTTCACGACCGCATCGCCGACAAATTCGAGCCGCTCATAATTTGCCTCAGGCGAAGCAGTCGGATGGGTCAACGCCAAATCTAATAGCTCCCATTTAACCGGAGAGTCAGACGGTAATCCAAGCCTTTCTACCAATTGACGGAGCTGCTTTGGACGACGGGGATCAATCAGGGACATTCAACCTAAACCTGGACGCATTGCTGCTGGAAACCAATAGCCCAATTAGCTCTGGGAAAGGAATTGGGAAAAGGGAAGAGCCGGACATAAGCCGGGTTCTGTTCTTTCAACAGAGAACTGCTGAAAGGGCAGTTATCTATCTGGGATGCCTGTTGCCAGACACCTCTAGCGGGTTTCGCAGAAACGAATTAACCGTTTCTACCCGGAGCCGGAAAAAGACCAACCGTTGCTCCTTCGACCTTGCTCCCAACCGGGGTTTACCGAGCCAGCGCCTCTCGACGCTGCTGGTGCGCTCTTACCGCACCCTTGCAACCTTACCTGTGAGTCTAAGACTCCATCGGCGGTATGTTTCTGTGGCACTTTCCTCACGGTCGCCCGCACTGGGCGTTACCCAGCAAGTTTGGTCTTTTGGGAGCCCGGACTTTCCTCAGACTTTCGTCCGTAACCACCTGCGCCTACTCTTCCCTTGATTCAAGTCTATAGCAAGCGACGAATAGGTTGTGAGTGCACTTCTCGAGTGCACTCACAACCTGATCTGGATTACGACAAAAAAGGAGGGCGGGGCAAAACCCATCCTCCTTTTCTAAAACACCTTCTAAGACACTGCACTAAACACTGTGGCTATACTCTGCCTCTACTTCCATCCAGGATGAAGAAAGATCTTCAATGATGCTGCCTTGAACTACGCCTGAACCTTTTAGCAGATGAACTTTGAGCGTGGGTAGATATGTACCGTTGAGCATTAGGTGTCCGTAGCCCGTAACCTTACCAATCCATCCAGTTTTGCGATGAACTGCGTAATCTTCAACGTTTAGCATTGCTCTGACTCCTAGTTTTGACGTTTTCTGCCCTAACTTTTTGTTAGCCGATCAAAAGCAACCACCCAACTAAATTCCTAAACTTCGAAATTCACGGTGTCTCACGCTACGCGATCTTTTTTGGGCGCGATCGCTGCGGGAACAACGGTTTTCGCTGGAATCGCAGTCGCCTGAGCTAGCAAGCTGGTGTAAAGTTGACCCAGGTTTGCCGCGACGCTTTGCCAGCTAAAGGCGATTTCAACTCGTTGCCGAGCCGTTTCACCCAGCTGGTTTCGCCAAGCGGGATCGCTAAGAATGCGATCGATCGCCGTGGTAAACCCTAGCTCATCTTTGGGTGGTACCAATAATCCGGTGACTTCAGGAACAACAGTAAACTTCAGTCCGCCAACGTTGCTGGCGATGACTGGAGTGCGGCTAGCCATTGCCTCCAGGGGCACCAAGCCAAACGGCTCATAGTGACTGGGCACAACGCACACATCCGCAGCGGCATAGTAGAACGGCAGGTTTGAGTCGTCTAGACGACCAGGAAAAGTCGTGATCGAGTCGAGTCCTAGCTCTGAGACGATACCGCCAATGCGATCGCGCTCTTTGCCATCGGACTGTCCGGGACGACTGCCGCCACCAATGACCAACCTCAAATCACCCTGATCTCGCAGGCTAGATTTGGCAACTGCCCGCACTAAGGTTTCGATCCCCTTACGGGGGTCAAATCGACCAACATAGAGGACAACCTTAGACTTTGGATCAATTCCTAACTGCTGTCGCGCCTCAAGTTGACTAATGTTGCCAAACTTGTCTAAGTCTGTGCCACAGGGAATCACTTCGATTCTGCCTTTCTTAGATACCAGCGTCCTCATGTGCTCTTGCTCTTGAGGGCTGGTGGCGACCACACAGTTAATCATTTCCAGGCAAGCTTTTTCGACCTCTAGACGCTGAGTGGCGATCGCTGGAACATCACTCACCGTGTTGTACTTGATCGCACCGAGTGAGTGATAGGTATGCAGTTGAACCAGGGGTTGAGCCTGCTTTAGCTGCATTCCGACCCACGCGGCCAACCAGTAGTGCGTATGAACCAGGGAGTACTGCACCCCCTCCCGTTGCTGAAACCGCTGGAACTGGTCTACAAACTCCGGTAGATGCTCAAATAGATGATCTCGATGCATGTAAGTCGCAGGTCCAGCACTCAGGCGAATCGTTCGACAGTTAGGCAAATGCTGAACAATTGCAGCCTGCTCAGGATCGTTACGGCGAGTGAACATATCCACTTGCCAACCCTGCTGAGCTAGTGTTTGTCCGACCTGACGGACATAAACATTTTCCCCTCCAGCCTCTTCCTGCCCAATCTCAGCAGCAGGATCACCACAAACAGAAATTAAAGCAACTCGCTTTTCTTGAGTCAGGAGCATGGTAGATTATTTCACCCTAAACAACTAACCCGACCCTAAGCTCTGAATCTAAGGCAACACAACTTTCTCCTCAGAGCCAAGGGCAGGTACAAGGACACGACTCGATACCAACCAGGAACACTGACGAGAGCAGGATACTGCTGTAATAGCACTCATAAAAATGCCAAATTTGCAGACTTAATACCAAATGCCAACGGAGCTAGTTGACGGGCAAAGACTTAGGAAAGTCCTCTCTAATCAATGCATCAAATTAAATGTGAAATACGCATACATCGAGCAGAGATGTGCCCCAATTAAACCCCCCGTCTCAATATCATCCTTATAGCAAGTAGCTAATAGGAGAGATTGAATTTGGCTAAGCTTTGGTAACTGTAAAAATACCGTAAAGTTACGAGTAGGTCAATCTTTTTTTCCTACAAGAGTTTTTTGACTGAGACACTCAAGCACTATGGCCTATTGAAGACCTGATGACCTCAAGTTAAAGGCTGTTGGGTCGCGATAATGTGAAGGTCAATGTCAGGAAGCGAGCGCATTAGTCGCTGCACAACCGATCCTTTAATAAACAGCTCCCAGCGCGATCGATGTGTCTCCCCGACTACAATTTGGGTAATTCGTTCTCGTTGAGCAATTTCAGTAATCTTAGATAGTGGGTCATGCCCCTCAACTCGCAAAAACTTGCCCCCAAACTCACGACAGAGCTTTTCACAAGTTTCTACATGTAGGCTTTCAGCTTTCGTTAAAAATTGTTCTAGATTGTCTACAAATAGGGCATAAAGTTTCGCATTCATGTAGCTTGCAATTCTTGCACCACGACGCAACAGCCGAATTGAATTGGGATAAGTTGAAAGGCAAACCATGACCCGCTCATGAATATTGCAATGGCGTTTTTCTGCAACTGTTGTGCCATTATTTTCTTCAATATTGTCAGCAACCTCTCGCAATGCAAGCTCTCGTAGTGCAATTAGATTGCGCCGCTGGAAGAAATTTTGCAGCGCCTGATCTATCTTTTCGGGAGCATAAATCTTTCCCTCAATCAAACGTTCTTCAAGTGTTTCGGGCGTTACGTCCACAACTACAACTTCGTCGGCTTCATCAAGCAGGCGATCGGGAATGCCCTCGCGCACGACAACGCCCGATATATGCAACACAAGATCATTTAAACTCTCTAAATGCTGAATGTTGACGGTAGAAGAAACATCAATTCCAGCCGTGAGGGTTTGCTCTACAGCCCGATAGCGTTTCTCGTATTCATGCCTCTGGTTGACTGACAAAACTTCTAAAGCTGAGGGTATATCGTAGGTTACGTGAAGCGAATGCGTAACCCAACAAAATTCAGGCAAATGCTGGGCTTCACGTTGTTTCACCAACCTACATCAGAAGATTTGTCAGTCAACCAGGAGCCAAACAGGTATCTAGCCCTGGACAGATCGATTCTTTACAAGGCACTGTTTCTAAACCGATCGCTTTTTGAGCTGGCAGCTAGAACAGCAGGGGCGATCGCCAGATTCAAGCGCAGTGCCAGAAATAGCCAGAGGGGCGATCGCCACCAATCCCACAAACAAAACAAACACCATCCCAAAGATTAGTCGCCCCTGTTTCGGGTTGCCAGCCATGATTCCATAAGTGAAAATCAACGCCGCCGGAATGATTAGCATCGTCACGGTCTCTAGCAGGTCGCTAAACCCATTGGGATTTTCAAACGGATGGGCTGAGTTAATGCCAAAGAATCCGCCGCCGTTTTCGCCGAGCTGTTTAATGATTTCAAAGTGAGCAACTGGTCCTCTGGCAATGTATTGGGTTGCGCCTTCGAGCGTGGTTGCAGTTGCAGGGGCAGCCAACGTCTCGGGCACTCCGGCAATGAGGAGGGCGATCGCCCCCACAACCGAAATGGGTAACAAAATGCGCGTAATAGATAGAGTCAGATCTCGATAGAAATTGCCCAGCGGTTGCCCCGTTAGACCCCGAATGAAGGCGATCGCCACTGCAATTCCAGTTGCGGCTGCGGTAAACATCAAATATCCCAGCGCTAGCACCTGACTCGCATAGCTAAACGTCGTTTCGCCAGAGTAATGCTGCTGATCGGTATTAGTCGTAAACGAAATAGCAGTATGCAGCGCCAAATCCCAGGAAGGTGTCGATAAATTGGTTGGATTGAACGGCAAAATCGCTTGAAGCAAAAAGATTGAATAGACCAGAACACCCATAACTAGATTGCTGTAAAACACAGCACGGGCATAATGCCATCCTGTCATCGATTCCTGATAGCGAAGCCCACCCAAAGCGTAAATAAACTGGTCTAAAGGAGAGGCAAATCGGTCAAGCCAAGACCATTTTGCTTGGAAGACTTGTGCAATATATTTACCCAGAAAAGGAGACACAACTGCAAGAATTAGCAGTATTAACGAAATTTGTAGAAGCCCCTGCCACACCATAAATTAAATGCAATTGTTGCTTTACGAAACATACTTTGCTTGCTCTAGGCACAACTTCAGTTCGGGCAAAAACATCGGATTGACAGCGACAGCAATCACAAGGTCATTGCTACAGATAATTGGATCTTCATTTGCTAGAATGACTTCTTCCTGACGAATCAATCCCATGATCTGGCATTGCTTAGGCAGATAAACCTCAGAAATTTTGTGACCACAGTGTTTGCTGTGAGGCTGGATCCAAACTTGAACGAGTTTTGATTTGTAGTAAGACATATTCCAACAGCAGTGTTTCTAAATCTGCCGCTCTAAAATCTAATCACTCCCAATTGTGGAGGAGATTTTGTGTACTTAAAAGGTATAGCCAGCCGTTTATTCAAGAAATAAATTTCTTACTCTAAACACGAATATATAAATGGGTTCAGAAAAATCAGGAATATCTATACTTGCAGATATAAATTTGCTCTAAACGGTATTTTTTGTCTAAATTAATGCTTGAATTACATTCCAATTTAAGAAGATGCTTAAGAAATCAATCTATAGACCAGGAGAATATAGGGGCATAGCATTCGCGCAAAAATTTTCGATTTATTTCAAAGACTACCTGCTGAAGCTACGCCCCTACAAGAAACATTCACTACTGCTCAAACGTTCTTTAATTTCTAAAATTTAGATTTGCAATGTTAAACCGATTGCCAACTCACAAACCGTCCCCTTTTCATAAACCGGTTAAAGCCCAATGGTTGATTGCGATCCTGTTTCTTATCGTGAGCACTCTGGAATATTCCACACCACCGCCTTATGTATTTGGCTATCTATATATCGGCGCAGTTTTGCTAGCAGATTCGGGGCTCAGTCGAGCGAGTCGAACTTGGGTGACAGTGATCGCCATCAGCCTCACCATCTTCAACCTATTCGTACCTGGAGCAGAGACGATTACCTTAGACACGGTTGCTAATCGACTGATTGCAGCAATGGCGCTGATTGTTACGGGTTGGTTGAGCGATTGCAATCGTCGATTTGAGCAGGCAATCGCTCAGCAGCAAATTAAACTCCAGACCCAGGAGCATCTCAACCAGGTGAGAGAAGATTTTGCCTCGACCCTGACCCACGATCTAAGAACACCGTTGTTAGGGGCGATCGAAACCCTAAAAGCTTTTCAGCAAGAAAAATTTGGTGCAGTCACAGCCACTCAGCGCCGGGTTTTAGAAATTATGGCTCGTAGTCATCAAGCCAGCTTGCAGTTGGTTGAGACCCTACTTGATGTTTACCGCAACGACACCGAAGGGCTAATCCTTCAGCGGAAACCCGTGGATCTTAGAGCATTGGCAGACGAGGCGGCGGCTATGCTGACCGATCTGGCGGTTAGCCGTCGAGTCCATTTGCGGTTGAGATGTGGAGATTCTGACTTCCGTCAATCTTTCTGGGTCAATGGAGATGCACTTCAGATTCGGCGCGTTTTTGTCAACTTATTAGAAAATGGAATCAACCACTCCCTGCGAGGTGACAAGGTTGAAATTGTGATTACCAATACGAACACTCACCATGTGGTGAAAGTGATCGATAACGGTCAAGGCATTACATCGGACGAATTGCCTCTGCTATTTGAACGGTTTTATCAGGGGCATGGCGATCGCCAAACCAAAGGATCAGGACTGGGACTTTATCTTACCCGACAAATCATCGAAGCTCACGGTGGAACAATCTGGGCAAAAAACAATTCATCTCAAGGTGCCGTATTTGGGTTTTGCTTACCAGTGCTAGTTCCTACTGCAGCTGTCTCACCATCCCTGATATGAAATCTAGTCCTTTACGCATTCTCCTGGTAGAAGATGACGAGCTATTTCGCCTCGGACTTACAACCCGGCTTCAACAAGAAGAAGGACTGGATGTGACAGCAGAAGCCGAAGATGGAGAAACCGCTATAGAAATTGCCTGCGATCGCCTGCTTGATTTAGTGTTGCTAGACATTGGGCTACCCGGCATCGGCGGCATCGAAGCTTGCCGCCAAATCAAACAACAGCAGCCTAATCTCCCCGTGTTAGCGCTTACCTCTCATTTTCAAAAACCGCTAATTGCTCGTTTGATTGAGGCAAAGGCCCAGGGCTATTGTTTGAAAGGAATTGCGGCTGAATCTCTAGTTTTGGCGATTCGTTCCGTTGCAGCAGGTGCTTCATGGTGGGACTCTGCTGCAACCCAAGAAATTTATGCGGCATTTCAAACCGACAGCTCAACTCCTGCTTCAGAACAGGCGCTAGAAAACCCCTTGACCCGACGAGAACAGGAAATTTTGGCGCTGGTGGCGAAAGGACAAAGCAATCAGGAAATCGCCAAAATTCTCTACATCGCACCAGGAACGGTCAGAGTTCACGTTCACACGATTTTGCAAAAGCTAGATGTGCGCGATCGCACCCAGGCTGCTGTCCTAGCGCTGCAAAAAGGATTAGTTGCCTCCGATTTTCTCCAACAACCTCGCTGATAGGACACGCCGAAGCTTCCTAAATCTGCAAAACACAGCTGCTATAGGAAGTGGAGTGGCTGTGCTGGGTAAGGCTGCGTGGAAAACCTATGCGTAGTGACATTTTGAATAAACCACAGATCTTTGCAGGGGCAGTTCGCGAACTGCCCCTACGCTACGGGTTGGACTGTCTAGACCATCCCTAACGCTCAAATTCACTTTGGAGGGTTAGATCCAGGTCAGTTTCAGGCTCAACAACAACGACCTCAACCTCCTCTTCGCCACCTCCCAGAAGCAGCGAACCCAGAGCACCCAAGCCAGCACCAGCCAACACTTCACCAAAATCAATTGAGCCGAAGATTTCTGATAAAACTGCTGCCGCTGCTGCGCCAATCACCGCCCCTCGAAGAAAATCGGGGTCAGTGTCTTCTGTAATGACCTGGGTATCGGTGATCACCTCAGATGTGGCATCAATGGGCAAAGTTTGACCCGATGTGAGCGTGATTTCTTCGGACACAAACTGAGTACCACCGCCATTGGGCTGCAGTTCTCCTTCAATTTCACTGCCAGCAGGAATCAACACCGTTCCGGCAGAGGAGCGCACGTCTTGAGCTACAACCAAGGTCACGGGAGCCGTTTCATCGGGCGTGACAATGATTCTCTCAGCTTCCTCGTAGCGCACTGGAATCACCGTCCCAGTAGGTACAACAAGCCGGGTCGTGTCGGAGGGAAATAGCTGCCCCACCAGGTATGGTTCATTTGCAACGGCTGGGGTTGCCAGCAAGGTGGGCAAGGCTGACACTGAAGCCATTCCCAATGCCATGAACAGAGCAGTTCTAGATTGCCAGCGTTTTGAAATTAACATTGTTTTTCTCCTGATCCCTGATTGTTTACAACCATTGAGTTTCAAAGTCTTTTTTGCTTTTCTTTTGCCCTAAAGACTTTTTGTTGAAGCAGGGAGCATTGTGATCCGGATACCTTACAAGCTACGACGAGAAGCGATCGCCTTACTTCATTCTCTCGATTCACCTGATAGGATGATTTTTGACGAATTCGGGCATAAATGTCGTGTTTCAGGCAGTTTGAAGCTCCACTGCTGAATTTACTGACTTCGGTAGAATTTTGAATGTTCCTGCAATTCAAACTAATGTATTAAATTTTACAAGCTTTGCGTAAACTCGTCATCTCTTCGCTAGTTAAATCGCGCCACTGTCCAGGTTTTAGCCCTGCCAGCGTGAGAGTGGCGATCGCTACCCTGACTAACCGCAGCGTTGGAAAGCCGATCGCGGCTGTCATCCTTCGCACCTGGCGGTTGCGCCCCTCGGTCAGCGTGATTTCCAGCCATGCCGTGGGTACATTTTTGCGAAATCGAATTGGCGGATCGCGAGGTGGCAGAGACGGTTCCTCCACTAACAGCTCAGCTTTTGCCGGACGAGTCCGATAGTCTTGAATCACCAGTCCTTGCCGCAGCGGAATCAAGTCTGCCTCAGTCGGAATCCGCTCGACCTGCACCCAGTAGGTACGAGGATGCTGGAATTTAGGGTCGCTCAACTGATGCTGGAGTCGCCCATTGTTGCTCAACAGCAGCAATCCTTCACTGTCTCGGTCTAACCGTCCAACTGGGTAAACATCTGGCACATCAATGTAGTCTTTGAGCGTGTGTCTGGAAGCGCCACCCTCAGATGCAGCATCGGTGAATTGGGTTAGAACGTCGTAGGGTTTGTAGAACAGTAAGTGGCGATCGCGCACGTCAAATAGCTCATTTTATTAAAAAATCTTAGTTAAGTTGTCCAAATCTTTGGCTCGGCTTTACGCTTAAGGTCAAAGGGCTTTGGAAGAGAATCTTATGGATAAACAAAAATATCGGTTCGTTTGCACGCTCTCCTTTGGTGATATCTACGGTCAAATCATCGTTTGGTTAATTGTAATCTTCATTAGCCTGGCAACAGCTCTGGCACTGATGGGGGCTAGCCGTCCAATCTATGCTTTGGCTACTGTAGGACTAATTTTGGTGCTCTCCTTACCATTTCTGCTCTTCGCCTTCGTCACAACTTTGCTCAATCACATCGAGTTTTCTGAGGTTAGCCCTCAGACTGAGAGCCCAGCGGAACCCAGTGCAGTCTCTAGCCAGCGCCCTGCTCAAGCTGCGGGTTAACGAAAAGCTTTCTGGAAACCACACATCAGATAATTTCTTAAGAAGTTCCCTGCCTTTAGGTAGGGACTTTTTATTTGCGTCAGGATAGAGATAGGACAACTTCACGCAACAGTTTGAGCGCGATTGAGCATGATTGAACACGACGTAATCATTGTAGGCGGCGGTCTAGCAGGGACGCGGGCAGCAGTAGAAATTGCCAGAACAGATCCTCGATTGAGCATTGCCGTTGTCGCTAAAACTCACCCCATTCGATCGCACTCCGTCGCGGCTCAAGGCGGAATGGCAGCCACCCTAAAGAATGTTGATGATCAAGACACCTGGGAAGCTCACGCTTTTGACACGGTAAAGGGTTCCGATTACCTGGCAGACCAAGATGCCGTCGAAATTCTCACTCGTGAAGCGCCCGACGTGGTGATCGACTTGGAACACATGGGCGTACTGTTTTCCCGCCTGCCCGATGGACGCATTGCCCAACGTGCCTTTGGCGGACATTCTCATAAACGCACCTGTTACGCCGCTGACAAAACGGGTCACGCTATTTTGCACGAGCTGGTGGCAAACCTGCGTCGCTATGGGATCCATATTTATGACGAATGGTATGTGCTGCGCCTGATTCTAGAAGAAGACCAGGTGAAAGGTGTGGTGATGTATCACCTACTGGATGGACGGCTGGAGGTGGTACGAGCAAAAGCCGTGATGTTTGCAACAGGTGGTTACGGGCGGGTTTACAACACCACATCTAACGACTTTGCCTCAACGGGCGATGGGCTAGCGATGACAGCCATTGCCGGACTACCGCTCGAAGATATGGAGTTTGTTCAGTTTCACCCGACCGGGCTGTATCCGGTTGGAGTGCTGATTTCAGAGGCAGTGCGAGGTGAAGGGGCTTATCTGATTAATGCAGAGGGCGATCGCTTCATGTCTAACTATGCCCCCAGCAAAATGGAGCTAGCTCCCCGCGACATCACCTCCCGCGCCATTACCAAAGAAATTCGGGCAGGGCGGGGCGCACATCAAGACGGCAGCGCAGGCGGCCCGTTTGTTTACCTTGACCTGCGCCACATGGGACGAGAAAAAGTCATGAGCCGTGTCCCCTTCTGTTGGGAAGAGGCACATCGCCTAGTGGGAATTGATGCCGTGCATCAGCCGATTCCGATTCGTCCAACGGTTCACTACTCAATGGGCGGCATCCCGGTTAATACAGACGGACGAGTTCGCAGTGGTGCGGATGGCTTGGTTGAAGGCTTCTTTGCCGCTGGGGAAGCCGCTTGCGTTTCCGTACACGGAGCCAATCGGCTGGGCAGTAATTCTTTGCTGGAATGTGTAGTCTACGGCAAGAGGACGGGAGCGGCGATCGCCCAATACGTCCAATCGCGCAAACTCCCCGAAATCGACGAGCAGCGTTATCTCACTCAGGCAGAGCAGCAAGTTCAAACCTTAATTGATCAGCCTGGCGAATATCGAATTGATCAAATCCGTCAGGCTTTTCAAGACTGCATGACCGACCACTGCGGCGTGTTTCGCACAGAATCAGTGATGAAGGAAGGGTTAGAAAAGCTGCAAGTGATTCGCCAGCAAGCGCAAAGGATTTACCTGGATGACAAAGCCAAACTCTGGAACACCGAGCTAACCGAAGCACTAGAACTACAAAACTTGCTAATCGTCGGCGAAGTCATTCTCACAGGTGCGCTCAATCGTCAGGAAAGCCGAGGTGCACACTGCCGCGAAGACTTTGCAGATCGAGACGACACCAATTTCCTAAAACACACGATGGCTTATTATTCTCCAGCGGGTATCCAAATTGGCGATCGCCCAGTTGCCATCACTATGTTCGAGCCGCAAGAACGGAAATATTAGAACAAACTCCTCCAAAACCCGTTTTGCTTGAGAGCGATTCACTACAGCGGAGTACGATCAAATTCGTTGATAGAGGTAACTTTTGCATAACCCTCTGCGAGTGCCCCCATAAAAGCCGCATGAACTTCAGCAGCTTTGACTGTTCTATCCTTGTACTCCAAATCCCGTGTTGCACAAGCATCTTCAATCACAATGCACTGAAGCCCAAAATCGAATGCAGCGCGGGTTGTAGCATCAATGCACATGTGGCTCATTGCGCCACAAATAACCACTTCTTCAACTTCAGAATCTTTTAGATTGTCCAGTAAAGAAGTTTCTCTAAAACTATTAGGAAAATGCTTCACAATCACCGTTTCGTTGGGTTGAGAAGCTACACTTTCGTGAGTTTCAGCGCCTTTTGTGTTTGGTAAGAAAAACGTTGCTTCCGGTTCTACCGAAATATGCTGAATGTGAAAAATTGGAGATCCTTCTTCTCGAAACTTCTGTAGAAGCTTTTGAGCATTTTTTACAGCTTGTTCTACGCCAACCAGTTCCCAATTTCCACCGGGGAAATAATCGTTTTGAATGTCAACTAGAATTAAACCTTTCACATTAGCTCCTTGCATAATTTTGTCCTGTTATTACTCTTTTGAGTTAGCACTGGCAGAAAAGCTTGCTCACTGCTTTATTTAGCTGTTGCTTCGATAGCCTGAGTATGAGCGAAGCATCTCACTATTTCAAGTACGTACAATATGATTGGGAACTATCAAAAAGTATCGTTGGAACAAGACTCGATGCCACAAAAACAATATATGTGTCCGGTAGAAGCTCTTGTTGACGTTGTCGGGGGCAAGTGGAAGATGCCAATTCTCACGCTCCTGTTTCAAGGAACCCAAGGCTATGGGGAACTCAAGCAGCATCTTCCCGGCGTGACTGAGAGGATGCTTACCCTACACTTGAGAGAATTAGAACAGTCTGGAATTGTTCAGAGAAGAGTGTATGCCGAAGTTCCTGCAAAAGTAGAATATTCTCTCACTCATTTGGGACTGAGCTTGGAGCCTGTTTTACAGGTAATGCTGAATTGGAGCGAAAAGTACCTGTGTATGACTGAACAAAGAGCAGTTTGGTGGGAAGAATTTGAAACTGTGAATCAAGCATCAATCTCACCGACTGATTCAGCAAGCTAAAAAACATACAAACAGAAGTTGTTTAGCTCGGAAAACATTTGCTGAAAGCTAGGAACGATCGCACATTTCCCTTTAATCGAATTTGACGACGCAACAGTGCCCAAACTAAGTTTTGTTCCTTTGCCAAAAACTTTAGCCAAGTGTTAGTGTCAGCCGTGATTTGCAAATTCGGCTGATCTACAAGCCCGGTTTGAATATTCAGTTTCTTGTCGCGAATGGTGACGGTTGCCTGATGACTTTCTGCGCCCGTAAAAATAAAATGATAGACCGCATCTAGTCCCTCAGCTTGGTTGCGCTGAAACAAAAGCGGCATTCCTCGCAGAAACCCTTCAACCGTGCGGGGCGGCACTAAAGTGTTTCTCACCTGCTTGACTTGCTTGTGCGGAAATCGTCGTGCAACGTGCACTTCAGCGTCAGAACCAGGCACAACATAAATCGTTTCATCCTTGTCCTGTAAAGGTTTGACCACTTCCTGGACGAAGCCCACGCGATTCCTGAGAAATGGTCCGATCACATCTTCTCCAGCAGGACAAGCAGCCATGCAATAAGCCGCTTTGTAATTCGCCCCAAAGGAAAGGCTCTGCCACATGGAGGCAGATTCGGATGGGCTAACTTTTTGACGATAGTCCTTGAAACTGCGGCTTTCTGCTACTTCTCCAGCCCAGTCTCCAAAGCCACCCATAAATTCGCGGTAGTTGTGGGTGTAGCAGGCAGAGAAGTCAAAGTGTCCATCGGTGGCGATCGCCCCCACTGGGCAAGCCACCACACATAACCTGCATTCCAGACAGGGATTGTAGTCAATTGGGGCACTGTAGGCGCTTACTTCTGCATCGATCAGCACCGTGCCTAGCAGAATAAAATTGCCAAACTTGGGGTGAATCACGTTGCGATGAATGCCCATGTGTCCCAGTCCGGCTGCCACTGCCACTGGCTTGTGCGAAACCACCCAAACCTTGCCGGGAAAGCGATCCATCTCCATCGGAAATCCCATTGCTGGATTCAGAGCACGAATACCTCGTCGCTCCAGCGCTGTTACAATTTCGCGGCTAATGTCATTCACCTCATCTCCCGTATGGTGAAACTCGACATTGGCAACCGATCGCGCCGGACTGCGAACATTCTCTCGATTCATCCGACAGACAAAGCTGATCAACGCTTTGGTGGGCGGGAAGGCAGTTAAAATATCTCGTTGCTGGTCGGCGATCGCCAATTGCCCTACTTCGACAAACCCTACATCATCTGCGCCTGCGTCCAAACAAAGCTGACGCAGCCAATCTGCATCCAGCGTAGTCACAGATTCCTCACGAGTCGCTTCCTGCTCACGAAACCGCTTAACCGTTGGATGCTGTTCAAACTGAGACATAAATTTCCTCTCTAGTTTTAGGTGCATATACATTTTTTTTACAAACTCAACTGCCAAGACTGTTCGATAAAAGGAACTGAGGACTAGGAGCGGGGGGTATTTTTCAATTCCTCAAAACCTCAGCCCTTCCACTTCATGCTCCCTATATTTCATGAACCAAAGACACCGTGTTTGCCAAACTAAACAGCAGCACTTGCCACTGATCCTTGCCTAATCCCTCAACGACTTGCTGCTGTGCTTCCTTCCAGAGGGGAAATGCCTTTGCTAGAGCAGATTGCCCAGTTGCAGTCAGGGTAACAATTCTCTCTCGCTGATCTTGTCCGGGCTCAATGGCAACTAGCCCTTGTCGCTGGAGGGGTTTGAGATTACGAGTCAGGGTCGTGCGATCCATCACCAAAACTTGAGCCAGGGTCTTCATTGTGGGAGAACCCACTTGAGCTAGAGCCGTTAGCAGCGTGAATTGGTTAACCAGCAGCCCGCTCGGTTGGAGCTTTTCATCAAAAAACTGGGTGACGACGCGAGTTGCCTTGCGCAGGTTAAAGCAGGTACAGCTTGTAGCGGCATCGGGATTGTGTGAACTAGGTTGTGATTCTTGTGAATGCATAATAGGTGTATATCCACTTAATTAAACCTTGTCAAGTGGATCACCTAATCAAGAAATGTTAGGGAAGCTTAGCGATCGCCCACCTGTAGGTTGTTTCGCATTTTTCGCAGAGATATCATATCGACAAAAATCACCTGAAAAATCCATTTCAATTTGATATGCAACCTGAACTAGGTGTAACCCAATCGGGGTTAAATTATTCAGTTCATTCAATATCCCGTGTCCCTGCCTCTGCTTTAACTGCGTCTGGATTTTTTGAGCAGTACCAAAAACCAGGAGTGCCCGTAATTGTGGCGGGTTTGTTGGATGCTGAGTTGGACTGGAGCTTGGACTATTTGCGTGAAAAACTAAACACTTTTGTGCTTCCGATTCGGCGGTATGGGTGGAAGCGGTATGAGCAAGATAAGCGCACCTGGCAAAGCATCGGCAGCGGCACTGAAGCTCAGCGCGTTCCATTTATTCAATATGCCGAAATGCTAGAAAGCGGCGAAGCCCAGGAACAGGATATTTACCTAGTTAAACGTTCCCTCAAAAACACGCCACTAGAGCAAAATCTAGCGTCGCTCCAACAGGTCGGAGAGAAATTGGGTTTGGCTCCGATGAGCGACTTTAATCTTTGGTTAGGCACATCAGGACACATCACCTGTCTGCACTACGACCCGATGGACGGCACGTTGATACAGCTTCATGGTGCCAAAAAAGTGGTGCTTTTCCCACCGTCTCAGCTTTACAACCTTTACCCATTTTCTTTTTGGGTACATTTGCGTCATGGCTTAAAGATGCGGGCTTCTTACAGCCAGGTGTATCCTGAGCGTCCTGATTTTGAAGCATTTCCTCGACTCAGGCAGGCACTCCAGCATCGCTATGACGATGTGTTACGGCAGGGGGAGGTGCTGTTTATTCCAGCAGGCTGGTGGCATGAGTTGACCACTGTAGGAAATGAGGCTGGAGATGCAATGGTCTGTTCTGTAAACCGCTTTTGGCAGGTTCCAGCAGTGCGATCGCTCCGTCTATGGAGCAAGTGGCGAGTGCATTTGGGCAGCGTTTGTGCGATTCCCCACATCTTGGGAGATGTAATCAGGGCGATCGCCAGCGGTAACGCTCAAGCGCTGAGTCAGATCTGGCAGAAAATCTAAGAAAAATAACGCATATCCCCCAGCCAGATTGTGTTAGAAGTGAGACACTATTCCCTTCATTTGCGGTTATGCAGAGTAAGTTTGCGTATCCCATGGTGCTGATAAGCCTGGTTGCGGCCTTGGCGTTTGCTATGCAGTGGGTACGTGAGCAAAATCGGACTCATCATTTAGTGATTGCGACCGCTAGCCGAGACGGGGAATATTTCGCCTTTGCCAGTGTGTTAGCGAAAGTGGTGTCTCGTCATCATCCTGAGATCAAAATCAGGGTGCGAGAAACGGCTGGCTCAGTCGAAAATATGTCGCTGCTGGCGCAAAACCAAGTTCAATTGGCGATCGTACAGAGTGACACGCCAGTCCATTCCTCCGTGAAAGCCGTTGCCTACTTGTTTCCAGAGGTATTTCACCTGCTCGCTACGGCAGAGTCCGGAATTGAGGGAATGGCCGACCTGCGCGGCAAACGGGTAGCACTGACACCCGAAGGCAGCGGTTCTTATGCACTATTTCAAGCAGTTAGCCCTCACTATGGGTTAAACGAAACGAATTATCAGGCAATCCCTCTTCCTGCAGATCAGGCCTCTGCTGCTCTACAGGAAGGGCAAGCCGATGCCATGTTTCGCGTCATTGCCCTGGGCAGCACTTCAGTCAGCCACCTGCTCGAAACCAGCCAGATTCGCCTGATTCCGATCGATCAGGTCGAGGCGTTGCGGCTTTCCCTACCCTATTTAGAAGCAACCCAAATTCCCAAGGGTACCTACAATGGGGCAGGTCCGATTCCACCTGAAAATATTCCAGTGGTGGCAGTGCGGGCAGAATTGGTTGCCCACGCTAGCGTTAGTGAAGAAGCCGTGCGGGAAATTACTCGCACCCTGTTTGAGCTACGCAGCGAACTTGTAGCGCAATACCCCCGTGCAGCCAACATCCGCTTACCTGAATCAGCAGAAAACCTGGGGATTCCCCTACATCCGGGTGCCAGAGCCTATTACAACCAGGACAATCCTAATTTTTGGCTCGAATATGCTGAGCTGATTGGGTTGCTGCTGTCGGTTGCCGTTCTTTTGGTGTCTGCGTTCTGGCAATTTCGTCTCTGGCTCTTGGCAAGTCAAAAAAATCGCGCCGATCGCTACAATCTGGAAATTTTGGACATCATTGAGCAAGTCCAAACCGTTGATAACTTAGAACATCTCTACAAAATTCGCCATCAGCTTTTTGAAATTTTTGCTCAGGTCGTCGTAGACCTGGATAAAGACCGAATTTCGCCCGAATCCTTTCAATCCTTCACCTTTCCCTGGGACGTAGCAATTACAACGATCCGCCATCGTGAGATGATTCTGCTAAATCTGCACCATAAATCCTGATGTCAACGCTTACTTTAGTCATTGGCAACAAAAATTATTCTTCCTGGTCACTACGCCCCTGGCTGGCGATGAAGCAAGCGGGGCTTGATTTTGCTGAAGTTCGCATTCCATTAGACACGCCTGAAACCCACGCCAGGATTTTGCAATATTCACCTACGGGTAGAGTACCTGTACTGATTCACGATGACCTAACCGTTTGGGACTCTCTCGCCATCTGTGAATATCTGACAGAGCAATTTACGGGACACTGGTTGCCTGGAGATCGAGCAGCAAGGGCGATCGCCCGCTCCGTCAGCGCCGAGATGCATTCCGGCTTTAGCAATCTGCGACAACATATGCCGATGGACTGCCGTGCCCGGCTTCCCGGACAGGGTAGGGCACCTGGTGTGCAGTCAGACATCGATCGCATCACCGAGATCTGGCGCACTTGTCGGCAGCAGTTCGGCACTAGCGGCGATTTTCTGTTTGGTCAATTCACCTTTGCCGATGCCATGTACGCGCCTGTCGTATCTCGCTTTGTCACCTATGGAGTTGAGTTAGATGGAATTGCAAAAGCCTACGCAGATGCAGTTTGGGCACTGCCATCAATGCAAGAATGGGTTGCAGCAGCGGAAGTCGAGTCAGAGTATTTAGCAGAATCTAAGCTTTAGTAGAATTAAAAACTCATCCCACACCTGATTTGAGCGCACCATGCGGATTCTTCTAGTAGACGATGAGGTGGAATTAACAGACCCCCTGAATCTGGCACTTGCCCGCGAAGGCTACAGCGTCGATGTTGCTCATGATGGGGCAGAGGGGAGTCAATTGGCTGCCCAGGGTAACTATGAGCTACTGATCTTAGATTGGATGCTGCCTCACCAGAGCGGGCTGGAGATTTGCCAGGAATTGCGATCGCACGGTGACACCACCCCCGTTCTCTTCCTTACTGCCAAAGACACGATTGACGATCGGGTCAAGGGATTGGATGCAGGCGCAGACGACTACTTAATCAAACCTTTTGAACTGCGAGAGCTGTTAGCCCGAGTGCGAGCATTGCTGCGCCGTCCGCCGCTCCAGGAAACGCCTGTGCCTACTCCACGACTACGGGTACAGGATTTTGAACTAGATCTAGAGAATCAGCTTGCCTATCGGCAGGGGCGAACCATCGAACTGTCAGAGAAAGAAAGCCAGCTCCTGGCTTATCTGATGACCCACCCGAATCAGTTGCTCACCCACGGTCAAATTCACCATCACCTTTGGGGCGAAGGACAACCCAGCAGCAATGCTTTGGCAGCCCAGATTCGTCTGCTGCGCCGCAAAATTGAGGCTAGCGGTGAACCTCCGCTGATTCACACCGTCTACGGGAAAGGGTACCGCTTCGGCTCTTCTGAAGGCGGCGATCATTAGATTCTCTGGGTGAATGGTAGCGCGGCGCTGCTGCGCTGCCATTCACCCTTCAGAAAGTGATTCGAGTAGAAGCTCTATTAACAGAAAGAAAGCAACAGCTTCGTTTTTGTTACACATGTCTTGCAGCAAAGTCTTGCAATTTTTCGTAGGCTTAGTTCCGCAATTTGTGCAATTCATTCACTGCAATCTTCTAAATCATGAGGTGACTCTAACTCAAATTGCATCTCTTATTTTGTTTCTAAATTTGCTGATTAGCTTGAGCAAAGTCTTCGTTTTATACGTGTATTAACCAACTTCAATCAACAGTAACCAGATGTTTGAAACTTTTGAGGACGAATTTGGTCTGCCTATAGGTTTTTGGGTGCAAGCAACACAGAGCAGATCTGGCGGTCTTTTGCAGGCAACTCATTTGCAAGGCGATCGCCCTACCTCCATCCCAAACCGGTTTGACCTAAGAACTTGAAGGGGCGATCGCCGCGCTCTCCATTCCCATCGATTACTTCAGCAAGCACAGCATTTGTAGAACTAGAATCTAAACATCTTGATAGCATCATGGAATAAAAATTCTCAAAATTTTATTTATTCATCTTTTTACGATTAGTTCAACCTTTTTGGGGATCACTATCTTGCATTTATCGATTCGGATGAATTACTTTATTAAGATGCGTGACTAACCAAGCTTGGAATTGAGCAATCGGGATGGCACAAACACTCTTCAGTGAAGCAGATAGACTGGATGCCCTCAAGCGCTACAGAATTCTTGATACTGCTCCAGAGGAGGTGTTAGATGACCTCACAAAACTGGCAGCACGCACTTGCGGCGTTCCGATCGCACTGATCAACCTGATTGACTTAGATCGCCAGTGGTTCAAATCCAGAATTGGATGGGATGCAGTCAGTGTTGCCAGAGATATTGGCTTTTGCGATCAAGCAATCCTACAACCCGATGAAATTCTGGTCATTTCAGATACGCTAAATGACTCGCGATTTGCCAGTGACCCGCTGGTGACTGCATCACCCCACATTCGCTTTTATGCGGGCGCGCCTCTAGTCACCCCAGACGGCTTTGCGCTCGGCACCCTTTGTACGATGGATTGGATTCCTCGTGTTCTGAGCGACGATCAGCTTGATACTTTGCGAATTCTAAGCCGTCAGGTGATCATGCAGTTAGAGTTAAAGGCGAATGTCACGCAGCTAGAGCGCACCGTCAATCGCCAAAAGCGGGTAGAAAATGCTCTACAGCGCAGTAATGAGCGCTTTCGCCAAACGCTGGAAGAACTTCAGCAAACCCAGACTCAACTGATTCAAACCGAGAAAATGTCAAGCCTGGGGCAAATGGTCGCAGGTGTTGCCCACGAGATTAACAATCCCGTAAGTTTTGTCTACGGCAATATCACTTACGTCAATCGTTACATCCAAGATTTGTTTGGTCTTCTGGATCTCTACCAGTGCCACTACCCTCAACCCGCTCCGGAGATTCAGCAGTGGAGCGAGCAAATTGACCTTGACTTCTTGTCAGAAGACTTACCCAAAATCTTGGCTTCGATGAAAGTTGGGGCAGATCGAATTCGACAGATCGTCCTGTCACTGCGAAACTTCTCTCGATTAGACGAAGCAGAAAAAAAGGCCGTTGACCTGCATCAAGGCATCGACAACACACTGATGATTTTGCAGCATCGGCTGAAACCAGCACTCGACCATCCCGGGGTTGAGGTGATTAAGACCTATGGCAACATTCCACTTGTAGAGTGCTACGCTGGACAGCTCAATCAAGTGTTTATGAACATTCTCAGCAATGCTGTTGATGCTCTAGAACACGCTAACTCTAGCGCTGCTCCGTCAGACCCTGAATCTATTTCAGACCAAGAGGCTGTTAAGGGTCAAACTTCCAAGGGTCAAATTTCTATCAGTACAAGGTTTACCCACCGGGGCAAATTTTCTAAGCAACCCTGTGTGATCATTCGCATCACGGACAATGGTCCTGGCATTTCTCCGGCAGCGAAAGAAAAACTATTTGATCCTTTTTTCACGACAAAACCGGTCGGCAAGGGGACGGGGCTGGGGCTATCTATCAGCTATCAGATTGTAGTAGAGCGCCACGGAGGCGTGTTGAAATGCTTCTCAGAGCCGGGGCAAGGTACAGAGTTCTGGATTGAGATTCCAACCTGCAACACCCAACCCATTAGCCTTGAAACTCATTCACTTCCTACATCTGCAAGCTTAGAAATAGCAGAGAACCTTGAAGCAAGAAGCAACCCTAAAGTTGGGGTCTATCAAGACGCACCTTCAAGCTAATCAACTCCTACTAAAATGCTATGGCTTGATAGAAGAGGCAGGGTGACACCCTGCCTCTCGTTCTAACTTCAGTGACTAGCGCTATAAACCGTGACGCTATTCGTCTGCCCACATGACATCCTGCCGTTTGGCATGAATGCTTTTGACGTGTTTTTTCACCGTGTCAACGGTGATGTGCAGCTTGGCCGCAATCGTTTTGTAGGTGCAGTTTGCGCGACGCAGTAGCCAGACTTCTGATTCGCGATCGGTTAGTCCAAAGCGTTGACGTTCAGCGATCGCCATTTTTTTAGCAGATTGATATCTGTCTTCCAGCGCAACTAGTAAACAGGGGCGATCGCTATTTTCTAAATTAATCCACTGCACCCGAACTCGAATCGTATCAAATGCACCCATTTCAAGTTCATCTTCGATCATGAAAATATGGTCGGGATACAGTATGCGACTATCAACCATTAACTGACAGATCCGCCAAACTCTAGAGGGAACTAAGCTAGAGCTTGAATTACGCTGGTTGAGGCTATCACAAATCTGGCGAGCACAGCAGTTTACACAAACGACTTCACCTTGATCTGTCAGAATTAAAATGCCATCAATGAAACCTTCTATGATGCTATGAATGTCCATTAGAGGGGGGCTTGAATGAACAACATTTCACCTCTTAGAACAGGCAGATGTTAGAAAGCTAGGCTTACCAAACCATCTTCCATTTATCAAGAGGATTGAGTCCTATAGAAAATCAACTGAGCCTGTAAGCGAGTTTGATTTATGACACTACAACAACTGCCCCTCAAATTTCGGCTATCTTCGCAAGATTACAGTTTGATAACCGATTTAGGTATTCAACCAATTTTAAGACTGGTTGCCAGCTCAAGAATTTTTACTAGTAGCAAGCCTCACCCTTTAGGGTGAAAGAGTTAATAGAAAGTCGAATGGGTTTTGCTAAAAGCACCTTATCTCTACAGTATTGAACTCTTGTCAGTAAGGATCTTTTCAGAAAACAAACTTATCCCTTTCCTTTCACCTTCAGCGATTCTATAACTATTTCAAATCGGTTATGAGAAGCAACCTTTCCAGGGCCAAGCCTCCCATAACCAATCGGTCTTATAACTAATTTAGAACTGCTATATAGCAGCCTGATTGAATTTATATTTGATCGATGAGAATAATTTGTGAAAGCAAACATCTTCCGTGTAGGTGCTCTCACAAATTATTCAGAAATTTAATAGAAGCAGACAATATTCTGTTACACAGATTTTGCTTGTGTAACAGAATATTGTCTGCTTCAATACCAACTGCTCCACTATATTGCCTACAAAATACTCCAAATGTAGGTTTCCAAATTTGGCAGATCCACTATGTTGGAGTTATTGGTAAAACTTTGCTTCGAGTAGACTTGCTGTGTTTCAACTTCTTTACTTCCTAACCCATTGGCTGGTTCAAGTCATCCAGCCTATCCTGGTACCGCTCTGTTTTGTATTTGCCTGGTCACTCATTCTCATGGCAGTTTGGAGTGTTTGGACTGCACTTCAAGATGGAGTCGCGAATGCTAAGCGAATGCATCAAATTCCCTGTGCAAACTGTCAGTTCTTTACGGGCGACTATCACCTTAAGTGCACAGTTCATCCAACTATGGCTTTGACTGAAGAGGCGATCGACTGCATGGACCACCAACCTGCAGCCGAAGCAAATCTTGTATTTCGCCCCTGAAATACTCCCTTAAAATACTTTGGATGCAATAGATGCAATAGTGGTTTGTGGAGAGAAGCGCACCGTCGTTTTCTTCAAAAACTGCTGTTTTGTCAATGCTCCTAAAGCAAAAAAATTCAAATGCTAATCCGAAAGCTCAACGCTTGTGACGAGTTTGTTGCAGGGGATGGAACGCTGCTGCGCGAGCTGCTACACCCTGACAAGCACCCCCTAGCGCTGCGATATAGCCTTGCCCATGCGATCGTCCCGGTAGGGCAAACGTCTTACCCCCATTCCCTCAAGACCTCTGAGGTTTACTACATTCTCAGCGGCACGGGTGAGATGCACATCGACGATGAGAGTCAGAGGGTTGAGCCAGGGGACACTATTTATATTCCGCCGGATGCCGAGCAATTTATCTACAACAGCGGCACCGAGCCATTAGTCTTTATTTGCATTGTTGATCCTGCTTGGAGACAGGAGGATGAGACGGTGTATGGCGATCGCCCATCCTCCTGAAATCAAGCCAGCACCAGCCAGGGAATGCGTTTACTTAAAAAACCGTTAAATTACTTCGGCTTTGGTGAAATCCCCCAAAAAGGCTATCTTTTTAGCCTCTCAAGCCGCGTGCGTAGATAAATGTATTCCCATATACAGAATTAGGCTACTCAGAATTGGTGCAATCGTCATGTTCTCTATGTTGTTCACCTGTATCCCTTCGACATCCAGATGTAGCTTTTAATCAAGCGATAGCGGAAATCAATGGAGCTACCCGGTGAACTGTAGATTCAGAATCTATCGCTCCGCTCAACGGAGTTCAAATTTAAGATCCTGACTGCTCCTCTTAAATCCAACACAAAAATCTACGGCTCTCACTGAGTCGTTGGACTTGCTTCATTCATTAAGGAACGTCCAGTGATGTCTAAACTGTTGCTCAAAAAAAGAAGAAGAAATAGGCGGTTCTCGCTCCGAGATACGTCAATGCCGCGCAACCGGCAGCTCAATTTATCTAGTCCTGCAACTCTGTTTGAACAAATCAAAACCTGGGTAAAGCAGCTCTCTCCAAGCTGGCAAGCTTGCATTCCTCTAGCCTGCATTCTTGTCTTAGCCTGTGCTTTCAGTGCGACTGCTCAGGATATTTCTCCTGAAGAAGCAGTTGCAGAACTGAGAGTTGGCTTGGATACTCTTTGGGTTGTGGTTGCATCAATCCTAGTTATTTTCATGAACGCGGGTTTCTGTATGTTAGAAACCGGGTTCTGCCGCCAAAAGAATGCTGTCAACGTTCTGGCTAAAAACCTGATTGTTTTTGCTCTAGCGACTATCGCTTTCTGGGCGATCGGGTTTGGACTCATGTTTGGTGACGGCAACGGCTTTGTGGGTCTAAACGGTTTCTTCCTCACTGGTGCAGACAATAGCCCTGCGACAGGTGATGCTTATCAGGGTGTTTTTGGTTCCCTTAACTGGACGGGTATTCCCCTTACCGTTAAGTTTCTATTTCAGGTTGCTTTTGCCGGAACCGCAGCGACAATCGTTTCTGGTGCAGTAGCCGAGCGAATCAAATTCGTTGACTTCTTGATTTTCAGCCTGCTGCTTGTGGGTATTGCTTACCCCATCACGGGACACTGGATTTGGGGCGGTGGATGGCTCTATGAATTTGGTTTCTGGGATTTTGCTGGCTCAACCGTGGTTCACATGGTTGGCGGTTGGGCAGCCCTGATGGGAGCCGCTCTCCTGGGTCCTCGGATTGGTCGTTATCAGGATGGTGGCACAACTGCTCTACCTGGTCATAACATGTCGATCGCCACACTGGGATGCTTGATCCTGTGGATCGGCTGGTTTGGCTTTAACCCTGGCTCTGTGATGGCTGTCAATGCCAGCATCGGACACATTGCTCTTACCACTAACCTGGCAGGAGCGGCAGGCGGAATTGCTGCAACCATTACTTCTTGGATATTGTCTGGAAAGCCCGACCTGTCGATGATCATCAACGGCATTTTGGCGGGTTTGGTTGCAGTTACTGCTAGTTGTGCCTTCGTAGGCTACGTCCCTGCCCTTATCATCGGTACGATTGGTGGCATCCTAGTTGTCTTCGCTGTGTATTTCTTCGACAGCATCAAGATTGACGACCCCGTTGGTGCAACTTCTGTTCACCTAGTCAACGGTGCCTGGGGAACCCTGGCACTCGGTCTGTTTGCGAACCCAGCCATCCACGGGATAGAAGAAGGTCCTGTTGGCTTGTTCTATGGGGGTGGCATCAACCAGCTATTCATCCAGCTTGTCGGCATTCTGGCTGTAGGCGGTATGACTGTTCTACTGTCAACCATCTTTTGGTTAGCGCTGAAGGCAACTCTAGGACTCCGTGTAACGGAGGAAGAAGAGCTAATCGGTCTAGATATTGGCGAACACGGCATGGAAGCTTACAGCGGCTTCATCAAAGACACGAGCGGCATGGCTGGCAATACAGCTAATGTCCCCAGTGGCTCAACTGGTATCGCTGGTAGTTCACCCAATCTCTAGGACTGTTTGAACGGCACCTCTGTTTGAGCGAGTTTGGTTCAGTACAATAAGCGGCGGTGGGACTTTTAGGATCTGAGATCCGCCCCTACCGCTTTTTTTATTAAGCTTAGTTGCCTGCTATTTCCTCCGGTTTAAACTAATCATTGAATATTCGTTACACCATAAGAGTTCAAAAACCTGATGGGCGATCGCCGTCTTAAGCCAGTTGCGAGTCTCATCAAATCTGCTGTCTTCTGCCAGCACTTGGGAGATTTGCCAACGTGGGCACTTTTCTCTCTAATGACCAACAGTTTTTTGCTTGTATCAGTCGTATTGCTTTTGTTTCGTGATTACAGTGCGGGCATCAACTTAACCACCCGCACACCCGCGAGAACATCTGCCCTAGTGGCTCAGTCCAGTGTGTTGCTTCAGCCTAATTTGGTGAATTCGGCTTACCCACTGGTGGCTCAGCTAGGCCCACGTCATCAGTTAACCTACCAGCAATGGGTGAATCTGCTAGAGCAGGAAGCTCAGGCAGCCGCCGCAAACCCACCCGATCGCCTGACGATTTTGGTAGGAGACTCTCTCAGCCTGTGGTTTCCGTCTCAGTTGCTCCTAGCTGAACGGGACTGGCTCAACCAAGGAATTTCAGGTGAAACCTCTGCTGGCTTGCTGAGGCGGCTGGACCTGTTTCGCACAACCAAGCCAGAAACGCTGTTTGTCATGATTGGTATTAATGATCTGATTCGCGGCGTGTCTGATGAGACGCTGCTAGCAAATCAGCGCCTGATCATACAGACCTTGAAAGAGCAACATCCTCAGGCTGAAATCGTTGTTCAGTCAATTTTGCCGCATGGGGCGGAGCAAGCGGTGTGGGAAGGGCGATCGCGGCTTTTAGAAATTCCCAACAGCTACATCCGGGAATTAAACCAGGAACTAGAGGCGATCGCCGTTCAAGAGGGCGTGCATTACCTTGACTTGCATCCTCTGTTTACCGACACCGCAGGCAACCTGCGCCCCGAACTCAGCACCGACGGACTCCACCTCAGCGCTCAAGGCTACCTGGTCTGGAGTTCAGCCCTGCAAATCTTTAGCCAAACAAAGCTTGAGGTGGAGGAGTAACAGTAGCAGAACCGTAGCGACGGGTAAATCACTATGTTTGAGCAACGGTTTAGTCCTTTAACCCGTTCCGCAACTGACTGAGAGTAGCTTTATAGCGAATTATCTTTGGGTGGAGTTTACAAAACTCATGAATCTGTCTTGCGTCTCTTGCAATTGCCCAAACTCTGCTTTAGTGTCAGGTATGTTTGAGCAAACTTGAGCAAGCATCTTTGAGCAAGTCTGAGCAAATAGGAGGAAATCGGCAACTCTGCTGTTAAGCGACAGCAAGTTGAGATATCCTTTAACAAAAGTTTATTTAAGCTGTTTCAAGGTGTCACTATGGATCCTGAAGTGAAGCAAGATATCAATTCCGAAGTCGTGACCGAGGTTGAAACCACCAAAGTCAGCCTTGATGGAGAGGATGCTGGAACCATTACTCAATTCACGACGACCAGTGAGTCGCAAGAGCAATGGCGGCAAATTGGAGAAAAAGTCTCTGGTTTTTTGGCTGATTTACCGGAGTATCTAACCGAGTTTTTCAGCGAATACAGACGGCCAATCATCTCAATCGGCTTGATCTTTGGGACAATTGTTTTGGCAAAGCTAGTTCTAGCAATTCTAGACTCGCTTGATGATATTCCACTGCTTGAGCCATCGTTGAAGCTGATTGGTTTGGGCTACTCTGCCTGGTTCGTTTACCGCTATCTGTTGCGGGCTTCTAATCGCAAAGAACTGGCTGATGATTTCAACTCTCTGAGAGAGCAGGTCCTGGGTCAAGGTTCTCCTAAAGTCTAGCGATCGCCTTTGAGCAAAATTTGAAAAGCGAGGGCAGGATTAGAATGCCTTCGCTTTTCAAGTTTTTGGTGATGATAATCAGTAGGATTTGCAAGCTGCTCATGCCAAACCTGTCCGTAGAGTAGCGGTATCAGTAGGGGCGAAGCATTCGGTCGCAATCTCTGCTGCCGAGGCACAATTCTTTTGCCGAATGCTTCGCCCCTACACCAAATAGTGCTTCTTCACGCAACGGACTCTGTATTATTTCTGTTCTCGGTATGTCTTGGGTGTCACTCCCGTATGCTTGCGAAACTGCTGGGTAAAGTGACTTTGGCTGTTAAACCCACACTGAAGTGCGATGTCTGTGATTAAGTCGTTACTTTGCTTCAAAAGCTTCTTTGCCCGTTCAATTCTTTGCTCTACAACATGCTGCCAAGGTGCAATTCCTAGCGATCGCTTGAAGCAACTAGCAAAGTAACATTGGCTGAGATTTGCCGCCTGAGCAAGATCTGCTAACTGAATGTCCTGTACAAGATGAGCATTAATATATTCCAGGACTCTGTTTAGCCTAAACTTACTTAACCCTTCTTCGGGCGATCGCAGCGCTAGAGGACGCGAAGCGTAATTTCTGAGCAGGTGAATTGCCAGCAAATTTGTCAGGGAATCTAGATAAAGTTGGTTTCCCCATTTAGTCTGCTGTATTTCGGTTTGAATGAACTGAAAGATAGATTGAAGTTGGCGATCGCGTATCTTAAACCCGCTGAGCAGTTCAAGTCGTTCAGGGTGAGGGCAACCAATTTCTAACGCCATCTGCTGCAAAAAGTCTGGATCGATGCTCAGCGCTAGAACTTCATCGATCATTTCACAAGCACCAAAGAAAGACGTACAAGCCGGAATCAGCAATAAGTCACCTTGGCATAGAGAATCGTCATATTCCTGCCCACCCATGCGAAAAACTTGACGGTCTACATGACCTAATTCAAAAACCAGTAAGTGCTGAGTAAGTCCTCCTGAGATTTCACATTCTCCAGAGGGCTGAATTTGATGTTCTAGAAGTAATCTACCCGCTTGGAGAGCTTGACTGGATACTATCTGCTCCGGTCTAATCGCGTCCTTGGGGTGAATAGCTTGGCTAGAAGACATCGTCTAATCAAAAGATATTAATAAGTTTCCATCGAAATTTGAAAGACGGCAGGCTAGCAACTTATCGATAATGGATTCCTCTAGCCAAGCTAGCGACGAATGAGCGCAACCCTGCCAGCGTAAAGCTTATGTCAAAGATCGAATATCTCAAAAGAGGCTTTCTTCTAGCCACGTTATTAGGCTTTTTAGGCTGTCAACCGACCAACACGGATCGAGTGAGTCAGCAGCCAAGTGAGAACACTAGCAGTGTTAACCAGACAGAGGACGAAGTTTCGCTAGATTGGTTCACCTCCTCGGCTCTAGAAGATACGGATATCATTTCTTCCTCGGAAGCAAAGCTATTCATTGAGAATGTTTACCAAACCCTCGATCGCGAAATCTTTGATCCCGCATTCAAGAAAGCAGAACGCGAGCAGCATTTGAGCGAACTGTTAGCCGAAGCTGAAGCCAAACCAAACTGGACTAGAGCAGAACTGGCTGCACGGATTAACGAACAGCTTAATCGACTGGCAGTTTCCCACGTACGACTGTTAGATCCGACCGAAGGAGAACGGTTGTTTCGCATCTTCGAGCAAAAACCTTTACCAGATGCTGCTACCCCCGAGCCAAGCGTTTCAGCCGAGGTGAGGGGCAAAATTGGAATTCTGCGAGTCAAAAGTTTTATCGTTCCCCTGATTACCAAGGCTCAATTGGACCAGGCAAAAGCTCAACTTGCTCAAGCCAAAGTGATTCTAATTGACGTGCGTGGAAATGAAGGAGGCTACGGATCGAGCGTTAGCTATGCAGTTGAAGACATTGTTGGTGCTGACAAAGTGCTTTGGTGGGACAGAACCCGTGAAGGGTTACAGATGGAGGAACCTTATGTTTTTCGAGGCTACTTTGACGACGCGGACAATGTGGAAGCAGAAGCAGATATTGCTCTCGGAGAAGAACACCCTTACGTTGAGTGGCGCACTCGGCTAGAAGCTCAGCAAGATCCAAGACCGCACTTTGTTCTAATCGACGACCGCTGTGGTTCAGCCTGTGACTTGTTTGCAGGGGTCGTCAAAGATCACGGTTCTGCCAGGATATTGGGAGTTCGCACAATGGGCGCACTACTGGGAGGTGACGCTTTTAGGTTGAGATGGGAAGGCTTTGCGTTGATTGCTCCTACGGTTCAAGTCATCTCACCTAAAGGGCTGACAATTGAGGGGGTAGGAGTTCCACCAGACGTTGAGATTCCTGAATGTGCGAATGGCGGCAGTCAGTGCCTTGAGAGGGCTATTCAGATGATTCAAGCAGGTGCAGTGTAGAAATTTTTGATGCTAAGGCAATGCTTTTAGTCTGCGATCGCCGCAAAATGCTTATCCACCAAATCTGGAATATCTTGCGGACGAATCCGAGAATAGCGAGTTTTGTCAGGCATGACGATATTTGGGCCAGCTTTACATTGCTTCATGCAGCCCGTACCTTTGATGGTGACCTGATCTGCTAGGTCGCGATCGCTCAACGCTTGCTCTAGCGCTTGAGAAACCGCCCGACCACCCCGCTTACAGCAGTCTGACTTTTGACAAACGAGAATACAGGGATTTTTAGAGCTTGCAGTTGCAGATGGAGCAGGCGTTGAGGACTGAGAAACTGGAGCAGCAGATTGAACGGGGGGAATGGCGATCGCAGCCTGACTAGGGGCTACAGGAACGACCTGATAAGCCTTGAGCTTAACGGTTCCCTCTTTGTAGTCCAGCTTCTGAATTCCAATCACACGGATCCATTCACCTGGAGTTAGCGTTTTCGGTAGAGAAAATCGGATTTCTTTTGCCAGCTTGATCGGATATTCGCCCGTTGCTGTAGCTAGCCTGATTGCTTTTGGCTTGTAACCGTCTTTAAGAATCAAGCCTAAAAATCGTCCTTCTACCTGAAAATCTGCTGTTCTGCTCATAACTAACCTGATTTAATTCTTCTGTACGGAGCGAAGCAAGAAATGCTCAAACGCTGGATTCTTTCGTAGCCGCCGACCTAGTATTGCCAGCAGCGCTCTAGCTGCCCAATTAGCTGATGGCGAGAAGACGTGACCTGATAAATCACGCTCCAAAGCTGCAAAGCTGCAAGGGGAGTGTCAATTTTGGCTTGAAAGCTACCGTCGCCAAGACAGGTACAGGGAATGTCGAGTTCTTGAAGCCGGGCGTAAACCTGCCAGCGATCGCTTCGGGGAATAGAGACCAATTGTCCAGTTTCGGAATTAGGAGAAGATGAATTCATTGATTCTGATTCAAACTAAATGCAATAGATTCCTAGATAAATTTGCTCACAATAAACGGTCAGGCTAAGCTCAATAGCTCTGACAAAGGGTATTGGGGATCAAGACCCTGGTTGAGTCAATACTTTGGTAATAAACGACTTCAGAAGTTTATGGATACTTTTCGGAAGTGCCTTGAGGGCAGTACGGACAAGGCTTGTCTCGTCCTTATCGGAACCAATCGAACTAATAATCATTTCTGATTGGAAGTATGAGAGACTCTAATGAAGTTTTCCTAAGGCTATTTATTGAGAATAATATGCAACTACTGTTAACAAGATATGGCAAAAACTGACCTTTTGCAAACTTTTTGCATTAAAGCCGGATGTTGTCGCTCTTGTTATCCTTACGGAATCGGCTATTTTGAGGAAGTTGGCAATTCAGGAATTCAAGCAGATCAGCGACGGTATAGGGGTTAAAGTCCTCCAGGTGATCGCTGAGGTCAGCGCCAAAACAGTGCCAAAAGTCTTCGCACAGCCTGTTTTCCCAATCAAACCAGCAAACTTCTGTCCAGTGCAAATCAGCTTCCAGGCGATCGCTTGGAAGCACTCTAGCAATTCTCAGTCCAGAATATTTTTCTAAATAGCTGTAGGCAAAAGCCGCAACGGACGGAGCGATGCCGATGGGCTGATAGTAAGAGTTAAACCACTTATTCAAATTCGGAGCAGGACGACTGCGCAACATTCGGTTGACCTGTCGCCGCTGCTTAAAGTCAGGACTGAGTACATCGTAGGTTTGGAGACTGAGAAACGCATTCTTGAGCCTTTGCCAGATTGTCTTGAAGATGCTCAACGCTCTGCCTCTTATCGAGTTTCCTCCAGTGTGCCCAACCCATCCCTAATTCTCAAATTCATTAACCTTTGTGTAAATGTGACTCCCCTGCACTCACATTTACACAAAGGTTTTACAAACTGCATGAAGGCACCGTAGCTGTTGCGCCAGTGCCTTCACGCTAAATCACCCTCAACATCATGCAGCCTGATAAGGACTTGTCAGCTTGCTCAACTGCTGCACCAGCAGACTCAGGAATAAGCCTACATCTGTTACCACACCGACAGACTCAACGGAGCCGCGATCGCTCAGCTTTGTCACAACGGCTGGGTTGATGTCTACGCAAACCAGCTTGACTCCGGCAGGGGTCATGTTGCCTACACCGATCGAATGCAGCATGGATGACAGCATCAAGATCAGGTCTGCCCCTTCGATCAGCCGAGCATAATCTGCCTGAGCTTCGAGCAAGTCCATTTTGGTATCGGGTAACGGACCATCATCTCGGATAGAGCCTGCCAGAGAGAAGGGCACGCCTTTACGGACGCATTCGTAGAAGATGCCGTTGGTGAGAATGCCCTGTTCGACCGCCTGAGCAATGCTGCCACAGCGACGGATCGTATTAATCGCCTTAAGGTGATGACGGTGCCCGCCGCGCACAGAAACGCCTCGCTTCATGTCCATGCCTAACGAAGTGCCCATTAGCGACTGCTCAATATCGTGGACGGCGATCGCATTTCCACCCAGCAACGCCTGCACATAGCCCTCTCGAATCAGCCGAGATAAATGCTCCCCGCCGCCGGTATGAATGACCACAGGTCCCGCCGTAACCGCAACTTTGCCGCCCTGATCACGAATCTTACGCAGTTCCCAGGCGATTTGCTCGACCACTAGCTCTACTCGACGTTCGCTCGAAACGCCCGCTCCCATAAAGCTAAACTCTTGGGTAGCCCGCTGATCTCGCGATTCGGGTTTGCGAATTGTGCGAATGCCCTCTACCCCAACCACAACTTGATCTTCAAGCTGGAGATCGCGCAGCAGTTTGCAGCGGGCAACAAAACCTCCGGCAGTGGAAGTGATGGCGATCGCCCCATCCATTCGCTGACCTTCTACCTTGACCCATTCCCCATTCACCCTCACCTCAGTGGGGTAAATCGTGGTGACATAAAAATCATCGGGAGCCACTCCCACCTGCGGCACAGCTTCCAAACGGACATCGCACGCCTCTTGAGGCAGCGTCAAAGCGCCAATGTCGATCAACTGAGACATGATTTTTTCCATCACGTCATGGCTGGGGGCAGACACCTTCACCTCCGCCGAGGAAGTGCTTTGCCGCTGTTCACCCAGGTCAAAATTTAACACCTGGAAACTACCGCCTCCTTCCACAACGAGATCCAGGGCACGGTTAATTAAACCCGAATCGAGCAAATGTCCTTCCAGGCGAATCGTCCGGCTCTCAACCGCAGCGCTAGCATGAACCGCAGGCTCCACTGGCTCCGTCACCCGTAACGTCAAACATTTTGCGGCTCCACCTGCCTTCAGAAATTCGGTCAGGGGCGTTTCAAGCACCTCAAAGCCGACCTTTGCCAGACGATCTTTCAGGGAATCGCTAGCGATGTTCATGACGATCGTGCGATCGATGTTGACCGCGTTGCAGGCGAAATTAACTGCGTCTGCTTCCTCAACGGCAATTCGTTTTGCCTCTGGCACTCGCATCTCAATCAAACGATTTGAGTAGGCATCAAAAGCAGGTGGATAATAGAGCAAATAGCCATCTGTAAGCGGGCAAAAGCAGGTATCAAGATGATAGAAGCGCTCGTCCATCAGCCGCAGCGATACCACTTCAATATCTAGCCACTTTGCCAGGTAAGGATGAGAATCCAACTCCGAGCGGAAGCCATAGCCAGCCCATAGCCAGCGCCCCTCGCGGTCAAGCAAAGCATCTCCAGCACCCTCAAACGGCAAGTCTTTGGGCAACTCGTGAACGGTATATCCCTGTTCCTCAAACCACTGCTTAAAGAATGGCTCTTCGCCCTGACGCTCTTTGTGGAAGAAACGGCTCAGCACGACTGTATCACCCAAAACCAGTCCTGCGTTTGCCGTAAACACCATGTCAGGTACACCAATCTGCGGTTTGACCAGATCGACGGTGGCGTGCTGAGTCAGGACATTGTAAAGCTGCTGCCATTGTTCTAAGGCGCGATCGCGAGAGGACTTGTGAATATTCCCCTCCATCCAGGGGTTGATCACATAGTCCACCTCATAATGATGAGCCGAACACATGAGGAAACGAATTGAGGAAGTCATAGGAAGTTGTAACGATAAAGAGCGGTTGATGCGAAAGCTTTTGGCTCTAAGTCCTGAGCCTGGAAATCTTGGTGAACAGTCAGAGCAAGCACCTCAGGATGGACCGGTGCCTCAACTCTCGTGCCGTTGAAATTAAAGCGAAACTAGCGAAGCTAACGTCAAGCGTTAGACTTAACGCTTTATTCTATTACGCTATCCAAAATTGGTTTGGACTAGATGCTGCAGTTCAGGCAATTGTTGCGATTTCATAACCCAAATTATTTCTCACTGCCCTTGTCCTAAAAATTAGAACAGATGTACTATAAATTAGCGATCAATTAGGAAGCAGCGAGGGCAGATTGCCGAATTAAACCAGCTCTCGATGTAACGGAAATTTACATTCAACCCGTGCTAGCAATATGTTTGAACTCAGTGAATTGAAACAAAATCGGTTCTACCAAAAAGTCTTGGCAGAACGGCAAGCAGAAAATCGTTTACAAGACAAACTAGAAGCGGTTCCAATCATGCTTCAGCACGGCTTTACAGCAGAGGAAACCAGCTCAATTCTAGGGCTAACGCTGGAGCAAGTCTTCCAAGCCGCTTAAACGTAATAGCTGGGTGCTTTACCAAGTTTCCATTTAATGTTGCAGCCAATGCTAGGTTTTTGATCAGAATCGATGGGCTGGTTTGCTAACAATGCATCTAGGACAGCGCGTAAATCACTCCCATCAGCAGGCTTACTATTCCCAGGGCGGCTGTCGTCTAGCTGACCCCGGTAAACCAGGTGGCGATCGCCATCAAACAAGAAAAAATCAGGCGTACAGGCCGCAGTGTAAGCTTTTGCCACCTCCTGGCTTTCGTCATAGCAAACCGGGAAAATAAAGCCCGACTCTGCGGCCATTGCTTTGAGATGCTTAGGAGAATCATTTGGATAATTCTCCACATCATTAGCGCTAATCGCAACGATGCCAACGTTTTTGTCCTGGTAGTCTTGCCCTAGCTTGCCAAGTTCTGCTTTGACGTGTTTAACAAACGGGCAGTGCTGACAGATAAACATAACCAGCAACGCTTGCTTACTTGCAAACGTTTCCAGTGAAATCGTTTCACCCGACACCACATCTGGCAGTTGAAAAGCGGGGGCCAAAGTGCCCAGGCTCAGCATCGTTGAAGCCGTCATTGCCATCGGTCAGATCCTTGAAACGCTACTACAAAACTCCACACTGCCCCTGTTGGCGCAACAGATGGTCACACAGCACCAAGGCAACCATCGCTTCGACCATCGGCACAGCTCTAGGTAATACACAGGGATCATGTCGCCCTTTTGCCGCCAAAAGGGTTTCTTCCCCGTCTGTCGTGACGGTGCGCTGCTCTTTACGAATCGTTGCGGTGGGCTTGAAGGCAACCCGCAAGATAATATTCTCCCCGTTAGAAATGCCGCCCTGAGTACCCCCAGAGCGATTTGTGCGAGTGCGAATCTGCCCGTCTTCGTCGGTGTAAAATTCGTCGTTGTGTTCGCTACCCGTCATCAGGGTTCCGGCAAATCCCGAACCGATTTCAAACCCTTTGCTAGCAGGCAGAGACATTACGCCTTTTGCTAAATCTGCCTCTAGCTTATCAAATACGGGCATTCCCAACCCTTTAGGAACATTGCGGGCAACACATTCAACGACACCACCAATCGAGTCGCCCGATCGCCCAATTTGCTCGATCAGATCGATCATTCGTTCAGCACAGTCCTGATCAGGGCAGCGAACGATATTGCTTTCAACCTGCTCCAGCGTCACAGTGTCGGGATCAACGACTCCTTCTAAATCCTTGATCCGATTGACATAGCCAATGATCTCAACACCCGCGACCTGACGCAGAATTTTTTTGGCGATCGCCCCTGCCGCGACTCGCCCAATCGTTTCCCGCGCCGAAGATCGCCCACCGCCCTGCCAATTGCGAATCCCGTACTTTGCGTCATAGGTTGCGTCCGCATGAGACGGACGGTACTTCTGCGCCATTTCGTCGTAGTCCTGAGAACGCGCATCCTTATTGCGAACCAAGATGGCGATCGGCGTTCCCAGCGTTTTGCCCTCAAACACGCCCGATAAGATCTCGCAAGTGTCTGACTCTTTCCGAGGGGTCGTGATCTTGCTTTGACCAGGACGGCGACGATCCAGGTCAACCTGAATCTCCTCAGCAGAAATTTCCAGTCGCGGTGGGCAGCCATCTACCACGACACCCACGCCTCCCCCATGAGATTCCCCAAAGGACGTGACGCGAAACAGTTGACCAAAGGTGTTACCCATAATTTGGGAAAGGACAGTCGAAGAGTATACCGTCCTAACCTATCGAAAAATGAGTCCTGAACGCAATTACTCTTCCTCTCGCCCCACCAACTCAGGGAATTTTTCTGCGCCGACAGGCAATGCTTTGACATCGCTGGTAGCAATGTGCCCCACATAAAATGCGCCAGCCTCAATGTCGAGAGAGCTGGCGGTTACATCCCCTTCAAGTCGAGCAGTGCGGCTCAGCGTCAACCTGCCCTCTGCTACCACGTGGGCTTTAATCACCCCATGTACCACAATGTTATGCGCCCGCAATTCAGGACCTTCAACCAAGCCGGTTGAAGAAATTTCCATGTCGCCCCTGACTTCAACCGTGCCATGAATAATGCCATCCACGCGCAGATTTCCCTCTACATTCAAGTTGCCTTGAAACTCGCTCGTGGCGCTGATGTAGGTCAACGCATTCGCCCGCTTGCGCCTGAACATCGCTCTATCCCCAATGTAAATGTCAATGAGTTTAATCTAAGTAACCCTGGGGGTCTACCACTGTACCATTGCGGTAAACCGAGTAATGTAGATGCGGTCCACTAGAGCGGCCTGTGCTGCCTAAATATCCAACAATTTGGTCATTGTTGACCTGTGCTCCCTGAGACACCTCCAGTTTAGAAAGGTGGGCGTATATGGTGCGATAACCATACCCATGATTGACGACCACATGGTAGCCGTACCCTCCAGACCACTCTGCTTTCTCCACTGTTCCAGGCGCAGTGACGTGAACCGGAGAACCGTAAGCACCTGTAAAATCTAATCCCTGGTGAAACTCAAAGCTGCGTCGCCCAAACGGGTTTCGGCGCAGCCCAAATGGAGAAGAAATTTCAGTCGTAACTTTCAGAGGAATGCCTGTTGGACGAGCCGCTTCACGGAGCAAGGTATTTTCTAAAGCTGGCTCAATTTCTTGCTTCAAATCGGCGGAGAGAGCAGGCAGGCGGCTGTTTGCTGTCTCTAAAAGTTCTTCTGCCTCGACAGGCGTTCCAGTCCCCCCTTGTGGACTGGACTTCGGATCTGCTTCCGTTGGAGCGAACTCAGTGCGAGGCAAGCCTGCCCGTTCACGCAAGTTTTTTACTTCTGCATCTAATGCGTTTAGCTGCTGTAGGACATCTGCGGCTTCTTCAGTCAGCATCAAATTGCGTTGGGAGTGGGAATACAGCGTCATGCCTACCCAAGCAATAGGGGTGACGATGGCGATCGCTAGCGGAACAATTACCGCCAACGGATGAAATGAGAAGGTAATGGGCGCTTTGTCGGTGCAGGATATTAGCACAACATAGCGTTTAGGTATACGACGCTTCATTCATTCTTTATCTTTGTCTTTGATCCCCGCAGTGGAGCATGACATACTCCGTCGCGAATGGTCAAGGGCGATCGCCAAAAACGCCGAAAACTGGTGATTTTGAGTGAAAACCAGAGCAATCATTAGTTTTCAGTCATCAGCCAGCCCCAATGCAAAAAGCGCCCCCTTTTGGGAGCGCTTTTGCTTGAGCTGTGACTAGAGTCTAGCCAACAATGCTAGGAGCCTTCACAGAAGCAAGGTCGAGCGGGAAGTTGTGAGCATTGCGCTCGTGCATCACTTCCAT
>JACJOC010000094.1 GCA_014695345.1 Cyanobacteria bacterium FACHB-471
TGGGCTTCAAAGTTTCGCACTTCCCCATCCCGCTTCAGCAACTCAAGGAATTGTTGGCGATCGCTGGGATTGACATAGTAGCCTGCGGTGTGTTCAATCCCAATGATCTCCTCGGGTGAGTCAAAGCCATACAGATTGGCAAAGCATTGATTGGCATTGAGAATTAACCCATCACCAATGCGGGTGCGGTAGATGCCAACCTGGGAGTTTGCAAAGATAGCTCGGAATTTAGCTTCACTGCGTTGTAGAGCCTCTTCTGCTTGTTTACGCTGGGTGGTGTCATTGCCCACCGATAAGATTTCAACGACCTCTCCCTGTTCATTGAAGATGGCTTGATTCGACCAGGACATCCAAACTCGTCGACCGTCTCGACACAGGTTTTCACCCTCGCTTTGCGGGTACGATTGAGGATTGCGAAGTAAATCATGGACCATGGGTCTCATATCGCGTCCAGAGGTTTCGATGTCTGGAATGATGGTTTCAAATAGGGTTCGCCCTAAAATCTGATGTTCTTCATAGCCCAACAATTTCACTCCATAATCGTTGATGTAGTGAATTCGTCCTTGCGTGTCATAGCGAATGATAACGGAATTCGCGGTTTGTAGCAGGTTGCGATAATTCGCTTCACTTTGTCTCAATGCGGCTTCGGTCTGTAGACGTTCAGCAATTTCCTGCTGTAGGGATTGAGTTCGCTCTTCTACCTTCCTTTCCAATGTTTCGGTATAGTTTGCTAACTGTTTATATAGCCGAGCATTCTCTAGTGAAATTGCTGCCTGAGCCATCAACAGTTTGAGGACTTGTAAGCGATCGCGGGTAAACACTCCGGTACTGAGATTGTTCTCCAAATAAAGGATGCCAATCAGTTGACTTTGCTTGAGAATTGGCATACAAAGGAGCGATCGCGTCTGTTGGTGTTGAATATGAGGATCAGTCAAAAAAGATGGTTCGCTGACTGCATCATCAAACACCAGAGTTTCTTGAGTACGTTCTACTGAGTAAATGACGGGGACAGGAATCGTTGCACAGTCAGTAACAGCGATCTTTTCCAGGTTGCACTGTCTACTCCCACTGCACCGAGCCACCACAGTGAGTTGATCGTCTTCTAGGAGCACTAGAGCGCCTGTTTCGGCTCCGGCATTTTCTATCACCACCTGCATTAACGTGGCGATCAATTGATCGAGATGGATGATTTCTGAAAGAGCTTGAGCTGCTTTCATTACCGCAGCCAAATCGATCGCGCTGTCTAAGCGAGCAGAAGTAGTTCCAGAAGTTGTATGGATTGGCGTGTAGGTCACAACCGGTGATTGAGAAAAGAACTGCGGGTAGCGAGTTTCTAAATCTTTGACTTTTGCCATCGCTCCCCATCTTTCATAGCAGTAGTGTGCTTCTTTCATGTAGAGCTGGGCAAATTTTTCTCGACCTCGCGCTAGATAATGTTTAGCCGCTAATTCATAAGCTAATGCTTCTTCCTGAATATACTCATTTTCTCTGGCTCCTTGAATCGCTCGTTCATAAAACTCTTCAGCCTCAAAAAATTGCCCTAAGACTCGCGCTTTCTCTGCCTCGACTAGATAAAATTTATGTAAATAATTCATTGGGGCGTGTTCTGCCCATTTCTGCATTTTTTCTTGATTGGTATTAACACAGTTTAGCCAAGCTACTTTTTCAGAGTTTGAAGCATCGAGCGATAGGCTCAAAAGCGCCAGAGAATGATAGAAACAGAATACAGGTAGACTTATTATTGCTGACACCTCTTCAAAATGTTGCCTTGCCAAAACAGCAGTCTGTACAGCTTGATGGTGTTCTTCAAATAGATAACACAACATGACTTTGTGTAAATAGACTATTTGAATTACAGTTCTATCTTTAACTGCAATAGCGTGTGATAACGCCTCCTCTTCATCACACACCCGACCAACTAAGCGACTGGGATTCTCAGACCTATCTAACAAATTAAGAATGGTCTGCCACACTATTGCAAGCCAATTCGAGGGGCTTTTCCGTCTGATTTGATTAATCGCTTTGCTATAGGTTGCTGTTTTTTGTTCCAGTTGGGTGAGTTCCTCTCCAGCAGAAAACGAGTTATAGCATACGTTATAGGCAGCATAACCAGCACATTCAAAGTCTCCAGTTTCCACTCCACTTTGATAGGCATCAGCCAGCATTGGTATTATGTTCCTAAGATGCACCTTCCATTGCATGATATGGGTACCCGAAAACCTTAGGGTTCTAGCCTTGCCTCTTTTGTTATTCAATCGTTCTGCCGAGGTAAGAGCCAATTGACCAAATTTATAGCCGAGTTCAATGTCTTGAACAACTCCACATAGAACAAATCCGTAGGCAGCATAATACATCGGTGACCAGATAGCATTACCGTAGGTGATTGATAAACTTACCGTTTTGCATATAATCAATATCCACAGTGCTGGTAACGTTATAAATGCAGCAGACCCTATATTCGATAGGATTGTTATAGCTGCCAGTGGTTCTGGTGCAGCAATCTCTGGTAAATTACTCAAGTCTTCGATTTCTCGTTCAGCGAGTAATGCAGCCGTTGACTCCAATTCCCTTTGAATATCTGCCCGACTTGGATTTTCTATTAAATCTATTCCC
This sequence comes from Cyanobacteria bacterium FACHB-471, assembly GCA_014695345.1. Classification (GTDB taxonomy): domain Bacteria; phylum Cyanobacteriota; class Cyanobacteriia; order Elainellales; family Elainellaceae; genus JAAUTN01. The sequence goes on from JACJOC010000094.1 coordinate 2,614, forward strand.
AAGAGCTTTAACGCTTCCAATCCAGTTTTGAGTGTTTCTTTCAGGTTGCCCTGTGACAAATATCCTTGAATTCTGCTATCGTAAACCTGCACTTTGTCAACCACTGTTTTGGCACGAGCGAGTACCACTTCTACCAACTGTTCCATCTCATCAAAGCGACCCTGGAGATACGCCGCTTCTGCTGCTTCTGAGTACAACGCTAAGGTGAGATCATACTCACTCTGCCAACTCTCTGAATTGAGGAGTTGAATCCCTGTCGTGAAATACTTAAAAGCTGCTTCATAAGCCGTTGCTGCCTTTGCTTTCTGACCTGCCCTTAAATTCAATCTAGCAATTTCAGTTCGTTCTGCTCGAGCAGTGACTAGCTCAATTCCCTGATTGAGATGATCAATGATTTCAAACAACCGATCGGATCGTTGCTCTGGTGAAGTTTTTTCGAGCAAATTGCGACCGATTTGAAGATGAACAACCTGTTTCTGCGATTCATCAATCAAAGCATCAGCCGCTTGCTGCACGCGATCGTGCAGAAACTTATACTCTTGAACCAACAAACCTTCGTCCAAGTCAGACAGAGGTTGAATTAATCCCGCTTGTATTGCTGCTAGTAGATCCTGGAAAATTGCTTTCGGTGATTTTTTGCAAACGGTTCCTTCGGAGTTGCGCTCTGCGCTAAACGCCAACGTCTCTAAATCAAATTCAGCCCCGACACAAGCCGCGATGCAGAGATTTTGCTGTGTTGCTTCCGGCAATTTCTGCAACTGACGCAGCAGTAACTCCACCACATTATCGGTGATATCTTGAGCTTCAATCTCAGCCAGGTTCCACTGCCAACTCAACTGTTGGGCATCAAAGGTCAACAGGTTTTCGCCATACAGCAGCTTCAAAAATTCACCCACAAAGAAAGGGTTGCCCTCGGTTTTACGTGACACAGCTTGGGCTAAGGAACGAACGGTATCAGTATCAGGATTGCGATGTAATGTCTCAGCCACCAGTTGAGTCAACGGTTCCAACGTTAAAGGAGTCAGGGTAATTTCTTGAAGCTCTGCTCCCTGCTTTCGCAAGCTCTCCAGCATCAAAATTAATGAATGCGTTGGAGACACTTCATGATCTCGGTAGGCTCCGATCAAAAACAGATACTGGATTTGCTCATCAAGTAAGATGAGTTCAATTAACTTCAACGTCGCAGAATCGATCCACTGTAGATCGTCTAAAAAAATGACTAGGGGATGCTCTTTTGCACAAAACGCCCGCACAAACCTTTGAAACGTGAGATTGAAGCGATTCTGTGCTTCTGTTGCTCCAACTTTGGGCACAGGTGGCTGCTTACCAATAATGAACTCAACTTCGGGAATGACATCAATGATGATTTGCCCATTGTTTCCTAAAGCACTGAGTAGACGCGATCGCCATACTTCCACCTGTTCATTGGGTTCGCCCAAGAGTTGCTGCACCAACTTTTGCAGGGCATCGACAATCGCGCTGTAGGGAATATTGCGCCCAAATTGGTCAAATTTGCCAGAGATAAAATAGCCGTGCTTTGCGGTGATCGGTTTATGGAGTTCCTGCACCAATGCCGTTTTGCCAATGCCAGAATAACCAGAGACCAGCATCATTTCACTGCATGAGGGTGTAGGGTGTTTTTCCCGATTTCCGGCTCCCGATTCCCGATTCCCCGTCACTCTGTCAAACGCTACCCATAATGCTTCGATCTCCGCTTCTCGCCCATACAGTTTTTGAGGAATGCGGAACTGCTCGGAAACATCTTGCAGTCCCAACGATATGGTGTTAATCTGACCCGTTTCTGCCAGTTGTTGGGCACAGCGCTCTAGATCTGCTTTGATGCCCCAGGCACTTTGATAACGATCCTCTGCATTTTTTGCCATCAGTTTCATAATCAGGTTTGAAACAGGTTGGGGGATCGTGGCATTCAATTCATGTGGGGGAATCGGCGGTGTAGCAATGTGACAGTGAACGAGTTCCAGGAGATCACGGGTGGGAAACGGCAATTGTCCCGTCAACAGTTTGTAGAAGGTTGCACCCAGTGAGTAGAAATCAGCGCGATAGTCGAGCATCCGGTTCATTCGTCCGGTTTGCTCTGGCGACAAATAGGCGGGGGTTCCTTCTAGAAGATAGAGAC
>JACJOC010000095.1 GCA_014695345.1 Cyanobacteria bacterium FACHB-471
ACTGGTCGAATAGTTGACCATACAAATGGGTAGAGGGTGTCATGATTTTGGGCTGTTGTGTGGTAACTCTAGCCTCTCATGACTCTCTACCTTCTTCGCCAATTCCCTTGTGTCTGCTGGGTTTCACCTACTTCTGTCAGGCAGCCAGGTGGCATTCCTTTAAACTCAGAATTTTGTTGTCGCCATGCATCACCCCCATAAACGGAAAGTAATTTTCCAGATGCGCTTCCAGAACTTTTGGTAATGCCAATTGTGCCGGATTTCTGAGAATCTCCCGCCATGTTGGTTGTTTCCTGGGTTGAGCCAGATAAGCGTGAGAATGTAACCCTTCATCAATGAATTGCTTGACCTGAACCTCCTCAATTTCAAATAGCTCCCGATGCGTGCCGTTCTGATGGTTGTAGTCGTGCATATTCAGCAGCAAACTCAGAATGTCAGTGGGAATGCTGCGTTCACCTGTGACCCCAATGAAGTCATACTCAGTGGCGATCGCATTCATCAAATTAGGAATTGGAATCTTTGGCTCATAGCCACCATAGCTCCAGATCAAATCCCCCTGAACAATCAATTCAAGTGGTGACAGCAAGGATTTCGTTTGCCTGTTGGAACCGGGTAATACAGTACAGCCCTGGTGATCAAACTCTAGAGCATGAAATGGACAGGCGATCGTACTACTACCATCACATTGAGTTACACACCAACCTTCCGAAAGCATTGCGCCCATGTGAGGACAGGCGTTAGGTAAAGCAGTAATTTTGCCTTGTGAATCTTTCCAGAGCACGTAATCTCGACCTAACAGGGAAAACTTTCGGGGCTGATTCGGCTTCAGCATTGAGCGATGTGCCATTAGCCAGGGAGAACCCTGTAATTGCTCCATAATCTTAAAACTTTAACTTACTAATTAATTAGTAAGCTTATCAAGAGCTTGCTAGTTCGTCAATTCTGCGATGTCTAGTCTCTGCTAAGATGGCTCTGGTAGAAGAGTGATTGGGGTCGTGAGTCGATTGGGGAAACGAGCAGCAAAATCAGTGCGTCCCGTGCGAGATGCAGCGGCAACACAACAGCAAATTCTGGATGCTGCCGAGCAGGAGTTTGCCCACCACGGCTTAAAAGGGGCCCGCATGAGCGCGATCGCCCAAGTTGCCCAGGTTACTTCTGCAACATTGCACTATTACTTTGAGAACAAAGAGAATCTCTACAAAGCTGTTCTCCAGCGCCCTGTAGATGAGGTTCAAGAAATACTGGCACAACACGATTTTGATGCTCTATCTCCTGAAGAGGCTCTGAAGCAAATCATTCGCATTGCAATCTCCAACGAAGCCGCGAACCCTCAACGACAAATGCTGTGGTTTCAGGAGTCGAGCCAAAATCAGGGTGCATACTTTAAAGAGTGCAATGTATTGACACTTCACGAGTATCTATTGAAAGTTCTAGAACGAGGCATGAAAGACGGTTCCTTTCGCCCACTCAAGCCATTTCTCACCTTGACCTATATCTTGAGTATTTGTCTCTTCTATTTCACAGTTCATGAGAATTGGCGGCATCTTACTCCAGAGATCGATCGGCTCAGCCCAGAAATGATAGAAGAACACACCAAAGAGGCGATCGCATTCATTTGGGCAGCGATTCAGCAAAGGGATTAGGTTAGCGAAGAATTAGTTTGCTGCCGTAGCGCCGATGGATCGTTGTTTTACCGACCCCCGCACGGGCGGCGATCGCTCTGCTTCAAACTACTGTTGAGAGCGCATTTCTTGCTGGCGCATTGGCATCGCATCAATGGTGCGAAATAGCACCGCCAAATCAATCGGAGTTTGGCTCCGTTGCTTCTCCGTACCATCTTTACCAACTAAAATTACCGCGAACTCTTCAGGGGTAATCTCAAACTGCTGTCTAAGCCTTTCTACCGATGCTGAACTAATCGGTTGCCCATTGACTTGGCTCTCTCCAGTTTCCCAAACCTGCACCAACTTGAGGTCGCGCTCATCTGTCCCTGCTACGTCTGCCTGCCATGCTTGCATCTGTTGTTGATAATCAGATGAACCAATTGAAGGTGCAAAGACCAGCAAGATGCGGTGTTGCCATTGATAGTCACTCAAATTAAATTCGACTGACTGTGAATGATCAGAGGGTGCGGCAACACTGTCCATCTCTGAGGGGTGGGAATTAGAAAGGTTAGAGGAATCACTCATAGAAATGGAAGGCTGAGCGTAGACACAGCCCTGTAGCAGGGACAGAAGGACAACAAATACAGATAGAGACTGCATTGCTCAGACAGAAACAACCTCCTTACTGTAGCCAAATCTATGAGAGAGCAACTGGTTCTGAAGGGAGAACTTCAGGGTACACGGGTCAAGCCGAGAGCGGGAAACCTGCTGCCAGCAACCAGCCAAAAAATAGAGCAGAGCCGATCGCGTAGATCCATGCTCGATTCAACAAACCTGCCACCAGAGACAAAATCCCCATCAGTGGTGGGAACAACGGCAAAAGCAAAAACATAAATCCTAATTGAGGTAAAAAGTTGAGCGTTAGGACAAAGCCACCAATCAGGACAACGCTTTGTCCCAACCACCAGAGGATGCGTTTGCCGACTCCAATATTCTCCTGCACCATTCCAGATGCCAGAAACCACGGGAAACAAGCGATCGCCACCGGCAACCATACTCTCAAGCGAATTGGAATGAGCCACCATTGAAGCCAGACCACCTGCGCCATTGCACCAAAGGCAACCCAGAGGATGACAAACAGCACAATTCCCAGTCCAACAGTACGAAGGGTCGGACGAGGCAGCCTTGCCAGCACTCCCAACCAGGTTAACCCGGCAATCAAAAACCAGACGCCAACTGCTCCACCAACTTGAACCCCACCCAAATCCTGGAGGTCAAACCGCTGGCTCAGCAACACTAATCCTGCGGTTGCTACCAATGGCGCGGCGATTAATCCTGCCCATCTTCGAACGGGGGCTATTTTCAAGGCAATGGTTTCTGATTGAGTCAGGAGGGGCAAAATTGCTGCCAACCCCACTAACCAACCCAGTAGATGTAGACCATACCAAGCCATACGGCGATCGCTGTACTGGCTCTCTTGGGTTCTCCCAAACGTAGCGTCAAGCCACTCCAGCGCTGCCTGATGACTACCATCACTAAACAGAATGGTGATGTGCTCGACACCAGGAATGACAACCAGTTCTCGTCCCTGTCCTGCTGCTAAGTTCGCGTTTTCTCCTCCTGCCTGTGCTAGCAGCCGTTCGGCATTGCCAATAAATCTTCCCTCTCCACCCCCTGCCTGCAACTGGAGATTCTGGGGAGCTTGAGGCGTCACATTTGCCCCAGTTGGGGAAACGGCAACGGTTGCAGCAAAGCGATCAGGGCTACGAACGCCAGCCGTCATCACAATTCCGCTACCCATCGAGTGCCCCAGCAATGCTAAACGGTCTGGGTCAACCTGAGGTTGTTCTAATAGAGCTTGCAAAGCAACATCCAGGTTGTTCTGCAACTCATACTGCTGTAAGCGAGCGGGATTCGCCCCATGCCCGTCAAAATCCCACAGCATTACCGCATAGCCTGCACGAGCCAGTACGTGCCCATAACCCAACATTAACTGTTTGGAACCCGCAAACCCATGGGCAACTAGAACTCCTGGGACTGCCTTCGCGCCTTGAGGGGCAATGTATAGCAGAGGAACTCCCTCCTTTTGGAGCGATCGCACCTCTAATCCCGATCGAGCAATCGCGATTCCTAACCAAGACGAAACAACCAGCAGGATTGCCAGTAACAGGAGTCCTAAGCGTTTATAGTTCAATTTCACAGGCTTCAGCCAATGTCCAAACACCACTTACTGGTGTAACGCAAAACGGGCTTAAGGATTGGAAAGTAGTGAGGTTTATCGTTTTCGGTCGATTTTGACTCGCTTATTAGGGTCTTGCTTGTGAACCCAGGCTAAAAATTTTTGTAGCTGCGGGTCCTGCTTGAGCTTTTCCAAAGTGCTTAAGTGCAGTGCCAAATGAGTGTTGTCATAAAGGGTGTGGATTTGGCGGTGACAGGCAGAGCAAATTTGAATTGTGGGACTGGGGTCTAGCCCCTGGCGTTTGGTCTTTTGACGAGGAGTTAGGTGATGCTCTGTGAGAGCAGGCATCTCTCGATGGCAAAGTTCGCACGGCTGCAGCATTGCTAGAAATGAGTGGGTAGTCGGGAACAGTGACAAGTAAAATAAACAAATAAACTACTGCATTAACTGTTGACGCAAATCCCGCAAAGCAAACCCAGTTCCCTGTTCTGCTGCAACTTGCAGAACTTGAGTAATCAGGATGGGCAGATCAACATTGGGGAAATAGCGACTTACAGATTGGGGTTGATAAACATCCCCTTGCAGGTAATAAATCTTTAAGCCACTCTTTTTAAATAACCAAACTTCTGGAACTCGATATGGCGCGTAGTCTTCAGCAGCTGTATAAGTGGTGACATCAATTTCAATTACCAGATCGGGGGGCGGGTCAACTTGCCAGTCAATCCGATCTTTACCAACAGCGACTTGCCAGTTATCGATATAAAAGCAGTAATCTGGCTCAATGCCTCCCGATTCAGGAATGTCCATCGTAATCGGGGTAAAGGCTTCGTAGTTGCGAATTTCGCTGTCCAGCAAGATTTCCACAACTCTAGCAAGCAAATGGGCTTCACGTCCGTGACGAGGAAGGGGACTCATAAGCAAGATTTCGCCGTTGCGATATTTAATTCTGGGAATAGAGCCATCGCCTCGGCTATCTCGCAGAATGCAATAATCTTGCCAGGTTCCGGGCATTCGCATCACACTGCCCGGTGGAAGGTGAATTTTTTCGCGAGACACGACAGCGTACATAGGAGATCTCTTGTTCTTACTGACCAAATTATAGCGATCGCTATTAAAGAACCTTACAGTTGTCCCATGATTGGGGCAAAGACCTCATAGGATGTCATTAGTAACAGAAAATTTAGAACGGTACCCTTTAATCTAGGTCGGACGTACTATGCCATTGTCCACTTCAATATTGTCTGATTTAACCGTTATGACATTTAGCAGAAGGATCAAGTTACCTATGTGGCATCGTTTAATTACCGCATTTTTAATTGGTTTATTAGGGTTAACCAGTGGAATGCTATCTGCTCAGCCTGCTCAAGCAGCGGGCTGCACGTTGACGGCAATCGTCTGGGAAGGCTATACCGATGCTTCCTTTGCCCAAAAGTTTGAGCAGGAAACAGGTTGTGCCATCAAAGCAACCTATGCCGGGTCTAGCGACGAAATGTTTGCTAAGTTCCGCACGGGCGGCGGTCGCACCTATGACCTGATTTCTGCATCAGGCGACATCACCGAGCGGCTCTACAAAGCTGGATTGGTCAGACCGATTGACACTAGCAAACTCGAAAACTACGATTCAATCTTTTCACCTTTTCAAAAAGGTGATTGGAATAGCTTTGATGGCAAGCCCTATGGCGTAACCTTTGCCTGGGGTCCAAATGTGCTGCTCTACAACACCGAAAAAGTAGCAACTTCGCCCACTTCTTGGGACGTACTGTTTGACCCCCAGTATGCCGGACAGATTACCATTCCCGACAATCCAATGACGATCGCCGATGTTGCGCTCTGGTTGGGCAAGGCAGACCCCTATGACCTGACAGACGCTGACCTGGCTGAAGTTAAAGATAAGCTACTGGAACTGCGTCCCAGCATTCGTAAATTCTGGGCAACCGCTGGTGAGTTGGCAAACCTGTTTCAGTCAGGTGAAGTAGTGCTTGCCCATGCCTGGCCACTCACCTATACGCAACTGATTGAGGCAGATTATCCGGTCGGTTCTGTTAACCCTAAAGGAGAACTTACAGGCTGGACGGACTCCTGGATGATTTCTAAAAACTCTCGCAACGTGGATGCTGCCTACAAGTGGATTGATTTTATCCTCAGTGGTGAAGGTCAGAAAGGTGTAATGGATGTAACGGGCTATTCTGGCGCAACGGAATTGGGTGTTGAAGCAGTCGGTCCAGAACGCGCCAAGGAACTGTTTATGGATGACCTGTCGCTGCATGAGGAAATCAAAATGTGGCAGAGCGTCCAAAATTACGATAAGTGGGTGCAGCTTTGGAACGAAATCCGCAGTTAGAACCGTTAATCACTCAACCGTCAGAAGCCCAGTTTTCAGAGGCGCAACCAAGACGGCGCGATCGTACACCAGTGGCACTCTACGCAACTCTATTACCACCGCTGGTGTGGATGACGCTGCTGTATTTTGTGCCGATCGCCATTCTGATCTCTTACAGCTTCTGGCGGTTAGAAGCGTTTGATATCGTACGGGAGTTTAGCCTAGTCAATTTTCAAACGATCTTTGGCAATACAGCATACCGCACAGTAATTGTGAGAACGGTAATGACTGCGCTGGGGGTGACGGCAATTGATGCGGCGATCGCCCTCCCCCTGGCTTTCTTCATTACTCGTTTCGGTGGTCGCTATCACACGTTGTTAACGCTGTTAGTAATTCTGCCGCTGTGGTCAAGCTATCTGGTGAGAGTCTTCGCCTGGAAAATTATCCTTGGGTATAACGGCATTCTCAACAGTGCCCTACTCTCTTTAGGAATTTTGCAGCAGCCCAGCCAAATTTTCCTTTATAACCAGTTTTCAACCACACTTACGTTTGTGCATGTCTGGCTACCTTTCATGATTTTGCCTGTAATCACAGCCTTCGAGCGACTACCCAAAGATTTGCTCGAAGCATCAGCAGATCTCAACGCTCCACCTCTCACCACTTTTCGTAAGGTTGCTTTACCGCTGGTGACACCCGGATTACTGGCAGGTTCAATCAATGTATTTGCCCTAACAATGGGCGACTTCATTACTCCCAATTTGATCGGAGGTCCCAGTGGCATCATGTTAGGCAATGTGATTTCCTCCCAATTCGGCGTGTCCTACAACTGGCCACTAGGAGCCGCATTTGCACTGGTAGTGATGCTAATCGTATTTTTAGCCCTGACCGTTGTAGTGAGACGAGGAGCTTTGGAGTAAGGAATAGAAAGTAGAAGAACAGTACAGCTATCTAAGCCTATTCAGTAATGGGTGTAGGTTGGGTGAAGCAGAGCGGAACCCAACGCTTTAGATTTGCCGCGCCAGTAAATTCTTGTAAATCTGCAAATGTTTTTGGGCGATCGCCTCCCAACTAAACTGTCGGACAAACTCACTTCCTGCTACACTCAGTTGTTTCTGCAAATCTGGATTTTCAATTAACTTCAGTAGTGCCGCAGTGAGAGAATCTGAGTCACGGGATGGTACAGGACAAACAATATTTGCCCCAGCAAGTTCTGGATCGGGTGGGTCAGAATAAGTCGCGACAGTAGGTAAATGATGGGCTAAAAGCGCTAGTAGGGAACCACTTTTGAGGGTGACACCGTGATTGAAAGGTAACACGCCCAAATCAGAACCACTTAAATAGTGAGAGGCGATCGCTTCGCTCACATAGCCTGTCATTTTTACTTGTTTGCCAAGTCCTAGCTGCGAGATCTGAGCCTGCAACTTATCCCAGTAGCGTTTGGCTTCATCCTGAGGTAAAGCTAAGCTCTCTACTCCACCGATGAGCAATAGTCGCGCCTGAGGAATAGTGGTTAGTATCTGTTTGAATGCAAGAAATAAGTTTTCCAGTCCTTTAACGGGATGTAGAAAGCCGAAAAAAGCAATTACTAACGATTCCTCTGACCAGCCGTAGGTTTGACGCACAAGCTGACGGGCAAGCGATCGCTCAATGGGTGTCACTTCCACATTAGCGGCGATCGGAATTCGACAAAGGCGGTTGGATAGGTGAGGGAGGCGATCGCGAATTGCACTCTCCGCTTCTACATTAGTGGTAATGATTGCCTGACTACCCGTTAGTAAAAAGCCATCCTCTCGATCCCACCATTGATGCTGTTGTCCCCATTGCTTTAGCCATTCCAGCAGTTTCGGTGGAACGCCTTTGGGTTGCCATTCCCACCAGCCATACTCATGCACTGTTGTAATGATGGGTTGACGATAACCTAAAGCCCGTAGGATTAACGGCAGCAAAAAAATAGGACGCTGAAAGCTATAAGTGCCTGCTGCATGTTGAATATGCAGAATATCAGTTGGAGTTGTTTGAATCGTCCGCACTAATGGCAATAGGCTAGCTAACCTCCAATCTTGCACCACTCCTCGAACGCGGGTATCTTGTACCGCTTGAGCTGCTGCTTGGGTAGTGAGCACTATAGACTCAACCTCTTCTGCCAAAGCCTCTCGTAAGCGTGAGGTGTAGTGAGCTACACCACAGCGATCGGGTTGATAGGTACCAGCAATTAAGGTGACGCGCAGCATGGGATCTGAGTTTTGGTCATTGGACGTTGGTCATTGCAAACTTGTGAACAGCTACAGTACCTCTACCTGAGAGCTGTTACAACAGCATTAGTTTCTCTTAAAAGCTCCAGTGCTGCTGCAACCACAGTTTCGGGAGGGATGTCTAAACACTCCAAGTTATAGGGACAAGTGAATGCATAGCAGGGGCTACATACAGTAGGGCGACGCAGCAACCGAACAGGAGCATGACGAGGACACCATTGTGATTCCCGTTCAGTTCCGGCAAACAAAACAACCATTGGAGTTTGTGTTGCGTCGGCAATGTGCATGGTTGAGGTGTTGTTGGTTAACACCAGTTGAGCCTCTGCCACCAAATTTGCTAATTCTGACAAACTGGTTTTACCAATCAGATCAATGGCACAGTTGCCCAACGCCTGAAGTAAGGGGAAAGCACGATCGCGATCTTTTTCAACCCCTGTTACCACCACTGACCATTTGGTAATCTCACTCAGCCGTCGAGCCGCTGCGGCAAAGCGATCGGGGTCATAGTTGCGAGATTGGCAGGTTGTCCAAGGGTTGAGCAAAATGAATTCTCTAGGAAGCTTAAATTTTGAATTTTGAATTTTAAATTTTGAGGTTTGAATCGCTAAATGGCGATCGCTCACTTCAAAACCAACTGATTCAATCAGTCTCAGGTTGCGCTCTACCTGGTGGATTTCATCAGGAGCAGAGTTCAATTCGTGAGTCAGAAAGCCCAGTCCTTTTTCTTTAGATTCTCCTAAACGCAGGGGAATTCCTGCCAAATAACAAATTAGGGCTACTGGATGAGGACTTTGGCTGAAACTGGTGAAAATGATGGCTGCATCGAAGTGGCGATCGCTCAAAAACTTAACTAACTCCCATTCTCGCTCTGGATCAAATGGCAACCGTCCTAAATCTTGCCACAGTACTCGCCAGGGCAACACTTCATCGACCCAGGGCAACAATGGTGCAGTCAGTGCCCCAGAAGGACTTGCCATTAGCGTTAGTTTCGCCGCTGGTAAATTTTGCTTGATTGCCCGCAAAGCAGGGCTAGTCATAATCACATCGCCAATATTATCCAATCGCATCACCAGGAGGTTGCGAACATTTCTCCAATCTACTGAAAGTGAGTTTTCAAAGTTGAATTGTAAGTTTTGAGTTTTGAGTTTTAAGCTTTGCTCTCCTACCCCTTTACTCTTCTGCTCCCACACCCTTTCTACTGCTGCCAACACTTCAGCAGGGGCGATCGCCTGCATACAGCTCTCCCATTGGTCAAATGGGCAAACTCCGCCATACCAGCAGCGTTGCTCAGTAAAGTTCTGAATGTTTCGCTCAGGGCACTCAGGATAACCTTGCAAGTTGATGTGAGGGAAAGGTTGTCCATAGCGACCGTGCCAGGACGGTCCGAATAGGGTAATCGTGGGGATATTCAAAGCCGCAGCAATGCGCGCAGGGCCAGTGTCAGCAGCAATCACTAGATCTGCTTCTGCCATTACCGCTGCTAGTTGTCGTAGAGAGCCTCGTTGCCATACTCGTGCCGTGCCACCAATATGTCGAGCAATGTGCTCAGCTTGTGCCGGGTCTGCACCTACGGGAATCAGAATCGTGGCACCATACCGTCGTTGCAATGCACGTCCTAACTGTACGAAGTTTGCGGTTGACCACCGTTTGACAGGCATTCCAGCATCAGGACATAAAACGATGAGTGGACAATAAGCTGCACCTAATGCTTGATGTGCTGATTCATGTTCCGCTGCGGTTAGGTGAAGCAATGGTTGGTCAAGGGGCATCGCATCCACAGCAATTAATCCCTCTTCAACCAGAATGTTGAGGAAGCGATCGCCTACCCTCTGGTGCTCTGGAGGATTGCGCCACAGGTTCGTTACTGTCCGTTTTGCGCCACTGCTCTGAATTGCTTCAGCAATGCCATCGTAATTAGTATCTGAAACGATTAGATCAAAAGACTGATTCTTCAACGCCTGATCAACTGTCTGTCGAGCCTCACCCTGTTTGACCTCAATCACCTGATGAATGAGTGGATGCTGCTGCAACAGTTGACTTCCTGGCGCAAATGTTAAAACGGTGAGTTGTGCTTGGGGGTGCGAATTTGCTAAAGCGGCGATCGCAGGTAGTGCAATCAATACATCCCCTAACCCCCCTAATAGCTCAACAAATAAAATCTGGTGGAATGTGTCAGCGTGTGACATAGCTTTTTATTGACGGCTTTTTATTGACGGATGAAATGACCAATGACTAACCCTAAATCGACAACAACTGAGGAGCATCCTGACTGCGATCAACAATCGTAGTTGGCAATTCCTGATGATAAACTCCCGATGGCAGTAAACCACAGCCACCATAACGAGCCATGACCCTCAGTTGAGCCAACACATCCTCTCCACAGTGGTTAGGGGGAAGTTCTTGCCAGAAACTGAAGCCACCGACATCTCGCAGTTTTGTGGCATCGTATAAAACGCATCCGGCAACCCAAGCCACTTTATATTTATATTTTTTTGCGGGAAAGTGAGAAGCTTGATTAATGCAGCCAAGCTGCTGCTGAACGTGGTACAAGTTAGCCGCATTGTGTAACTTATATCGTTCCCATTGGGGTGTTCCAGAGCGGACTACTTCTGGCTGAACGGGTTCCTGCCAAAGTTCGATCGCCTGTTGATCGGGCCGCACATCATTCAGAAAGCTGAGTCCAATCACCGCAGAACCAACAAATCCACACTGTTCTTCTTGCATCGCCTGTAGAAGATATTCCACGACGTAGGGTTCTAGAATTAAGTCGTCGTCCAAAAACAAAACATAGGGTGCGGTTGCCTGTTCCAGCAAAAACTGGCGCTGCTCTGCAACGCCGCGTCGAGGCAAATGTTTGTGGGTGATGACTGAGTGCCCATGAGCTTGCAGCACTCGGATCGCAACCTGTACTTCGTTTGTAGTTAACGGATCGCTATCTTCGGTCTGGTCAGAAATGATGACTCGGAAGTCTCGGTAGGTTTGAGCGCAGAGGCTAGTTAGAGTAACCGCTAATGCAGTAGCGCGGCGATAAGTAGGAATGAGAATATCAATGGTTGCCATTACACGATTTCTAATAATGGGTATGGGTGGGCAGTTAAAGGTTGAGTAAAGGAGGGTGCGATCGCCACCGTTGCTCCTGTGCAATATCCGTGTTGTCCCGATTGCAAAAGCTCTAAAGCTGCATCAACGACCGTTTCTGGTTTCACTAACCGCAAGCAATGATAGTGCCCCTCTGGGCAAATGCTCTTATAGCAAATACGGCAAGGAACATCGTGAAACAATACGCGATTAGGTACTTCCCAGGGAGTATGTTGTGGGTTAGTCAAAGCATACAGATCAACCACAGGTGTCCCTACGGCTGCTGCGATGTGAACTGGACCTGTGTTGTTGGAAATTAGCAGAGGAGCGAGGTCTAATAGTGCAGTGAGTTCTCCCAAATCTAAACAGCCAACCAGTGCGTGAGAAGCTGCGTTCATATCTTGACGAATAGACGCAATGAGTTCTTGCTCTGGTTCTGTTCCAGTAAAGATAACTGGAATACCGTACCGCTGCACAAGCTGATCTGCAACGATCGCAAAGTGTTCGGGAGGGTAGCGACGCGAGAGGGCTGTTGCGCCAGGGTGAATCACAATCCAGGGACGTTCCAGGTTAATGTTTAATTCCTGTAACAGTTGCAGAACTCTAGTTTGAGCTACTTCTGGAACTTGCAAACTCATTCGCTGATCGGCAATTTCACTGCCCACGCTAGCTACCAAATCAAGCTGACGACGAACTTCATGGCGAGTAAATTGATCGGGTTCAGGATCTTTGACCCAGTCAGTGAGTAGCTGATAAGGATTTTCGTGACAGTGTGCCAACCGCAGTGGAATTCCTGCCATGTAGCAGAGAAATGCTGATGGCAATGGGTTCTGGCTATAAACTGTGAAAATTACGGCTGCATCAAAGTTGGCTTGTCGCAGTCGCTCAATCATTTCATATTCTAGACTGCTATCCCTGCGAGGAGCCGTTGCTTTTAGCCAAGGTGAGTCATAAATAATCAAATCATCCAGTTCTGAGATAAGAGGGGCAACCACACTTCCAGCCGAAGAGGTGAGCAAGGTGATGCATCGTTCAGGCTGTGAGGCTTTTAGGGCACGCATGGCGGGTGTGGTCATAATCACATCACCAATAGTGTCTAACCTAACGCAAAGGATATTTTTGGCGTTATCCCAAGCTGCTTGTGTCATAGGTTTTTAGGTTTTGAATTTGTTGAATGAGTTGAGTGGTGGAGCGATCGCTCACAAACGGCAAAATTTTAACAACACCTCCCAGATCCTCAACTAGTGAAGCTTCGGGAAGGGTTTCTCGTGTGTAGTCGCCTCCTTTGACAAAAACTTGTGGACGGACAATTTGAATAAGATTGCAAGGATTGATTTCGTTAAAGGGAGCGATCGCATCTACACAGTTCAACGCTGCTAATACTGCCATGCGATCGGCTAAAGCGTTAACTGGTCGGGTATTTCCCTTTAGTTGTCGAACGCTTTCATCCGAATTGACCCCAACAATCAAAATATCTCCCAATGCTTTAGCCTGATTGAGATAGGTAACGTGACCACGATGCAAGATATCAAAACAACCGTTGGTGAAGACGATGCGTTGCCCAGAGTTACGATAATGGTTAAGTTGATGTTCTAACTGGTTTTGAGTCGTCAGCAGTTTGGAAAAATTCCTCTCATCCCCAATCTTCTGATTCAGCTTAAGATTGGGATGAGGCAAATTATCATCCATCTCATTAACAGATTGCCGTAATGCTTCAATACTGCAAGCGGTTGTCCCAGGCTGAGCTACAACAATTGCTGTTGCAGCCGCTGCAAGATCAGCCGCCGTTGAAGTATCAGCACCCGCAGCGATCGCCAAAGCTAAAGTGCTGGTAAAAGTATCGCCTGCACCAGAGGTTTGTGATTGAGGAGCAGGTTTGACATAAGTGCGATGAGGAGGGCGATCGCGCTCAAAAATTAAAGCACCGCCGCGATCTAAAGTGACTGCTGCAATATTGGCTCTGGTTAGATCAAGAAGCTTTTCCCCATGTAGCAGGATTTGATCGATTCGATCTGCATTAGTTTCAAGCTTTTTCAGTCCTAAAAGGTGAGTGGCTTGACTGTAATTAGGCTTAACGGCTGTGACATTAATAGACTGATATTCGGTGAGTTGCTTGGAGTCTACAACGAGAGTGCAAGGCGATCGCCGCTGCAATTCTTCTAAAGTACGAATCACAGATGGAGTCAGAATGCCATAGCCATAATCGGAGACAATAAGCGCATCACAGGTCGGAAATAGTTCAACCAGGCGATCGATGAGTCTTGTTTCAAGTTCAGATGAAATCGGATGAGTGCTGCCCTGATCAAATCGAACTAACAAATGAGAGGAAGCAATAATACGCTGTTTACTTAAAGTTTGGCGCGATCGCTCCTGAAGCAAATAAGCAGTTGAAACGCCTTGCGACTCCAAAGACTGTTTCAGCAAAGCTGCTTCTGGATCTTCACCAATGACTGAGAGAAATTTGACCTGACCTCCTAGACTACTAACGTTGAGAGCAGTGTTTGCGGCTCCGCCCGGTACGTTGAGACGTTCGGTGATGTTGACGACGGGGACGGGAGCTTCGGGGCAGAGGCGATCGCTACTGCCGTTGAGGTAACAGTCGAGGATAGCTTCACCGATTACCAGAACGTTGAGTTTTGAAAAACTGTTGATTAAGGATAAGTTGGACATGGCTTATTCTTGGTGATCCGAGCCTTGGAGGGCTGCCCCCAAACCCTCTCCGAAGGTACTGGGGAGAGGAGGCAGGGGAACGCTTCGCATCGGTGGTATCTCAAGGGCTCTGGGAACGGTTGGTACAAGATTTTGGTGAAGTTTAACGTGTGTTTTTGGGGTAGGGGAGGCGATCGCTTGAATTACATTTGCGGCTTCGATCAAATTGTTGACCATGTGATGAGGGAGACGCGGGCGGGAGAGTTGCCATTCGGTTTCGTTGCCGTTGTCAATCAAGATGGTACGACAACCCGCCTGTCGTCCTGCTTCGATGTCATTCAGAATGTCACCAATGAACCATGATTGTTCTAAGTCAATCTGATGTTCACTAGCAGCGCGATGGAGTAAACCAGGCTGGGGCTTGCGGCAGTTACAGCGAGTGGCGTAGTGAGTAATCCTGCCGTCAGGATGGTGAGGGCAGTAGTAGAATCCAGCCAAGGGTACTCCAACAGATTGAAATAACTCACATAAGTGTTGCTCGACAGCCGTTAGTGCTGATTCGGGGAAGTAACCACGAGCTACCCCAGACTGATTGGTGATGATGAACAGTTGATAGTCAGCATAATGGAGCGATCGCACTGCCTCCAAAGCTCCCGCTGTCAGTCGGATTTTCTCCGGATCAACGTTGTAAGGCACATCTTCAACTAATGTCCCATCCTTATCTAGAAAAACTGCCCTTTCGCTCATCCTTGATTCCTCGTTATGTTGCTAAAAGGGTATTTTTGAACGTAGAACAATAGTTCACATAGAATAAAAGTTCACGTTCAAAAATATTCCTCTAATTTATGGCCAAGACGATTCTTGCATCGGCAATACCATTACTTCTGGAATTACTGTCTCTGCTGGCTGAGTCAGCAAAAAGCGAATGGTATTGGCGACGTGTTTGGGGTCTTGCAGTTTATCTAAAGGTGTATCGGGAAAGCGATCGAGAATGAAGGGGGTTTGCATTCCGCCTGCAACAACGGCAGTCACTTTAACCTGGTGCGATCGCGCCTCAACATGCAGAGCGTGACTAAATCCTAACAAGCCCCACTTACTGGCATGGTATGCAGAAGCATTTGCCCAAACTCGCTTTGAGGCGGTTGAGGCAATGTTAACAATGTGTCCGCTTCCTTGCTGCTTCATTAGAGGTAGAACTAATTTTGAGAGCAGGAATGGGCCGCGCAGGTTGACGCTGATTACCCGATCCCAGTCTGCAACTGTAAGTTCTTCAATCGGCAAGGTGACATCCGTTCCGGCATTGTTGATGAGGATGTCGATCTTGCCACATTGGTCGATCACCTTCCGCACAACGGCTTCGGCTTGCTGGTCTTGAGTAATGTCAAGGGGTAAGGCGATCGCCTCAAATCCTTTACTCTGAAGCTCTTTTGTAACTTGTTCAGCCAGGTCAAACTGAATGTCAGCGACGACAATAACTGCCCCTGCTTCAGCCAAGGTATGGCAGATTGAAGCTCCCAAACCACGTCCACCACCCGTTACCAATGTGACTTTTCCGGTCAATGCTTCCATTTGTGTCTCCTGTTGATTCAATTACTGATTTAATTACTTAGCCGATAGAGGAGATTTCTCACCCATTCCCCGTTCTCGCTGTCCTGCTGCTTCAAATACACCCAGTTCCCAACTACCTAATCGCTCATTAGTGTCCGGCTCTTGGGGGGTGAGTAGCTGGGCTTCAACCAGTTCACAAAGTAGGTGAATGACTAAAAGCTGCACTTCTTGAATGCGCTGAGTTTCATTTGCAGGGACGACAATTGCAATATCTGCTTGCGATCGCAGCTCTCCACCTTCTCCACCTAACAAAGCGATCGAAGTGAGATTATGTCGCTGGGCTGCTTTGAATGCTGCTATCACATTTTTAGAGCGACCGCTGGTACTAATTCCAACTAATACATCATTGGGCTGGGCGAAGGTTTCAACCTGTCGGGCAAAGATGTCTTCGTAATTCACATCATTTGACCAGGCGGTGATAAAGGCGCTGTCCGCACTGAGAGCCATTGCGGGTAATCCTGCCCGATGGGGACAACAGAACCGACCGACTAGCTCAGCTGCAAAGTGTTGAGCATCGGCTGCACTGCCACCATTGCCGCAAATCAACAGTTTGCCGCCTCTTGAAAAACAAGTACTCATGGCTTGGGAGGCAGATTGAATGGAAGGACGCAATAACCGTTGCGATCGCTCCACTGCCACCATCGCAGACTCAAAGGCGCGATCTAAAATGGCAAACTGATTCACTTCTGTGGTGGTGCTGCCTCTGCCAACCAAGACTTCTTCATACAGAGCCGCGACAGCACTGGTGACTTTTTGCCAGGTAAAATGCTCTTGCGCTCGACGGGTTGCCTGTCTTCCAAACAAACTCCGTAACTGAGAGTTTTCTAACAAGCGAGCAAGGTGAGTGGCGATCGCCTCTGGATCTTTAGGCGGAACGAGATAACCTGTTTCACCATCTTTAACGGTGAACTTAATGCCACCTACGTTTGAGCCGATTACAGGGGTTCCACAAGCCATTGCTTCGATGGGGGTAATGCCGAATGGCTCGTACCAGGGTGTAGTGACAAATACATCGGCCGCACTGTAATAATATTTCAACACATCTCGACCCCGCCGTCCGACAAAGGTGAGTTGAGATCCAATATCGAGTTCATGGGCGATCGCCTGAAGCCGTCCGATTTCGGGCGTGATCTGAGGATCGGGAGTTTCGGCTTCTCCACCCACAATCAGCAATCTTGCTTTCAGGTGACGCTGTTTCAACAACTGAGCAAATCCTCGAATGACCGTGTCTACACCTTTGCGGGGCACCATGCGCCCGAGTTGTAAGAGCAGCGGTTCATCTGGAGGTAAACCCAAGGTGAGACGCGCTCGAACTTTGTTAATTGCCCAAAATTCAGTAGTGTCAAACCCGCAGGGAATAACACTAATCCGCGATGGGTCGGCATGATAAAGCTGTAGTAAATCCTCTCGATCTTGAGGACACTCAGCAATGATATGATCAGCTTCCCTCACGACTCGATCTTCAATCGTGAATCGCTCATCAGGAAACTGATCGTCCTTGCCCTGATAAAGCCGACGAACTCTACCAAGAGCGTGAAAGGTGACAATAAATGGAATTCCCAATGCTCGCTTGATGTCGGCTGCAACCAATGCCGACATCCAGAAGTTTGCGTGAATTAAATCATAACTCAGACGATGATGAGTACACCAATTCAGCATAAAGCGAGTAAACTCACTCATGTGTGGTAACAGATCTTCCTTGGGTAAGCAGGTTGGTAAACCTGCCGGAACGTGAATGACTCGTACCCCGTTGAGCCATTCCACGACTTCGGGAAGCTGTTCGTTGTCTCGCCGAGTAAACACATCTACGTCGTAACCGATCGCCGCCAGGTTTTTAGCTAGTTGTCCCACATATACGTTTTGTCCGCCGCTATCAACTCCGCCAAAGATACCCAGCGGCGTAGCATGTTCACTAATCAAGGCAATTCGTTTAGTCATCATGAGTTTAAAGGGGGTTTTGTTTAAACAGTGATAGATTGACTGATAGATTGTCGGGTAGAAGTTGCCACATGAACGGTAGAAGACTGATCAACCGCACGTTCAAAAACCTCACACCAGTCCTGAATAAAGCGATGGATGTTAAAGCGGGCGATCGCCACTTCTCGCGCCCCTTCCCCTAAACGACGGGCTTTTGTTGGATCATGCAGCAGTTCTTTCATGCGGTTCACTAACTGCTCAAGGTTGGTATCCACATAGCCAGAAACATCGTTTTCAATTACAGTAGCGAGTTCAGTGGTTGCTAATCCCACGATCGGCAAACCCACCATCATCGCTTCACAGACCGCTAATCCCAAACTGGTGTAGCGCACTGGATGGAAGAAAAACCGATAGCGTGACTGAAATGCTGGAAGCTGCGCGTGGGGTATTTCTCCTAGCCCATCTAATGATTGAGCGTCCATTCCCACCAAGTCCAGAGGAATGCGATCGCGCACTTGCTCAAAAATATCTAACCCTAACCGTCGCCCGCGAGTTCGCAGTCCGTTTGCGACGACTAGACCCTTTGCTAGTTCTCCAGTGTGGCGATCGCCTTCGGGCACCATCACACCATGCTCTACCACACAAGTAGGACTGTTGCCGTTATCCCACATTAAATTATTGAAATGAGTGACATGGACAACTAACACATTTGGGTCGTCAATCACATGGCGAGTATCGGTCGGATGTTCTCTCGGTGGGTCATGCTCTAAATACACACGAGGCAATCGATGCTGTGCCTCCGACAAGATTTCATGCTGATCCTGTAAATAGTTGCGGCGAGACTGAAATAAGATACAGTCAAATTCCTGATTTCTTACTTCTTCTGCCGGAATGTCGTGAACATTATCCGTCCAGGAGAAGTTCTGTAAACGCCCACCATAGCCTTCGGGTTTGCCAGGTTTAATCGGTAAGTAAAACTGGTGAGGCACCTGAGTTAGATAATACAGATAACTACCGTGAACGTGCCAGGTCAAAATCCGTAATGGCTGCATTGGCTCTCCTACGGTGATTGCAAAGTGAAAGGAATGGGATGGGCAAGAGTAGGGTGAGCATTACTCACCTCACGAGGTTCTAAGTTCCTACCATCGGTCAATTCCTCAAGCTCAAATCCGGCTGCTTTGAGTAAAAACAAGTGACGTTCTTGCGGATGAATATTGCTGCTGGGCGGCTTGACATACTGAGACAGAATACTTCCACCAAACTCTTGAGACTGGCCTATTCGAATGGTGACTCCCGCTAGGTAGCAGATGTAGGCTAGAGCGTAAGGCGATCGCCCTTCACCCGTAAAAATAATGGCAGCATCGAACTGCTGCGCTCTAATCGCCCTGATCAAATTCACTACATCACTGAATCCATTTGAATTTTGTTTTGCAGAGGTGATACTCACTTCTCCAAAGGCAGAAGCCTCTGATTCTAAGGTTTTCCAGCCGTCGGTAGAATGCATTAAAGTTTGATTAGTCCAGGGGGACAGTGAAAGCAGTTGATCGTCGGAATAAGCTGTCAAGAGTGTGATATGAGCCTGTGGTAGTGCCGAGCGCAAGGCTTGCAGTGCCAACTGTAGCTGCATCACTGTATTTAAGTCATCTAAACAAATCACTACGAGACGATGCACCGTTTGCCAGAAGTCAGGGAGCATAGGCTAGCTCTTTGAGTAAGTCATTTGCGTGGGAGAGGATAGTAGAAGGATGAAGGATAAGGGATGAAGGATAAGAAGAGAAGTCAGGGTTGGCGTATCGGGGGCTGATAACGATGCGGTGAAGGTGACGATTTAGAGGTGCCCAGCGGTTGGGGTCAGAGGCGGAGAAGATGACTACACTTTTGACCTGGAGGGCAGCGGCAAGGTGAGAAATACCAGTGTCGTTGCAAATCAAGAGTTGAGCCTGTTTGAGCAGAGCGGCGATCGCCCCTAAACTGGTTTTGCCAGCCAAATCAACACACGGTGAGTTCATTGCAGTGGCGACAGCTTGAGTCAATTCCACTTCTGCGGCTGTCCCAGTGAGGACAATTTGAAAGCCTTGAGCCGCCAGAGCATCGGCAACAGTGGCAAACTGAGCGGGTTCCCAGCGGCGACTGCTGATGCTAGCGCCAGGATGAATGCAAATGTAACTTCCAGGCTGCAAATCGTGAGTAGTGGCGATCGCCCAAAAGTCCTGCCAGTCTGACTCCCAAATCGGAAACTCCAACTCCTCTCCCTGCGCTGGAATCCCCAACGCTGTGATTAACTGTAAGTTTCTCCTGATTTCTGGTTCACCTTCTGGATAAGGGAGAAAATACTCAGGATCAGGACGATACTGTCCAGGGATAAAAAAACCTGCACTTACCTGTGCGCCTAACAAGACGGTAAAAGGATTCGTATAAATGCCGCTACCGTGCATTTGCAGTGCTAAATCAAAACGTGTCTGTTGAACCTCAGTAAGAAACGAAGTGAGACGTTGGGGCGATAGTGTTACTTCTGGAATGCCAGGATAGCCCGGAAACTCCAGCCACTCATCCAGATAATGACTGAACCGCTGCACAAAACTTTGTGCCAAAGGCAACCCAACGAGTGTAATGTGTGCCTGTGGCAATGCCGCTCGCAATGCTCGGAATGCTGGAACAGCACACAGCAGGTCGCCCAATCCAGGTAGCGATCGCACCACTACAATCCGCTGAGGCTGTAAATTACAAATTTTTAATTCTGAATGGTTCATCACTTCGCTTTTGCAACCCATTCCTCAGTCACTTTGAGATATGTACTAGAAAGAATGGTACGAAGCGACTTCTAGAAATTCATCGGTCACTTGACCAAGGAAACATCAGACGTAATTCTAATCAGTTGTGCAATTGCACAATTACACTTGCTTGAGCAAAGAACATACAGAAACTATAGTTAAGACCTCTTCCTTTGTATAGAGATTTATTTGGTTAACTGACAAAACTTTCACATCTAGCCTTCCTAAATCAGCCTTCACAACGCTGTAGGAACGGGTCTGCTCACAGAACCTCGATTTCATAAAGGTTCAACAGTGGGATCTCTCCCACGAGATTTATGTTTAATTAAACAGGTTGAACATTACTTGGCTGGATTCATGACTGAAGCAGCATAACGAGAACTGGAGATAGACTGATCTCTGTTTGATAGAGAAGCAGCTACTCTTGATATAAAAATATAGGCGTTGCACATTTGACGAACGACTTTTGTCGGGGCACGGCATTGCCGTGCCCCGACAGGGGCGATCCGAATGTTATAAATTTCCGAATCATTCTCAATTTGTGCAATGCCGAAATATATATTGCAGTAAACCTGGGTCAAGCTGCTTGGCGCGATTCCAAGTAAGCATTATTTGCCCAGGCTTTTGGCATCACTCTACTTCCTTAACCCAGTAGCCTAATTTCTATTTGCGTTATCCAATAAGTATTGGTCGATTGCACGGATAAAGTGCTCATCCTCCATGGTCTCAGGAGATAGACGATTCTGCGCGATCGCTGCATTGACCAGGTCTTGAGCGGTTACATTACCAAACCTGTAAGCATGAATTAGACTACCATGACTAGGGATTCCCTCTTCCTCAAAATAACCGTTACGAGCGAGATTAAAAATGTCATTTGGAGTCGTTTCGTTGGCGAATGCAGCTGTTGAGAAACTTGCTGTCAACAAAATTGCCGATGCCGTAGCAGCTAATACTCGTTTCATAATGAACTCTCCTTCATCTTTGAGAAATTTGATCGATCAGCGAACCTGTAGATAAACAATCAGCGGTATAAAATTCCAGTTGACTTGAACTTAGACCGCTTAGCTAATTAAGTTCAGTTGAGTGCAATTGAATGCTTCTGCCCGCCTCATCTAAATTGAGTAATTGAGAAAGGTATCTCAAATCCTGCACTAACCGTTGATATAACTCAATGAGCTCCTGATGAGACAAATTTGCCTCAATAGGATAAGCAGGAGTATGTGGCAAATCTGGACAAAGTGAAAGTTTTGTGGTGAGCTGCTCTACTGAACGACGCTCAGCGGCTACATAATCAGCTTCATCAAGCCGTAAGCGAAACGCTGCAAAGAAGGTTTTCAGGGTTCGCTTGTCTACCTTAACTTCACAACTGAGAATGCGGCTGACGGTGCGTTCATTGAGGAGCGATCGCTCACTGAGCCTTTCGTAAGTGTAGCGATTGCCTAACTCATCATGGAGAACATTAGCCTGAGCCAATTTCTGCCATCCCTGCTCAGATAGCACCACGCCCCTATTACGGTTGCGTTTGTGAGAGGCAATAGGGTGCAATTGAGCACAATTAGAAGATGAAACCTGGTACATAATTCTGCTCTCTGTCTTTCAGAGGTTTCGGATTTAGAAAATAGACGATGTGAAACCTAACTGGTTCTTATGAGTGAATGTCAATCGTGCTAGGGGTTTCTTTGCCAACAGTGATAGATGATATAAAACATTGAGAATTTTGCAAGTAGATGTTAAATGTTTTGTGTATCGCAAATGACAGCCTCTTTCAGCGCTATCTCCCTCATCCATAATGGCGGGTCAACCGAGTTGCAGTAGCCAGTGGATAAAATGTCATTGATGCACTATGCCAAAGCAATTTTTACTCCACTGTGTAATTCATCACTGTGTAATTCATACTTCGGTATCAACTCTGGTGAGGAATACCTTTAATTTAGGGGATTAACTCAAATCTGTCGCCAGTTCAAAGTCTATGATTAAGACAACAAAACGATCAGTCATTAGGTAATCTGAAGTATTAGAGTTACATCAAACTTAAGTTCAGGTTCATATTCAAACTTAAGTTCATATTGGTGAAAACTTCTGTATTTGAAATCACCCTGTGATCTGAATAGCACTAGGCAGGACCTAATGCACTGATGTTCTCAATAGCTATTTGTGATACAACTCAGTGGTGTGTTACCTTAATCAGGTTTGGAATGTTTTGATCAATTCCAGTGTAATGTTCCTTGCGATCGCCCACGCTTTGCCAAATTAGTGTAATAACTACTGCGTGAACTAGACACGCAGTTATCACAGTGGCGATCGGTTGGAGTTGAGCTAATTATCACACTTGGCTCACTCAAGGCGCAGAAATTGTAATTGTGAATCGGGACAGACAGCCATGAACCAATCAAACGTCATTTCAAGTGTGATTCGTATTCTGATTGTAGATGACCATCCCATCGTCCAGCAAGGATTAGCAGCCCTCATCAATGAAGAATCAGACATGGCTGTAATTGGTCATGCAAAGGATGGTATTGAGGCAGTCCAGTTGTTTCGTCAGGAACAGCCAGATGTGACTTTAATGGACTTACGAATGCCTCAGATGGGAGGGGTTGAAGCCATTACTGCAATTCGTGCTGAATTCAACACGGCTCGCATCATTGTGTTGACAACCTACGACGGAGACGAAGATATTTATCGAGGTTTACAGGCAGGTTCAAAGGGCTATCTGCTGAAAGACAGTAAGCCTAACGAACTGCGAACTGCGATTCGCACTGTGCATAGTGGGCAGCAGTATATTCCACCTCACGTTGGCGCTAAATTAGTGCAGCGCATGAACAATCCAGAGTTAACCGATCGCGAATTGGAAGTTCTTCGATTGGTGGCACAAGGTATGAGCAATCTAGAAATCAGTGCTGCTCTAAGTATTACTGAAAGCACCGTCAAATCAAACATTAATCGAATTTTAAGCAAATTAGGAGTTAAAGACCGTACCCAAGCAACCATTATTGCTTTGAGACGAGGAATTGCCAGTCTGTAAGAATATCATTCTGAACCTGCTTCCGATTCACGATTACTGGGACGAGCGATGCTTAGATCCGTTCCTTCAGAATCATCTGTACCCCTCTAGCTGGAGTAAACGTAACCCCTCGGCGCTGAGGATATTCAGGAGATTGATCTGTCAGTGCTAATCGATAATGAGAGATCAGGGTTGCGACGACTAATTTCATCTCAAATTGGGCTAATGCTTCCCCAATGCAACGGCGCGCACCACCCCCAAATGGCAAAAATTCGTAAGGAGAAAACTGCCGTTCTAAAAAGCGCTCTGGCTTAAACAACTTAGGATTTGGATAAAGATCTGGGCGCTGATGAGTTAGATAAATGCAACCGTACAGCCTCGTCCCAGGTTCTAGTTGATAACCCATCAGTTCTACAGGACCTTTGACCTCTCTGGGAAAGGTGAGCGTTGCAACGGGAAAAAGACGTAGAGACTCATTACAAACAGCAGTAAGATACGGCAACTGGGCAACAGCTATTGGATCTGGAGCTTTTCCTAGCTGATTTAGTTCTACAAGTAACTTTTCGCTAACTTCGGGGTGATGATGAATCCAGTACAGTGCCCACGCGATCGCACTTGCAGTGGTTTCATAACCCGCTAACAGCAGTGTCAATAACTCATCATGCAATTGGGCATCACTCATGGGTTCACCCGCCTCATCACGGGCTGACATCAATAAACTCAGAATGTCCGAGCCCATCTGATGCTGGTTGCGACGATTGGAAATTTCATCATAGATAAGCTCTCCAATCTGCCGTTTCAAATGCCGCAAATAGCCCCAAGGGCTTCGTGTTCCCCAATCCTTTTGCAGGAATGGAAAAAACAGCAAACCGCCAATAAAAGGAGACTGTAGTGAATCTGTGAACTGAATAATGAGTGACTTTAAACGGTCAAATCGTTCCTCTTGCTCAATTCCAAAAACGACCTTAAGAATCACGGCTAAAGAGATTTCTTGGGCTAATTGACGAGCAGAAAACTGAGTGCCGATTGATAGCGAACTCATTGCTTTATCAGCCAATTCATAAATCAATTTTCCATAGGTTCGCATCCGTTCGCCATGAAATGGAGGCATTAACAACCGACGTTCCCGACGGTGGCGAGAACCTTCCAGGGCAAAAAGGGAGTGGTCTCCAAGCAGCGGTTGCAGCAGTTGATTCGGTGGAGTAACAAGCTGCTTTGTGTCATTGAAGAAAATTTGCTGGATCGCTTGGGGATTGCTGACAAACAACACAACTGGGTGATTGCCAATAACAGGAGCATTAAAAATTTCTCCGTAACGTTGTGCAGCAACTTCCATATAAGCGATCGAATCCCGTGCGTACTGGATTTTTTGCAGCCAGCGAGGGGCTTGGGAACCAGCAGGAAGGTTGTTTTTTGGAGTCATAACGTTAGGTTCTACTCTTGTGTAGTCCAAATTCAGAGAATTGCTATTAGTATGAATGGTTGCCATCGCAACTGAGCGAAATTTGCAAACGCTAGAGAGAGGCTATTGACTCCATTCATCCCAGGCTGCCTTTGCCACTTTTGCAATGACTTCCTCACGGGTTGTATCGCTTGCTCTAGAATCTGAAACGAAGACGGCGATCGCCAAATGTTGCCCATTTGGAAGCGTTACGAGCCCCACATCATTAGTTGCAGCCGTCACTCCATCGACAGTAGCTGAAGTCCCTGTTTTATGTGCTACAACTGTTCCCTCAGGCAATAGTCCCTTAATACGGTTTGGACCTGTCGAGGTCTCTATCATCCATTGTCGCAATGAGTCCTGACTGGAGTCTGAAAGCCCTCGCCCTTCATGGAAAGCACGTAATAAATTAACGGCTGCATCCGGCGTTGCATAGTTCCGATATTGCAATGTTGGATCTTGCTCGAACTGAATCTCGTTCTCTGTGTTCGCTACAACGATATCATTTACGCCAAGACGGCTTAAATACTCCATGACACGCTGTGGTCCACCGATGAGTCGTAATAGGGCATCACAAGCCGTACTATCACTTTCAGAAACCATGTACTGTAACAATTCAGCTAAACGGAATTCCCTTCCTTGCGAATTCTCCTCTAGAATTTGACTATCTTGAACGATATCGCTTGCTTCAATCCGAATTTTTTGGTTCAACTCCAGATTTCCTTGATCGACTTGAGCCAAAACTGCCATCGCGATCGGAAACTTGTAAATGCTCTGCATTGGAAATTGTTGACCTCCATTCAGAGATGCTGACTCTTCGGTTTCCAGTACGGTGGCCGTTGCCCCAACCCGCCCTTGAGCAACCTGAGAGATTTGTTCAATGCGATCGCGTAACTGGTTGTTGCGATCGGTGTTGGATGTTGTAATTTCGCTTGGCGTACGAGTTTGACTGCTTGAGGTCGCTTCCCTATTATTGGAGTTAATACTTGTACAACCGAAAGTAAGTAAAACAGTCAGCAAAAACAAGCAAATTGGGCGAAGCCAAGCTTTTTTAATCCCTTGAATCATAAACTTTAACCTGAAGTTGGGAGCAGCTAGGACTACACTCACTATTCTTAAAATTTCGGAAACGGTTCTCCTAAATTTTGTTATTAACCAATCTTGTGTAATTGCATTAGGTGTTCGGGCTGTTGCATAAATGCCATATCGACTCAAATTTTCTGTGTCGCCCCAAGCCTCAAAGACGGGAACAGGATTTCAGTATTCACGCTTATTAATCGCGCCAGCGATAATCTACAGGAATCCAGGTATAACCTTCGTCCTCTGCACAGAGATGCCCTATTCCTGGAAACGGTAAATGTGCAGTTGCAACCAAGCGACGTGATGTTTCTAAACGGGCAAACTGTGTCGCTCGTTGTTCCGCTGCGGCATTGGCATCGACATCGTAAACAACAGTAATTTCAGGATTTGCAAATTGAAGCGAAGCAAAGTGAACAATATCACCGCAAAACTCGATACTCTCGCTCCCACTTTCAACGGCATAAAAGCTGTGTCCCGGTGTGTGCTCCGGTGTAGGAAGTGCGGTGATGCCTGGTAAGATGGCTGTCTCACTAGAAAACGTTCAAGCTTACCTGCATTGAGATAGGGTGTAGTCGTCCGAACTGCTTCATCGAAATATCTGCGGTCGAGATGCGATCGCTCTACATTCGTGGGATCAAGCCATAAATCAACATCAGGCTTGCAAACATAAACAGTGGCAACCGGAAACATGAGTTGCCCGTACTCATTTAACGTCTCAAAAGGCTGCAAACCGCTTCAACATGAGTTGAGCAAAGCAAAATTTAACTTTTTTACTGACTTCCTAATTACCGCTCCCAGCGAAATTTGCGTTCGGACTCTTGAATAGGTACGTCGTTAATGCTGGCAAATCGTCGCATCATTAAACCGTTTTCGGCAAACTCCCAGTTTTCATTGCCGTAAGCGCGGTACCAAAAGCCAGAATCATCATGCCACTCATATTCAAAGCGCACAGCGATGCGATTATCCATGAAGCACCAAAGTTCTTTTTTCAAGCGGTAGTCTAGCTCTTTTGCCCATTTGCGCTTGAGAAATTCTTTGATCGCGGTTCGTCCATGCAAAAACTCTGCTCGATTTCGCCACTCGGAATCTTCGGTATATGCTAGGGCAACTCGCTCTGGATTACGCGTATTCCAAGCATCTTCAGCCGCTTGAACTTTGGCTTTTGCGGTTTCTAGCGTAAAGGGGGGAAAGGGTAGCTTGATTTCCATAGCGTTAGGTTCCTGCGTAGAAAGTGAATTATTTTGATTCAGAGTGAGCGAGGGCTGAGGGATTGCCATGAACTGGTTTGAGCTAAGAAAGGTGAGAACTTTGGCTCTGACCAGAGTAAGGGAAGGCTACCCTCCACTCGATAACCCTTCTCAAGCTGGAAGCGCAGCAGTCGCTCTGCTCCAGGGTAAGCCCTGATTTCAGCTCCCTCCCAAATCACTTGGGCACTGCCAGTGAGATAAAGTAAGTTTCCTCGCTCAAAGTCGATGAACAACAGTCCTGCACGAGGATTCAACTCTAGGTTGCCAAAGGTGTTGAATTGGTGATTGCCAGAAAAGTCGGGAATGGTGAGTGTTTTATCATCGTCGATTCGCACAAAACCTGGTTTGCCGCCTCGATGGGAAACATCTACTCCTGATGCTGACCCGGCTGAGTCAGACTGATAGGCAGTTGCGATAAAAAATGTATCTGCGATCGCTATCATGGACCGCTCCGCTTCTCCCAAGGTTTCAACTGAGTAAACGGGTTTAGGCATCACATCATGGTCCTCTAGCTCAAACATCCGTGCCTGAATGTATTGAGGGCAGTTGCCGAAACTTTGACCTACCTGCACATCAAAGCCCTCAGAACGAACTGCGGTGACGGTACCATTCATCCGATTGCGGCGACGAGTATGCAACTCAATCCCGAGTAAACCAATGTCAATGCCACTCGCAAGTGTAGTTGTTAGGGGATCGCCAAAGAGCGGTGCAGCAGCAACTTGTAAAGTGCGATCACTCGGTGAGGAGATGAATCCCGGTTGCCCAACCAAAATAGAAGCCCAAGGATTACCTGCTGTATCTACTGTTCCGACAATTAGATAGGGAAGTTGGGCAAAGAACTGGCGATGCTGTTCAGGAAGATAATTGCGAATGCCTCGTCGCCCTTGCTTATCAATTCGCTCCTGCACGCCCAGACGGGTCTGGATGGCTAGTTCACCGGCATGAAAAGGGGATTCAGAGTGTGACCAACCTGATGCAACCATAATCTTCCTCCTTATACTCCTGCCATTGGAATGTAGTGAGGCAAGTGTTTAACGCGATCGATCCATGCCAACACATTAGGATAAGGTGAGAGGTCAATTTTGCCATCGCGAACCAGAGCAACGTAGGGGAAAACCGCAATATCAGCAATGGTAGGACGCTCAAATTCTAACCAGGTTCGATCGCTTAAATGTTTATCGAGTTGCGCTAAGATGTACTCTGCCTTTTGAGTAGCTCGCTCAATGTTAATATTCGTTATCCTAAATAAATGATAGAGCCGTGCATTCTCAGGACCTTGGCGCACTTCGCCCGCAGTCGTTGAAAGCCAACGAACCACTTGCGCCAGGGGTAATGCATCCAATGGGAGCCATTCTTCTCCACCATATTGCCGTGCCAAATACACCAAAATTGCTTGTGCATCTGCAAGCTTGGTCTCGCCATCAATCAGCATAGGTACCTGTCCAAAGGGGTTAAGGGCAAGGTACTCGGGTGACTTATGTTCTGCTTTCATCAAATCGACTTTAATCCACTCAAAGTCTAGATTTAGCAGAGACAAAAACAATTGGACTTTGTAGCTATTGCCAGATAGTTCGTGACCATAGAGCTTAATCATTTTGATTTTCCTTTGATTTTATGTACCGAACGTTCGGTACGTTGTTACTGTACCGAACGTTCGGTAGAATTGTCAACAAGGTTAAAAATCTCTTCTTCCGTAGTTTCAAAACCTATAGTTTCAAAACCTATGTCTAAATCAGCCACATCTAAACAAAATCATGTGTTAGAGCTGCTTGACCTGTTTCGGCAGTTTGGCTACGACGGGGCAACACTTTCAAAAATTTCTCAATCTACAGGTCTAGGGAAGGCGAGTCTTTACCACCACTTTCCGGGCGGCAAAGATGAAATGGTAGAAACAGTGTTGACGACACTAGAACAAGGGCTACAGCAACTTACTTTAGAAGCGCTGCAAACTGAAGGAGATGCGCTGACGCGACTGCAAAAGATGTGCGATCGCCTCAACAAAGCCTATGACAGTGGACAAAAGCCCTGTTTGCTGGCAGCTTTGATGTTGGGATCAGCCAAAGATATGTTTCAGGGCAGAGTCAGCAAGCTTCTGCAGGTGTGGATAGAGGCGATCGCTGCTGTTCTAATTGATGCTGGAATGGACGAGACATTGGCTCGGCAACGAGGAGAAGATGGGGTCATCCTGGTTCAAGGAGCACTTATCTTAGCGCAGGGGCTAGACGACCCGGCTCCATTCCGACGGATTATCCAACAGCTACCTGAAACGCTTTGCCGACCCGCGTAAACCTGAAGTTTCTAAATATGGGTAAGATCAAAAGGGTGAGTGAGGCGATCGCTCTGCCCTAGTGATAGGTTAGTGAGGATAGGTGGAACTGAAGCAGGGGACACTACAGTCAACCACATGAAACGGGATAGCCCGACAGCGCGCCCTCTGCTTTGCATCTTATGGATACCTATGCTTGTACAGGTGCTTGTACAGGCTCACTCTTGGGCTATTTAGGATAATCGTTTGTTTCGAATCGAAAACTCATTGTTGCGAATCATAACGTTAATTATATTTCTCTTCGATTTATTGCTTATTGATTATCCCAATAATTGTCTGTGTGTTATCCCAATAATTGTCCATGTGTTATTTGTTTGCAATACCCGCAGTACATCAGAAAAACACCCACACATTTTGATAGGAAATTAGTATGAGCAGCGGAAGCGGATGCCCATTTACGGGCGGCGGTCAGAAATCTCAGCCTCGTCATATGCCGTCAAACCGGGACTGGTGGCCGCATTATTTGAATCTGAGTATCCTCCACCAGCACACCCCCCAAGCAAATCCTATGGGTGAGGAATTCAACTATGCTGAGGAGTTCAAGAGTCTTGACTTAGCTGCCCTGAGGGCAGATATCTATGAGCTGATGACCACCTCCCAGGACTGGTGGCCAGCCGACTACGGCCATTACGGACCGCTCTTCATCCGGATGGCTTGGCACAGCGCCGGTACGTATCGTACTGGCGACGGTCGCGGCGGCGCGGGCTCGGGTAGCCAGCGGTTTGAGCCCCTCAACAGTTGGCCTGACAATGCCAACCTCGACAAGGCGCGCATGTTGCTTTGGCCAGTCAAGCAGAAATACGGCAAGAAGATCTCGTGGGCCGACCTCATGATCTTCGCGGGCAACTGCGCCCTGGAATCGATGGGTTTCAAGACGTTAGGCTTTGCTGGCGGGCGCGTAGACGTCTGGCAGCCAGAGGAAGACATCTACTGGGGTTCTGAAAAAGCCTGGCTCGGCAATGAGCGTTATGAAGGCGATCGCGTGCTCCTGAATCCTCTTGCCGCCGTTCAGATGGGACTGATCTACGTCAACCCAGAAGGTCCAGACGGTGAGCCTGATCCGATCGGATCAGGGCGTGATATTCGTGAGACCTTTAGTCGGATGGCGATGAACGACGAGGAGACAGTCGCGCTCACCGCTGGTGGACACACTTTCGGCAAGTGTCACGGTGCAGGCGAAGCCACGCACGTAGGACCTGATCCAGGAGGGGCTACCGTCATCGATCAGGGACTCGGTTGGAAGAACGCCTTTAACACGGGTGTTGGTGTCGATGCGATCACCAGCGGCATCGAAGGCGCATGGACCCCCACGCCGACGCAGTGGGACAACAGCTATCTCGAAACCCTGTTCAAATATGACTGGGAGTTGACGAAGAGCCCCGCTGGTGCGTGGCAATGGAAGCCCAAGGGCGACGAGGGTGCAGGTACGGTGCCCGACGCACACGATCCGTCGAAACGGCACGCCCCCATGATGACTACAGCGGACATGTCCATGAAGATGGACCCCATCTACAACCAGATTGCGCAGCGTTATCGCGACAACCCAGATGAGTTCGCAGAGCAGTTTGCTAAGGCGTGGTTCAAGCTAACTCACCGCGACATGGGACCGCGATCGCGCTATCTCGGTCCAGAGGTTCCTCAGGAAGAGTTCTTGTGGCAAGATCCCATTCCCGCAGTTGACCACGACTTGATTGACGAGCAGGACATCGCCGCTCTTAAAGCCAAGATTCTTGCTTCGGGACTGTCTGTCTCCCAACTGGTTTCAACCGCTTGGGCGTCGGCCTCAACGTTCCGCTGCTCCGACATGCGCGGTGGCGCGAATGGGGCACATATTCGCCTCGCGCCGCAAAAGGATTGGGAAGTCAACCAGCCAGACCAGTTAGCAACGGTGCTGCAAGCCCTGGAAGGAATCCAACAGGAGTTCAACAGCTCGCAGTCTGGCGGGAAGCGGGTTTCGATCGCTGACCTGATCGTTCTGGGCGGCTGCGCAGGCATTGAGCAAGCAGCAAAGAACGCTGGTCACGACGTGACAGTTCCCTTTGAGCCGGGACGCACGGATGCGCTGCAAGAGAAAACAGATGTTGAGTCCTTCGGGGTGCTTGAGCCAACTGCGGACGGGTTCCGCAACTACACGAGCGGCAAACACAGCGAATCGCTCGAAGAGCTGTTGGTCGATCGGGCGCAGTTGCTGAGTTTAACAGCCCCTCAGATGACGGCCCTCCTGGGCGGCTTGCGCGTCTTGGGCGCAAACTTTGGCGGGTACAAGCACGGCGTCTTCACCCATCGACCAGAGACGCTGACCAATGACTTCTTCGTCAATCTGCTCGATCTGGGCACCACGTGGAAGGCGACCTCTGAAGCTGAATATGAGTTTGAGGGGAGCGATCGCAAAACCGGCGAACAAAAGTGGACCGCTACCCGTGTTGACCTCATCTTCGGCTCAAACTCCCAGCTCCGAGCCCTCGCAGAAGTCTATGGAGCGGTGGACTCGCAGCAGAAGTTTGTGAAAGACTTCGTGGCGGCATGGGACAAGGTGATGAACCTCGATCGCTATGACCTTCGCGCAGTCCAAGCGACAAGCTCTGCGAGAGGTTTCTGAGCGTAATGTCAGCCAGTCATCAGTGATTATAGGTTGAGACTACGCTAACCTGCGACCATCCTGAACGCGGGTAGAAGCGAGAGACAACAATGAGAGCGGCGTTTTAACTTGTCTTGAAATGCCACTCTCTGCTTTAAACCCTGCGTCAAAGTATTTATAGTCCTAACGAACGAACGCTGGTTATGTCGCAAAAACTTCTAGAGATAAGCGATCGCTGCCGATCTCATCTCCTCAAATACTGACTCCAAAGAGCGTTTCGATAGCCTTTACTACAGATCCACCATCCCCTTGAGTACAAAGCAGGAGTTTCTGCTCAAGCCGTTCGCAGCCGTTCAATGTCCCGCATTGGTGGCGCACCAAACATCCGAGAATATTCACGACTAAATTGCGAAGTACTCTCATATCCAACTCGATAAGCAGCCTGAGTTGCATCAATTGCCTCACCAAGCATCATCTGACGCGCTGTTAACAGTCTCAGATGTTTTTGATATTGCAGAGGACTCATTGAGGTAACTGTCTTGAAGTGGCGATGGAACGAGGCAGCAGACATGTTCGCCTGTTCAGCTAACTCCTCAACCCGCAGCGGTTTGGTAAACTCTGCCTTGATTTGTCTGATCACTTCCGCAATGCGCTGCATATTACTGCCAGAGGTGGCAATTTGACGAACCGCTTCCCCTTGCTTGTCGGTGAGTAGACGGTAATAGATTTCGCGGATAATCATTGGAGCGAGAAACGGAATATCCTGCGGTGTATCTAACAACGTTGTTAACCGAATGGCGCAATCAATCAAGGACGGACCGGCATCACTAACGCACCATCCTCTCACAGAGTTTTCTTGCTTATCGATATCTGGATTCGTTTGAGCAATAATCTCACAGAGTTGGACGAGGTCTAGCTTTAGCTTCAAGCCGAGATAAGGTTGATCGGGTGTCGCTTCTATCATGCAGACGCTCAGCGGCAAGTCCACCGACATCACCAAATATTGAGCAACACCATACTGAAAGACTTCGTCATTGAGCGATAACTTTTTTTCACCCTGCACCACGATAGCAAACAGTGGTTCACTGACATCCTGTATAGTTTTGGAATTATCACAACGCACAAACACTAAGGGATCGATCGCGGTTGGATAATAGCCGCTTCTCTCACTGCTCGTGTGCCGATCAACTAATGCTGCCAATTCTGCACATTTGGCGATCGCCAAGCGCTGCTGCGCTAGCAAAGCCTCCCTACTAGGAGAAGCGCCGATCGCAGCTTCATGGTTTAGTGTCTTGACCGTCATGCTGATTTCCTGACTGATGGAACACTTTTCATGGGTTCATTATAGAGAATGTTTTCTCTAACTAACGCCCTACTTGAGAGGATTAGGCAATCATTTGCAAGGACTATGTATTTAGGCAAAAGCGGATTCAGCCTACGATAAACCTGTCCGTGAAAAAGCAAAAAGCGTTTATTCTTCAAGCTGCTAACTAGTAGGTGAAGCTAAATCTTAACGGCAATTATCACCCTTTCATTTAGGAGAGATAGTCTCATGACAACTAACGAAAATACCCAAAAAGTTGTGCTGATTACAGGCGCGAGTAGCGGTATTGGTGAAGCTACTGCTAGATTACTTGCTCGTGAGGGTTTACGGGTTGTATTAGGGGCACGACGCACCGATCGCCTCGAAGCGATCGCCTCCGAAATCCGTGAGAAAGGTGGCGTAGCAGAATATCACGCTCTGGACGTGACTAGCCTTGAGGAGATGCAAGCCTTTGTCGAGTTTGCCAAAGACAAGTTTGGTCGTCTTGATGTAATGGTGAACAATGCAGGCATAATGCCGCTTTCTAAGTTAGACGTGTTAAAGATCGACGAGTGGAATAGCATGATTGACGTAAACATTCGTGGTGTCCTTCACGGCATCGCTGCTGCCCTGCCGACCTTTAAGCAGCAACACTCTGGGCAGTTCGTGAATCTATCCTCGATCGGCGGACACAACGTATATCCGACAGCCGCCGTGTACTGTGCAACCAAGTTTGCAGTCTGGGCCATCTCTGAAGGACTGCGGCAAGAATCGACGAATATCCGGGTTACGGTGATCTCACCTGGAGTGACCCAATCTGAACTTCCCAACACTATCACCGATGCTGAAGCAGCACAGTGGGTAGAAGAATTTCGCGGGGCGATCATCCCAGCAGAGGCGATCGCCCGTGCCATTGCCTTTGCGATCGAGCAGCCCGCAGATGTAGATGTGAATGAAATCATCGTTCGACCGACCGGGCAGAGCAGCTAAGCACTAACTGATGTTAGAGGGTTGAAATCAATACCTCTTGGCTAAGTTGTTCGACTACCAGCCCCCTCCAGCACCACCTCCATCACTACCGCCACAGCTACCACCATCACCACCGCCATAGGTATCAGTTCCATTGCCGCCATAGATGGTGCTGATATCTTTCCCAGTGCTGCGATAGTAGTTAATGCACTCCCGAAAGTTATCTTCGCTGATACCCTCAAAAGTGCTTCTAGGCGAACCTCTTAGCCAACCGAAGACGGCAATGCTACCACTTACAGCAAATAGGAGAGAAAAAGCTAACCAGGCTGGAAACGAGGTATGGCGAGAACCTTGCAAGACTTGAACCAGCGCTTGAACGCCAACTAAAATTCCACGGTCAAACCGCTCTAGCCTGAAAGATGACTGCATCTGTGCAATAATTCGCTGAACGCGGCTATTTGGCAACATTCCAATAGCTCTGATTCCAGTCCGAATTTCAATGCGGCGATCGCCCCTAGAAACCAGTAGCAAAACTCCAGGAACTTGAGCCGAGTGATCAATGTCCCAACGGTCAAATAAGCTGGCAGCAAATTGTTTTGAGGTAATATCTGCTGGAGTTTCTGTCACAGTTATAATCACCACCTCACTGCCCTTCTCAGTATTTAACTTTGAGACAAGCTGATTCAACTCTGCCTCTGTGTCAGGGCTAAGCATTTCAGCCATATCTGTTACCCTTCCATTAATCTGCTGGAGATTGGGTACGGCATCCAAAGAAACGGCCAGAGCAGTTGGCGTAAATAACATGAGTGATAGCAGCAAAAAAGCAATCCCAAAAATTCGCTTGAGCATTCATCGTTCTGCCAGCAACCTCATAGCTTGATCCTACTGGTTCTAAACAGACTTTGTCCTCCGTATCGATAGAATGCTTTGAAATGCGGCAAACCGGGTATCTCTATGAAATTGACTCCAGTCTTCTGCGACTTTCTTCTAAAGCTTGCTGATCTAACTCATTTCTTAAATCCGCCTTCAACAAAGCATCCATCGCCTCATAATATAAATCTTTATCATAAGAAATGAGAACGAGATCAACTCCTGCATTAATCGCTTTAACCGTTGCATTTCTCAATCCGTCTTTACTACGATAAACGGCTCCCATACTGAAATCGTCCGTAATCAAAATGCCATCATAGTTCCAGTCATTCCTCAAAATCCCTGTCACCACTGATTTAGAAAATGAAGTTGGGTGTTCAGGGTCCACCACAACTAGTTTTGCATGACTCAACATGGTAAAAGCTTGTGTATCAGACATTAGTGTCCGAAAAGGTATCCAATCTTCACGGGCTAACTCCTCAACCGGAGTCTGAAGCTCTGCATCTTCAAGGTGAGTATCTGTCTCCACTCTTCCCAGTCCAGGAAAATGCTTTAAGGTACATCTCACACCATATTCTTCTAGAGTTTGGCAGTACCAGGAAGCTACCTTTGTGATAATGTTTGCATCTGTAGAAATTGCTCTTTGATAAATTTGTGAGAATTTATCTTTGGGGTTAATAACGCCTTTGTTTAAATCCACAACTGGCGCAAAGTTCAAATTAACTCCAACTTCGGCTAACTCGCTACCGTGAGTTTTTGCATAGTTCACAACTTCGTCTTTGCTTCGGTCAATGGCTGCGCTGTCAATCAGGCTTGAAAGTTGAGGTAGCAGCGTCAGCGGCGGAGACAATCGAGATACCATGCCTCCTTCCTGATCGGTAGCAATCCATAGAGGAGGCAATCCCTGACCTTGGCGAATTGTTTGTAAGGTCTGAATCTCCTGCTTGATTTCGTCCTTTGTTTTGTTTTGCACATTACGAGCAGTGATAAAAACTCCTCCGATCGCCCGCTTAGAAACTAACTCTCTAACTTCATCAAAGTTCCTATACCCCACCACAAAATGCTGACCTAAATTCTCTAATCGGATAATTTCTGTGTTGAGTACGCTCTGTTTAATCCAGTTGAATCTGGCTTCTGTACCGGTTGCAATGAAAAAGCCAGAACTGGCGATCGCCACCACCAAAAACTGAATAATGAGTTTTGTTTTTGTTCTTTCTCCTTTCCAGGTAATGAGTTCAGAAGCAATAATTCCTAAGCTCATGAAAAGAATTAACCCAAAAGTCCATCCTCTCAACCCCGCAGCAAAAGGAGTTCTGAAGATACAGGCAAAGAATAATGTGGCGATCGCCAGAAGCAGCTTTAAACTTTTAAGCAGAAAAAACATGAAGACAAATCAACCAAAGATTGCTCTATTTTAGATACAACCTCCTGGATGCTCTTTCGCAATTCAACAGCGACCCATGGTAGGTATTTTTCCAAGCTCACCTCTTCACGAGATATAAGTTTCCTATTCCACACGTTGGATTGAAGTAATTTTGGGGTCGATGATTTTTTGGCTGATGCCAGGAAACTTGACAGCGAGGCAGATTTTGTTACCTGCACCGAAGATGTGAGTGACTTTGCCTTCTCCAAAGGCTTTGTGAATAATGCGATCGCCCACTGTCCAGTCATCCTCATGGGTGTTGGGCAAATCAGCGACCTTCTGCTTAATCTCGGCATTCGGCTGCGTCCAGCGCACAGGAATTGCCTTCGCACTATTTGAGAGCAGCATGTCACGAGGCAGCTCTGCCAAAAACAACGACGGACTGGCAGGTTCACGAGAGCCATACAGCCGTCGTTCACGGGCGTGAGTGAGAAACAGCCGTTCCTTCGCACGAGTAATGCCCACATAGCAGAGACGGCGTTCTTCTTCAATCGCGGCAGGGTCTTCCAGAGAGCGGAAGTTGGGAAACAACCCCTGCTCCATGCCTACCAGAAAGACAACTGGAAACTCCAGTCCCTTAGAGGAATGTAACGTCATCAGCGAAACTTTGGACTGCTGCTCTTCCTGCAAGTTATCCAGGTCAGAAGCAAGTGAGGCATTTGCCAGAAAGGACGATAAGTTCGCGTCCTCGGTATCTTCTTCAAATTGCAGAACCGCGTTGTAAAGTTCTAGAACGTTGCCCAGGCGCTCTTCTGCTTCGTCGGTGCCCTGAATCTTCAGGTCTTGCAAATAGCCAGAGTCATCTAAAATGCCCTGAACAATTTGGGAAGCAGGCAAAGAATCGGCTTTTTCCTGCCAGGATTGGATGACCTGAGCGAAGTTAAGGACGGATTTAGAAGACCGTCCTGCCAGAGTCTTCACAGAAGTCTCATCGCTGAGAATCTCCCACAGCGGTACGTTCAACTCTCTGGAAGCAGTCTCAAGTCGGTCAATCGTAGATTTACCAATGCCGCGACGAGGGGTGTTGATGATGCGCTTCAGACTCACAGTGTCGGCAGGGTTGGCGATCGCCCTCAAATACGCCAACACATCCTTAATTTCCTTACGATCGTAGAATCGCAGCCCACCCACAACCGTGTAGGGAATGCTGCGCTTTAGTAGCGAATCCTCAAACGAGCGAGATTGAGCATTAGTGCGATAGAGAATGGCAAAACTGCCCCAGTTCAATTCTGGATTCTGGGACTCCATCTGCTGCATTTGACCAATTACAAACTCTGCTTCGGCGACTTCATCGTCCGCTCGAAAGCAAAAAATCGTTTCGCCTGCTCCCCGTGTTGGACGCAACACCTTATCAATCCGCTCAGTGTTATTTTCAATCAGGTGGTTGGCAACTTGCAGAATGTTTTCAGTAGAGCGGTAGTTTTCCTCTAGCTTTACCATTGTGCGGGTGTCGTCATCGGGCAAGCCATCACCAAAATCTTGCTGAAAGTCTAGCAGAATAGTGAAGTCCGCCATCCGAAAAGAATAGATTGACTGATCCGCATCGCCCACCACAAAGATAGATCGGTAGTTCCAGTCATTAAATTTGCGCGAATCTGCACCGTTGGTCACCAGTAAGCTGATCAAGTTGTACTGGGTGCGGTTAGTATCCTGGTATTCGTCTACTAAAATGTGACGAAATCGCTTGTGCCAGTATGCCAAAACCTGCTCATTCTGGCGGAAAAGCTGCACCGGAATCAAAATCAGGTCGTCAAAATCGAGAGCGTTGTTTTCAACCAGCGCACTCTGATACATAGAATAGACGTTGGCGATCGTGCGTCCCCGAAAATTGGCTTGCTCCCGCTCCATATCAGCAGGCGACCAGCCCTGGTTTTTGGCATTGCTGATGGCATAGCGAACGGAACGCGGATCAAACTTCTTGTCATCCAGGTTGAGCTGGTTCACGACAATATCTTTGACCAGGCTTTGAGCATCCGATTCGTCAAAGATCGAGAAGTTTTTCTTCCAGCTTCGTCCCTGCGGGTCTTGATACTTATCGATGTCAAACCGCAAAATCCGGGAGCAGAGGGCGTGAAAGGTGCCGATCCACAGTTCTTTGGTAATGGTTTTGTAGACGTGCGATCGCAGCTTTACCTGATCTCGCTCAGGCAGAGCTTCTAGAGGCTTGCCATACTTTGCCTGCGCTTCCCGGTCGGCAAACAGTTTCTCAATCCGTTCCTTCATCTCCCGTGCCGCCTTGTTCGTGAAGGTAACGGCCAGGATATTTTCCGGGTCAACCCGATGCGTCTGCACTAGATTGGCAATTCGGTAAGTCAGTGCCCGCGTTTTGCCGGAACCTGCCCCTGCTACAACCAGCAGCGGACCACAAAAATGTTCAACTGCTTGACGCTGAGATGGATTGAGATGACTGAGATAATCGATGGTTTGGGTCATGGATGGCTAGAACGACAGTCAAGCGACTTAAGGAGAAGTTGCTTCTAGTCAAGAGTATCGTATTTATAAGCTTCATGGCGGAGGCAGGGCGATCGCCTATTCGCCAGTATCTCCACAGCAGACAAGTACCAGCGCCTCCACGGAAATACTGAACGCTTTTGCTTGACCCACAAATTTGAGGAATTTTGTGGGCTAGCAGATGCAGTCCAATCTGTTGAATTGAACAAACCAAAAAGTCTATTAGGGCAAAGTCGTCAACACTTCAAATTGCTCACTTTAATTCACGTTAGCCAACACAAATTTGCATTTTAGCAATACCAAATCAGCACAGATACCGAGAGTGAAAGATTCCTCTGTAAATTTACTTCATGAATGAAACTGCCCGCAACTAGTTCCCCATTAGTTTCATCTTCTGTAAAAAAACGGATTGTGCGAATTACCAAGAGGGGATGGGTACTCTAATCAAAGCCTCAGTTTAAAGGTGTATCAGAGACGATCCAAAGCTCTACAGCATGAATGTATATCCGTAGCAGTAGCAACTTTACGAAACACGATCCTAGTGAAAATTCTGAGAACTTCTTAAGCACATCAGAGTTTCCTCACCTAGTTAAGTGATCTTTCTGATGGAGAAGAACTCTCTTATAGAGCATTCTCACACCGCGAGAACTTTAACTGATTTTGAGAGCGGAAACCTCAAAATCAACACTTCCTTTTGCTTTTCAGTCAAATACTAATCCTGGTCGAGGGTGATTAAACATGGCAACTATCAATGGCAATTCCAGAAGCAATTCACTTCGGGGCACTAATAGTGCTGACTCTGTATTTGGGCTTGCCGGTAACGATGTACTGTTTGGTTTAGATGGCAACGACCTGCTAGATGGCGGTGACGGTAGTGACACCCTCGATGGTGGTACAGGGACAAACACCCTCAGAGGCGGTGCTGGTAACGATATCTACGTAGTAGATAGTGCCAGTGACCGAATTACTGAGGGAAGTAACCAGGGTATAGATACGGTTCAAGCATCTGCCAGTTGGACATTAGGCAGTAACCTGGAGAATCTCACCCTAACAGGCAGGGCAATCAGAGGAACAGGTAACACCCTCAATAATAGAATCACTGGAAATACCTCCAACAATATTCTGGACGGTGGAGCAGGCAACGACATCGTGATAGGCGGTGCGGGTAATGATAGCCTCATCGGTAATAGTGGCAATGACATCCTTCAGGGAGATGCAGGTAATGATACCTTGAATGGTGGAATTGGCATTGATGCAATGAGAGGAGGCGTGGGTAATGACCTCTATTTTATTGACAATGTCAGAGACACCGCTATCGAAGGTGCTAATGCAGGAACGGACACCGTCAACGCGACTGTTTCCTTTACCTTGGGAAGCAATGTTGAAAACTTGACTCTCACAGGCAACGCAGCCATCAATGGAACAGGTAACAGTCTCGACAACACCATCATTGGTAATGGTGGCAGCAACATTCTCACGGGTGGGCTGGGTAACGATTCCCTCAGAGGTGCAGCAGGTAACGACATCTTACAAGGTGGTGATAGCAATGACTTCCTGGATGGCGGCATTGGTGACGACAGCATGGCAGGTGGAGCTGGTAATGATACTTACCTCGTTGACAGCCTTAATGACACTATTAATGAAACTCCTGGTGGTGGCGTTGATAGAGTTATTTCCAGCATTGATTTTGTTTTGGGCGACGAGGTCGAGAATCTGATTCTAACGGGTACTACCAACCTCAACGGCATCGGTAATGCCTTGAATAACACTATCATTGGTAACAGTGGTGCCAACACATTAGAAGGGCGCGCAGGAAACGACTATCTCAATGGTGGTGAAGGAACTGACACCTTAGCAGGTGATGATGGGGATGATACCTATGTCATTGATAACGAAGGAGACATTGTCACCGAAAACACCGATGGCGGCGATGATACTGTAATCTCCGCACTCCGTGCCTACACTCTGGCTGACAATGTTGAGAATCTTGTCCTGGGTGGAACAGACGGGATTGAAGGCACAGGTAATGACCTGAACAACCGAATTATAGGAAACAGTGGTGACAACAGTTTAAGTGGTGGCGGTGGAGATGACACCCTCACTGGCGGCACTGGTGACGATACTTTAGATGGTGGTGACGGAACGGACACCCTAATCGGTGGTGCAGGGAATGACCTCTACATTGTTAACGACACGAGTGACACTATCGTTGAAGCAGCAGGCGGTGGAATTGATACGGTCGTTTCTATCGATACTTTTACTCTTAGCAACAACCTGGAAAATTTAGTCCTTAACGGCGAAGCTGATATCAATGGAACAGGCGATGCTGCTGCTAACAGCATAGTTGGCAACAGCGGCAATAACATCCTAACGGGTGGTGCTGGCAATGACACCTTAGAGGGTGGCGTTGGCAATGATACCTTAGAGGGCGGTGTTGGCAATGATATTATGCGAGGTGGGGCTGGCGATGATATTTACACCATCGATGGCATTGGCGACACAGTAGTCGAAAATGCTGAAGAAGGAACCGATTTGGTTAATTCCAGCGTCTCTTTCACGCTAGGTGCCAACTTAGAAAATCTGACGTTGACTGGCAACGCCAACATCAATGGAACAGGCAATGCTCTAGGGAACTCAATTACAGGCAACAACGGTAACAACACTCTGAACGGTGGTGCAGGTAATGATGTTCTCGATGGTGGTGTAGGCAGTGACACGATGTTGGGTGGTATAGGCAATGATGTCTATTTCTTTGATGCTGTGGGCGATCGCGCCATCGAAAACATAAATGAAGGAACAGACACCGTCTTTGCCACAAGCGCAGCTAATGGCACCACCTTTACCCTCAGTGGTAACCTAGAAAACCTGACTTTGGGCGGCACAGTCAATCTAAACGGTACAGGCAACGACCTTGCTAACACAATAACGGGTAATGACGGCAACAATACAATCAGTGGTTTGGCAGGTAACGATGTCCTTAGTGGCGGTGCTGGTGATGACACGTTGCTAGGTGGATTAGGAAATGATCTCCTAGACGGAGGCGTAGGTAACGACACAATGACTGGAGGCGCGGGCAACGATACTTACATTGTTGACGCGTCTACCGATGTTGTGACTGAACTGGCTGGAGAAGGCACTGATACTATCCTGGCAGGAAGTACCTTTACTCTAGTTGCGAACATTGAAAACTTGACCCTAGAAGGAACAGGAAACTTCAACGGTACA
Organism: Cyanobacteria bacterium FACHB-471; assembly: GCA_014695345.1. Classification (GTDB taxonomy): domain Bacteria; phylum Cyanobacteriota; class Cyanobacteriia; order Elainellales; family Elainellaceae; genus JAAUTN01. The sequence continues at coordinate 42,293 of JACJOC010000095.1, forward strand.
GGTAATGACCTGAACAACACCATCATTGGGAACAGCGGCAACAATATTTTAGATGGTGGACTTGGAGCAGATGCATTAAGGGGTGGCTTGGGAAATGACACCTACGTTGTAGATAATGCAGGCGATGTTGTTTCTGAAAATGTTAATGAGGGAACGGATACCGTAAATGCTAGTGTTAATTTCACCCTGAGTGCTGGGTTAGAAAACCTAACCCTAGCTAGTACAGGGAACATCAATGGTACAGGTAATGAGAGTGTAAACACAATCATTGGCAACAGCGGCAACAATACCCTCGGCGGTGGTGGGCAAGATGATGTCCTAGTTGGTGGTGCGGGTAACGACATCCTGGACGGAGGCGTAGGCAACGACTCGATGGTAGGTGGCATCGGAGATGATACCTACTTTATCGATGCTGCTGGTGATGTTGTTACTGAAGCAACTAGCGAAGGGATTGATACAGTCAACTCTAGTATTGGTTTTGCCCTAGCTGCAAACTTTGAAAATCTGACCTTAACTGGCTCCGCTAACGTCAATGGAACAGGTAATGATGTAGCTAACACCATTACTGGCAACAACGGTAACAATACGTTGAATGGTTTGGGTGGCAATGACACATTCTTTGGCAACGGCGGCAACGATACTCTAGACGGTGGTGCAGGTAATGATGTGATGAGTGGCGGTGCAGGTGATGACACCTACATTGTTGACAGCATTAACGACCTTATCTCAGAAAACTCTAACGAAGGACTTGACACGGTCAGATCCAATGTCAACTATACGCTCGGTAATAACCTTGAAAATCTCACCTTGACAGGATCTGGGAACCTCAATGGTACGGGTAATGCTGGTGCCAATACCATTACTGGTACTGATGGCGACAATATCCTGGATGGTGGTGCTGGAACCGACCTACTAATTGGTGGCTTAGGAAACGATACTTACATTGTGGATAATGTGGGCGATCGCATCCAGGAAGTCTCTGGTGTTGGCATCGACGCAGTTGAATCCAGCGTCTCGTTCAATCTAGCAACCAATGGCGAATTCGTTGAAAACCTCTTCCTCACGGGTTCGGACAACATTGATGGTATTGGTAACGCCTTGAACAACACCATTATGGGCAACAGTGGCAATAACAGACTCGATGGAGGAGCCGGAGCAGATAGTCTTAATGGCGGTACAGGAAATGACACTTATATTGTTGATAATGCAGGCGATCGCGTCACTGAACTTCTGGATGCTGGAATTGACTTCGTAGAATCTAGTGTCAGCTTTGCTTTAGGCAGCAACCTTGAAAACCTGACCTTGACTGGGACAGACAACATTAACGGCACCGGCAACGCCCTCAACAATACCATCATTGGCAATAGCGGCAACAACCGGATTGATGGTAGCACTGGTGCAGATGAGATGACTGGTGGCTTAGGAAACGACACCTACGTCGTAGACAATCTGGGCGACACAATCATCGAAGCTTCCAATGCAGGCATTGAAACTGTTGAATCAAGTGTCACCTTTGTTTTGGGAACCGAGCTTGAGAACCTGACTCTAACCGGCGCACTGGACATCAATGGTACAGGTAACGCAGGCAATAATACAATCAGAGGCAACAGCGGTAACAACCGAATTGATGGTGGTGCTGGCGCAGACATCATGAGTGGTGGTGCAGGCAATGACATCTTCATTGTGGACAACGTTGGCGATACTGTTACTGAATTGCTCAACGAAGGCATTGACTTGGTTCAATCAAGTATTACCTTCACACTAGGTGACAGCGTTGAGAACTTGACGCTGACCGGAACTGAAAACATCAACGGTACAGGTAATTCTGGGGTTAACACGATCATCGGTAATTCTGGGAACAACAGATTAGATGGTGGTGCTGGCGCGGATAAGTTGGTGGGTGGCGATGGCAACGATACCTATGTGGTTGACAATGTAGGCGATCGCATCATTGAAATTGGTACAGGACTAGATACTGTCGAATCCAGCGTTACCTTGACGCTAGGGGACAACCTGGAAAATCTGACTCTGACTGGAACCAGCAATATTGACGGTACAGGTAACGAACTCGGCAACACTATCAAAGGCAATGCCGGAAACAACATCCTCAGAGGCGAGGCTGGCAACGATGTCTTAGAAGGAGGTATTGGCAGCGATGTTCTAGATGGTGGCACAGGTGCCGACCTGCTCAGCGGCGGCGATGGCAACGACCTCTACATCACTGACAACGAGGGTGATGTCATTAATGAAGTAGGGACAGGAATTGATACAGTTCGTTCTAGTATTACCTCCACCCTCGCTTCTAACCTTGAGAACTTGGAACTCATCGGTGTCGGAAACATTGATGGTATTGGCAACATGGGCGACAACACCATCATCGGCAACGGAGCCAACAATATAGTCTCTGGCTTGGCAGGCAACGATACTCTGGAAGGTGGAGCCGGAAACGATATTCTCAATGGTGGCACAGGCATTGATGTTATGCGCGGCGGGCTGGGCGATGACATTTATGGCATCGATAACCTCAGCGACACTGTGTTTGAAGACGCAGACGCGGGCATTGACCGAGTTGAATCCAGTGTTAATTTCACGCTGGGGGCTAATTTCGAGAACCTGACCCTAACTGGAACAGCTACTAACGGTACAGGTAACGCGCTCAGAAACACAATCATCGGTAACGGCAGCAACAACCGATTGGATGGGGGTGCTGGCGCTGACGTAATGAGTGGTGGAGCTGGCAGTGACACTTATGTGGTGGACGACATTAGCGATACCGTCATCGAAGCAGAAAACGCTGGAATTGATGCAGTTGAGTCTAGCGTCAACTTCACTCTGAGTGAAAACGTCGAAAACTTGACACTGACCGGAACCGGAAATATTAACGGTACAGGGAACGGACTGGCAAACACCATCGTTGGTAACAGCGGCAATAACCGAATTGACGGCGGGGCAGGGGTAGACAACCTGAGCGGTGGATTGGGCGCTGACATCTATGTGGTTGACAACGCAGGCGACATCATTATCGAACTATCTAACGCTGGCAATGACACTGCTGAGTCTAATATCACCTATACCCTTGGGGCAAATCTAGAAAACCTGACTTTGGTCGCAGGGGCAGGTGACATCAACGGCATAGGCAATGCTGAAAATAACACCATTCGAGGCAATGAAAGCAGCAACCGCTTAGACGGTAGTGCAGGCATTGATGAACTGATTGGTGGGGACGGCGATGATACCTATGTGGTCGATAATTTAGGCGATCGCGTCATCGAAACCGGCACCGGAATCGATACCGTTGAAGCCAGCGTTACATACATTCTGGGCAACAATCTAGAAAACCTGACTCTAACAGGGACTGCAAATATCGATGGCACAGGTAATGCTCTCAATAACACCATTAGTGGCAACAGCGGCAACAACCGAATTAACGGTGGTGTAGGTGCTGATGTAATGAGAGGGGGCAACGGTAACGACACCTATGTAGTTGACACTGTTGCCGATACTGTAGTTGAAGAACTCAATGCAGGCATCGACACCGTTGAATCTAGTGTCAGCTTTACCCTGAGCAACAACGTTGAGAACTTAGTTCTTCTAACAGGTGCAGGCAACATCAACGGTACAGGCAACGGTTCTGTCAACACAATCACTGGAAATGAAGGAGACAACAGGCTAGATGGTGGTGTGGGTGCCGATGAACTGATTGGCGGAGCAGGAAATGATACCTACGTGGTGGATAATGCGGGCGATCGCATCACTGAAACTACAGGCATCGACACTGTTGAAGCCAGCATCACCTATACCCTCGCCACTAATCTAGAAAACTTGACACTGACCGGTTCAACTAACATTGATGGGATTGGCAATGCCGAAGCAAACACAATCCTGGGTAACAGCGGCAATAACCGTCTAGAAGGACGAGTCGGTAATGATATTTTAGACGGCGGTGAAGGCGCTGATACGCTAGTTGGTGGAGTAGGCGACGATACTTACTTCGTTGATAACAGTGGTGATATCGTTACCGAAAACGCTGGGGAAGGCGTTGATACTATTTTCTCTAGAGCATCTTACACTTTGGGTGCAGGCACCTCGGTAGAGAATCTATTTCTAACAGGTACTGAGAATATTGATGGTAGAGGCAATGAATTTACCAATACCATCACAGGTAATGCAGGCAACAACATCTTGGATGGTAGAGCTGGTGCCGACCTGTTAAGTGGTGGAGCAGGTAACGATACCTATTTTGTAGACAACACAGGCGACGTTGTTTCTGAAACGATTGGTGGTGCTCAAGGTGGAATAGATACGATTGTTTCAAGCATTTCCTTTGACTTGAGCAATGCCAGCGGTGCCAACATTGAAAATCTCACTTTGGCAATCGGTGCCGGAAACATCAACGGTACAGGCAACGCCGAAAACAACACGATCACAGGTAACGAAGGCAACAATATCCTGAATGGAGGAGCAAGCGTAGATCATTTGAGAGGTGGAGCAGGTGATGACACCTACATCATCGACGACCTGAGCGACACCGTTTTTGAGGAAGCTAACCAGGGAATCGATACCGTTCGTTCCAGTGTCTCCATCAGCTTGAGTGATAACGTTGAAAACCTCATCCTGACTGCTGGAGCTGGCAATATTGCTGGCAATGGCAACGCCTTGAATAACACCATTGTCGGCCATGAGGGCAATAACGTCTTGGGCGGCGGCGCAGGTGATGACTTCATTGACGGCGGAACTGGAGCAGACACAATGAGTGGTGGAGAAGGCAATGACACCTACATCGTGGACAATTTAGGAGATACCGTCACTGAAGCCGGGGATGGGCTGGATCTAGTTCGCTCTAGCGTTAACTTCGCTTTGGGGGGCAATATCGAAAACCTGACCTTGACTGCTGGAGCTGGCGACATTAACGGTACTGGTAATGAGCTTGCCAACACGATAACAGGGAATACAGGCAACAACAGGTTAGATGGTGGTGCTGGTGCAGATCGACTGACTGGTGGAGCAGGAAATGACCTCTACATTGTGGACAACGGTGGTGATGTCATCGTTGAACTAGAGGCTCAGGGAACTGACCAAGTAAACTCTAGCGTTACGTATACGCTGGGCAACTTCGTCGAAAACTTGACTTTAACTGGGTTAGCTTCTATCAACGGTACAGGTAACGCTTTAGCTAACACCATTATCGGCAATAGCGGTGACAACATTTTGGATGGTCGAGCAGGCGCTGATGAAATGAGTGGTGGTTTGGGCAACGATACTTACTTCATTGATGATGCAGGCGATCGCGTCGTCGAACTCCCTGGCGGCGGCATCGACACCGTTGTAGCAGGATTCACCTTTGTGCTGGGTGATGATGTTGAGAACCTGACCCTGACTGGAGAAGACAACATTGACGGTACAGGTAATGCCCTCAGAAACACTATCATTGGCAATGCTGGTAACAACAGACTAGATGGTGGTGCCGGTAACGATGTTCTAATGGGTGGTGCAGGCAATGACACTTACTATGTTGATAGTCTGCTCGACCAAGTTGATGAAATGGGGGGTTCTGGAGCTGATTTAGTCATCTCTAAAGTTACCTTTACTTTAGGAGCAGGCGTTGAAAACCTGACCCTAGCGTCGGGCGCAGGCAACATCAACGGCACAGGCAATGGACTTGCTAACCGCATTATTGGTAATCAAGGTGACAACATTTTGACTGGAGGCGATGGCGCTGACATATTGGAAGGCGGTGGCGGCAATGATACCTACATCGTTGATGACCTTGACACTACCTTTGAGGCAACCGATGGAGGATTAGATACCGTTCAATCTACTTTTAATTTCACTTTGAGTGATAACCTGGAAAACCTATCTCTAACTGGTGATGCCCTCATCGGTACGGGCAATAATTCCAGCAACACCATTACTGGAAATGGAGGTAACAACACACTCTCTGGTTTGGGTGGAAATGACGATATCTCTGGCAGCGAAGGAAATGACCTCCTATTTGGAGGAGCTGGGAATGACATTTTGAACGGCGACAACGGGGATGACATCCTCAACGGGGGCGCAGGAAATGATGTTCTCAAAGGTGGGACTGGAATTGACCGTTTTGTCTATGACACCGGCAGTGTGTTTGCAACTGGCGATGTGGGATCAGACCGAATTGAAGGATTCCAATCCAACACCGACAAAATTGTGTTGGATAAAACTACCTTTAGCCTGCAAAGCGGACCAGGTTTAGCTTTTAGCCAAGAGAGCGATTTTGCAATTGTTGAAACTGACGCAGGAGCAGGCAGTGCCAACATTGTCTACAGCTTGGGTACTGGAAACTTGTTCTACACGGGTGTTCAGTTTGCACAGTTAACTACAAACACTGGCTCAATTCCATCCATTACAGCGAATGACTTTGAGATTCGAGCATGATGGAATAGATTCACCTTAGGTTGAATAAGTGAAGAGGGAAGGGCGATCGCCCTTCCCTCTCTGCTTTTCTTTTGACGAATTTTGTAAAAATTCTAATTACTGATTTCTAAGTTTTCTAGGATCATGTTTGCTCTTGGATCAAAGCCATCACCATATTCAACTGGAGCATGAGTTACTACATAGAAAGCTTCACCGTTCTGTTCGCCAATGTAAACAACGCCTGTGTAGATTTCGGCTTCAGTATCTTGCTCATAAATGATTTCCTCTACTGCCCAGGGATAGGCAGAAGAACTGTTTTGACTAACTTCATCCCAATTGTTGGCTGCTAACAAGCCTTTACCGCCCAAAACTAGTTCCTTCACGTCCTCAGAGCTAGAAGCCCCTTCTGGAAAAACGATCTGGACGTAGGCTTTTTGGTCTGGCGTACCCGTTGGGCTGAAGTAGAAGCGATCGCCCTCTTCTTTGCTTTCTCCTGCTACCTCTGGCATGAAGTCCTCAGCGGGAAAGTAAGTGATAAAAGGTGAAGACTCTGAAACAAAGCGTTCTAGCTCGATTTCAGTTGTTTCCCCCTCTACACTAAGTTGAGCCGTTTTAGTCTCAGGGGCAGATGGCTCGCTGTAGCTTTGAGCTTCAGGGGATGATTCATCTGAAGAAGTTTCACTTTCAAGTTGGGTATCCTGGCTTGCAGAGGGCGTTTGGGTTGATGGAGGAGCGCAGGCAACTACAGCAGCCCAAAGAACTCCAGTTAATATATGTCCTAAATTTCGTAGTTTCATGGGTTTGTCCCGTCTGAGTGGCTGCTGATCCTATCTCTACAATGACATAAGGCAGGATGAGCTACATCCTGCCTCAGTCAGAAACTATTTGTCAGCTAATTAGAGCGAATCCGATCGGGTTTAGACCACTACAAAGTTCACCAGTTTCCCAGGCACTACAATCACTTTTTTAACTTCCTTATCTGTGATGTAGCGCTGGGCGATCTCTGACTCACGGGCGTACTGTTCCAGGGCAGGCTTGTCTGCTTGGGCAGGCACCTGAATCGTACCTCGCGTTTTGCCGTTAATTTGAATCACTAACGGAATTTCGTCCACAACCAGTGCTGCTGGATCAGGCGTAAGCCAGCTTTGCTGATGCACTGAGCCAGAATGTCCCAACACTTTCCATGCTTCATCTGCGACGTGAGGCGCAAAAGGAGCCAGGAGCAGAACTAAAGCGTTGATTCCTTCTGCGTAAATGGGTGAGTCTTTGCAAGTGGAATCTGCTAAAGCATTGCTCAGCTTCATCAATTCTGAAACCGCAGTGTTGAATTGATATTCGCCTTCCAGATCTTCACTGACCTCTTTGATGGCGTAATGGATGGCAAATCGCAGTTCCTTTTCAGGCTTGGTTAACTCGGCTGCTGGAGTTGGAGACGCGGCAGGCGATCGCCCCTTTTCAGCAAACTCTGCCACCAAGCGCCAAACTCGGTTTAAGAAGCGAAACTGACCTTCGACATCCGCATCATCCCATTCCAGATCCTTTTCGGGTGGAGCCTTAAACAGGATGAACATCCGGGCCGTATCAGCCCCATATTTTGCCAAAACCTGCTCTGGATCGATGCCGTTGTACTTTGACTTTGACATCTTCTCGTAGGAAACTTCCAGCGGCTCACCTGTTTCAGGATCTTTAGGGTCGGTAGGGTTAATCTGACTGGGAGGAATGTATTTTCCTGTAGTCCGATTTTTGTAAGCAGCCGCCTGGACCATACCCTGAGTCAACAAACGTTGGAAGGGTTCGTCGAAGTTGAGCAGATTGCGATCGCGCAACACTTTTGTAAAGAACCGCGAATATAGCAAATGTAAAATCGCGTGTTCAATGCCGCCCACGTACTGGTCAACCGGCATCCAGCCATTCACCTTTGCCGGATCAAACGCCTGCTGTCCATTCTTGGCATCTGGGTAGCGCAAGAAATACCACGAGGAATCGATGAACGTGTCCATCGTATCTGTTTCGCGCTTTGCCGGGGTGCCGCAACTGGGGCAGGGCACGTTAATCCAGGATTCTAACTGTGCTAGGGGGGAAGGTCCACGTCCCGAAAACTCTACGTCTTCTGGCAACTGCACAGGCAAATCTGCTGCTGGAACCGGAACAGCTCCACAGTTGGGACAATGAATGATCGGAATGGGTGCGCCCCAATAGCGCTGACGAGAAATCAGCCAGTCGCGCAGGCGATAGGTTGCGGTGCCTTTGCCTTTGCCGTTTTTCTCCAGCCATTGAACAGCCGCTTCAACACTTTGCCCTGGGGCTTTCCCAGCCGCAACCCCATTCAAGTCTTCAGAGTGAACGATTACCCCTTCACCGACAAAGGCTGCGGTCATGCTATCCGCATCAAGAGTCTGGTCGTTTGGCTGAACAACGACTTTAATTGGCAAATTAAACTTTCTGGCAAACTCAAAGTCACGCTGGTCATGGGCGGGAACTGCCATAATTGCGCCCGTACCGTAGCCCATCAGCACGTAGTCTGCAATCCAGATGGGCAACTTCTCGCCATTGACTGGATTGACTGCATAACTGCCTGTCCAAACGCCTGTTTTCTCGCGATCCTCAGCCGTGCGGTCAATTTCGCTTTGAGCGGCAGCGGCAGCTTGATAGGCTTGAATAGTTTCCGCTTGCTCTGAAGTGGTCAACTTTTCTACTAAAGGATGCTCTGGTGAGAGCACCATGAAGGTTGCACCCCAGAGCGTGTCAGGGCGAGTGGTGAAGATGGGCAAAGCCTCTCCAGTTTCCGTTTTGAAAACGACTTCAGCACCAGTAGATTTGCCGATCCAGTTTTCCTGCATCAGCTTGACCCGCTCGGGCCAACCAGAAAGCTGATCCAAATCCTTGAGCAACTGCTCAGCGTAAGCGGTGATTTTGAGGAACCACTGACGCAAAAGGCGACGCTCGACCATAGCGCCCGATCGCCAAGAACGCCCTTCACTATCCACCTGTTCGTTTGCCAAAACGGTTTGGTCAATCGGGTCCCAGTTAACCGTTGCTTCTTTTTGGTAGGCTAGCCCTGCCTGGAAGAACTCTAAGAAAATCCACTGCGTCCAGTGATAGTAGTCGGGCGAGCAGGTTGCTAGCTCACGTTCCCAGTCAAAGGAGATGCCCAACCGCTGAAGCTGCGCTCGCATCTGAGCAATATTCTGATACGTCCACTTTGCTGGATGAATGCCCCGATCAATGGCAGCATTCTCTGCGGGTAGCCCAAACGCATCCCAGCCCATTGGGTTGAGAACGCGATGCCCCTGCATTCGCTTGAGCCGAGCAATCACGTCGGTAATCGTGTAGACGCGGACGTGTCCCATGTGCAGGTTGCCCGACGGGTAAGGGAACATCGACAGCGCGTAAAACTTGGGCTTGTCGCTGTCGTCTAGTGCCTGATACAGCGCTTGCTCTGCCCAAACTTGCTGCCATTTTTCCTCAATCGCCGCTGGGTTATAACGGGATTCCACGCACAGGTCTCCTGATTCAAACGTTAAGTATTTACACCATTCTAAATGGTGACTTCCCGGAAATAGCCTAGCTACTCAAATTCGTGGGGCTAAGCGGGGCTAGCAGTCATCATAATTGGTAATGGGCGATCGGTCATGGATGACGACGACGTTATAGAATCTTGAGCCAGTTAACTTAGATCTCTGTCTACTTCCTATGCTCCAGGCTCAACAGGGCTGTGACTCACCTCTAGTTAGAGTATTCGTCTACGGAACGTTGAAACCGGATGAAGCATCCTATCAAAGATATTGTGCGGGGAAAGTAGTGGCGGTGTGTGAAGCGATCGCCTCCGGTCAGCTGTTTGCGCTACCAATGGGCTATCCGGCAATGACGCTAGGAAAGGGTTGGGTTTACGGATTTTTGCTGACCTTTGCTGACTCAACTGTCCTAAAGGATCTGGATGAATGGGAGAACTATGCCCCCGATCGCCCTGCTGAGGAAAACGAATATCAGCGGGAGGAGATTGAAGTCTGGGGGAGCGATCGCCAACCAGTAGGTAAAGCCTGGGTCTATCGAATGTCCCTTGAGCAGGCAAAGCACTGGGGTGGTGTTTTGCTCCCTGAAGGGCACTGGAGCAGTTTCTAGTTAGGGTCATGGCATTGCCATGACCCTACGAAATTCATACATCAGATCAGCAATGCCCTTTTTCCATCCGTTGCGATCGCTTTATTTTTATCGAGTTATTTTCGTCGAGGAGAAGTTTACCCATCGTATCAAGGCTGTTGCTTTCCTAAAGGTTTTCTGGGTTACGGGCTGTTCTCTTTAAACGACGCAGTTTACCTAAATATTCGCTAAGGAAGGGGAGTCCAGCGATCGCAGGTAACAAGTAGCGTGATGTACACAACAGTCCTAATGCAGCAGCAGTTGGTGTGTCGATAAAGGGTTGATAAAAAGCAATAATCGCTGCATCACGGGTACCCACTCCAGCAAAGGTAAGTGGCAGCAATCCTGCCAAAATTGCCAACGGAGCCAGTGCTAGATTCGCCAAAAACGGTGTCCAGGCTTTGAGAGCGAAGATAAAAAACCAGATTTGCAGTAGATGAAAAAACCAGATCAGAATTGAAGTGCCAACAATCTTGAGCAGGTGCAGGCGATCGCCCCAAAAATAGGCGTGCATGGTTTCCCAGGCTTTACCTAAAGCTTCAAGGTTGGCTTTTGTTTTTTTGGGAGCAATGAACTGACCTAGCTGAAAGAAGAACTGAGCAAATTTGCGCGACCCTAACAGCAGCAGTCCTACAATCAGCCCCGATACGACACTGAGAGTCATTACCCAAAAGATCCAGCCCTTTTGCGGGTAAAGCACCAATCCCAGAGCGCACCACAGTAACAGGGACAGCAAATCGCAGGCTTTTTCAAATACCACCAGGGAAACGGCGAGAGAGCCATCCAGGTGACCGCGATCGCGCATGAAGTAAGCTTTAGCAATGTCGCCCATTTTTGAGGGCAGCACCATGTTCAACACACAGGCAACCAGAATTAAGCGATTTGCTTCCCAAAACGGCAAAGGTGGAGAGGTTGCTTGCTGCTTGTCTCGCTCGTGGGGCATGAGTTGCTGAAGCCGCCAGCCCGTCATCAGCGTCAGCGGCACGACCATTCCCAGACTGATTCCCAACCAGAGGCGATCGCTCTGCTGAAATACCTGCACCAGTCCACGAGTGTCGATTTGCCAGTAAATCACACCCAGGATGAGTAGGCTAACCGCCAGAGAAACCAGCCGTTTCATAGATCCGAGCCTGCCGCCCAATTAGCACTAACTTGCAGCTTGCGATCCAGCGCTTGACGAGTTGGGGGAAGTAACGCAGGCTGCCATTCTTCAGGGCTAAAGCTGTCTGCACTGGCAACGTGGCGCAGGTTTTGGCGTGGGCTAGTCGTGGCGATCGCCCCTGCCCGTGCCTCCATCTGATCCTGAAGCTGCACTCCACTGGAACTAATCTGTACCCGTCGTTCAAACTGCGGCCCGTCTGCTTTACCTGATCGAAAAATCATTTTTTGCTTCAAAAACGGGACCAGCTTTTCACCAAACAGCCAAGCCAACAGCCGCAGAACGGCATGTTTGACAGGGCTAGCAACATGAAACTGAGTTTTCTGACAGTTGCCGCGAATGCAAATTTCCTGTCCCTGCCGCTGAATCGACCACTCATCTGACCACCAGTTGCTTGTCCAGAGTCCGCCTTTTGCCTCAATTCGCCAACCGTGGTCAACAACAGGCGGCTGATTCTGACGATGAATTCTGACTAAGCCACCTTTGCGCGCTGCAACGTAGGTAGTCCACTGGCGATCGCTTGACCAGTAAGCCCAATAACCACAACCCTCCAACCAAACTTCAGGTCGAAAAGTTGGAGCCTGAGCTGCTTGCATTGCGTCTAAGTAAGGCAAACTTCTTACAATACTGGCGAATACGTAATGACAGTGGTAGCGGTCATCTGTTGCCCAGATCGGATGGCTGGGTTGTCCTAAATCGCGAAACAGCGTTTCAACTAACCAGCTTGCTAGAGGATTGCGGGATGCAGCCCGAACCAATCCGTAAGGCACCACATAATCAGTGTTGCGACAGTTCAAAGTAGAAGGCAATCGACCGTCAGCGCCTACCAGTTGAGCGAGGAAGGCGATCGCCCTATCCGTTGCCTGAATCGCTCGCTTATCGTGAGTTACGTCATAATAATCGGCTAGTGCATCCAGAGTGACGGTCAGATAGCCGAAATCTGGCCCACCATACTCGTTAAACCAACCTTCGGGGTGCTGCGACTGGAAGAGGCGATCGGCGATCGGCTGAATGGCGCTTGGGGCAATGATTCCCACCTTTGCAGCCAGCGCAATCCCCGCTAGTCCCGCTGCCTGTTGATTCATTGCCTTTTGCTCTATCCGCCCTGCCAGCTTTTGCGCTAGTCGCTTCAGGGGAGCCTCATTTACAGAATTGAGTAAATGCGGGGCGTTGGTTTGCCAGTCATATAGCACTCGACTTGCCGCATACAGCCCAAACGCCGCTGCTGGAAAGCTGCGCTCAAACGGGTAATACTCGTCTACTCCACCCTGGCGATCGACCTGCCGTGCCAGCGCATTCACTGCACCGACACACCAGCGCTCGATTACATCAGAGGAAACGTTGACGGCAATTTGTCTAGCTCGTGCTGCCTCTAAAGTAAAAACGCCCTGCTGAAGAATGGCTGAGGGAAAATCACGAATTTTGTAATGCCAATAGTTGCGATCGAAACAGCCAAAAGTGGGTGAATCAGGGTCACGATCCATCTGGGTCAATACCCGCGCCATCTGGCAGTTGACGTAGTGGCGAAATTGGGAAGGCAAGTCAGACATTGAGGTTGAGGGCGATCGCACAACGAGTTAGGAGTTCTGAAGAACTGCTATAAAAGCGTATCACCCTCACCAAATCTTACTGATAGTCTGGTTTAGTTTGATCCTATAGCACTCTACCCTTTTACATTGGACTGAATTTCTTGCCAGCGATCGCTCCCCCCCTCCTCAACAAACCTCACCTCAGCCAACCCCTTCCGCTTAGTTGGCTTAGACAACCTCTTCCAGGTTTTACGCAAGAAGTTGAAGGTTGGTCCAACCAGTTCCATTGGCAGTTTAGAAACTAGCCATCTTGCCCAAGCTTGACGACCAATTAGAAAAGAACCGCTGATTACAACTTCGACGAGCCAGCGGCTGAAGGGAATTTTTTCGGGACGGTAGCCAAAGTCAGGAACAGGAATGCCCTGTCGCTGCTGCACGGCTAGCCGAATGAAGCTGCCTCGCTTTTTGAAGTCGAGCATGTGACCATGCATTCCTAATGCTTGATTAACGGAAATTGCCTCTAGGTTCAGTTCGCCGGACTGCTGCATCTTTAGCAGAACTTTCTCAGCAAATTCACTACGGGCGACAATGACGGAATGACCGCCACCTGCCTGCTCAAATTGGGGTGACCAGGCATCCCCGACCGATAGATCGGTGGCTTCGTTGGTGAAGTCGGGCGTGATCTGGCAGTTGCGCGAAATGTAGAAAGGAATCAGGTAGTTGTAGTAAAACTTTTGAGCTTTGAAGACACGCCCATCAGCGGTTTCTACTTGTAAGTAGCCGGGCCATTCGCCTGCTCGCCACTGGAGTGAGGTAATGGCGATCGCATCCTTCACCCCCTGCATCCGCAAAAACGCCCGTACTGCTCCCGCATACATGTTCGTCCCTGTATAAGGACCAGCCACAAACACGACCTTCTGAGCAGCAGGATGTCCTGCTGCCTGGAGCATTCGCAGTGCAGTGACCTGTTCTGGGAGCCCAACAAACGCCAGACGACCAGGGAATGCTGCGATTTCAGGCAGAATCGTCAGCGTCGGAGTGATGGCATAGATACTTTGAGCCGCTGCAAGAATTTCTTCTCGACTGGTAGCGATTACCGGGGTCGCGGCTTCTGGGGAATGCAAGCCCTGACGTAGCACGACGGCTCCTTCAATCTGACCGCTTTCTAGTAGATGAATCAGGACTCGGCTGATTACTCCGCCCGATGCACCGCGCCGTCGAACGGCTGGGTCAGCCGCATAGCCCGTAAATACCTGCCGGTAAGCACCCAGCAGCGGACTGTTAGGCTTGCCGTCGTTCAAGTATGCCAGCAGGTCAGGATAGGGAACGCCACGCCCAGAGCAAACCGCCCACGCCAATCTCAGTGATTGGTCTTCTGCCTCGGTCAAAGCTCGACGCAAAAAGGGCAGTGGCCCAGATGGAGTTTCCCGAAACTCCATCAGCTCTGGATGCAGTCCTACACATGCGCCACAGTGCGTGCAATTCTTGGGTTGAATCACCTGTGTTTGAAAGCGGTTCCAGAAGCTGTGTTTTATTCCGTTCCCCATTTTCATCGCTCTTTTTGGTTGGAATTCAGTTCTGCTCGACGCAGGCGCAATTGAATATCTTCTAATACTTTGCGGTTGACCGCCATCAGGTCTGCGACTAAGCCAAACATCCACAGTTGAAAGCCAATCAGAATCAAGATTGCCGCCAAAATCAGACTAGGCGCACGCGATCGCGTCCCATTCTCTAGGAAGAACAAGACTAGCCAACGAACTCCTAGCAAAAAGCCCATAGAAAAGGGAAGGCTGCCCAAAACCACGAAAAATCGCAGCGGCTTGTAGGTCATCGAGATTCGCAGAATAGTAAGAAGCGATCGCTTCACATACGAGGGAATGCTTTTCACCAACCGCGAGGGACGCAAATAGCCATTTGTGCGAATCGGTACTGATTTAATTGCCATCCCTTGCCGCCCTGCCTGAATGATGGTCTCCAGGGTGTACGTGTATTCGTTAAACACATTTAGTCGCAGCGCTGCCTCTCGGCTGATTGCCCGAAAGCCGCTTGGCGCGTCCACGACATTCGTTTTGCTCGCTAGCCGAACCACCCAACTGCCAAACCCTTGCAACAGCTTTTTGATGGGCGAAAAATGCTTAATTTGCCGAATCGGTCGCGCCCCTACCACGATGTCTGCTTCGCCTTGCAAAATCGGCTCGACCAGCCTGGGAATGTCAGCCGCACAGTACTGATTGTCTGCATCCGTATTTACGATGATGTCTGCCCCCGCCTTGAGGCACGCTTCTAACCCTGCCATGAAGGCATGAGCTAATCCTTGATTGCGGGCAAAGCTGACGACATGATCTACTCCATTGGCTAGCGCTACTTCAACGGTGCGATCGCTGCTGCCATCATTGATAATCAGCCACTCTACTTGGTCGATGCCAGGAATCTGGCGCGGTAGCTCAGCTAGCGTCATTCCTAAGGTGGCTTCCTCGTTGTAGCAAGGAATTTGAATAATCAGTTTGGTCATCAGCAGATTTCAACGCTCGGATCAGAGTGAATCAGACTCTAGAATAAAACGCCCTTTACCCAAACTTTACTTTTAATCGCAGCACGTTAGAGCAGGTTCCAGGTTAGGTAGAGAACAAATTCATCATTAGTCATCTATCGCAAGAGGTCAATATAGCGTATGCACGCGATTATGTAGAGGATGCAAAATAATTCGGAACTGACGCAATAATTTGATGCGATCGCCCCTTTTCCCCTCGTCCGAGGGATGACCTGGTTCGCTAAAAACCGTTCAAATAGTCAAGTCTCCAGTCGCTTTCTAGGACATTCAAGACTATGGATCTTCAACTGACTGGCAAAGTCGCAGTAGTGAGTGGTTCGACGGCTGGAATTGGGCTGGCGATCGCCACCACCATGGCTCAAGAAGGAGCAACCGTAATTGTCAATGGACGCACTGAAGCACGAGTAAATGCAGCTATTGATCAGATCAAACAAAAGACGCCCGATGTCAAACTGCAAGGACTAGCTGCTGACCTGGGTACCTCGAATGGTGCAAATCAGTTGTTTCAAAAAGTTCCAGAGGTTGACATTCTAGTCAACAACCTAGGCATTTATGGTGCAAAAGCCTTTAGCGAAATTTCAGATGATGAGTGGCTCAAATTCCTGGAAGTAAACGTCATGAGTGGCGTTCGGCTCTCTCGACATTACTTGCCTAAGATGATGCAGAAAAACTGGGGGAGAATCATCTTTATCTCCAGTGAGTCTGCCGTGAATATTCCCGCTGAAATGATTCACTATGGGGTGACAAAAACTGCTCAGGTATCTCTAGCACGAGGGTTAGCCGAAACAACAGTCGGGACCAATGTCACCGTAAACTCAGTGCTACCAGGACCCACGCGCTCAGAAGGGGTAGAAGAGTTTATTCAAGGATTGGGAACAGAGCAAAAGATTTCACCAGAGCAGGTGGAGAAGGAGTTTTTTGAGAAAACGCGCCCCTCTTCTCTGATTCAACGCTTTGCGACTATCGAAGAAGTTGCTGCGCTAGTTGCATTTGTTGCCAGTCCTCTATCCTCGGCCACGAATGGAGCCGCACTGCGAGTAGATGGCGGAGTAGTGCGTTCAATTATTTGAATCATGTAAAGGTTGGCGCTGGAACTGCAAACTTGCAGTTTTTCGTCCAGCACGGTGATAAAATACGGCAACTACGTCAAATTACCGTATTTTATGGAACGTCTGTCAGAACCAGATTCGCCCCTTGATTCAACTTCGGCGTTTAGCCCAGAACAACCAACTCCACTCAAACGCCTGCGGGGTGGCTTTTTGTTAGTCTTGGGGTATTTGCTGTCGCCGCTCTCCTGGTGGAACGACCTGTTTTTTAATCTGCCGTTTGCCTATGGGTTGGGCTACCTGGCAAGCCGCTTTTCGCCTGATTTCTTTTTGCCTGCGGCGATCGCCGGGTACTGGCTTTCTAATGTAGCGGGAATCCTGCTGATGCAACTGGGGATTATGGATGTCTTCCAGGGTGAGTCAAAAGAGCGCAATCTTAAGAAAGAACTGCTTACAGGTGTAGTTTCCTCCACGGTCTACACCTTAATTATTTTGGGGTTAATTCATTTCCACGTTTTGGAAACTCCTGGGTTAGAGCTAGAAGGAAGTTCGTTTAGCTTGAGTGTGCTGTGGCCCTTTGGAGGCGATCGCTAAGATGAACTACCTACTGCTTTCATCCCTCAGTTTTGTAGTTGGAATTATTGTGGGGCTGACAGGAATCGGTGGTGCTTCTCTGATCACACCCATGCTCATCGTTGTGTTTCAGGTGCCTGCTTCGATAGCAGTTAGCTCTGACGTAGTTGCCGCAGCGTTGATGAAAATTGTGGGTGGGGTAAAACACTGGCGGCAGCAGACGGTTGATGTACAGGCGGTGAAATGGTTAGCTTCAGGCAGTGTGCCGGGTTCCCTCGTTGGGGTTGGTCTGCTGCATTTCATTCGACAAAGTGACATTAATTTAGATAGTCTACTGCTGCGATTACTGGGCATTGCCATTCTGATGATCACGCTGGTGGCACTCCTGCAACTGATCCTGATGATGGTGGCTCCGTCGCTGGAATTGCCCTCCTTACCCAAGCTGAATCTAGATACTTTGAATGGAAGGGCGATCGCGATCGCGGTTGGTGCAATATTAGGCTGCATGGTTGGCATGACCAGCGTTTCATCTGGTTCAATGTTTGCCCTGGTATTAATCGCCCTGTTTCAACTAGATGTTAAGAAATTAGTGGGCACTGATCTAACTCAGGCCGCAATTCTCCTCAGCGTCACCTCTTTAGGACATTTAACGCTAGGAACAGTGGACTGGAGCTTAGTTCTTCCGATCTGGGTTGGATCAATTCCGGGTGTGTTGATAGGGGCGAAACTCTGTCAAGCCGCACCTCAGAAAGTGTTACGATTTGCCGTTTACCTGATCTTGGTGATGGTGAGTTGGAAGTTAGCCCATTCTGCATGAATGAAGTGTATTAGAAATAGGCTCCTAGCAAACTGTAGAGCAAGCCACTAATGACCAAGCCCGTTATGACCACATAGGGAATATCGCGCTGCTTAATAAAGAAGATAAAAGACACTAGAACCCGCAGGACGGGGGTTGCAATTAAGAATAATAGCCCTAGCTGCACAATGCCGCGACGACGACCGGAAAGTACTGCATCGATGACTCCGGCAGGCGATCGAAACATATCAGGTTCGCCCTGAAAAATATGGTAGTTAACGGGTTCCATACCGTGTCGGACAAGATATAGAATGCCGCCCAATAAAACTATTGCAGTGGCAAGCCACACACCATATTTCAGTAGATTGCTGAGGATTATTCCTAATCGGTAATCAGGCGATCGCTCGTCTAACTGGTGCTGGGCATAGTCCTGACAACTGACCGACAGATCAACAACGAGAGGATGCTCAAGGGCGATCGACAGGGCTTGGGCGGTTACGGTTGAGGTAGGTATTTGAACTTCGGACTCGGGAGGCATCTTACATCTCTCCAAATGCGTTGTAAACCATCTTGAACGACATCACGACCAGGACGACACTAAATACGACCCGCAACACACTCACTTTTGTACCCATCAACGCTTTTGCACCCAACCAGGCACCAGGAAATACCCCTAACATTACAGGCATTGACAATCCTGGATCAATATAGCCTCGCGCCAGATACACACCCGCAGAAACAGCCGCCGTTACGCCAATCGTGAAACTGCTGGTGGTAGTCGATACTTTAAACGGTAGGCGCATGACCTGGTCCATTGCTAGCACTTTCAACGCACCAGAGCCAATTCCCAATAATCCAGATAGAACGCCTGCGATCGACATTAGCCCAAATCCCAGTGGCACCGAGTAAGCCTGATAGCTCATTAGTCCATCAGGGGTTGGATAGGTGCCATGCAATTGTAGTTGTTGAGTCAGCGCTTCTTCTGCGTCATCGGTCAGCACTTCTGACCGGGGTTGCTGCGCCAAGTATGCAGAGTAGAGCAGTACGATCGCCAGCACCAGCGTTAATAGCTTGATCGAAATCATGGTTGCCAGTAGTGCTCCTACAATGGCTCCAATAGTGGTAGCCACTTCCAGAAACATACCCAACCTTAAATTGGCATAGCCCTGGCGAATGTAGGTGGATGCTGCTGCACAGGAGGTTGCAATCACTGAGACGAGCGATGCCCCAATCGCATAGCGGATATCTACGCCAAATACAGAGGTCAGCAGCGGAACGATCACCACACCGCCACCCAAACCCGTCAACGCTCCCAAAAATCCTGCCAGGAACGAGCCAGCCCACACTAATACGGAAAATTCTAGAATATTCAGATGCTTGCTCCTGAATGAACCAGTTTAGTTGTTCAGGTCTCCGACTTCTCAAGGAAGTCGGAGACCTGAAGTTGCTTAATCTAAGGGTGCAGCGGGAAATTGAGTGGTCAGGTCTGCCTGAGTTAAATCGGGAATTTCCCAATTCAAATCTCCAGACTTGAAGACTTGGGTTGCGGGAAGATTTAACTCGATCGCTCCTGTATCGGGATTTTCTGTCGCGATCAACTGTGTTCCTTGCAGAACTTTAATAGCGGCTGCGCTGCCGACATTCAACCCTGCTACTTTGACATCATTAGGCAAGTAGATTCCTTTGCAAGCCCAATCATCATCGGTTTCTGCTCCTGCGGGCAGGAGGTACATGATCTGATCAAAGGTGGAAGTCGATGTTTTAGACTTGTCACCATAGACGGCGATCGCTTGAGCCGTATCATTGCGGCAAATCGTGTCTTCGCCCGTTTCCATGATGTATTTCTGGTATTGTAAATCCGCAATTTGCTGTTGCACTTGCTCCATCGTCATTCCTTCAGGGGGAGTGTTGGTATCTTGTGCTTGAGTCAAGTTGACTAACGTCTCAGTAATTTGGGTGTAGTCAGGATTTTGATCTAAAGGAGGTGGATCGGCGAGAGCGGGTTGAGCAACGGCGATGTTGAGGAAAAGCATCAATCCAATCAGCAGCAATTTGAACAGTTTCATGGTCAATCTCCTTCGAGTTTAGAACTAAAACAATGGGGCAGATGTGAACAGTTGATAAGTTTTGCTTTCAAGTAAAATGAACATCCCTAAACCAATCAACACAAACGGGACGATCGCATGGCCATAACGGGTTAGAAGATGAGCGATCGCCGGAAATCGGGCTAAGCGATAAGCAACATAACACCACACTCCAATCAGCACGAAAAAAACGGTAAGAATTAGCAGCAACATGGGCAAATCACAACTGGCAAATAAGGGAACATAGATGCCGATGTTGTCTCCTCCATTGGCGAGGGTGACGGCTGCCACACTGTAGGTTTGCGGGGTGAGTAGCGCTGCCAGTTTAGATGAGGGCGATCGCTCTGAGGTCGAGCCTGACTGATGCGATAAGGTCTGAACATCGGTATCTGGTTTATCGCGATTGAGAAGCTGACTCACTCCAATGATGATTGGCAGAATTCCCAGTAGCCCGATCCATGCTTTTGGAATCAATAATCCACCTATAAAGCCAGGAAGGCTCGCCAAAATCAATACTAAAAACCCTAGATATTGACCTGCAACAATGTGATAAGGGCGGAGGATTGCATTGACCTGGGCAAAGAAGAGCATCAAGATGATGATGTCGTCAATGTTAGTGGCAGCAAAGACAGCGATGCCTGTCGTGATGGCTTGTACGATCCAGCCCATGATGTATTTAGGTATTCATAGTGACTCCTTTAATTTTGCTTGAGATTGGTCACCACAACGTTGGGACGTGCTGCACTGCGAAACAGGTGTAGCCCAAACAGACCACTAATTACTAGCGTCAGCACTGCTAGACCACGATTTTCTAGAGTGTGGCTATCAATCAAAATCAAAATTCCTAAGCCAATCAGTACAAACGGAACGAGTTGATTGCCGTAGTCCGTGAGCGATTTGGCGATCGCAGGCACTTGCATTAGGCGATAGGCAGCAAAACACCAAACTCCTACCAGCACAAAGAAAACCGCCAAAATGACTGACAAAGTGAGTCCATTGGTGCTAGCAAATAGGGGGACATAGATGCCGATATTGTCACCTCCATTCGCAAATGTCACGGCCGCCACGCCATAGGCTTGAGGTGAGAGCAAGCTAGAGTACCAGGAACGCTCAGGCGGCTGTGGCGCTTCGGCTTCTTCATCCTCATCCTGAACGGGATTGATTAAACGGCTCAACCCAATCACAATCGGGACAATTCCTAACATGCCAATCCAGGGGCGAGGCAGCACCATACTGCTAAAGAAGCCGGGGAGACTGATTGCAACCAGTGCCGCAAATCCTAAATATTGCCCTGCAACAATGTGTCGTCGTCGAAACACTGAATTAACTTGAGAAAAGAACAGAAGCAGGATCAAAATGTCATCCAGGTTAGTGGCAGTAAATGCTGTAAATCCAGTTGAAATGGCTTTCAGTAACTCATTCACAGATGATAGTCCTCAATGATCGGGAGGTAAGGGAAACGGGGAAGAGGGTAGCGGACCAGTTCCTGAAGATGGCACCACGACTGGTTCGAAGGCAGTAAATCGTTCATGAATTTCATTGATACTGCGCTCCATAATCAAAACTGTGCGAGGAGAGCGAAGGCGCTGAACAACGAACGAACCGCAGGTGATAGCGAGGTAGAGCAAAAATAAGTAGGGAAACAGGTTGTAGGGGGCTTCAGGAACAGGGAACAGATTGCTTCCCGGAATTCCTACACTGCCCAACACAGGTAAACTCATGAAGCCAACGCCCACCACCGAAAACACCACATCGCGTGAACGAAGTTTGTTGATCTGCGTCAAATAGACGGGAGCGGCAACAGAAATCAAAATATAAACCGTTAAGAAGCCATAGCTGGCGATCGCCCCCAGATATCCCATCATTGCGAATAAGGGAATGTGAAAGAGTGACAGCCCCGCAGGCACCAAAAACATCAGCAGCGAACACAGTGAGATTGCCACATGGGGAGTGCGATTGAAACTATGTGCCTCACCCAACATTGAGGGAAACAGCCCATGACGCGCCATCGTGAAAAACACTCGTGCCGCTGGATTGATGCTGCCTAACACACAGGCAAAAAAGCTAAACAGGGCACTAAATGCCACTAGATCTCCCAAAAACCCTACACCCACTTGATGGGCAAGAAAACCGAGAGGTTCTTCTGTGGTAGTGATTGACGTGCCTGTGCTGCTAAATCCTAAGATTTCAATGTAGGCAGTCACAATAAAGAATAGCCCTGCCATAATTGCGCTGCCTATCACAGCTCTGGGAATGCTCCGCAGCGGATTTTTTGCTTCATCACCCAGGGAAGTGGCGCTTTCAAATCCAGAAAAGGCAAACAGGACTAGCACTAACCCCATCGTCACTCCGCCCGGTGTCGCATCGTGCAAGGTTAACTGCGACCAATCTAGGGCAAAACCCGTGTGTGTCCAAATAATCAACGCCAAAACCAAAATCAAAACGATAGACGCGCCTTCCATCCACAGCATCGCCATTGCTGAAAGCTGGATGTCCTTGTAAGCGGCATACCAGGCGATCGCTGCTCCCAAAGTTAGCCAGGTGATTGCAGAAAAATGAATTCCTAAATGCCCCAGCAACATGTCGCTAAAGTTAGCAAAGCCGCACAGCACCGACATTCCAGTAAACAAGTAAGCCAATACCAGACTCCAGCCACATACCACGCCTGCGGTCGGACCCAGCCCCTTGGCAATGTAGGAATAGAGCGAACCCGGTGATGCAGAACGGCTGGCAAACTGGTTGATATTGATGCTGACAAACAGTAATCCGACCATGCCAATGAGGAGGCTAAGCCAGGTTCCGCTTCCTGCCAAGGCAACAATCAACCCAAGGTTGGATGCCGGAATCGTAGTTGGAGCAATTACAGCAAAGGATTGTGCCAGCACCTCTCCAAATGGCAGACAGTCAGGCTTTAAGCCATGTGTGCTGCGAGTAGGTTTTGAGTTTGATTGATGTACCATCAGGCAAGTTCCAGTAGTTTGATGTAAAAACAAAGCGCGATCGCTTCTGCATAAACTGATTGGTTTGCCTCAGCAAGGATCCGTTGCGAAGAGCATGAGTTCCAATGTAGAGATAAGCAGGAATAGGATCAAATACTCTTTCTTTTTGAATTGATAAAAGTAATTTATGAACGTTTAAAGCTCTTGCCTGGAGCAGGTTTGACAATAGCTCAAACAGCGTGAAGTTAATTTTCCATAGCAGTGTTCAATTCTCCGATTTTTACATAGGGAAATAGGTTTATCTTTCTTTTTTAGTGAAAAAGTGAAAAGCATAGTTCGCTATTTCTATTGAGAAATAGTGGCGATCGTCTTCTTTTTTGCACTACAAATTCAGATCAAAGGTAGCTTGGAAACATTTTTCAAACATTAAAATAATTCAGAATTTTGCTGTTGGTATTAAGGCATCCATTTTTTGAGAAAGCTTTGAAGCTACTAGGATTGCGTTGTAGGAAAGGTTATGGCATTATTTAAAGTACTAAATTTCGATTGATTTACCGGATTTAATGCTTAGAAAGTAAGGCACGTACAGATTGATGACGTTTGAGCAATTGCGAATTTTTCTGGCTGTCGCAGAACATTTACACTTTACTCGTGCTGCGGAAGAACTCTACATTACTCAGCCTGCCGTCAGTGCCGCTATCAGTACTTTGGAAAAAGAGTATGGAATACGCCTGTTTCACCGCGTTGGGCGACACATCGAAATTACCGAAGCCGGAAAACTGCTAGAAGCAGAAGCGCAAAAGATTCTCGACCAGGTAGTTTTAACTGAACGTGGATTGCGAGAACTCAACAGCTTGCAGCGAGGGGAGTTGCGGCTGGGATCAAGTCTCACCGTAGGGAACTACTGGTTACCAAAACGAATTACTCAATTCAAGCAAGAATATCCAGGGATTGTGGTCAATTGCACCCTGGCCAACGCCGAGGAAATTTGTGAAGGAACCGCATCAGGACTGTTTGATTTGGGGCTAGTGAATGGAGAGGTCAAACCCACGTTGCGGAATTTGCTGGAGCAGGAGGAAGTCGGGATCGATCGCCTCCAAATTGTGGTCGGAAAAACTCATCCCTGGTACAGCCGCAGCAAAATTGAGGTAGAGGAATTACTCACCACGCAGTGGGTGATGCGAGAGCCGGGTTCTGGTGTTCAGCAAGTGTTTGAGCAAACCCTGGAGCGATTGGGTATTAAGCCGTTCCAACTCAATGTAGTATTAGTTTTAACCAGCAGTGAAATGGTGAGATCTGTTGTTGAGGGGGGAATTGGTGCCGCCGCAATTTCAGCCCTAATGGTGCAGAAAGAATTGCAGTTAGGAACGCTACGGGCGATCGCCGTAACTCAACAGAAGGGAAGCCTGACCACTTTGGACATCGTTCAGCCCGTGTGGAAGCTCAAACATCGGGAACGCTTTCAAAGCCGAGCGGCAGTTGCTTTCGAGCAAATGTTAATGAACCAAACTGCTCAAGAGGACGCAGCAGGGGATGACTCAGCGGTAGAAGGCTCGGCAGTAGGTGATCCAACACTAGATGGTCCAGCCGTCGGCAATCCGGCACTTTGTTGAATTAATCGATTCAAATCCAAAAGTTTGGGTCCTTCACTGCCAACAATGAGAGGTAAATTGCCATTCCATTTGGCGATCGCCTGTCTTTGCAGCATCTCTGGCGTTAAATTTTCCCGCAACAAGCGCTGTGCTTCTGCTTCTCCTTTTGCCAAATTAAGCTGTGCTTCTGCTTCCTGTTTGGCTTTCAGGGCAACAAATTCTGCCCGCTTGGCTTCTTGTTCAGCAATTTGTTTCGCCTCGACCGCATCTCTAAAGCGATTTGAGAAACGCACATGTACCAAAGAAATATCATCTACCGCAATGTGATAAGCCGCTAACCGTTCTGTCAGCAAATCATCAACTTCTGCTTTTACCTCATTTCGTCGAGTCACAATTTCCTCAGCAGTATATTTTGCCATCACCGCTTTAAGGACTTCTTCAACCGCAGGATTAATAATCCGTTCGACGATAGCAACTCTGTCTCCAATTTCCTGAAAAATCACGTTTGCTTCCGTTGGAACAATATGCCAATTCAACGCTACATCGGTATAAACTTCCTGCAAATCCTTAGAAGAGGCTTCGGCTGAAATCTCCTGATTTTGCACGCGAACACTCAACTTCTGCACCGTATTCACAATAGGGATAATCGTGTGCAGCCCTTCATCTAACACCTGGGGCTGAACCTGCCCAAACCGCATCAAAACTCCTCGTTCTCCCGCGTTCACAATCACAAAAAAACTGGAGAGTAGGACTAAAATGATCAATGCAGCAAATACCTTGCTCGCAACGCTAAGATCTCGCTTTGAGGTGCGATTAAGCTGAGACGT
Organism: Cyanobacteria bacterium FACHB-471; assembly: GCA_014695345.1. GTDB lineage: Bacteria > Cyanobacteriota > Cyanobacteriia > Elainellales > Elainellaceae > JAAUTN01. Next base: position 67,919 of record JACJOC010000095.1, read on the forward strand.
ATTCACCTTATTGAGTGTCTTTAAATCCATCTTTACCTCTGCCAATCTATAACACTGCTTGACGCAGTATCGGGAACACTTTGGACACTTTGTTTAACACGTAATCTCCATAGGTTCCACGAAATTCATGAACGCTAGCTTGGTCCCAACGTTCGTGTTTATCGTCATTTTGATGGAGTGACAAATGTTGAATCGGTTTAACTTCGACGCTAAAGTTTGGATCAAAAAAGAAAGGAAAGGAGAGGCGATCGCTACCTGATTGATTCAACACTCGATGCGGTGTAGAGCGATATAGACCACCCGTCATGCGATCGAGCATATCGCCAATATTACAAATAAAGGTGTTGGGGAGAGGGGGAGCATCGATCCACTGAGCGTTGGATTTGATTTGCAATCCACCACAGCTATCCTGTTTGAGAATTGTCAGAATGCCGTAATCGGTGTGTTCTCCAACGCCCCAAAGGGATTGCTTGTCAATAGTTGAGGGGTTGAACGGATAGTTAAAAATGCGAAATAGAATCAGCGGGTCATAAGTGTAGCGATCGCTAAAATAAGTTTCTTCTAACCCCAGACTGAGGGCAATTCCTGTCATCAAGATATGTCCCAGTTGGGTCATAGCATTCATATAGCCCAGCACCATCTGACGCAGCAGCGGAATCGTATCCGGGAATAAATTTGCGCCATGCATGGGAATGCCTGACCTCACCAATGGATGAGTCTCATCTAGCTCAGCCCCAAAATAAATTCCTTCTTTCTGGTCGGGTTTGCCAGAGGTTAGTTCATCTCCAACCGGGAAATAGCCTCGCCACGCTCGACCACCCAACTCCATACGGATTTGCATCTTGGTGTCGAAATCTTGAGCAAAAAATTGGTGACTGAGTTCTTCTAAGTCGTGTTGCAACTGCTCTTCTACTCCGTGCTCCGTAATGTAGAAGAAGCCCCAGTCTTGGCAGGCTTGCCGGATTTGCTCAGCAACTAAAATGCGATCACCAATTCCAGTGATGAGGGGTTGGATATTAACGACTGGAATCGGAGACACGGACTACCTACCTCTTTAAGTTCTATTAGCCACATTGATGGCATTAGGGCAAAACGCGGTACATCAATCAGACTGCCGTAGATTAATTTTACAGCAGCCAGCCTGCTTGCGCTTTCTGAATAGGTATGCGAATATTTCAAAGTAAATACGGTATCTCGATTGACTTGCCGTACTTTATTAATCGTATTTTGGACATAAGTTTTTCCAGCTCTGGCACTGTTAATGGCTGTTGATAGCCACGATTGGGTCAGCGTTGAACGCGGGTAATGAGAAAAATTGTTCTAACAACCTCAAGGAATTCCTATGTCAAATTCCAGCGATGTCAATGTTTTGGAGCTTTCTACAGAGCTGAATGATGCATCTGCATCCTGGTTGGCATTGCCCGATGAAGCAAAGCTGCCGGATGAAATCAAAACTCTGTTTCAGCAACAGCGCGATGCCTATGGGTTTGTTCATCCCTATTTCTATGGGTATGCGCTTAATCCTGAGCATTTCTTGCGGTGGTGGCACTACTACGATGCAATTCAACACCGTGCTGGAGGGTTATCCCATCGAGAGCGGGAGTTAATTGCAGTGGTAGTTTCTGCGACCAATCGGTGTGAATCTTGCGTGTTGACTCACCAGGCTCAGTTGCTATCAGTGACGGGCGATCGCGCACTCACCAATGCTGTTGCCAGTGACTATCGCACAGCCCACTTAACCGATCGCGAACATGCCATTCTAGACTTTGCTGTAAAACTCACTCGGTTGGACAGTGACTTATCACCCAATGACCTGGAACTGTTACGCGATGAAGGATTATCTGATGAGGCAATCCTAGAAGTGGGTGAAGTTGCTGGACAATTCAGCCTTTCCAATCGTTTATCTAAAGCATTTGGTTGGAAGGTAAAACCGGGTCAGCTCAAAATTTTAAATTAGTTTCCGTTTCCTATTTCTCCTAAGTTACAGGCGCAGCAGTGCGTCTGTTTTCTATTCTTCACCTTTTCTGTACCGCCTAGTTATAGAAACTCCTGTCCAAGCAAACTCTATTAAATTAGCTCCTGCTCCTGTGTAACTCCTGCAACTTTCACAACAGCAATCAAAGTACGATTGCTGGAGTTTGAGCGGTAGGGTATTTAAGTAGAGGAAAGTACACTTACAGTTGTAGAGAGGATTGGGAGAAGCTATGGAATACAGGCAGCTAGGGGATCTCAAAGTATCTGAGATTTGTCTGGGGACGATGACCTACGGACAGCAGAACACTGTTGAACAGGCTCATCAACAGTTGGATTATGCGATCGCCCAGGGTGTCAACTTTATTGACACAGCGGAGATGTATCCCATACCACCCCGAGCTGAAACCTATGGCGCAACTGAAACTTACATCGGTGAATGGTTAAAGAAACAGAGACGCGATCGCCTGATTATTGCCACTAAAATTGCGGGTCCAGGTCGAGGCATGAAATGGATCCGCAACGGGGCAAAGGCGATCGATCGGGAGAACCTCAAACAAGCGGTTGATGAAAGTTTGAAACGGTTGCAGACTGACTACATTGACTTGTATCAGATTCACTGGCCCGATCGCTATGTTCCACTGTTTGGGCAATCTGTGTACGATCCTACTCAGGAAAGGGAAACGGTAGCCATTGCCGAGCAGCTATCTGTATTTGCAGATTTGATTCAAGCAGGCAAGATTCGCCATGTCGGTTTGAGTAATGAAACGCCCTGGGGAGTTTCTCAGTTCAGTCATGCTGCAAAGCAATTAGGATTGCCCAAAGTGGTGTCAATTCAAAACGCTTACAATTTGCTCAATCGTGTGTTTGATTGGGCGTTAGCAGAAGCCTGTCACTATGAAAATGTAGGACTGTTGGCTTACAGTCCGCTGGCGTTTGGGATGCTGTCTGGGAAGTACCTTTCTAAACAACCTGAGAAAGCCAGAATTACACAATTCAAAGGGTTTGGACAACGTTATCTCAAAACGAATGTAAAGGAAGCTGTGGTTGCCTACGTTGACATTGCTCAGCGCTATAATCTTACTCCGGCTCAACTGGCGATCGCCTTCGTGCAAAGCCGTTGGTTTGTCACCAGTACCGTCATTGGCGCAACCACCTTAGAACAGTTGCAGGAAAATTTAGACAGCCTGGAAGTGATTCTGAGTGATGAGATATTAGTAGAAATTGAAGCAGTACATCACCGCTATCCCAATCCAGCACCGTAAGGCTTGATTTTTGACGGTGCTTGTGAAATCATGATGAATTAATACGGTAAATCTATCAATTTACTGTAGATTGTCGTGGAGCTACAGATTCAGTCCATTGCACGGAATAACATTGGAAGCATGTCATTAGCAGTCGAGCAAGCTGTAAATTCTCAAAATTCTCAAGCAGTGGACTACCGGGCGATCGCCACATCACTGGCTCAAGAGTTTGCTGCAACTGCCGTTGAGCGGGATGCAAAGGGGGGCACGCCCCAAACCGAGCGCGACAAGCTGCGGCAGAGCGGTTTGCTCAGGCTGGTGATTCCCCAGGAATATGGCGGAATTGGCGATCGCTGGACAACGGCTCTTCAGATTACGCGAGACTTTGCTAAAGTAGATAGCTCCATTGCTCATCTGTTTTCCTATCACCATTTAGGGGTGGCTGCTCCCCACATTTTTGGAACGGCAGAACAAAAAGAGCGATATTACAAACTTACGGCAGAAAATAACTGGTTCTGGTGTAACGGGTTTAATCCGCTTGACCGTCGTGTCTCACTTACCCCAGAGGCAGATTACTTCCGGTTAAATGGCATCAAGAGTTTTTGTTCGGGTTCCGTTGATTCCAACCTGATTCCAGTGAGTGCTGTGTTGCCTGGAGTGGAGGGGCTTGCGATCGCCATTGTCCCTACTGCTCGTGAGGGTGTGACAGTAAATGGTGATTGGGACAACATGGGTCAGCGGCAAACTGACAGTGGCAGCATCACTTTTGATAATGTGCTTGTTCAACCAGAAGAGATCTTGCGCCCTGATTTAAACAATGGTGTGTTCAAAACCATTCGCTCTTGCTTGACTCAAATCACTTTTGCCAACATCTATCTCGGCATTGCACTGGGGGCTTTGGAAGCAGCTCAAGCATACACTCGGACGGAGAGCAGAGCGTGGTTGACTTCTGGAGTTGAGCAAGCAACACAAGATCCTTACATCTTGCAGCACTACGGTGAGATGTGGGTGAATTTGCAAGCGGCGATCGCTCTGACTGATCAGGCAAATACACAGGTTCAAGCAACCTGGGAGCGAGGGGATCAACTCACAGCAGAGGAAAGAGGGAAATGTGCGGTGGCGATCGCTTCTGCCAAGATTCTCGCGACCAAAGTTGGACTGGATGTGACAAGCCGCATTTTTGAAGTAATGGGTACTCGCTCAACGGCTTCTAGATATAGGTTCGATCGCTACTGGCGCAACCTTCGCACGTTTACCTTACACGACCCGGTGGACTACAAAATTCGGGCGATCGGTGACTGGGCACTTAACCAACAGCTTCCTAAGCCTGATTATTACTTATGAGTACACTGCATCTGGCTGGGTTCATGCATTCCTCTCACGTGGTGTTAAGCCACGCGATTTGGCGGCATCCCCAGACAGAGTTAGGCTTTTTGCAGCCTGAGTTTTATCAAACCATTGCTCAAATACTGGAACGTGGCAAGTTTGATCTGGTGTTTTTTGCGGATGCACTAGCACTTCCTGACCAATATGGTAACAGTCCTGAAGTGGGCTTGCAGTATGGCGCTCAGGGAATGGTGCGGCTCGATCCCATGCTGGTTGCAACGGTGATGGCAACTGTCACTCAACACATTGGGGTAGGGATCACTCGCTCAACTACTTATTATCAGCCCTACGATCTGGCGCGGACGTTTGCCACGTTAGATCACTTATCTAACGGGCGAGCCGCCTGGAATGTCGTTACCTCCGGACGAACGGCTGAAGCAAAAAACTTTGGCGTAGAGCAACATCTAGACCACGATCGCCGCTATGACCGGGCAGATGAGTTTATTCAAGTCACCGCAAAACTGTGGGATAGCTGGCAACCCGATGCACTGATTCTTGACCAGGAAAGCGGCATTTTTGCCGATCCCAGTAAGGTTAATTACGTCAACCACGAAGGAGAATGGTTTAACGTTCGTGGCCCACTAACAGTTCCCCACTCGCCCCAGGGAAAACCTGTGATTATCCAGGCGGGATCATCCGATCGCGGCAAAGATTTTGCCGCAAAGTGGGCAGAAGTGATTTTTGAGATCAAGCATACGCCTGCTCAGATGAAGGTGTTTTATGACGATATTAAGTCTCGTCTGAGTCAGTTTGGACGACATCCTGATGACTGCAAAATTCTTCCCACGTTTACACCCTTTGTGGGAGAAACAGAGGCGATCGCCAAAGAAAAACAGTCTTTCCACAATGACTTAATTCATCCCCTTGTTGGACTCTTTACCCTATCCAGCCATGCCGACTATGATTTCTCTCAACATGACTTACACCAACCTCTGGTGGACATTCCCTTTAAGGGGTTGCGGGGACTGTTGGAAGTCGCTCAAGAGTTAACGCGATCGCAAAATCTTACCTTAGCCGATGTTGGTCGGCTGTATGGTCAAGGAGTTTTAGCCCCTCAAGTCGCAGGAACTCCCCAACAAATTGCCGATTGGATGGAGAACCTATTTCGAGCAAAAGCCTGCGATGGATTTGTGATTTCCCCGGCTCACTTACCCGGAACGTTCACTGAATTTGTGGATTGGGTTGTACCAGAGCTACAGCAGCGGGGACTGTTTCGCTCTGAATACGCCACCGCCACATTGCGAGAACATTTACAACTGCCCACTGTAAGGCAGCCTGTCGAGGTATGACCATCATGAAGATCCAGAATGTCCGTCTTTCACTTAGCCGTCGATTTCTTTTAGTTGCAGCAGGCACCTTCGCAGCTACAACTATCATTTCAAGCTGCACTTCTTCCCAAGAAGTGAGTGAGTCACCTGCGGGTGAATCGCCTGCAGCAGAACAAGCAGAAGGTGGAACGCTAACCGTTGGCGTAAGTCCAGTTCCCCATGCTCAGATCTTGCAGTATGTCAAAGACAATCTGGCAGAGGAAGCTGGGTTAGAAATTGAGATCGTAGAATTTTCAGACTACGTGCAGCCTAATCTGGCACTCAATGACGAGCAAATTGATGCCAACTATTTCCAACATGTTCCATACATGGAAGATTTTGGCGCAGAACGGGGAATTGAAATGGTGGCTGTCGCACCCGTCCACATTGAGCCACTAGGCATTTACTCGAATGAAATTGAATCTCTAGAACAGGTTCCCGATGGAGCAACGATCGCCATCCCCAATGATGCAACCAATTTGGGGCGATCGCTCAAACTCCTAGAAGATCAGGGACTACTCACCTTACGGGAAGGTGCAGGTGTAGAAGCGACGATCCAGGATATTGAAGAGAACCCCAAGAACCTTGAATTTGCTGAACTAGAAGCCGCCCAACTACCCCGTGCATTGGAGGACGTAGAACTAGCAATTATCAACGGTAACTATGCCTTGCAAGCCAACCTATCTCCCAGTGAAGATGCTCTCGCCCTAGAAACTGCCGAGGACAATCCTTACGCTAACGTACTCACCGTCTTACCTGACCGGGAGCAAGATCCAAACGTGCAGAAGCTAGCTGAATTACTCACTTCAGAAGAAGTGAAACAGTTCATCGAGGAGGAATATCAAGGTTCCGTAATTCCTGCGCTGTGATTGGCATTTTCAGTCATCTACCCTGAACGATTCAATGAGGTTGAACAGGATGAACTCAAAGCAAGGACAATTTAACTTTGTACCCCTCAAACGTCGATTTGTTCTATTGGCGGCAGCTTTTACATTAACCACCTTAGTTTCAAGCTGCTCTACTCCTGAAACTACATCCTCTGGGCAAACCACTCAAAGCGAACAGCCTGCTCAAGATGAAGTGTTGACGGTTGGAGTTACGCCTGTTCCGGCAGGGGAAATTCTGGCATTTGTGCGAGATGAGTTAGCTCCTGAAGCCGGGCTGGAGATTGAAATCGTTGAATTTAATGAGTTTAATCAGCCCAACCTGGCTCTCAAGGAAGGCGAGTTAGACGCAAATTACTTTCAGCACATTCCGTTTATGGAAGATTTTGGTAAGCAGCATGAGATTGATCTGGTGCCGCTCAATGCAATTCACCTGAACCCGGTAGGTGCCTTCTCAAAACGTTTTCAGTCGCTAGATGAACTTCCTGATAATGCTACAATCACCGTTCCTAATGATGTCACGAATTTGAATCGTGCCTTGCAGCTTTTAGCAGAGAACGAGCTGATTACGCTGCGAGAGGGAGTTGGAGAGCTGGCAACCACTAAGGATATTGTTGAGAATCCTAAAAACCTGCAAATTGTTGAAATTGAAGCGCCCTCTCTGGTGCGATCGCTAGATGATGCAGATGTCTCTATCATTACCGGCAACTTCGTGGTGCAGGCAGGGATGAATACGCGGGAGGATGCGATCGCCCTCGAAAACCCAGAAGGCTCACGCTACGCCGTCCGACTAGCCACCCTGCGCGGACAAGAAAACGATCCCCGTATCCAAACCCTCAACGAACTCCTGGTCGATCCCCAAGTGCGCGAATTCATCGAAGAGAAATATGATGGAGCTGTCATCCCCGTCTTTTAATAGTCTCAATCCCTAACCCCCAATCCCCAAAGCCGTGATCAGCATCCGCGACCTATACAAAATCTATACTTACCAGCAGGGAAAAGGAAAAATCGCTGCCCTGGATGGTATTAGCCTGGAGGTAAAAGCAGGAGAAGTGTTCGGCGTTTTAGGGCAGAGCGGCGCAGGCAAAAGCACGCTAATCCGCTGTGTCAATTGCCTAGAAAGACCCACCTCTGGCTCAGTGTGGGTAGGGGATGAGGAAATCACTGCTCTGTCAGGTACGAGGCTGCGAAAAGCCCGTCAGCGGATTGGCATGATCTTTCAGCACTTTAATTTACTCAGTTCCCGTACTGCGGCTGAAAACATTGCTTTTCCTCTGGAATTAATGGGCTACAGCCGCCTAAAGCGACGGGCACGAGTAGAAGAATTGCTGGCACTGGTGGGGTTAGAAGGTCGAGGGGATGCTTATCCTGCTCAACTGTCGGGCGGACAAAAACAACGGGTTGGTATTGCCAGAGCACTGGCAGGTAATCCCAACGTGTTGCTTTGTGATGAAGCGACTTCTGCTTTAGATCCGCAAACTACACGCTCAATTCTGGAGCTATTGCGAGACTTGAACCGCCGCATGGGATTAACTATTCTGCTGATTACTCATGAGATGGGCGTGGTGAAGCAGATATGCGATCGCGTTGCCATCCTTGAAGCGGGAAAAGTGATAGAGCAAGGAACTGTGAGTGAGTTGGCGGCTCAGCCTGATTCCTTTATTGCTAGAGAACTGTTTCCTCAACGGAATGGTTTTAAGCCTCGCCCTGGTTCCGTCTTGGTCACGATTGCCTTTCGAGGTGAGACTGCCAACCAGCCACTCATTTCTGATTTGGCAAAACGATTTGATGTGGATGTCAACATTATTAGCGGCACTGTGGATACCGTGGGTGGTCAGCGAGTTGGACAACTTCACGTTGAGTTGTCAGGTAAGGATGTCAGCTCAGCGTTGGACTATCTTCAGGTCCAAGATTTAAGGCATGAGGTGCATTGATGCTTGATCCCGTGTTGATGGAGAGCCTTTGGCAAGCGACGGTTGAAACTTTCTACATGGTAGGAATTTCAGCCCTATTAGCCGTCCTGTTTGGCTTACCCCTGGGACTGCTACTTGTGATTACTGCTCCTAATCATATCCTGCCAAACTCTGCAATTCAGAAGGTTCTGGGGTCGATCGTAAACGTGGGGCGATCGATCCCGTTCATCATTTTACTGGTGGCAATTATTCCGTTTACGCGATTGGTTGTTGGCACTACTATCGGCAGCACGGCGGCACTAGTGCCACTCACGATTGCAGCAATTCCTTTTTTTGCTAGAGTCGCTGAAACTGCACTGCTAGAAGTTGATCGCGGCTTAATTGAAGCAGCACAGTCGATGGGCTGTAATCACTGGCAAATCGTCCTCAAAGTACTAGTTCCTGAAGCTTTGCCTAGCTTAATCTTAGGTATCACCATTATGGTGATTAGCCTATTGAGCTATTCGGCAATGGCGGGTGTTGTAGGGGGAGGGGGGTTGGGCGATTTGGCGATTCGCTATGGGTATCAACGGTTTGATACAACAGTAATGGTTGTGACGGTGGTATTGCTGATTATTTTGGTGCAGATTGCTCAATATGTAGGCGATCGCCTCGCTATTCGCTTGAGAAAGCGATAGTTTTTGGGGAGTTTCTTGGAGAACAGCCAAACAGCCTTGGGGGTTTCCCAAAACCCCCAGCAGGGGACGTGCTCGTCCCCCTCCGCAAGGATCTGTGAATTTGTGGAAGAACGCGCTTCGCATCGGTGAGTGGCAAGGGACTAACTTGTAGGTGGTGAAGCAAAGCGGAACCCAACATAGTCCTTGTTGTACTGACAACAGTTATTCAGCTCTCAACATAAATCTGGTTTGCTGCTAAAACCTCAGATAAAACTCCCATAATTCTCCTCTTTGGTGTGCGTTATCTATACCCCTGTGAGCGATCGCACCAATGACAAATCCAACTCATTTAACAGTCGCTCTTTCCACTGTTGTAGATGAGTATCTGTGCGTTTGCGAGGACGGGGGAGATCCAAAACAAATTCTCGATGGATTCGTCCTGGGTTGCTTCTCATCACAATAATGCGATCGCTTAACACCAGAGCTTCCTCGATATCATGGGTAACAAGTAACATCGTCGGACGGTCGTATTCCCAAATGTGCAGCAGATGATCTTGCAATTTAGTGCGGGTAAAGGCATCGAGCGCACTAAACGGCTCATCTAATAGAAGGATTGAAGGTTGTGTAATCAGGGCACGAGCGATCGCCACTCGCTGAGCCATGCCACCTGAAAGTTGGCGCGGCAGCGCATTCGCAAAGTCAGCTAATCCTACTTTTACCAGCGTTGTGGCGATCGCTGCTTCACTATCTGCTGCTTGCTCCAGTCCAAACCGGACATTGTCCTTTACAGTTAACCAGGGCATTAACCGGGGTTCCTGAAAAATCATGCCTACTTCAGGATGAGGATTGGCGATCGGTTCATTGTCAATCCAGACATCCCCTTCACTGGGAAAATCTAGTCCTGATATGATTCGCAGTAGCGTACTCTTGCCGCAGCCACTTGTTCCCACCAGGCTGACAATTTCCCCAGGATGAACTTCTAAGTTGACTGCGTCTAGCGCCAAAAAACTGTTGTCAAATTGCTTGTAGACATTTTCGACTCGCAACATTCCTGGTTCTTCCCCGGATTTATATCACAACCTTTTTTCTGCTTAATTCTTTTGGGCTTGCAAACTGTAGGAGTCTTGCCAACTCACCAACCGTCTGCCGATCGCCACCAATCCTGTATCTGTCAGCTTACCCATGATGGCAAACAGGAGAATGCTAGCAATGATGATGTCTGGGCGACCCGTCGTTTGACCATCAATTAGGAGAAAGCCCAGCCCTCGACTGGCTCCCATAATTTCAGCCGCCACCACAAACATCCAGCCCAAACCTAAGCCATTTCGCAAGCCCACGATGTAGGAAGGTAATGTGGCAGGCAAGAAGACTCGCCAGATTAACTGAGCTTGACTAAAGCGATAGACCCGCCCCACCTCTACCAGTTTGCGGTCGACCTGCTGAATGCCCGCCATCAGCGTCAGATAAACGGGGAAAAACACACCAACGGCGATCAGAGCAATTTTGGATGTTTCAGCAATTCCTAGCCACAGAATAAACAAGGGCACCCAGGCTAGTGATGGAATGTTTCTCAATGCCTGAAACAATGGATCGAGCAGTTGATTTGCGACACGCGAGTATCCAGTCAATGCCCCCAGAATTGTGGCGAGAACTCCACCAATGAGAAATCCTAGAAAAACACGATAGAGCGTGATTCCAATGTGAATCAACAGTTCACCGCTGAGGGTGAGTGTCCACAAAGTGAGGGCGATCGCAGAGGGTGCAGGCAACAGGTTGGGAGGAAACACACCGATTCGAGACAACAGTTCCCAAACAACCAGTAACCCAACAGGCAGAATGAAACCCAGCGTCCAGTGTCCTCTTAAACCTAGTCGTCGCCGACGGGACTGAGATCTAGTTCGCTGAACAGGCGCAAGCGTTGCAGAATTTAGGCGTTTGGGAGGCGACGGATAATTCATGAGTGTGAGTGCTGCGGGTGATGGACAACTTTCTGGTGACTGATAACTCTCTGGTGACTAGCAACCTTTTCAACAAACTGTGGATCGACCAGTTCATCAGCAACCTGATTGACATCAATTGAGCCAGGAATGACACCACTGCTCTTAAGCACATCTCCTGCCGCAACAATCGTGTCTTTATGCACCTGACCAATCACCGCATTGGATAAATCTGTTCGTTCTAATTGCTTGGTTGCAACTGCATCGCTAAGTTTCGCTTCCTTCTGCAAAATCGCTTTTAACTCATTTGGATTTTCCAAAGACCACTGCCTTGCCCGTTCATACACTGCCAGCACCCGTTCTACATAATCGGGGTATTGCTGGGCAAATGCTTCTCTCACATTCAAAAAGCCATAGGTATTTAAGTCAGGATCGCGGAAAAATAAGCGAGAACCCTTTTCTAACTCAGTTTGCGCCATGTGAGGGTCAAGCCCCGCCCAAGCATCAACATCTCCTCGCTCCAGTGCAGTTTTGCCGTCTGCATGCTGAAGTTGGACAACCTCAATATCCTGTTCTGATAAACCGACTTGATCCAGTGCCCGCAGTAAGAAAATGTGAGGATCAGTTCCTCGGGTCACCGCAACTTTCCGTCCCTGAAGGTCTTCAACCGTGTTGATATCAGAATCAGCCGTTGTTACCAAGGCAGTCCACTCCGGCCTTGAGTAAATGTAAACCGACTTAATCGGATTGCCATTCGCTTTGCCCAGCAAGGCGGCAGCACCAGCCGTAGAGCCAAAATCAATACTGCGGCTGTTGAGCAATTCTAGGGCTTTGTTGCTGCCCAAACTCTGAACCCACTCAACGCTGACGTTATCTTGAGCTAACTCTTCTTCTAGCCAGCCCTTCTCCTTGAGTACCAGGCTCACCGGATTGTAGTAGGCAAAATCGAGCTTGATTGTACCCGGATTGTCTCCAGCGGGAGCACTGCAACTGCTCGTCACCAAAATTAGGCTGAACACTAGCGAGAACAGGAACGCAAAGCCAGGAACCTGCTTTGGATTCAGCGATCTAAAGCCTCTCACCCAACGGGGTATCAGTGTGCGTCTGCTGTTAGCGATCATGGGATACTTCCTCAAAAATAAAACCGACTCAGGGAACAGTCCTTACAAAAAACGCAAAGCTTGAGGTGAAAAGGCTTAGCCGCTTCACAGGGAATTAGAATAAGTAGAATTTCAAAATTACTGTATCTCTACCGAGTTACCGTAAATTCTTGGAGAATCATTGCATACTTTTGTAGATGCAGGCAAGATGGAGGCAAAATTTTGCTTAAAGGTTGAGCAATCTGTTGCGTTGATCGGGAGCAGCGTGACGACCTTGACGGAAATTGCCGAATGTATGGCATTGTTGGAACTGACAGGCTTATCCCTATCTCCAACTTCTGGTTCTAGCGTTTCATGGCACTAGATTACACACCGTCTGATAACACCCCGGCCGGAGTGTCCGGCTCTTATGTGGGCATCGATTTTGGTACTTCAGGCGCACGGGCGATCGCCATCAACACCCACCAACAAATCCAAGCTCAAACCAGTTTCCGATTTGAAGATGATCAGGATTTGGCAACGATCTGGCAAACGGCACTGTTCACCCTACTTGAACAGCTTCCTGTAGAAATTCGTCAGCAGCTAAAGGCGATCGCCATCAATGGCACCTCTTCCACGGTGCTAGTTTGTGATGCTCAGGGAATTCCGCTCGATCAGCCAATTCTCTACAACGATGCGCGTGGAATGGCGGTGATGGATCAGGTGAAAACGATCGCCCCGCCCAATCACACCGTAATTAGCGCCACCTCCAGCCTTGCTAAACTGCTATGGTGGGCTACTTGCACAGAGGTGCTGTGTGTTTCTTCTGAAGCCTATTTTCTACATCAAGCAGATTGGCTTGCATTTCTGTTGCACGGTCAACTGGGTATCAGTGACTATCACAATGCCCTGAAATTAGGATATAACGTAGGTGAGTTACGTTATCCCGACTGGATGCAAGAGTTACCTGTCTCTTTTAAGCTGCCGCAGGTTGTTGCTCCGGGGACACCGATTGGAGTGGTAAAAAGGGAAATTGTCACGCAATTCCATTTGCCTGCCGACTGTTTGGTGTGTGCGGGAACGACCGATAGCATTGCTGCCTTTCTTGCTAGTGGAGTTCAGTTTCCTGGTGAGGCCGTCACATCTCTCGGCTCTACTCTGGTGCTAAAGCTGCTCAGCGAAACTCGTGTGGACGATGCTCGATATGGCATTTACAGCCATCGTCTGGGAGATTTGTGGTTAGTGGGTGGCGCATCCAACACAGGCGGAGCCGTACTAAAACAGTTTTTCACTGATGCAGAACTGAAGCATTTAAGTGAGCAAATTCAACCCGCGCAAGCCAGTTCGCTTGATTACTACCCGCTGCTCACACCTGGCGAACGCTTTCCGATTAACGATCCCCAACTTCAACCTCGATTAGACCCTCGACCCGATCGCCCCGTAGAATTTCTGCGCGGTCTGCTAGAAGGTATTGCTCGAATTGAAGCGAGGGGCTATCGGCTGCTGCAAGAATTAGGCGCAACCCCGCTATCTCAAGTCTATACAGCGGGCGGTGGTGCAAAAAATCTGATTTGGGCTGAGATGCGATCGCGCCACTTACAGGTACCTGTCCTTCCCTCTGCCCAAACTGAAGCAGCCTACGGAACTGCACTATTAGCAAGCAGGCAAACGCCATACCTGGACAGGTGAAATATTAAAAATCTCCAAATTCCTTGAGAATTTGGAGATCCAGGAACTCAGCGATAAGTGATATGTATCTTTAGCTTTGTGGTTCAGCTACGGCTGCTTTAGCTTTAGGCTGCCAGCGCTTAAGTTGAGCGATCGCCACTGCCGTAACTAAGGTGCCAGCAGCGATCGCCACCACATACAGTCCACCTTGAGTCACCGCATTGGGAATCGCCAGTACAAAGATGCCGCCATGAGGAGCGCGGAGGGTGCAGCCAAACAGCATCGAGAGTGCCCCGGTAACGGCTGACCCAGCAATGCAGGCAGGCAACACTCGAACTGGATCTTTTGCCGCAAATGGAATTGCCCCTTCCGTGATAAACGCAATGCCCAGTACCGTTGCAACCTTGCCTGCATCCTTTTCCTCGTCAGTAAACTGACGTTTCGCCAGTAAAGTTCCCAGTGCTAGCCCCAAAGGAGGAGTCATGCCCGCCGCCATCACCGCTGCCATGGGCTCAAACACACTGCTCGCTAACAAACCGACTGCAAAGGTATAAGCGGCTTTGTTGACTGGACCGCCCATGTCTACTGCCATCATGCCGCCCAAAATTAAACCGAGAATGACCGCGTTGGTTTGACCCATGTTTTGTAGAAAAGCGGTGAGTCCATCCAAAATTGCTTTGACGGGCGCTCCAAAGACATAAACTAGCAGTAATCCGACCGCTAAAGTGGAGAGTAGAGGAATCACCAGAACAGGTTTGAGTCCTTCCAGATTAGCTGGCAAGTTGATCTTATCGCGCACCAGTAAAGCAATATATCCTGCTAAAAAGCCAGAGAGAATGCCGCCTAAAAAACCCATTCCGAGATTAGCCGCCAACATGCCGCCAATTAGTCCTGGTGCTAAACCGGGGCGATCGGCGATGGAAAAGGCAATGAAGCCAGAAAGAACTGGAACAATTAATGCAAAGGCAGACTCACCGCCAATTTGCATTAAAGCAGCGCCAAAACTTCCCTCTTCCGGCTCCAGCCCAAACACAAACGACAAAGCAATGATCAAACCACCTGCCACAATTACAGGCAGCATGTAAGATACGCCTGTTAACAAGTGACGATAAGGACCCGATCGCTTCGCACTTCGGTCTGCTTTTACCTGCTGAACTGACTGTAGATAATCTCTACCATTTCCGCTCGTAGCTTGGACTTCGGGTTCTGGCAAAGTCAGAGCATCATTGATAACTCCTTTACCTGCCTTCAAAGCCTGTTTTGTTGAGGTTTCATAGACCCGCTTCCCCTTAAACCGGGTCAGATCCACATAGGTATCTGCCGCAATCACCACTGCATCCGCCTGTGCGATATCTTCTGGTGTGAGTTGATTTTTTGCCCCAACAGAACCCTGTGTTTCTACCTTAATCTCATGTCCCAACTCCACCGCTGCTTTGCGTAAAGCCTCAGCCGCCATAAAGGTATGAGCAATTCCAGTTGGGCAAGAGGTAATACCCACTAAATGTTTTAAACCATTAGAAGGTGAGGTTGAGGCAACCGAAGTAGCAGCAGATGAAACGGTTGCTGCAACCGGAGGAGCAGGCACATCCACTTCTGATTCTTGCTGTGTTTCTGACTCGTGCTGTGCTTCGGAAACTGCCTCTTCAATCACTGCTTTGGTACTGCGAATGGTGCGACTGGTAGAAGTCGCATAAACAGGTTTTCCGACAAAGCGAGACGGATCGACGTGAATATCAGCTCCAATAATGACTAAATCTGCATCGGCGATATCACCTGCCGACAACGGTGTTTTAACTCCTTCAGATCCTTGAGTTTCAACTTTGATGTCATAACCCATCACTTCGGCGGTTTTTCGCAGCGCTTCGGCTGCCATAAAGGTGTGAGCAATTCCGGTTGGACAGGCTGTGACAGCCGCAATTCTTTTGATTGTTTTCATGATTATTAGAAGTTGTTAAATGATGAAACCTACAGAACCTGCACATCAACCTTACTCATGTAAGATTCAACTGTTTCGGGTGGAGGTAGCCGTGGTCCAACCTGGCTAAGTGCGCCAATGGAGAAAGCAGTTGCAAGTCGAGCACAGTCTGCTAAAGTGAGTCCGCGCAGCTTACCAGTGATAAAGCCAGATACCATTGCATCGCCTGCACCAACGGTGCTGACCACTTCAATTTGAGGTGGTCGGGCGACCACGATCGCCTCTTGTTCTGCGAAAATGGCTCCTTGGGCTCCCATTGAGACGACGACAGAGTGAATTCCTTTCTCCAAGAGGGTTTGGGCAGACTGGGCGATCGCCTCTTCCCCTTCCAACGGATAACCGACCAATTCCTGTAACTCATCAATATTGGGCTTAATTGCGTAAGGCGCAAAGGGAATTGCCTGCCGCAAGCTCTCACCACTAGCATCTAATACAACGGTTTTGTTTTGTGCTTTTAGCTCAGATACCAGTTTTCCGTAGATATCGCTGGATAGCCCAGCGGGAACGCTGCCCGATAGCACAAACCAGTCGTGGTCTTGGGTTAGAGTGGCGATCGCCTGACGCAGCTTAGCAATATCACTTTCTGTCGGTGGCTGTCCCGGGAAGTTAATATCAGTGACTTGTTTTTGAGCAGCATCAATAATCTTGACATTGACGCGAGTTTTTCCAGGAATGGTAACAAATTGGTTTTGAATACCTTTTTGGGTAAAGAAATGATCGAATAGCTCCGCATTTTCCTTCCCTAAAAAGCCAGAAACGCTGACCGAAAAGCCAAAATCGGTGAGAAATGAGGCTACATTTACCCCTTTGCCGCCGGGGTCTGCCTGCTCCCATTCCACCCGATTCACTTCACCTGCCCTGAAATGGGAAATGGAAGCCGTCTGGTCAACGGCCGGATTAAGAGTAATAGTAGCAATGTTGGAATGCATAGGAGATGCACAAGGTAATTACACTAAATTGCGGACTTCCTGGGCGTTGCGGCAGTTCAGCGCCCGTTTTGCTAAGTCCTGAGTTTGAGAAAAAGAAAGGCTGCGAAGTTTGGCTTTGACAGCCGCCACACTGGGGATGCTGATGCTCAGTTCCGCTACGCCCAACCCTGCCAAGATTGCCGCTCCTTTGGGGTCACCAGCCATGCCGCCGCAGACTCCCACCCATTTACCTGCCGCCGTTGCTGCCTGTACGGTTTGGTGAATCATTCGCAGCACGGCTGGATGCAGTCCATCTGCCTGTTTTGCTAGGACAGGATGACCGCGATCCATCGCCAAAACGTATTGCGTCAGATCATTAGTACCGATGGAGAAGAAATCAACTTCTTGAGCAAACTCATTTGCCATTAATACTGCCGAAGGCACTTCGATCATCATGCCGATGTCTACCGGCGGTGCGCCGATCGCCACCCGCACTTCTTCCGCAATTTGCTTGGCTGCTTGAAGTTCTTCTAGCGTCGCGATCATGGGAAACATGATCTTGACCGAACCCGTTTGAGCAGCCCGATAGATTGCCCGCAGTTGAGGACGGAACAGGTCAGGACGCTGCAAACACAGCCGAATCCCACGCACCCCCAAAAATGGATTTTCTTCAGACGGCAGGTTCAGATAAGGCACAGACTTATCGCCACCAATATCCAAAGTCCGAATAATTAGTGGCAAACCGTTTAACGCCTGAGTCATTTGCGTGTAAGCAGCAAACTGCTCCTCTTCTGAAGGAGGCTCCGAACGATTCAAAAATAGAAACTCGGTGCGAAGTAGTCCAACGCCTTCTGCGCCTGCATTCACTGCCTGTTCTGCTTCAACAGCAGCACCAATATTTGCCACCACTTCCAGCCGATGCCCATCGGTCATAATAGCGGGCTGGAATCGAGCAAGCTGTTCCTGTTCGCGTAATGCCTGCAAGTCTTGCTGGGCGACTCTGGCGGTCCCCAGGTCAACTTCAGACGGACGGGGATAGAGGTTGCCGCTTTCGCCATCTAGAATGCAGCGAGTGCCATCAGTTAAGTCAAGGACGGCTGGACCTGCACCAACGAGCGCCGGAATATCAAGCGATCGCGCAATAATCGCACTGTGTGAAGTTGGTCCACCATAAGCTGTGCAGAAACCCAAAATAAGGGTTGGATCAAGTCCTGCCGTATCTGATGGAGTCAGGTCTTCGGCAATCAAAATCACCGGAGCAGAAGGCAACACAGGCTCATCTTCAACCGTATCGGCAAGCAGCCGCAGCACTCGACGCCCTACATCGCGCAAATCGGCTGCTCGACCCACTAGCAATGGATCTTTAAGCTGTTCTAGCGCACTCGCCCGCTGCTCATAAACCTGTTGCCATGCCCAGGCTGCACTGCGCTGGTCTTTGAGGTGATTCACTACATCCGCTAAGAGTTCGGGATCACCCAAAAACTCCTGATGCGCTAAAAAGATAGCTGCTTTACCCGCACCCGATCGCGCTTTTACCTCTTCATACAGGTCTTGCAGTTGTGCTTTGCCAGTTTCAACGGCTTGCCGCAGTCGAGTTTCTTCTACCACTGGATCTTTTGCCGTATGTTCAAACACGATCTTGCCGCGCTTGAATTGGAATAAGGGGGCGATCGCCAACCCCGGTGAAGCTGCAATCCCAGGAACCGCAGGCGACTCAAAGGTTAAAGCTCGTCCTAAAGTAACTGTGGAGGTTTCCTCCGCTTCCTCTCCCAAACCTGCCTCAATCTCCCGCCTGAGGGACGCCAGTGCTGCATCCTCATCCTTGCCCTGTGCCATTAGGCGAACGGTTTGTCCTCCTTCCACACCCAGCTTCAGCAACGACACCAAACTTTTGGCATTAGCAGTCTGACTTCCATAGCGCATCTGAATTTCAGATTCAAATTCCTTCGCCGCATTCACCAGAACGGTAGCTGGACGGGCATGAAGTCCTGTTTTGCCAGGAATAGTTACATCTACCGTCTTAGCAAAGTCGTTCTTCGCGAGATCCGTCTCCGTGGCACTTGCCCCATTGCTATTAGAAGTTTGATTGGTCAGGCAAGCAATGATGTCATCGGGATTCGTCGTTTTGGATAACCGCTGAATTGTTGGCTCATCATCCAAAACATGAGTCAGGTTAGAGAGAATTTCCAGGTGTTCGTCAGATTTTGCCGCAATCCCCACCACGAGATAGACCTGCTCCCCCGGATTCCACTCCACCCCAGCCGGAATTTGCACGACCGAAATGCCCGTTTCTAAAATCAAATCTCGATCTTTGGGCAGCCCATGCGGAATCGCAATCCCGTTTCCCAGATAGGTATGAGCAACCTTCTCTCGTTCCATCATCGAGCTGATGTATCCCGGCTGCATATTGCCATTCTCAATCAGCAGCTTCCCTGCCTGAGAAATTGCATCTGCTTTATTAACAGCTTCCGCCTTTATCTTGATACTTTTTTGGCTCAGGTTAATCATGTCTTTTCAAAAGTCAGATATTAACGATTTAAGCAAAGCAAGCTTTTAATAGAATGAGAAAAACCCCTCATTTCTTCTATCTTTAGGAAGAGGATGTGAAGGAATATCTGTTGCTTACAACAAGCTTACAACAATTAGATTATTGATACATACATTACTAAACATGGCCGCAAAAAAATATTGATAAATTCATTTCTTAATCTTAAATCAGAAAATATCCTCGACTAAGCGAGATCCCTTCATAGATCAAAATAAAACTTTAAGCGCCTTAACACCTGTTTTATAACTCGTGGCAGTGAATTTAGCGCCATTCTAAGTGGATTGTAGAAGGATCGAACTGTGCGAGGCATACCCTTCCATACCCATTTAGGATTGCTATGTGAAGTTGATTAAACAGAAAAAGGCAACCTCATCATTTGTTGAGCTACGCTAGTATTAACCCAACCCACAAAAACTACTTAATTTCCTTCCCTACACCTTTCAAAAGCTGGATAAAAAGAAGTTTTTATCGGCAAGAATTTTACTTTTGGCTAACAAACCTGATTAACAAAATAGCTGCTTCTCTACTGAACTTTGTGGAGTAAACAACATGATTACAACCAGAAAACTAGATATTTTTCCCTTGAATCAAGAGCTAAAAGAACAGAAATTTGTGCTTTGGTTTGAGCAGGTTGGCATTAGTGATGTACCCCTGGTAGGCGGCAAAAATGCATCTCTGGGAGAGATGATCCAGCAACTCACGCCCAAGGGAGTGAACGTTCCAACGGGCTTTGCCACAACGGCTCATGCCTTCCGTTATTTCATGGAGAAAGCAAGGCTAAAAGCTCGACTTCAGCGTTTATTGGCTGACCTGGATGTAGAAAACATCAACAACTTACGGGAACGAGGACGACAAGCCCGCACGTTAATTTTAGACACACCCTTTCCATCGGAGCTAGAGGAGGCGATCGTAGATGCCTACGTGCAGCTTTCAGCGCGATATGGCGTTGATATCAAAATGTGTGAAGCATTGAATGGAGCAGAGCGACAGGCTTGCCTTAGTCGCTACAGCGGCGTTGATGTAGCTGTCCGCTCCAGTGCAACCGCTGAAGATCTGCCGGATGCAAGCTTTGCCGGACAGCAAGACACTTACCTCAACATCAATGGCATTAATGGCGTTTTAGAAGCCTGCCATATGTGTTTTGCCTCTCTGTTTACCGATCGCGCCATTTCTTATCGCACAATTAAAAACTTTGACCATTTTGAGGTTGCTCTATCCGTTGGCGTGCAAAAAATGGTGCGCTCTGATCTAGCATCGGCAGGTGTGATGTTTTCAATCGATACGGAAAGTGGCTTTAAAAATGCGGCACTTGTCACTGCTGCCTATGGATTAGGTGAAAACGTGGTACAGGGGGTGGTTAACCCAGATGAATACATTGTGTTCAAACCTACGCTGAAACAAGGTTTTCGCCCAATTCTAGAGAAGCGTCTGGGCAGTAAAGAAATCAAAATGGTGTATGACATTGGTGGCAGCAGACCCACCACAAACCTGCCCGTGCCTAAAGTCGATCAGGGAAAATATGCTCTGGAAGATGATGAAATTCTGAAGTTGGCAGAATGGGTCTGCATCATTGAAGACCATTACTCCAATGTGCGAGATGCCTACAGCCCAATGGATGTGGAATGGGCAAAAGACGGCACAACAGGTGAACTGTTTGTCGTGCAGGCTCGTCCCGAAACGGTGCACTCCCAGAAGGGAAGCAATGTTTTAAAGACCTATAAACTCACGGCAAAACAAAAAGCAGAACCGTTGCTCAGAGGTCGTGCAGTCGGTGAGATGATTGGTCAGGGTAAGGTACGAACCATTATTGATATCCGTAAGCTAGATGAGTTTCAGGAAGGAGAAGTGCTGGTAACGACGCGTACTGATCCTGATTGGGAGCCAATTATGAAACGGGCCAGTGCGGTCATCACGAATCAGGGCGGACGCACCTGTCATGCTGCGATTATTGCGCGGGAATTAGGAATTCCAGCCATTGTAGGCTGTGACAACGCCACTGAAATTCTCCGAGATGAGCAGGAAGTTACCGTTTCCTGTGCCGATGGGGAGGAAGGGCACGTCTACGACGGCATCCTGCCGTTCGAGATTGAAGAACTCCAGTTAGATGACTTGCCGCGTACCCGTACCAAGGTGTTGATGAATGTGGGTAATCCTCATGAAGCGTTTCGGCTATCGCTAATTCCAAATGATGGTGTGGGGTTAGCCCGAACAGAGTTTATCATTGCCAATCACATTAAAGTGCATCCTTTGGCACTGCTGCATTTCAACCAGCTTAAGGATAAAGCCGCTAAGTGGGAAATTAGTCAGCTCACCACTCAGTATGAGGAGATGTCAGACTACTTTGTAGACAAATTGGCATCTGGAATTGGTATGTTAGCGGCAGCATTTTATCCCAATCCAGTCGTGGTGAGAATGTCAGATCTAAAGAGTAATGAGTACGCCAACCTGATCGGAGGGCAGGACTTTGAGCCAGAAGAAGAAAACCCGATGATGGGCTGGCGTGGAGCATCACGTTACTACGACCCGAAGTATCAGGCTGCTTACGGGCTGGAGTGCAAAGCCTTTAAGCGTGTACGGGATGAAATGGGGTTGACGAATGTGATTCCAATGATTCCGTTCTGCCGCACTCCAGCAGAGGGGCGTAAAGTTTTGGACGAGATGGCTAAGCACGGACTGGTGCAGGGGGAGAATGGCTTGCAGGTATACGTGATGTGTGAATTGCCTAGCAATGTTGAGCTAGCCGATCGCTTCAGTGAAGTGTTTGACGGTTTCTCGATTGGTTCCAATGACCTGACCCAACTCACGTTAGGACTTGATCGCGACTCAGCCCTCGTGTCTCATTTGTTTGACGAGCGCGATGAAGCGGTGAAACGCAAGCTAGAGCGAGTAATTGCGACGGCAAAACGGTTTAATCGCAAGATTGGCATCTGCGGACAGGCACCTAGTGACTATCCTGAGTTTGCTCAATTCCTGGTGGAGCAGGGGATTGATTCGATCAGTTTGAATCCGGATTCGGTGTTAAAGACATTGTTGGCGATCGCCAAAACCGAAGCATCAATGTCCCAAAGCCAACCCACTTAGCCCTACAGTCTCGGAGCGAGTTAACTCACAAAACTCGTTCCAAAAATCCGACTTGGTAGGCAGAGTTAAAAACTCTGCCTTATTTTGCGTCTCATGCTGATGGAGCACTTTATTCTTAGAATAATAGAGTCGAGAGTGTTGTCTATCAGAGGAACCTGGTAAAGGAATCTCCTGTCTTTGAATCTTGACATTTAGCTTAAGATTTCTCATTCTATTCCAGAGACTTGTCTCACACTACTCCTTTAAAACTTTCGATTGTAGTTAGCAAGGGTCGTAACAGCGTGTTTCTGAATCGTTCTCTGTGGGGTTGCTTGGGCTCAGCAATTCTTCTTCTATCCATTCAGCCTTACTCTGCGGCTCAAACTGTAGCTCCTGAGTCAGTAACTTATCAGGCTGCAACTCCTTCTACGACGACGCTAGAGCCACAAATTGTAGTACCGGAGCTGTTGCCACCAGACCCCGTCTTTCCAGAAGCTCAAGAAGTGCGACTGGTGCTGAAGTTAGGGGAGCGCCGGGTTTATGTCTATCAAGATGATGAGTTAAAAACGACCTATCCAGTGGCGATCGGTAGAGCGGGATGGGAAACTCCAACAGGCAGTTTTGAGGTTTTGCATATGTTACAAGACCCAGGATGGACAAATCCGCTCACTGGGGAAACCATGCCACCTGGACCTGAAAATCCACTTGGGGAAAGGTGGATTGCCTTTTGGACAGATGGCAATAACTATATTGGTTTTCATGGCACCCCCAATCGCGAAAGTGTAGGGCGTGCAGCTTCGCATGGCTGTATTCGAATGTACAACGAAGATGTTCGTGAGCTATACGAAATTGTCACTCCTGGAACAGCAGTCATTGTGGAACCGTAGATATAACCACACTGTAAGAGTTAGATCAAAAATAAGGGGAGGGTGAACCCCCCTTATTTTTTAGTACGATCTAATCGAACTAGTTCTTTACCGGTTCTTACCAGTTCTTACCAAAGTGCCCGAGGATTAGAATCTGGGGTTGGCGTTGGGCTAGGAGTCGGGGTCACCCTAGGTGTGGGAGTTGGGCTAGGAGTTGGGGTCACCCTAGGTGTGGGAGTTGGACTTGGAGTCGGAGTCACTCCGGGTGTGGGAGTTGGAGTCACTCCGGGTGTGGGAGTTGGAGTCACTCCGGGCGTGGGAGTCGGAGTCACCCTAGGTGTGGGAGTTGGGGTCACCCTAGGTGTGGGAGTTGGACTTGGAGTCGGAGTCACTCCGGGTGTGGGAGTCGGAGTCGGAGTTGGAGTCGCCCCAGGTGTGGGAGTCGGAGTCGGTAACGTTGGCGAAGGGGTGGGCGTTGGAGGGGGAGAGTCTTGAGCTTGAGCTAGCTTTAGAGATGTAACGGTTAGGCTAGCAGCAGACAACAAGGTTACCGCAAAAAATAAAAACTTCAGCAAATTGGACGACCGCTTATCCATGTGTTTTCTCCTCACGGTGTATCGGTGGTTTGGTTGTGCAATTCCCTAAATGAGGGAGCCGTTCTAGCTGCCAACCTCTTTTTCCCCAGGTTTTGTGGGTAGAGAAGTAAAAGCAAAGCTAACACTCCCGTCAAATGGGTAAAAGGTTCATTCTGGAGAACCCGGCAGCCTCAAAGGGGATCGGTCGCAGGACAGGTTGTCGCCCGCCAAGTCACCATTCTCCCAAATTCCCGTCTTTTGAGATCCATCTACGGATATAAATGTTCCTTGCCCATTACATTTGTTGGCTTGAAATTCGCCAATGTAGCGATCGCCATTTTCCAGCGTCCAAATTCCCTGTCCCTGGAACTGATCGTCTCGAAACTGACCTACATAGTTGCGACCATTTTCGAAAGTAAATGTTCCACAACCGTTCCGTTTCCCGTCCCGAAACTCGCCATCGTAGCGATCGCCATTGGGATACATCATGCTGCCTCTACCATCCAGAGGGGCAGTATTTGAAAAGCTGCCATAAAAGCGAGTGCCATCTTCATACTCATGGTCGGGCGCTCTATCAGCAAGGGACGGTAACGGTGGCTCATTGCAGACTAGTGGCGGAAGTTCAGTTACCGTGCGAGTGCGAGGAAAACTAGCGATCGCAGCAATCACCGCCAACCCAACTCCAACTCCTACCAAAATCTCCCAGGGAATCGAACGCGATCGCCTTGGAGTAGCAACTGGTTGCAGAGCAGCTACTTCTGTCGGTTTTTCAGGAGGTGACTCAACCGGAGCAGGTTTAGATTCAACTCCGGGAACTTGGGGAGATATCCAGACTGGTGGAACTTGTTTATGTTTGGGAGGAGAAGACGGTATTGGGGACGGCTGGATGGGTGAGCGATCGCTCTCTGCCTGAAGCATCACAGCCAACTCTCCTGGTTTAAAGTCACCCTCTAGCGGACAGCGTTTCTGCTGCCGATCAAGGTAGACATATCGACCTTCGACTTTATGCAGTTTGGTTGCCTTGCTAATCCGCCAATTTTCTAGACAAGCACCCGTCAGCTGAGCTGCCGTCAAATCAGTAGCTTCTAACTGGGCAGAAGTCAGATCAGCCCCATTCAAATTCGCTTCACTCAAATTCGCGCTACTGAGATTGGTCCCGCTTAAATTTGCTTCACTCAAGTTCGCGCCACTTGCATAAGCTCCATCCAGCTCCGCGCCGCTCAGATTTGCCCGCTTAAGATTAGCCCCAATCAGACAAACCCGACTGAAGTTTACATGGCTTAAGTCAAATCCACTCAGATCAGCCTCAAAAAGATAAGCTCTACTCAAATCTGGCTTAACTTCGGGATTTTCGCCTCTCCAACGGTTCCAGGCTTCTACTCCTTGCTGAATCAGGGAGAGGTAATCATTGTCTGTCATGGAGAGTCCCCTTGCACAGCTAGGATAAAAAGCTAAAAAACTTCCCAGGTTACGCTGATCCTACATAGAGGAAAAGCTGCATCGGTGACAAATTTTACTGCTTTATTTCCCACTCTTACTGACTTTAATGCCACTGATTACCCGTCTCCGACAAAAATCTACTCTACATCCTCAGATTATAAGAATGGGATTGCAACTGTGTTGCAATGTCATATATAGAAATTTCAAAAAGTTCATGAGAAACACATCCTACGAACTTCTAAAGCCCACTTACCTTACAACGGATAGGATTAAAGCCCTTCACACGAGTTGCCTTTAAAGCGGTGAATGGTAGCACAGCATGGACACGCTACCATTCACACAGAAGCTCTACGAATTAGTCAGCTAGGAATTCTCCACAGTCCCAGGCTGGTCAAGGTATAGTTCGTGGACAAGCTGCATATCCCAAAAAGACGCCTCAATCTTATGTCCATCAAGATCGCGGACAAAACAGCCATAATAGGGTTCTCCGTATTCAGGTCTGCTTCCTGGTGCCCCCTCGTCTACCCCACCTGCTGCTAGAGCCGCCCCATAAAATGCGTGGACAGAGTCTTTAGTGGGCGCAATAAAACCAAAGTGGGTTCCATTCCCAACTGTTGCACGGTTACCGTCGGTCGGAGTTTGTACCCAAAATTCTGGATACTGCTTACCATAGGCGACTGCACCTGGATGCTCCATAATGCGCTTGCAGCCTAGTGTGGGCAACACCTGGTCATAAAAGGCGATCGCCCGTTCAAAATCGTTTGTGCCAATCGAGATGTGTGAAAGAATACTGGGACTATCTTCCATTACCTTATCCTCCATCTGCTGTGCTTTGAAGACGAAAAGGCACACCAAAAAGCAAGCACAAAAGTGATGTGCTGACGCCATTCAAGGACTTAACTAAGAGTTCGTAACCGACCCAAAAACAATATCAGTACATCTGTACCACGTCAAGAGCTATGCCTGTAAACACAAAACTAGGGGCAGCGACTTGAACAGATCGGCTGAAAAGACACAGCCTTACCGCTTCAAGTTTCTACCCCTAAATTACGAATGCTTCGCTTCTCAGCGTTACGCCGAGAATTCTGAGTCAGCTCTAATAGACGGGCTAGTGCAACAACAAATAAGCCGTTAGTCCGGCATGAGCTTCAAGCCCACCTATCATAGATGCTGCACTGTCAGCCCGAATTCTACTAGCCCTCTACAGTGATTTTGCCACCCATTCCTGCGCCTCGGTGAGGAGCACAGTAATAGCTGTAATCACCAGCAGGCATATCGGATGAGAAAGTAACCTCAAACGATTCGCCAGGAGCAAACATCAGCTGTTGATGTGAAAGTTTGGTTGCCAAATCCTTACTGTTAGTGGGGATGGCTTTGTCATCAAAAACGACGTTATGGGGAGGGAGTTTATTATTAACCCACTTAACGGTATCGCCGCTTTGAACAGTCAAAGTAGACGGCTCAAACTTCAGCATGCCGTTGTCAGCGCCCATCTTGATGGTGTGAGTTGCCGCCGATGCGGGAGAAACTACTAGTAGGAAAGTGCTAACAACCAATGCAATTGTGCAGAGGGCTAGACTTAAACTCCTTGAAACTAGAGCAATCAATTTCATGGTTACCTCTAGAGGTTTAAATTGAACTTGTTGTGAAACTTACACATGTAGAAGATCTTAGAGTCCGAGCCTCGTCAATTCTTCTCATGAAGGGTAAGCCATAAATGAACTTACTCCATAAGTTTCACAATTATCAAATCAGATCTTAGCCCGAATGTTTACCTTCTAAAGCTTTCCAAAGGTCAATATTAGGTAAATCCAGATTTTTGTGGGACAAATTTGCTGCCCTGCGTTAGAAAGAGTCGCTTCCCCACCCCGGAGCTTTCTGGGCTGCCCTCAAAATAAAAGCTGCCAGGTTCTCAACTTCTGACTGGGATACCCAACTCTCAGGCATCTGACGGCAGAAGAAGGATTCCTCTGTCCCGTCGTAGGTCATCGGTTGTCTGAGAAAAGTGACTAAGCCGTTGATGTTGTCACGCGGAGGCATGGCTCCTCGCAGGGCTTCAATTGACAGAGAAACGAGTGGATCTGGCAAAGTTGCCCCACCCACATGGCAGTTTTTGCAGTTTTCCTCAAACAGGCGCTTGCCTTGAGAGAGGTTTTCAGCAGAAAACAGTTTGGTCTGCCCTTCGTCCAGGTCAAGAGCGATTGGCTCAGAAACCTTCAGATATCTCACGACATAGGGGTCTAGAGTAGCTGCCTGTGTAGGTAGGCTCCAAGTAATCAGACCAACACTCACGATTAGCAGAATTAGCAGGTAACGAACTGTAGAAAGCAACATGGCACAGGAATGACCGCTTACGCTTGCAGGCTTTACCGTAATTGCCTTGGAACATTCTTAAAAGAGAGGGGCAGACGTAGAGGCTGCCCCAAGGAAAAACAAGTTTTTCTAATGGTCGGACAGAGATCTGGCAGAAATTTAGTAGTAAATTTTGCCGCCGCCCCACTTTTCACCTACAACTTTGGGTTGTAGAAGGATGTGACCTGAAATGGCAACGAGGTCGTCTTCAGTCAGGTTTCTCATCTTGGGGAAAATGTCTGTGCTTTGAGTGCTGGGGTGCAGTTCGGCAATAGACTCTAACCCGTCATAGGTCGTGGGATCGTGCAAATAATCGACCAGAGATTCCAGGTTATCTCGAGGTGGCGATGCCAGCGCTAAAGCTTCTGGATCTAGACCCACATTCGGGTCAGTTTTGGTAACGCCGCCTACGTGACACTGACCGCAGGCATAGTTAAACAGGCGCTTGCCCTCAGAAACCTGCTCCAGGCTGAGAACAGTCGTTTCTCCTGCTTCGTTTAGTTTGACGGTGCGGGTGGCTTGGTCGAGTTCAGCGGCGATCGCCCTTCCTGTAAACAATTGAAAAGCGAAAAATACAGTGACCACAACAAGCCAAATGTATCTCTTAAGCATGGTTCTCCTTAAACACGTCGCTCAGGTATTAGCAACTCAACACAGCAAGGCTCAATCTCAAGATTGAATCTTTTGGCAAAAATCTGCTGAACAGGCAAGCTGATTCCTAATGATCAGGATAAAGTTCACAATTAGAACTCAGACTTTTCTCTCCAGCAACTTTAAGTATGATTACTCTTGACATCCTCTAAAACCATTCAGGCTACAAGTTCCTGAATAGGCAGGATTGAGCTGTCCTAATTCAATATCATGCCACCGATCGGGCGCTTTCCCAAGCCAGATTAGAATTGGAGACATTGCTTAATCTCAAAAAGCGCCAATGTCATGAAAGTGCGCCTGTTCCCAGAAGAAATCAGGAGACACTCGCCCCTCGATAACGCCAATGCCCTCATCCTCAAGCGCCTGTTGTTGCTGTGGCATGTGTTTTGTGATCAGTCCACCGTCTGGGGCAACGATGCGATGAATGGGGAGGCGATCGCCCGCCTTCTTCAAGAAAATTGGAATTGTGCGGTAATAGCTGCGAGCTAATCCCAGTGCCATCAGCAAGTGAGCTGTGCTAACGACTTTACCGGACTGAATTCTCGTCACAAACTCTGTAAACCTGCCTTTGGCATTTTCTGGCAGGGGGGAAAATTGGTATGGACTGATCTGCACTTGATCCCCCACCTTGATCAAGCCATCCCTAACGACCATCCCCAGTAGCCCGCGTTTGCCTTTTATTCGGGTGGCAAGTCCAGGCTTGAGTTGATTTAACTGAGAACAGGGGTCACAGGGAAACGTAATCCGGATTAAAGCAGACTGACCCACCTGTAAAACCTGCCCCGAAGCTAAGGACTCGATTGGTGCATCAATCAGCAAATTTTCTCGTAAATCTCCAGGGTTCAAATCAAATTCAGCAAGGGTAGGGGTATCTACAAGCAAAATCTGACGGGGGTTGCCGGCGATCGCATAAACATCCCCTTCCACACCCACGCCACGCTTAAGCAGCAACTCTTCACGTTCAGTAGTTGCTGCTCCTTTATGCTGCTTTGCAAAAAGCTTTACTGCTTTCACAGGCTCCTCATAACCTAATTTGGGACTGCAATAGCATAAGGGCTTTTCTGAAAGCTTGAAGTACGTATTTGCACTGAATCATCCACAGAAGGCTTAAAATCAGAACTGATCCAAATTTGTTTTACCTTCGAACCGACTGCACCAAGGTGTAAAGATGACCCTAAGCCCCGGCGATCCTGCTCCTGAATTTAGCCTGCCCGACGGAGAAGGTAACAGCGTTAGTCTTTCAGATTTTCGTGGGAAACGAGTGGTGCTTTACTTCTACCCCCGCGACAACACGCCTGGCTGCACTAAAGAAGCCTGTGGGTTTCGGGATGCCTACCCGGACTATCAGTCCAACGATGTAGTCGTGCTGGGGATCAGCACCGATGATGCCAAAGCGCATACTAAGTTCACAACTAAATACAACTTGCCGTTTCCGCTGTTGTCAGATGCAGCTGGGCAAGTTGCCACAATCTACGATAGCTATGGGCTAAAGAAGTTCATGGGTAAGGAATACATGGGCATTAGTCGGAATACGTTTATCATTGGACCGGACGGCAAAATTGAAAAGATCTACCGCAAAGTCAAGCCAGAAGCTCATGCGGCTGAAATTTTGGCAGATCTAGCTAACGTGTCAGGGTGAATACTTTACCTGTTCCATCTTTACTCTCTATGGCGTAGCACTTTTAGTAGCACCATCACTTATGCTTCGGCTGTGGCAAATCATCCAAACCGCTCTGGGCATTATTTTTCGTCACCCGATTACGGGCACTAGCATCATTCCTGTGATGCCCGACGGACAAATTGTATTAATTCGACGACGGGATAATGGCTGTTGGGGGCTACCAGGCGGCATTGTCGATTGGGGAGAAGACATTCCCACGGCAGTGAAGCGAGAACTCGCTGAAGAAACCGGGCTGGAGTTGGTCAAAATCCGCCGTCTGGTCGGCGTTTACTCTGCACCTGATCGCGATCCTCGATTTCACTCCATTTGTGTGGTAGTCGAGGCGGAAGTAACAGGCAAAATGTCAATCAAAGATAAGCTAGAAATTCTTGACGTAAGAGCGTTTCAGCCATCAAGCCTGCCTCAAGGTAAGCTCTCCCACGATCATGACCAGCAATTGCAAGACTATTTCAGCGGCGTGACTACCCTAGCCTGACCAGGTTGTGTCAGCATCTCAAGATCAACAGCATTTTCTGAAATGACATAGGTTGACTGTTAGAATCACTAACTGGCGGCTCTAACTGGCTATTCCTGACCTGGCTATTACCCGTCTAGCTGTTACCTTGTAGTTTAGGATGACCTTACCAATCCGCAACTCCCGTATTCGACTGTCTCAAGGGCAACTGTTTTGGCGCGAAGTGGGTCAAGGGACGGTATTGGTCTTTCTACACGGCTCTTGGAATGACAGCAGCCAGTGGTTGCCGTTGGTGGAACGTTTGAGCCAAACTTACCATTGCCTAGTGCCTGATTTGCTGGGGTTTGGAGAATCAGAGCGCCCTGAACTGCATTACTCCGTTGAGCTACAGGTGGAATGTCTGGCGGAGTACCTGGAATCGTTGAAATTACGTCAGGTTTACCTGGTTGGGCATTCTCTGGGCGGGTGGATTGCATCCAGCTACGCGCTGCGCTTTCCAGACCAGGTGAAAGGGTTAATATTGCTAGCGCCAGAGGGAGTACAGCTAGAAGGGAAGGGCGATCGCTGGCATTGGTCACGCTGGCTCACTGGACGACCGCCACTGGCTTATCGGTTCTTACAACTCCTGTTGCCCTTTGCCAAAGTGTTTGGTTGGCGAGAATGGGTCGAGCGATCGCTCCAGCTTCGCCAAAAACTGATGCGATCGCCTGTTGCCTGCAAACTCTTGTTTAACCGTCGCGCGTCTGAAATTCGGGCAGAACTATTACCCGAAGACCAAATTTCCTGGCTAAAACTGCCTATCCTGATTTTGCAAGGAGAGCAAGATGACGCAGCAGCAATTCGCAGTCATCAAGTCTTTGCCCAAGCTCCCCAAGCAGAGCTAAAAGTAATTTCCAGCTTCGATCCAGACCTATTGCAGACTGAAGCTAAGGCGATCGCCACCGAAATCCGTAAGTTTGTAGAAACTGCCTGAAGCACGCTAATTGCCGATCAAATCATAAATTCTGTAACGTTCATAGTGACGATTTCAGTCGTAGCAGGCTAAAGCTTGAACTATAAAGTTGAAACTATAAAGTTTGTGCAACTTTCAAGCTAGTCAATTCGCCCATCTCGTCATTATGAGTGTCTTTGATCGTTCCAACCCAACATCTGTAACATCTCAGTTGAAATTAAACCAAATAATTGCTGCTGGACTGAATCGTCGCTGGTCGTGGAAACACCGTCTGGGCATCAGTGCTTTGCTGGGAGCGATCGCCTTCATCCTGGTTTTGATCACTCCTGCCCAAGCCATCGAAGTCCAGATTCAGCCTGATAGCCCGCAATTGGGCGATACCATCGCAGTCATCGTGCAAACCAGTTCAGCTGATGTCGAAGCCCCGACTGTCACCATGAATCAGACGACCTACCCAACCTTCGCGATCGGTAGCAATCGATTTCGCGCCCTGTTGCCCACCACCCCACTAGATGCACCAGGACGTTATGAAATTCGGGTGAATGGCGAAGGCGACCAGCGCAATTTGGCAGTTTGGTTGCGCGATCGCTCCTTTCCTACCCAACGCATCACCCTGCGTGGCGGTGGTGTAGAGGGCACCGATTACGAATTTGATCGAGTCGCTGAATTTAAGCAACTGGTCACTCCCGAAAAGTTTTGGACGACTCCCTTCATTCGCCCTAATGCGGGTGAAATTACCTCTGGGTATGGAATTCGACGTTACTACAACGGTGTATTTGCCCAAGACTACTACCATCGCGGCGTGGATTACGGCGGTGGTACCGGTTCCGCAGCAGTGGCTCCTGCCGCTGGGAGGATTGCCCTTGTGGGGCGCGAATCTGACGGCTTTCAGCTACACGGCAATACTATTGGGATCGATCATGGACAGGGCGTTGCTAGCATTTTTCTGCACCTAAGCCGGATCGACGTACAAGAAGGCGACTTTGTACAACCTGGACAGGTGGTTGGAGCTGTCGGGGCAACAGGTGCAGTCACCGGCCCGCATCTACACTGGGGTCTCTACGTTCATGGGTTGGCTGTTGATCCAGCGCCTTGGCGATACGACGGCTTTGAGTAATTTCACAGCAGGTCGGAAATAAGATTAGCTTAAGTCGGACTGATTTCGTGCGATTTCCAAATTCTGGGGCAAACTAAACTCAAGAAGATTGATTGTAAGTTTGTCACCCAAGTGGCGCGGTGGAGCGTAAAAAACTTTATGAGTATCGAAAAAATTGTTGACCAAGCTCTACAGGATGGTTATCTGACCCCTGCCATGGAAGCAGAAGTTGGGCGCATCTGCGACACCGCCTCTGAGCTGTCGATTGAAGAATACATGGCGTTGGATCGATTGATGGGAGCTTTGCTGACCGGCGAAGTGGTTGCAGTTCCCCGCAAGCAGTTCATTAACGTAATGGAAGAGTTGGTACTGACGGAAGCGATCGCCCGCGTCGCCGAAATTGAAGCCACGAGTGATGTCACCCTCGACCTGGGTGATATCGCCGCCTACGCGCTCAACCGCCTGCCGCCGCTCTATGCCACCACTGAAGAGGGTGCTGACTACCAACGAGGACGGGCAAAAGACGAACTTCAAACGCTGATTGCTCAGCAGGTGAGTGAGGCGATCGCCCGCAACCTAGATAAACCCGAATTCTTCCCAGAACGGCAAGTGTTGGGCAAAAATGCAGGTGATGAAGTGCTGACTCAAGTCAGTGCTTTGCTGCAAACCTATGCTCCCAAGTTTGAAGCTGGATCAAAGCCCAGTGGCGATCGGGGCATTGCTTAGAATTTCGACTAAGAGCTTTGAACTGAATAGCCCTAAACTTTAAGCGGAAGTGCAGCAGAATAGCTACACTTCCGCTTAAAGTTTGCGATCGAATCCTCAAAGTCTAGCCTTCGGTAGTCAGCAGTTTTTGCGGTCGAGTATTAGGGGTTTGTCTGCTTGAATTAGTATGAGGGTGGGGGGGATAGGGCTAAAGCTTCGGCTTTTAAGCCTCTTCAGGCTATACCCTGCCTGTTCTAACTAATTATTTTTGAATCAAGTTCTTTAATTCTTCATCAGATCTCTACTGAAAAGCTAGACTCAGTACAGGTTTAATTATCTAATCTAGTAATAGCTAGTCCCCCAAGGATTAAATCTTGAGATTATAGATTTGCCAAGGCTTCTAGTAATAAATGGATGACGCACTGAGATGAGGCAATGCGATCGCAGCCTCCAGCCCCAACTCCTCTTTCTAGCCCCTTAAACTTGAAATCAGAATTAAGTGCAAATCCTGGTTTCATAGGAACTAAAACACCACTTACTTTGCCATGAAAGCCCAACAGCGTACCCGCAGCCAGGAGCGGATTCTTAACCTGCTTAGAACTTTGAATCGAGCGGCTTCTGCTCAAGATATTTATGTAGAGCTGCGTAGTCGCAACGAAGGAATGGGGCTAGCAACGGTCTATCGCTCTTTAGAAGCGCTCAAACTGGAAGGAGTGATTCAGGTTCGCACGTTAGCAACCGGAGAATCGCTTTACAGTTCTATTCAGGAAGACAAACACCATTTGACCTGTTTGCAGTGCGGGGCATCTATTCCGATTAATGAATGCCCCGTTCACGATCTAGAAGACCAGCTGCACCAGTCTTACCGCTTCAAAATCTATTACCACACTCTGGAGTTTTTTGGGCTGTGTACTGAATGCCAGCTGGCTCACGCAAGCGATAACACTTCTGACTAAGATCCAAACATCTTTGGCTCGTCCTTATCTCTATCTCCAATCATGGAGCGCATTCCTTCAACCGTAGCAGGAATGCTGCGTGGGTCCATAAACATAACCTTGCTGCTGCCGCTGGTGCCGATCTTAGAACCCATGTCGATGTAGTTTTGAGTCATCAAAAACTGAAGTGCTTCATGAGCATTGGGATCAGATTTCAACGTACTCGCGATGACTTGTAAAGCCTCAGCCGTTGCTTGTGCCCGCAACACTTGCTCTTGGCGTTCTGCTTGTGCTCGTAAAACAATTGTTTTTTGCTGTGCCTCAGCTTCCAAGATGGTTGCTTTTTGGCGAGCTTCGGCTTCCAAGACGCGGGCCTCAGCACTACCTCTTGCTGAGTTAACGGCTGATTCTCTTTCGCCTTCAGATGTGAGAATGGATGCCCGCTTGCGCCGCTCCGCCGACATCTGGAGCTCCATCGACTCCTGTACAGCTTTAGAGGGAACAATGTCTCGCAGTTCAACCCGGGTCACTTTAACGCCCCAGGGGTCAGTTGAGACGTCTAGCTCTCGTAGCAACAGTTCGTTGATTTCAGAGCGAGCGGTAAAGGTTTCATCTAGCTCTAGCTTACCCATCTCGGCGCGAATCTGAGTTAGTACCAGATTGACCATTGCCGATTGAAGATTCTCGACCTTGTAGTAGGCTTTCTCCAAGTCCATGATACGCCAGTACACGACGGCATCAACTGAAATCGAGACGTTGTCACGAGTGATGCACTGCTGCGGCGGAATGTCGATCACCCGCTCACGAATGGTTTGCTGGTAAGCAATGCGATCCAGGAAAGGAACCGTGAAATTAAGTCCTGGCGAAAGTTTTCTACCGTTGTATCGCCCTAACCGTTCAACTAATGCTTCGTTTCCCTGATTAACGATGCGAACCGATTTTGTCAGAACAGTACCACCAAAAACTAAAAATATTAAGAATCCTACCAAGTCACCCACGTTAAACAACCTCCAATTTTTGGGTTTTCATTAGGGAAACTGCTGAGGCTGTGCCCGCAGCAGGCTTTCTGGCATGACGATAAGTGTGTTGCCCCGACGTTCTACGACGTAGACTCTTTGGTTGGGAGCGATCGCCATTTCATCATCTTCGCAACGAGCCTGCCAGGAATTTCCCTCATAAAGTACTCGACCTGTTTGCCCTGGCAGAATTTCTGTGATTGTCTGTGCTTCCGTCGCATCAGCAATTAACCGATGTTTGCTTTGAGGAATAAAGCGGCGAGACAAGACAGTGAGAATTACAGACAGTGCTAGCCAGAGAACAACCTGAATCCCGAAGTGGGGCACTACTAGCGCCACCAAGCCGACCACAATGGCGCTGACTCCCATCGTGAATTCCACAAATGCTGTCGGTAAAGTCATCTCCATGATGCAGAGAATTACACCAGCAATCAGCCAAAGAACTGTGGGACTTAGCGACATATATTCAGCTCTCGATACACAGGTCTGTCGATATTCAATAACTTCACTGGTAGCAATGGCAATTCCGCTATTTCAGCTTCAGAGAATCACTACAGGCTTGATTAGAGTAAGCTTGCCCACATTTCAATCTAACTTAGTGTTTGTTTACATCACAGTGGTGTCAGCTTATCTTCCGTTTGTTTATACCCACTTTTTATACCAACTTTAAGGCTGCATATTTTTGAACCTGCCCCGCGTATGCGAGGCAGGTTCAAAAATATGCAGCTTCATGTAGAAACGGTATTACATCGTTGCAATGTCAGCTTATCTTTAAGGGTAATTGTTCGTCTTGTTTGAGTGCATGAGCCGTCCCCATTCTTCGATTGAATGCCCCAACCCGGAGTGCCTTCATTCCAATAATTCGCTCGGTAGCCGTATCTGCGATCGCTGCCAAACGCCACTGCTCTATAACTACCTATGGGCAGTCGGGGCAGTAAACCACATCCCGACTGGAACCCGGATAAACGGTAGATATGGCGTGGTGGCTCCTAGAATCTGGCTGGATACGCAGCCGGGGCGATCGCCCGATGTCCCATCGAGCTTACCTGATGCAGCTTTGCCCTACTTGCACCTATATCCCCAACGGCTTTATGTACCAGGAGTGTTTGGGTTTTGCGCTCTCAAGGGAGGCGACGTAGCCATGCTGCTGGAGAATGCTCCTATTGACCTGACAGGTAAGCTTTACCCAGCGATCGCCACAGTTTGGTCACGGGGAACAGCGGTGCGTCAGGTTTACTGGCTGTGGCAAATTCTGCAACTGTGGACTCCACTTCAGGAGATGGGAGTTGCTGCTAGTCTCCTGACTCCAGATAATCTGCGGATTGAGGGGTGGCGAGTGCGGCTGCGAGAGCTTTACAGCGATGAGCCAGAGATTGATCAGCTGGATACTACTAAGCCAGACGTGGGTGAGTCAAATACGAGTGAGCTAGAGACTGCTAAGCCAAATGAGGGGAGGTTAGAATCCACGACAGAGGAGACAGCCAGTCCGCGATCGCTCAAAGAATTGGCAGACGTCTGGTTGACTTGGATTGATGACTCACAGGAAGCGTTGATCCAACCCTTACGAAAGATTTGTCAGCAAATGCAGTCTGCTACGTCTAAGGAAGCGGAGGGGGCGATGCAAAGCAGTTCCCCCTTTGGGGCGATCGCCACTCAACTCAACCAGCTTTTGCTAGAACAGGCAGCTCAGCAGCCCCTCCAGCTCAGCATCGCTGGCGCAACCTCAACGGGTCCAAAACGGACACACAACGAAGATGCTTGCTATCCAATCACGCTGAATGCGGCTGAACCGCCCCAGTTTAGTGAGCTGCTGCCCCATCTGGCGATCGTGTGTGACGGCATTGGTGGGCACGCAGGTGGAGAAGTTGCCAGCCAGCTTGCCCTGCGCTCTCTGCAGCTTCAGTTTCGGGCACTGCTGGCTGAGATTGCTGAGCAGCCAGAACTGATGACTCCAGAGGTTGTGACTCAGCAAATAGAAGCAATCATTCGTGTGGTCAACAACCTAATTGCCGCGCAAAACGATACTCAGGGACGAGAATTGCGTCAGCGCATGGGCACAACCCTGGTGATGGCACTGCAACTGCCCCAGAAAATCGAGACTCCAACTGGTACGAGTAACACCCATGAACTTTACCTAGCACATCTGGGAGACAGTCGTGCCTATTGGCTGACTCCGCGCTATTGCCACACGCTCACCGTGGATGATGATGTCGCTACTCGGGAAGTGCGGATGGGGCGCAGCCTCTACCAAGATGCTTTAAAGCGACCCGATGCTGGAGCCCTGACTCAAGCTTTAGGCACACGGGATGGTGAGTTTCTACATCCAGTCGTGCAGCGGTTCGTTCTGGAGGAGGATGGTGTGCTGCTGCTTTGCTCGGATGGGCTGAGCGACCACAATCGAGTTGAGCAGTCGTGGGAGCCACTTACTCGCCAGTTGTTTAAGGGAGAGCTTACTCTAGACGAAGCTGTTCAAGCCTGGATCGAGCTCGCCAGCGAGAAAAACGGACACGACAACATTTCTGTGGTGCTGTTGCAGTGTCAGGTTTCACCTCAGTATCCTCAACCGCTCGAGCCAAAACTGCCACCTGCACCGCTCGTCAGTCAGTCAGAACTGTCAGAATCTTCCAGAGCATTGCTGTATGGGGACGAAGAAGAATTTGAGTCAGAAACAACCGATTCTGCAACCCGTTCTCGACAGAAGGCGAGTCCGCTGGCGATCGCTTTTGGGCTTGCCGTCTTAATGTTTCTACTGGGGGTAGCGGGCGTTGCTGCTTGGCGACAAATCAATCCCGGAAGCTTTAACCGAACCTGGGAACGACTGCTCCAGCCGTCTTCTCAATCCTCCCCTTAAAGCAGCCCCCCTACATAAATGGTGTGAATCGCTGTACGTCTCTGTCAGGCAGCGATTCCCCGCAAGCAGTCTATTGAGTAGTGCTACCCAATGGGACAAGGGGTTTGAGTGCATGTCACCTTATATGCAAAGATAAGGATGAGGAGTCTGATCCAAGGCTGAGGCGAAATGCGCTGACTCAGACGTAAACATTAGCGACTACTTGAGAGAGAACACCGAAAGTTTATGAAAGTTGGCGATCGCGTTCGCGTAAAAGAATCTGTTACTGTCTACCATCACCCCGAACACCGAAACGAGCCTTTTGACATCAATGGGCAAGAAGGCGAAGTAATCGGGATTGCAAGTGAATGGAAAGGTAAGCCTATCAGCGCTAATTTTCCAATTCATGTCAAGTTTGCAGGCAAACTCAGAGCGCACTTGCGCGAAAGCGAACTGGAGTTGGTTGAGTCATGACCGCCTGTTCCAGGCTCGGTAAAACCAACCCAACAAGTTGAAATCGCCTTGCATCTTGATCAATTCCTGGCGATGCTGGTTTGCTAGCTGCTGATATTCTTCACAATATTCTTCAAACGCCTGCCGTAAACGAACTTCTTCATAAAAGGTGTAAGTGATGCGGTAGCTAGCAAAAATCTCAATCTCTGGCTGAGCCGCTTGAGGAATCAATAGGGAATGTTGGTCGGGCATGGGTGCAATCTAGCAATATTTCAGCAACTTAATAGAACACAGTAGCGACTTAGCTCAAGATTAGCGCAAGGAAACGTCCGTAGGTGTGAGGACGGAGCCTCAGGGTACTGCGCTACCATGGAGCAATCCTAAATGGTTTGTGAAAGTTCCCTAAATAGGCGCTTTCACAGACTATCTCGTTCATAAATTAAATAGGACTGCTCATTAATCTGAAGTTAATGCTGTTTCTATTTGAAGCTGCATATTTTGGGACATGTTCTGTGTACGCAGCTACGCTCTAAGACACGCTGCCCAAAGAGAATTAGATGTGAGCTACGAACTTAACAGGGACTAGCAATGAAAACACAGGAAGCTCAAGCAAATGAGACGTTAAAAGATTATGCTCATTTAGCAATTCAAAAACACTTTAAGAAATCTATAAAACACGAATCAGATGTATTGAAGGGTAGCGATCCAGAACCGCTGCATCAAATGCGAGTGGGAATGCGCCGCTTAAGGACAGCCCTACAGGTATTTGAACCTGCCTTAGATCTACCGGAAGCAGTAGGCGATCGCCAAATCAAAAAAATCGCTCAATGCTTAGGGGCGGTTAGAGATCTAGATGTTTTAGAGATAGCACTCAAAGAAAGCTATCGCCCGCAGTTGAAGGGAAAAGAACAGAAGAAATTAGATCAGGTTGTAGAGAGTTTACAAAAGCAGCGCGATCGCCAATTTAGCCGAATTGAAAAATTATTTGAAAGCCAACAGTACCGCAAATTCAAGCAATCTTTCAAAGGCTGGTTAGAACAACCTAGCTATAGGGCGATCGCTCCGCTACCGCTACTGCAAGTTTTGCCAGATCTGTTGTTACCTTTAATCAGTAATTTGTTGCTGCATCCTGGTTGGCTATTCAGCACCTGGGTAGAATCTGGTGAAATCAAACTACCGACTTTGCTCGATTCGGAACATATCAACCAACAGCTAGATGAGCAAGCAGAAGTGCTGCACGACCTTCGCAAACAGATGAAGCGGGTACGCTATCAAACTGAATTCTTCACCGATTTCTACGAACCTACTTTCATGTTGCGGGTACGAGAATTTCAGGCTGTGCAGGAAATTTTGGGGGAATTGCAAGATGCTGCTGTCCTCAATGACTTTTTGACCAGTGAACTGCAACTCAACTGGCAAGAACAACTGCCGACACTAGCTGAGCAGCTTGAAGAAAATCGGATTCGCGCCTGGGCAAATTGGCAGCCCATTCAGCGGCAGTATTTGAATCCCGATTTTCGAGAACAGCTTCGTCAACTGGTTGCTACGCCCCTAAAGCCATCCCTTCAGCCGGTAAACCACTAAACCCAAGTATTCCTTCAAGGCGCGGGTCGTTTGTTGCAGCGGCTCAGCGTCTGGGATCAGGCTTAAGACCAGTCCCTCCGTAGTTTGGCTTGCTTCTTCAGCATTGCGCTCTGTCACTAAAAAGTCAGTAGGTGCGGGGATCGCTTCGATCCCTTGTTTTTGGAAGATTTTTAGCGATCGCGGCATGTGCATTGCCGAAGTCACCAGCAGCACCCGATTCAAATTGCGCTCCTGCAAAATTTGGCGGACATTAACCGCATTTTCATAAGTGTTAAGCGAACTAGGGTCCTGTAGAATTGCCGTCGCTGGCACACCCAATGCTTCAACAATTTTTGCCATATCGGCTGACTCTGGTGGACCGCCATCCTTCCAGTCAATTCGACCACCGCTAAGAATCACAAGGGGTGCCTTGCCTTCCCGGTAGAGTTGTGCGCCATAAAGGGTGCGATCGCCTGCCTCACTCACATCTACCCAGGGGCGAGGAGGTGTTTCGGGCTTGATCCCGCCGCCCAAGACCACGATCGCATCTGCTGTCGGTAGCCTAAAGGTAGGAATATGCTGCCATTCCAGCGATTGCACAAGTTGGTTGGCGACCCAGGTATTGCCCCCAGCTAGCAATAGCACCAGCGCCAAAACGATGTTCAACGCGGCAAGTCTTGGCTTGCGCCAGAGCAGCACTAAAGCCAGCAGCAGCAGCAAACAGGATAATCCCAACGGGTAAACGAACAGGGGCAGTAGCTTAGATAGGAAAAGGAACATAAAACAGGGAAAGGGAATAAGGGATGAGGGATGAAGGGGTAGGAGGGGGGCTTCTCTGCCTCCCTCCTACCCCCTACCATTTGACCAAACAGTTCAACTTTATTCAGAGCAATGTGCCATGCAAATTGAGACGCTAGCAGTTCATGCGGGTCGTCAGGTCGATCCTACGACGGGGGCGATCGCTCCTCCCATTCAGCTATCAACGACATTTGAGCGAGCAGCAGATGGCAGCTATCCCCAAGGCTATATCTACACCCGCACCAGCAATCCTAACCGAACAGCTCTAGAGCAATGTCTTGCTGCCTTAGAGGGGGGAACAGTGGCAGCGGCGTTTGCATCCGGGTCTGCGGCAACCATGAGCATCTTTCAAGCGCTTGCTCCCGGTGATCACGTAATTGCACCCTGTGATGCCTACACCGGAACCACAACATTGCTGAAAACGATGTTTGTCCCTTGGGGACTGTCAGTCACATTCGTAGACATGACCGATCCCACGCAGGTACAGCAGGCTTTGCAACCCAACACTCGCCTCGTTTGGATTGAAACACCCTCAAATCCGATGCTAAGAGTGACAGATATTGGCAGAGTTGCTGATCTTGCCCATCAGGTTGGAGCGGTTTGCGCTTGTGACAACACCTGGGCGACTCCAGTTTTGCAACAGCCACTTCAACAAGGGGCTGATTTAGTAATTCACGCAACCACCAAATATTTGAGCGGACATAGTGATGTGTTGGGTGGGGCAGTGGTAGCGCAGGCAGAGTCTGAGTTTTTTGACAAAGTTCGGCATATTCAAACTGCAGGCGGCGCAGTGGCAGCTCCATTCGACTGCTGGCTGACACTCCGAGGGATTCAAACCTTGCCCTGGAGAATGCAGGC
Organism: Cyanobacteria bacterium FACHB-471; assembly: GCA_014695345.1. Classification (GTDB taxonomy): domain Bacteria; phylum Cyanobacteriota; class Cyanobacteriia; order Elainellales; family Elainellaceae; genus JAAUTN01. Next base: position 109,680 of record JACJOC010000095.1, read on the forward strand.
GCATTCTCACCATGCCATGCAGATCGCTCGTTTTCTCAGTCAGCACCCTGCAGTTGAAGCGGTTCACTATCCTGGACTGGAAACGCACTCAGGTCATGCGATCGCCGCTCAACAAATGCGAAACTTTGGCGGAATGCTCTCGTTTCAGGTTAAAGGCGGCAAACAGCAGGCATTTGCAGTAGCGGCAAAATTGCGTCTCATCACTCGCGCAACCAGTTTGGGAGGCGTTGAAAGCCTGATCGAACACCGAGCCTCGATCGAAGGGGCAGATACCAAAACCCCTGAAAATTTGCTGCGACTATCGGTCGGTTTGGAAAATATTGAAGACCTGATTGAGGATTTGGAGCAGGCGATCGCTAGTTAGCAAGAGCAACGTTTTTCAGGGCAAAGCTTTTCTTGTTATAGCCCTCTGCCTCTTATCTATTTCAGGAGGCAGAGCCTCGCTGTAGGCATCCCCAGGTTCCACCTGGGGACGGGATTCTCATCTAGAATTCCAAAGGACGGAGCAGCTCATCCAGCCAGATTTCTACCTGCTGGCGCAAACGCACAGATGGATTGGCGGTAGAGGCAGCAGATTCGGGGAGACAGTCAATCGCCCGTTGGTAGTCAGCCGCAGCACAGTTCCAATCACCCCAAAGATGGTAAGTGCGTCCTCGCTCAGCATAAATGTGTCCTTCTAGCCGACCCAGGTGTAGCCCCAAGTCAAAGCTTTCAACGGCACGATCATACATTTGTAGGTCACGGAAGGTAATGCCCTGATTGATCCAGGCACGGACATTACTAGGGTTTAGCTCAAGCGCCATTTCGTAATCCAAGATTGCATCCAGGTACAGCCCTTGGGTGACGTAATAGTTGGCGCGGTTGTTGTAAACGCTGTCTAGGCAAGGATTTAAGTCTAGGGCCGTATCGTAGTCGGCGATCGCTTCCTCTAACTGACCATTCTGAAAATAAACCAGTCCTCGGTTGTTGTAATCAGTCGCGTTGTCAGGATGGCGCTCAATGAGTTCGTTAAAAATTTCAATCGCTCCAAGGCGATCGCCTTGCTGCACCCGATTCATTGCCTGCTGTCGCAAGAGCGTATTGCGATCAGTCTGGCTCAACTCAACCGGCTTACGACTAACCACGTTACAAGACCGACGCTGCTTTGGCTGCCAGCGCGTTGGAGTCCGATGAACCGAGCAGGTAGGGCAGGCACTTGCTGTACTGCTCAGGCTGTTTCCATTCTTGCAACTTTTGTTTAGACGGCTCAGACGGTTAGAAGGGCGCGTGTTCATTCTATCCTCGGGGTATATAGGCTCAAGAGAGACACGATCAAGCGGAACTAAGTCCAGCGTTCTCGGTCTAAGGGGATTTTCAGTAGCGGAGTCTATGGTTTAAGTGTCTTTCGCCTTGGCGTTTGACACATCTATCCATGTGTCACTTGATAATGTGTCTTAGCGATAGATGTCAGCGTATAAGTACTGAAACCTTCATCCCTGCCTCCAAACGGATTCAGGGAAACATCAAGTGAGCAGAAGCACCCGTAAGTTAGAGTTAGAGCGGAACTACAAGCAATTCATTCTTCCATTCAGGACTGACCAAGGTCCGTGTAATTTCCGAATCTTTGTAAAAAATTTGCAAATCTCGTCATATACCGCCCAATTTTGTAACAGCTTTAGAAGCTGACATGAGCTTATAGAGTCGGACACGGTAGAATGCAAAGGAATTGCAATGCTGCGAGGGCGCTATTTAGGCTATGACAACTACGACCACCAATCCCAACCCTTCAGATCTCTCTACGAATGATTATGTGGTGATTGGTTTAGCCACTTGCTTCATCAAAGAAGACGCTGAAATTCACCAGGTCAAAGTCGCGGAACCGATTCCTTCGGCAGCACTGGAGGCAATATTGAAGGGAATTCCAACCTCTTATGAGTTAGCCTGTGCCACCACTTTAGGGTCAGTGTTAGTTGAGGGTGAGCCACAGATGCTAACCAGCTTTCCGGCGGAGGCTCAGTTTTGTGATGAATTTGCTAACCGGGCGATCGCCGCTGCCCGCACTTATAAAACTCGCCCTGTTGCAACTGAGCACATTCCTCAAGGGACAACTCGACAGGACTTCAATTTTTCCTTAGAGCGCAAACGAGTTTTGAATTCTGAGCGCATCATCAAAAGCGAGGATAATGTTAAGCAACACGCTTATACCCATCAGGTTCTTTAAACCGCATAAAATCTCATAGCTTGTATTTTGTTTAAAAGTTTGAAGCGGCTCTCAACCAGTGAGAGCCGCTTCAAACTATCTAAAGCTTAAATTTGCTTGTTTTGGAATTATCTGAAACCGACCGCGGCCTGCCAAACGAAAGCCAGCAGGAAGAAAAAGACGGGAATCACAGGCAAAACATCCACCAGGGGATCAAAAATCGCATAAGCTTCGGGTAACTTCGCCAACAGCAATGCCGCTTCCATAAATAAGCCTACCTCTTCAACACAGATTTCATAATTGCCATGTATCTTAACACAGCTACGTGAGATGTTATCAGTTCATGTCCTAAATCATTCCTCAAATAAAGCCTAAGTTTTTGGGTTAGGAAGCAGTCAAAATTTCTGTCACTTAACAGGCGCGGAATATATCTAGCGAATTAGTTTTGTAGGTAGGGCGACATGCTAAAGTCAATGCGTTAGACGGGCACCTTCCCCTGTCTAAGCAAGCATCTCAGCATTTGTCCTATTTACTTTTCATCCTTGCCCATGCCTCAAAGAGCCAGCGGTATCTTGCTTCACCCAACTTCTCTACCAAGCCGATTTGGTATTGGAGATGTGGGATCAGAAGCCTATCAGTTCGTTGATTTTCTACACAACAGCAAGCAGCAGATCTGGCAAATCCTGCCTTTGGGGCCGACCGGGCACGGTAACTCTCCTTATATGTCTTACTCGTCAATGGCGGGTAATCCAATGCTGATCAGCCTAGATTTGCTGCGAGAGCAAAATTTGCTGAGCGAGGACGATTTCGCTAATCTGCCGGAGTTTCCACTGGATCGGGTAGATTACGATTTGGTGTCTCAGGTTAAAACTCCTCTGCTGTTTCAAGCTGCAGAAAACTTCATTGCGAATGCCTCTGCCGAGCAGCGTCAGGAATTTGATGCATTCTGCGCTACACGAGGGTTTTGGCTTGACGACTATGCATTCTTCATGGCGCTGAAAGAAGCTCATGACGGCAAGGGGTGGCATCAGTGGGATGAGGCGATCGCCACTCGTCAACCTGACGCAGTAGAACAATGGCAACAACGGCTAACATCCGAAATCTTCCGCCATAAGTACTGGCAATTTGAGTTTTTCCGCCAGTGGTCACACCTGAGACAATACGCTAATGAACGCGGCATTACCATCATCGGCGACATGCCTATCTACGTTGCCCATGATAGTGCTGACGTTTGGGCCTATCCTCAGATTTTTCATCTTGATCCTGAAACCCTAGAACCTGCTTTAATGGCAGGCGTGCCTCCCGACTACTTCAGCGCGACTGGACAGCTTTGGGGTAACCCGATTTATAACTGGGAAGCAATGCAGGAGCGGGGATTTAAGTGGTGGCTACAGCGCTTTCAGGCAATGCTAGATTATGTTGACCTGACGCGGGTTGACCACTTCCGGGGCTTTAGCGCTTATTGGGCGGTTAAGCAGGGTGAAACTACCGCGATCGACGGCGAGTGGGTTGATGCGCCAGGCGAAGAGCTTTTCCAGACGATAGAGAGAGAGTTAGGCATCCTGCCCATCCTGGCAGAAGATTTAGGGCTAATTACACCAGACGTAGAAGCACTACGGGATAAGTTTCAGTTCCCAGGGATGAAGATTCTTCAGTTTGCCTTTGGTGGTGGACCTGACAATCCCTATTTGCCATTTAATTACGGGCAAAACTATGTGGTTTACACAGGTACTCATGACAACAACACAACGGTTGGATGGTATGAGGAACTGCAGGACTACGAGCGCGAAAATCTATTTCGCTATTTAGGCTGCACGAGCTCAGATGGAATTCACTGGGATCTGATCCGGCTGGCTATGAGTTCTGTCGGCGATCGCGCTATCTTCCCTTTGCAAGACATTTTGGGGCTTGGTTCTGATTCCCGTATGAATAGCCCTGGACAGCCTGCTGGCAACTGGGAATGGCGCTATCGGTCTGAGGCATTGTGGTCAGGATGGAGCGATCGCCTGCGGATTCTCACCGAAACCTATGGACGTGCCCCCAGCGAGAAGGCAACGTCATAGTGCTTTGCGTCAGTTCTAATTGCAAGTTCTAATTGCAATAGCAGCATCGGTGTTACTGCAACGGTGCTGTTGCTGGCAAACTTGCTGAATCTTGGCTAGCAGAGAAGGTTACCTCCTCAACATTGCCTGCAGCCCCCATGCTTTCGGGTTTACTGTCATTGTACGAAACTTGAACGCCGCCCGCGTTGCCAGCCCGCACTGTAAGCTGGCTATCTGCTGTCCAAGTGCGCTCCGTCCCTTCTGGCAAAATTCCCTGAAAGTCTGTTTGCCCGTCTACCTCAACCCGTAACCAAGACTGCTCAGTCAAAGTAACTGCGACTCGCACAGGTTTATCAGAGGCAGCAGGCGTTGTAGCTTGAGGTGCAGGGCTTGCCGTTGGAGAGGCTTCAGGGGTGGTCGTCTCAGTCGCAGGAGCCTGAATCACATTATTTGTTTCTGCGCTCACCCAGGAGGCAGAGCGGCTCATCAGGTAGGACAATCCGCTTACGGCTGCCACAATCAACAAAACATAAATCAGGTAAAGATGGATCGGACGCAGTTGAGCCGCAGGGGAATTTTTCCAGGAAGGCTGGGTTGTCCGCAATCCAGAACCCGCTGGAAAAGCATTAGCAACCTCCGCTCCACTCAACCCTAGAGCATCAGCATAGCGCTTGATAAAGCCTCGAATATAGACAGGCTCAGGCAATTGGTGCAGCTTGCCGTGTTCAATTGCATTTAACAGACGAGCTTGAATTAGCGTTTTTGCAGCGACTTGCTCCAAAGTCAGTAGACGTTCTTCGCGAGCTTGTCTGAGGTAAGCTCCGATTTCTGATAACTTATCTGACTGATTTTGCTCTGCTTGAGAAACTATATCTTTATTCATAACTTCCATACCCTTCGATATCTAGCGACCTACCACTATTGGATTTGGCAACTCTTGCTGGAACTGACTAGCCTGAGTTTTCAGAAAACTGATTTCAGTATCTTGCAGTGGACGATACTGCCCGCTGGGCAACTGCTGAAGCTGAATGGAGCCGATCGCAACTCGATGAAGCTGGAGAACTGGAAACCCCAGTTGAGCTGCTACCCGCCGAATTTGTCGATTTCGTCCTTCTCGTAACACAATTTCCAGGAGTGTTTGAATGTCTTTGTCTGATTCTAAGACTCTAACTTCAGCAGGCAAAGTAAGTCTGTCTGACAACATTACGCCCTTTCGCCACGCTTCTAGAGCAGACTCTGGGGGATGACCTTGAACCCAAACATGATAGGTTTTAGGCACCGAGTGCCGAGGATGGGTCAGGCAAAACGTTACAGTGCCATCATTAGTCAGTAGCAGTGCGCCTGTAGAATCTGCATCTAGCCGCCCCACTGGATACACCTTGTAATCTTGTCTCAACTGGTGAGGCAGCAGATCAAGAACAGTTTCACGGTTTTGAGGATCGTTGCAGGTCGTCACTACTCCAGCAGGCTTATGTAGCAGCAGGTAAATCAATTCTGGACGCGATTCGGGCTGGAGTAATTTACCATCTACCTCGATCCAATCGCGATTGGGATCTGCTTTCTGCCCAAGCTGAACTACGCTCCCGTTAAGCCGAACACGCCCTTCTAGGATCATCTGCTCAGCCCCCCGTCGTGAGGTGACTCCCCACTGCGCGAGAATTTTTTGCAGTCTTTCATCCATAGGTAGTGTGCCGAATGAACAGAGAACTCATTAGTAGGTTAACAGCAAGCCGAAGCCAGCGCGATATGTACAAATATTACAGGAAGTGGAATAGATCCAGAAGCTTTGTTGCTTAAGAAGCTTTATTTTTTGAGGTTGGTTCGGGTTGATGCCAGGGGAGGTAAACCTGTAGCCAAGCTCCTCCTGTATCTGGGTGGTTGCTTGCACTCACTGACCCAGCGTGAGCTTCTACAATCTGGCGAACAATGGCTAAACCCAGTCCGCTGCTGTTTCGCTCTCCTAGATCAACCTGATCATGACCGGAGTCTTGGGTTGGGTCGGTTACCGATGTTACATTTGAAACACGGAGTGGGACGCTGTGCGATCGCGACGGATCAGCGCGGTAGAATCGCTCAAATACATAGGACAGAGCATTTTCTGGAAAACCAGGGCCAGCATCAATTACTTCTAAACGAATTTGTTGATTGGCTACACACCCGTCCGGTTCGGATAAGCCCTGGCTCAGTGCTTCAATTCCTACCTGCACCCGAATTTGTTGACGAGGCGGGCTGTATTTGATGCTGTTATCAAGTAGGTTGAACAAAACACGATACATACGCGGCTCGTCAAGCTGCATGAGCAACCGATCTGGTCCAGAATAGTCTAGCCGCAAATGCTTCTTTCGAGCCAGAGGTTCAAGGTTAGCCCAGGCAGAAAAAATGAGTTCAACTAAATCAGTTGTTCTGGTTTTAAGGGAAGCCCCTGGAGTGTTCCGATCAATTTGGCCTAAGTCCAGTAAATCTTGAACTAGATTACTGAGGCGAATAGTTTCATTAATTAACCGATCGACCCAACCTTTGAGGGGTGGCTCCAATCGAGTTTGAAGTGTCTCAGCGACGAGGCGAATTGAGGTGAGCGGTGTCTTCAACTCATGGGCTACATCCGATGCCCAGCGATCGCGCTGCTGCACCAGAGTAACGGCTTCTTGCCGATTTTCTAGGAAGATGCCAACCTGATCGGCAGGCAAAGGTAATCCGTAACCCCGCAGCGCATAAGCTTGCTGCTGTGACAACTTGGATGGATCGGGGCTAACTGGGTAGAAAGTCCAGTCGCTTGTACAAGGATTTTTAGCTTCGCGGGTTTGCTCGATCAGGTGGTCTAATTCATAGGAGCGAACTAGCTCCAAAAGCAAACGTGGCTTTGATTGCTGGTCTGGAGCCATTGCCAGTAGTTCACGGGCTTTGACATTGCACCACAGCAATCGGTTTTCATCGTCTACTTGCAGGTAGCCAATCGGAGCTATTTGCAAGATCTGTTTATAAATTTCAACCTGCTGCTCTAATTGGCAACGGTCTCTCTGGCTGTGGGTGATTGCTAGGGCTAGCTGAGAAGTAGAGGAAAAGGCAGAGGTAGCAATATCAGTCTCTACATCTCCTAAAAGCTTCTTGAGCCGGACATTGTAGCGCGATCGCTGCCACCTCCAGAGAGCTAACCCAACTATCAATCCTAATAAGAAACACAGGACTCGCACAGCTAACTCAATTGCAAATAATTGCAAACGATTGTGGTTAAACCCACAATTAGCTTACTGCGATTTCTTAAGTAGACACTCTACATATCGTGAATCTAACCAAATCGGTAGCCAAACCCGCGCACAGTCATCAAATATTCTGGATGGCTGGGGTCAACTTCCAACTTCTCACGCAACCAGCGAATGTGGACATCCACCGTCTTGCTATCTCCCATAAAGTCTGGACCCCAGACTCGCTCAATGAGCTGTTCACGTGACCAGACCCGCCGGGGATGACTCATGAACAGCTCCAAAATCCGAAATTCTTTAGGGGAAAGACTAATTTCTTCGCCACGTACTGTGACTCGGCACTCCTGTGGATACAGAATAATGTCTTGAAACTTTAGAGTGGTTTCCTCGGGCTGGGGATGAGCATGACGATGGCGGCGAAGCAACGCTCGACAGCGAGCAATCAGTTCACGCATTCCAAACGGTTTGGTCAGATAGTCATCTGCACCAACTTCTAAGCCAACCACACGGTCGGTCTCACTACCCTTGGCGCTCAACATGAGGATAGGGACACTATTGCCTTCATGACGAATCAGACGGCAAAGGTCTAACCCATTCACGTAAGGCAGCATCAAATCCAAAATGATTAGATCTAAAGATGAAAACTCAGAGTAGCCCCCCTCTTCAGACTTACAGGCGAGATCCAAGGCGCTGCGGCCATCTTCCGCAGTCAGCACCTCATACCCTTCCTCACTCAAAGCCAAAGCAACAGTTTCACGAATTAACTCTTCATCCTCAACAACCAAGACCCGCCCTAACCTGACATCCTGTTGATGAGATCTGGTAGCTTCTAGCGTTAGCATATTCAGCATTTAAGCACTGGTATTTAGGCAGTCCAGATTGATCCTACCAAAATGCCGCCAGTCTGCTTGATCTGCAAGGGTTAATAATTCCTTTTATTCTGTTACTTGAGTTACATTTCTGCCGATACATTTTCAGAGAAATCAGGCAGTGCGCGACAGAAATTCGATTTGGGGCAGTAAGGGATCTTTGACAACGCCGATGCCAATGAATCCCCAACGTTTGAGCAGACCGTTCAACTGAGTATTTGGGATCGACTCTACAGCAAAGCGATCTGCTACTGCTGCACCGTGAGTGTTGAGATAGCTGAGCGCGTCAAAATGTTCTTGAAACATCAGCAAGTATCCGCTGTCAGATTGACTAGACTGCTCTTGAGCAGGCGGATTTGTTGGTTTAGGATGGGCAACCAGGTATTGACCATCTACCCTGGAACGAACCAGGTAAAAGACCTGTGACATAGTTTTTTTTGCAGCGTGCTAGTTAATGTCCTTGAGCTTGATGCGGGGATCAACAACTTTGAGCAGCAAATCTGCCAGCAAGTTGCCCAAGATTAGCATCACTGCACCCATCATTAGACTAGCCATGACCAGATAGAGATCTTGAGCAGTAACTGCCTGCAAGATTAACCGTCCCAAGCCAGGCCAATTAAAGTAATTTTCGGTGATGAATGCGCCACCTAGCAGACTGGCAAACTCGAAGCCCAGTAGTGTAATCAATGGGTTAATTGCGTTGCGAAGTGCATGAACATAGATCACGCGGTTTTCGGGCAACCCTTTGGCACGAGCAGTCTGAATGTAGTCTTGCCGCAGTACGTCTAACAGTTCTCCTCGTGTGATGCGCTGTAGTCCAGCGAATCCAGTAATGCTCAATGCGAGGGTTGGCAAGATCAGATGCCAACCAATATCAAGGAGCTTGCCAATAGGGGAAAGGTCAGCGTGATCGATACTAGTCATGCCGCCAACTGGAAATAGAGGAGAGGTGAGCTGTGCAAAAAACAGCAGCAGCAAACCGGTGATGATGGTTGGGAAGCCTTGTCCGATGTAGCTAATCACCCGCAGGATGCGATCGCTCCTCTTATTCTGATGCACCGCTCCTACAATCCCCAGAGGGATGGCGATCGCCCAAGTGATAATAATCGAGGCGATCGACAGCAGCAGCGTTGGCGGAATCCGCTCCCACAGGAGTGAAGAAACTGGGCGCTGATAGGCAAAGCTAATCCCAAAGTCTCCCTTAGTCACAATTTGCTTAAGCCACAGAAAATACTGCTCGATCGCGGGTCTATCTAACCCAAACTGCGCCTCTAGAGAATTGATTGTTTCCTCCGAAATCTGAGGATTTTGTCGCAGCGTGTCCAGAAAGTTTCCTGGAGCCAGTTGGATGATAAAAAAGCTCAGAGCTGAGGCCAGCAACAGCGTCAATAGAGCTTGCAGAAGCCGCTTCACAATGTAAGACGTAGTTTCGCCTGTGATGAAGCGGATGGAGCGATCGCGAAAGGCTTTAAGACGCTGCTGGGCGGGAGGAAATTTAGTGTGAGTCATGCGCTCAAGCTGACGGGGAGACGATTCAAGCAAGCTACCCAATCAGGAATTTGACCGGATAGCTGGATTTAGTACTCGACCAGGGTGACGATTGGTACGTTTGGTAGGCGATCGCGTCCACCCAAAGCCGTTAGCTCGATGATAAAACCAAAACCCACTAATTCGCAGCCAGACTGCTCGATTAACTTTGCCGTTGCAGCCGCTGTGCCACCTGTCGCGATCAGGTCATCCACAATCAGGATGCGGCTGCCGGGGTGAAAAGCATCTTGGTGTATTTCCAAGCAATCCATCCCATATTCCAGTTCATATTTCACGGAGTGTACGGCAGCAGGTAGCTTGCCGGGCTTGCGAACCGGAATGAACCCAATCCCCAGTTTGTAAGCCAATGGAGTGCCAAAGATGAACCCGCGCGACTCCATACCTGCAATGTAATCGGCTGATAAATCGGCACATTTTTCTGCCAAATGATCGATGGTGTAGCGTAGCCCTTCGGGATCACGAAGCAGAGTTGTAATATCTCGAAACAAAATGCCGGGCTTAGGAAAGTCTGGAATGTCTCGAATAAGGGATTTTAGATCCATGAAGCGATGGGGATTTAAGGAAGGAATAGTCAATGTCGTAGAAATCCTACCACCTACAGCATCCTATCGGTGTTGCTAAGTGGAGAACGCTTTTAGACGTGAAACTTTGGTTTCGTTCAAAATGCTTCTCCTATTCAAGCAGAATCACCTGGTTAGACGAGCTATATAGATGAGGGCGATCGACTCAAAGGGATCATACTTTGGAACTATCCGATGTTTTGCCTGGGAAGAACACATCATGAAACCTTTTCAGTTTTTCCTGATTGCGGGAGCGATCGCCGTCTCTGCCACCGTCAGTGGCACCTCCACCGTCTCTTGGAGCAGCGCCAGCAAACCGCAGCTCAGTGTAGCTAGCTCCTCCCACATCCCAACCAAACCCTCCCTTCAAGCACAAGCGGAAGCAGTGAGTAATTCCTCTGTGACTGTAGCGTCCCGCGTCGGGTCCTATCCTCGACAAACTTTCGAGTTGGTAGATGAAGCTCAACCCGGCAGCGATTTCTATCGATTTCGTGAGCAGCTCAAGCAGGCAATTCGCGATCGCGACTCTGCCTTTATTCGCTCGATTATTCCTGCTGGGGGGTTGCCGACGTTTGCAGCAACGACTTTAACCGCAGACGATCTAAACGTAGATAATCCCGATGCTCCGTTTTGGCAACAGATAGAGAGGGCGATCGCTCCAGGTTGCGTAGTCTATGCGTTAGCTCGTAGTCTCGAAGCGGATGCAGATTCTCAAACCTGGGTTTGCCCAAATGTGTTTGCCTCAACCTATATTGAGACGGGCGCAGAGATCTTTATTGTGGGTGAGAATGTCAACGTGCGTCAGGCAGCAAGTTCCTCTAGCCCAGTGATTGACGTTTTATCGAACGAAATTGTCAGGCATGATTCAGAGGTTTGGCTGCGGGGGATATCTGATCAAGAGCGTGCATCACTAGAAACCTTTGGGGGCTGGCGACCCATTATTACGCCTAACGGACTGCGGGGCTATGTTTCCAGTCGCTACTCCTACACTCCCTCGGGCTACCGAGCGTTGTTTGAGAAGATTGGCGGCGAATGGCAGATGACAGTGTTTTTAGAAGGGGATTAGGCAAAACTGGGGGGATGCCTAATCTTCCTTGATCCCCGAGAAGTTTTCAAACCAGCCCCGCTTCCAAAAAAAGTAGACGAGACCAGCAGCGATCGTCCCCATCAGTAGCATTGCCACTGGATAGCCCCAGTACCAGTTCAGTTCTGGCATATTCCAGGGTGATTTTTCTGTATTAAAGTTCATCCCGTATACCCCAGCAATAAAAGTGAGCGGAATGAAAATACTGGATATAACCGTCAGCAGCTTCATCACCTCGTTCATGCGGTTGCCGACTGATGAAAGGTACACGTCCATCAAACTTGCTGCCAGTTCTCGGTAAGTTTCTACCATGTCTAGCACCTGAACCGCGTGGTCATAGCAATCCCTTAGATAAATCAGCACCTCTGGGCTAATCAGGGTACTGCCATCACGAATCAGGGAGTTGATTGCGTCTCGTTGAGGCCAAATCGACCGACGTAGGGTAAGCAATTCGCGCTTTAAGGCGTAGATTTTTTCGAGTGTTTGACGAGTCGGTCTCATTACAACCTCGTCCTCTAAATCCTCAATTTGTTCGCCATAGCGCTCTAAAACGGGAAAGAATCCGTCAATGATCGTGTCGAGCAGGGTGTAAGCCAGATAATCGGCTCCGTGTTTGCGAATGGTGCCTTTGCAGGTACGAATGCGATCGCGCACCGGGTTGAACGTATCTAGCTCAGGCTCCTCTTGCACCGTCAACAAGTAGTGCGGCCCTAAAATAAAACTGACCTGCTCACTAACAAAGCCTTTGCCATCGTCGCAGGGCATCACCATTCGGGCAACAATGACCAACTGCTGGTCATACTCTTCTACCTTTGGGCGCTGTGGCACATTGACAACATCTTCCAACACCATCGGATGAAGGCTAAACACATCCCCCAACCGCCTCAACACCTCTTCGCTGCCTAACCCTTGCACATCTACCCACGATACTGACTCGGTATCTAGATAGGGGGCAGAAGCTTCTGGTGTGGGAAGGTGAACGCGGGTTGCCTTGGTTTCGTTGTAGTCAATCAGGATGATATTGGGAATCGGGGCATCATCTTCAATGTTGAGCGTCCCTGGTGCGCTACCTGGTTCGTCGTAAAAGTAATCGACATAGGACGATTCTTCTTCACTAGACGAAGCTGAAACAGCGGGTTTGGGCGGGTTAGATTTCGAAGATTGCCACGACAGTTTACTGATCATGCTGAGTTTGTCCGAGGTGTTTTGATAAAACCAGATAGAAATGGCTTAACTCCAGTCTTCCCGCTGGCTGCCTCGCCCTTTGTAAACTTTGGCGATTTGATGAATCTGGCGAGTTTTTTCGTAGAGCGCAGTTTCGCTAAGCTGCCACTGTTCTAGCACCTTTTCCAGATCTGCCTGAATGTCACGTGCTCCTGGAAAGCCCCGATAGCGAATGCGGAGCCGGGCAAGTTCTACCAGGTTATAGTCATTGGGTTCGCCAGCTAAAAGGCTATTGATAATGTCGCGATCGCTTTTATAAAGCGGATGCTGCTGGTCTTTGCTAGCGCTAGTAGAGTCGTTTGAAGAGGCCATAAGCTAAAAGTCAAAAGGTGCGAACCTTTACAATAAGGTCTTAATCTCATACACAATCTTAAGGCTGTAGATTTTATTTAATGCTTTGATGCCGATTTTTTCGGAAGACTGGCGATCGCCAAGGGTGCAGTAACAGCTCGACCTCAAGCCAAATGTGAGCAATCCCAAACAAACCGTTGTACTTTAATAAAGTGACTCGTTATACTACGGTGCAACATAGAGGGTTGAGCAAATGTCCTTGCTATTCCTTGTTCCACTGACAGTTACTTTGGGATCAGGCTGTGTATTCAAGGCTGCCAAAGATACCTCCACAGAAACTGCGACCGTTGCATTTGCAGTTGGATTGGTTGGTCTGGCTTTCACGCTGATTTTGTCGCCCTGGGAAGTGCAGCTTCCGTTAGTCGTGCTGCTTTTGGCTAACGTCAAATGGGCGGCTATCCTAGACTTCTTGTTTTCCCGTCGTGAAGATGTGGCTCCTTCCAGTAGAGCTAGGGATGGCAGTGATGCTGTAGCATCCACTATTTCGACTTCAGCTGTAGAAACTATTTCAACGATAAAGACGGATGCAGAGCAGAATCCAGCCGAGAAAGTTGTTTTAGGGAAATACCGTGGGGCTGTTTGTGAACTGGGTCAGCCAGTAGAGCGATCGCTTCATCAACCTACGGTAGAGCTTCAATATCGAGGAGCCAAAGTCCGCTGAGGCGACTGAAGTTAAAAATCAGGCGTTCTCTAGTTTTGGGCGCTAACGATTGTAGCGAAAGGCTGTGATAACATGGTTGATTGTATCTGTATTAAAGAGACGGCTTAACCTAATCATGGCACTGCTGCAAGAGCGCAAACACGAAATCATCAACGAGTACCAAATTCACGAAACCGACACCGGATCGGCAGACGTTCAGGTGGCAATGCTAACTGAGCGCATTAACAAACTCAGCGCCCACCTCAAAATCAACAAGAAAGACCATGCCTCTCGTCGGGGCTTGCTAAAGATGATCGGTCAGCGTAAGCGCTTACTTGCCTACATTCTGAAGCAAGACCAGGGACGCTATCGGGCTTTGATTACCCGCCTCGGAATTCGTGGATAGCGCGGACTAAAACCTGATAGGAAGAGTGCATGTCTCCTGAACCCCAACCTGATGCTCAATCAGATTCTAAAGATGCTGCGAATGCCGTAAACCGCGATCGCTTACCCTTCGAGCCGACCAAGAGCCGCAAAAAGCCTGAAAAGAAAACTCCGACAGCACCAGTCAAACCAGAAAGAAAATCTGACTCTAAAAAGTCGGAGGCTAAAAAGGTGGCTGCTAAAGCAGTGAAGAGCGATCGCTCGGGTCAAAATACTGCAGCTAGTATGTCCATTCCAGATGCAGTCAGTCGGCGAATGGTACGGCGAATGGCACTATTTTGCGGCATTCCATCTGCGTTGGGGATCTCAACATTTTTTGTCAGCTACTTCGTCATCACTCACGACCTAGTTGCGTTGCCCAATGCAGCCGTTGTGCTGGTCAGCATGGGCTTCTTTGGATTAGGTGTGGTTGGGCTAAGCTACGGTGTACTCTCTGCATCGTGGGATGAAGCGATTGCAGGTAGTGCCCTCGGCTGGTCAGAATTTACAACCAATTTAGGAAGAATGACTGAAGCGTGGCGCTCAGCTGGAAAGAAACCCTAATCGGTATTCTGATTGTGCGGATGCACTTTGATCCCGTTTGCACCAGAGCAATCTCGCCACGAATGCTTCTGCAATACGTTCTGATTTAACGTAAATTTGTTCCAATTCATTGAGATTCATCAATAGAATTAAGCCATACGTAGCCTAGAGCTAGCTCAGACGTAAAATATCGAAGGCTGAGCTAATCATCTAGCCAAAGGATTTTTGCAAGCTGTTAACCGATAACTCACGTTAAGGACTTTTGACATGATTGTGGTCATGAAGATCGGCACTCCTGAAGCCGAGATATCCCGGCTAGCTGAAGAGCTACAGACCTGGGGACTGTCGCCCGAAAAGATTGTTGGCAAGCACAAAACTGTAATTGGGCTGGTCGGCGACACAGTTGACTTAGACCCACTGCAACTCCAGGAAATGAGTGACTGGATTGAGCAAGTTTTGAGGGTAGAAAAGCCGTTTAAGCGAGTCAGCCGTGAATATCGTCATGGCGAAGCTAGCACCGTTATTGTGTCTACGCCTAATGGACCTGTGGCTTTTGGCGAACACTCCCCGATCGCTATTGTGGCTGGACCTTGCTCGGTTGAGAACGAAACGATGATCGTTGAGACGGCTCGGAGAGTCAAGGCGGCAGGGGCACAGTTTTTGCGGGGTGGTGCTTACAAGCCTCGTACTTCACCCTACGCTTTTCAGGGACACGGTGAAAGCGCATTGGGTTTGCTAGCAGCTGCCCGTGATGCAAGTGGTCTGGGCATCATCACTGAGGTAATGGATACTGCCGATTTAGATAAAGTGGCAGAAATCGCTGATGTGGTGCAAGTGGGTGCCCGAAATATGCAAAACTTCTCGCTACTCAAGAAAGTTGGCGCCCAAGATAAACCCGTACTGCTGAAGCGGGGAATGTCTGCCACGATCGAAGAGTGGCTGATGGCAGCAGAATACATTTTGGCGGCAGGAAACCCCAATGTGATCTTGTGTGAGCGGGGAATTCGCACGTTCGATCGCCAATATGCTCGCAACACTCTAGATTTATCGGTAATCCCTGTACTGCGATCGCTGACTCACTTGCCGATCATGATTGATCCAAGCCACGGCACTGGCAGAGCGGAGTATGTGCCCTCAATGGCAATGGCTGCGATCGCGGCTGGCACTGATTCCTTAATGATTGAAGTTCACCCGAACCCTGCAAAGGCTCTGTCAGATGGGCCTCAATCCTTGACTCCAGATCGATTCGATCGTCTGGTTCAAGAACTATCCGTAATTGGGAAAGCGGTTGATCGTTGGTCCTTATCTCTTGCGGCTCTGGCATAAGCTACCTATCTGAAAACGCTACATAAAGAAGGAGTCAGGATAAAATCCTGACTCCTTCTCTGTAATAGTTACAGCGGTAATAGAAATATTGCACTATAGTCTCTTACCTAAAATTTTGAGTCGTTCTTATCTTTAGGCTCGTCCGATCCTTTCTCAACTTGCAGTTGCTCTAGCTCTGCTTCGATGCAATGCAGTAGTTGATTGAGGGCCGGCAATGCTTCTAGTCGATCTGCTGAGAAACTAGAGCTAGTACGGGCGCGATCGCGAATTTCATTCACCTTAAGCTGAAGCTGTTTGGCAATACCCAAAGCATCTCGTCCCAGATTTGTCAGCTGCTGCTGTTGGTAAAACTTGAGCGCAGCTCCCCGCAACACCTGCAATGTTGCCTCTTCGCCATGAGCGGTAGGCATTACCCGAAACCGCAACAGCAACCGTGTTTGTTGGTAGAACCGTTCAATCTCAGCTTGCTTTGGCTTGTCAACGGTAATTAAAGGAAGCTGAGTCATTTGCTTCAACTCGTTGATCACACCCTGGAAAGTCGTTACGTCTAGCTTGTCAATCACCGATTGCAAAACCCCGTCCTGGCTCCAGAGAATTCGCCCATGCTGCTGCTGGCGTTCAAAATAGAGTCGCCCAATTCCGCCAAACAAAATGCGCCCCAGCAATTCTTGCAGCAGTTCTTTGGATTGCAGGGTTGCTAAGACTTCTACGGGGCTAGACAGGTATTTAGCCTGTACATCTAGCGTAGGCAAGGAGTTGAGCAGAGGAACTGAAGCTGGAGAATGTTCTTGCTCAGGCTGTTCTGGTTCTGGTAATGCCAGGAGCGTGTTTTGTGGATCGGGCTGAGCCGAGGGTTGCGCTTCAGCATCCTTGGGGGGCACAAAGGGAATTTCTGGCGGGGGCGAAGGGGTCGCGTGAGAATTTCCTCGCTCGTGAATGTCGGTTAAGTTTAGGCTCTCTGGACTGTCTACCACAAGCGTTGCTTGCAGGTTTCGATTGACCGACGGTTTGGATCGAGAGCGACTAGGGTCTCTTCGTCCAACGACGGGAGAGCGTCCTGGTTGAGTCGGGGAACGGTGACTCCCTGCGTGACTTAGATGAGCAGATAAAACAGCCTGGAGCGCCTCAGAAGAGATGCGGCGAGGCACCAGAGTATAGTTCAGGTAGGAAATGATTCGTCGAACATAGTCAGAAGCGGCAGTGTCTTCAGGACTGACCATGCCCAGGTTGAGGTGACTTCCTTCTAAAAATAGAGGAAGAACCTGGTAATAGAGACAAGCTTCAAATGGTAGAACGCCATCGATGAGGATGAACATCTGTTCGATGTTTAACTGCTCTACCCAATCTTCTTTGAACTGGTCTAGAACGGACTGGTAAACAGGATTGACGCGCTTTGGCTCAATGCGATCGCTCAGGGGAAACGCCATAGGAACAGGTTCCGCAATGCTTTGGATGGTGAGAGTGAGCTAATCCTGAAATGCACCCTGGCAACGGAGATTAGGAGGCGCTCCGCAACGCCTGAGCAGCTAAGTAAAGTTTAATCCATTCGCCCATGATTTGATTGGTTTTCTGATCGAGGTCTTGGGCGATCGCTTCAACGGTTTTACCTGCTTTCAGGGCATTTAACAACTGCTGTTGATCGAGGGTGAGGCTATGCCAAAATTGCTGCCACTGGTCAGGAGTTAGCCCCAAGCTATGTTCTTGTAGGGACGTTCCTAGCCAGGTGGTCACCAGGTCAGGGTGCTTTTTCAGAGCAAAAACTCGAATTGCATGATAGCTAATCTTTTCGCGCAGGCGATAAACCTGCTTGATCGGCAAATTCAGGTCTTTGGCGATCGCTTCTTGCGATCGCCCCTGTAAATGCAGATGTAGCCACCGTGCTGCAACGGGATCAACCTGCTCCTCTAGATAAGTCGCAAACTCCTGACTGACGGCAGACCGGAGCATCTGTTGTTCTTCCCAGGCTTGATTGTCCTGGTGTTGGGAAATCGCCTCCGAATCGAGCAAGCTCACCGGGTTGTCGGCATCATCGGGCGTAATTTCCTCAGACACTAGTCGCACCAAGTCACCAGCCGGAACCTGCGTCATCCCGCCCCGCTGCGATCGCCGCAAATAGTTAACAAATCGATAAACTAGTAAGGGTTGATTGCGAATAGGGCGTAAGCAATATTCTTCAATGCTGGCTAACATCAGAGCATTTCGCAAGCGAGGGTTGGTGGCGCATTGACCAATCCATATCATTTGCTGACGCATGTAGCGGTCGTTCTGAATTAGCTCTTGAATCACCTCTTGCAGCACATCCATCACGCTGCGGTGGCGATCGCGAGACAACGCAACCCAGGTGCGAATTTTGCTGCGAATCAGGAACAGACTGCCCAACCGCTGAATTAATTTACGGTAGGCTTGCTCTGGATGCGCTCCTAAATATCGCTGCTGCAAAATCCGATAGCGGTAGTCAATCGCTTGCTGGGCGATCGCAAGCTGTTCCGAGGAAAGCTCGTTAAACCGATCGGGGTTTTCCCCCAATAGCCAGTTGAGGATACTCTCCTGAGCTACGGACGGTTGATCTGGAGAGTCTGTTTTGAGGCGCGATCGCCACTCTTGCCGGAGAGCCTCAACCACTGTCATGGAACAATAATCCTTTAACTTATCACTTCATCAATGGGTTTGCTTCATCAATGGGTTTGAAGTAGCCTAATGTACCGCCGTTAAATAAAGTCCCCTGAGCTACTGAATGTAGGGTCAGTGCAGGGTCTTACATTTTCTACTAAGTAGATCCACCTGCTGATCAAGAAGCCATTAGGCGACTAAAATCGACCCTACCTAAATCTGTCTCCCAATATTAGTCCGAAGGTGAGTCCCAAAGCACTCACCCACTTGGGTCATCCACCAAACACCTCATAGTCCAGAATCAGCTTCGTCTGTTTCTTGAATTGCAGACACAAGCTGCTGTAAGGCTTGGGTTAATTGGTCTAATTTTTCTAAAGCCGTATCTTGATTCTCAGCCAGGGTTTGCACCGCATCACTCAACGCAAAAATTTGATAGCCCTGCTGCTGAACCTGAGTTGCCAGAGCGTCTACGCGATCGGATAGACGATCTACCGTCTCAGTCGTGGCTAAAACAGCTTCCCCGATCTGCTGCACAATTGATTCCAGGCGATTTAGCTTAACTTCCACTCCTCAACAACCTTTTCGTCCAAATTGATTTACGTTCAAGCCTACTCTATTGCACCCGGATCTGGTCAAAGTTGTTGCAGTCTTGCCAATCCCTCTTTAGTTTAAAGACACCGATCTTGAGATAGATTGTCTATATCTTTAGGAAAAGATTACATTTAGTTCATCAAGTCTTATAGAGTGCTAAAGGCGAATGGATGTGCTACGGAATTTTTCAGGGGTAGAGCAGCATCACGAATTTCAAGGAAGCTGTGGCGTTGAAAAGAACCAACCTAACCTGGCTCCCCGTTTTGCAACGTTTAGAAATATTCCTCCTGAACGGGTAGGACTGAATGGAGAATATGACCATAGCGGTTTAGCGAAAAGAGTGTCTTTACGATTCAGCCAGAGTTTTGGAGCAGGCGAAATCGAAAACCTGCGAATTATTCAGCGAGGAGCAGTAGTTGTACTGCTAGGGAAAATTCCTAATTGGCGGCTGCTCACTCAAATGATCGCTATTGCTCTAGGGACAAGTGGTGCAGTTGATGTAGAAATTAATGGCATCAGCGTCGTTCAGTCTTATAAGCCCAATTTCAGAGCAAGCCTTGGAGAGTTGATGGACTCAAGTGTGGGTGTGAGGCGCGATCGCCGCAGCAATAAGTCTTGTCATGCTTGTTAGATCAAGAAACATGCTCGAAATATTTCTTTAAATCGTTCAGGTTTCCAGATTATTTGTAATGCTAATCACTTAAATCAGGACAAAAGCAGGAAGGCAAGGTTAGACCTTGCCTTCCTGCTTTTTATATGTAAACCGTTTAAGTAATCTCAAACACTAGCCCAAAGCGGTTTAGTAAGTTGCAGGTTTGGTGATCGGTTACGTTTGTGTCACTTAGCTCCAAATTGTAAAAATCTACCCACTCATGGTCAAAATACGGTCCAGCGTGCCAGGTCCCGACTTCTAGCTTGATAAAACAGTTACTAGGAATGCGGAAAGCAGCAAGGTCATTGAGTGAGGGTTCTGCTGCTTCACTGGGTGGCGCGACTACAATCAACCAATCCTTGCCCTCTAGAGAGCCAAGACACTGAGTACAGCGAACGTGTCTGGTAATTTGAGAAAATCTGCGCCCCTTTTGCTGAAGTCGCATGATGTAAAAGCGTGGCATACCCTGGTCAAGACTTAGACGAGCATCTTCTTGGTCACAGGGCTTGCCATCCTCGCTAGCAAAAATGACCTGTCCGTAAGCTTGAAAGCTTTCAGCGGTAATTTGCTGGGCAGGAAGGTGTTGGACTGAGGTGGATTGCATGAGGGGCGCTAGGGTTCAGGGGTTAGTGATTGTTCTGGTTTCCAAGCTGGACTAGGAAGCAGGGTGATAAGCTTTTCTTTTACGCTATCCCAAGACCTAATAGGATAAAGCGCAGCACAAAGACGGCTGCCAAGATCCAAATAGCAAAATTGATTTCGTGAGCTTTGCCCTGGAAGGCTTTGATGAGTGGGTAGGTGATGAAGCCAACGGCTAATCCTTCGGCGATCGAATAGGTCAGCGGCATGAAGATGATGGTCAGAAACGAGGGAATAGACTCTGCCGGATCTGACCATTTGATACCCGATACGTTACCCACCATAAGCACTCCGACGATGACTAGAGCAGAGGTGGTCGCAAAGCCTGGAATGGCAGAGAACAAAGGAACAAAGAAGATGGCGAGTAAAAAAAATCCGGCGGTTATAACAGCAGTAAACCCAGACCTGCCGCCCTCAGAAATGCCAGCCGCCGACTCGATATAAGTTGTAACGGTGCAAGTACCGAAAATCGCGCCTGAAGTCGTGCCGACTGCATCTGCCATGAAAGCCTTCCCTGCTCTGGGCAATTCGCCCCGTTCGTTGATCAGTCCTGCCTGAAGTCCGACCCCTGAGAGGGTGCCAACGGTGTCAAACAGATCTACAAACAGGAAGATGAAGGTGACTGCTAAAAAGTTTGTCAGGTTTGTGCTGTTGATTTGTCCAAGTCCAACAAAGGCTTGACCAACTAGATGCACAGGAAACTGAGGCAATGCCACGATGCCGCTGGGCGGGGGTGAAATCTGAAGAATCCAGCTTAAGGCGGCAGTAGCGAGAATGCCCCAAAGCAAAGCACCTTTGATTCGACGAGCAATGAAGGCAGAGGTGATCACAATGCCGAAGATGGCCATCAAAGTTTGAGGTTGTCCTAAATCTCCTAAAGCAGTTTTGGTCGCTTCATTAGCAACAATGATTCCAGCTCCACCAACTGCTGGATCGCCTGATAGCCCAACGTAGGCAATGAACAAACCGATGCCTACAGCGGTGGCATGTTTAAGGCATTCAGGGATCGCTGTAATAATTTGACTGCGAATGTTGGAGATTGTCATTGCGATGAAGATGAGTCCTTCAATCAGAATGGCTGCCAAGGCAGTTTGCCAGCTGATCCCCAAATCCAGCACGACTGAGAAGGCAAAGAAAGCATTCAATCCCATGCCAGGTGCCAGAGCAAAGGGATAGTTTGCTAATAAACCCATGGTTAGGGTAGCGATCGCCGATGCAATTGCCGTTGCAATCACCAGTTCCCCAAACAGATCACCAGCTTCCTGTAAGAAGATGGCGTTGGAAAGGATGTCAGGATTTACCACCAGAATGTAAGCCATCGTGACGAAGGTGGTGATCCCGGCGATGACTTCAGTTCTTAGGTTGGTTCCCAGTTCGGCAAATTTGAAGAAGCGGGCGATCACCCCTGTGTCCTCAGGCGGTTGTGACCCAGGGGAAGAGTTTGGTTCAAGTTCAGTAGATCCACTACTCATACGGCAATTTTGGATTTTAGGTTTTGAAGGAATTTCTGGTGGGCGATCGCACTTAACTATCGATAGCCGCCAGAGACGACCATGATATTACGGCAGGTCTAGCCGCAAAGTGTGCAGTTGGCTACACAAGCACCTGAAATTCCTTAAGTCCCTCTGGCGTTTCGTAATTTATTTCAACCTGGTCAACGATTGCAGCGGGAGGTCCTTTATGACACCAGCGCAGCATTTCTTCAACGGTGGCGCGATTGCCTTCAAACACGGCTTCAACTCGGCGATCGCGCAAATTGCGAACCCAACCCTTCAGCTTTAACAGTTGGGCAGTGTCGGCAGTCGCAGCCCGATAGCCAACTCCTTGAACGCGACCAGAGACAAAAACGTGAGCGCGAATAATATTGGCTTGAGACGAGTCACTCGATGAGCTATTCATTTAGGTTAAGCTCCCTGCACTTTGTCTAATTGAATCCTGAAATATTCTCCTCAGAATTAAAGAATTGAGGGGGGAGTGGTTTGGGCAGCAGTCAACATCATCTGGAAAACTTGACGCGCTGCTGTAGAGGAATTTCAATTACAAATTCTGTACCTTGACCAGGAGATGAAATAAAGCCGAGCGAGCCGTCGTGATTTTTTGTCACAATTTGATAGCTAATTGACATACCCATACCTGTTCCCTTATCAGCAGATTTGGTAGTGAAGAAGGGATCAAAAATGTGATGCTTTACTTTTTCTGACATTCCTGAACCGTTATCAGCAATTTTAATAGTAACTTGATTATTATCAGTGAGTTTAGTGCGTATATGAATATAATCTTGAGAACTTTTGCTCTCACGGGAAGCGCATTGTTGGTTTTGCTCCTCTAAAGCGTCAATGGCATTGGTCAGGACATTCATAAACACTTGATTTAGCTGTCCTGCATAGCATTCAACTAGCGGTAACTCTCCATACTCCTTAATTACTTTAATAGCTGGACAGTCAGGTTTAGCTTTGAGGCGATGCTCCAAAATGATCAAAGTGTTTTCAATTCCCTCATGAATATCAACTGCTTTAAATTCAGCTTCATCTAAGCGAGAAAAGTTACGTAGGGAAAGAACAATTTGGCGAATACGTTCGGCTCCCATCTGCATGGATGACAACAATTTAGGTAGATCTTCCTTTAAAAACTCAAGTTCGATTTCCTCAAGTTTTGCTTGGATAATTGGTGACGAATTGGGATAATATTCTTGATACAAATCAATTAGATTAAATAGATCTTCAACATAATTACTAGCAGGTTCGATATTGCCATAAATAAAGTTAACTGGGTTATTAATTTCATGGGCAACTCCTGCAACAAGTTGGCCCATACTAGACATTTTTTCACTTTGAATAAGCTGAGTTTGCGTTTGTCTTAATTCCTCTAGTGTGTTTTCTAAGTCTTGAGTTTGCTGGCGAAGTTGTAAAATAACTTGCTTGAGCTGGTTAGTTCGCTCTTCAACCTGAATCTCTAAGTTGCGGTTATGCTCAGCTAACAAGTTTTCTGTTCTCTGCAAATCAGCATTCTTAGCTTCTAATTGTTGAGTGTAGGCTTCCAACCTTTGAAGTAGAGTGCGGTTTTCACCAAAAATGTAAGAAATTCTTTCAAACCAGGGCTGCCAAATTTTAGGCACCTCTAATTCATCAGAGATAATTCCTTGGCTCTCGGTTTCAATGTGTTCTACTAATTTTCGAGCGGGTAAGATAAATCTTTTGCGAGTGAGATGATTAGCAACGATAAGGATTAAACCTAGTCCAGGTAGGAGAGCTAGAAATAGCCAATTCGTTCCAGATAAAGCCTTTAAAGTAATTGCTGTTTTAGGAACCCACAGAACTAGCTTCCACGGTGCATTTTCTAGTTGATGGTGAAGTAATATATAGGAATTGACGGAGTTGATTTGGTCGGCAGGAGTTTGTAGAAGTTGCTTAAATTGGTTTTGTAAATCTTCTGGCAATGCAGCTTGAATAGACTTTACTTTAGCATCGGTTGAGTTAACTAAGTCGGGATGAGCTAATAGTTGATCGTATTGATTAATAATAAATGTATTTATTTGGCGATCGCGCTCAATCGCAGAGTTTTTGATCGTTTCATTCAGTACATCTAATGTAAAATCTAAAGCAATGGTACCTAAGAAATTATCTTTGTCATAGATTGGGGCGGAAATGGTAACCATCAACCCTTTGCCTGCTGTATCGGTATAGGCGTGAGTCCAAAAAATTTGGCGTTGAGGATTGTTCTCTGGTAGTCCAAGTTGATAAAAATCTTGATCGTAATCACTCTCCTTAATCAAGTACTCACTGCTTGAAACCCAGGGATAAATATTAACGAATCTGTTTTCTGATATGTAATATACCCAAGCGAGATTAGGTATATTTTCTCTGGACGCTTGAAAAAGAGGGTTGAGTGATAACGCCATCTCAATCTCTCGCTTGACATCGGGTGAAATCTGCTCCACTGAGCCTATTCCAGTCACGTTACCAACCATGTCCTTAGTAAAAGGAGGCTGAATCTGATCTAAGACGTAGTAATCTTCTTCTGGTAGATTCTGTAACTGAGAGAGGAGTAGGGAAGGTGTCTCCTCAGAAGAATGAGTTGCTAGATAAAACTCGGCTTCAGTTTTAAGGCTATGGACATGGTCAGAGGCTCCTTTCACAAGATAGTTTAGACTGGATGCCTCCTGTAGAAATCTTGCTTGCAGCTGCTCTAATTCATTTTGGTAGCGCGAACGGAATTGCAAGTAAAATAAGCTGGATGATACGACAGTGACTAACGAGAACGTGGCGAAGATGATACGAGTGTATCCCTCAAAGAAGTTTGTGCTAGGCAGTACTGCTTGGCTCTTCTGTCGCATAGGTTAAAGCTATTACTCTTCCATTCTTAGAATTCCCAGTCATCAAGTGCTCACACCTAAAACGACACAACTTAACCCTGTGCAGAAACAGTTAAGGATGTAAGTTCATCCAAAGCCAATTTGGACTACACAAATACTGTTAGTTCAGTGACTGGGTAATTGTTCTGCTGATAGCTGCAGTCACCTACAATCCCAGCACTAAGCCCAGCGCATTTCTAGCGATATGATGCTTGCGCCCTTTTACCTGATTGAATTCATTAAAACCTTATTCCTCTTTCTTGTCCAAGTTGCAACGACTGACTATCAAGGTCAACTCAACTCGATTGGGTTTGCTGTCCTTCCTGAACCGTACCATTCTCATCAAACGGTACTGACCTAAGCAGATGCTGTCAGGTCTGCAACTTCCTGAAGAAGTCGTAGACCTGAGCTAAGCTTGTTCTAACCCGTTCACTTCCTATGGTCTGGGCACAAATAGCATTCGAGTGTAGTTAATGCCGCCGTCGTTGTCGCTGGCAAGCCAATAACCCTGCTCGGTTACGGCTAGACTTTCGATTTTTTCCTCGATCCAGTCGTAATCGGAGAGCAAATCCAGCACCAGGGTTTTCTCTAGCGTTGCGCCAGGTTCTGCGTCGGCTAGAGAAACGCGGTAGATGCGCTTGATTCGAGCATTGGCTGAGCCATTCTCACCGCCCTGATTGTCTCGCTCAACGACCAAGAAACTGCCGTCGGTGTCGCGGGCAATTTCGCTCAAGCCAACCCAGCTTTCTTCTACGTTGTCTGTGTCGAGCGGGTAGAAATAGTAATTCCAGGTTTGGTTTTCCAGGTCATATTCGGCAATTCGCACGGTGTTTTCTGGGTCGCCCTCAAACTCGCGCTGAATTGCGACATAGACTTTGGTGCCTTCGGCGTTGGTTGCGACTCCTTCGAAGCCAAAGCGGGTGATTGTGCCTGCTGCCGCTTCGGGTAGCGGAATTTCTTGCTGCACTTCGCCCATGCCGTTGACATAGCTGAGTAAGTTGGGGGCTTCTTGACCTTCACGATCATCTCCTTCGCTGACCACCCAGAAACCACCAGGAGGATGAAGGGTTACGCCTTCCAGGTCATAGCTGACAGGTTCGCCATCCTTGGTAATTGGCAGCGCACTGACAACTGTAGCGACTGAATTCTCCATTTCAATTCGATAAATGCGAGAAGATGACACCGCGTTGTCGGGTACGGCGTACAGGGCATTCGGGTTATAGCGTACCTGATGTAGTCCACTAATGGCGCTAAAAGGTAAACCTAACCCTGTGCTGGTGATCAGCGGCTCAGTTGGGCTATAGGCTGATGCAGCTGGGTCAGTTGAAGCTTGAAAGAAGTCGATTGTACCATCGTCTTCATTGGAGGTTAGCAGCAGATTGCGCTGTGGAATTGCCAAAACTCCCTCGGGGGCCAGTCCAGTAGGCAGGAAGCTTAGCAGTTCAGGTTCCTCGACGTTGCTAATGTCGTAAGCGACGACAAAGCTACCCCGCTCAGAGGCGACGAAAGCAATGGGCTGTCCATCAAAGTCGGCCATGGTGCCACCTTCCATTTCAAGTCCACGATCTTCGGAGCGCTCGTCAGGATATTGCCCTCTGGTAACTGCGAGTTCCTCGACGCTGCTGCCACTGTCGTAAACGACATTGCCTTCCAGGTCAAAGATTGTCCAGCCGCGTCCACCTGACCAAATGTTGTCGCCAAAGCTTTCTAACTCGGTGTCCCCTTCGTTGACGGTAAGAAGGTATTGACCATCCGGAGTGAAGGCGATCGCATCCGGCTCTCTGCGTCCTTCAAACTCTTCAGTGATAGTAATCTCACCATCCTCAGTCAGGTCAGCTAAGTGGGTGGAGTTGCCAGCAGAGAAGATGCGAGTGATTTCTTCGGAAGCAACGTCGATTAGGGCGATCGCATTATTCTCTTGAATTGTTACAGCGGCCGTGCTGCCATCAGGACTGAATTTGACATACTCTGGCTGCGGGTCTTCGATGTAGTTCACGCCTTCTACACTGCTCAGACCGATTTCTATGGCTGAAACGGTAGACTCGCTGAGGTTGTCATAGTTAAGCGTGACAAAGTTAATCGAGCCAGGACGAGAGCCAGGTAGGTTGTCAGTATCTTCCTCGTCCTCAAGCGCCACAATTACTTTGCTGCCGTCGGGGGAAATGTCAATGCTGTCAGGTCCAATGCCCAGAAGCTGCACCTGTCCGACGATTTCGCGAGTCATCAGGTCAATGAAGACGAGGTTGCCGGGTTGCTGATCGGCGATCGTTTGCCCGGCATCTTCGTCAATGAGGGAAAGGACAGCGGCGATCGCATACTTACCGTCAGGCGTAACCGCAACCGAAGTCGGCTCCCCAGCCACCTCAATGATTCCAAGCGGCTGCGGATTTGTGGGATCGGTGATATCAACAAAACCAACTTGCTGGTCGCCTGAGTTGGTGAAAACCAGCGTGTTTCCATCGGGGCTAGCGTCAATAATTTCCGCCACTGCGCCACCGACTACGTAGCGATTGAGCGGCACAAAGCTACGAATCTGCGCTTGAGCAACTCCAGCACTGCCCAACAGCACCGTTGAGACTAAAGATGCAGAAATAAGAGCATGAATTGAGAACTTCACCATAAACCCAGCACTCCTCACCAAGATGTCGATGTGACAGTTAATTCCAATCGATGGGAGTATAAAACGATGCAGATGGTGGCTGGTTTATGAGAAGGTTAAGCTCTCATTGAGCAGTGGTTGCAAAGAATGGTTAGTTAGAAATTCGATCTAGCTCAAGCTTAAATCCAGGCAGTACTTAAGCATCAGAACGCGATCGCTACTCCGCTTCGCAATCTCGATTGGAGAGGGAGCCATCGGGCATGACCGTTCGACAAAATTTGGCTTGCTCCATCAAAGCGCCTCTTAAACTTGCACCTTCAAAGGACGCTTCTGTGAGGTCTGCTCCGGTAAAATCAACTCCTTCTAGCCCCTCTTCACCGACTGGAGTAAATCCCACGACTCTGAAATCGGCGCGGGTAAGATTAGCATTTCTAAAGCTGGTGCCTGAAAGCCCAGTGCAGGTGCCCGCGCCACAGCGAAACTCCGCAGCGGTCAGGTCTGCACCATCAAAAACTGTGTTGTACAATTCAGCTTGCCGTAAAACTGCAAACCTGAGATTTGCTCCAGACAAATCAGCAGAACTTAGCTTTGCAGCTCCTAGAATTGCACCCTCAAGGTTAGCCTTTGATAAATCGGCTTCCTCTAATTCTGCGAAGGATAAATCTTCATTGGACAAATCACAGCCTGGGCAGTCACGCAGGACTCCTTCCAGGAATTTTTCTTGCCTAACTTCGGGAGTGTTGACCCATAAAATCACCGCAAGGGGAAGTGTGGCAAATCCAGCAATGTAACCGAAACCACCAACGATGAGGGAGCGGCGATTGATCCACAGTCGCCAGCCTGAACGTTGAGACGGTTGTTCTGTTTGCTCCATGTTTTGATCAAGGTTTGACATAGCTTCAGAAATACAACGCTATAGGGAAATGTCACTGATATAAGACCCTGGCTTATCTAAGGAACTCAGAATCTCGTCACTGTCATTCTGCTTAGGGATGTTTGAGACGTAGCGAATGTCTCCGTGAGGGCGTAGCATTCGGGCAAGAATCTTTGATCAACTCCAAAGACTGCTTGCCGAATGCTACGCCCCTACGTGTTGAACTCGGACTAGAGGCAAACATCCCTACAGTTTCTTCAAGCCCTGGCTGGATTATTTCTGAGAAATGGCTGGCGATCGCCCTCCAAGAATTCCCTTTACAGTTGGTACGCTAGAAAAGCTGTGGTGTGCTGCATCCGGCGATAACTGTTGTGTTGGGTGGGGAGAATGGTGTGTTTTTCAGCGTTGTGATTCCGACGTACAACCGTAAGCCAATTTTGGAGAAGTGCCTGAAAGCGCTGGAAAACCAACAGTTGGCAGCAAATACGATCCTTGAAGGTTATGAAGTGGTGCTAGTCGATGATGGTTCGACCGATGGCACGGTAGACTGGCTGCGATCCCCTACTACCCATTTTCCCCATCTACACCTGTTTCAGCAGGACCATCAAGGACCAGCAGCAGCGCGGAATCTGGGTGTGGAAAAGGCGATCGGCGACACAATTATCTTTATTGATAGTGATCTGGTCGTGACGGAAGGCTTTTTACAGGCTCATGCCGATGCGCTGATTGAGGGAGAGAAGAAACTGGGAAGCGATCGCCTCTTTACCTACGGGGCTGTGATCAACACCAGCAACTTTGATCAGCCCACTTCCGAACCGTATAAGCTAACGGACTTTTCAGCAGCGTATTTTGCCACGGGAAATGTGGCGATCGCTCGCAAGTGGCTCGACCAGTCCGGGCTGTTTGACACTCGCTTTCAGCTTTATGGCTGGGAAGATCTGGAGTTGGGCGTGCGGCTGAAGCAGCTTGGATTGAAGCTGGTCAAATGTCCTGAAGCCCCAGGCTATCACTGGCATCCCCCTTTCTCGCTTGACCAGATTCCGCTCATGATTGACCGTGAAATCCAACGGGGACGTATGGGCGTGCTGTTTTACCAAAAACACCCAACCTGGGATGTGCGACTGATGATCCAGATGACCTGGCTGCACCGGGTTCTTTGGGGACTACTTTCCCTAGGCGGCAGGCTAAACGAACGCACCATGGCACCTTTTCTGCAATGGCTGATCGACAGCGGTAAACCCCAACTGGCACTCGAAGCCGCCCGCATTTTTCTCAACTGGTACAACGTACAGGGCGTGTATGCCGCCTATGCGGACGCTTTGAAAGATGAAGGATGAGGGGGGAACATCTTCTTCCCTAGCCCCCAGCCCCCAGCCCCTACACAACTCAAGGTTTTTCGTCGGGCGCAATGCCGTCTTCAGGAAAGACCCATTGCGGCGATTGCATTGCTTTTTTGCGAATGGCTTCTTCGGCGATCGCAATCATGTCATCCAACGATGTTTCTTGAACAAACTTTGCGGCCTGTTCTTTGTATTCCAGGTTGGGGCACTGATCGCCCAACACACACCCATTCACGCAAGCAACTGTGCAGTCAATTTGGCTAGGTTCCATTAGACACCTCTCCTCAGTTCTCATTCATCAAAGCGATTGGCAGACCTTTTCTGCTGTAGCTGCCAACTTGAGTCAGCATTTGTGCCCAGCTTTACAAAGTCTAAAAAAATGGTAGCGCAATCCGAATCAAAGGCATTCAGCAAAAGATTTCACCGAGTCCTAACTCCCAATCCCAAACTCCTAATCCTCAAAAAACGTCTCTGCCAACCCCAGATAGCGAATTCCGGCTGGGCTAATGTCAAAGCGGCAGGGAAGAACCTGTAAGCCGAGGGCGATCGCCTCCCTCAGCAGCTTTCCGTAAGTCGGATCAGCGCTGTCACCTGGGGCGAAATGGGTGCAGTCGCCGCGATTGATGAAATAGAGCATTACCGCTTTGGCTTTGGGCAAGAGGGCGGTTAGCTCAATCAGATGTTTTTGCCCGCGTGTGGTGACGGTATCAGGAAACAGCGCCAGTTTTCCCTGTGTCCAGGTGGTGTTTTTCACTTCTACGTAAATGGGTGGAGCGGATTCGTCACCCATCAGCAAAAAATCGACTCGGCTTTTTTGGTCTGCCCCATAGCGCACTTCTGGCAAAATCTGGCTGTAGTCGCTCAGGGGAAAGAGCTTTGCTTCTAGTGCCGATTTGATGACGCGATTGGGCAAGGCAGTATTGACTCCTGCCCAGGTTAGTGTGTCTTCAACCTGAATCAGTTCCCAGGTGTAAGGGAGCTTGCGAGTTGGGCTGTCGCTGCGAGACACCTGAACCCGGCTGCCAATCTTGCAAACGCCCGTCATGGGTCCGGTGTTGGGACAATGAGCAGTGATAGTTTCGCCCGAATCTAGCTCAATGTCAGCAAAAAA
The DNA here is from genome assembly GCA_014695345.1 of Cyanobacteria bacterium FACHB-471. Taxonomy (GTDB): domain Bacteria; phylum Cyanobacteriota; class Cyanobacteriia; order Elainellales; family Elainellaceae; genus JAAUTN01. The sequence continues at coordinate 140,436 of JACJOC010000095.1, forward strand.
GCGCTTGTAGCGCTTCAATAAGATACCTGGATAAAGAGTTGGGTAAGGATAAAACCAATCGCTCGTTGTATCAGCTTGTTGCACGTTTACCAAAGTAGGGTTGTAGAGTAACTCTTGAATTCATCGTCTTTTGTTACCACGGGAATATTCTCGTCAAGCTTTGCGCGAGTATGAGTCGATCAAATGGATCTCTGTGATGAAAAGGCAGTTTCGTTAGCTCATCCAAGTGTTCTGGCTGTATTTCAAGCAGCTCAATGGCGTTACCATACACTTCTCGTTCAACTAGCTCAGTCAGTGTCATCTTGAGTTCTAGTTTGCCAATGCTACTCTTAATCGCTATTTCCCAAAGACTTGCAACACTCAAAAATCTCTGATTTGCCTGTTCCTCAATCAGATTTCTTGCCAGCTCACTGAGAGTAGAATTGCCTTCGATAAACCACAGAAACGCATGTGTATCGAGCAAGAGCTTCACGGAGCATATTCCTCAAAGTCCTCCAGTGGCTGATCAAAATCCTCTGCCATCTTTACCAATCCTCTAGCACTACCAAATTTTGGAATTGCCCTTACAGTGCTGATTGGCATAATTTTAAAAGAGGTACCGTCGCTGCGGGTTATGATCACTTCTTCTCCATTTGCCGCTTCTTCAATTAGCTTTGCCAATTGAGTTTCAGCTTCTTTTAAGTTGACTTGATGCATGGGTGATTCCTAAAAAGAACCAGTCTCCTAATATAGTCGATGCTTGCTGTGATAAGCGTCTTTCTTGCCCAAACACTCCGTGAAAGAAATTGGAATGAAACTAGATGTTCATGGATTAGGGGCTTCTAGCTTGAAGAGTTCTAGCTCTTTTCCGTAATACTGTTGAGTGCGTCCGAGGGGAGACATCCCTAGTCGTTGGGTGACCTGGATAGAGGCGGTGTTTTCGGGGTTGACGACAGCGTAGATGACGGGCAGTTTCAGCACGTTAAATCCGTAGTTCAGGACAGCCTGCCCTGCTTCAGTAGCGTATCCTTTGCCCCAGGCGGCTTTTTTAAGGTGCCAGCCGACTTCAATTTCTGAGGTGAGGTTTCCGTCGTTGTCGGGCAGTTGTTTGAGAATAACAGTTCCAAAGATTTCGCCAGTTTCTTTGTCGGCGATCGCCCAAAATCCAGTTCCGTTATTTAGAGCAGCAGTGCGGTCGGTTCTTTGTTGTAGCGATCGCCGCTGAGTTTCAACGCTCTCCTCTTTGCCGCCGCCAATAAAACGCCTCACTTCAGGATCGCCATAAATCTCAAAAGCTTGCTCTGCGTCATCCTGGGGTATCCAATTCCGAATAACTAGACGCTCAGTTTCAGTCAAAATAGCCATTATTTCTCACTCTCAACCCCTAACCTCCAACCCCCAATTTCCCTAAGCCAACAATTGAATAATCGCCTCAACTAACCGTTGAGGCTCAATTGGCTTTGCCAGGTGCATTTGGAATCCAGCAGATATTGCCCGTTGCTGATCATATTCTGCGGCATAGGCAGTGAGCGCGATCGCTGGAATGTTTCCGCCTTGTTCGGGCGATCGCGCTCTGATTTGCTCGATCAACATATATCCGTTCATCTCAGGCATTCCAATATCACTTAATAGAATGTGAGGTTGAGCTTTGGGTGGGAACTGGTCTAGAGTCTCTAAAGCGTCCCTGGCAGAAGTGGTGGCGATCGCCGTTGCCCCTGCCTGCCTGAGCAGGAAAACCAGCAATTCTCGCGTGTCTGGCTCATCATCTACAATCAGCACTCGGATACCTGCCAAAGCAGCGGTAAAAGTTGGAATAGGTCCCTCCGAGTACGGGGTGGAATAGAGCCCTAGATTAGCTGGCGGGGTTGGCGCTGTACCCGAAGTTTCTTCGTCTTGCCAGAGCGGTAGTTTGACCGTGAAGGTAGCACCCTGTCCTTCTCCTGAGCTTTCAGCCCGAACGGTACCACCGTGTAGCTCGACCAGATGACGCACGATCGCTAACCCCAGTCCCAGTCCGCCAAATTTGCGTGTGGTAGCGCTATCAGCCTGACGGAAGTAGTCAAAGATGTAGGGGACAAACTCAGGGTTGATGCCAATGCCACTGTCGCTGACGGTGATTTGAGCGTATGGGTAGGCGATCGCTTCTTCCGATTGCACCTGTTCCAGGCGGATTTCTACCCTGCCGTCGTTAGGGGTAAATTTGACCGCATTAGACAGCAGATTCCAAACAATTTGCTGGAGTCTGGCCGGGTTCCCTGAGACTTGAAAGTGTGAGCTTTGTGGTGGTTCGCTCAGAACGGTGAGGTTGGGCTGAGTTGCCGGATTGGTTGGGGTAGCTGCATCCGTTTCGACTGCTTGTGACTGAGTGGGGGAAGGGATGGCGATCGCCTTAGCCTCTTGCTCAAAGCTTGTATCCATCAGGTGAAAGCTAAGCTGGATAGATTTAGCTTCAGCAGACAGGCGCACCGTTTCGATTGCTGCTTCAACCACAGAGATCAGGTTGACCGGACAGAAGTTAAGCTTGAGCTTGCCTTGCAAAATCCGCGATACATCCAGCAAATCTTCGATCAGTTGGGTTTGCAGTTTGGCATTGCGCTCAATCGTGTCGAGGGCGCGAGTGATCGTCTGAGCATCAAGTTTGCGGTTTTTGAGTAGCTGAGTCCAGCCTAAAATTGGGTTAAGCGGCGTGCGCAATTCGTGGGAGAGCACAGCGAGAAATTCGTCTTTGACCCGGTTAGCTGATTCGGCGGCACTGCGGGCGGTTTGCTCGGCAGCATAAAGCTGGGCGCGGGCGATCGCTTGGGCACACTGCTGTCCCAGAGTCAGCATAAAGGCTCGATCTTCTTCGTTAAAAGACTGGGCAGTTCTAAAGCTTAAGCCCATTGCACCCAGTGTGCGTCCCTCAACATTCAGCGGAATACAGGTGAATGCTTGATTGCCAGTTGTGGCGATCGCATCGGCAAGGTGAGGATAGTCTGCCACCAATGCTTCGGCGTTTTCCAAAAAAATAGCTTCTCCCGTTCGCACCGTTTTTGCCAGGGGCGTGGGGGCTGTTACGGAAAAGCTTTGCCAGGGCTGCACCACCTCTGACGGATAGCCGATCGCATTCACCACCCGAATCGACAATCCCTGATCTACCAATAGCGCCACCGAGCCAGCAGTAGCTCCCAGGGCAGCGATTCCCTGATTCATGACGACATCAGCGACTTGGTGAGGGGTTAGTGCTTCTGAAAGCGCCGCCGTAATTTTTTGCAGTCGAGCGGTGCGATTAGCCGTTTGTTCTGTAGCCCGCTGAGCTTCCTGGGTAGCGCGATATAGTCTAGCATTGTCAATCGCCAGGGCTGCACGACGGGCTAAATCTTCTGCCAGAGACAGGTCGTCCATACTATAGCGTCGCTCTGATGCGGCTATAGCGAGTGAGAGGGTTCCTAAAATTTGCTGACGGGCAATCAGCGGCACAATCATTGCAGACTTGAGGGACAACGATTCGACTATTTGCAGATGCTCAGCGTTATGGCTTAACTGTTTTATCAACGCATCAGGAATTTCGGCTAACAGAACAGACTCGCCTGTTTTTAAGACCTGGGCGATCGGATTTTTTCCTTGTGGGTTGGGGGGATAGTGCTGAAGTTGCTGTGCCCATACTGCCTTTGTTGGGTCTGCATGAGCAATAGGCAGGCGAGAAATCGTGCCGTCAAAGTTGAGCAGGTCTACCGTACACCAGTCTGCCATCTCTGGAACGGCAATCTGGGCAACCCGATCCAGCGTAGTTTGATAGTCCAGAGAGGTGGACAAGTCAATGCTGGTTTCGGCAAGGTAGCGCAGGGTTTGCTCAATTCGTTTGCGCTCTGTCAGGTCTACGATAAACCCAATTCCTGTCTTGGAATCTTCTAGTCGAGCGCCTGCAACCAGGACAGACACGCGGCTCCCGTCTTTACGAATGTATTCTTTTTCGTAAGGAGCGCAGGCATCGGAGGAAAGGCTTTGACGTCCAGCCTGTTCGTCCAAATGGTGATATTCAGGTGGAGTAATGGACTCAAGCTGGAGTTGCCCCGCCTGCAAGTCTGCTCGCGTGTAGCCAATCAAGTTTAAGAAGGCATCGTTGGCATCGAGGATGTTGCCCTGCAGGTCGCCAAAGTTAATGCCAATAATGTTGGATTCAAACAGCCGCCGAAAGCGAGATTCGCTGGCTCGAAGGGCATCTTCAGACTGTTTGCGATCGCTAATATCGGTCAGCATGGTTAACGTTCCAGCAAACTCACCACGCTGATTCAAAATTGGGCTAGCTGAAACTAGCACCCATAGATCTGAGCCATCTTTGCGAAGAACGCGAAAGTCAAATTGCTCTTTAATTCCCTGCTTGCGGCGTTCGATCCGATATTCAGCCTCAACCCGCCCTGCCTGATCCATAAAATCAAACAAAGAGCGGTTTTGCATCTCTTCCAGGCTGTAGCCCAGCATTTCAGCTAACCGTTGATTGGCGTACTCGGTACGTAAGTTGGCATCCAGTAGCCAGATCCCTTCATAGGAGGTATCCAGGATTTGCCGATACCGATCCTCACTCGTTTGCAATTGAGCCAGAGCGGTTTTAGCTCTTTGCTTGGAATTTCGCAAGTCGGCATTTAAGCTGCTGATCAGAAGTCCAACCAGCCCAAATGTGATTAGCTGAAAGCGGTCAGCCTGGCTGTCAACGACGAATGAATAGAGGGGCGGAATAAAGAAAAAGGCGATCGCCAGACAAGACAGTATCGTTGCAGTCAGTCCACCTGTCAGCCCACCAAACCAGGCACTCACCGTCACCGCCGCAAAAAACAAAATCAGAATTTTAGGCTGAATCAACGCCCCCAGCCAGATTGTGAGCACCAAAGCCAGCCCAACGGACAAAGCAGCTACGCCACAGCGCTGGAGTGAGGAACGGGTGACATTGAGCATAGTGACGAGTTGCCTGGTCCTCAAACTATGGACGGGTGTAGCTCTGCTTACCTTAAGGGGGATGACAGGTTTTACACACCGTTCCAAGGAAACATTTATCGATTTAACTCATAAGCACCCCTTCAGCCCGTAAGCCTGGTAACACGTTCGTTTAGCCGAGGTTTACCAAAGCGTCTCCAGGCACTGCCGCCGCGCAAAAATAGCTCCATCCAGCGGGTCGGTTTACCATCAGAGCTTGACCATCCAGAGCTTCCTGGCGAAAAGGCTAACGTTCCTTCTGGTACTTTAAAGCTGCCATCTGAGTAAATTGCATCACTCACAACATCCCCAATCCGAATTACAACTTTTGTTTGGGGTTCCAAGTTAATGCTGTAATCGGGAATGGTGGTTTTGATGTTGCCGTAGCCGTCTACCCAGGCGATGCGATCGAGTGGGGCATCTGGCAACTGAGCAGGGTTGAGCGGCTCGCCCAACACGCTAAAGTCTCCCTGGGCGATCGCCGCCGCCGCTGGAGGAAACACATCTCGCGAGCGAAACTGCGACCCACCGCGTGACACGTTCACCGTCTGCAACACCTTGGCGTGATTCTTGATAAAAGAGAGGGTATAGCCTGCATTCACTCCAACTACTTTTACGCCATTGGGCAACAATGCATAGGTTAACCCTTCTCCTTCGTTGTCTTGCCGTGCATCTGGGTCATCTTGACGTGGCGCACAGTTGTGATAGATCAGACGCTCAGCCGGTCCAGGATTGAGCCCCAGTTGGGCAATCCAAAACCCGGTAGACAGCGTGTTAAACGGAGGCACTGAAAGAGGATGAATTTGAGCTTGTGGTAGCGATTGGAGTAACCGCTGTGTCACTTCGGTAAAGGCCGGATCGCCCGTACCATAATCTGCAATTAAGCAGATAAACATACTCCTCTCCTTTTGTCTCAAGTGATAACAAGTTTACTTGGGCAGTACGAACATAGAACAGACATATCAGCCGGTTGCAGCGCTATGTTCTGGCTTGAGCACCGTAACACAAATTGCTGCGACTAAAAGAGAAATTAGCCCAAGCCAAATTCCAGTCGTAACAGACAGTGCTTCTGGCTTGCCAAAGAATATACTAAATGCACTGGCAGTGGCTGCGGCTCCACCAAAAAACAAGCCGATCGCCAACCCTGCGTGCCTCGGAGAGACAACCGACAACACTAGGGGGAATGTTCCGTTGGATACCAGGCTATAAGCAATTCCTAAGCCGATCGCCAGGATGATTGCCATAGGAGAACTGACAGTGAGTCTGAGCAACACCAGCAAGGCCGCGATCGCCCCCAGACCAACCAGCATGGCTCTAGAATTGCCTATCCGAGCAGCAATTAAACCCGCTGGAATGGCAAAAGCGGCGATCGCCAGGAAAACCAAGCCAATGAAGAAGGGTGGATTGCTATCGGGCAGTTGTGCTTTGAGCACTTTAGGAAAAATTTCGATCGCCAGTCGAAACACTAACGTCACCGTTGCACCGATGCCAAAAATGAGTCCCAAAGAGAGCAGTGAAGGACGGATTGCAGCCGTATTTCTCAAGCCCGAGATTGCCATTGAAGGTGGGTTGAAAAACCTCAAACACGCTACCGTCACCAACAGCAGAATTGCTACAGCAATAAAGGTTGTCCCATAACCCAACTCACGCAGGGCTGCGCTTCCCAGTGGTGTTACGGCTCCGGCCAGCCCTGCTGCCAAGGTGAGTAAACTTGCTGCTTGAGGCAGGCGCACCGTAGCAGCATAGTGTCTCAGCAGCGCCAAGGCTGGACTGCGAAGGATGCCAATGGCGATCGCCCATAAAATTAACAGCACGGGCACCAACCAGCGGATAGAACCATTGGGTTGAGTTGCTCCTATGTTGGTCACAAGTAAGGGAATGATCGCAAATAGGGCTGCGGTCAACGCAGCGCCAACCCAGATCAATGGAAAGCGGTTACGTTGACGTTGTTGAGTTTGATCAGAAAGTCGTCCCGCTAGGGGTTCTAGGGCGATCGCCAGCAAAGTTTCAATTAACAGCAGTTGTGGCGCAAAGGTAGGCGCAAACCCCAATTGCGTCACAAGCTCTGCTAAATGCACGCGATACACAACCCAGCTTAAGGTAATTGAGCCATATACAGTAGCCAGTGCAGCCACAGGTAGCCATAAAACAACAGCTTGTGATTGAGCTAAAGAAAGTTGGTTCGCTTTCATAGTCTTGCACCATGTATTCCTCAAAGTATTTCTCAAAAAAGAGAGTGACGATCTATAAAAGGGTGCTACAAGTTGACCACACCTTATCACCGATTCATTGCTGTAAATATTACCTTTTACATTTTTCTGACCTAGTCGTTCAAAAAGCATCTGACCTTTTCTGACTTTCTCATGCTGATCAAATCAAAAAGGTGCCCTAACTTGTATTCATGGGTTAAACAAACCCGATGAACAAGCCTTCCACAGAGAGAACCTTCAAACAACATGGCAAATTACTCAGAAAAGTTTCTGAAACGAATTCGCTAACTAAGGTTTGATTCTCTAATCTGCAAACGGTTTAGTCGAGAAATACCTTCAAATCCTATTTGTTTCTCTCACTCTCATCGTTAGCAGATATCTAAACGCTCTTTCCCCCAACGAAAGACCTGCAATCTCAGGGCAACTGTTGCCCACAGACTGACTTGCTTTCCTAACCCGACTAAATGTGAAAAGGAGAAACCGACATGACTATTAAAGGCACCAACAACGGCGAAACTATTATTGGAACTGATCTAGCTGATGTAATTTTGGCGTACGGTGGCAACGATACTGTTTATGCCAAAGGAGGCAATGATATCGTCAGAGGTGGCAAAGGAAACGACAAGATTTACGGTGGAGACGGCAAAGATGCCCTCTACGGAGAGTACGGAAATGATGTTGTCGTAGGCAATCGCGGTGACGACAAAATGTATGGTCAAGCAGGCAACGATGTTCTCGTTTGGAACAATGGCGACGGCAGCGACCTGATGAACGGTGGCATTGGTTATGACGTGATTCAGGTGAATGGCGCACGTGAGCAGGGAGATGAGTTCACCCTAAAAGCACAAGGTGGCAAAGCCATCTTTGACCGAGTTAATTTAGTTCCGTTCACACTCACTGTTGACGAAGCGGAAGCCTTCCATATCAATGGTTTAGGTGGTAATGACAGCTTGGATGTCGATAGCCTCACAGGGACTGATGTCAAACTGGTGAAATTTTCTGGAGGTGACGGCTATGATAAGTTAGATGCAAGTGATTCTGAAACCAAAGTCATCGCCTATGGGGATGCAGGTAATGATTTGCTGATTGGTAGCGGTGTTCATGACTACCTCTATGGGGGCAAAGGTCACGACGTAGTAGTGGGCGATCGCGGCAATGACAGAATGTATGGTCAGCAAGGCAACGACCGTCTCGTCTGGAACAATGGTGACGGTAGCGACCTGATGGACGGTGGAGTTGGCTACGATGTAATCGAAGTCAACGGCGCACGCCAGCAGGGAGATGAGTTCACCCTGAAAGCAGAAGGCGGCAAAGCCATCTTTGACCGAATTAACTTAGTTCCTTTCACACTCACCGTTGATAATGCTGAAGCCTTCAAAGTGAGTGGATTGGGCGGCGATGACAGCTTCGTTGTCGATGACCTCACAGGCACCGATGTAAGATCGGTAAGATTCTATGGGGGAGAAGGCAACGATACGTTTGACGGCAAGAATACCAAAACTCCGCTCACTCTTTACGGTGATGCAGGTGATGATACCCTGACTGGTGGTAAATACCACGACACCATCAAAGGTGGGGATGGCAAAGACTGGCTCACAGGAGGCGGTGGTGCTGACAAATTTGTCTACGACAATCCCTTCCAAGGAATTGACACCATCACTGACTTCGTAGCGGGCAAAGATACCATCGTTGTCTCTGCTGCGGGCTTCCGGGGTGGTCTAGTCGCAAATACGGTGCTTGCTGCGTCTCAGTTTACGTTAGGTTCGTCCGCTGGAGATGCGAGCGATCGCTTCATCTACAACAACAACACGGGTGCTCTGTACTGGGATTTGGATGGTACAGGAGCTGTCGGACAGATTAAACTCGCAACGCTGTCTGGCAAACCTGCTCTCAACTACACTGACATCTCTGTTGTAGCCTAAAGCGCAAACTAACTAATCACACTATCCTCTTGTGTAGGGGCTTGGCATTGCCAAGCCCCTATTTCTGTAAGTCAGACCTACCCGTAACCTTGACTTACACACAGCAGAAATTAATCAATACAACTTTGAAGGAAACTTGTGTAAGCGAAGACCATTCTAAACAAGTAAGGTTGAGAATAGCTCAGACAAATTTGCTGAGCTGTTGGTGTATATCAGGAGATAAAGAATGAGTAACCAAAATCTTCGGAATTTGTTAATTGGCGCAGGAGTTGTAGCAGTGGGTGCGATCGGCACTAAAGTTGCTACCGACTATCTGAGAAATCGGGGTAAGGAAGAAACACGAGATGAAAAAGAGGGTGACGTTGAAGCACAGTCTCCCCAGGAAGTGAGTTATGTCAATGTAGAGCAAAATTCAGTCCAGCAATTTCTAGATGCTAGCTTTGGCAAAGCTGGACGCTATGTACCAACCCGTCCCCCCAAAGTGTTTGATTACCAAAACAGACAATATATGGTGATTTGGGCACATGACAACGAGCAAAACAAAGACCAGATGCTAGCATTCGTCTATACGGGCAAAGGGCGCGAAATGATCGCTAGTGTAGGATATACCTCTAGCAAGACGGACTATAACCTGGAGCTAGACGGGACTCCATTTGCGATTGAGGTAAATAACAACCAAATTAAATCTGGTAAGGGTGAAACCAGCGGCACCAACGAGGTTGACCTGGTTTTAGCAGCCTAAATTTTTAGCAGCCTACTCCTTTCGTACTAAAAGATTAGGGATGCACCCCGCAACGCGGGGTGCATCCCTAATCTTTTAGTACCTAATCTTTGGACGGGAAGGGAGTAACTACTTATGGGATCAATACTTCTCGGTTAAGGCTGAAGTTGATAGATTACAGGCAGTTCTACCAACTTCAGCCCCGCCACCTCTATGCAACTGCGAGAATTCACCTTAATTACGCCCACGATTGAG
>JACJOC010000096.1 GCA_014695345.1 Cyanobacteria bacterium FACHB-471
GCTTCTCGTTGTCTTACCCTTTCAGCCATGCCACAAACCATTCGAGGACACACACTTTTTCATTGGTGGAAGGAGGAATAAATTAGTGTCACTCTACCATCCGGATTCCGTATGATTTACCTGCCGTGAAAATTCCTGGTGTTTATTCTTTGCCTGAATTGGTACAGGCGATCGCCCTTCACCCCGACCATTGGCGGCCGCTGGTGTTTACCAATGGCTGCTTTGACCTGATTCATCCGGGGCACGTGCGCTATTTGCGGGCAGCGAAAGAGTTGGGGCGATCGCTCGTCGTTGGCTTGAACAGCGATCAGTCAATCAGAGCAATTAAACCCCAGACTCCAGGGCGACCTGCCCGTCCAATTGTGCCAGAAATGCAGCGGGCAGAAGTGCTGGCTGCGCTCAAACCCGTGGATGGCGTGGTAATCTTTGCTGAAACAACTGCCTGTCAATTGATTCAAACCCTTCAACCTGACATCTACGTCAAAGGTGGCGACTACAATTTAGAAACTTTGCCCGAAGTGCCTGACGTTTGGGACTATGGAGGAGACGTTAAACTGATCACGATCGAAATTTCAAGCTCCACGACTGCCATCATTCAAAGCATTTTGCAATCTGTCTGGGAGTAGAATAGTTCTGATGGATGAACCGCAGCCGCTAACATGAGTCGCTCAACTACCGATCCCACTTCCGCTCCACTACCCGGTTCAGACCTTGTGACTGATCTGCGTCGTCTCAACACTGAGTCGGAGAAAACCCAATTGCAATTGGTTCAACAACTGGCTGATTCAGGCGATTCAGGCTTAGAGACGTTGATGGAATTTTTGCTAGAGCGATCTCAGCAGCCCTCTGCGACGGTAGGCAAAGCCTATCGGCTGTTGCGAACTGCCGACACAGCAAAAGCTAAGGAATTTTGTCAGACTCACTTTCCTCAAGGCGTTGTGCCTTTGCAGTCTGCCCAGGCAATCGACTATTCTCCCCTTCAGGATTTGCTCATTCGGCAAGATTTTCAGGCAGCCGATCGCCTCACGCTGGAGAAGCTCTGTGAATTGGCAGGCGAGACGGCAATTCAAAGGAAATGGATTTACTTTACCGAAGTCGACGGTTTTCCCGTGGTTGACCTAAAAACGATCAACTTGCTCTGGCTAGTCTATTCAGAAGGCAAGTTTGGGTACTCGGTGCAGCGAGAGCTTTGGCTGGGCACAGGCAAAAATTGGGAGAAGCTATGGCCGATGATTGGCTGGAAGTCAGGAAACAACTGGACACGCTATCCGCAGGAGTTTACCTGGGATTTGTCTGCTCCCAAAGGTCATCTACCACTGTCAAATCAACTGCGGGGAGTACGGGTGATCGCTGCGATGCTGATGCATCCAGCTTGGACAGAAAAGTAAGGGCGAATGGGCGTTCGCCCTTACTTGTGTAGTCTTTGAATCAAGCTGTTTGTGGCGATCGCTTTCTAACAGCAAGTGCTTTAATCCAAAGGCTTCTTCTGATCGTTTGACACCTAAGTTCTGTAAATTTAACCTGCTTGAAGGTTTAATCCATTGAATTGATCTATCTAAGTAGACAGATTTTGCATCTTTTAATCGTGTCTAAGATGGGTTTACGTATCATTTAATCCCGTCTGGAGTTCGTTAATGCAAGCGTATGATGTCGTGATCATCGGTGCCGGACACAATGGTTTGGTCTGCGCCTCATATTTGCTGAAGGCAGGATACAGCGTGTTGCTGTTAGAAAAGCGATCGGTGCCTGGTGGAGCGGCAACGACCGAGGAAATCATGCCTGAAGAAGCTCCTGGGTTTAAGTTCAATCTTTGTGCGATCGACCACGAGTTCATTCACTTGGGTCCAGTCATTGAGGAATTAGAGCTAGGCAAGTACGGGCTGGAATACTTGTTTTGCGATCCAGTTGTGTTTTGCCCTCACCCAGACGGCAAATATTTTTTGGCGCACCGTTCGGTTGAGCAGACTTGCGCTGAAATCGCTCGATATAGCGATCGCGATGCCCAAAAATACGCTGAATTCACTGCATTCTGGCAGCAACTCACCAACGCGATCACGCCGATTTTTAACGCTCCTCCCAAGTCCATTCCTGACATCGCAGGCAACTACAACATCAAAAGCTTGCAGGATCTCTTCTCAGTGGTGGGTGGGATCGACCAAAGCCTGGACATGCTGCACATGATGCTGACCAGTCCAGAAGACCACTTAAACGAGTGGTTTGACTCGGAGTTTCTTAAAGCACCGCTGGCAAGACTCGCTTCAGAACTGGGTGCGCCACCTTCCCAAAAAACGATCGCCATCGGCGGCATGATGATGTCGATGCGCCACAACCCCGGCATGGCAAGACCCAAAGGCGGCACAGGCGCATTGACCCAAGCCTTGCTCAACCTGGTCAAGCACGAAGGTGGAGAGGTGCTAACCGATCAGCACGTTAGCCAGGTTCTAATTGACGATGGACGAGCCGTCGGGGTGCGAGTAGCAAACGGTACGGAGTATCGCGCCAAACATGCCGTAATCTCTAACATTGATGCAAAACGGCTGTTTTTGCAGTGCATGGATGCAGCCGATGTGGATTCAGCCGATCCAAAATTGCGCGATCGCCTGGAACGCCGCATCGTCAACAACAACGAAACGATTCTCAAAATTGACTGCGCCCTCTCAGAAGCTCCCCGCTTTGAGCACCACAACCACCAGGACAGCAACCTGATTGGCTCCGTACTGATTGCTGACTCTGTACGTCATGTAGAAATTGCTCACAGCTACCCCACTGCTGGCGACATCCCTGACTCTGATCCGTCCATGTATGCGGTTGTGCCCACTATGCTCGACCCCTCAATGGCACCAGACGGCAAACACACTTTATGGATTGAGTTCTTTGCACCCTACCAGATTGCTGGAGCTGAAGGAACCGGGTTAAACGGTACTGGCTGGACGGATGACTTGAAAAACAAAGTCGCCGATCGCGTCATCGACAAACTAGCAGACTACGCTCCAAACCTGAAAAACTCTATTATTGCCCGCCGAGTCGAAAGTCCAGCCGAGTTAGGTGAACGTCTGGGAGCCTACAAAGGCAACTATTATCACATCGACATGACGCTCGATCAAATGATCTTTTTGCGTCCGCTACCCGAATTGGCAAACTACAAAACACCCATTCAGGGACTCTACCTCACGGGTGCAGGCACTCACCCAGGCGGCTCGATTTCAGGAATGCCAGGACGTAACTGCGCTCGTGTTTTCCTCAGTTCCCAGCGACCGATCGCCCAGGCAGTTAACAAGGTTAAAGACTCTTTTGCGGCTGTCACTAAATCTGTGCTCGGAAATAACTAACTTACCTCTTCACCAGTTTTCATAGGGTGTTTGAGAACTGGTGAGTGAGGGCGATCGCCTCATCCATGTTCTGGGAAACACTAGCCCCCTTCTACCGCCAAACTCGAACGCGCATCACGTCAAAGTGATAATCGTACGTCCAGACAGGCAAAGCCCTTTCGTCAGCCAAAACGGCTGTCACGGCATCTGCTAATGTAATTCGTTGATCTGGAAATTGAGCAACTTTCTCTACTGCGGTTTGATAGTGCTTTAAGGAAGGACTGATCAAACAATCGGCATCGTTGCATTCTCTAGCAAAGCGAAGTGCTTGATTAAATCCAAGTCGGTAGAGCAGCAAGCTATAAGTTTCCAAATAAACAGGAATTGGAACGATTACAATTAGCTTGTCTGTCTCAATCCGCTTTAGTTCAATTTGTGCCTGATCATGATACTGATCGTCTGAATCAATGGTTGCGTATAGGGGACCTGTATCGGCAATAATTCCCTTCACGTTGATTGCTTGGGTAACTTCTCCATCTGTACTTGCTCAGCCAAAACCTGATCGTGATTCGCTGATGTATCTCTAAAACCACTTCCCTGAGAGGCAGGAGTGAGCCGTAAACTGCTTCTCTTTTGAGCTAAATACCCCTGTTGCAATAAAAATTCTTCTAGGGCGGTCTGTACAACTTCTGTAGGTGATGAGATGCCTTGATCAGTTGTGTAGGCTGTTAGAGCATCTGCCACTGATTCTGTTAGGTCAATGTTGAGGGATTGCATAACCGCTTTGCATAGGAGAATGCTTCTAGCTTAACAGGCTGAACTCTTAGCGTAGAAACTCGATTAATGATCGCCAGCTATCTAGAATACTGTGAGGATAAAGGTATCAGTCTGCTTCAAGTAATATCTCGATTCTACTCAACACCCAACAGGAGCAAGATATCCAATACGATGAGACAGGCTTCAAGCTGCTATCCGTGTTTCTTTGAGTACGTTAAATATTGCCAGAAGGAACCGCAACCGGCAACTGAAATCAAGCCCCTTCCAATTCGATAAAATCACCTTTTTTCAATACTCCTTCAATCAAAACCGCACAGTAAATTCCAGCAAAGTTGCCATGTGCTTGGGCAACTTTCCGTGAAACTTCCGGGTTGTGTTTACCTGTATCTGGATCCAGCGAAATCATCTTACAACGCGGGTCGCGCTCAAGAACCATGACCGTCGCGGTTGAACCAATCCGTAGACGGCGACCGACAAAATCATCTTCAGCAAATCCGATTTCGTCTGACGCAAAATCGAAGTAGACGTTTGCTCGAAAACGCCGCTTATCAATTGGGATTGAGCATTCTGATTCAATTTGTCGAACCGTGGATAAGCTGATTAACGAAATCGGGCGACAATCGGTTAAAGCCCGGTCTGAATGCACAAGTTTCAGTTGAGTCTTTTCGTCGAGTCCTTCACCCAGTAGTTGTATCAGTTCTGGGTCATCGACAGAAACAATTTTGCCTGCCGGGGTAACAATGTCCAAAAGCATGTCTTCTGGGCCACTGTTAGGAGGTGTCACCCCAGGTGTTATGCTCGCTGCTTCGGTTAAATTTGGCGGTTTCCAGGCTCGTTCCGGGTAGCGATATTGCGGACGATACTGCAACATTTGTTGCTGCACATTCGCGTTCAAATAGGGAAATCCTTTGCGGGCAGTAGAACTTTTGAAGGCGTAGCAGCGATCGCCGTGGACACCAGAAAATCCCATAAAGATTTCGGGCATTTCCACGCCGCGCATACTTTTAACTGGGTAGCACCATAAGCTTTCGGCTGTTCCGATAGTTGTCATATCAAAATTGAAAATCTCATTTTAGCTACTCACCGCTCTGCAGAAACAGCTAACGTTCCGGTTGAGCGGCTATCAGTAACCTCGACCACAACATCGATCAACCTTAGAAGTCCGCTCCAACCGGGTTGTTATGCCGCCTATGCTGTGACCATTGCTGTTGTTGAACTGGGAGCAATTGGCTCAAAATGTAACACCATAATTTGCTCTGGACGTAGCCCAAGAGACTCATACGTGCGTCCGTTACGATCACTGAACTCTACTTCAAATGCTGTCCCACTAGCCAAAATTTCAACGACTGTACCTACCTGCCCCCGCCACAAATTGTACTGAGGGAGATCGACTATTAGAGCGACCACATCAAGTAACTTGACTGTATTAGTTGCCATTTCATATCACCTCCAAGAGCTACAGAGGATAGCAGGTTGTTAATCTTGGAATACCAGAATCATTTTCGATAATCCAGCCACTCCGAACGATCGCACTTCTATTTTGCCATTCAAGCGTAAAATCTATAGTGTAACGTTGCCCATATGCGTCTTGCCTTCCTCGGCGAACCTCTTGTGCTTTAACAATTTTGAGAAGAATTTGGCGCAGGTCTTCAGCATCATCAGCAGTCATTCCTAAAATCGAGGAAAATAACCGAGCTTTGTGCTTACCATCATCATGATTTGGGTTGAGGCAGTAGTCCCGAAGTTTGCGAATATCAACTACAGCGTTTTCGGCGTATGGTAGTAAATTTATTGTGTTAGCTTTTCTCGCTTCAATCCCTTGCTGGACTTTTGATAAAGCGGCTAAAACATCAATGCTAGGATTGCGAACAACTTCCTCCTCGCCTTCAAGACAGTCATACACAACGTAAGTCCATACACCAGGATTACCTGCTTCTGCACTCTCTCCCTCGTAAAAAGTGATTGTTCCGTCCTCTTCGCATTCATAGTAAGCCGAATAAATATCTTCCCAGTCTAAATCTGAACTTCTCCGCACATCTTGAATTACATCCAAAACGCCATCAATGTGATTGGGTTGAGTTTCGACTTGTACTAGACGTTCTTCACTCCATATGTAGTTGTGTATTTCAAGAGGCATATACTGCTTGACCTTAGTTCAGGTTCGTAAGCCGGAATCTACACCAACTTAATCCTGAAAGCAATAGAGTCGCTTAAATGAATCGAATACGGATAAATGTACGAAAAACAGATGGACTTCAAGTATTTTCACCACCGAGGACTCAGCGGCATAACAATCTTATTAGACAAAAAGTTTCTGCCTATTCTCCCACTGTAGGGAAATAGGCAGAATGATTCAGCATAACAACGAAAATTCAGTGCTTAGCCCGAATCTCTCAACATAAGACGTTGCTGAAACTAAATAGCCTGAATCCTTTTACCTATTCTGAAATACAGTGTGCCAAACAATAGCAATACGTGCCGACTGTATTGACAAAGACCGAAGCGATCGCCCCTCCCTCTCTTACTCTCCCCGTCTCCGATCGCGTGTCAAAATACTCATTACCTCACCGGAACTATTAAACCGGCAATCATTGATCTTGCATTTTCTAGGCTGTAATCGTTGAAAGCGCTAGATTCCCTTTTGGGACTTACATTGCCGGGTTAACAGGAGCAGGTAACAACGGACTCCACATTCCCACTTCAGCAAAGCCGCGCCGATGCAGGTCGTGAATTGTTTCGATTACGCCATCACGAGAACCGATGACCAGAACTCGTAATCGATCGCGATCAGCATTTCGAAGAGCAGAAACTTTCTCAACAGTAGGTGTGTTGGAATCGAGAAAACATTGAGACATGAGTTGTGACTCCTGTTTAGGTTCTTGAGGAAACCCCAAAAACCTAGCCACCCCGCTTTTTTTGACACGACAAGTCGGGGTGGCTAAGGGAGTGTTAAAATTCACCATTAGCCGCTAGACTGCCTATACCAGTTTGGGGGTTAGCTGCTCAGGGCTGGTGCTAACAGCCTTGGGTAGCACTAGAGCTTTGGGTAGCGCTAGATCTTTGGGTAGTGTGAGGCTGCCTGTGTGCAAAAAGACAACCTTAGCGTGACAGCATATCCGAGCGAACGGTATCTCGTCAAGCTGACAGGCTACGGATTCTTTTGAACTGAGAGAAGGGGCGATCGCTCTGACGCGTACTAAATGACCCTTCAGCAGTTGAATCACCTTGTAATATGGTTAAGCTAAAGCATTTAAGCTGGTACACGAGTAGTGCAAAACCATACACAAGTCATCGTCGGCGGGGCTGGGCCAGCTGGGGCAACCCTGGCACTACTCCTCGCCCAACAGGGCATCACCGTCAGACTCATCGAAGCCTCGCGTACCTTTCGCCGCACCTTTCGCGGTGAGGGACTGATGCCCAGCGGATTAGACGCACTGGTGCAAATGGGCTTTTCATCGATCCTCAACCGCATTCCTCATCGCCCTCTGGATGCCTGGAAAGTTCTAATTAATGGTCGATTGCTGTTTCAGGTGAAGGAGCCAATCGAACCAGGAGGACAGCCCTGTACGCTGGTTTCACAACCCGCTCTGTTAGAGGCATTGGTAGAAGAGGCGATCGCCCTTCCTAACTTTGAATTGCTCCAAGGAACTGTGGTTCAGGAACTGGTGTGGGAAGGTGAGAGGGTAAGCGGTGTAGAAGTGGGGGGCGATCGCACTCTAACTGCCGATCTGGTGATTGGCACAGATGGGCGTAACTCACTTTTGCGCCAAAAAGCCAATTTATCATTAGAGCAGCAGAGCAAGAATTTTGATATTCTCTGGTTCAAACTGGCAGATAGCCCTCAGTTTGAATTAGAGAATGTTTTTTATTCCATCGTTCAAGGACCACACACCTTTGGACTGTTTCGCGGTTCTGAAGGCAATCTTCAGGTAGGATGGGCACTACGAGATAACACGACCGATTGGAAACAGGTTGATTGGGCTGAGCAGTTAGCATCGGCTTCACCACCCTGGTTAGCAGACCATTTCCGCACTCATGCTGACACACTAGAACATCCTGTGTTGCTATCAGTTGTGGTAGGACATTGCCCTCGCTGGTCAATTCCAGGACTGTTGCTGCTGGGTGACGCAGCACATCCAATGTCGCCCATTCGCGCTCAGGGAATTAACATGGCGTTGCGAGATGTTTTAGTTGCGGCAAATTCTTTGATTCCCCTGTTAAAGCAAGGAGCAGGACAGGAAGCAATCGATCAGGCGATCGCCCAAGTACAGGAGGAGCGATCGCCCGAAATTCTTCGGGTTCAGCAGCTTCAGGCAGAAGAAGCGGCTCAGGCAGACAAATTAGGCAACAGTGCCTTATTTCGGTGGGGAGTCAGCCAGTTCGCGCCGCTGCTGAGATATCCCGTGCGCTGGTCGTGGCTCAGACGACAGCGCCAGTTGCGGCAAGGAACCACACCCATTCGGTTACACAGCATAAAATGAAAGCAGCTTAAAGGTGTTGCCTACTCTCCCACAACATCATGACCTACACAAAACCTCGATTTCTCAGTTTTGAAGAGTATCTGTCTTATGACGATGGGACAGAAAACCTGTATGAGTTATTTAATGGAGAGCTGATTAAAGTGCCGCCGGAGCCAGGACTCAATGTAGAAATTGCCAACTTCCTACTTGTGTCCCTCTTATCAGTTGTTGAACATCATAGGCTGAGAGGACATGGTTTAGAAATTGAAGTGAGAGGAGAACCCAAGAATCGTTATCCTGACCTGACTATCATTCAGCAGGAACATGTGCAACTACTCAAGTCACGGAATACAATAATGAAGTGAATTCAAGGTAGGACAACAATTTTTCCAAGTTGTTGACCAGATTCCATATATTGATGTGCTGCAACAATTTCATTCAGTCGAAATGTTTTATCAATCCGAGGCGTGACTGCTCCACGCCTGACAGCATCACGTAACCACGCTTCTGCTCGACTCATACGTGCAGGATTGAGCATGATCTCGAATACGGAATAGAAGCCAAGCATTTTGGAAAATAGTAGCATCAGCGGCAAATCGACTTTGCTGCCAGATACGCCCCCTGCATCTAGAAAGCCGTATTCGTAAATTCTTCCGCCTACCGCAGTTGCCTGAACAATCGCTGGCAAAAGCTTTCCTCCAATGGCATCGAAAGCAATATCAACACCGTTTCCCTTTGTCATCTCCTGTACTCGCGCAAGCAAATCCTCTTCTTCAGTTGCGATGACCTGATCAGCACCCGCCTTGAGAAGCGCTTGACGTTTGGCTGAGGTGCGAGTGGTGGCGATCGCTACACCGCCTCGATCTTTCACCACTTGAATAGCAGCCAATCCAACAGAAGAACTAGCGGCAGTAATTAAAACTGACTGACCTGGCTGGATATCACTATATTCAATGAATGGGCCGTAAACCGTGATGTAGGAAAGCCAGAGAGCCGCTTCATCAACATCAGTAGAGGAATCAACAGATCTGACAAGCGAGGTGACTGGCACATTTGTTCGCTCTGCATAAACACCACTTTTACTCATCGGCAACGTTGCAAGTACAGTTACGCGATCGCCAACTTGAAATGTATTGGTGTTGGGTCCAAGAGCTTCCACGATGCCGACCGCTTCTCCACCCAAGCGAGAAGGAAACTCCGGTGAAATGGCATAGTTATCTTCACGGAACATGATCTCGAAGCGATTCAAACCAATCGCACTGATGGCAATGCGGGCTTCCCCTTCTCTCGGCGGCAGAATGTCTTCAGACTCTATCTTTAAGACATCTGCTGAACCAGGCTTATAGAACTTTACAACCTTATTCATTAGTAGTTTCCTTTCAAAGAGTAATCACGATTTTGCCGAAGTGTAATCCTTGCTCCAGATACTCAAAGGCTTGCTGCGTTTGCTCTACCATGAAGGTTTTGTCAACCACAGGATGAATGTGGTGAGTGGCGATCGCCTCATTCATTGTCTCAAAATCTGCTGTGCTGCCTACTTCCATCCCGCGAATCGTTACCTGCTGATGTAGCAGCGTGAGTGTGTTGAGGGTTGCTTCAAAGCCGTCTAGCAAACCTACGATGGAGATGTGTCCGCCCATGCGAAGGGCATTGAGCGATCGCTGTAGATTCCGTCCTCCCACTGTTTCCACCACCACATCTGCACCTTGACCCTCTGTAGCTTGGTGAACTACCGTTTCCCACTCAGGTGTAGTTTTGTAGTTGATTAAAACATCAGCGCCTAACTGCTGTGCCCGTTTCAGCTTCTCATCGCTCCTAGAAGTAATGATTACAGTTGCGCCTAGAGCTTTGGCGAATTGCAAAGCAAAGATAGAGACGCCACCGGTGCCGTGTAGCAGAACTGTCTCTCCTGGCTGAAGCTTGCCATAGTGCAAGGCATTCCATGCAGTCAAACCAGCAATTGGTAAGGTCGAAGCTTCAGCCGCAGAAAGGTGAGTCGGATAATGAGTGAGTTGGTTTGCCTGAAACAGTTTGTATTCACTCAATTGTCCTGCAACAATCCCTAATCCTGGCCGAGTTTCATAGGAGGTTGCACTGATAGTCAGTTTGCCGTTCAGCCAGTCAGGGATAAAAGTGGTGACAACGCGATCGCCAACCTTAAACGCTGTTATTTCATTTCCCACTTGCTCAACCACACCCGCTCCATCACAGATCGGAACATAGGGAAGCGGCAAGTTAGGATTTAACTGCCCTCTCACGACTAACAGATCCACATAGTTGAGAGACACTGCTTCCAGTCTGACCAATACTTCTCTTGATCCGGGAATTGGGGTAGATTGTTCGGTGAGTTGCAGACGATCGATACCAAAACTGTCTCGAAGTTGAATTACTTTCATGACTGTTCTTCAACGCTGTTATCCCCATCATGGGAGGATTTTCACAGCTTGTCCAAGACCCGTTTTGAGCTATACTGATACCCAAACAGTATCAGCAGTCATGGAACTCCGACATCTCAAATATTTTGTAGCGATCGCAGAAGAGTTAAACTTTCGCCGTGCAGCCGAACGGTTGTTTATGGAGCAGCCACCGTTGAGTCGTCAAATTCGCCAGCTTGAAGATGAGTTGGGTGTGGAGTTGTTTTATCGCAATCGACAGGGTGTATCGCTGACTGCAGCGGGACGAGCCTTTTTAGACGAAGCCCGATTAGCATTAGCTCAGGCTGATCGCGCTGCACAAGCCGCCAGACAAGCAGGCGAGGCCCAGCAAACCAAACTGGTGATTGGCTTCTCCATCTGTGTATTTAATCGCTTGCTCTCTAATGTGATTCAGACGTTTCGTGAGATTGCTCCAACCATATCAATTTCCCTAACCGAAGCGAGTACTGCGGCACAGATACATGCGATCGCCACTAAAGATATTGATGTCGGCTTTGTGCATCTCCCGCTCGACCATCCCGAACTCTGTTTTGAAACCGTTTTAACCGAACAGTTAGTCGCTGTATTGCCACAGGGACATTCTCTCGCTGCATTACCCGCCATTCCGCTGCACCTGCTTGCAAATGAACCGTTTGTGCTGTGTCCAGAGCAGGTGAAACCCGATTTTTATTACCAGATCATGCGCCTATGTGAACAGGCAGGATTCCAGCCCAAGGTCGCGCAAGAAGCAACCCCACCGGAAGTAGTTGTGAGTTTTGTAGAAGCGGGTGCTGGCGTTTCCCTGGTCGCATCGGGTGCCCAAACGCGACACAGCGCTGGAGTAGTATATCGGGCGATCGCTGAATCAACTCCTCCAATTGAAGTTGCCGTAGCATGGCACAAACAAAACCAGTCACCCACTTTATCCCAGTTCTTAAAAGTTGTTCGTGACGCTCGATCCAAGCAAATTTCTCTACCAGGTCATGACGTTTTTGCTCAAATGCTTCTTTAAGTAGAGGCAGTGTGCAAGTCCTGCGATCGCCTTCAGAATACTGGAGCTAAATTCAATCCTGGCGTGGTGCTTAGCCTTAGCAAATGGGTCAGTTGGATGGAATGAACCAGGCTAATTTCATCCAGGGATTCACATATGGAGCCATCTGACGGTTGTGGTGTTGCTCCCTACTTTTGTGCGTAACAAAAGCTTGTATCGTGCGATAGATACACAGAACCTGAGAAAGAGAGTTATATAGGACTTTATAGTTGCGGTTCATATGCCTCTCAGCAACAACCAGTTGACGGTAAAACAACCAACGATTGGTAAATTAATCCGTGCCCTACGGCAGGAGATGAAACTCTCTCAACAGAAGTTTGCTGCCGAGTTTGGAGCCACTTTTCCAACCATTAATCGGTGGGAGAATGGAAAAGCGATGCCTTCTCCACTAGCAAGACAGCGAATTGATTCCCTGCTCGAACGGTTAGGAGCGCAGGGCGAAATCCTGCGGTCAGCGTACCCCTCAAGCGAGGAGGAGAGGGATGACTAATGGCGTTTCTGAAGATGATATCCTGATCACTCATGAGTTATTTGAGCGATCGCCCAGGCAACCTGATCTAGCAGCTGAAAACCAGGTATTGCGAAGCCTGGGGCAACAGCTAATTAAACCGCCTCACATTATCCTCAAGCATTTTGCGGAGATTGCCAGAGAGCTATGTCAGGCAGGTGCAGCGGGGGTCAGTCTCGTTGAAGTAACTCCAGACGGGGAGGAAGTTTTTCGCTGGGTTGCCTTGTCAGGAACCTATGAACCGTTTCAGGGAAATACAACCCCTCGCAATTTCAGCCCTTGTGGGAGTTGCTTGGATCAAAGAAACGCCCAGCTTTATTCCCATCCTGAGCGCTACTTCACCTATTTACAATCCTTGACTCCGCCACCTGTGGAAATGCTGATGGTGCCGTTGCTGTTGGCAGATCGGAATCTGGGCACCATCTGGGTTGTGACACACGAGCCGCAGCGACAGTTTGATCGTGAGGATGCGCGGGTGCTAGCAAGTTTGACAGAATTTTTAGCCGTAGCTTTGTCTAGTGCCCAAGCCCGTCAGATTGCTGAAGAAAGGCAAGAAGCTTTGCGTGAAAGTGAAGCTAGGTTTCAAACGCTCGTCACTAATATGCCAGGGATGGTGTATCGATATAACGGAAATACAGAGTCCTTCACTTATGTCAGTTCTTGTTGCCGTAAACTCCTTGAATTAGAGCCAGAGGCAATCCTTGAGGATGCTAATGCACTGTGGACGTTAGTTCATCCTGATGATTCCCAATCTCTAAAAGATTCGATTGCTGCCGCCATTCGAGATTTTTTGCCCTGGCAGTGGGAAGGACGCATCATTACTCCGTCGGGCCAACTCAAATGGATTCAGGGCAGTTCCAGTTCTGAAGAAACAAGTGAAGGAGCCGTTTGGGATGGTTTGCTCTTTGACATTAGCGATCGCAAACAAACTGAAGAAGCACTTCGTGATCAAAAAGCTCGTTTACATTTAATCCTTGAGAGCGCTAAAGACTATGCCATCTTCACCCTAGATCTAAAAGGGCGAATTACTAGTTGGAACGCAGGAGCCAAACGACTGCTCGGATATGAAGAAGCTGAGATTGTCGGAGAAAGTGGAAGGATCATCTTTACACCTGAAGACAGTGCCTTAGGAGAACACGAAAGGGAACTACAAATTGCCTTCACCCAGGGGCGAAAAGAAAACGAGCGTTGGCATGTGCGAAAGGATAGGAGCCGCTTTTGGGGCAGTGGTTTAGTCATGCCTCTACGCGATGAGGACAACTCGGTTCGGGGGTTTGTCAAAATTATGCAGGATAAGACGATTCAACGACAGTCAGAAGAAGCTTTACGCCAAAGTGAGTCCCGTCTCCAGCTTGCCCTACTGGAGCGAGAGCAGTTACTCGCCCATGAGCAGGCAGCACGGGAGGAAGCAGAAGCCGCTAACCGGATTAAAGATGAATTCTTGGCAGTGCTGTCCCATGAGTTGCGATCGCCTCTCAATCCTATCCTGGGCTGGATCGGGTTACTTCGCAACGGTAGGTTAAACGCAGCAAAGACGGCCTATGCCCTAGAAACAATTGAGCGCAATGCCAGACTACAAACACAGCTGATTGAAGATTTGCTAGACATTTCTCGAATTTTGCGCGGCAAACTCACCTTTAATCGGGTTCCTGTGAATTTAGCCGCAATCATTAGTGCTGCCCTGGAAACTGTGCGGCTTGCCGCAGAAGCGAAATCCATCGACTTGCAGTTCACAATTTTAGCTTTTGGCTCAGACAGCGGGCAGTTCTCAGCATCTACTAAGGCTGATCAGCCGTCCAATCAACCAAATCCTGGAACCCAAAATTCCATTTTTTTGGTTTTAGGTGACTCTGCTCGGCTGCAACAGGTCGTTTGGAATTTGCTCTCCAACGCCATCAAATTTACGCCCAACAGAGGTAAGGTTGAGGTACGTTTGACGCAGATTGAGTCGGACAGAAGTGAGTCGGAACGTAACATCAGCTCTCCCGCTGCTCCTACCTACGCTCAAATTCAGGTCAGCGATACAGGCAAAGGCATTCCTGCCGATTTTCTACCCCATGTATTTGAACATTTCCGTCAGGCAGACAGCACAACAACTCGGCAGTTTGGTGGGTTAGGGTTAGGCTTGGCGATCGCTCGTCAATTGGTCGAGCTACATGGCGGAACTATTCAAGTAGAAAGTCCTGGAGAAGACCAGGGGGCAACGTTTACGGTGAGGCTGCCACTGTTCAGAGATGAGCGAGAAGCAGCAAGCAATAAAATGACCAATCTTTTCCGCTCCCCTCCTCTTCCTTCCCTGCTTTCAGGCGTTCGGATACTGTTAGTTGATGATGAAGCTGATGCGAGAGATTTAATTAGCTTCATATTAAAGGGAAGTGGCGCAGAGGTATCTACTGTGGGCTCTGCGTCTGAAGCATTAGAAGTTTTCAGACAAACCAAAGTGGATGTATTGGTGAGTGATATTGGAATGCCGGACATGGACGGTTATATGTTAATGCAGCAAATTCGAGCGATGCCAGAGGGAGAGCGAATTTCGGCGATCGCTGTGACAGCATACGCAGGCGAAGTAAATCAGCAACAAGTGCTTGCGGCTGGATTCCAGCAACATATTGCTAAACCGATAGAACCTGTCGAGCTAGTTCAGGCGATCGCCCGCTTAAAGAATGCTGTTGGTCGGTAATTACCCCTTTCACCAGACCTCCTGGTAAATCACTTTTTGACGCAAAATAGTAATGTAGTTCCGTCTCACTACATTTACACGAGAGGTCTACCTAAGGATGACTTGCAAATGGCTCAACTTCTCTCTTCCTACTGAGTATGAGAGAGAGGCAATTTTTATAGGCTGGGGTTGAGCTAAAATTAGAGGTGTGAAAGGAATGAGTTCTTGGCGCGATCGCCTCAACCGAGCCAGCGGCAAAACCCGTTTTGCAGTCTGTCGTATCCTGCTCCACTTGGCAGGCAAGGAAGTTGCACCCCTGCTAGGAGTGCTTAACCAGACAGGGCGGCAAGCGGTAGAGCATGAGGGAGATATGCATGTTTTAGGAGAAGGGTTGGCTGAAATTTGCCAAACGCTCCTACAGTACGACCTCTACTGGCAGTCAGCTACCAACGAGGGAGATGTCTTTTGGGATGAAGGGGAGGCTGGTGACTACGTCGATGAGTTGTTTACAGACTCTGCTGGGCGTTATCAGAGCGGTTTAGACCTGGATGCTTCTCCGGAAGACGCTTTATCCTTACCCATCACTCATAACTTAGTTGTCATGCTGACAGTAGCGTATGAGGGAGAATCACCCGATTTAGAAACTGACCTGGCTGATCTAGCCGCTCTTAAAGCAGGTCTGAAAGCAATGATTAATCTTCACTATCAGGGCAGATTACGAGCGGTTCAGGTTCACTTCTCTCCTGCACAGTTGGGAGATGAACTGACTTCAGAACAACTATTGCTCAACTTTCCAGAACTTCTGCCTCTCTAGCTTCAACAACTCTAAAAGAATAACTATGAATAGTATTCAAACTTTAACCACTAAAATTCGCCAATTCCTGATCTTTTCAATGGTTCTAGCATTAGGAGTGACGACTGTTTCTTGTGGTGTTCCTTATGCTGGAGATCCCTATTCCGGTACTTCACCCTCGCCTCAAAGTCAACCTGCTAGCTCGCCAACCCCTCAAAGTCAGTTGTCGGATGGACAATATCCTGTTCAGCAGGTGACATATGACGATGCTTCAGGGGAATACAGTGCGATGCTTCTCAATACGGCTCCTGGTGAGTCTTCGGTTTTTCGGACGAGCAACTTGGCGATGGCGCGGTTGACCGACGAGGAGATCAACAGTGGGAAACAAAGTTATTTGGCGGTTGAGCAAGGACAGCCAGCTCTGCATCTCACAGAAGACTTTAGAATTGAGTATGTTCACAATGTGGCTGAGACGGTCACCGATCCTCAAACGGGTCAGCAGGAGACGGTGATTGTTCAAAGGGACACAAGCTTCTGGACACCGTTTGCTGGAGCATTGGCAGGGCAAGCTTTGGGCAGTCTACTGTTTACGCCCCATTATTACGTGCCACCCGTTTATAGTCCTGGAGTAGCTCTGGTTGGCTATGGCGGATATGGCAGAACTTATAATCAGGCAGTGCAGCGCTATCAGACTCGCTATCAGGCTCCTCCGGCTGAAGTTCGCAACCGTCAAGTGTTGAGAACCAGTGGACGACTGCGCTCGCCCACAGCCGGTCAAACCAGAACTCGCCGAACAACCAGTGGCGATCGCGGGACGGGTTCAGGTTATGGTTCCTCGACCTTGCGTCGCAACCGTTCTGCTCCCAGACCTACTTACCGTCAACCTAGCGGTTTTGGCGGCAGGTCAAGTAGACCTCGCAGACGACGTTAAAAACCTACGGTTCCAGAATCTCGACCAGAATTCGCAAAATATCTTCTAAAACTCCCAGGATGGTTTGGGCGATCGCTACCATTAGTGTAGTCGTTTCTTATACTCTTCTAAAAGTTAGGGCTACAGATGGAAGGGCACCCCGCGACGCGGGGTGCCCTTCCATCTGTAGCTTGTTCTTGTGGGAATGGTATTACAACAATTTTTTCTGGGGAATTACGAGTGAAAGAATGGAGGTAACTCTAGAAGAAGCTGGTCATAGCATAGAGGCACAGACGGCTCGGTGAGGTTGGACACGGTTAAACCCAACAATCTGACTTTTCGAGAGCGGTCAAGATGCTCTAGCAGTAAAGCAGTTGCCAGGTTGCAGACTACACTAACTTCTCGCAACAATACATTCACCGTTTGAGCACGAGTAACCTGCTGATAATCGGCGTATTTGATTTTTAGGGTTAACGTGTATCCATATCGCTGATGTTTGTTCATCCGTTCGACGACTTCCTCAGCCAATTTCTTCAACATTGCCGTCATTGTCTCAAGCTCTTCTAGATCTTCCGCAAAGGATTCCTCTGCCCCGATTGATTTACGAATTCGATTAGGGTTGACGGGTCGCTCATCCTCAGCCCTGGCGACTCGGTAGTAATAGCGTCCTGCCTTACCAAACCGCTGCACCAAATCAGTTTCTGACCATTGCTTCAAATCCAGACCGGTGTGAATACCCAAAGATTGCATCTTTCGCGCAGTTGCAGTCCCCACTCCATAGAATTTTTCGATGGGCAAAGTCTCGACAAAAGAAGCAGCCTGTTCAGGTGAAATCAGATACAGTCCATCCGGTTTATCCAACCCTGAAGCAATCTTTGCAAGAAATTTGTTGATAGATACACCCGCTGAGGCGGTCAGGTGAGTCTCCTGCCAAATCGCTTGTTTAATCTCACGGGCGATTGCCATTGCAGAAGGAATATCCAACTTGTTTTGAGTCACATCCAGGTATGCCTCATCCAGTGATAATGGCTCCACCAGGTCAGTGTAACGATAAAAAATTTCTCGAATCTGCTGTGAGACAGCTCGATAAACCTCAAATCGAGGTGTGACAAACAGCAAATGAGGACACCGCTGTTTAGCAATGCGAGAAGGCAGTGCCGAGTGAACACCATACTTGCGGGCTTCATAGCTAGCCGCAGCCACTGCTCCCCGTTGCTCTGGCTTGCCACCTACTGCGATCGGTTTATTGCGATAAGGAGGATGGTCACGCTGCTCGACGGAAGCAAAGAAGGCATCCATATCAATGTGGATGATTTTGCGAGGAGCAGACATACTCAGAGATTGTTCAGCGGCTCCAATATTTTAGTACAATTGTCCTCTTAGCTCTCACTAGGGTCAGTGATTTGGGGCGATCGCAGCGCAGCAAGAAACACCCAAAGTCGCTGAGTTCCAAAGATTAGAAGGATAAGCAACAAAGCTCCTGCAACCAGGGGCACAGTGACAGCCAGGACTGAAAGCGTAACGGCTAACACTAACTCAATTGTCGCCAAAATCGGATTGGTTAACCCGCCTGATGCAGCAGTTGAGGTAAGCCGAAACAGGTTCATCACTCCTTTTGTCAATCCGGCGGCTCCACCCCCCGCTATCAAAGCAAGGGTCCACTGGGCGACCGGGTTAATATCTGGAGTTAGGGAAGCTGCAACCACGGTCCCAGTGATTACGGCTGCTGGGGTTGAGACAATATCAAGTAGATGATCAAGCCAGGGAACATAGTAACCCGTGATCTCTAGAACGCAGGCGATCGCAAACACAGCGAGTGCTTGGGGTGTTTCAAGCCGATCAAAGTCTGTTGGCAGATTTAGGTGAGCCACGACAGAAGCCCCACTCAGCACCAACAGCGGCACAAATACTCGAAAGCCCGCAGCCACACTCAGGCTAATCCCCAATAAAACTTCGATCAGCGTATCCAGGCTAAAGAAGTGACTCATGACTCTAACAGATATCTCTTCACCGACTTATTGTCCTAGTCTATCTAATGCCAATTCTTAGAATTAGGGCGATAGGTGGAAAGACCTTCTCGGTCGGGGAAGATCTTTTCACCTACCGCGCGTTTCTATTGAAAAGGTGTGCAAACACAGGTATTTTTCAGCCTATCAGCCGACTTTTGTCTGTCCATATGAAGAGTTTGATTAAGACCCAGATTAGCTAATGTGCAGATATAGATACCGAGGCTTTGCAGGATGACCAGTATGGAAAATGCTAGAGAACCAGAACAAAATGCAGACTTCGAGGCAATTCGAGAAGAAGTTGAGCAAGAATTTGAAGCCGAGTTTCCTTTGAAGGATTCAATTAGCTCAGAGCCAGGAGCACTTCCCGATATTGAAAACGAAATTGGTTTAAAGCAGGTTGACCTTAATCAGGCTGTAATTGACACCGTTGCAACAGACGACACGGATGACAACCTGGATGATGATGATGATGGTGTTGTGGATGCTGATGACAATGAAGAAGCAATTAGCAACCTTCCACAAGAATCTACTGAATCCTACGGTACTGGGCTTCAAGGACAACCGAGCGATCGCGCCGGTCGATACTCACGTCGTGGCAGCCACACATTAAACGAACCCGACTACGTCCTAACGGGTGGAGATGTAGATGCCAACTATGAAGATGCAGAGGCAGTAGGTGAAGAGGGAGTCGGTGGAACTGTAGACACTCCTGATCAAGATGTGGTTGAAGAATTGGCCGCAGCGGTAGGGATTCAAACCGACGATCGCAGCTTTTTGAGAACAAATGACATGTTAGAAGAGCGCGACGATCGCCGCTGGGAGCTAGACCCAACATCCTCAGAAGACTATCAAGACCGTCGAGGTTAAGGATATAGCTGCGTCTGTTTCTTAAGACAGCACTTTAGTGTAAGAAAGCTCCCGTACGTGGGAGTTTTCTTACACTAAAGTGCTTTAACCAAGGCGCGTAGTACTATAACCCTCTTTTTATGATCGCCTCGTTTCCATACTTTGCTCTAGAAGTGAGCGATCGGAGGTAAAGCCTCAACATTGGCTTCCTGCTAGGAACTACAGCAATTTCCACTTGTATACTACAAATTCCTGTAGGGGCGGTTACGCGAACCGCCCCTGCGCTATGGTTTATCCACTTTAAGATAGCTGTAGGAACCAGGAAACAAGCCAGGAACGAGAGAACAAAGGAAATCGGGCATTGCTATCTGATGTATAAATTTCATAGGGGCATGGCAATGCCATGCCCCTACACAGGGAATTGAGATCCGTGAATCATACCCGCATTCAGCAACGCCGAAAATTGAAGTCAGAATACAAATAGAAGGGCACCCTATTTAGCAGGGTGCCCTTCTATTTATAGCCCGTTTTATTGCAATGGCAGAACTACAAAAGCTACACTGTCATTTCCTGCTGAATCCTGCTTTTAGCAGCTTTGAACTCCGTCGCCATTTGTTCCTTTTGCTCAGTACTACAGTTCTTATCAATCGCTGCAAACAAAGTACTTTCTTCCTGACGAATGTGATCACCCACAACATCCATCAAGTCCTTAATCCGAGAGCGAAATTCATCCGCATTTGAGTTGGGATCAAGCGATCGGATCTGATCCAACATCCGCTTCATTTCAGCTTGCTCGTCATAAAGCTCTTGCGTATCACCATCCCCATAGAAGGGGCGTACTTTTGGATAAACCAACTCTTCCTCAGCTTGAGCATGGGTGAGCAAATCTTTGTAGAGCTGCCCAAAATACTCTTGCAGCTTTTGCGGATCTTTAGTCGCACCAATTTCGGTGAAAATTGTATTCACCTTATTGTGATCTAGCCGGATCAAGGTCTGGATGTTCATATCCTGCTTGTCCGTGTTTTGGGTGACAACGCTGCCAGCCACACCCGAAAGGGCAGCGATCGCATCCTGCACCCGTGCCCATAGCCCCTGATCAGCATCCTGCCCAGTCATTTCCCGGACACCGACCTGCTCTAACATTCCTTTAAGCTGTTCCTGATGGGCGCGTCCCTCAAAGTTGACGGTGTTCAGGGGAGCGATCGCCACTTCGATATCTGCCCCTACTTTTTGGGCTGCTTTGTGAATAGTTATCCCACTCATAGCTTGACCATGCTTCATCAACTCATGGTGTATGAGTTTTTGGTAGAACGTAAACTCATCACCCGACATCATCTGCTCAAACTGCTGAGTAAATGTCTTAGTTGCAGCACTGGGTTCAACTTGAATGCCATATTGAACAATTACAGTTTCAATAATGCCCAGATTTTTCTGGTCATCCTGGAGCATATTTTGGAGACGCTCACGCACATCGTTGTAAGGGCAAGCCTTAATCAGTTTTTGATCGTTAGAGATAATTAAATTCTGAAAGGACTGTAAGTCTGCCAGCCTTTCACCAATCATACGTCGCTTTTCGTCGTTCAACGATACAGCCATGCTAAATAACTCCTGCAAAAATAACTTGAAATACCATCGCTGGAATACGGCATCAAGCTTTGAATTGCTTAATGCCGCAGTACCCAGTACCTTAGATTCTGCAAATGCATAGATTTATATCCACCTAGCCAAAGTTAGATGTAGGTGTTCTAAACAGGTGACTTGTAGGTACAACATAACCCACCTCACTCTCCCGCTAAAGGGGGATAGCTCCGATCAACCGGTTTGCTAGCGTCTAGATAAGCCTGTACTCCACAGGATGAAGTAGTAAAGTTAACGAATTAGAGGTACGAGTCATGACTCAAGATAAGAATAGAGAAGGTATCGATCTTGGAGGTGCCCCCTCGCCTCAAGAACAAGCTCCTGCGGCATATCAGGATGAGCAAGAAAGAGAGGAATACAGAAAAATAGGAGCTGAACAGGTAAAAGCTGAACAAAAGAAAAATGAGGTTGAAGGGTCTCCTAACCAGGGAACAGACTCTCGCTAGTTTTTGTGAAGTCGCTGACCTGATAAACGCAATGACCCGATATAAGACTGTTTTTCGGATTTTTCTGGCGATCGCAATGGTTGTGATTGGCATAAAGCATTTCACTGACCCGGCTCCCTTCGTCAGCATTGTGCCATCCTCTCTTCCTCATCCGCTGGCACTGGTTTACGGCAGTGGCTTCTTTGAAATATTGGGCGGAGCTGGATTACTCATTCCTCAATTTAGTCGTGCAGCAGCCTGGATTCTCGTCATTTTATTTATTGCCGTTTTTCCAGCCAACCTGTATCAGGCCATGCATAACATTCCAGTACCCGCTCTACCCAATGATCCGCCCTTAATTTGGCTGCGACTTCCCTTCCAAATACTTTTAGTCGTTTGGGCAGGGTGGCTTACTCGTCAGGATAGTCCCGGGTTCTAGTATCACCGTAGCAATTTCACGTTCAAAAACATACGCCGTTGCTGAATGCGGGTATGACTCACGGATTTCAATCCCCTCTGTAGGGGCATGGCAATGCCATGCCCCTACGGAATTCATACTATGTGCTACTGAGGTGTCGAAGAGCGGCAAGCGATCGCAGTGAGCAACACTGAATGAAGCAATTTAACCACTCTCCCCATCATTGGACTCGACGACGGCTACTCCGGTTGGGAGTAACAGGTGCTATACCCATCGCTGTTGCTCAAATATCAAGTTGCACAACACACAACCTGCCAAGCATGGGATCTTCAAAGCAAACCAATTTAACCACAGGGCGATTGCGTGCCCGCCCTACACAACCTACAGAGACTGGTTCTGTGGGGCTTCATCCTCTAGGGCTAAGTGATAGCCGAGATGGTGTTGTTTATGTACCTGCTGGTTATCGTGGCGATCGCCCCGTTCCCCTAATCTTGATGCTACATGGGGCGGGAGGAGATGCCGAGGGAGCTATGAATATGCTCCAAGACTTGGCAGATTCATTCGAGACAATCTTGCTGGCTGTAGACTCACGTCGTCAGACGTGGGATGTCATCATGAGCCAATATGGGCCTGATGTTGCCTTCATCGACCAAGCACTAACGCAGACGTTTAGTCGTTATGCCATAGATCCAAACCGCATTGCGATCGCAGGTTTCTCTGATGGGGCTTCCTATGCCCTCTCTATTGGACTCACCAATGGAGATTTGTTTAAGCACATCATTGCTTTTTCACCTGGATTCATGGCACCAGCAGATCAGGTTGGTTCACCCCGGCTGTTTGTTTCTCATGGTCAGCGGGACATGGTTTTGCCCATCGATCGGTGTAGCCGTCGAATTGTACCTCGGCTGCAACAAGCAGGTTATGACGTGCTGTATCAGGAGTTTGACGGCCCTCACACTGTTCCAGGTGAGATCAGACGTGCTGCTTTGGAATGGTTTATGAATGAGACTGCCGCTACTCCCTAAGCCACTACAAGCTACGCTCAATCAGGTAACGAGTTCTAGGCAATGAGCTGCATCATTCGCTTAACTTGTAGTCAACGCAGCTCTTGAACCAACAAAACAATCCAGGTGCAAATAAAAAGTAGTGGCACCACGACCGCAGGCATCTGAGCCAAACGGCGAGTGGTTGTCGTACCTTGAATTGGGGGGAAATGTTCTGTAGTGTTGTCTGAGGGATAGGTTTGAAATGACTTCCGCAAGCTAGCCATGTAAACCAGAGAAGTCAAGATACCCACATAAATGAGCAGGCTGGTAATCAAAGAAATGCCAGGAATAATCCAGAGTAGAAGATCATGCAGATCAGCATAGCCATCATTCTCTGGCTTTGGAGGCGAACTGAGTAACGTCGCGAACCCACTAAAGAAAAAGGATTGTGAAATAATGAGCCAGTTCACCCGTTGATTCATTGAGTCATCTTCATCGCTGATCTGCTCATGAATCAGCTGATAAAAATCAGCCGTAGGTAAAGATTTAGGCGGGTTAATAACTTCAGGCGGCTTTTCTACACTCTCACAGTCAATTACCATTTTTAGCAAACCAAGATTTTGTAGAATACAATCGTCCTCCTGTAGAGTAGCCAGCGATTCTCTATTGCGGCTCTACCCCAGGAATAATAACGTTTCCCTAAAAAGAAGCTACAGACGGAAGAGCACCCCGCTAAATAGAGTGCCCTTCCATCTGTAGCCCTAATTTTTGGAATTGGTATAACCTAAGATCGCTAGAGAAATGAATTTTAATTGAGCGACTTGTGAGAGGAGTATTGCATGATCCAGGTTTTACAGAGTTGGTTGGAGATTGGCAATGCAACACTGTCATTGCAACATCAAGAATTACCGACTCACATCACGGTTCAAAAAAATTGGGATCAGTTTTTGCTAGCTCAACAACTCCTGCACACGCCTAAACAGTCTGCAATTCTAGATCTTGGCTGTGGCGACTGCTGCACCTTGAAGTTTCTAGCCGCATTAGGTTTCACCAACTTATTTGGGATTGACCTTCATCTTCCCCCGTCCTCCACGCTGCCTTACAAGCTGCATCAGGGAGATCTAATGAATACATCTTTCCCCGATGAATCTTTTGATTGGGCAGTTAGTATCTCTGTGATTGAACATGGAGTCGATCTAAAAGCCTTTTTCCATGAAGCTTACCGAATTCTCAAGCCAAACGGGATGCTTTTTGTCACGACTGATTACTGGGAAGACAAAGTGGAAGTAGATTCCTCTATTCAACCGTTTGGGCTTTCCTGGCAGATTTTCTCCAAGCCTCAAGTTGAAGAAGCGATCGCCATCGCCCAGACTTGTGGTTTTGACCTCGAACAAGATAGCATCCCAGCTTGTACAGATAAAACTGTCACCTGGTACAAAAAAGACTACACCTTTCTTGCTTCGACCTTCAAAAAAACAACTTGAAGTTGCTCCAAATGTAATTTTCATTACTTTGGAGAGTTGTCTCTAATTCAGGCAGGCTACCCCTTTGGAGCTAGCCGAGTTCGGTACTTAGGATGAAGTAGTTCAATCGAAATCATTCTTGAATGAACTCTAGTCACGTTCTGATTTTTAACCTCGTGAACTAAGAAATCGGAACTTGCCCTCGTTTGCAAAAATCCATCACACCTCAATTGCACCTGAAAGGAGCGCAACATAACTTGGCTTACGACTATGACCTTTTTGTAATTGGAGCGGGTTCTGGGGGGCTGGCGGCGGCGCAGCGGGCAGTAACCTATGGCGCGAGTGTTGCGATCGCAGAACAGTCCAAACCAGGGGGAGCCTGCGTTAACCACGGGTGTATTCCAGAGAAATTGCTGGACTATGCGGCTGGCTTTCGTAACCTGGAGCAAGTAGCGGTGAGCTATGGCTGGAAGGAGAGCAACCGTGAGTTTGACTGGTCACAGTTTGTCAGGGCTGAGGAACAGCATATTCAGCACCTCAATGGGGTGCATCTTCGTCACCTGCAAGAGGGGAATGTCCAATTCATTCAAGAACAAGCTCACTTCCTCGATGCTCATACAGTAACTGTGGGCGATCGCTCCATCACATCAGAAAAAATTCTCATTGCCGTTGGTGCAAAACCGAACAAACCATCAATTCCAGGAATCGAACATACGATTACCTGGCACCAACTTTATCACTTGCCCCAACAACCTGAATCGCTTGCTGTAGTGGGTGGTGATCCGATCGGGGTAAAGATTACCGGAAGTCTAAACGCGCTAGGGACAAGCGTGACTCAGATCATCCCTGAAGACCACATTCTTGCTGCTTTTGATGCAGAATTAGCCCAGGAAATTCAGGAACAGTTGAGCAAACAAGGAGTGCAAATTCTACCCAAAACCAACGTTGCCAAGATTAAGAAAACAGAGAAAGGTTTGTGTCTCACTCTGTCTAATCAATCGAACTCCAAACAGCCAAGTTCCCTAACCGTTGATGCGGTCCTAATGGATGTACCTCGCAAGCCTAATTTAGCAGGACTGAATCTAGAAAAAGCGGATATCCAGTTGACGGAAGCAGGGGCAATCAGCGTTGATGAATCGAGTCGTACCACTCAGAGCAACATTTTTGCGATTGGGGATTGTACAGGACGTATTCCCCTTACTCCCAGTGCGATCGCTCAGGGAAGAGCCTTTGCAGATGCCGAATTTGGTGGAAAATCTTCTAGCGTCAGGCTCGATTGGGTGCCTATTTCGCTCGCGTCTCAGCCGGAAGCTGCGACAGTTGGCTTATCTGAGTCGCAGGCACGTCAAAAGTTTGGTGATGCTGTTTTCTGCTATCAGACGCGGTTTCGTCCCCTGCTCTATTGCTTGGCGGCAGGGAATGAGCAGATGTTTGTGAAAGCAGTAGTGAATCGGCAGGATTCAGAACGAGTCTTGGGAATTCACATTATGGGCGATCGAGCAGTAGATATTGTGCAAAGTCTAGCCGTTTCGCTCAGGCTGGGTGTAACAAAGCATGACCTGGATAGTGCGATCGGAATTCATCCATCTAGTGCCGAGGAAATCTTCTCACTATAAGCTCAGCACATGGGGCGATCGTAAAAACCGCTCTACACTACCTGTGCCGTTATACCACCTCTAAAACTTATCCAAAACTTAGGGCTACAGATGAAAGGGCACTCTACTTAGCGGCGTACCCTTCCATCTGTAGCCTCTTTCTAGAGAAACGTTATAAATCTTATTAATCATCGATAACAATCTGGGAATACTAGCACTGTTGTCCAGTCTGCTCGCCCCTTGAGGATTAGAAATTGCAGCGCTTAAAGGAAGATAGTAGTTATTACGTTATCGATACATATCTTTGCGGTTGTTTTTCCTTTGCAAAGTATTTCAATCTAAATCATTTCCTTAACATTCAGACCTTCCTCACCAGATCCTCATATTTCATTCTTAGGGTGAAAACATCAGAAACTTCCCCAAGAAATTTTCTCAACAGAGTCACGAGGAGCGACTCAACATCATCGGAAATCAATGAATTTTTTTAACATAAAAAGGATGAGATTTTATGGCAAGTTGTCCCTGCTGCTCTGATCAGATGCTGCGTCATATTCGTCATAACCAAACCTACTGGTTTTGTCGGAGCTGCTGGCAAGAAATGCCCTTGATGCAACCCAGCTTGAATTTAGTTTCAGCTTCATTGGAGCGACGTTTTGTGCTGGCAAATGCAGAGCGATCGCTCGTTACCATTTGAGAAATTGCATTAAACTTGAGTTTTCTAGGTTTAGTGAATCAACGCATAGATATCAGAAGTGCCACTGGTTCAAAAGAGTTTACCTGCATCAGTGAATACCCCTGCAGTTAGGAATTGTTGCCACGATCGCAGCTTTAAGATTGTGGCAACAATTCCTTGTGCAGGATCAATTACACATTGCGATCGCACGATCGTCCTGGCCGTAGGCTGTAACGATACATGAGTAGACCTTTGCAAGCCGAAACAATATTTCTTAAGATGCGGGAATATTTAGATTTAGAGTATCTTGACGCTGAGCGACCCTCCAATCCCAACCCGTTGCCTGCTGATTCATATAGGACTAATGCAGATGTACCAGCTCTCTTTGACTCAACTTTACTTGCCTACTTGGCAACAGATTAGCTGGCGGCACTGGAAAATGCAGCCGTGTATGGGGACGATGGGGCGATCGCAGACCAGCTATCCCAAATCTCACCAGAATTTGCCTCATTGCACGTCCAGTTAATGCAACTTGCCAATAAGTTTTAGTTTGAGCAGATTGTTTCACCGATTCACAGCAATCCTTCCCCATAACTTTCATCTCTGCATTTATCCCCTTTGAATCCAGTCGTGCTTGTTGAAATGAACGCCTTAACTGCCTTTAAACAATCTGCATTTACGCCTGCATTACTAACTACATTAGAAAATTGCAGCGAAGAATCGGTATATGCTCCTGGCTATATTCAGCCGTATGGCATTTTGTTGGTGCTGCAACCCGACCTCAAAATTTTGCAGATCAGTGAAAATGTGGAGCAGTTTTGGGGCATTTCCGCCGCAGCCCTGGTTGGGCAATCCCTACAGCGGCTCTTTTCTCGCACTCAAGTCAAACGAATTGCCCAATTCCTGCAACAAGACAATTTGGAACTGTGCAATCCATTTGAGTTAAAAGCACGGATCAAAGCCTTTTCCCCTGAGAGAGCAGAGCCGAAGGTGAAGACACAAACCTTCAGAAGCATTCTGCACCGAACTGAAAATTCTCTAATCCTAGAACTGGAGCCTCAGTTTCCTGCTGATAGCTCCGATTCCATTCAGTTTTATCATCGCCTTCAAGCTACAGTTTTGAGCCTCCGCAGTGCAGCGAGTCTCAGTAACTTAGCCCAAACCCTGGCTACACAAGTAAAAGAAATGACAGGGTTTGATCGTGTCATGATCTATCGATTTGAAGCAGATGATCATGGAGTTGTGATTGCAGAAGAAAAAGAGAATCACTTAGAGAGCTTTTTAGGATTACACTTTCCAGCGATTGATGTTCCTGCCCCTGCCCGCAGGCTGTTTCTTCGCAACTGGGTGCGGCAAATTCCCGACGTTCATTATAGCCCTGTCGCTCTCATTGCGGCTGACGGTTGCTCAGTTGAAACACCAACAGACCTGCGTGACTGTGTGTTACGAGGCGTTTCTCCCTATCACATTGAATATTTGCAGAACATGGGGGTTGCTGGGACGTTCACAATTTCGCTGATCAACGATCAACGCCTGTGGGGACTAATTGCCTGTCACCATTACAGCCCTAAACAGATCGATTATCAAACGCGCAAGACCTGTGAATTTATCGGGCAGTTTGCTTCAATTGAACTCGTTCACCAGCAAGAGCGAGAATTGGAGGGTTACCGTACTCAGGTCCAAACAATTCAAGACAAGCTTCAGCAGGCATTTTTGCGAGAGCCAAATTTCATTCAACAGGTACTCACTCGTAATGCTGCTGACTTGCTTAATCTGGTTCGCGCAGAAGGAGTGGCGATCGCCCTTGATCAAAAGATCTTACTGATCGGGCAAACTCCACCTTTGGAAGCAGTTCAAAATCTTCTCACTTGGCTGCCCCAACTCAACCAGCCTGAAATTTACCTAACCAACTGTCTGGTGCGACCCTACCCGCCCGCCAGAGCATTCACACAGACCGCAAGTGGCATTCTGGCGATCTCCATCGTGCTGCACCAAAAGTCTTACCACTTAGTCTGGTTCCGACCCGAGCAAATCCAAACGGTGAACTGGGCGGGCAACCCACAGGATGCAGTGAAGATTGATGAGTCAGGTGAACCGCAACTGTGTCCCCGCCAATCTTTTGATCTGTGGAAGGAAACGGTGCAAGAAACATCGCTGCCCTGGCAATCCGTCGAGATCGAAGCGGCAAGAATGATGCGGAGTACGCTGATGCTGGCTCTGTTGGAGTTCTCTCAGTCGGCATTAGAGCAAGCTGCTGAACGGGCAGCGATCGCCAACCGAGCCAAAAGCCACTTTCTTGCCAAAATGAGTCACGAACTGCGAACCCCCCTGAACGCGATTCTGGGGTTTGCCCAAATGATGAACCGTAGTACCAGTACGCCTCCAGAGTTTCAGGAGCATTTAGGTATCATTAACCGCAGTGGAGAACATCTGCTAACCCTGATTAATGACGTGCTAGAGATGTCTCGCATTGAGGCAGGGCAGCTGGTTCTAACCGAAAAGATTTTTAATCTGCACCAATTGCTGCGATCGCTCCACGAAATGTTTGCACTCAAAGCCAGTGAGAAAGGGCTAACTTTCTCACTAGAGAAAGATCAAAGTGTTCCTCACTATGTGTGCAGCGACGAAGCAAAAGTGCGGCAAATTTTGATTAATCTGATCAGCAATGCGATCAAATTTACAACGCAAGGCAGCGTTACTATTCAGGTGCGAACCAAGCCAGCAGAGACGAGTAAACCAAGCTGCACCTGTTACCCCAACACTTCATCACCTTGCCGTGCGCTGACTCTCGCCTTTGAAGTTGAAGACACGGGGTGCGGCATCCATAGCAGTGACTGGGAGTCGATTTTTGAAGCCTTTATGCAAACCGAGCAGGGGCGTTATGCTCAGGGAACCGGGCTGGGCTTGTCAATCAGCCGCCAGTTTGCTCGCTTGCTAGGAGGCGACATTACGGTTCAAAGTACAGTCAACCAGGGGTCAACATTCACTTGTCACATTCTTTTACACTGTCCAGACATAGTCGATCTAGTTGAGTCAGAGACTGCCAATCTGGTGATAGGTCTGGAGCCAGGGCAGCCCACTTACCGGATTTTAGTTGCAGAGGATGTTCCTGAAAATTGGCAACTCTTAAAGGCTTTGCTAGAACCCGTTGGGTTTGAAGTCCGTACGGCTGAGAATGGCGAAGAGGCGATCGCCCAGTGGCAATCCTGGCACCCTCACCTAATTCTGATGGACATTCAAATGCCAGGAATGGATGGGCATGAGGCAACTCGGCAGATTCGCGCTCAGGAAACCTCTGAGCAGCGACAACCAATTCCCATCATTGCGCTTACGGCTTACGCTTTTGAAACCGATCGCACTGCCAGTCTCCAAGCAGGCTGCAATGAACATATTGCCAAACCATTTACGGAAACCACTGTTTTTGAGGCGATCGCTCGTCATCTAGGAGCTCACTACCGCTACAAAGACGAACCGCAAACACCATCTCGTTTAATCCGAAAAACGCTTGCTCCACAAGACTTTGAGGCAATGCCAATCGAATGGATCAACCAGGTTCATGAAGCTGCACTTGACTTAGATGATGAGAAATTACATCAGTTGATTGCCCGAATTCCAGCTCACGAACTGCTGCTGGTTGAGAGCATGACATCCCTGGTCAATAACTTTCAGTTAGAAGCGATCGCGTCTCTAACTCAGGGTTAAAGGGGGAAACAGGACTGCTCTACTGGCATTGCACCGAGTAACAACCCGTCAAAAACCGGATATCCAAAGGTACGAAACTGCTTGACCCAAATCTCCCTATTCTGCCTAAGGATCAGACTTTCCCATGAGAGTGTTGCTGATTGAAGATGATCAAGCGATCGCTGAGTTACTCAGACAGTCCTTAACAGCCCAACACTACTTAGTTGAGGTCGCAGCAGATGGGCAGACAGGATGGGATTTAGCAGAAACTTTTGAGTATGATCTGATTCTGCTGGATCTGATGTTGCCAAAGCTAGATGGAATCAGCTTTTGCCAACGATTGCGGCATGAAAGACGTTCTTCGCTAAAACCGTTTAATCTTAATACTCCCATCCTTTTGATGACGGCTGAGGGTGCAAGCAGCAGTCGAGTTGCAGGGCTAGATGCAGGAGCCGACGACTATATTGTCAAACCCTTTAACCTGGATGAACTCTTGGCGCGAGTTCGAGCCTTATTGCGCCGAGGCAATGTGGGGCGATCGCCCTGCTTAGAATGGGGACAGTTGCAGCTAGACCCCAGTGCTTGTCAGGCTAGCTACCAAGGTCAACCCTTTCATCTCAGTTCCAAGGAATATAGCCTGTTAGAGCTTTTCCTGCGGCATCCTCAGCGCATTTTTAGTCA
The DNA here is from genome assembly GCA_014695345.1 of Cyanobacteria bacterium FACHB-471. Lineage (GTDB taxonomy): Bacteria > Cyanobacteriota > Cyanobacteriia > Elainellales > Elainellaceae > JAAUTN01. The sequence goes on from JACJOC010000096.1 coordinate 31,296, forward strand.
TGGAACATTGATCGAGCATCTTTGGATGCTAGAGGATACGCCAACTGAAAATGCAGTTCGAGCGCAAATCAAAGGGTTACGCAAGCGGCTTAAGGAAATTGGCGTTGAAGATTGGCTGGAGACAGTTTATGGATTGGGCTATCGGTTAAAGGAAGCTCAGATTGCAAGAGAATCCGCAGCGGTAGGAGAGGCAGATATCCCCCAACAGCCTACTTCGCTATCTCCTTACTCTTCTATCCCGACCAATCCCTTCTGGGAGCAGTATCGGGCGCAGTACAGCGATCGCCTCTCAGTGATTGAACGGGCAGTTTCCGCCTTACAAACTAACTTGCTCAGCGAGGAACTCCGACAGCAGGCGCAGCGAGAAGCCCACACGCTTAAAGGTTCCTTAGGGTTGTTTGATCTGGACGATGCTTCTGAAATGTCAGGACAGATTGAGCAACTGCTTAAAACAGCCCTATTGAATCAGCTAGAGCAAGCGGATTTGCTTGAACTAACGTCAAAGTTGCGCCAAGCAATACAGCCGTTTCCTCAAATGCAATCACCGTCAACAACTGAAAAAGGGTATCATTCCAGTTCTTCACCAGAGAAGCTTGCATTACCCCAGCGATCGCAATTACTGATTGTAGACGACGATACTCAGCTCTTAGCTTTCATGCAGTCTATGTTGCAGCCTTGGGGCTTTCAGGTGGCACTACTGAATGACCCACAGCAGATTTGGAGCAGCTTAGAAGCAGTGAAACCCGACCTGCTCATGCTAGATATCGAAATGCTAGGGACAAATGGCATCGAGTTGTGTCAGAAGATTCGCAACAATTCACGGTTCGGAGATTTACCTATTCTGATGATCTCTGCTAGTAATGATGACGAAACCATTCAACAAGTATTTATGGCAGGAGCAGACGATTATGTTAGCAAACCCATCCGAGCAGCAGAATTGGTAGCCCGAGTGATCCGACGATTAGAACATGCGATGGTGTTGAAAAAATTACGGGGAATGGAGAATTAAGCAGCCATGTTGAGCAAAATGCGTCACACCTCCCCCTATGCTGTCGCGGTGCTGTCAGTTGTTGTGGCGACTGTTCTAACCCAGCTACTCTACTCCCTGATTGCCCCGGTATCATTTAGCTTATTCTACGCAGCGATCGCCATCAGCACCTGGATCGGTGGCACCAAACCGGGATTACTCGCAACATTGCTCTCCCTGCTCTCAAGCGACTACTTCTTTCTCCCTTCAGCCTCTTCGCTCCCAATCACTGACCCAGCTAGACTGCTGCGATTAAGTTTGATTGCCATTGTTTCATTTCTGATTAATTACCTAATTTCAGAATTGAGGAATGCTCGGCATCAGATTCAGCAGATCAGCGATCGCCGCCTGCAAGAAAGGAAAGAGCAACTGCGACTTGCGATGCACGCTGCCCGCATGGGGATGTGGAACTGGAATTTAATCACCGGAGAGATTACCTGGAGCCCAGAACATGAGCAACTGTTGAATTTTGCTCCCAATACATTTGATGGTCGGTTTGAAACATTTGAGGCTTGCGTACATCCACACGATCGAGAAAAGCTAAATCAAGCCGTTCAAACTGCCATTCAAGAGCACAGTATCTATAAACATGAGTATCGTATCTTTTGGAGAGATGGCAGCGTTCATTGGGTTGAAGGCAGAGGGCAAGCCTTTTATGACAAAACGGATAAGCCAGTTCGCATGAGCGGAACGTTAATGGATGTTGACGATCGCAAACGGTTAGAGCTTGCATTAAAGCAAAGCGAACAACAATTTCGGGCGATTTTTGAAGCCGAGCCGGAATGCGTCAAGGTAATTACGGCTGACGGAATTTTGCAAAACATGAATCCCGCCGGACTTGCAATGATTGAGGCTGATAGCTTAGAACAAGTGTTGGGTCAGTGCATCTGCCCCCTAATTGAACTCGCTCAGCAGCAAGCGTTTCTAGAATTCACGCAACAAGTCGCCCGGGGAAAGACTACGACCCTTGAGTTTGAAATCACTGGATTAAAGGGAACTCGACGGTGGTTAGAGTCTCATGCAGTACCCCTACACACCTCTAATGAAACAAGCTCCCTGGTTTTAGCAGTGACCCGAGATGTGACTGAGCGCAAACAGGCAGAAGCAGCCGTGAAACAGCTAAATGCAGAATTAGAACGACGGGTAGCTGAGCGAACCGCTGAACTTCAAAGAACGAGCAACCTTTTGAATAACTTTTTTAATGCAGCATCTTCAGCAGCGATTGGGCTATGCATTCACGATCAAGGTCTGCGCTTTATCCAAATCAACGAAGCCCTTGCAGCAATTGATGGACACTCGGTAGAGGCTCACCTTGGTAAGACAGCCACAGAATTACTACCAGAACTGGCTCCTGTTGTAACCCCTCTGCACCAGCAGGTTCTCACGACAGGACAGCCAATTCTCGACATGGAGATTGCCACAGCCGTGCCAAGCCAGCCCGAAGTAATCCGGCACTGGTTGGCATCCTACTTTCCGATTTTGGATGACAACAGTCAGACTCAAACGGTCGGAGTAGGAGTAATTGTGACTGAAATTAGCGATCGCAAACGAGCCGAAGCCATTCTGGTAGAAGCCGATCGACGCTGGCACTTTCTTTTAGACAATGTGCAGCTAATAGTTGTTGGCTTAGATCAGGATGGCAACGTCGAGTACATCAATCCCTTCTTTCTAAAGCTAACCGGATATACAAAAGAGGAAGTGTTAGGGAAATACTGGTTTAACCACTTCCTTCCTTCGAGCCAAAAATCCACCGTCCAAATTTGTTTCCAGGAAGTGTTGGAACAAGGTTTTCATCCACACTACCAAAACTCAATCGTAACCAAGCTTGGAGAGGAACGCATGATTGCCTGGAACAATACACTACTGCAAAATGCAGAAGGGAAATCCATTGGCACGATTAGCATTGGTGAAGATATTACCGAACGCCACAACCTGGACCAGATGAAAGCTGAGTTTATCTCGATCGTCAGCCATGAGCTGCGAACTCCATTAACCTCGATCAGTGGCGCACTGGAATTACTATCCACAGGTTTAATTCAACCCGAATCAGAGCGAGGAAAGGAAACCCTTAGCATTGCCGCAGCCGAGACCGATCGCCTCACTCGCCTGGTAAACGATATTTTGGACTTGGAACGGTTAGAATCGGGCAAAATTCGCCTGGAGCAAAAATCGTGGAATCTAGCAGAACTGATGAACCGAGCAGCTGACTTTATGCAGCTTGCAGCCACTCAAGCAGCGATTACCTTATCCGTTGAGCCTCTATCAGTCACTTTGCAGGTTGATGGCGATCGCATTCTCCAAGTCCTGACAAATCTATTGAGTAACGCGGTCAAGTTCTCGCCTGCCCACAGTACAATTTGGCTAACTGCCGAGATCTGCAAAGAGGCTCAAACCAGTCAGCAAGCAGAAACAAATCAGCAAGCAAAACAGCCACTACAAACTTTCCCACCCTATATCCTGATTACGGTTCGTGACCAGGGACGCGGCATTCCTACCAATAAACTAGAGAGCATCTTTGAGCGATTCCAGCAGGTCGATGCCTCAGACTCTCGCAAGAAAGGCGGAACCGGGTTAGGACTAGCCATCTGCCGAAGTATTGTGCAGCAGCATGGGGGAGACATTTGGGCCACGAGTAGCTTAGATCAAGGAAGCAGCCTTCACTTTACGTTACCTTCTTCAGCAGAAAACTAGAGAAGCCATGCCAAAACGGATTCTGCTCATTGACGACGAAGACGGAGCACGGCGAATTATCCAATTCAGCTTAGAAGCGGCGGCTGGGTGGGAGGTGTTAACCGCAGCTTCTGGAGCTGAGGGATTGAACCTAGCTGAGGCAGAACCATTCGACGCAATTCTACTGGATGTGATGATGCCCGATCTAGATGGAGCCGCCACCTTTCAAAGATTGCAGGAGAATCCAGAAACGCGATCAATTCCAGTTATTATGCTGACCGCCAAGGCAAATCCCGCAGAACATCAACCCCTGGTAGAACTGGGCATTGCAGGAATTATTACTAAACCATTCAAGATACCAGCCCTGATTGCCCAAATTCGAGCAATCCTGAATTGGCAAGAATAGATAAGGTTTGGGACACTGTCACAAAATTTTCACACTCTCGATTTAGCTTCAAATCATCGGCATTGCACATTTAACGAATGATGTCGTAGGGGCACGGCAATGCCGTGCCCCTACAGCGGGCAATTCGGATATTAGGAATTTCCGCATCATTCTCAATTTGTGCAATACCAAATTATCGATCTGATAATCCAATGTCATAGCAATCCTGTGCCTCAATTTCTTGCTTCAAAGGCAGTTCCCATAAGCCCTAACCAATCCCAACAGGTTGTATTACCTGCCTGTACAGATTGCATGAGAGCTGTCTGTTTAGTTCACTCACCTTCTCGTTCTAGTGAAGGAATTCCAAAAATGGCGAGACAGCCCCAAAACTACAGTGCGTTTCAAGGCGTTGCTGTTGAAGTATTCAAAACTCAAAACCTAGCGGCAATCCGATCGCTGAAGAAGTTTCTGACTGCTCTACCCAGTCCCAGCTACATCCGAGATGCCTTGCTACAAGCGATCTACGAATTAGCCGAACAAGATCCAGAAGCCTGTCGCTGGATCTTGCATCATCACCAACATCTAGAACCGGAACTCAATTTAATGGAAGTTGCGCGATTTATCGTAACGGAAAGATTACAAAGCCAAGGATTGATATTTACTCAAGATTTTAACTTTACAGTGAATGGAACACTGGAAGCAGGGGAACCCATCAAGGCTGCATTGCTAGAAGACGCTTCGATAGGCGATCGCCTGCTAATTGAGGAAGTTCTCTTTATTTGTTAAGTAGCTGTGTCTAGATGCTTTGAAGCATCAACACTATTTACTGACGCTTTACTGATGATTGCTTGTGTCCACACTTCTTTCAAACTTCCAATCCTTTCATTAGTTCCAATCTCCTTCACATCTCCTCACCTGTTAATGGATAGCAAGATGCTAACATCCCTGCCAGAATCACTTCCTGAAATTTGCTCACAGTTCTTGTCTAGTCTGAGCTCAACCGATGTTGATTTAAAGGCACAGATGCAGGGTTGTGTTGTACAGCTTCAACAAGCATTAGAGATCGAACAAACACTATCTCGCATCAGCGAGACAGTACGAGCTTCGCTGGATGAAACCTTCAGCTTAAACGCTGTCGTGCAAGAGCTAGCTCTAGAATTAGAGGCAGACTGCTACATTGTCTTACGAACAGATACTGATCAACAAAGATTGATCTCTAGTTCCTCGTCCCAAGCCCCTACTTCTAGCTTTCAAACTAAAGTTCTCTCGTTAGATCACGATCCGGAAATTAATCATTGTCTTCGAGCAACAGATTATCTTCAGTTCTGTTTCAACACAAATTTGCCTGAAGAAAAGTTCACACTGTTTGCCTGCTCAATTAACCATAATGATGAAAACCTGGGAAACCTATGGGTGATTCAAGCAACATCTAAAACATTGACAGAACTTGAAATCCATTTGCTGCAAAAAGTTGCGAAGCAATGTGCGATCGCCATCCAGCAATCACGCCTTTACCAGGCAGCCCAAAGCCAAGTGGAAGAGCTAAAGCAACTCAATGAGGTAAAAGACAACTTTTTGAACCAGGCGATTCATGACTTGCGATCGCCTCTTGCCAATATGCAATTAGCAATCCACATGTTGGAGCATCAACTAGCGGCAGGAAGATCTGATAGCGGTGATACTTCGCAACAAAATCCTGCTTACATCAAAACGCTGACTCATTTAAAGATTCTGCAAACCGAGTGCGAACGAGAACTTACCCTGGTCAACAACTTGCTAGAATTACAGCGATTAGAGTCTGGACTAGCGTCTGAAAAGCAATCCTTAGATCTGGTAGATGCAATTGATTTAAGGGATTGGCTGATAGATTTGATCCGCCCGTTTGAAGACCGCATTCAGCAACGGCAAATCACGCTAGAACTTCAAATCGCGCCTTGCCTTCCAACAATAGTATCTGACTCAGACACCCTGCACCGTGTGCTGTCCGAGCTTTTACACAACGCCTGCAAATACACACCACCTCATGAAACTATCTCAATCCATGCTCGATCGAGTTCAGAATGTGTGCAAATTGAAATTAGCAACTCCGGAGTTGAAATTCCGGTCGAAGAACAGCTTCGGATTTTTGATAAGTTTTATCGCATTCCCAGTAGCGATCGCTGGAAACAAGGCGGTACAGGACTGGGGTTAACCTTAGTCAAAGAAATGCTTGTTCATCTACGCGGCTCTATTTATATCGAAAGTGGGAGTGGACAAACCTGCTTTACGATACAACTACCGCTGAGATGATTGCTTCCATACCTCATCAGCCGTACGTAGCCTGTCCATAGCGCAACCCACAGAGTAATCAGGAATCAGAAAAATGTGTGTTCCAGTAGTTGAGCATGAGCCCGCAAGGCTCAACGCCCTTTATCAATACCAAGTTCTTGACACTGAGCCTGAACCTGAATTTGATAATTTGACTCAACTAGCGGCCGACATTTGTAGTACTCCAATTGCTCTAATCAGTCTAATTGATCAAAACCGTCAGTGGTTCAAGTCAAAAGTAGGGCTAGCCGTATCAGAAACCCATCGCGACATCGCTTTTTGTACCTACGCAATTCTGCAATCAGACCCATTCATTATCAAGAATGCTGCTTTAGACCCAAGATTTGCTACAAACTCGTTAGTCACGGGTGCGCCTCATATTCGATTTTACGCGGGCTTTCCTCTGGTGACGCCAGCAGGCTATCGAATTGGAACGCTGTGTGTGATTGACCGGGTGTCCCGTCAACTCTTAGCAGGGCAAATCAAAGCCGTGCAAGCCCTCAGCCGTCACGTTATGAGCCAACTAGAACTGCGGCGTAGTTATGCAGCAATCAAAGATGCAAGCGATCGGGATCTGAACAAGAGCAAAACATCTGAGAGGGCACTGCAAAGATCTCTGAAAGAGCTAGCAGACATTAAGTTTTCACTTGACCAATCTTCAATTGTTGCTATTACTGATGCTAAAGGAACGATTACCTACGTCAACGATAAGTTTTGTAAGATTTCTCAATATTCCAAAGCGGAACTGATCGGGCGAAATCACCGCGTTATCAACTCTAGCTACCATCCTAAAGCGTTCTTCCAGAAGATGTGGAGCACTATTGCTCAAGGACAAGTTTGGCGAGGTGAGATTAAAAATCGGGCGAAGGACGGTACATATTACTGGGTTGATACTACTATTGTTCCATTTCTGAACGGCGAGGGTAAACCTTACCAGTACGTTGCAATTCGCAACGATATCACCGAGCGAAAGCAGCTAGAAGAGATGTTAAGACAGCAATCAGAGCGAGAAAGCTTAGTTGCAGAAATGGCTCAGCGGATTCATCACTCACTTCAGTTTGAAGAAATTCTCAATACCACAGTATCCGAGGTTCGGCATTTTCTTCAGTGCGATCGCGTGCTGATTTACCAGCTAAAACCTGACGGTAGTGGCTATGTGGTAGTAGAGTCGGTCGGTTCGAAGTGGCACCCCATTACGGGTACGCTGGTTTACGATCGCCACTTTGCCGAAACATACATTCATCTTTATCAACAGGGACGAGTCCAGGCGGTTGCAGACATTCACACCGCAAACCTGACCCCCTGTCATCGGGAGTTGTTAGAAGGATTCCAGGTGCGGGCGAATCTGGCAGTACCGATTGTCAGTGAAGCAAGACTATGGGGATTGCTGGTGGCTCAGCAGTGCAGCGAATCTCGCCAGTGGCACCTGGATGAGATCGAGTTACTGAAACAATTGGCAACTCAGACGGCGATCGCCATTAACCAATCAGAACTTTACCAGCAAGCCCAGGATGAAATTTCTCACCGCCAGCAAACAGAAATAGCGCTGCGACAGCAGGTTGAACGAGAACATCTCATCAGTGAGATTGCTCAACGGATTCGCCAGTCTTTGGATCTCGATCAGATTCTCAATACGACTGTCTCAGAGATTCAGCAGTTTCTACAAGCTGATCGGGTTTTGACCTATCGAGTTCATCCAAATGGCACCGGATATGTAACCAACGAAGCAGTTGCTCCTGGATGCACATCGCTGCTCGATCACCCCTTGCCCGAAAAGATTTTTCCCTTAAGCTGTCACCAGATATATCAGCAGGGGCGGATTCGCGCCATCACTGACATCGAACAGAATGAAATATCCTCTTGCCTAGTCGAAACCCTGCGAGAGTTAGGCGTGAAATCAAAGCTGGTTGTCCCCATCCTACACAAAGAAGAACTGTGGGGGCTGATGATCGCTCACCAGTGCAAGCAGTCTCGTGAATGGCAACCCTGGGAAATTGAATTGCTCCAACAGCTCTCAACTCATGTAGCGATCGCCATTGCTCAGGCTAATCTACTGGGTCAAACTCGGCAACAAGTCGAATATGAAGCGACTCTTAACCGCATTAGTCGCCTGCTTCACTCCCCCTGTGAGATATCAGAAATTCGACAAACGGTGCTGGATGAAACCGTTCGCGCCTTTGGAGGAATTGGGGGTCGGCTTTACATTACCGCCGACTCAACGGGACAAGCGGCTCAACTTTACACTTCTGGAGATCAGCCCGCGCTAGTGCAGCTAGAAGAGAGCCATTTTTGGCAACAGGCAATGGGCATTGTCGCTGGCTCATTGACAGTATCCACAGACTGCTACGAAGCGATCGCCTACAAATTGTCACCTCAATCTCGCCTGGCGGTCACTGCACCTGTTCCTTGCCCGATTAGTCAGCACAGTCAGTACAACACAGTTTCCCCCAATCACTATCCTTGTAGCATTCACAGTCGTGACCACAATGCTCAATTTCAAGCTTTAGCCCCTGCATTTGAAGCCACTTCGATTCGCGCCATTCTAATCGTGCCGCTTCAATATCAACAGCAATATCTTGGGTGTTTAAGCATCTTTCGTCAGGAGATTGGTCCAGAAATCCTATGGAAGCATTGGTTGGAGCAGAATGAACACGGCAGTCACATACAGGATGCATCCGCGGCGTGGCAGCAAACAATCCCTCAAAGTTGGACTCCAGAGGAAATTAAGCTGGCTCAAGCTTTGGGAACTCATCTATATATGGCAGTGATGCAAAGGCGGGTAGAAGATACGATACGACATCAAGCCTCCCATGACCGATTGACTGAGTTGCCTAACCGATTACTGTTTGACGAGCGTCTCACCTTGGCGCTAGAGCATGTTCATCAGTATGAAGAGATGCTAGCGGTTATGTTTCTAGATCTAGATCGGTTTAAGTCGATTAACGATACATTGGGACACGCCATTGGAGATCAACTATTACAACAGGTGGCACAACGAATCGCCAGATGCCTAAAGCAAAGTGACACCATCTCTCGTTGGGGCGGCGATGAATTTACCCTGATCTTGCCCCACCTTTATTCCGCAGAAGATATTACTAAAATTGCTCAAAGAATTCTCACTGTGCTGGAAGCTCCGTTCCAGTTTGGTCAGCAGGAGTTACACATCACAGCGAGCATCGGGATTGCCCTTGCGCCTTATGACGGTGAAGATGCTGAGACATTGCTCAAGAACGCAGATACTGCGATGTATCGAGCCAAACAACGAGGCAGAAACAGTTTTGAGCTTTATGCTGCTGATATGAACCTGCGGGCATTAGATCAGTTGGTATTGGTCAACGACCTTTACAGAGCGTTGGAGCGAGGTGAGTTCCTGTTGCACTATCAGCCCCAAGTCAATTTACAAACCGGACAAATTGTGGCGCTAGAGGCACTGATTCGCTGGCAGCATCCGCAACGTGGACTCGTTCCTCCCGATCAGTTTATTGCGATCGCCGAAGAAACCGGACAAATCAACGCCATTGGTGAGTGGGTGTTGCGAACTGCCTGTGCTCAAAATCGAGCGTGGCAACTAGCCGGATTTCCCCCTATTCGGATTGCCGTAAATCTCTCAGGTCGCCAGTTTCAACGAAATCTTACTCGATTAATCACTCAAGTTTTATCGGACACAGAACTTGATCCACATTATTTAGAAATAGAAATTACTGAAACGATCGCAATGCATGATTTGCCATTGACCATCTCAGTCCTTAAAGAATTGCAGGAGATGGGCATCTATATCTCGATCGACGATTTTGGCACGGGCTATTCATCGCTCGCCACACTAAAGCAGTTTCCACTCCACACGCTTAAGATAGCTCGAGAATTTATCCAAGATTTTGCCACCAGTCCTAAAGATGCAGCGATGATTCAAGCGATCGTCACCTTAGGACATGGTTTGAATTTGGGAGTGGTTGCCGAAGGGGTAGAAACAGTGGAGCAGTGGAATTTCCTGCAATCGATCGATTGCGATGCTATGCAGGGCTACTTTTTTAGTCGTCCTTTAGCCCCTAAAGCAGTCACACAGAAAATTGTGCCATTAAAGTCGGTTGACCTGTCTCACGCCTCCTGGACGTGTTATGCTAAAGCTGACCTGGACCCATGCGATCACAACGCCCAAACTTTGTCAGGACCGGAAGGTAGCAGCAATACGGGATGCTTGTGATAGGCGTGGTCTCCGGGTCACTTTTGTTGAGGGGTACTTGAAGAAGCCCTGGGTTTGAGAGACTTTTGTAAAGTCGGGTAGGCAGTTTGGCAGATTTACTCCTATTCTGGAAGCATCTCTCTCGATCATTTCCTGTGATATTTAAGGAGTCGCTGTAGCGATGGCTGGTTTTGGAGATTTAGTCCAAAAGGCATTTTACTTAGGGGTTGGGATCGCCTCCTATGCAGGCGAAAAGGCTGGCATGACGCTAACCGAGTTGCGATCGCAAGCCCAAAAAATTGCTGACGAAATGGTGGCACGCGGCGAAATGACCACCGAGGAAGCAAAGCGGCTGGTCGATGAAATGGTGAATCGGGCACAACAGGCTCCAGCAAATCCCCCAACTGATGCTAGACCTGGCGAACCCCGCCGAATCGAAATTCTCTCTGAAGACGAAGCTCCATCCGAAGCGCCCCCCGAACCAGTTGATGATTTGCGCGATCAGGTCACAAAACTACAGGAAGAACTGCGACGGCTGAAGCGAGACTAAGGGAAAAATAAAGGGCGAAGGATGAGCAGTGGTCGTAGTAGCGTGTCAAGCTTAGAATGTTGGGTTACACTGCGCGCTTCACCCAACCTACACAACCTGTAGATAGCAGAACTGTAGGTTGGGTAGAGCAGGGCGGAACCCAACAAATCCTCAGGGATAAAGCTTTTACAGGGTGGGCTACTAGCGTTTCAAGATCAAGAATTTGGCTTCTGTAGGGTGAGCAATGTCCACCTCATCTACACATCAGGGCTAGAAGTTCAGTTGCAGCTTAGGTTTGGGAAATTATGGAAGGTTGGTCGCACGATTGGGTGAAGATGTTTGAGACGGTCGCCGTCGGAGTAGAGCAGTTTTTCCTGGAAGCCACGAAAGAAATGACTGAAGCTCTAGATGCCTTCGCAGAATTTTCTGAAGATGTTGCGTCTGAACTCGAAAGTGCGATCGCTCCTGAACTTGCGAACCTCGATGCAGAGCTAGACCCGTGGATTGAGTCAATTTTGCAGGCTTTTACCGGGCTAGAGGCTACTTTGAGTGAAGCCGCAGAACCCGTCACTCACACGCTGGAGCCGATGCTGAATGAGCATCCTGCCTGTGTCGGTTGTCGCCACTATCACGGACAGATGTATGGTGGCAATGTCCTAGTTTGCGCGATGTACCCCTATGGCTCGGAGACGGAAACCTGCCCAGATTGGGAGTCAAGCTGGAAGGATTAACGAATTAGTGGGAAGAAATGCCCGACGGGTCCTTGTCCTTTGCCAATCCGCAAAGAATAGTTTAGGGCAGTCGTGACGTAATCCTTTGCTAGTCGCACGGCTGAATGCAGGTCTTTACCAAGGGCAAGGTTAGCCGCGATCGCCGCTGACAAAGTACACCCCGTTCCGTGGGTATCAGTCGTGTTAACGGTTGAAGTTTGTAGGGTATCGAGGCGATCGCCATCAAACAGCACATCGACTCCGCGCAACTCGCCTTCCATACCGCCGCCTTTTACTAACACAGACTTTACCCCAAGCTGAAAAATCTTTTGGGCAGCAGCCTGCATGTCTTCTAACGTTTTGATCTCTAAACCGCTGAGAATCACTGCCTCATAGCGGTTTGGCGTGAGAATGGTCGCCAAAGGAAGCAGGTCGTTTTGGAGGGTGGCGATCGCCTCGTCGTCAATCAGTTGCGCCCCCGTGCGGGATACCATCACCGGATCGACAACTAAATTGGGCAGGTGAATTTCTGCCGCCTGCTTGGATACCGCTGCAATAATTTCCTGATTCAGCAGCATTCCGGTTTTGACCGCCTGCACGCCAATGTCTTCCACGACTGCTGCGACTTGAGATACCACCGACTCCGCAGGCAAAGCATCAACTCGGCTCACCCCTAACGTGTTTTGCGCCGTGATGCAGGTGAGCGCACTGGTGCCATGCACCCGATGAAAGGCAAAGGTACGGAGATCGGCTTGAATGCCTGCACCACCACCGCTATCTGATCCGGCGATGGTTAGAGCTACAGGAATGGGTGAGGGTAAGGAAACAGTCATACAGGTCCAGGAAGAGAATATACTGGTTATACTCGTTCCCAGTTTTTACCTGGGAATGCTTTTGAAGTGGCTCTGCCACTTATTTTTAGAGGCAGAGCCTCCGGTTCTGCATTCCAAGGCAGAGCCTTGGAACGAGAAGCTGACGAGAAGCCAAGTTTTCAACGCAGGGGCCACCAGGACACTTTATCGCGGGTTGCCCCATAGACTTCCTTTAGCCCTTCGGGATCAAGCACTCGCACCGTATCGCTGGAAGGATCGGTGGATTTTGCGGAATCTATCAGCTTCACCTGCCGCATTCCTTTTAGTACTTGCTCGACGGTGCGGTGATTGAGCTGGCTGGCGCGGGCAATGATGTCAATCGGCAAATCAAACACAAAGGTGCCGTCTGCCTGAGGCTGGTTTCCTAGCGATCGCTCTTGATAGATCAGCGCCCGCAGCAAAGCCGCCACTGCCTGAGGCGGATGGGTACTGCAATTGAGCAAATGGTACTCAAACTTGGCCCGTAGCTCAAATAGAAGGTGATAGCGATCGCGAAACACTTCACTCTCCTGATAGAGCGCCTGCACCGACGCAAGCGGAATTTTGAACACATCGGTCGTTTTATACGCCTCAACCAGACTGGGAAACGCTTGGGAGATTTTGCCATAGGCAAATGCGAGATTTCGCATTCCAAAGCAGCTTCCCGGATAGCTCAGCGCAATCACCCGATCCAGCGGTGTACTGCGAATGATAATCGGACCACCCGCCAAAATTGCATACAAAAACTCCAGTGACACCCCCGGTCGAAAAGCCGTGTACACCGGACGGCTTGAATATAGCTTTTCTCGAATGATTTGCTCAGGCGACACATAGTTCGCCAGCCAGTCCATATCCATTCCCCGAAACAGGCAATTGCCCTGAATCAGCAGTTGCAAAGAATCGGGTTCTAAAGACTGCTTGGCTTTCACTGCCATGCCATTGCTGCTCGATTAGGGAATACCCCATTCTGGCAAATATTCTGGCAAATTTAGTTTCATATCAAACGTGAAATTCAATTCGTTTATGATTCACTTGTATTTTATATATGGTACAGTCTTATTCAAACTAAATCCGGTATTCCGATTTGTTAACCGGGGTTTAATAGGAGTATTCTCTCATGTACCTGTGGCAGCGTTTCACTCGATTTTTTGGCTTACGAAGGTTGAAATCTCCTGCGGGCAGCTTGCCCCCGCTAACACTGGGGCGATCGCTGCGTCTGCTTAAGCGGCCAATCTCCCTGTTCTTAGTGGGAATAGGGCTGAGTTTGGCGATCGCTTCTTGCAGCCCCTCCAGCACAACCGAAAGCGAATCAACATCCGGTGGTGAAGCGGCAAGCGGACCCGTTGAGCTAACCCTGGTTTCCTACGCTGTCACCCAGGCGGCTTACGAGCAAATTATTCCTCTATTTAACGAGCAGTGGAAAGCCGAGCATGACGGACAGGAAGTTATCTTTGATCAGAGCTATGGCGGCTCCGGCTCTCAAACTCGCGCAGTCATCGATGGCTTAGAGGCAGATGTCGTAGCTCTTGCTCTCGCCCTTGATACCAAAAAAATCGAAGAAGCCGGACTGATTGAATCAGGCTGGGAAGAAGAAGCTCCTAACGGCTCAATCGTTCACTCCTCTGTCGCTGCACTGGTAACTCGTGAAGGCAACCCCAAAGCAGTTCAAGGTTGGCAGGACCTGACCAAAGAAGATGTAGCTGTCATTACCGCCAATCCTAAAACTTCAGGTGGCGCGCGGTGGAATTTCCTGGCGATGTGGGGCGCAATCAACCAGACGGGCGGAGATGACGCAGCCGCTTTAGATTACGTCACTCAAGTTTATGGAAACGCTCCTGTTCTGCCCAAAGATGCGCGTGAAGCGACTGACGTATTCTTTAAGCAAGGTCAGGGAGATGTGCTGATCAACTATGAGAACGAAGTGCTGCTGGCAAAATTGAATGGGGAAGAATTGCCATACGTAATTCCTGATGTCAACATTTCAATCGATAACCCAGTTACAGTAGTTGACTCCAATGTAGACAAACACGGCACTCGTGAAGTCGCAGAGGCGTTTGTGGAATTCTTGTTTACTCCTGAAGCACAACGAGAATTTGCGAAGGTCGGCTTCCGCCCCGTTGAAGAAAGCGTCAAAGCGGAAGTTGCTAACGACTATCCCGAAATTAAAACCTTGTTTACCGTTGATGACTTCGGCGGTTGGGACGAAATTCAGGCAAAATTCTTTGATGACGGTGCCGTCTTTGACCAGATTCAAGCGGGTGCTTAGTTTGTTTTGTCTTTAATCATTGACGCGATGTCCAAATTGCAATCTGCACATCGCGTCAATAGCTAATTCTGACCCATGTTACTAGAGTCTTGACTAATGACCCCTTCTTCAAACTCTCAGTCTGCATCTTTTCTCAGCAGACTGCGTCAAGTTCCCCGACTGCCATTTATCTGGCAGTTTACCTGGGTGTATCTGACGATTATGCTGTTTGTGCCGGTGATCGCCCTTTTGCTGAAAGCCAGCACACTTAGTCCGGCTGAAATTTGGCGCATCGCGACTTCTCCGATCGCGCTTTCTGCTTATGATGTCACCTTTGTCACCGCATTGGTAACAGCCGCGATCAACGGTGTGATGGGCGTGATCATCGCCTGGGTCATGGTGCGCTATGAGTTTCCATTTAGACGCATTTTAGATGCCGCCATTGACCTACCCTTTGCCCTGCCTACTGCGGTTGCAGGTCTAACTCTGGCAACGATCTACAGCGATAGCGGTTGGATTGGTTCGCTGCTAGCTCCCTTTGGCGTTAAAGTATCCTTCACCCGCCTTGGCGTTGCGGTCGCAATGCTATTTATCTCACTGCCGTTTGTGGTTCGCACCGTTCAGCCCGTCTTAAGAGAACTAGAACCCGAACTGGAGGAAGCCGCCTGGAGTTTGGGCGCATCCCAATTTCAAACATTTTGGCGAGTGCTATTGCCACCACTGCTGCCCTCGATTCTGACAGGAGTAGCGCTGGGCTTTTCTCGTGCTGTAGGGGAATATGGCTCAGTTGTGATTGTGGCAGCAAACGTTCCGTTTAAGGATTTGATCACTCCGGTGCTAATCTTTCAGCGTTTGGAGCAGTATGACTATGCTGGCGCAACAGTAATTGGTTCCGTCATGCTGGGTGCTTCACTGGTGATTTTGCTGGCAATTAATCTATTACAAGCGTGGGGACGGCGTTATGACATCTGAAGTTTTTAATCCATTCTCGCGTAAGCCATCCCCTAAGACGGACAGTAAAGAATTAGCCAAACGAGGGGAATGGCCAAAGCTAGTTCTGATTGGAATTGTGGTCGTTTACCTGGCGCTGGTGTTGCTGGTTCCAGCAATCAATGTGTTTGTGCAAGCCTTTGATGGCGGCATGGAAGGATTTCTTGAAACAATCAGACAGCGAGAGTTTGTGAATGCGCTAAAGCTGACACTGCTGATGGCAGCGATCGCCGTTCCGCTCAACACCGTTTTTGGTATTTGTGCAGCCCTGGCGCTAGCCCGCAAACGCTTTCCCGGACGCACCCTGCTGATCAGTATTATTGACCTGCCCTTCTCCGTTTCCCCCATCGTCGCGGGTTTGATGATTGTGTTGCTGTACGGGCGAAATGGCTGGTTTGGTCCGTTGCTGGAATCTGCCGGAATCAAAATTATCTTCGCCATTCCAGGAATGCTGCTGGCGACGATTTTTGTCACCCTTCCCTTTGTCGCCCGTGAAGTCTTACCTGTTTTAGAAGAAATGGGGCCAGAACTAGAAGAAGCAGCTAAAACGCTGGGAGCAAGCAGTTGGCAGGTATTTTGGCGGGTGACGCTGCCCTCGATTCGGTGGGGCTTGCTTTATGGCTTAATCTTGACCAACGCCAGAGCAATGGGAGAATTTGGGGCGATCGTTGTTGTCTCAGGTAGCATTCGCGGCAAAACCCAAACCCTGCCTCTGTTTGTTGAAGAAGCTTATAAGCAATACCAAACCCAGTCCGCCTATGCAGCGGCAGTGCTGCTGGCTTTGCTAGCCGTTGTAACGCTGGTGCTCAAAGAGATTCTGGAACGTAAAACAGCGATTAAAGATGCAGAGTAAAGCTTGAGACAGGAGGTTCTATGACAACTGTATCGGATGTATCGGACGATCAAAGGCGAACGCAAACTCGGATCAGAGTGCGAATTCCTAAGCGCTACCAGCAGGAACCCGTGATTTCAAACCTAATTTCTAATTATGGGCTGACTGTCAACATTTCGGCAGCTTTGCTAAGCGCAAATGCCCGAGAGGATGGTTGGTTTGACCTCCAGCTTCAGGGAACAGTGCCGCAAATTCGTAGCGCCTTGCTCTATCTCAATGACCTCGATCTGGAAGTTTGGAATGGCTCCGATGAGCAAGAGGATAGCTGGTAAAGTCCTGGAATAGTCTCACATGTGAAGCTGTTGTAAGCTAGCTTTGAGATGACTTACGACTTATAGAACGCGATCGCATGACCCTTGCTCCCCTCGGTTGGGCAGACCTCGAAGCCCTCACAGATTTTCAGATCGATACCGTTAATGGCCCCACCAATGCTCAAGCCCGGTTGCGTCTGTTTGGCCAAAGCGAATCAGATGTGCGGGTGACTTTGTATCGTGATAATCATGCCTGGTGCCCCTACTGTCAAAAAGTTTGGCTATGGCTTGAGGAAAAGCAAATCCCGTATCGCATTGAGAAAGTAACAATGTTTTGCTACGGGGAAAAGGAAAGCTGGTACAAACGCAAAGTGCCCTCCGGGATGCTACCCGCTCTCGAACTAGACGGACGGCTGATCACCGAAAGTGATGACATTTTGCTGGCTCTGGAACGGGCTTTTGGTCCTTTGGGTCAGGGCATGGAAGACTCCAGGGTACTTCCCCTACGGCAATTAGAACGGCTGCTGTTTCGTGCTTGGTGTAGCTGGCTTTGCTATCCTTCGTCACCTCCACAAGAGCAGCGTAGCCGTCAGCAATTTATCAGCGTGGTGGAAAAAGTTGAGTACGCCCTCGGCAGCACTCCCGGACCCTATTTTCTTGAAGAATTTGGGACTGCCGATGTGATCTTCACACCGTATGTTGAGCGCATGAATGCCAGTCTGTACTATTACAAAGGCTACTCCATGCGGGAGGAAAATCCTCGCTTTGCAGACTGGTTTGCCGCAATGGAAAGCCGACCCACCTATCGCGGCACCCAAAGTGACTTTCACACTCACGTCCACGACTTGCCACCCCAGATGGGCGGCTGTTGGGAAAATCGTGAACCTCAAACACGCGCCAATCAGCACCGAGTGGATCATGGACCCTGGTTAGGCTTACCGGATGTGACTTATCCAGAACCTCCAAACTCTCGCCGAGAAGCCCTGTATTACGTAATCAAACATCGCACTAACATCGTTCGGGTAAACCCCGCCGATGATGAGTTGTTTGATCAGGCTCTCCGCTGTGCCTTGACTTCAATGATGACTGGCGAAGTGTGTATTCCACCCGATGGCTCAGATTTTGGACTGCGATATTTGCGCGATCGCATCAATGTCCCCCGCGATATGTCCATCTATGCTGCCAAACGACTCAGGGAAGCACTAGAGAAAACGGCAGCTTTGGCAGGTGACAGGCAAGGACCGCCGATTCCCATGAAGCATCGGCGTGACCAAGACCCTGTTTATTTCGCCGGAAAGTGAATTTCAATGTCTCCCTGAAACTGGGACTGGTCAGCAAGGGTGACCGTAAAGGTGCGATCGCCCGTCCAGGTGAAGCTGTCTAACTCTGGCTGTGAGGGCATTTCGTCGGAAATGCTCGATTCTCCTGTTTGTAAGTCCATTATGATAAACCAGGCTGTTCCTTCCAGTTTTTCCAGGAAAACAGCATAGCGATCGTCAGCAGACCACTGCACCCAGTCGAGCCCACCATATTTGCCAATACTCACAGTTTGAACGGTTTGCTGAGCGCGATCGACTTTATAGATTGCCCAACATAGCCCTTCGTCTGTGACTTCTTCACAGGCTTTGAGAATGGTGTAACGACCGGATGGAGAGGTCGGTGAGACAATTAACCGTTTTGCATAAGTTACGGCACCGTCGCTACTGGTGGATACCGGGATTTCAGACTGTAGGATTGTGCCCTGATAGGATAATGCTCCCGTTTGAGTAAAGGAAAGGTCACGAACAGTTTCTCCTGGGAGAAGGTCAAGCCAGTCTTCCTGATCCAGGGCATCTTCAGGCGTTGATGGCGTTGGAGAAACCGCTCTGGGTGTTGTAACCGGGGGAGATGACTCACGCATTTGAGCTTGAGGTGAAGTGCATCCGGCGATCGCAATCACCATTCCAATCCATACAATGTGGATTGGTTTTAGCCGTAGCGTGTTGAGTTGAAGCATGAGTCGTAAAAGTCCATTGTTCTCTTTTAGCTACAGCTAACTACAACAGATCAATGCGACTCTCGTGAAT
Source organism: Cyanobacteria bacterium FACHB-471 (assembly GCA_014695345.1). Taxonomy (GTDB): domain Bacteria; phylum Cyanobacteriota; class Cyanobacteriia; order Elainellales; family Elainellaceae; genus JAAUTN01. The sequence goes on from JACJOC010000096.1 coordinate 50,399, forward strand.
CCAGCAGTTTAAATTTGTGACTTGAAACCAGGATTCACCAGTGCGATCGACAGTACGGTTATCGATTTCTACAAACGCGTTACCTGGAACGGTAGTTATGATTGCTCCCCAAGCGCTGGCTCGACAGTTATTGTTTTCCTGCTCAGTTCCGGCAGTATGTCCCATCCGAGGGAAAACATCGGCATCATCCGGTAAGTTTTCATCTTCGTGATAAATATTGTCTTGATCGGCTTCAGTCGGTTGGGTAGGCTGTGCGACAGCCTGTAACGATAGGAAAATAGAGAATGCAACGAGCAAAATTTGAGTAGCGATCGTTAGGGTTGTTTTTTGAGTGTTCATTGCAATCGTCCCTTTAGGGGCACGGCAATGCCTTGCCCCTACAAAAGTTGTTTGTCAAATGGGCAACGTAGCTATAGAACGCAGCCATAGTGAGATCATAAAAGCGCAACCCTTGGTGTTACTGCCAAACCAATACTTGGGCTTCGTATTCACCCAAGTTAATCGTTAGCTGGTTATTCTGCGACTCAACTTTGTAATTCTTTGTCCACTCATGCCAGGTTCCATTTTCAGGAAAGTGAGGAATTTGATAATCTGCTCGGAACTGATCAGAAAAACTGGCGACAACTACCACTCGTGCGCCTTGGTCATTCCAACGACCGTAGGCAAAGACTTTATCCTCTGGGTTCTCGTGAAAGAAGTCAATGTTAGCCGTTTGAAGTGCCAGGTTTTGTTTCCGTAGAGCGATTAATCCTTTGTAGTACTCAAACAAATCGCGATTGCGATCGCCCTGCAACAACAACCAGCCAAGCTGTTGATCTGGCTCATCTGCATTGATTGGCGTGCAGTCTCCAAACTCTTCGCCCATCCAAATTAAGGGCACGCCCACAGCGGTCATCAACAGTACTGCACCTAGTTTTGCTCGACTGAAGGCAGCATCGTCAAGAATATCGCGATCGCCCAATTCGAGTAACAGTCGCTTCTGATCGTGATTACACAGGTAACTAACCGCCTTTATCAATCCCTGCGGATAATCCTGTTGGATAGGGTCGATCGCCTGCTCAATCTGGTCAAGGTCAAAAGCCTCCCCACACAAGTGAGGCTTCAACGTCTGGTAAAAATTTTCGTGCCAACAGCCATCCATTGGACCGTTCGGACTGATTAACTCGGGTTTTTCTGGAATGTGTTCCCCAATGTTGTAAAAAGGCTTTTGTCCTGCGACTTGCTTCGCGCCTTCGGTCATCCAATGGAGAAAGTCAAAATTATCTAATTCTTTCAGGGCATCGTAGCGAATTCCATCAATGTGATACTCCTGAACCCAAAACCGCATCACATCGCCCATGAGTTCCCAGGCTGGACGAATACCGAGTGTTTCATCTTTATACTCGTAATTAAATTCAGGGCCCCAATAATCCTGAGGATCTGCATCTGGATGGTGGCGATCGTGGTAATACCAGTAATCGCGATCGATGTGTAACAGTGGACTTTCTTCTGAAGAGTGATTGTAAAGCTGATCCAAAATGACGCGAATACCTCTGGCATGACACTCATCGATCAAGTGCTTCAATTCTTGGGTCGATCCGTATTCTGGTTTTGGTGCAAAGAAATAGCTAGGAATATAGCCCCAGTTGTAGTCACCAGGAGTTTCGTTAACGGGCATAAGTTCGATCGCATTGATGCCCAACTCACACAAGTAGTCTCAGTAGATCGCAAATTCATTAGGGAGTCGGTAAATAGATAGCTGTGATGGGTGGGAAATGTCGTTCAACAGCATGGCAGAGGAATTCCAACATGGTTTTGAGGCTAAACAA
>JACJOC010000097.1 GCA_014695345.1 Cyanobacteria bacterium FACHB-471
TCTCATCTGCGTAAATTGCAGAAGTTGCCATCGCGCATTCAGAAGTATTTTGAGCATCCATTTATTGCTTATGCTTCGAACAAGATGCAATCTCAATGATTGCCGGGTTAATAACTTTTCCTTTAAATATTGCAGAGAAACTAAAATCTTTAACTCGTAGAAAAAATGCGTGTCACAATCTTGGCATTCGTCAAAATTCTGGTGGGCAAAAGTCCTTGAAAGTTGTTTGACATTGCTTTGCCTTTTTGATGCTCCTGTTTCAGAAGTAGAACCGTACTAATTCCCCCTTATGAACGGTCAGCAGCTTACCAGGACGATTTTGATTCTCTCAGCCAATCCAAGGGGGACTGATCCCCTGCGACTGGATACGGAAGTGCGGGAGATCAAGGAGGCAATTCAGCGATCGCGCTATCGAGATCGATTTGTGATCGAGCATCGGCTTGCGGTGCGTCCAATGGATGTGCAGCGAGCCATGCTGGACTGTAGACCGCAGATTGTACATTTTTGTGGGCATGGGGGCAGTGAGTATGGGCTGGTGCTGGAGAATGAGACGGGTAAGGTGAAGCACATCAGCACGCAGGCGCTAGCTGATTTATTTGACCTGTTTGCCGACCGCGTGGAGTGTGTGCTGCTCAATGCTTGCTATTCGGAAGTGCAAGCACAGGCAATCGTCCAGCACATTAATGCTGTGATTGGCATGAATCAGCCGATCGGTGACCAAGCGGCGATCGAATTTGCCAGAAGCTTTTATGATGCGCTGGGAGCGGGAGATCCTGTAGCGTTTGCCTTTCGCCTGGGCAAGAACGGAATGCAGTTAGCAGGTGTTTCAGGAGAGCAAACGCCAGTTTTGCTGCAAAAGCCAGGATCAACGGAAAGTGTAGCTACTTCTGCATCCCCCTCAGTCGTTTCGGCTCCCGTAGTTGAAGCAGCGCCTGCGGTTTCAGGTGGGGGGCGATCGCACATTTTTATCAGCTATAAGCGAGGCGTTTCACCGGATGAAACGGTAGCACTGGAGGTGTTCAAGGCACTGAGCGAACATCATGATGTATTTATTGACCAGACCATGCCTGTAGGGACGCTGTGGGCAGAGCGAATTGAAGCAGAACTGCGGCGATCGGATTTTCTGATCACGTTTTTGACTCAGGGGTCAGTGAATAGTGAGATGGTGAAGGGCGAAATTGAAACGGCTCACCATTTGGGCAAGCAGCACGGACGACCGATTATTTTACCTGTGCGTCTTGCCTATCGAGAGCCGTTTGCCTATCCTTTGAGTGCTTACTTGAACGGAATTAACTGGGCGTTTTGGGATAATCCTGCCGATACTGCACGGTTGGTTCATGAGTTGATGCAGGCGATCGCAGGCGGCACCCTCTCTATCAACACAGAAAGATCGAAAGCTGAACTCACCACTGTTGCCTCATCTCCAATCTCCAATTCCGAGTCCTCAATTCCCCTACCGCTGCCATTTGCCCAACCACCGTCGCTGGAGATGCCGGAAGGAACGATGGACCCAGAGTCACAGTTTTATGTGGAACGCCCAGCCGATGCGATCGCCCTTAATGCGATTGGACGGCAGGGAGTGACGATTACGATCAAGGGACCACGACAGATGGGGAAAAGCTCGCTGCTGATTCAAATTGTAGATGCAGCAATCAAAGCGAATAAACGAGTCGCCTTTCTAGACTTTCAGTTATTGGATGGGACGGCACTCACCCACGCTGACACTTTCTTTCGGCAGTTTTGCAACTGGTTGAGCGATCAGTTGGAGTTGCCCAATCGGGTAGATGAGTATTGGGGGACAGGGCTGGGCAACAACCAGCGATGTACAAGCTATCTGGAGTCTTATGTCCTGAAGGAGCTAGGCAGTCCGCTGCTGCTAGCAATGGATGAGGTCGATCGGATGTTTGAAACTGCGTTTCAGTCTGACTTTTTTAGCATGTTGCGAAGCTGGCACAATAGTCGGGCGTTGCCAATGAAGCGGATTTGGCGCAATCTCAACCTGGCACTGGTGACGGCAACTGAACCTTATCATTTGATTGAGAATTTGAACCAGTCGCCGTTCAATGTTGGGGAAGTCATTACGCTGACGGATTTTACGCCAGCTCAGGTGGCGGATTTAAATGGGCGGCACAGTTCGCCGTTTGACCCCAACCAAGAGCGGCAGTTGATGGACTGGCTAAACGGGCATCCCTATCTGGTGCGAAAGGCGTTTTATCTGGTTGCCAGTCAGCAGTTTACGGTGGAGGACTTGTTTGCTGGGGCGATCGCCGACCAGGGACCATTTGGCGATCATCTTCGCTATCACTTGTTTCGCATCAGCGATCGCCCTGATCTGATTCAGGGATTGCGGCAGGTGATTCAAAACCAGACCTGTGCAGATGCACGGATTTTGCGGCTGCTCAGTGCGGCTGGGTTGGTTTATCAGGACAGCCAGAGGGTGATTCCTCGCTGTCGGCTGTATGCAGACTATTTTCGGGAGCGACTGCATGGTTAAACCTAACGCTGAGGCAAGCATTTACACCGTTGGTGGAACAGTGCAGGCAAATGAGCAGGGGCTATACATTTCCCGGCAGGCAGATGAGGAGTTGCTGAGTTTGTGCCGTCAGTCTGCTTTTGCCTATGTGCTAACGCCCCGGCAAATGGGTAAGTCAAGTTTGATGATTCGCACGGCAGAACAATTGATTGACGAGGGTAGGTTGGCAGTAATTATTGATCTGACGCAGATTGGTACTCAGGTCAGTGCAGAGGAGTGGTATCGAGGGCTGTTGACGCTGATTGCTGATCAGTTGATGTTAAACGTTTCAGTGGCGGACTGGTGGCAAACCTACAGTCACTTGGGGGTGACGCAGCGATTAACTCAGTTTTTTGGGCAGGTGGTGCTAACCCAGTTGCAAAGCCCTGTCGTGATTTTTGTTGATGAGATTGACACTACCCTCAGTCTGGACTTTACGGACGATTTTTTCGCTGCAATTCGTTATCTCTATGTAGCGCGAGCAACTCAACCAGAGTTTCAGCAGCTTTCGTTTGTGCTAATTGGCGTAGCAACGCCGGGAGATTTGATTCGTGATCCAAAACGAACTCCATTCAATATCGGGCAACGGGTTGATTTAACCGATTTTACAATGCAGGAAGCGTTGCCGCTGGCAGCCGGCTTGGGGTTGCCGTCTGCCCAAGCAGAGCAGGCTTTGGAATGGGTATTGAAGTGGACGGGCGGACACCCCTATCTGACGCAGCGACTCTGTCAGTTGATGACTCAGATAGGTGGCAGCCACTGGACAGAAGCCGAGGTCGATCGATTGGTTGTTAACACATTTTCAGGACAGCAGAGTGTACAGGACAGTAATCTACAGTTTGTGCGCGATATGCTCACAAAACGTGCTCCTAATTTATCTGAAATTTTGACAACCTATCGAGAGATTTATACAGGAAAACGAACTGTTTTTGATGAAGAACAATCTTTAGTAAAATCTCACCTCAAACTCTCAGGCATTATAAGACGTAGGGATGACAAATTGTGGGTTAGCAATTTAATTTATAAACGTATATTTAACGCTAAATGGATTGAGGAATATCTGCCAACTCCCTTAAAAATCCTAACAGCACAGAGGATATTTTTTACTAGTTTAGCTGTGGCACTGTTGATCCTTGCTATGCGTGTTCTAGGAGTGTTACAACCACTAGAGTTACAAACTTTCGATCATCTCATGCAGCTTCGTCCAACAGAAGGTCTAGATAACAGAATCACGTTAGTTACTCTGGATAGTGCTTATCTAGATAGTCACAACTCTCTTTCTAATCAGGCACTTAATCAATTGCTAGAAAAATTGGAGCCTTATGAACCTACTGTAATTGGATTAAATCTTTTACGAGATGCATCCTCTCTAGGAGCAAACTTACAACAAAGTTCCCGATTGGTGGTAGCTTGTGCAAGTGGTGTTTTTGCTCCACCTGTTCTACTAGACATTTCGCGAGAACAAATAGGTTTTAGTGATGTAGTGCTAGATCCTGACAACTTAATACGTCGGCAGCTACTTTTTGTTGCTCCTTTGCCACGTACTAGTTGTGAAGTTAATAGTTCATTTAGCTACGTAGTTGCTACACGCTATCTCGCCAATTTTGGTATTAGTATAACAAGGCTAGAGGACACTACTGTACAGATTGGTAATAGCTCTTTCTACAGGCTTAATCGTCGTACTGGGGGCTACTACACACCAAGTCTTTATGGTGATGGTGGTTACAACATTCTCCTGAATTATCGCAAATCTCCTCAAATTGCTCGAGAGGTATCACTATCTGATATCTTAAGTGACTTAATCACTCCTGATACACTATCTGAGTTAATCAGAGATCGCATCATTATGATCGGCAGAAATGATCCAATGTCAGCAGATGACTTCTTTATTACTCCTCATGGCGTAATGTCAGGAACTGTACTTCAAGCTCAGATGGTTAGTCACATTCTCAGCGCTGTTTTAGATAAACGTCCACTCATATGGGGTCTGCCGATCTGGGGTGATCCCCTCTGGATTTGGGCTTGGGCTACAGTAGGAGGCTTGTTAGCTTGGCGACTGAGGACAAGAGCAAAACTTGTACTATGTTGCGGTATTTCGTTAGTAGTTCTTTATGTTAGCTGTTTTCTTCTCCTTCTTACATGGAGTGCTTGGATACCTCTCGTTCCGGCAGCATTAGCTCTGACTTTAACAAGTGGAAGTATATTTGCGTCTTCTATAACTTTGCAAGCACAACAAAAACTTAAGATTAGCAAATCACTACGTGACAAACTTGAAGCAGTTTGTCGTGTAAGAGGCGAGGATATGACGGATGTAGTTGCAAGACTAATCATTGAGTATATTAAACAAAATAAATTACCTTAAGAGATTCGGAAATTAGCTAATTCGGTGAAGTGCGTTCTAGAAATGGGATTGTATAAATGTTTGTGTCAAAGGTCAGAAATGAGATCTAATGAACTACTGAACCTGAGACACTCGAACTATGACTTTTCGACCTGAATTACTGGATGAACTGCTCAAAGGCTACGAGAACCCTGAAGACCTGCTGGGGGACGGAGGGATTCTCAAACAGCTAACGGCTGCTCTGGTGGAACGCTGCTTGAATGCCGAAATGAAAACGCATCTGGAAGCGCAACAGGCGGAGCCTGCAAGCGGAGACAAGCCGACTCGTAACCGCCGTAATGGACACAGTCAGAAGACAATCAAAGGAGAGTTTGGGGAGGCTCAAATTAGCGTTCCGCGGGACCGCAATAGTGAGTTTGAACCCATCATTGTTAAGAAGGGACAGAGCCGCTTTGACGGCTTTGACGACAAGATCTTGTCCCTCTATGCTAGAGGCATGAGTGTGCGCGACATTCAGGCTCAACTGCAAGACTTATATGGTGTAGAAGTCTCGGCAGGACTGATCTCCAATGTCACCGATGCGGTCGAGCAGGAGCGTAAGCTTTGGCAAAATCGAGCGCTTGACCCGGTTTATCCGATTGTCTATTTTGATGCCCTTGTGGTCAAAGTAAGGCAAGACGGAGGGGTAACCAACAAAGCGATTCACCTGGCACTAGGTGTCAACTTGTCTGGCACCAAAGAACTCTTGGGCATATGGATGACCCAGAATGAGTCTGCCAAATTTTGGCTGGCTGTACTAACCGAGCTTCAGAACAGAGGACTCAAAGACATCTTCATCGCCTGCTGTGATCGACTGGCAGGCTTTCCTGATGCGATTGAAGCAGTCTTTCCTAGAACCCAGGTGCAATTGTGCATTGTTCACAGGGTGCGAAATTCACTGAGTTACGT
>JACJOC010000098.1 GCA_014695345.1 Cyanobacteria bacterium FACHB-471
TAATCCAGTAAGGTCACGGGTAGAACACCCGTTGATAGGCTCTAAGTGGAAGCCCAGTAATGGGTGAAGCTGAGGAGTACTAACAGACCGAGGGCTTGACCTCTTCCATTGGTCTAACTAAAACAAAAATCTTCTTTTATTCGCTATGCAGCCTTCAGGGTTCCTGTCCTCGTACACACCCAACAAGTTTCCTGGTGCCTATGGCGCAATGGAACCACTCCGAACCCATCCCGAACTCGGTCGTGAAACATCGCTGCGGCAAAGATAGTTGAGGGGTTGCCCTCCGCAAAAATAGCTCGGCGCCAGGTTATTAATTAAAAGAGCTAAAGTCTCCTTCGCTTTGTTGAAGGAGGCTTTAGCCCTTTAAACATATTGTTCTTCTTAAACAATGTTGTTTGGTTATCTAAACTAGTGCTTGAAGTAGAGTTTGCAGCTTCAGTTTGACTTCTGCTAGCTCTCGGTTTGGGTTAGAACCTGCGACGATTCCTGCTCCAGCGTAGAGACGAGCATGATGTCCGTCAATGAGGGCAGAGCGGATTCCGACGATAAATTCAGCATTCCCTTGAGCATCAATCCAGCCAAGTGGAGCGGCGTAGAGCGATCGCTCAAATTTTTCATAACGTCGAATTTCTTCACAAGCAAAGTCCCTGGGCATCCCGGCAACAGCAGGGGTTGGGTGGAGCTGAGCCAGAATTTTTAGTGGATGCAGATATTTTGGGAGAGTTGCCTGAATCGGAGTGTGCAAGTGTTGAATATTAGTTAGCTGGCGCAATTTTGGTACGGCTGGGATTTGGGGGTTAAGTCCAAAGCGAGATAGTTGTTGAGCAATGAAGTCTACTACGACCTGATGCTCATGCCGTTCTTTGGAGCTATTCAGCAACCGATTCGCCAGGTCTGCGTCTGCTGTCACTGTTTTACCTCTGGGTGCAGAACCTGCTAGAGCCTCTGTATTGAGCTGGCGATCACAAATTCTGATGAGGCATTCTGGACTAGCTCCAATAAAATTTTGACCTTTGCCATTGCCTGTTGAGAAAGTGTAGCAATCAGGATAAATTTTGCGGAGGTGATGTAGTGAGTCAATCCATTGAAAAGGGAATTTTGAGACTATATCTACTGCATGGGCTAATACAAGCTTATTTAAGTGATGAATTTGAATAGACTTTAATGCTGAGGCTACGGCTACTTTAAAGTTATTGGTGTCATTTACGTTCCAGTGATTCAATTTATATTGAATGTTGCTTGAAAGGTTAAAAATTCCGTACTTTGCTAGACAAATATTTTGAAATTCACGACAAACTTGTTCAATCAAAAGCTCCAAATTAGAATTAGCGTGGATTGCTAGGTTCAAAATCACGGTCGATTGATCCGCTTTTGAAGAAACTTGCCACTTTGGTAAAAAAATAGTGGCTTCTGAGAAAGTGGCTTCTGAAGTAGCTCCCTGGTCGAAAAAGCTAAAGCTACAGAAGCAACGTGGTAATAAATAGTTTGAGGAAGTGGCTGAAACTAGATGATTGAAACAGGATTCAGTAAAATTTTGAGCTTGGAAAAAACGCGTTTTCCCTGACGTTTTTAGGGATGAAACTGCTCCAATAGCAGCGATCGCTTCATCTTCGGCGGGATTTTCGATGTAGAAATGAAGCTGATCTGGTGTTGCAATTTCGTGTAGCACAGCAAGCGGATCAACCCGATCAACTTTTAAGGAAATACTAGCGATTTGCGTCTCATTCTGCTCAATTGATTTCTGCTGACAAATTGAAAGAAATTGAAAAAACTGCTTACAGTCCTGAAAGAGATTGACAGAATGGGGTATGACTGGCATGGACGCAAAAAGGTCAGATTTTCCCAAAATGGATCAGCTTTAAGTAGATAGAAATGAGCAAACTAAACGCTTTTTGGATGAAGTGTTTAGTTTAATCCGATTAGACTACCTATGAATACAGGTAGCACACTTCCAATTGCTGTAACCACTGCACCCGATTCTCTGAGAAGCTGGCTTAGAGCAAGCAGTCAAGCAGTTTCTCGGTTAGATTATCGTAAAAAGCCGAGTTCTAGCATGGTTTCTGTGGCATCTTGTGGACTGAACCAGCCTGACATAGCTGCCTCCGTTCGCTGGAGCAAGAGTCACAAATCTTTGAAAACTGACACGTTGCACTGCTGCTCAGCTTCCCGTAGGGTGGATTTGGGAGGAAAAACAGTTATTCCCGCCTTATCTCTGTCTCCGATTCCCGTAACCGTGTTCTTCGCCTCAACACCTCGGTAGGATTCCGAGAATGCGAGCGGGAGGGACACAAGGAATGTTTGAGACAAGCTGTCCGTGTCTCTTGCTGAGTTTTAAGTTGCTGAGTTTTAAGCCATGACCACAAAGTCTCTTAGTTACCCCGAATCTAAGCTCTGGTTAGCAGCCATCAAGCCGCCAATGTATAGTGTTGCAGTGATTCCGATTTGGGTTGGAACAGCCATTGCATTTGCTGAAACAGGAACGATTCAAAGCGGAATATTTTTAACTTTTTTACTTGCGGCTATTTTAATTGTGGCGTGGATAAACTTGAGCAACGATGTGTTTGATTCGGAAACAGGAATTGATCAAAACAAAGCTCATTCTTTGGTTAATTTGACAGGCAACAAATCTCTAATTTTTTGGTTAGGAAACTTGTTTTTAGGGCTAGGCGTATCTGGAGTCTTAGCGATCGCCTGGCTCCAGCGTGACTTCACTATTCCTGGTATTGTTCTGCTCTGTTGTGCTTTGGGCTATAGCTATCAAGGACCGCCCTTTCGCTTGGGCTATCAAGGATTGGGTGAAATAATTTGTTTTGTTTGCTTTGGTCCCCTTGCGATCGCTGCTGCTTACTATAGCCAAACTCAGTCCTGGTCGATTTCTGCACTGGTTGCTTCGATTATTATTGGCATCAGCACCAGTTTGATTTTGTTTTGCTCGCACTTCCATCAGGTTAAAGATGACCTGGCGGCAGGTAAGCGATCGCCTATTGTGCGTTTGGGAACTGCCAGAGGGGCTAGCCTCCTGCCCTGGCTTTGTGGCAGTATCTACGGGTTGACGGGGTTGTGTGTGGCGCTGCAGGTTTTTCCGAGTTGGACGCTGCTAATTTTCCTCAGCCTGCCACCTGCGGTCAAACTTTGCCGTCATGTTGCTCAACACCACGACCAGCCAGAGCGAGTAAGCAACTGCAAATTTATTGCGGTTACCTTGCATTTCTGGAGTGGGCTATTGCTAGGTCTAGGATTTGTCTTGTGAGAAATGTGAACCGGATTGCGGGAATGGCGATGTGCTGGTTTCCTTTAGCGATCGCTCCCGCTTTAGCATTGGCACCTGAAGTGCAGGCAGACCTTCAAACTTCAAGCATAGAGTCTGCAGAGATGACTGCTGTAGCCACATCGGATCTAGATCTGGTTACATCAGAGGCCGTTACTTCCGAAATAGCTGAATTGGATGCAATTTCTCAAGTCGAAGTGCCTCAATCTGCTGCGATCGCTAATCCTTCAACGCTGCCGCCATTAGGAGAAGCTGCTGATTTAGGATTTTCAGGCGAATTGACTCAGGCTTCTTTTACTGAGGCTTCTTTTAGTGCGATCGCTTCCAATGCTGAAGCTGCTGAAATCGGTTATACCGTCGAATTGCCAGAAATAGAAGCGATCGCCCAAACTTCTCCTTCACCAGAATCGTCTGAACCACAAGATTCTGATGATTCAAGCAATTCTGACGCGACCGAACAAGTGGATTTAGATTCAGAGACGATCGAAAATAGCCCAGTTCTTCAACGCTGGCTGGAAGACATTCCCGATGTATTGTCTGAGATTCGCAGCGATCCAAGCTTTCGGACGCGGCTGCGGCTGGGCTATTCGCAGTTTCCCTCTACCGATCAGGCGGGTGGGTTTAATGTCGGCATTGAGGACGTGTTCATCGGTCAAACGGGGCTGACGGTCAGCGCTGACTATCAAGCAACCTTCGAGGGCGATCGCCAGGCTTACGGCGCCGATTTGCGTTACTACATTCGTCCATTGGGTAGCTATATCAACGTCGCTCCTGTGATTGGCTACCGCTACCTGGAAACCGATGAATACACTACCGACGACCTCAACCTAGGACTGCGCTTTTTGCTTGCCCTCTCACGTACAGGAGTGGCTGATATTTCATTGACTCAAACTTGGGTGGCACCTGGTCGGGATGAGGAAGTAGGAATAACAACGCTATCAGTTGGCTATGCGCTGACTGAAGATTTGAGAATTTCAACGGATATTCAAAAGCAAAATTCTTCGTTTAATAAAGACAGCCGAGTGGGAATTGTGCTGGAGTGGATGCTTTAGTTCTTAACAAAAAAGCGATCGCCACAATTCAGTTAGGAAGAATAATCTATGACCACTTCACCAAAGCTTGGCAACATTAGCCCGTTTATTCCAGCAGGTCAGGATGTAGAAAAGGCGATCGCCTTTTATGAACAGCAGCTTGGATTTACGACAGTTTACCGGGAAGGTGCGCCTGTCACAATGGCGATCGTGAAACGTGACTCAGCCCAAATTGTTCTACAGCAAAATGACGACAAACATTTAGCAGAATGGACAACCTTTCGCATTCAAGTTGAACAGATTGAACAGCTTTATCAGGAGTTTCAAGCAAAAGGGGGAATAATGATTCATCCCAATGGCAAACTACAAACTAAACCTTGGAGAACAAAAGAGTTTGCTGTCATTGATCTAGCTGGGGTCTGTATCACCTTTTATGAACCAGACAGCAACTAAACAATTCCTGTCCTTCTTCTATAGCCACTGTCCGCCTCGAAAGCGCGATCGCAAAAATACCACTCGCATTAAAGTTTGTGACATTGTAAAGACTGCTAGCCAGATCAGGCTATAGTGCAGTGCAAACCAACCGATTGGGGTAGTTCTGGCAATTCCTGGCAATCCAATTGTCTTAAACAGTAAGAGAATAAATATTGCTTCCCAGATGCCTGCTAAGAGCTGAAACGCAGCTGGCCAGTCTCGATCCCAGCGAAATTTTTGTAGATAATCGTAGAGCAGGTCCCACCCTATTCCAAAGACGGCAACATAGCCCAACACCCACAGAAAAACTGGATACGAACCGAGCACAATCCAACCCATTGAGAAGGGTAGCGTTACCAATAGCCCAACTGTAGCGAGGAGTAACAGTCGAGATTGCCAGCGACCGAGAAGCGTGGGGGTCATAGGGGAAAGGGGTTAGGAACTGGGGGCTGGGAGCTAGGGCTGGTTGGGAGCTTGATTCGTGACCCATCTAAGCCATTGAGTCAGGGAAGTGAGTCCGTTGAGGTAGCGGAGGTTGGGAGCGCGGGTAGAGACGAGGCTATCAACGGCAGCGAGGGCGGCGTACTGTAGTCCCAGAAAGCTATCGACAGCAGCGTGAGGTCCACCCAGAGTGGCTGCTCCTGCGGCATAGACGCGCCCCTGCCCGGAGGAACGCATTTCGACTAGCTCGAAATCATTAGCCACGCTGAGACGACCCAGAGCATTAATAGGCAGATCGTAGTGTGTTACCAGATCTTCGAGCAGTGGGTTGGCGTTAACTTTGGCATCCAACCCAGTAGCATCAATGATGAAGTCTGCCTCTAGTTGAGTTTTGCCTTTGAAGTCCTTTTCCTGAATGTAGGTGATGGTACCTTTTTGCCCGTCTTGCTCGACGCGCTCGACTTCACCAAAGGCAATCTTGTACCAGCCCTGGTTTAGCCCTTCCTGGACGATACGCTGCCAGGCGTGGCGGTCGGCGGTGGTGGTGCCGCCCCAGTCAGCGAGCAGGCGCGATCGCTGCTGTGGGTCAGCGGACTCTAGCACAGCGCGGAACTCTCCACCCCAGCAGGCTTTGGGCCAGTTAAACGGCTGAAATTCGTAGTGATGTTTGACCTGACGCTGAGCTTTACCAAATTTGTTGCCTTGCGGTTTGGGCGATCGCATCAGATGCAGCAGCGAGATATGAGGATTTTTCTTCCGGGCTTCATAGATGCGCTGAACAATGCGGGAAGCGACAATGCCACGACCACGGATTAGCACGGTACCGCCGTACTGTTCTAATTTCTGGTAAACGTGTTCGTGTTCTTCGTAGGCATTGACGACAGATTTGAAGTCGCCCGTTTTTTCACGGTAAGCCTGCAAGTCAGGGAGGAATTGAATTGCCGGATAGCCTGTTGCCAGGTGCAGGTAGCGCGACACAATGAAGGCATGTTCTCGGTGGCTAGCGGTCGAGCGGGAATAGGCGATCGCATACCGTCCATCATTCGTTTGGCGAATTGATAAAACACGCCCATAGCGAAAAATCTGCTGCCAGCCAATTCGCTGTGCCTCTCGGTCAATTGAGGCAAACACACTGCCAGAGCGAGGCGTATAGGTTTCTGCTAGGGTTGGTTCGGCAAACACCTGCCACAGATATTTCAGTGCAGAACCGATTTGCCCTTGGCGAAAGCTGTGCCACGATTCTCGAAAGGCGTAGCTAGGAAATCCCCAAATGTTATCGGGGCAAGAATCAGAGTTTGACCGCAACCGTTCGTGCAGCGGAATTTGGGAATTCTGGCAAAGGCGTTGGTAGCGGGCGTAGGGCTGTGGTTCCATGCCGATCGCCACGACTTGATTCAACCGTGCCCCACAAAGCCGCAGCAAATCTACCCAAATGAAGCTGCCCAGTCCTGCCCCAATTGCTGCATAGTCAAACTCATGCACCATCAACTCGGTGTCCATCAGGTCACGCATCGATACTTGCTGAGCCTGAAAGAAGGGGGGTGGAAAGTTTGAGCGTGCCGCAGGTGCCGTTGGGGTCGATTCGGATGGGGTGGATGTAGCATCAGGTACAGGCAGGTCTGTTTCAGAATGAAACAGGATGGTCGAATCACCAATTGGAGTGGCAGCCGACTGAATATCTAGAAAAACGGAAATTTGGTAAGGACCAATTTGAATGGTGTCGCCATTGGTAAGGAAGCTTCGAGTTTGGCGGGTGCCGTTGACAAAGGTGCCATTGCTGCTGTTCTGGTCGGCGATCGCCACCCCCACGCTATCCTGCTCAATCAGCGCATGAAATCGCGAAACCTGGCCACTGTCCAGCATAATCCGCGCAACTCGCTGTTCCCTCAAGGAAGCAGGCATCTGGGCAAATTCCCGTCCTAGAGCAATTGGCACGGACAGAATGGGCTCTCGTCGTTCTCCTGTGGCAGGATCATCCCAACGCAAGCGAATTTGCAGAAGTCCGGGATTCATAGGGTAGAAGGATAGGACTTAGGCGATTATTTTTCTCCCGGAACCATCAGCACGCTAACGGCAGCAGCTAGAGACGTGCCGCACCAGGGACAGCCAAGACTAAGCCGCTCATAGGGCGAAACTTGATGACATCTAGGACACTTCAGTCCATACGATGTGCTTGCCTGGGAAGCCGCAGGATGCTCCGTCGGTTGTACTGGTGTCGTTGCAGTAGGTGGCGGTACGGCGACCGTATTAGCAACGCTTGAGGCGATCGCCACCACCTGAAGCTCAACCTGCCCCAAATAGATACTGGTACCCTGACGCAGCGCTACTTCACCCTCAGTCAGCTTTTGCCGATTGACAAGGGGAGGGTTTGTATCTCGCAAATTTCGCAAGTAAAACCCGCCGTGCTGGGGATTATAAAAAATTTCGACGTGCAAACCCGATACTGTTGGATGAGTCAATACCAGGTCACATCGCACCGGATCACGCCCAATCCGAATGCCTCCAGACGAGTTAATTGACTGCTGTTTATCAGCAATGGTGTAGGTCTTGACGTGACCTGCCTCTACCCATTGCAGCGTTAATTGATTCATGCGCCCAATGCTCAATGCTAAGACTTGCTACAGCAGGTTATTCTCTGATTTCTAACATGATCTTGCATGAGAAACAGAAAATATGGGCGGAATCTTAATAGGGGCTAGGAGCTAGGGGCTAGGGTTATGGAGGACCCAGAAGATAATTTATCTCCTCCCCCTCTAGCCCCTAGTTCCTAGCTCCTAATCCCTTCTCTTATCCCTTCCCTAGTAGCTCGGCGATCGCCTGTCGCTCGGCAGGGGGTTGCGAGGGGAGAACTTGACGAGTATCGGTGATCAACCAATCTAATGCGGCTGCCTGTACATCGATGGCAGCTCCAGTCTTGTCGATACAGTGGCGACCAAACACTAGCTTATCGACTAAGCGCACTCCGGGACCAAGGCGAGAATATTCAAAGATGACGCTGTTGTCTACGGTCGCGCCGCTGCAAATGTAGCAATTTGGGCCAATCATTGTTGGTCCAATAATTGTGGCTCCGTCTTCAATGTGAGTCATGCCGCCGATGTAAACCGGGCCTTTGATGTCAACTTTGTCCCAATTCACTGAAACATTTAGCCCCGTGTAAATGCCGGGGGCAACCTGGTGCCCAGGAATATCTACGTTCTTGACCTCACCTAGCAAGACACTGCGAATTGCGCGCCAGTAATCAGGTACTTTACCGATGTCTACCCATTCAAAGTCCATTGAGATGCCGTAGAAGGGCGCACCCATTTCTACCAACTTGGGGAAAAGTTGTCCGCCAATATCGTATTCCTCACCAGAGGGAATGTAATCTAAGATTTCTGGCTCAAAAATGTAAATACCCGTGTTGATGTCAGTACTTAGGGCTTCTTCAACGGAGGGCTTTTCCTGAAAGGCTTTGATCCGCCCTTCCTCATCTGTGACAACCACACCGTAGCTGGAAACTTCTTCGCGGGGTACGGGCATCATAACGACTGTGGCGATCGCACCCTTTTCACGATGCCAGCGCACGGCTGCGCTCAAATCTAAGTCGATTAGGGCATCACCGCAAAGCACCACAAAAGTGTCATCAAAAAATGGAGAAAAATCTTGGATGCGCTTCATTCCTCCAGCGGAGCCGAGCGCTGCGCCAACCAGAGTTCCGTCTGGCTCAATTCGCCCTTCAAAGGAATAGGCAATCTGAACGCCAAATCGTTGACCATCTCGAAAATAGCCTTCGATTTCGTTGGCAAGATGGCTGACGTTCACCATGATTTCGTCAAAGCCATGCTGACGCAGTAGTTCCAGCAAAAACTCCATTACTGGCTTCTGCAAAATCGGAATCATTGGCTTAGGGATGGTGTAGGTAATAGGGCGTACACGAGTACCCTTACCTGCTGCCAGAATCATGGCTTTCATAAGTATTTTCTCTCAATCCTGGGCTAGGTTAGCTTCTGCTTAGTTGATGTCGATTTGGTCAACTTGTTCCAGTTTTCCATAATCTCTGGGAATTACTGGATACAAAATAGCAATTTTGCACAATCTACATTAAGCCTGTTAGCAAAACCGGAATTTACTTAATGGAAACTGCAGAAAAGCTTACAGGCAAGACAGTTGCACGACGTTCAATATCACCCGCAGCGAGTGAAAGATTTAGCGATCGCTTCAGTCTGGCAAGGCGATCGCTGGGAATTCTGGCTCAGTTGTTGCATCACGGCTTAAGCTCCGAACTTTCAAATCTTGGTAAAACTCCTCTTGAGATAGCTCCACCTTGGATTGGGACGAAAGAAACAGCAGTGCCCAAAACACGGCAACCCGATCACCCTGAGGAGAATGACTGTGCAAATCAACAGGCTTAGTAAATTCTGCCACTCCATTTCCAGTTGGATTAATCCAAACGTCTAGAAGCGACTCAAAATCTAGCCAGTCTTGCCCCTGACTAATCTCATCCCAATGCTCAGCAAGAAACTGGTCGATTGCGGCTGCAACCTCTGACAGGTTTTCCTGGTGAGCAAGCTGGGCGATCGCCCGCACCGCCTGTGAGCGAGATTGTGAGCGAGGGCGGCGCACCCGCGAACGGGGCTTTTGATCCACCATTGCGGTCGCCATCAGCTCAAGTTGAGCAATCAGCTCCTGGAGCGTGACCCGCCGCTGTTGGGGTGGACGGGCCACCGCCCGTCGCCGAATCCGTCGCTCTAAATGCAGCGGCAAGGGTTGACCTGCCCCTGCCTCATCTAACAATTCAGGTTCTTCGACGATCTCTGCTTCGGCTCCTGCCTCCAGGCGAGCCAGACTGTCTGCCTTCAGCAAAACCAGCATCGATGCATACAGGAAAGCCTGTCCTGATTGCGATAGGTCAGCCTCATAGGGTGCTCGACCTGACTCGACGGTTTGCGTCGGTTTGAGTTGACTCAGAAACCGATCGATGACTTCAATCACTTGCACATCCCAGGGATCTACTTCTCCTCGCTCTGCCAGGTCAATCAGCAGGGCGATCGCATTTTGTGCCAGGGATTGGGTCATAGGAGAGAAGCTTACCTGATACGAATCCGGACAAAATACACCGCTGCTATCACAATCAGGTTGAGAAACAAAAGCGGCACCCACAGGCTCCAAGGGCTGAGCGGATCAATTAGGGCAGAAGCATTCATCATCAATAGCATTGGTAGCATTATCGTCAACAGCATCTAGCAGGGTAGACAAGCTATTTAGCTGCAAACACCTCAGTGACTTCGACATCTTCAGTTCGAGATTGGGAGGCAGGCAAAAGCCGTTGCTGCTCTTCTAGCTCTACCTTATAGCGCTGTACATCTTGCTCCAACTCTTCAATTCGAACGTCACGCTGACGAATTTCTCTCCCTGATTCCAACACCCGCTGAATCTGCGTCCAAACGCTAAAGACCCAGGCTAATGTTGCCCCAATTCCCATTGCCAAAAGCAACTCAACCGACAGGGGCGCTTGTAGCTCAACTCCTTCAACAACATGAATGACAGCAGGTTCTGTATTCTCAATCCCAAACAGGACGAGAGCCAGGCAGAAGACAAAGATAATTACAAAGTTAATTTGGCGCATTGGTTAAAACCTCACTCTTGCGGATGACCAATCCAAATTGCCAGTAAGGTAGAACACACGTCAAGGTAGTCATGAAAGCAACAACCTTGAAACAGAGTCTAACAGCTTAATGATAGTAATACGTCTGATCCAATATGAGTGAAGACATGAGAATTAATTGAGGGTGTAAGGAATAAGGGTTTAAGGAAAGTCATCAGTTAAAGATTTCCTACGCGACCTGACGCTTGAGACCCTCTTGTTCAAAGAATTGTAAAGTCGTTCGCCTCTTAGATACCTAGATCTAGAAAGCGGGGGATCTGCTAGCAGATCCCCCGCTTGTTAAGCCACATACTTGTTCCAACAAATCTCAGTCAATAGCCAATCTCAGAAGCCAATCTCAGAGCTATTTCAACTATTTTATGGAACCGTAGTCACGCCATACGCCAACCAAGACGCCTTGAACTGTAACTCTCTCTAGGGGTTCTTTGATCACGTCATACTTGGAATTTCCGGGCTTTAGCAGAACGTGATCTTGTTCGCGATAGAAATATTTCAGCGTATTGCCTGCTCCTTCAACTCGGGCAGCAACAATGGTGCCATCCTTCAGGCGGTCGGGTTCTTGCACAGGGCGCATGATGACAAAGTCACCATCGGCAATCATTGCCTCGATCATGCTGTCTCCTGTGACCCTTAGCGCATAGTCTTGGGGACGAAGCTGTAGCCCTGCAATGTCAAGATAGGTCGTGTCGTCATCAGTAGCAGGTTCAAGCGCACCCCCTGCAAAAACTTCACCCCTAATTGGCACACCTTGAGCAATGCTGTGGATCAGCCGAATTGTTCTTGCCTTGCCTTCTGTCCAGTCAATGTAGCCTTTGGTTCGCAAATGCTCAAGACGGCTTTGAATAGGAGCGGGAGATTTAAGCCCCATCGCTTTCATCATTTGCCGAATAGAAGGAGAGTGCTGATATTCTTTGATGTAGCTGGCTAGCCAATCATAAAGCTGTTGCTGGACTTCAGTAAGGCGTTCCATAGGAGTAGTGTTGGGAGCGGTGGCTAAGAGCGACGGATCACTCCATAGAACATTTGTACCACCAAAACCTAGTGTTGTCTAGCCTTTTTGAAAATTTAAAAGAAAAGCTGAAGAGACTTCTGACGATTTGCACCTTATTAAGCTCTTCTCTACTAGGCTCTTAAGGTCTAGCTGTTAGAGCTGAAGATGTCTTGCAAGATTAGAAGTTTTTAGAGGCTTAGCGTGGGGAAGTCTCTTAGTTGAAATTTTGAATTTCTAATTTCTAACTCTAAGTAAGATTACCACGCTTAATCTGTTCACGTTCGATCGCCTCAAACAAGGCTCGGAAATTACCTTCCCCAAATCCTTCTGCCTGGGTCAAACGTTCGGCGTAGCAGTAGGTTTGGCGCTCAATGATCTCAAAGAAAAAGGTAGGTTGCTCAAAGATTGGTTGAGTGAAAGCTTGTAGCAGCATTGCCTGGGGGGTGTCTTCTGACCAGTCTGCTAGCACTTGCTGTTGGGCGATCGCCTGCCACTCTGATTCTGCTAGGCAAAACCCAGGTCGCTGGCGCAACTGGCTGTAATAAGTGAGGGGAACGGGCAGAAAGTTTAGCCCCCGTTGGCGCAGATGGGCAATGGTCTGCACGATATCCTCAGTCTGGAGGGCAATGTGCTGTACTCCAGAACCCTGATGAACATCTAAAAATTCTTGAATTTGGGAGGTCGCTGAAGCAGGTTCGTTGATTGGAAACTTTACCCCACTTTCGGGGTGAACTAGAACCTGACTGGACAAACCTGAACGTTCTGTCTGGATTGCAAAGGTTTGCTGTCGTTCAAATCCCAATGTTTTTTCGTACCAAAGTACAGCGTCTGCTAAACTTCCGGCTGCAACATTCAACACGACATGGTCAATGTCAATGAAGTTGGGTAACACCTCTTGTTGGGTGGAAAGATACTGGCTCAGATCCAGCCTGATGAGTTGTTCAACTTCCTGTCCTGGCTCAGCCCGGTGAGGGAGTAGGGATGTAAATCCTGATCGCTCTACTAAAGTGTGCGTCAGGTCGCCCCAACCGGATATGCTGGCCCATTTCAAACAGCCTTGAGATTGCTGTTCTATTTGAATGGGGTGCAGCAGTTGCGCTCCGTGAGCAGTTGCGGTAGCGATCGCCTGCTCTAAATTCACAACCTGAAAAGCAACGTCTGCAATGCCAGCAGGGTGCAAGCTGAGATAGTCAGAGGCGGGGCTAGAATCAGTCAGCGGTGACGAAATGACAAAGTGGATTTTGCCGTTTCTAACAACCTCTGTGTGAGTGTGAAGCGTAGAGTGCCCTGCAATTGAGTAGAAGCCGAGAGTATAAACAAACCAATCGCGCCACGCTATTGCGTCTTCAACATAGAAATGAACGTGATCGATGTTCATACTGTTTGAAAAGTTCGTCCCCAAAGCGAGGGTTGCTGTTGCTTATGAACTTAACTTTGCATCATTAAGCTGAGCTGTAAGTCATTCTCTAGGTAGAAAATCGTTCTATTTCGGTTTAATCACCAAAATCAAGTGGCTTTCTGGCTAAATATTAGCCTTTTGTGGCAATAGTTGAATTTTGCATTCCTTATCGCTGTGCGATCGCCACGACTCGATCGATGCTATTAGCCTTGTATTGACCCGGCAAGTATTGGTCGATGTGACGAAATAGGGCAATAGGGGCAACAGTGCGACAAGTAAAAAACTCGATTGCTGCCTGGTCTGGCAAGAGCCGTACTTTAGGCGAGAGGTCTTTGGGCTGCTCGGTGCTCCACTGCCAGTTGACCTGAGCAGGTGGCTCATCAATTAAACGGTGATGGCTCCAGTTGCGGTGTTGACCTAGTGCCCCAATTTCTAGCAATTCTCGCCGTAGGAGTGAGGCGATGATAAAAGACTGAGGAGAGCGATCGCCCTCAATCGCCTGCATAAAATCTGTCAGGGCCGATTCGGGTTTAGGTGGTTGATCGAGAGCGCCCGCGGCGGCGATCGCCTTTTCAAGCTGGGCTGTCGTCCCAAACGCCTCTGGAATTGCCCAGACAACCCCCGCACCGTCTACCTCAGCTCGGTAGAGATAGCTAATGAGCCGAAATCCTGGTTTCAGCTTCAATCCCGGCAGCTTTGCCAGGGCGGTGCCAGGGTTAAGGGTGCTAACTAGCCAATGACCAGACGGTCTAGGAGAGGTCAACTGGCTTTCAATCACTCCCCCAAACTTAAACAAGTCGCCTAGAGCATCTAAAGAATTTGGTTCAGGCAATTCATCTGCCGACTTAGAGCTAGTCCAAGTCCAATGTTGCTCCGACTTGGGTAGGACTAACGTATTTTTGATGTACTGTCTAACCTTTTGCAGAGTTGCCAGCGGAAATTTTTGAATCGCCATGACCGAAAGGGGGGCTGTCAAAACAGAATAGCTGCCTGTGTAGCCAAGGCTACTAGAGACATACTACCCGTGCCAAGGGAGGGACTCCCTTCAATCTCCCAATCCCTCGTTGTGTCATTGCGCACTAGAGTCGGAGCTAGGCGGATCAACCCAGACGATAGGACGTTGCCCAGGTTCAATTCTGCTAGTTTGCTCCTGCATCACACTGGTCGCCTGACGCGGATCAAAATGTCGGTTAAAGTCTGTCTGGATCTGATCAACACGCCCTTCAACCGCAGCAACCTCAGTCGTTAGCTCACGCAGCTTTGCTTGCTGGGTCAAATTGTAGGGAATGAGCTTGACCAAAGCAGAAACAGCAGCGATCGCCAAAACCACGTTCACTGCCAGCTTTACTCCAACTTCAGTCGCCACAACTTGATGGGGTTGGTGGCGCTGCTGCGGTTGTCGCCTTGTCCGAGGTACAGAGCGTTGAGCGGGGGGCGCGATGTGGAGTGGAGGTCTAGAGGGCTGGGTTGCGTTCATGATGTTGAATATTGCTCTATCCAAGGGGACTGCCGAATCCGAGAAAACCCCTAATTGAGAGCATACTCGCCTCGGAAAAGGAATCAAAACACCCCGAAGGGGTATGAGCTGAACTAACAGGTTGAGGCTAGATCAGATGGGACAGTAAAAGCAACCCTTTTGAAAATTCCTTTTGAAAATTAAAGACAGCTTTCGGGCATTTCTAGAAAATGACTATAACTCTGTGAGCCGTTGTGAGCTGAAGTATAGCAACTTCAAATGGATTGTGAGCGTTACACTGAAAAAATGTACCTCTCACAATCCATTTATCTCTAACTGATTTCAGTCTCCCTATACAAATTCTGGACGCGGAAATAAATTTCTACGCCCAGAATTTATGAACGGGGTAGCGCTTCGCGCCACAGAGCGTTACTTGTAGAGCTCTGTAGAGAGCCGAAACGCCATAACGCCAGGGATTAAAGCAACGACCAATGCAATAAAGATTTGGGTATCTGATAATGACATAGCTGAAAAACTCCTGATTTGATGGGCAATATGTTCTACTTCGTAGGCTTTGCGCCAACGTTCATCACTGTCGGCTAAATCACGTCATTCTTGAACAATTTGTCACATGATGTAACAGAGGCAAGCTTAACCTGTGCTGTCTTATCGCTAACCCGCTAAAACCCCTCTCGGCTTTACCCTGTCTGCTTCGGTTCTGTTTGCTCCATACATTTTTATCTGCTCTCTTCCTGTTGAAATGTCTATACTGGTTTGAAAACTTAAAATTTGGGGACTTTTAGGAAATTTGGGGACTTTTAGGGTTATCAAATCATCCAATTTTCGTGATTTGTGAATTTTCACGTTTCTGTATCTACCGCACCTAAGCTTCGCGAGAATCTCCTTGAACGCTTCTCAACCTACTCGAATTCAGTTTGAACGACAGATCAGGCGCTTACAGCGTGACGTTTTACGTATGGGTGCGCTAGTCGAAAATTCCTGCTGGCTTGCCCGCAAAGCTCTATTTGAGCGAGATCTAGATGCGGCCAAGCAAATTGCCCAACAAGATAAGCAGATTGACCAATTCTACCGACAGATTGAGCTTGACTGCGTGAATCTGATGGCGCTTCAGGCTCCTGTGACTCAAGATCTGCGATTGCTTAGTGCTCTCATGCAGCTTGTGCGCGATTTGGAAAGAATTGGCGACTATGCTGATGATCTGGGAGAAATTGCGATGAAGCTGTTTCCTTACCCAGTTCATCCCTGCATGGATCGGGTGCAGGTGATGTCTGATCGCTGTCGGGCAATGCTGGCGATGAGTCTGGCAGCACTTTCCAATCTGGATGCAGAATCAGGTTTGGATATCAAGGTCAAGGATGATGACGTTGATTCAGACTACGAGGAATTGTATACGCTGCTGGCAAACCAAACCAACATTCAGGGGGCGATCGAGCCAATTGTGCTGCTCGTGTTAGTGATTCGTCACCTGGAGCGGATGGCAGACCACGCTACAAATATTGGTAAGCGTGTAGCGTATATCGTGACTGGACAACGGTGAGTTTTGGAGTCACGGCTATTTCGACTATCGCTATATGTTTAGTTCTGAATAGATGCAGGGTGAATTGGCTGTGCGAGGCGCACTCTAATTAGAACTTCAAGATAGATATATTATGAATCTAAGTAAATTTTTCGGCAGGATTTGACAGCTTCGCGCTAATTACGAAATATAAATACAGTGTACAGAGTGCAAATTAGCCGAAGTTTTTTGCACTTCTCCAACATAGTTGACCTAATTCGGTGTTAGCTACCGTTGTCCCCCCTTAGCTGCACTGTCGCCCACTCATTGCTGTCATTGATGTCATCGCTCCCATTTTCAGATTGCGGAGCTAAAGCATTTCAGCAGACTGATGGAACGAACGATGCAATCGCTTTTCGGGTCATTGTTTGATTTTCATGCCCTGATTGCAAGGAAAGCTGCAACAGCGGTGAGAAGGTTGGCTACGCAGAAGCAGGACTTTGAGCTGCTTGATACTGCGATCGCCAAGTTCAGATTAGGCTCGTGAGAGCATTAAAGAGGGCAATGAGCTTACTCAAGACAGGCTCGTGGCTCACTAAGACAGCAAAAGAACAAGGTCAAAACACCAAACTTACAGAGAAGGATCAATCGCTGCATGGAATTTTCGATCGCGTCGCTGCTGGCAAACTTTACGGATGACAAACTAGTAGCCCCCAAAGCTTTAGAAAAAAAGCTCAATTGTGAGGATGATGCCAGTATCCGTAAGCTACAAATTGCCCTGGATGCTTTGGAGAAGATCGGCATTTTACTGAAGGAGCGAGGCAAATACCGCCGCGTATTTGAAGAAGATGTCGTTGAGGGCAAGCTGCGCTGCTCTAGTAAAGGTTTTTGCTTTGCCATTCAAGACAAAGAAGGGGCTGAGGATATCTACGTTCGCGAGAGCCAACTGAATACAGCCTGGAATGGCGATCGCGTCCTGGTCAAAGTGACTAAGGAAGGTAGTCGCAGACGCAGCCCTGAAGGAGAGGTGCGGTTGATTTTAGAGCGGGCTAACTCTTCAGTATTGGCAAGGGTTAAACAGGCAGACAGCAGCTATCGCGCTGTTCCTTTGGATGATCGACTGCTGTTTGAGCTTGACCTTAAATCGAATGGCGGCAAACTGGAAGATGCGGTTGATCAGCTGGTTCACGTTGAAATTTTGCGCTACCCTCTGGGGCAACTGCCGCCCCTTGGCAGAGTTGCTCAGATCTTAGGAAGTGATGCTCAGGCGGCTTCTGATATTGACATTGTTTGCTGCAAACATGACTTGCCGCGTAGCTTTTCTGAAACGGTGATAGAAGCGGCTAAAGCCCTGCCAACCAAGCTGCGTAAAGGCGATTTAAAGAAGCGGCTAGACCTACGTAGCTTGCCTGCAATTACCATTGATGGACCAAGTTCACCCTCCGGACCGGCAATTGATGATGCTTTGACCTTGGAGAAACTCGATGGCGATCGCTGGCGCATTGGCGTTCACATTGCTGATGTCGCTTTCTATGTAGAACCTCAGTCGCCGCTAGATGTAGAAGCTCAGCGGCGAGGCACGTCGGTTTATCTAGGCGAAACCGTGTTGCCAATGTTTCCAGAGCAAATTCGCCGCTGCTGTGCTCTAGCACCGAATCAGGACCGCCTCACGATTTCGGTATTGCTGACAGTGGATCAGACCGGACAATTGCTCGAATTTGAAATCCAGCCCAGCGCTATTCAAATTCACCATCAGCTGAACTACCAGCAAGTTCAGGCGATTTTGCAGCGTAACCAATCTCCCGAAACAGATCCAACCTTGAGCTATCCGCTGCCCTCTCTGGAGGAGCTACAGGAGTTTACGCCCGTTTTTGAACTGCTAGATCAACTGTTTGCTCTGAGTCAAGCCATTCGAGAGCAGCGACGGCAGCGGGGTGCATTTGAGCTAAACCTGCCCGAAAAAATCTTTCCGAATGAAAGCAACCCAGAACTCGGCAAATACCTTTCGCCCAAGTTTCAGTATGACGACGAGGGAGCGTTGGGGGCAATGGTGGTTTCGTCCCTACTGCCAGCCCGTTCTATCGTTACGGAACTGATGATTCTGGCAAATCAGGTAGTTGCGTCTCACCTTCAGGCACTCCAGGTGCCAGGAATTTATCGAGTTCACCGTACCCCTGACCCTGCTGATGTGCAGGAATTGCTGAAGTTGGTAGGCAATATGGGTATCGACACTCACCTGGAAGAAGAGGATGCGGTACATCCACGTGACTATCAACGGTTGCTGCGGGAGTTTGCTGAATCGAGAGCAGAGAAAGTATTGACCTACCTGCTGCTGTCTACATTTAAGCCTGCAATTTACAGCACTACGCCGGGAAATCATTTTGGATTGGCGCTGGAGCAGGGCTATACACACTTCACATCGCCGATGCGCCGCTATCCCGACTTGCTGGTGCACCGGGTGCTGAACGCGGTGTTTGAATTTGGGCGCGATCGCCGTTCAACTCGCTCTAAAGAATCAGTGGATCTCCGCAGCAGCTCTTGTCACGGGCAGATCACCTGGAATGTGCTGCCGCCCGAAATTCAAAGTGAGCTAGAGGAACATTTCTCTGCGGTTGCGGTGCATCTGAGTGAGCGAGAAAAGTTGGCCCAGGAAGCCGAAGCTGACCTGGAAGGGCTGAAAAAAGCCGAATTTATGCAGGAGCACACCGGGGAAGTGTTCCACGGTCTAATTACTGGAGTGCAGTCCTACGGCTTTTTTGTGGAAATTGAGGAACTGCTAGTCGAAGGACTAGTACACGTCAGTTCCCTGAAGGATGACTGGTATGAGTACCGTTCTCGTCAGCAAAAGCTGGTCGGGCGCAAAAACCGCAAGCAGTACCGACTGGGCGATCGCGTTGAAGTTCAAGTCAAGAGCGTGGACTACTATCGTCAGCAGATTGACCTAGTGGCGGTCGGTGGCGGCAGTGAAGCCACCGATGACGATGTAGATGATGTTTCACCCCTTGAGCCGGAGCTAGAGCCAGAAAACGAGCAACCATCAGAGGCTTATGATTAAAAACAGGGGTATTCCCTGGTGTCATTGCTCTGTGTAATTGCGTGTCTCTAACTTCACCTGCAACATCGGCTTCAAACAAACCGCTAATTTTAGGAATTACTGGAGCCTCTGGACTAATCTATGCCGTTCGTGCCCTGAAATATTTGCTGGAGGCAGACTACTCGGTTGAGTTAGTTGCCTCCAAATCGACCTACATGGTTTGGCAAGCTGAGCAAAATGTGCGAATGCCTTTAGAAGCTGTTCAGCAAGAGCAGTTTTGGCGATCGCAAGCCCAGGTTGAAACGGGCGGCAAACTGCACTGTCATCCCTGGGGCGACGTTGGTGCAAACATTGCCAGTGGTTCATTCCGCACCCTGGGTATGGTGATTATGCCCTGTAGCATGAGTACCATTGGCAAACTAGCCGCAGGACTCAGTTCTGACCTGTTAGAACGGGCGGCAGATGTGCAGCTTAAAGAAGGGCGCAAACTGGTGCTGGTGCCCCGCGAAACACCATTTAGCCTGATTCATCTGCGAAACCTAACCACTCTGGCAGAATCCGGAGCTAGAATCGTTCCTGCCATTCCTGCCTGGTATCACAATCCTCAAACCGTTGAGGACTTAGTCGATTTTGTTGTAGCTAGAGCGCTCGATCAGTTAGACATCAATTGTGTACCAATCAAGCGCTGGGAAGGACACTTGGGAGATGAAGCGTAGATGTAGAGGCGCGATTCTCCCAAAGGGGGAATCGCTTCGCATCGCTCCCCTTCCTCCTTCCCTTGATGCAACGGTTGCGCCATCAATCCTATACTGAGGATTGTGAATACCTACCGTCTATTGCCCGCTGTCCGATTATTCACAGTCGATCGCCCACTGGAGGATAAGCCGTGCCAGTAATTCGCCTTGCGCTGCTGCTTGCCATCCTGGGAGGGTTAACGCTATTTGCTCTGCAAAACTGGTCGCCTGCGGTGCCGCTGGTGATTTTGGGAGTACAGACGCAGGCATTTCCGCTGGCAGTGTGGATGGTAGGGGCGATCGCTG
Source organism: Cyanobacteria bacterium FACHB-471 (assembly GCA_014695345.1). Classification (GTDB taxonomy): domain Bacteria; phylum Cyanobacteriota; class Cyanobacteriia; order Elainellales; family Elainellaceae; genus JAAUTN01. The sequence continues at coordinate 20,295 of JACJOC010000098.1, forward strand.
CTGGAGCCTTCACTACACTGGTTATCGCAGCACTATTTGGAATTTCTAGTACTTTTTCTGCCCCGCGCACTCGCCGTCCTGCTGCCCCACGCGAAACCAGCCGTTCTACTTCAGCCGATGAATCGTGGGACAAAGGCTGGGCTGAATCGCAGAATTCGTCTTATTCAACTGCTGCTACAGCAGGGGCAGCTTCCACTAACACAACCACCAGCTACACCCAGTCAGCATCGCCTAAACCTAAGTCAGGCTTTGACTTTAGCAATGATTGGGAAAATGTTGGTGCTCCTGTAGAAGAGTGGGAAGACTGGCAGGATTATGAGGAACCTGTAGATACGCCACCTGCTCAGGCAAGTCCTCAAGCGAGTTCATCCTATTCGAGTTCGTCCTACAATTCCCAAACCTATATTCAGGAGCCAGAGGAACGGGAAGAGTGGGAGGACTGGGAAGAGGAGCCGGATGCGCCTCCCCCAAGTCCTGTTCAGCCGCAGCAAACGGACTATGAGGTGCGCCGAGATCCCAAGACTAGCTATCAGTCGGGTTCGGTCTATTCCTATAGCTATCGAGAGCCGAGTGACTCTGGCGTGGGTAAAACCGAATCGGTGTACGACGCAGACTATCGGGTAATCATTCCGCCCGCGCGATCGCTCGATGAACTGGATAATGAACCCGCTTCCCATCAAGACTCAGACGAGGAAGATTGGGATTTTGAGGACGATTTTGAAGCTGAAGGCGATCGCCCCCGTCGTTAATCCCTAATGCCCACAAAAGCGACCTGTAATCTTGCCATAATCTCGATAAACTAAATCTTAAGAATTTGCTGTGGCAGGAACAATGGCAGGATCTTCATACGAAATTAACCCACTCAGCGATGTGACCGAGAAGCATCTGTTGAAGGGGGTCAACCTCTATCTGGTTGGCATGATGGGGGCAGGCAAGACAACCATCGGACGCATTTTGGCAAAACGGTTGAAGTATCGCTTTTTTGATACCGATGCCATGATTGAGCAGTTAACTGGAAAGTCAGTGTCGGAAGTCTTTGCAGAGTCAGGCGAAGAAGCATTTCGACGGATCGAAACGCAGGTATTGTCAGAATTATCGGCTTACACAAGACTGGCGATCGCCACCGGAGGTGGCATTGTGCTTCAGCGGCAAAACTGGAGCTACTTGCATCACGGCATTGTGGTTTGGCTAGACGTGCCCATCGATCAGCTTTACCTGCGGCTCAAGGGCAACACGACCCGCCCACTGCTGCAAACCCCCGACCCAATGCAAAAGCTGCAAACCCTCCTGGAACAGCGACAGCACCTCTATGCTCAGGCTGACGTGCGCGTCAGAATCAATGGCAGCGCTCCGCCTAGCTATGTCGCCAGTCGAGTTTTGGAAGAAATAGACAAAACAATCAAACCGAGCGATCGCCGTTCACCTAAAAGTTAAATCTGACATTGTTGAGTGTGGCAACCTCCTCTAAACTGCATTCAACCCCTCTACAAAATTCAGTTGCCGATGATCAGCGAAGACTATCTCGATAGCGAATACATTCAAAAAGCCGAAGCAACTCGTGTCCGCGTCCTGAGTGAAGCCCTGCCCTACATTCAGCAGTTTGCCGGACGCACTGTAGTGGTCAAGTATGGCGGCGCAGCAATGAAAGATAGCATGCTCAAAGCCAAAGTGATGCGAGATATTGTGTTTCTGGCTTGCGTTGGCTTGCGTCCTGTTGTGGTTCATGGTGGCGGACCCGAAATCAACTCTTGGTTGGGCAAATTAGGCATTGAGCCGCAATTTAAGAACGGGTTGCGGGTAACGGATGCTGCCACAATGGATGTGGTGGAAATGGTGCTGGTCGGTCGAGTCAACAAAGAAATTGTGTCCTTAATCAACCAGGCAGGAGGCTCTGCGATCGGGCTGTGTGGCAAGGATGCCAATCTGATTAAGGCGCGTCCTCAAAATGACGCAGGAATCGGTTTTGTAGGGGATGTCAGCAGCATTGATGCCAGCGTCCTGGAATCCTTGGTGAATTCCGGCTACATTCCGATTGTCTCTAGTGTGGCAGCGGATGATACGGGACAGGCTTATAACATTAACGCTGACACCGTGGCAGGTGAACTGGCGGCAGCACTGGGTGCAGAGAAACTGATTTTGTTGACTGACACACCCGGAATTTTGCAGGACTATCACGATCCGTCTAGCCTGATTGCCAAACTGGATATTCAACAAGCTCGTCAGTTAATTGAATCGGGGGTCGTGTCAGGCGGAATGATTCCTAAAGTGAATTGCTGTGTGCGATCGCTCGCTCAAGGAGTCCGAGCGGCCCACATCATCGACGGACGCATTCCCCACGCTCTGCTGCTAGAAATCTTTACTGACGCTGGAATTGGCTCCATGCTAGTTGCATCAGAATTTATGTCTTGAGCATCCTCCGACAAGGCTAGAGAGAATCGCCCGAAACGGCTAAAGACGTTCCATTAGAACCTTCATACAATGATGGAGGTCTAATTTATAACATTTCCCAAGTTGTGCATCACGTTCGCGACTGGCGAGTGTGACCAGAACGGCAATTCATCACCTCTACCCCTCTCTTCCTCAACTTCCCTATGCCCAGCTACTCTGCTATCACCTCAGCTGTAGTCCGTGACATCAAAGCCCGTGAAGATGCATTGCCCGTCCGCAATGAAGCCTGTCGCTCTCGCTTTTATTTTCAACCTGCGCCTGCTGCCAAAACCTGTCTGTTTTTTCATGGCTTTACGGCTGGACCATATCAGTTTGTGCCAATGGCAGAAGCACTGTTTCGGGCTGGGTACAACGTCCTAATTCCGCGAATGCCAGGACACGGATTAGCGGGTGATTGGGGTAAAGATAATCCACCCCCGCTGCCCACCAAAGCCGAAGATTACCAAAAGTTTGCTTTGCAGTGGCTTCAGCTCGCCCAAACGCTGGGTGGGCAGGTTGTGGTGGGTGGCTTATCGGGCGGGGGAACGTTGGCGGGTTGGCTAGCCGTAGAGCGTCCTCAAGTGATTTCTCGTGCCGTTTTGTATGCTGCATTTCTCAGCAGTAGCAGTAAGGTCATTGACCTGTTTGTTCGCAATCTCGACTCTTACAACGAGTGGGTGAATCCCAAGCCTGAGGCAGCGCGATATGGCTACAACGGATTTATGATTCCGGCGCTGCGAGTGTTCTTGTTGATGGGAACGGATATTTTGAAGCGATCGCGTCGAGGTCCGATCGCCCCCACGTTTGCAATTTCCAGTGAAAGTGATATTGCAGTGGGCAATCATGATCACCGATCGCTATTTGAGTCAGGCGTTAAATATCAGCCCAAATGCTGGTATCAGCGATTTGACCGAATTTTGGATATTCCTCACACGATGTTGACGCTGGAGGAAGGCAACAATTACCAGGATCTCTTGATTGCGATGACTAAAGCCTACGTCGAGAGCGACCTGACCTGGGCAGAAGTGGAGGACATTGGCTATTGCATGACTCGCGGCAAAACGTTTGACATAGCCGTGTCGGAGCTTAACCTGGCACAAAAAGTCTCACGCGATATGCCTGCCATGATGACGATGGTAGATAAACGGGCGATCGCCATGTCCCGGGGTCCTCGCTCTAGGGGCGATCGCTAACGTTCTATCTTGATTGAACCTACTCTTCTAACGTATCCGAATCGTTCTAGTGTTAACCCGGTCAGAGTTGATGATGACTGGATTGATCAATGTCGAGTCGATGATCGTTGAGTCAACAATGACTGGATTCCTTAACGTCGAGCCGCTAGAAGAGCAGTTTACCAGTCCTGAAGTAGGACGCTCGTTAATTGGAGTCACGCCGTAATAGGGATAGCAGTAGCGTTCTGTGCGAAGGATAGTCGTCCGAGACGAGTAGTCATCGTAGATTACAGAAGGTCTAACTCGAATCGTGCCATTCCCGCGAATGATAACTGTGTCGGACATTGCGGAGGAGGCATCAATGGCTAAAGCAGCGGCACTCAACGCTAGAGTACTGAGAGTTAGCAAGGGCTTATGCCAACTAGAGCGGAACGGATTAAGAGCTTGGAGCATTGGTCTACCTCAAGAGTCCATCAACAAAAAACGATCCTTCAATATTTCGTTCCCAAGCTTGACTTGGGAATGCCTTTAAAGTGTCTCTGCCATTTGGTTTCAGGAGGCAGAGCTTCTTACCCTCCATTTCAAGACGAAGCCTTGAAACGAGTTTTTGCATCGGGTAGAGTTCGCCCTAATTTCAATTTTAGGTTTTAGATTGGCAACTGCCTGCCCCAACCTAAAATCCGTTGCCCTTTAAAATTGAAGTAGCGATCGCATTGACTCGATCCTTAACCGAATTCTTGACTGAGTAAATCGTGAGTTCAGAAAACCTAGAAGCTGCAAAGGTGCAGTACCAGACGGGCAAAGCGTCCTTCGAGCGAGGGGCATACCGCCAGTCGGTTCAATGTTTAGAGAAAGCTGCCAGCCTAGTAGCGCGAAACACCGCCTTTGGTGGGGAGGTACTGGTCTGGCTAATCACTGCCTATGAGGCCGCAGGACAACGCCAAGAGGCGATCGCCCTTTGCGAAACGGTCAGCCGCCATCCCGACTATGAAACCCGTAAGCAAGGCAAGCGCCTGCTCTACATTCTCAAAGCCCCCCTACTCAAGACCCGTCCCGAATGGCTGAGCGAAATTCCTGACCTGGCAGCCCTAGACGAGTCTGAAGGCAACAAAGGCGGCACAAGCTATCCCACTCCTGCCAAACGTCCATCTCGTCCGCGCCCTCAACCTGACCCCGAACCGATTGATCTGAGCCAGGTCAACACCAAAGATAATGCTTTCATTTGGGTGGCGCTAGCGGCGATCGCCCTCACCATAGGGAGCCTGCTTTGGTTTAGTTAAGATCTGAATACTTCCCTTGCCCATTACCCCCCGAACACTGTGAGCGATTCTACCTTAGAGCGAATTTTGAAATTGGCTGCCCCACGAACTGAGTCGGCAGAAGTGTATTACCTGTCTAGCCAAGACACGCCAATTGAGTTTGAGAATAATCGGCTGAAAGCACTGCAAACTAAAGCCTTAAAAGGTGTAGCACTGCGGGTAATTTGCAATGGCAGGTTGGGGTTTGCTAGCTCAACTGACCTGACTCGACTCGAAGATTTGGTCGATGCGGCGGTGCAAACGGCAGAAATCGGCAGTGTGGCCGAGTTTAACTTTGCTGATGAACTGCATAGTCAGAATGGTGCGGGTAACTCGGGCTATGTGCCGCCTGCGACTCAGGAACTGGTGGAAGTGGGCGATCGCCTGATCCAATCGGTTCACGATTACAATTCAGAGATTCTCGTAGACGTCGGTTTTCACGTCCGCTCTGGGCAAGCAAAAATCGCTACCAGCAAGGGCGTGTACGCAGAGCGGGCTAGCCAGACGACCAGCGCCAGCATTTCAGGAAATTTGGTGCGCGGTGAAGACTTTCTTCAGGCATACAGCTACGACGTGGGGCGCGATCGCATCCCTGACTATGACCGCATTCTGGCAGAACTGCTGCAGAAATATCGCTGGGCAGAGCAAAATGCCAACATTACCAGCGGCTCTTTCCCTGTGCTGTTTACCCCCAGAGCAGCAGCCAGTTCGCTAGGTGGCTTATTTGAAACGGTGCTTTCGGGTCAGGTTGTGGCACAAAAGGCTTCACCGCTAGCCGATAAAGTTGGCGAGACGCTGTTCGACAAGCGCCTGACCGTGTTTGAAGATCCCACGATCGGCGTTTCTGCCTGTGCGTTTGATGATGAAGGTACGCCGACTCGCCGCAAAGCTTACATTGACCAGGGTACAGTCAAAGGATTTTACTGGGATCGTCGCTGGGCTGCCCGTACTGAAACGGAGCCGACTGGCAATGGCTTTCGGGGTGGATTGTCGCGTCCCGGCCCTGATATGGTGAATTTCTGCGTTGCTCCGGGTGGCACTTCTACCGAAGACTTGATTGCCAGCATGGATGAAGGACTGATTGTCGATCAGGTTTTGGGTGCAGGACAGTCAAACCAGCTTGCTGGAGAGTTTTCGGTCAACCTGGACCTGGGCTACAAGGTGGAAAAGGGCAAAATTGTCGGTCGGGTCAAAAATACGATGGTCGCAGGTAATATTTTTGAAGCCTTCCAACACCTGGCTGACCTAGGAAGTACTCCAGAGTGGGTTGGAGGGGGGGCTTACCTGCCAAGTATGCTGTTCCAGCAGCTAGGAGTAGCTGCTCGACAAGGTTAGAGCCGCTTAAGGCGGGCATGACGGCTAGGGGCGAAGCCTGCGGCAGCAAAATTTTGATGATTGCAGTATATCTTGACTAAATGCTGCGCCCCTACGGAATCTCCTACACCCATTTCCCAACCACTACTCGAATCGTGCCGTCTTCTAGAATTTCCTCTTCTTCAATGGTGAAACCTTGCGTGGGAGCAGTTGCTATGAGGGTGTGATAGCCATAGCGTTGGGTTAATTGGTTGAGCCACTGTTGAGAATATTTGGAGCGATCATATTCAGAAATGATTGCTTCAAAGGTGCCATCGGCCTGGCGCTGAAAACCAATGTCGTTGCTAAGCGGACCAATGTAGCGTCGTCGAACAATTATTTCAGCCGCTTGTGGACGAATATCGCCCCGATAGCCATAAAGATGCTCGGCAGTGTCAAACACTTCAACCTGCCCTAAACCCATATCTGCTAAAGCTTTGATCAGTGCATTTTGATCCTTGAGCTGAGTTTTGATGCAGGTGAAGTGTGACATAGCGAAAAGAGGAATGAAGAACTAAAACTCAGTTCCAAAATAGCTCAATCGACTTCCAAAGATTGAATTCCTTGCTGTAAGGTATATCGCTTCAATTCTTCGGTAAGCTGCACATCTTTAGAGGCTGTTCTGGCTCCAGCTTCAGCAGCCCAGCGTTTGAGTGCTTCGATTTGGTGATGGGCGATCGCCGCTAGAGGCACCGTTTCCTCGATCGCCATAATAATGTCTTCTGTGGTGAAGTCCTGTCGCTGTCCAGGTTTACCCTGACCAAATGCCCGATGCATTCCGTCAATCACCACCTGTTCGATTTCTGCACCACTAAAGTTTTTGGTTTGCCGAGCTAGCAGGCTCAAATCAAATTCTCGCAGCCGATTGGGACGAAGTCGCTGCAAATGCACCTTAAAAATTTCCTCACGCTCTGGCTCAGTTGGCAGATTCAGAAAGAAAATTTCGTCAAATCGCCCCTTTCGCAGCAGTTCGGCAGGCAGAATTTGCACATTGTTTGCCGTGGCGACGATGAAAACAGGAGCCGTTTTCTCTTGCATCCAGGTAATTAGGCTGCCAAAGACGCGACGGCTAGTGCCAGAGTCTCCATCTGCACCGCTGGTAATGTTGCCAAAGGCTTTGTCGATTTCGTCAATCCAGAGAACACAGGGGGCGATCGCCTCTGCAAGCTGAATCATCTGTCTCGTCCGGTTCTCACTTTCGCCTACGATACCGCCAAACAGCCGTCCAGAGTCCAACCGCAGCAGGGGTAAGCGCCATTCGTGGGCGATCGTTTTGGCAGAGAGCGACTTGCCCGTGCCCTGAATGCCAACCAGCAGCACTCCCTTTGGGTTAGGAATTCCGAACCGCCGCGCTTCCTCCGTAAACACCCCCTGTCGCATCCGTACCCAAAGCTTTAGATTTTCTAGCCCGCCGACACTTTTGAGCGAATCCTGAGTTGTAAAAAATTCCAAAATCTCAGTTTGACGAATCGCCTGCTTTTTTTCCTCCAGCACATGCACGATGTCCGTCTCATTCACCTGCTGTTTTGCTGCAAGCGCCTTTGCCAAAACTCGCTGAATTTTGGTGCGGCTTAACCCCATACAGGCTTTTACAAGCTGCTCTTTGGCTAAGCCTGATACCCTCAACTTTTCGGGCGCGACCAGTTGAGCAATCAGGTAGTCAATTTCCTGGACGTTGGGCAATGGAAAATTGATGACCGTAATTTCTTCTACGAGTTCTGGCGGCAAGGAGAGCGTATGACTCAGCAAAACAATGGTCTTGCGGCTGCGCTTTAGCTCTCGTGCCAGATTCTTTAGCTCCCGCACAGTGGGCGCACTTTTGTCGCTGGTAGCGCTTTTAAGGAAAGGGTGCAAATCTCGTAGCACAAAGATTGTGGTTTCTTCGACATCTGCTTTACCAATTCGATTCAGCGCACCCATGACCGAACCTTTGTCTGAGCCGCTGTCTTCCCAACCGCGCACAATATCCCACAGCAACAGCTTTCGCGCTGGCTGAGCTTGAGCCGCAACCTGACGCAAAACTGCCTCAACGGGTTCTTCTTCGGCAGCCACGATGTAGAGTAAGGGGTAGCGTGCCCGAATCAGCAAATCTAGCTGCTCGACCAAATCTTGGTGAGGACTGTAGGAATTGAAATCCGAACGCTGAGAATGAGTCATTGAACATTGATGCCTAGAATTTAGGGTTGCCTAGAATTTAGCCACTGGACAGCGCCAACCTATCCTAGCTTCTACCTATGAGCTACATCCTCAAAAATCCTGGAATCGTTTGGAATCTGGTGCTACAGCACCTCCAGATGACGAGTTTGACGTTGGTCATTGCCGTAGCGATCGCCCTCCCCTTAGCGCTGCTGATTACCCGCTATCGCTGGCTAAACGTGCCAGTTCTGGGAGTGCTGGGGATTCTCTACACGGTTCCCAGTTTGGCACTGATTATTCTGCTGGTGCCGATTTTTGGACTGGACGCACAGTCAGTCATTGCGGCAATGGTGATCTACACACAGGTGATTCTGGTACGAAATCTGGCAGTCGGGCTGCAATCGATTAAGCCAGCCATTTTAGAAGCAGCCAGAGGCATGGGAATGAGTCCTTGGCAGCGCTGGTGGCGAGTTCAGGTACCGCTGATTTTGCCCATCTTCTTGGCGGGGCTGCGAATTGCAGCGATCGTAGCGATCGCCATTGCCACCATTGGCGCAAAGTTTGGTGCAGGCGGGTTAGGCACTCTGCTGTTTGACGGAATCAACCAGGCAGGACGCTACGACAAAATTTGGGCAGGGGCGATCGCCGTCTCCCTACTCGCCTTCATCATCAATGGTGCATTGCTAGCCCTAGAATGGGCAGCAAATCCCGGTAGACGCATTCAACAAACTACTCGTGCTCAAAAGAGACAGTTAGATAAATTGCCCAATCCGAGCTAGAGATCCTTCAGGCGAGCACTTGCTGATAAAGGCTGATATTTTTTGTTCAAATCGCATCTTTGCTTGTGATTCAGCTCAACCCGTAGGTGGCTGTAGAAATCTTTGCAATGTTCCTAACCCGATTTCAGCTAATAGTGCCAGAAGCGCAACTGGGATCGCTCCAACCAACAAAACAGAATTGTCGTAAAGGGCAAATCCTAAGACAATGAAACTTCCTAGCCCGCCTGCTCCAATGAAAGCTGCAAGGGTGGCGCTAGCAATCACTTCTACGGTTGCCGTCTTGATCCCAGCGATGATCACGGGCAACGCCAGTGGAATCTCGACCAGGCGAAGTACCTGTCCCGGAGCCATTCCCATGCCGTAAGCAGCTTCTCGGATCATCGGGTCGATGTTACGAAAGGCGACATCGGTGCTAATTAAGATGGGGGGCATGACTAGCAGGGTAAGAGCGATCGCCGCTGACTGAAAACTCAGCCCAAAATAGGGAATTGCCAGAAATAGAATCGCCAGACTGGGGATCACCCGCAGCGCATTAAAGCCATTGATCAGAACCGTGGACGCTGAACGCGATCGCGCGCTCCACAACCCCAGCGGCAAACCCACAATCAGTCCAATCGCCAGCGGCACCAGCACCAGCAAAAAGTGTTGTCTCAGTGCAGTAATTAACTCGCCTACGTTGGTAGCGGCATATTCGTAAGCCTGAGCAAACACTTCCACGGTTGCGCTCCCTCTACATCGACCAACTACACTAACCAGCCTGTTTCGTCATTGTCATGGCGCTGCTGATGCACCTGAGCCGACCGTTGCAGTATCTTACCCACGTTGTTAGACTGCTGGTCACACCAGAGCCGAATGGCAGACTCAATCGCTTGATTGCGATCGCCCGTTAACCGATCTAACCGCTCTAAAAGCTCAGCCTCTATTTTGATCACAACCTGCTGCTTGCCTGAATCGGAATGCATTCTAAAACCTGATCTTTCTACCAAATCGTTCTACCGGCACGTCCATCACTTTACCCTACGGCAAAGACCCGTATTAAGAATCACATCAACTTGTTTAGAAACACATCAATTTATAGCAATGCCTTTCTCTCCAGGGCAGTCTAGAAAATAAGCGACAGAATTATCACGATCCCCCCAAATTTAGACCTCTTATCTAGCTAATCCCCTAAACTTAGAGTCGCTTTAACTAGCCACCTTTCCCGCATTTGCAGGTAGGGTCTTTAGCCCTCAGTTTGGATCACACTCTTCACTTGATCTCAGCTTGTTATGCATACTCTCAATCGAATTTTGGAGCAAAAAGTTTTAGAGGCAGATGGCAGTTACCTTGATGCTCAAGGGCTCCAACCCCTAGAGCACTATCTTCAAAGCTATACAACTCGCCTGGAAACTTATCAGTACTTACGTGACCAAAACCAAAAGCTGGTTTTACAAGCACTGCGAAAACTAGCCCAAGTTTATCCAGAACTGATTCAGAAACATGGGCAGCGCTGTCAATACGACATGACAGAAGTTCTTCGTTATGTTGCTCTATCAATCTTACGGGACGATGAAATTTTCTTTAAAGAGCAGATGATGTCCTGGTTGGACACCATTCTCGTGGCCCACAAGAAAAATGCTCAATGTATGGTGGCCTATCGTTACCTTCAAGAAGCGATTCACACCAACTTACCCGCTATAAGCAGTAGCTTGGTTCGCCCCTACTTAGAGAGCGTCATTACCTCTCTCCAATCTCACGCTTAAATTTACGCTTTCCTAACCACACCTGCGATCTTCAGCCATTCCATTCAACCCTAAACGCAATCAATGGAGCGGTCTTTCGTATGGAAAATGTTACCCCAGTTACAGTTAGTCGCCATTCTCCAGTTGAAGAACGGCAATCTGCGCTGCATCAGATTTATCAACAAGTTCTCGAACGACAGCCCTACAGTTTCGAGCGAAGAAGTCTGGCGCAAGCAGAGAAAAACTTTCTCACCGATAAGATTGGAGTACGGCGATTTCTTAAAGAATTAGGTCAGTCTGAAGCTTATCTCAAAGCGTTTTATTTTAATTGCTCTAACCTAAAATTCCTGGATTGGTGCTTTAAGCATTTCATGGGTCGCGCACCGTTTGACCAGACGGAGATTGAACTTTATAGCAACATCTTGCTAAAGCAAGGAGTAAAACAAATCATTATAGCCCTGCTCGATTCGGAAGAATATCGCAAGGCGTTTGGCTGTTTTACCGTTCCCTATCCCCGGCAGCAAAAGCAGTACGAATCTCCCAAGGCATATCTGGAGTCGAGTCTGCTGAATCATGAATATTTTGGGCAACGGGGCTGGGTTGTACCAACGCTTTACTGGCGACAGTTGGGGCTGAATTGTGACGCTGGAGTATGCCGACACCCAGAAGTTGATGAGTCACATATACCCGTTTCCTCAACTGCGGAAATGCTACAAGCAGAGCTACTATCACTGCTACGCACAATGGATGTCGCTCAAGCGAAACAGATTATTGGCTCTCTGTCACCCCAGCAACGAGAACTACTGCGGCGATCGCTGCGGTCTTAGGACTAATCGCTATAGCCACGCCAATCAAAAGAGACAGGGGCAGAACTTGCCACTGCCCCATTTGCAAAAGCTACGAAGGGGCTGTGGACAGTACAGCCGTAGAGCCTTCTGGACTCATAGAACGGCTGTCCTCCATAAAATTGCGGTCTTGCATCAGTTGATACAAATTGATGTCTGACTCCAGCAGACAGGCATGACCGCTATTAGGCAAAATCAGAACCCTCGCATTGGGTAGGTGTTGCGCCAATAGCTGTACTTCTGAGGCAGAAGGCAGAAGGCGATCGCGCCGACTGCCAATCAGCAAAACAGGCTGTTTTAGCTGCTTTAACTGATTGGCAGTAACCCTGAACTCGCGTAAGAGCGACAGCCGCCAAATAGACGCCTGCTGGGGAACTGATAGCATTGCTTCAATCAGGGCACGGCGATCGCCTGCCTCAATTTGCCCCAACGACGACAGAAACGGCAGCAACCCATAGCAGGACAAATCGTATAGAGGCTCTGGCAGCCATTGAGTAACCAGCGAGCCCCATTGCATCCAGGGGCGACGGGCAAAAGAAGAGGCAGGGTTAACTAGAATAAGTCGATGAAACAATTGGGGCGATCGCAACGCTACTTTCATTGCCAGACAGCCACCAAACGATTCTCCACAGAGGTAAATAGGGCGATGATGCTCACCCTCCAGCTCTGTCCGAATTAGCGCCACAACCTGTTCGGCAAGCTGATCCCAGCCCGTCATGTCGGTTGGGGGAATCGCCAAGCAGCGAATATCAAAGGTGGGTTCCAAGCCTTCGGTCTGCACACGCAGCAGTTCACCCGTGCCATCTAAACCGGGAAGGAAAACAAACAAAGGCGCTTCAGGTTTAGTTTTGCGAGGAGTGCGGAAATAAACCTGACGAGGAATTGCTGACATGTTAATAACCCTGGCTTAACAAGCTGCTGATTTCTGAATGGCAATGAGCGGTTAAATCTGCGACGACTGTTCTTGCCTGCTTTCCCTGATAACTTTGGCGCTGAGACGCTGTAATCCACAAAGGTCGTCCCACCAAAATATGTACCCGCTGGTAAACCACCATTGGGTGCCAACCGTCCTGGTCAAATAGCGGTTCGGATGGGTCAAACCAGCTCAAAAGCTTGAGTGGGACTGCAGAATTGATACTTTCCTCGTACGAGGCGATCGCCACTGGCAAAACCGCCAGTTCTTGAATTGGGGCACGTAAAGCTAAATGAGCAAAGCCACGATGAAACTCCCCTAACTTTTCTGCTGCTGTGACCTGAATCATCGGCTGTGCCCCTTCTGGAAACACACCTACAGCCTGTTTAGTTTGCAAAAGTCGGGTCGCCTGATCAAAAAACGCCTGTTGACGCTGTTGGGGTGCATCTAACGGAAAACAGCCCATTCGCGTCACCACCTCGCGCATTAAAGGTACTTGCCCCATGTAGTGATGACAGGCAAACCGAATCGGGCGATTAATCGCCGCCATCAGCAGGGGCGCATCCATAAAGCTGCGATGATTGCTCACAACTAGAATCGCACTACTCTGCGGAACCTGATCTTGGTGATATGCAAACAGCCGGGTTCCTAAGACAGTAAGCAGTTGGCGGGAGATGAACAGAGGATCATGCAGCAACATACGCAACCATCAAAACTATCCTGCTAACTCGTCGCTGGCGAAACATGGAATCAACTACCATGTCCACGAATTCAGTAGCTTGAGGAGGCTAAGACGGAGAAAAAAGCAACTTTGACTTTCAACCTCAACACAGAAGCACTAGAATTAGTACGAGCTTAATATTAATTTACACTATCAAATTAACCTCTAGCCCTAGAGACCGATAGATTCTCAAGCTCTTGCTCTAGTCCTCTGGAATGATTTTCATCCGTTTTTAAATTGCTCATACCCTTCCACAACCTCTCGTCCTATTTTGAGCAATATTAGTCCTCGTTGACTCTAATTTGAGCAATATCTGAGCATCCGGTTACCGTGACTGAGTTAACTTAAGATTTTTTGCATTATTTTGAGTAAAGTTTACGCATAAAATGAGAATGTTTACACTCCAACTATCACATTGAATTACGTGCTACTCCTAGTGTCAGTTCAATGCGTCTAAGCTGGAAGAGCTAAGGTAAACATAAGCGATACAGCATCCGTGTACTAGTTTTCTTTGTTTAATAGCTGATGACGGCTTTTAGGAGTACGGTTTAAGATTTCCATGAGTTCTACCGCTACGGGCAATCATACTTTTTCAATAACTACACCGATTTACTATGTAAATGATGTACCTCACATTGGCAGTGCTTACACCACGATTGCAGCCGATGTGATTACTCGTTTTCATCGTCTTCAAGGAATTCCTGCCCTGATGATCACGGGTACGGATGAGCATGGACAAAAGATTCAACGTACTGCCGAAGCATTAGGGCGATCGCCCCAAGACCATTGCGACTTGATTGCAGGTAGCTTTCAAGACCTCTGGAAGCTGTTAAACATCCAGCCCGATCGATTTATTCGCACAACCTCACCCCGCCACGAGGCGATTGTGCGAGAGTTTTTTGATCGCGTCTGGCAGAATGGCGATATTTACATGGGACAGCAGCAGGGCTGGTATTGCGTTTCTTGTGAAGAATTCAAGGAAGAGCGAGATCTTTTAGAGGGGCACCGCTGTTCGATTCACACCAACAAGGAAGCGGAATGGCGCGATGAGCAGAATTATTTCTTCCGTCTATCTAAATATCAGGGTCCATTAGAGGCGCTTTACCAACAGCAGTCTGATTTCATTCAGCCTGAGAGTCGTCGCAATGAGGTGCTGAGCTTTGTAGAACGTGGTCTTCAGGATTTCTCAATTTCCCGAGTCAGCGTGGATTGGGGTTTCCCGGTGCCCGTTGACCCCAAGCACACGATCTATGTCTGGTTTGATGCGCTGCTAGCCTACATTACGGCTCTGCTTGAGCCCGACGATGAGCCGACGCTAGACAACGCCTTGTCTCGCTGGTGGCCAATGAATCTGCACCTGATTGGCAAAGACATTTTGCGGTTTCATGCGGTTTACTGGCCGGCTATGTTAATGTCGGCAGGGGTATCTATCCCAAGACAAGTTTTTGGTCACGGTTTTTTGACCAAGGACGGGCAGAAGATGGGTAAAACGCTGGGAAACACGCTTGACCCGGTAGAGTTGACCAACCGTTATGGCTCCGATGCCGTTCGATACTATTTCCTTAAGGAAATTGAATTTGGGCGGGATGGTGACTTCAACGAAACTCGATTTATCAATATCCTCAACGCTGATTTAGCCAATGATCTGGGCAATCTGCTCAATCGCACTCTAAAGATGGCGCAGAAATATTGCGATCGCCGCGTTCCCAACGTTTCTGCTGAAGATATCTCTATCGAAGACATCCTCAAGTCGAAGGGTTTAGCTCTTGGTAATCAGGTCATTCAGGCGTATCAGTCTTTAGCATTTAGCCGTGCTTGCGACAGCATCCTAGCTCTAGTTCGAGCTAGCAACAAATACGTAGATGAGCAAGCCCCCTGGACGCTTTACAAAAAGGGGGATCAGGCTGCGGTCGAACGGGTGCTGTACAGCGTTTTAGAGTCCGTTAGGCTGGCGGCTTATTTGCTGTCGCCCATTATTCCTGACATCAGTACTGCAATCTACCAACAGCTCGGTTTTTCTGTTGACTTTAACAATCGGGATACAAATGCCCTTGTCCCGTTTACGATCCACACCGATTGGGGAACTCTACCAGCTAATCAGTTGCTCGGTGATCCCCAACCCATTTTTCAACGGCTTGAGCCTCCACTTTAGATCCACTTTAGACCTGATTTCTGCTTTATATTAAGCGATCGCCCCTATCAGCCTAAATTCTTTCAGCTCTATAAACTATTCACTTTTTCATAAAATGAGGTCTTAAAACCATGTTTAATAATGTAGAAAATGACTCTGTTTTTACACCAGAGCAGGTATTAGAAAATCGCGGACGAGTAGCCATTTTCATCGATGGCTCGAATTTGTTTTATGCCGCCCTACAGTTGGGAATTGAGATTGATTACACTAAGCTGCTTTGCCGTTTGACGGCTGGCTCTCGCCTGTTGCGCTCTTTCTTTTACACCGGAGTCGATCGCACCAATGAAAAGCAGCAGGGTTTTCTGCTATGGATGCGCCGTAATGGTTATCGAGTAATTTCCAAGGATTTAGTACAACTACCCGATGGTTCAAAGAAGGCAAATTTGGACGTTGAAATCGCAGTAGACATGATGGCATTGGTTGGCGCTTATGACACAGCCATTCTCGTCAGCGGCGACGGTGATCTTGCCTATGCAGTTGATGCAGTCAGCTATCGCGGAGTACGCGTCGAAGTTGTTAGTCTTCGCTCGATGACTAGCGACAGTTTGATCAATGTTGCCGATCGCTACATCGATTTAGATAACATCAAAGAAGATATCCAGAAAACGCCCCGACAAAACTACACCTACCGTCCCCTCTCTAGCATCGGCATTACAGACGACCAGACTGAAGGTTAAAAGAATGCGTCTCAAACCATTGCCCTTGAGTCGGTCCGTAGCGTGGTCGCTTGTTGTTCTAATGCTGTTGGTCACCCTTCCTGGATGCAGGAGGGGCAATCGGGCATCTGAACAACTCGCAGAAGACAGTTCTGCGGTGCAAAACCTGGAAAGTAACCTGACGTTTAACAACATCACCCTAAACCAGGCAGACGACCAAGGGCAAACGCTCTGGAAGATTGAAGCGGATCAAGCGACTTACAGTCAGGATCAACAGGTTGCTAGAGTTGAAAACCCTGAGGGAGAGCTATTTCAAGACGGTAAAGCCGTTTTCCAAATCCGTGCCCAGAGCGGAGAAGTGCAGCAAGATGGGGAAAAAGTTGTTCTAAACGGACAAATTGTAGCCACAGATTTGCGGGATGGAATGGTGTTGCGGGGCAATCAGCTAGAGTGGCGTCCTGAGGAGGATCTGCTGGTTGTGCGAAACAATCTCAGTGCAACCCATCCTCAGCTTCGAGTTTCGGCGACAGAAGCGCGAGCCTACAGTCGGGATCGCCGAGTAGAGCTATTAGGCAAAGTGGTTGCGACTTCACGTGACCCAGCTTTGCGGCTCAATGCTGAGCATTTGACCTGGAGGCCACAAGACCAAAGGATTGTGAGCGATCGCCGCATTCAGGTTGAGCGTCTGAATGGCAATCGAGTAACGGATCGAGCAAACGCCGATCGAGCAGAAGTCAATCTCAAGACCAAAGTTGCTACCCTCAGGCAAAGAGCGAACCTGGCTCTGCAAGACCCTCCAGTGGTAGTCACCAGCAACCTACTGGTGTGGAATCTGCAGAACGAGACTCTAGTTTCCACCCAACCTGTCACAGTGCAGCAGCGTCAACAGCAAATCACTCTGACGGCTGACCAGGGACGCATGGACATCAACCGCAAAATCGTTTACCTGAATCGCAACGTCACAGCAGTCAGCCAGCGCAACCAGTCAGAACTGGATTCAGATAGCTTGACGTGGAATATGAACAACCAACAGGTTGTCGCTGAAGGGAACGTAACCTACAACCAGTCTAATCCGCCGCTGAATTTGCGAGGTCCTAGAGCCGTTGGTAGGCTTCAGGACCGAACAGTTGTTGTGAGCGGTGGGCGAGTCGTTACAGAGATTATTCCTGGAAGTATTAATTGAGTTAGCTCATTAAGCAGAAACAGGATGCTGTCCATAAAATGGTAAGACGGTTGACCAGTCAGGGCGCAATTCTTGTTGCCAGCCAAGGTGAGCTAACTCCAGCAAACTCGTAGCAGTCATTCCTAAACCGCCTTCAGCTTGAATCAAGCGATAGGGACGTGTCCAGGTCGGTAACATCTGCTGCCATTTTTCCTCCGCCATAACGGTATCTGGCAGAAGCTCAACTAGTCCTGCATCACTAATGCCATAGATGGCAACAAACAGCTCTCCTCGCTGGGCAAGCATTTGTACGGCTACATCAGTCCTACTAGCTTGATCAATCAAAGCAGTAGAACTAGCTTCAACGCTGGCAGGGTTTAAACCAATCGTTTGCGATCGCCCATGCCACGCTACTGCTGCCAGAGATGAAATACCGAAGAGCGGAAGATTAAGCTGCTGTGCCAAAGTTCGAGCGGCAACGACACCAATTCGCGTTCCAGTGAAGCCGCCTGGACCTTTAGCAACAGCAATGTACTGTAGATCTGCCCAGGTTTGAGGTTGCATAAAGTCGATCAAATATTGATGTAGGTGACTGGAGAGCGATCGCCCCAAATCCCAATGCTGCGATCGCCCTTCTCCAGCAAAGTTGCTTAACGCCAACCCTAAATCAGAACTACTAGTATGAATCGCCAATCCATAGCTGCTCAACTGTTATTGCTCCCTTTCATGCTTAAACGGTAAGTGATAAATCAGAAGGAATTCTTCACCCCTCATCCTGCTTACCTATCCTCCTGCCAAATCTTTATTTTCCGATCCCAGCCGCCGCTGGCAAACATTCTTCCGTCCGAGCTAAAGGCGATCGCCGTTACGTTTCCAGTATGTCCCTCAAGGTCACATAACCGTTTCCCAGTTTCAAGCCGCCAAATTCTTACCTTTTTGCCACTGCCACTAACGAGCCTTGCCCCATCAGGGCTAAACGCAATAGAGCGGATACCTGCGCCACCAGAAGCTTCTTTAGAAAATGTATTGAGAACCCCTCCTGTACCCAAGTCCCAAAGTTTAATCGTATCTGCATAACAGGCGGCAAGCGTTCTCCCATCCGGGTTAAAGGCAAGGGCATAAACAATTTCTAAAACTCCTTTTAGCGTAAGCAGCAATTCCCCCGTATCGACCTGCCACAGGTTAACCACACAATCATATCCAGCACTGGCAAGAATTTTTCCATCTGGACTAAAGGCGATCGCTTTCACTCCATTAACCCAACCTACATGTCCTCTCAACGTGCGGATTTCCTTCCCTGTACGAAGATCCCAGAGTTTAATTGTGCAATCATCGCTACCACTAGCCAAGATTTGCCCATCAGGATGAATTGCAACAGTAGTTATAGCTCTGGAATGTCCAGCAAAAGTACGAATCTTAGGGCCAGTTTTCAAATCCCACTGCTTAATTGTGTGGTCATAGCTACCGCTAATCAAAAACTGCCCATTTGGGCTGAAGGTTACAGCGCTTACAAAATCCAGATGTCCAGGCAATGTCAGTTTTGCTTGCCCAAGTTGGGGATTCCACAGCCTCACATTTCTGTCCTGACCCACACTAGCTAACGTTTGCCCATCAGGACTAAAAGTCAGCGCCAGAATTGGCGTGAAAACGCTCCACTGCCCCTGCACTGTGCGGGTACACTGCCAAGTGGATGCGACAGGCGAGGTTTGCTCAACCTGATGCAAGGGTGTAACGATGGAAACAGCTCGCGATCTTTGTATCGTTTTTGCCTGTTCCACTAACTCAAGTGAAGATACCGACGGTGAAGACTCAGCAGCGTACAAATCCTGAAGAATCTGATCGGGGGTCTGATAGCGCCTATTGGTTGCCCGTTCTAGCATTTTGTCGAGAATTTGGCCGAGGCGATCGCTCACTGGGTAACTCAAATAATCTCGCCAAATCCAAGCATCATCTCCGACACTCAGCAAATCAAACAAGTGCATTCCGGTCAGCAGGTGCACACACACAACCCCCAAGCTGTAAAGATCGCTTGAATATCCGGCTTTGCCAACCGTCTGCTCTGGTGACGCATATCCGGCACTGCCAATCATGGTGCCAGTTCTAGCCAGGGCAGTTTCTGAGGCGCGTTTAGCGGCACCAAAATCAACCAGCACCAATTGCTGATCGACCCTACGCCGAATCATATTTTCAGGTTTAATGTCTCGATGAATGACCTGATGATTGTGGACAAACTTCAGTACAGGCAGAATCGCAATCAAAAGCTGGCGAATCTGAGCTTGATCAAAGCAGCCTACTTCCAACAACTCTTCGGACAAATTGCGTCCATCTACAAATTCTTGAACCAGATATTGAGATTGCTCCTGTTCAAAGTAAGCAATCAGCGCTGGAATTTGAGCATGTTTGCCCAACTCATCCAAGCGGCAAGCCTCTTGACGAAATAACTCCGCCGCCTTGTCACTATCGCGCAGGTGGGGCGTTTGTGGAAAAAACTGCTTAATTACATAGCGCTGATCCGTTGGGTCTTGCTCGTCTGTGACTAAAAAAGTTCTGCCAAAGCCGCCCTGCCCAATGGGTTCCAATGCCCGGTAGCGATCGCCCACTAGCAGTTTTGAGCCACAACTCTGACAATACTTCGCCTCAGTAGGGCTATAAGGCTTTTGACAAGCAGGATTGAAACAGTAACTCATGCGAAAGAGTGGCAACGAGAGCGGTGTAGGCAAAAAACCACCTACTTTGATCATGAACAACTTTCCTAACTTGTGCAGTTCCATCTCCGTCTAAATACTGCAAGTCCTACAAAACCGTCCAAAGACTGCGTATTTCCTGCATTTCAAAGTCAAAGTCACTTTTGTTAGCTTACTTTCTGAACCAGGCTGAAAGCTGCTTTAAAACCTTTCAGTCTGACACCAAGCCAAGCTTCGCTCACCAGAATCTGGAGTTCTAATCTTATGGTTTCAGCAAACGGCCAGGGTGCGGCATGTAGCACCGATATCTTGGAGCGATCGCTACCCGTCAAAGACCTACATGGCAACGCGCTTTATTTCCCATCCTCCATCCTAGAGTCACCTCAGAAGCTAGTGATCGTTGATTCCAGTATTGAGAACCACCGCACCTGGATGAAGCAGACTGAAATCAAAACCAAGAAGTTTTTGCTCAATCCCGACTCAGATGGAGTTGAGCAAATTACCCAAATCCTTGACCGACATTCTGAAATCTTTGGACTTCACATCATTTCTAGCGGAACGTCCAACCACCTCTGTCTAGGCAGTACCAAACTCGGACTCCACAACCTCGATCGCTACGCTTGGGATTTACAAGACTGGTGCAGTTCCTTTTCTGCCACAGGTAGCGGAAAGATTGTTCTTTACGGCTGTACTGTTGTAGCTGAAAGTCATGGCTTTGAGTTTGTACACCGCTTCAGTCAACTTACAGGTGTAGATGTCATCGCTTCTAGTACCTAGTTCACAACTTTGCCTTTGAGCTTCATGATCCCTTGATAATCAGGGTTTTCTTGCTTTTGAGGGATAAAAACTGAAGATTATCGGGCATTCTGCAAATAGTTCTGGTGGAAGTACGACCTTAATAGTGCAACCTCATCATGTGCGACATTCCTGATTGCATTAGCCCAAGAGATCTGTTTTGGCTGTGGTATAACCGGGCAACGTTACGCCAGAAGAAGAACGCACGTCAACTTTTCAAGCGGTTTGTTACAGCCGCAGAAACTGAACGGGTGCTTCAGGTAATGTTGCAGCTTGAAAGCTTGTCCGATAATTCCCCTCACCTATAGTCTGGCTGACATACAGTTTGCGTGACCCACATTCTGTCTGCCTTCCTGTTTGCTCCCCTCCCGGTGCATCCTATTCTGGTAGATTTAGCGATACCATCAACTCTTGGTTTATTTCTGCTAAAGAAACAAGATTGGTGCGCTAATGAAAAGAACATTGCTGTCTGCTCTGCTGGTGCTGATGCTGCCCTTGGCTGCTTGTTCACCTGGTTCAGAGACAGCTTCATCGCCACAGGATTCTGTTGCCCAACCCTTTGTCACAGGTGCAATTCCTGACCAAGATCCAGAAAAGCTCCAGCGACTTTACAGCAAGCTGGCAGATTATCTGGAGGCAGAGTTGGGAGTACCTGTCGAATATCAGCCCGTCACGGACTACACAGCAGCGGTCACGGCTTTTCGAGTAGGTGACTTAGACATGGTCTGGTTTGGCGGATTAACTGGGGTGCAGGCTCGGTTGCAGGTTGAGGGATCGGAGGCGATCGCCCAGCGTGACATTGATGCTGACTTTCACAGTGTCTTCATCGCCAACAAAAATACTGGCATTGCTCCACTCAATGACCTGAATGAATTGACCAACCTCAAAGGGCGAACGTTTACCTTTGGCAGTGAGTCTTCTACGTCGGGTCGGCTGATGCCGCAATACTTCCTGGAACAAGCAGGTGTGAGCCTGGAAGATTTCCGTGGAGAAGTTGGCTTTTCACAATCACACGATGCCACAATCCAGCTTGTGGAAGCTGGCACGTATGAAGTTGGTGTGCTTAATGAGCAAGTCTGGAAGAGCCGGGTTGAGGCAGGCGATATTGATTTGAGTAAGGTGGATGTGATCTGGCGATCGCCCGCATACTTTGACTACCACTGGGTGATCAACCCTCAAGTCAAAGAGCGTTACGGGGAAGACTTTGTCGAGCAGGTGCAGGCAGCACTGCTGAAGCTTGACCCCAATGTGCCGGAGCAAAAGGAAATTTTAGAGTTGTTTGGGGCAAATCAGTTTATCGAAACGGAGAATTCCAACTATCAGCAGATTGAGGACGTTGGGCGGGCGATCGGCAAGATTCAATGAATTCAGATCCCATCTTTGAGCTGAGACGAGTAACTCAGCAGTTTGGACATTTCCTGGCACTCGATGACATTAACCTGCAAATTTATCCTGGTGAACGGGTAGCACTGGTGGGGTCAAGTGGTGCCGGGAAAAGCACGCTGTTGCGCTTGCTCAATGGAACTTTGTTGCCCAACCGAGGAGAAGTGTGGGCGTTGGGGAAAAATCTCAGTCGCCTCTCTTCTCGCCAACTGCGTCGTGTGCAGCGGCAGATCGGCACAATTTATCAGCAGTTTCAGTTAGTTGATAGCCTACGAGTGATTCACAATGTGAACGCTGGTCATCTGGGGCGCTGGTCATTTTGGCGGGCAGCCCTGTCCCTGGTTTACCCATTGGAGGTGAAAACTGCCGCTGCTGCCTTGCATCGAGTTGGTATTCCTGAAAAGCTCTATGCCCGAACAGATCAGCTCTCAGGGGGTCAGCAGCAGCGGGTGGCGATCGCACGAGTTTTAGTCCAAGATCCGCCAGTAGTTTTGGCGGATGAACCTGTCTCTAGCCTTGATCCAGCACTTAGCCAGGAGGTAATGAGTTTATTGCGAACTCTGGTGCAGGAATCCGGTAAGACGCTTGTGACCAGCCTCCATTCAGTGGAGCTGGCGCGAAACCATTGCGATCGCATCATTGGACTGCGAAACGGCAGAATCCTATTTGATGCACCACCTGCTTCTGTTTCGGCTGAAATGATCGATGCCCTCTATCGGCTGAAGGAGTAAAGGGGATGGATCAGCCGCTATCACGTCCCTCACCGCTAAATCAGCGTGCCATCTGGGGATTGGTTGCATTCGGGGCGATCGCCCTTTCCCTTTACCAAGCAGGACTGTTTCAGCGGGACTGGCTCAACCTGGGTGGATTGTCCCAACTGGGGCGATTTTTCCAAGCTAGCGTACAGCCCGACCTCAGCCCAGAGTTTTTGCGTTTGACCCTTAATGCCATAGTCGTCACACTGGCTTACGCGGTTTGTGGAACGTGCCTTAGTCTGCTGTTTGGGTTAGTCGGTGGTGTGCTCGTCTCAGAAGTATGGTGGCAGTCCGTCTTTCCTCGCCAAGCAAAGCAACGTTCAATTTGGCTGACGATTCGAGCAGGTTTAGCAATACCCAGGGCAATTCACGAACTGATCTGGGGATTGTTTTTAATCAATATTTTTGGCTTAGATCCACTGGTGGCAATTGTGGCGATCGCCATTCCCTACGGGGCGATCGTTGCTAAAGTATTCTCCGAAATTCTAGATGAAACGCCCCGTCAACCGTTAATGGCGCTCCTAAGCAGTGGCGTTGCGCCGCTGACTGCTTTTACCTACAGTCTCTTACCCCAAGCATTTCTAGATTTGCTTTCCTACAGTTTTTACCGCTTTGAGTGTTCGATTCGGTCAGCGGCAGTGTTGGGGATCATCGGTGCAGGTGGGTTAGGCTATCAAATTTTGCTCAGCCTTCAGTCCCTTCGCTATGAGCAACTTTGGACACTCTTCTATGCGCTATTTGTATTGAACGGCACTGTCGATCTCACCAGCGCTGTCCTACGTCATCGTCTAGGGTCACCTAGTCGCCTAGATTTAAACTTGCGGCGGGACAATCGATCCAAGAGCCAGAAATTAGAGGAGTTGCGGGATGGTTATTCCACCAGTTCGGACGGGCAAGAGTCCCATCCCACTCAAAATGCAGCTGATCAAGTTTCTATGCTTAAGCAACAGCGACAACCCCGCGATCGCGGGGTGATGGTAGCAGGTTTGGGAGCAGTGTTGCTCATTCCTTTCTGCTTTTGGTATGTGTCAGCCGATTTCAGCAAGCTGTGGTCACCGCGCACAATGCAGCTCTTGGCAGATATCACTCAATCCTCCCTGCCACCCAACTTTGATGGAGAGCAGCTTCCTCAACTGCTAGCGCTCTCATGGCAAACTTTGGCGATGTCGATTTTGGCGATCGCCGCAGCAGGCATCGGCGGAATTCTGCTTTCCTTTCCAGCAGCTCACAACTTCTTCTTGCCTGGTGGATTGCTCAATCCTACACAGTCCAGTCGATTAGGTTGTCTGCTTGCCTGGGGAATGCTGCTGCTAACCCGATCGGTTTTGCTGATTGCTCGTGCAGTGCCTGCGCCAATCTGGGCGTTAGTGGCGCTATTTGTGCTGTTTCCAGGAATATTGCCAGGGGCGATCGCCCTGGGATTACATAACCTGGGAATTCTTGGCCGGCTAATGGCAGAAGTAGCTGAAAACCTGGACCAGCGACCGCTACTAGCTTTGAAAGCGCAGGGAACGCCTGCCTCCCTGGTCTTTCTGTATGGCGTGTTGCCTACCACAATGACACGATTCCTGGCTTACATTCTTTACCGTTGGGAGGTCTGTATGCGAGAAACTGTCATTGTCGGGCTGGTCGGCGCTGGCGGATTGGGGCGTTTGTTGACTGAGCAGTTGAGCAGTTTTGATTACAGCAGTGTCATCGTGACATTGAGCAGTTTTGTTGTCCTTACGTTTATTGTGGATTGGGTCAGCGGCAGGATGAGGCGATCGCTGCGTTAACCTTCAATTAAACCTTTGCTCTGCCCACACGCATCCATCATGGATTAGCGTCTTCAAATATCAACTTGTTACAAAATTTAATAGATGAACTAACAAGCGATAAAAATATTTGTAGTTTTCTATACTATAGTTAATAAAAGAAAAGCTGGGCAATCTAAAGGGATTTAGGTTTGTGACTTTGTCTTCTGCCCCCTGTAGACTGCCTGGAACTGTAGCTGTCGTAGGGTAGTCTCTCATAGATGGTGGCTGGTGTTTAACGCCCCACGGGGTCTTAGTAGGCAATGTCAGTGAGACAATGCCTCAGCAGATATTGAGTCTAGTCTACGCAAAACCTAAATCGCAAATCCCCAGTTTGAGAGGTATAGAGAGGCGTGAGTCAGCATCCATTAAATCGGCTGAGACGCTATGATGCGGGCGCGATCGCCCAACACTATCGCTACCGTCCCTGGAAAACCTGGTGGCGTTCTCTGATGGTTATGTTAGCGTTTGCTGGATTCATCCTGGGACTGAAGTGGGATGAGTGGCAGCACCGAGTTGAGGCAAATAAGTCTAAGCGTGCCGTTCAGCTACGTCAGTTGTTGACCCGATTGGGCCCAACCTTCATCAAAGTTGGTCAGGCGCTCTCCACTCGACCTGACCTCATTCGTAAAGACTTTTTGGAAGAACTGATCAAATTGCAAGATCAGTTACCTCCCTTCCCTACTGCTCAAGCATTTCCCATTGTCGAAACTGAGCTAAATCGTTCTATCAGTGAAATTTTTAGCGAGATTTCACCAGAACCTATTGCTGCTGCTAGTTTAGGGCAGGTCTATCGGGCTAAGCTGCACAGCGGCGAAGAAGTAGCGGTTAAGGTGCAGCGTCCTAACCTGCTGCCAACTCTGACGTTAGATCTGTACTTGATGCGTTGGGCAGCGGGCTGGATTGCTCCCTGGCTGCCTCTAAATTTGGGGCATGACCTGACTCTGATTGTGGATGAGTTTGGTATCAAACTGTTTGAGGAAATTGATTATCTAAACGAGGGACGAAACGCCGAAAAGTTTGCTGCCAACTTTCAGGATGATCCTAACGTCAAGGTTCCTGCCATTTATTGGCGCTACAGCAGCACTCATGTCCTGACACTGGAGTGGATCAACGGCTTTAAGCTCACTGACATGCAGAAAATTCAGGAGTTTGGTCTAGATACAGATACCTTGATTCAAATTGGGGTCACTTCGGGGCTGAGGCAGCTTTTAGAGTTTGGCTTCTTTCATGCTGACCCACATCCTGGCAACCTGTTTGCGATGCCAGATGGTCGGATGGCCTATATCGACTTTGGCATGATGGATCAACTCAGCCAGGAGATGAAAGAAACGCTGGTTGACTCCTTGGTTCATCTCGTCAATAAAGATTACCCCGAACTTGCAGAGGACTTTGTAAAGCTTGGTTTCCTTACACCGCAAACCAACATCTGGGAAATTGTCCCAGCTCTAGAAATGGTCTTGGGTAAGGCAATTGGGGAAAGCGTTGGCAGTTTTAACTTCAAAACTATTACCGATCAGTTTTCTGAACTGATGTATGAATACCCGTTTCGGGTACCTGCTAAGTTTGCGCTGATTATCCGCTCTTTGGTAACTCAGGAAGGTCTGGCGCTTAGCCTTAACCCCAATTTCAAAATTGTTGAGGTTGCCTACCCCTATGTGGCTCGACGGCTACTCACCGGTGAATCGCCTGAACTACGGCGCAGGCTGATTGAGATCTTGTTTAAGAATGGCAAGTTCCAGTGGGAGCGCCTAGAGGATCTGATTGCGATTGCCCGTTCTGACCAAAACTTCGACATATTGCCAACGGCTCAATTAGGTTTACAATACCTGTTGTCTGATGAAGGTCAATTTTTGAGGCGGCAACTTGTCTTGGCATTAGTTGAAGACGATCGCCTGCATACCGACGAAGTACGACGGCTGTGGAATTTGATCAAACCAGACTTTAAGCCCTCGCGTTTATTAAACGCAGCCTTAGGAGCACTGACCGGACTATCCACTGAGGAAGTTGCTCTACTTCCAACCTTTGCAGCCTTCTCAGGATTTCAGAACAGGGCAAATCATTAAGTAGACAAACTACTCGCATTTTTAAGGATCTACCCCGTGCCCGTACCCTTATACTATTATTCTCCGCCTTATTTCCTGCTATTTGCCGGTCTTCTGGCTGGAATCGCTTCTGGAATTGCCTTTAAGACGACGCTTGAGCAGGCAGTCCAGGAGTGGTCACGAAATCGCTCGACTCGCACTTTAGCAAATTTACAGGGAATTCAACTGCTTGTGCCCTTTGTCGGAATTGGCATCGGAGCCTGTGTGTTTCTCTCATCGGGGCTGGAGATTTTTGGCTTCCCTACTTGGTTAGCGTATGCGATCGCTCTTCCCCTCACCGCTTTCATCAGCCTTTTGGTGTGGTATCAACTCAGCAGTATTCTTGTACAGCTCGAAAAAGGTGGCTCTAAAGCACTGGACTTAGACCTATTCAACTAAATTGGGTCATTTCTTGAAGCGCGAATGGGGGCACGGCTTAGGCGTGCCCCCATTCGCGCAGGAACATCTAGAACGATGCTTTTACTTGATGGCTACTTGCTCAAGTACCTCGTAGCATTTACTCACAGGTTCAGCCTGAGTCATGGCAATCACTAGTTCTTCATAAGCAGAGCGGTGGACTTCTAGTAGCGATCGCGCTTGCAAAGATGCCCAGCGTTCCTTCGTTTCACATTCGCTCAGGGGTCGCTTAAGCTGTGTCCAGAGGATGCGTAGTTTTTGGCGATCGTCAGCGCCTCCCTCGGCATTCCCATAAACTAGCTTCTCAGCTGCCGCTCCTGCCATCCAGACCGTACAATAGCGGTCTACTAACTGAGCAGAAAGTATGCCCTTTTCCAATTCTGCATTGAGTTCCTGGCTGTCAAAACTCACACCACCTAGACCCGGTTGTCCCTGTCGAAAAGCTTCCCAGGCGCTTAAGGTGTAGCCCGTAATTGGAATTCCTAGAAGATGAGCCACCAGAAAATGCCCAGCTTCATGATGAATGACCCGCTCTCGGTGTTGGGGTGAAAAGCGAGCCAGCCAATCTAGCAGCAACGTACCCCCACGCCCCTGCCAACTCAGTGTGTCCAGCGTTGCTGCCCCTAATAGCCCAAAAACAGCGATCGCAGGCACCACGGGTGATAAGTTCACCAGTGGTCCTAGCAAACTTGACATCACCAGGGTAAAAATTGTGATTGCAATTAGATTTAGAGCAGTTTGACTCATCGGTTAGCTTCCCAATCTGGCAGTCGGGGTACGGGCTTTGTAGAAGGTTTCGAGGCTGTCGCGATCGCCCACAAAGCGCCAATGCCAAGGTTCGTAGCTAACCCCTTGAGGATTGTTTTCAGGGAAAGATAGCTCGAAATTGAAGTAAGCAGCGTTTTCCTTGAGCCACTTAAAGGCGGGTGTATTTTCAAAACTGATCTCTAAATCTGTCTCTGGTTGAGAGGAATCTGCTACGTCAACCGCATAACCTGTATGGTGTTCACTGTAACCTGGTGGGGCACTGACCTCAGCCCGCTCGGTTGAAGCCTGCCCTTGTTCAGCCTGGATGCCAAAAAACAGATATTGCTGTTCTTCAACGGTACGAAAACCAGAGATGGTGACCAGGTCAACTCCATCGGCACGAGCTGCATTGCTCATTTCAGTAAATCGCTCTGCCGCCGCTTGCCGCAAACGGATGCTGCCATCTGTGGTGATGGGTGCTAGTTCTGTTTCGGGTGCTTCCTCATAGGGGAGATGCCCCAGCAGCAAATCAGAAGACTGAGTGCCAGCGGGAGCCAGAGCTGTCTGAAGCCCAGCTTGTAGAGGAATAGCTGCACCACCAGTGAGGGAACCAGGGCTGATCGACTGAGTCAGCCAGGCCGCCAGACCACCTGCAATGAGGGCGATCGCAAACCCCATAAATCCCCACCAAAACAGCCGCCAGCCAGAACGAGTCGGCTTAGGCTTAAGAGCAGGAGTTTCGCGCAATGCTTCAGGAATATCATCTCCATGAGCCGATAGCCCTGGAGGCTTTCTGGGCGAACCCGCATTATTCACAGACCAACTCCCATACTTAGAAGTCCTCACATTAGTGATTGTAGAAGCGATTGTAAACTGAGGCACCCCCAACCTAATTTAACTTCTGATAAATATGCCGGGTCTGGAAATAAGTCTGTTAAAACTCTATGTTCCCCTAATCGGGTGGATTGGTCTGGGTGTCCTGTTGGGGCACAAGCTGCCTAAAGCCGTTCCCCTATTTCTCGGCAAGTTCCTGTTTTGGGTTGGAGTGCCGCTTAGCATTGTATCTTTTCTACGTCAGACAGATTTGTCTGAGTCGGTTTGGCTAGCTCCCATTGCTGCCTGGACAGCGATGCTGTTAGGAGGAGGACTAGCCTGGATTTGGATACAAGGGCGATCGCACTGGAAACACTGGCAGCAACAGCAAACTCTGCACAGCGGCAGTCAGGCAGATTCTGCACTGAGAAACTTTACACAGAGAAATTCTGCACAGAGCAAGAGGCGATCGCCCCAAGCAAACTGGAGCAAACCTACTCAAGGCAGCTTTTTACTAGCAGCAATGGTAGGCAATACAGGATACCTGGGCTATCCCGTTTCGCTAGCACTAGTTGGACCGCAGTATTTTGCTTGGGCGATTTTCTATGACACCCTCGGCAGTACATTGGGAGCTTATGGGTTAGGGGTTGCGCTAGCAGCCCGATTTGGTATGGGCGGACAGGGGCAACGACTACTGATTGAAGCCCTATTGAAGAACCCTGCTTTATGGAGTTTTTGGTTGGGTTTGGGGTTCCGCACTATTCCATTACCAGAGCTAGCAGAGCAGGCATTAAAGGGCTGCGGTTGGGCGGTCATTGCTCTGTCTTTACTGTTGTTAGGAATGCGACTGAGCCAACTCACCTCATGGCAAAGCGTCAAACCCGCCTCGATCAGCTTGGGCATCAAAATGCTGCTTGTCCCCTTAATGGTCGGGTTTGGGCTGTCATACTTTGGGGTGACAGGACCACCTCAATTGGCGATCGTCCTACAAATGTCCATGCCTCCAGCCTTCGCGACTCTAGTGATTGCTGAAGCTTACAATCTTGACCGAGAGTTAACGGTAACAGCATTAGCCGTCGGCTCACTGGGCTTACTGCTAACACTCCCCATCTGGTTATGGCTCTTCTCAAACTGACTCAAACTCAATAGACTCTCTGCATGAGTCCTTTCTTGAAGCATGAATGAAGGCGCGCCTCCATTCGTGCAGAAGGTCTAACAAAAAAGGAGGACAAACAATGCTGCACTCCTTTTCGGATTTTTTAGCTTCATCAAAAATTAAATTACCTATCCGACCCAATTCACATCTCCATCGGAAGTCCCCACTGAGGGTAGAGGCTTAGAGATCGGCAAATCTTTGCGGACAGAAGACTGCCCTTCGGTGGAGCTAGACTGACGACCCGGTACAGAAAGGCGAGGTGGCAAAGAAATTTCATCCCCGGCTGCCTTGGAAGGTTGGTTTGCGCTCAGCCCATCAGTTCTAGATTTTGACTGACCTACCCGTTGCTTAAAGGAATGGCGCTCTGGCACCACAATTTTTTCCATCAGATAGTCAACGGTTTGCTGTTTGACCCAGCCACGCGCGGCCAAAATTTCACCAAACCGCATCCCAGTTACCTTTTGGTCGTTGAGAGCGACTTCGATTTGACCAGCGGTCAACAAACCCGCATCGACTAGATAACTGCCTATTCGCTTCGTACCAGTGAGCGTTGGCACCGTTTTAACCCGGTAACGATCGCTCTTGTCTTGCATGCTCAGCTCCAGAAATCACTGTAAAAGGTGTGAGGAAGGTATCGAAACAGTCAACCGATAGTTCAAGGAGGGTGAAACGTACCAAGCTATCTGTCCTTGTATTTGCTGATACTCGTACTTGCTGGATGTTAGAGGGGCATCTCAAGCAATTACGTACTTTAAGTGGTCAAAGGATGCAGATGTCCTAATTACTACAGCGTAATTCCACATAGTATATCAACTATTTTATGCAAGCTTCATGAATCTGTTTGTAGGTTGACAAAGAAGACTACGGAGTTGTTCCAGCCATGTTAGAGAATTTCCATAGGCGATCGCTCTCCTTCCTATACTCTTCATGGCTTCTTCATCGTTTTCCTGACATTACTGACTGATTGCTTAACATAGCTGAGCTTTAGAGATTGTCTTGAAATTTCTTTAAAATTTTTGAGAACTCTCAATCCCTTCGACCAGCGAGCAGAAAAGCAGAGGGAATAATAAACAGATACAGCCAGCAACTCTAGAGCTTGAAGCTAGACCGATTCAACCTCGTGTGGAGTGAGACGAGCAGCGGCAAAACCATCACCAAATTGAAAGCTGTTCATTTCCATTCAAAAAGTTCTATCAAACGGATCGACTTTTCTCATCATGTCAAGGCCAAATATGTCACCTCTTCAGTGGTTTGGTCGTCAGCCTCACACTGTTGCCGTTACACCCACTCCTAAAAAAACAAAATTTATTAGCCTACGAACAAAATTGTTAGTGGGGTGCAGTTTGGCGTTTGCGGCTGTCTGGGCAGGTGTTTTCTATCGGGCCTATAGCCTTGCAACAGAGCAAGCCATCTCCCATATCAAGGATGATTTGGCTAGTACCCTAACGGCTGCGGCTAACCAGGTCGATGGCGACACATTCTTATCTTTGTACCGGGAAGGAAAACGTAGAGAAGATGGCTACAGCAATGACCTACGTTATTGGCAACATGTCAGGTGGTTGGCAACCGTAGAGAGCATTGAACCAAGAGCCTTTACCTACACCTATGTAGCCGCACCTGAACCAGGAGCAATCGTTTTTATCGGTAGCGGCAGTGCCATTAACCATAGGATCGACGGAGCAAAATTCCTTGAGTATTACGACGTTGAAGCAGAGGAAGGGGCAACCGAAGGCTCAATTCTCTACCAGGGACTATCCAGTCAGACGATCAGCACCGAGTCCTTCACCGATCAATGGGGAACCTGGATTTCTGGAGTCGCACCCATTACTAATTCACAAGGTGAAAAGGTTGGCGCTTTGGGAGTTGATTTTCGTTTTGATGAGGTGCGTAAAGTTCAACAAGCAATTCGCCATCAGTTCTTAATCTCCTTCATTCCCACCTATGGCATCATCTTCGTGCTGGTCTACATTTTGTCGAGCGAGTTGACGAAACATTTGACGAAGCTCACTGAATCGGCCGAATTCATTGGTGCAGGAAACTATGAGCAGGGACTGTCCTATTCTCGGCAAAGCCGCTTCCCAGATGAGATGGACATTCTTGCTAAGGTACTTGACCTGATGATTACCAGCATTCGTACCCGTGAGCAGTTAATTCGTGAAGGCAAACTGGTAGAAAATGAAATGCGTCATGCTCTACAGGTGGAGAAAGAACTAAGTGAACTCAAATCTCGCTTTGTCGCGATGGTTTCCCATGAACTGCGAACTCCGTTGACTGTAATCAAAACTTCTACGGAGTTGCTAGAACACTATGGGCAAAAAATAACCGAAGAGAAAAAGCAGCAATATTTTTGCCGAATGCAGACTGCAATTCAGAATATGACGCAGTTGCTTGAGGATGTTTTGGTTGCCAATCAGGCAGAAGCTGGACAGTTGGAGTTCAATCCAATTCCACTGGATCTAGAGCAGTTTTGTCGTGAGATTACAGCAGAGATGCAGCCAGAAGAAGGCAGCAGTCCGGTCATCACATTCACCAGTCAAATGAATGGCGAACCAGCGTGTGTAGACAAAAAGCTTTTACGCTTTATTCTGATCAATCTCCTCTCAAATGCTCTGAAGTACTCTAAAACCGGACAAACAATTGATTTTGAGCTAGTTTGCCACAAGCAGATAGCTACCTTCACGGTGCGCGATCGCGGAATTGGTATCCCTCCTGAAGATCAGCCTCATTTGTTTAAGCTATTTCACCGGGCTGGCAATGTAGAGGCCGTTCAAGGAACAGGACTGGGACTGGCAATCGCCCAGCAGTGTGTGCTCCGCCATCAGGGGGAGATCAGCTTTACCAGCCAGCTTGGGGAAGGCACGACTTTCACAGTTAAGATTCCGCTTCAAAAGACGCAGCCAGTTCTGCTGGGCTAATTTTTTCATACCCCTCAAACGGCTGGTGAATCCAGGGATTGTCAGACAAATAGTCAACGTAGTAGTCAGGAGCAATGACCGAGCATTCTTTGTACCACAACACGGCAGTTCGCACTTCGTCGGTGTAAAACCCGTAGTGGCGATCGAGCCAAGTCAGAGTGCGCTTTAAAGTCACACCTGAATCGACTAAATCATCAACCAGCAGAACATGGCTGCCTAGATTGGCGGTTGTCATCGTTAAGTCGCGAGAAAAGGTGACTGAGCCTCGTACTTGATTATTGGGACCACCATAGGAGGAAGTTGCCAGAATTGCCAGGGGTTTGTCATAGATGCGAGACAAAACGTCTCCAACTCGTAGTCCACCTTTAGCGAGACAAATAATTTGGTTGAAATTCCAACCGGACTGGTGAATTTTGACCGCGAGTTGCTCAATTTTTTGGTAGTAATCTGCCCAGGAAACGTGAAGGTCTGGCATGACAGGCTCAATTCAGATTGCAAAGATGAGAAGCATCATATAGGAAACTTGTTTAATTTTTGAAAGGTTGTGTCCCCTTCACCGTACAACTTTCAAAAATCAAACTTCAAAATTCCACAAAATCATGACACCCTGAGATGATGGCACAAGGTAACTGTTTTGACATGTAACCAGACGCAATACTGGCACTTGTATCAGCACGCTGTTGCTATACCTCCCCTAACCTGCTGTTATAGGTTTGCCAGAGGAAACGCTTGCCTAAGTTCCCTATCGTTCAGCCTGCCTTAAATTCGACATGACTCAATCTGCACCTGCTGACACTCAACCATCTCAAAAGCTCAACCTTTTCACCAAGCTATCTTACGGCGCTGGAGATATGAGTGGAGGCATCACTGCAAACTTACAGGCCTGGTCGCTGCTGATTTTTCTCACTAATGTTGCTGGGTTAAATCCAGCTTTGGCAGGGCAAGTATTGCTGATCGGCAAAGTGTGGGATGCATTCAACGATCCTGCGGTGGGGGTGTTGAGCGATCGCACCCATTCTCCTCGCTGGGGCCGTCGTCATCCCTGGATGCTGTATGGCACCATTCCAATGGGGTTGAGCTTTTGCCTAATGTGGCTAGTGCCAGATTTTAATATCACACTCAAGTTTTGGTATTACGTCCTGGTTGGCATTCTTTTTAACGCAGCTTACACCGTGGTCAATGTACCTTACTCTGCTCTGACTGCGGAGCTAACCCAAGACTATGACGAGCGCACCAGCTTAAACAGCTTTAGGCTTGCCTTTTCACTGGGTGGTGCAGTCTTAGCCCTGGTTTTGGGCTTCGTGATGGGGGAAGTTTTCTCCAATGCCAGACAACAATATTGGGTCACGGGAATTGTGTGCGCCGTCCTGTCGATCTTGACACTGTATTGGTGTATTTGGGGCACCATTGGCAGAACGCGGCAAAACATGCAGCAAGCCAGCTTGCAGCCAGAAAACGATGCAGAATCGATGCCAATTTTAGAACAATTCAAAGTTGCCCTAAGCAATCGTCCTTTTCTCTATGTGATTGGTATTTATCTGTTCTCCTGGCTGGCACTCCAGTTTACGGCTGCAATCATTCCCTACTTTGTTGTGAGCTGGATGGGGCTGGACTCTTATTTTTTGGTAGCAGCGGCCGTCCAGGGAACGGCAATTATCATGCTGTTTGTTTGCAACGCCATTAGCAAGCGGGTTGGTAAGCGATCGCTCTATTTCATGGGCATGGGCTTGTGGATTATTGTTCAGGCAGGTCTATTCTTTGTGCAGCCTGGTCAGGTTGGGCTGATGTATTTACTTTGTTTTGCTGCCAGTTTTGGAGTTGCCACCGCTTATCTGGTGCCCTGGGCAATGTTGCCCGACGTGATCGAGCTAGACGAGTTAGAAACCGGGCAGCGGCGAGAAGGCGTTTTCTACGCGTTTATGACCCTGCTGCAAAAAATTGGACTGGCAGTCGGACTGGCTCTGGTGGGTATCGCACTGGAGCAATCAGGCTTCATTGAAGCCACTCCTGGAGAGCCGCTTCCGGTGCAACCTGAGTCTGCGCTGTTGGCCATTCGCGTGGCGATCGGTCCATTACCTACCGTGTCACTGATTTTAGGCGTGATTTTGGCTTACTTTTATCCAATTACCCGTGAAAAGCACGCTGAAATCCTTCTAAAGTTGCACCAGCGCAAGCAAGCTCGCCAAATCGAAGCCGCAGAAGCCGTTCCTGGCGAATTGCCTCAGCCTCCACTAGCTAGCGATGAACCGGCAGAAGATGAAACCAGACTTTAAGATGAACCTTGCTGAGCTACGGGCTTATCTGCTTTCACATTGTGATGATGAGGCATTCTATTAGCTCTGGTTGGGGTTCTCCCCCGCTTCACCCGGTCTTAGACAAAGATCAGATTCACCTTTGGCTAACCTGGGTTGATCAGGCGATCGCCCAAGTTCCCCAACTTCGACAAATTCTCTCTGCCGACGAGCAAGCCAGAGCCGATCGCTTCCACTTTGAGCGCGATCGCCATCGCTTCACCATCAGTCGAGGACGATTGCGGCAAATCTTGAGCCGTTATTTGAATACTTCCGCTGAACAAATTCAGTTTTGCTATGGAATTCACGGCAAACCGTCATTAGCAGGTTCTCTTGCCAACACCGGACTGCAATTTAACCTGGCGCATTCTGGGGAAGTCGTATTGTGCGGAGTAACACGCGATCGCCAAATCGGGGTTGATGTTGAGCAAATTCGCCCGCTGCCCAAAGTTCATCAGCTTGCAGAACGTTGCCTTTCCCCCCAAGAACAAAACTCACTCACCAATTCAAACAGCCCTGAAGAAACTTTTTTGACCTACTGGACTTGTAAAGAGGCTTACCTAAAGGCGATCGGCAGCGGTTTGAGCCAACCTATGGATCAAATCGAATTTGCCCTAACTCCAAGGGTTCAACTGCAGAAAGTTTTAGGCAGTTCTGAAACAGCAAACCTCTGGTCGTTACAGCTACTCGATCTTTCGGCTAGCTACAAAGCAGCCCTTGCGGTAGAAGGGCCGGACTATCAGCTAAGGTGCTGGGAGATCTGATTAAGTTTGCCGGAAAGCAGAGGGGGAGATCGCTCCTGCACCTACCCTACAATTGAGAATCAATTCTTTTATCGTGCGTCAGTCGCCTCAGTCCCATAATCAGTGCAACTCCCGCCAATGCCCCACCAATGTGAGCAATCCGATTAACTCCATCTTGCAGTCCAACCTGCTGCAATTCAGTTACCACCTGCTGAATCACAAACTGCCCCAAAATCAGAACTTCTAGAATTTTGCGCCAGCTCCAGCTCAGCTTAATCAGAACACTGACCACAAACAAGCCAAATACTGCGCCAGAAGCCCCCAAAGAAAGAGTTGCTCCAGGCTGCAACAGCACACTCAACAGGTTTGCACCCAGCCCTGTAACGAGATAGCTTGCAACAACACCTAAAATCCCTTCTTCTTCCTCAACTAGCTTGCCAAAAATGTAGAGAAAAAACAGGTTGCCTGAAAGGTGCGCCCAATTTGCGTGAAGGAACATGGACGTAAAAAACTGATACCAAACAGGGCGAGCATGGTTTAGATAAAGAAACTGGAGCGGTAAAGCCTGATCCAGCACAAACAGGATTAAATTGATCAGAATCAGCGCAAAAACGCCATTATAAAAACGTTCTTGCTTTCGGTCAGGTCGGTTAAGTTCTAACATCTATAGGTTTCGGTTGAGAACAGCAGAGCAGCAATTCTGTCAGGCTCAAGCGTATGCTTGCTTCTATTTTAGGAAGGCTAGAATCCAGGTTTGACTGAGGGCAGGGAGCAAGCAGGGAGAGGAAGGCGATCGCTCCAAAGCTGGCTGCTTGTATCTTAGCGAAGTGAATTAGGGTGGCGTGAATTCACAAAATTGTACGAGAAAATAGTTCATATGTTCGTCTTGGCGATCGCTTACCCTAAAGGATGGGAACTTACAAACGCTCTATGTCCTACGAACCGCTTCATCACAAATATCGTCCGCAGACGTTTGCAGAACTGGTAGGACAGGGGGCGATCGCCACCACGCTTAGCAATGCCCTTCAGCAACAGCGAATTGCCCCTGCATACCTATTTACTGGACCTAGAGGAACGGGAAAAACGTCCAGCGCCCGAATTTTGGCAAAATCACTGAACTGCATCAAAAGTGATGTGCCCACGGCCAAACCCTGTGGCGTGTGTGATGTGTGCCGGGCGATTGCCAGAGGTTCAGCCTTAGATGTCATCGAAATCGACGCAGCTAGCAACACAGGTGTAGACAACATCCGTGAACTGATTGAACGCGCCCAGTTTGCTCCAGTTCAGTGTCGCTTTAAGGTCTACGTCATCGATGAGTGCCACATGCTCAGCACAGCGGCGTTTAACGCTTTACTCAAGACTTTGGAGGAACCGCCCGATCGTGTTGTATTTGTTTTGGCAACAACAGATCCACAGCGGGTGCTGCCAACCATCATTTCTCGATGTCAGCGGTTCGATTTTCGCCGGATTCCGCTAGAGGCAATAGTGGAGCACTTAGGCGTAATTGCGTCTAAGGAACAGATCAACATTGCCCCCGATGCCGTGCAACTGGTTGCCCAAATCTCCCAAGGCGGACTGCGAGATGCCGAAAGCTTGCTCGATCAGTTGAGCTTACTGGAAGGCGAAATCACAGTTGAGCGGGTTTGGGAACTGGTAGGCGCGGTGCCAGAACGAGATCTACTAGAGCTGGTGCGGGCGATCGCCCAGGATGATCCTGCAAGGCTGCTAGACCAAGCGCGTCACCTGATGGATCGAGGTCGGGAGCCGCTGATCGTGCTGCAAAACCTCGCTAGCTTTTATCGAGATTTGCTGATTGCCAAAACTGCCCCCAATCGTAACGATCTAGTTGCCATTACACCGCCAACTTGGGCTGAGCTACGAGAATTTGTGCAAGATCTGGAGCTCGCGATCATTCTGATGGGGCAGCAGCATCTTCGGGCCGCTGAGGTACAGGTCAAAAACACAACTCAGCCTCGGCTTTGGCTAGAGGTGATTTTGATGGGGCTGTTGCCTTCTGCGATCGCCAGTCAAGCTGCACCCGTCCAGCAGCGGAGTACAGCAGTTCAACCAGTTAGCAGGGTGCGATCGCCATCCACAGCCCCTGTCGCTCAAACACCCAATCCTGCCGCTATTCCTACTCCCGTCAAACCAGATCTTGCTAAACCGGAACAAGTTGCAGCGCAGGAAACAGCTGCTCCTTCCCAAGAAACTGGTGAAGCAGTGCAGCAACCTTCAGAGGTTGCTGCCTTACCCGTCGAAGACATTGAACCACTTACAGAAGAAATTTCTGAAGAGCCTGAAACTGACCCGATAGTTTCTCAACCTACCACTAGCTCTACTGAGCAAACAGATCTCAACCAGCTTTGGCAAGAAGTTTTGTCCTACTTGCAGCCGCCCTCAACTCAGATGCTCTTACGCCAACAGGGTAACTTGGTTAGCTTCGATGGTCAGGTTGCCCAGATTGCAATTAGCGCCAAGTGGCATCCGACCGTCAAAGAGAGAGCATCTAGAGTTGAAGCTGCTTTCCAGAAAGCCTGCAATCATCCAGTTGTTGTCAGAATCGATGCTACAGGTTCGCCGCCACCGCAATTGGGTAATACAGACTCCGCGAAAGGAATTTCTTCTGCTTCACACCCCCTCCCCTCAAACCTAGCCAATCATACAGACACAAACCATCCAGCAGCTTTCAGCCCCCCATCCTCAACTCCTGCTCCTGCCAAACCCAGTTTCATCCAGAAGGAGCCTACCAACGGGCAAACTTACCCATCAAAAAATGGACATGTCCAACCGCTCGAACAGCCCTCAAATCTGCCACTAGCAAAATTTTCGGTTGATGCGCCTGATGTCGGACTGTCTCTACCTGCCTGGGAAGCAGAGGATAAAGTGACGGAGGCAGCTAAAAGTTTAGCCAACTTTTTTAATGGGCAAGTTGTTAGCTTAGAGGGCGATATTGAGCTACCTCAAAGCTCCGAAGTTTTCTCGACCGATGGCGATGGAGCCGGAATCAATGAAAACGACCTGGATGCTGAAGACGATGAGCTTCCCTTTTAATACCACTTCCAAAAATTAGAGCTACAGAATGGAAGGGCACCCCGCTAAGCGGGGTGCCCTTCCATTCTGTAGCTTGTTTTTGTAGAAACAGTATAAGAGCATCTTCTAGGGTCGAAAGGCATTACTCTGATTCGCCAGCCAGCACAACATCGGCACTATAGCTGCAATAACTGACGGCGACGAGCAAGAATTTGCTCCGGCTCGATCTGGACAACGGCTTCTGCTAGCGGCAGTGCCCGTTTTGCCCCTTGAAATACGTTCACCTGATAAACCCGCTGGTTGGTCATATCCACTCCAGTCAACCAACCGCTTTTGGGATGATACGCGCCCGTGTCGATGTCTAACCAGCCTCGCCCCTGCGCTAGCGCACCAGGAGTTACGTTCGGCAACGTAAAGGTAATCGTGTGCCCTGTAACAATCAGCTTGTCTGGAAAGTAGGGTTTTTGAATGCTGTGAAACTCTTCCCGAATCCAGCAGTAGTCCTGCACGGTCTGGTCAACCAGTGGCACGCCCGGATGTACTCCCGCATGAACCAGCCAAACGTCTCCCAAGTCTAAATGGGTTGGCAGTTGACGAATCCAGTCTAAATGTTCAAGCAGTGCTTCGGGTTGCTTGTAGCTAGAGATTGTTGTCTGTCCGCCGCTGTAGAGCCATGCTTGAAGCGCATTGGGACAAACTTTGCCTTGAGGGAAAGAGTCAACCAAAAGCTGTTCATGGTTTCCAAGCAGGCAAGTATAACCATTTTGCCTGACAAAACTGACTACCTGAGCACTTTTTGGACCTCGGTCAATCAGGTCGCCTAGAAAATAGACTTGGTCTGCTGAGCTTGGAGCGATCGCCTCCAACAGTCTCATCAAGCCATCGTAGTGACCATGTACATCACCAATAAAAATGCGACGACCACTAACCACGCTCAATCAGTCCTTCTACTAAAAACACTAGATAGGATCACGGGGCCAAGGGCCATGAACCCACTCTGAAACCTAGAACCAGCTTCTCAGTGCGACGGCTCTATAAAAAATTACGCGCTTCCGAGAGAATTTCAGGAAATCAGTTTTGATTGTTCACAGTCGTTGTTTTTGCCGGGAAAAAGGAATGCTGGATAAAGCCCCATTTATTCAATTATGCCCAACAGAATCAACAACTATCACGATTAGAGTGTTAAATATGATACCTACACTCAATCTTCATTGGCTTAAAGCTCGTAAAAACTGCTGTAAACCAGACAACAGCCCTTTTCGGGAAGTTTGTTGAGCAGTTGGTTGCCCTGTTCCTCTTGCAAAGATTTCATCTAGAGCTTCTCCCACAGGTTTCTGTGGTTCCTCTGCAATCAACTGATATCCTGTATCTTTTTCTATCCAAACTTGCCAGGGATCAGGGAAAGAGCGCAACAGGGCGGCACCCTCTAGGGGTTTGAGGTAGTAGCAAGACTCAAAGGTGCTGAGCAAGCGATCGCGAAGCTGTCGTCCAGCATAGCCAATCCCAATTGTGGCAATGTCTTCCAGGCGGGGATTGAGCAAAACAACGGGACGATCCAACGCTGTTTCACACAGTTTTTCGACTTGTGCAATTTCTACAGCGGAAGGTTCTACAAAAACAAATAGCTTGT
Source organism: Cyanobacteria bacterium FACHB-471 (assembly GCA_014695345.1). Lineage (GTDB taxonomy): Bacteria > Cyanobacteriota > Cyanobacteriia > Elainellales > Elainellaceae > JAAUTN01. The sequence continues at coordinate 60,905 of JACJOC010000098.1, forward strand.
CTTCTGGCTGAATTTCGGCTTTGATTTCTCCCATTGCCCGAATTGAGTAGGGCTTTTCGCCCCAATCTCGCCGTGCCAGAGCCGCTGAGCCGGCGTCTGGGAAAAACACCCTCAGTTGACTGCCCAAATCCTCGAAAGCCGGAATAAATTTCTCGGCAACAGGAAGAATTTTGAGTTCTGGGAAGGCTAGTTCTACCTGAAGCCGGGTACGACCAGCAGCGATCGCCGCTTGGGTCGCTTGCTGCGCCTGAGCGATCGCGTCATCAAGGGTGTTGGGAAGTTCGGACATGAGGGGTGAAGGGGGGCTAGGAATTAAGGACTGGAGATCAGGGGTTAAGCAGTGGGATCGACGTAGCCCTGGATGTTTTCGGGATCGAATTGTTTGAGGATGCGGGTAGCCTGGTTGGTGATGTTGGGCGAACCATTGACCACCACTAAATATTTGCCTGCTTTGAGACGATTACGGTAGGGAAGTGAGTCGCCGCTACCAAAAGCGAGTCCTACGCCACCGCCAATAAAATAGCTGCCCATTGCACCAGCGATCGCCCCAAAAACACCACCAATAAGGTGGTTGCCTAGAGAACCCGCCCAGTTGAATAGCTCAATCCCAGTCAGTGAGTTGAAGACAAAGCCTGAAATGAAGCCAAACGGCACTAGCCAGTAAGACATCAGCGTTGCTTGTTTTTGAGCCTGCTGCTTGGGGTCAATTAAGCCATACTCGTCAGCAGTTTTGTAGCCCTTGCCTAAAATGCTGACCTTCTCCATAGGCAATCCTTCTCTTTCAAGGGCGGAGTAGGCTTCTTCTGCCTGAATGCGGTCTGGTAGAACGGCGATCAAATAGTTCATATCTCAAGCACGATAGGAGCTTGTAGCTTTAATAATCAGGATACTAAAGCTTGGCTGCTTGATTTAAGAAAAAACTTGGACTTGGAAGTTTAGCGTCAAACCCAAATTTCTCCTTGGCGTACAAATCATCTGGAGTATCTATGGTTTGACAGTTGTTTTCTTAGCTCGGCTGTATCGCAATTTCAATACCAAGATAATTGAGGACAAGACCAGGGTTACGATATTTGCCAAGATTACGGGCAGATCATGAACGTAAGTTCCGTAAATGAGCCAAAGGACAATGCCGACACAGAGCGTGATCAACATGCTCCAGGAGAGGTCTTCGGCTGATTTTGACTTCCAAGTTTTGATTAACTGGGGCAGATAAGCAATGGTGGTCAAAGCTCCTGCCACGAGTCCCAGAACAGTTGTAAAATCCGTCGTTTCTAGAACTTTTGCAAAATCCATAGGTGGGTTAAAAGAACGATTAGAGGATGGTTGTGAGTATAGAGGTGAGCAGATCAATTGAGAGCTTGCAAACCAATCTATAGTCTGCCTGCGATCTTAAGTCTGCCCGCAATCTTAAATTTTTTGTCGATAGAATCGATTGTAAACACAACTACAGAGTTGTGAAAATTCGTCGCAAGGGTGAGAGTGCCCGTAAATATGACTATGTCTATTCAGCAATATATGCGGGTGCTACGGCTATTTTGGGGAGCGGCGATCGCAGCCGAGTTAGAATACCGCCTCAATTTTCTAATTGCTGCACTCACTAGCTTGTTTAGTCTGACGGGGAGTCTGTTTTCACTATTCCTGTTCTACCGAACGGGCTATACCTTTGAAGATTGGTCGTGGGAAGAAGCGCTAATCGTATTGGGCATGTTCACGCTCTTGCAAGGGTTTGCGGCAACTTTTTTAGCCCCCAACCTAAATCAAATTGTGCGGCAGGTTCAGGAAGGAACGTTAGATTTTGTGTTGCTCAAGCCAATTAGCTCCCAGTTCTGGCTGTCTACTCGCACGGTTTCCCCTTGGGGATTGCCGGACTTGATTTTTGGCGTGATTCTAATTGGTTATGCGGGCGGGCGTTTAGGGCTTGACGGAAGTAACTATTTGCTAGGCGTGGCCCCGATCCTGCTGGGTTTTCTGAGCCTTTATAGTCTCTGGTTTATGCTGGGTGCAACGAGTATTTGGTTTGTCAAGATTTATAACGTGACCGAGGTGCTGCGTGGGTTGCTGGAGGCAGGCAGATTTCCGATGGTGGCTTATCCAGTTGCCTATCGGGTTTTCTTCACCTTTGTGATTCCGGTTGCTTTTTTGACAACAGTTCCCGCAGAGGCGTTGCTCAACCAGTCCGAGGTGGAGTGGGTATTGGGTGCGGCTGGATTGGCGCTCGCCCTCCTCTTTGCTTCACGCCAATTCTGGCGGTTTGCTCTACGTTTCTATACCAGTGCATCTTCCTGAATTTCTGGACAACCACAAAAGCTTGGGACGCGATTGAATCGCGTCCCAAGAGGGAAACCAATAAGTTTAGGTTTTAGCGGGGAAACGTTGGTAGTTTAACCGCAGCTAAAGATTCAATCTTTTTAGATGTTCGCAAGGGATAAACGATTGGTGACGGCCAATTTGAATGGGTGGTGAAGGCAGCAGGTACCTTTTGCTCCGATTCACTGGTTTTAGGGTCAGACGTATCGGGTGCAGGTGTGGGCTGTTCGGCGGCCGTTGCTTGGGCAGAAGAAAGCAGCAGTTTGGCAATCGAAATTCCCTCGGCAATTTGTTGCTCTACATCAAGCAATGTCGATTGAGGCTGATTTGAAGGGGTTTCTGCGGGTAAATCGGTCAGTGATGGAGCAGGCTGAGGTTCTGAAGATGGGGCGATCGCCTCAAAAGAATCAAAATCGTCCGATACGCTGACCTTCACCACGTCATCCGTTGAAACATCGATCAGGCGAGCTAGGTCTTGCCAAAGTGCGTCTTCAGCTTCGCTTGGTTGCGACGGTACAGATTCTTCAGAAAAGGTTGGGGTTGTGTGCAGATCGTTCTCAGCCGCTTCTACTGAAATTGGAGCTGAAATTGAGGTTTCTGAGGATGTCGCTGGATAATCTACCTGCTGAATCTCTGAGCGCGTTTGGTCTGCTTGGGGTAATTTTGGCGCTAAGTTAGCAGATTTCGGCTGGGACGCTGCCTCATTCCACCAACCCGCAGATTTTTTCAAATCATAGCTGAGAGGCTGCAAGTTGACAGGGGTAGCAGCGTTACTCGCTGTAGACGGCGGCTCGGTCGGCAATTCAATGGCTGGTTCATCTGATGCAGACGAATCGGGATGAATAATGGAAGCCAAAACTGTGGGAAGGTCTAATGCGGCGGCGGCAAGCGGATGAAACTGGCGGCTATCCTGTGTCTCTACTTGAGACCGTAGGGATATCTGTGTCTCATCTAGATTTTCCAGTTCACCTACATTTAGATCGCTTAGATCGCCCAAAAATTGCGGTTGAGCAGACCAGGGCTGAATTCGTTTTGCTTTAGGCAGAAAAGATTGAGGTGTAGAGGAGTCGTGTTTGTCCTCGGAGGGAGCGATCGCCTCCACCGCTTGTTCCTTTACCTCATAGCTAGGAGGCGGCACTTCCAAGCATTTCTCTAGTGCTGCTTTGAACTGGAGCGTGTACTGTTGTTGGCGTTGAAGGCGGGCATGCAAATCACGACAGGCAGTTTCAGACTGGGTCAGTTGATGAGACTGCTCACTATAGCGCTGCTGAGTTAGAGCGCACTCTCGCTCTAATTGAGCCACCCGTTCTTGGCTGCCCTCTAGTTGTCCAGTCAGGGTTTCGATCAAAATTTGTTGACGCTGGTTCGTCTGCTGAGCAAATTCTAAATCTTGAGAAAGTTGGGTGATTTCAGCTTGGGCGGCAATCAGTTCTTGGGTGATTTGGTTAGATGTCTGATGAGCATCAGAGGCTTGAGACGATCTATTTGCTTGGGACTGAGCTTTTTGACTGCGCTCCAGCGATTCTTCTAGCTGTGATACGCGATCGAGTAAAACGTCATTGCATTGGTTTAGCTCTTGAATCAGAGCAATCAGGTCGGCGATCTCAGGCGGTTCGATCGAGTTACCCGCTCCAGTTGACCATAAATGAGCTGCACTGGGAGTTGGAGTTGCCTGAGCGAGCCAATCAAGCGGCGGTACATCATCTGACGAATAGATCGACTGACGCTCAATTGCATCTGCGCTCACGACATTAGGAAAATCGACTGTTTGCCAGTCTTGCCAATCCTCAACTTGAGTTTCTGCAATTCCATCCGTGTTAGTTTGATCTGCATTTGCCGAGTTGTCCCAGATTGAATGAGGTGGTGTTTGTTTTTGGGATGGATCAGATGGAAGATTTGCTTCACTCATAGCTCTAACTCGTGGCTTGGGGTCAAGGAGAATTTGGAGAACGGGTATCGCACCCTAATTCAGGCAGTGCTGCTTAATATTTCAGGGTAAACCAATTAAAACTCGCTGGTGCGATCGCTGAAGCGATATTTTATTGCTTACAATTGCTTGTAATTTTGCTACTTAATCTAAACTGATTTAATCAAGATTCCAATAGTTTTGATCAAGATTCCAACACTTACTTAGCTCGGTTTCCCTACACAAGGTAGAAGGACAGATATTAAAAGCTGGGAGAGTAACCTACAGGTTACTCTCCCAGCTTTAGTGATGGTGTTAAGTTGTGGCTGCTTGAATTAATCAAGAAATTTGATTGTTTATCTGGTGCACGCCCTCTTCGAGAGCTACCGCGTTGAAGCGGGAAGAGAGAGGGTTGGACGAGGCGAGGGCTGAGGATTTGTCCCATTACCATTCCGGTGACCGTTACCGTTTTGAGTAGCAGGCTCATCGGTTAGCAACAATTCCCGAATCAGACGGGCAGCAGCACGCTGAGCCAATCCCCCTGCAATTTGTTGACCCATCTGCTGAGTTTCGGGTTTTGTAATCAGGCGAGGCAGTTTGCTAACCAGTTGCAGCGGATCAAACCCAGGTGTTTCCTGTAAAATGTCGATAATGCGGGTGAGATGTTCCAGATTTTTTTGGTCATTGGGGGCGATCGCTGGTTTTGCCCCATTTGACCCATTCAACCCAACGCGCTTACGCAGGCTATAGGCAAGGTTGCTGACGGTATTCCGCCCAAACACATCAATTCCCTTGACGATTTCTCCAACTAGCTGCTCGCGGATGAACTCTCCCCGCTCTGAGAACAGGAAGTCTAGTGTCTGATCAAGCACCTGGTTAAAGTCGTAGTCTTGACTGTCACGAGCGTTGCGAAGCAGGTTTTCTAACCGATTCCAGCGGAAGCTGCCCTCTTTAAACAGCAAATCTCGTAGAGAGGATCGAAGCTGTGGAGAGGGGTCCGTGAGCAACCGCTTGGCAACATAGGGGTAAGCCTTGCTCAGCACCTTGAAGTTTGGATCTACATTGATCGCAATTCCTTCCAGGGTGACAAGCGATCGAATAATCAGGGCATAGTAAGCAGGCACCCGGAAGGGAAACTCATACATTACTTCCGAGAGCTGATCGGTCATGCTCTTGAAGTTTAGTTCTGCCACACTTGCACCCAAAGCACCATCAAACACGTTGGCAAGCGCTGGAATAATCGGGGTTAGGTCAGTTTCTGGTGAGAGGAAGTCTAGCTTAACGTAGTCTTTAGCAAGCCCCTCATAGTCTCGATTGACCAGGTGTACAACGGCTTCAATCAGTCCATAACGTTGATAAGGCTTGACCTCACTCATCATGCCAAAGTCGAGGTAAGCTAGCTTGCCATCGGTAGTTGCCAGCAGGTTACCAGGATGAGGATCAGCGTGAAAGAAACCATGCTCTAGCAACTGCCGTAGAGAACACTGAACCCCAACCTCAATTAAATATCTGGCATCAATTCCTTGACTCAGCAACACATCGGGACGGGTAAGCTTTGTGCCCGTAATCCATTCCATCGTCAGCACGCGCCGCTGAGTATACTGCCAATAGATCCGAGGCACATAGATATCAGGCAAACGCCCGTAAAGCTGAGCAAACTTTTCGGCGTTTTTGCCTTCTTGGGTGTAGTCCATCTCCTCAAAGATGCGGGCACCAAATTCATCCATGATGCCAACCAAGTCGCTGCGCACTTGCTCAGACTTGCTTGCCCAGATCGCTAGCTGCCGAAGAATGTAAATGTCTAGCGTAATTCGCTGAGCTAGACCGGGACGCTGTACCTTGACGGCTACCGTTTCACCGCTTTTTAGCTTGCCTTTGTAAACTTGTCCCAGTGAGGCAGCCGCGATGGGATTTGGCGAAAGCTCAGCGTAAACGTTTTCGGGGCGATCGCCCAACTCTTCTTCAATAAACCGGAAAGCCACTTCATTAGGAAAGGGTGGCAGTTGATCCTGTAGCTTTGTCAACTCCTCCATATAAAGCGGCGGAATCAAGTCAGGACGGGTAGACAGAGCCTGACCCACCTTGATATAAGCCGGACCAAGGCTTGTCAGAATTTCTCTCAACCGAGCCGCTCGACGAAACTGATTGCGCCCAACAGTGCCCCAACGCTTGTCCCAAAATAGCCGTAGACCAAGCCCCAAGAAAGGCAAAATAATGCTAACCAGCCTTGCCCATACCTGAAACGGACGAGTGCGGTAGTGGGCAGCGATCGCCACTGGGTCGTATCGCAGAGCCGCATCTGTATCCATCAGGTCATTCACCTGAACGGATTTCAAATGCTCTTCAGGTGCAGGATGATTTTCGATTGCGATCGCCTCTAGCTGGGTTACGTCCTGGGCTGTGGAAGTGACTACGGTAGGCATAGTGTAGAGAAGGTAAGGGTGAGCAGTCTGGACTCTAAGCCACGTGGGGTCGGTTCAGCATCCATGCTTCTAGGAGTCAGGGCAGAACAGCCCATGTAAAGCATTGTAACAACAGGTTTAGTAAGAACTACATCTTCTTTTAACAAATAGACATTATCAAAGCGGTGCCTCCAGGAATTTTCGGTTGTGCTAGAAAGGCTGGCCATACCTCAACGGGATCGCCGTTAGAAACACCTACAGTCCTGCAAACTGCTACTAAACTGAATAAGTACAGGATAAGTACAAGCGTTTAGAAACATCATTCGAGAGATCGAGAGTTAGGGACTGGGGGTTAGTTCCAAAACTCTGATTTAGAACTTGAGACCTTGTATCCCAGAAATCAGTCCCTTCCAAATTTCTAAGCTCTAGCCCCTTTAGAATCACTCAATTCTTTGCCCTGTGGCATCTTTCCCTCTGGTCAATTTTGATTCATGCTGATCTCTCTTCAGATTGAAAATTTTGCTTTAGTTGACCGCCTGGATCTGAAATTCGGTTCAGGATTGAACGTCTTAACTGGAGAAACGGGCGCAGGCAAATCAATCATTCTCGATGCTCTAGATGCGGCTTTAGGTGGCAAGGTGACGGGTCGAGCAATCCGCACTGGAGCCGATCGCGCCCTGATCGAAGCTAATTTCAAGCTCAGTTCATCTCTAGCTGCCTGGTTAAAAGAGCAGCAAATTGAATTGGTGGATGAAACAGTCTTGGTGTGTAGCCGAGAACTGACCGTCAATCGGGGTAATGTTCGCAGTCGCTCTCGCTTAAACGGGGTGCTGGTGAACAAACAGCAGATGGAAGCACTGCGCGATCGCCTGGTAGAAATCACCGCCCAGGGGCAAACCGTGCTGCTGGGGCAGTCTAGCCTCCAACGGGAATGGTTAGATGCTTTTGGCGGTGCCACCCTGATGCGACAGCGAGAAACTGTAGCGACTGCCTATGCCGCAGCTCAGCAAGCCCTTCAGGCACTTGAAAAGCGTCGTCAGTTTGAACAACAGCGACTTCAACAGCTTGACCTGTTTGAGTATCAGGCAAAGGAATTAAATGCGGCTAACCTGAGTGACCCCAATGAGCTGACTGACTTAGAGCAAGAACGCCAACGACTCAGTCATAGCGTTGAGCTTCAGCAGCAAAGCTATCAGGTATATCAGGCACTCTATCAAAATGACGCTGGGTCAGAAGCCTGTGCTGATCTACTGGGCAAAGCCGAGGGGCTACTCACAGATATGGTGCGCTATGACCCCGAGATACAGTCGGTACTAGACTTGGTGACCGATGCGCTAGCGCAGGTAGAGGAAGCCGGACGGCAAATTAATACTTACGGGGAAGATCTAGAAACTGACCCGGAGCGGCTGCAATTTGTTGAGCAACGGATTATTGAGCTGAAGCAGATTTGCCGTAAGTATGGCCCAACTTTGGGAGAAGCGATCGCCTACAGTCAAAAGCTCCAAACTGACCTGGCAGAATTAAACGGTGGCGCTCAGTCTACAGAAGTTTTAGAGCAAACCTATCAAACCCGTCAGGCAGAGTTGCTGCAAGCTTGCGATCGCCTAACTGAGTCGCGTCGAACGACCGCCCAACAGCTAGAGACGCTATTGCTCAGCCAACTAAAGCCGCTAGCAATGGACAAAGTCCAGTTTCAGGTGAACATTGCTGCGGTTTCCCCTAGTGCAACCGGAGCTGACCGGATTACGTTTCTGTTTAGCCCCAACCCTGGCGAACCGCTGCAACCGTTAACTGAAATTGCCTCAGGTGGTGAGATGAGTCGATTTTTGTTGGCGCTAAAAGCTTGCTTTTCTCAGGTTGATTCGATCGGCACGATGGTGTTTGACGAAATTGATGTGGGAGTTTCGGGACGGGTGGCACAGGCGATTGCCGAAAAGCTGCACCAGCTTAGCCAAAACCATCAGGTGCTTTGTGTGACTCACCAGCCCATCGTGGCAGCGATGGCGGACGCTCACTTCCGAGTGAATAAGCAAGTGATTGACCAGATTCTCAGCAATGGCAAGGCGATCGCCGCTGACACAAGTAAAACCGAAGACGTCAGAACGGTTGTTCGAGTTGCTGCACTCGACGACCAGCAGCGACGCGAAGAATTGGCCCAACTGGCAGGTGGACAGACTGCTCAAGAGGCGATCGCCTTTGCTGAGTCGCTGCTTAATCAGGCCGCGAACGCCCGCCTAACTCACGCCACCCCATCGCTTAACTCCAACACTTCCCCACCAAAATCAAGAACAGGACGCAAATCTCGCGCCAAAAAAGCTTAGATAAAAGCCGAATCTTCAAAGATTCAAAATTAGGATAACTGCTTTTAGAACTTCTAATTCTGAGTATTTGATCTGCTTATTTTCCTTCAAAATTCCTCCTTGGATAGATGCACACATAAGCAACCTGAAAAGCCTCAAACATATCTAGCTTGCTTCGTATACTTAGTTGCTCCGGGACAATCCAATCGTATTGGTGTCACATTCCTACAACAGCTGGATAGGCAATGCATCTTAGGTTGCAAAAAGTCTCTCGCTAAATTAAACCCAGCGATGGATTCAAATGCTTGCTTTTTTAAGCAACAGTGAGCAGTTAGCACCTTATCTGAGAGGAATGATTAATGAGCGTCCAAAATCGTCTCGTTTCGCTTAAACAGCTGATCAGTCTCGGCGCGATCGCGGGCACTAGTGTTTTCTTTGGGTTTCCTGCTCTAGCACAATCCAACGTCAATTCCGATGCTTCTACTAGCACTATTCTGGCCCAAGCAGAATCTACAGGAGATGATTTTGAGCTTTCTCCAGAAGGCTTCGAGATTCTTTGTGAGCGCTTTCCACTCAATTCCCGTTGCGAAGGAACCGCTGGCTCTGGAAGTAGTGGCATATCAGGCTCCGCTCAAGATCCAAACACAGATACGTCTGATCCACCTATTGAGCCAGGAAATGCACCTTCTGATGACTCAGAAGGTGGTACCCAGGAGACTTCTCCTAGCGATGAGTCTGATGGGCTAGGCACGCCATCTGACAGCTCAAACGATGGCATTCCCGAATCGCCTTCAGACCCCAACACCGACACAACTAACCCACCCTTTGACCCTGGCAATGCACCCTCAGATGACTCGGAGGGCGGTACACAAGAGCGTCCTGGTGACTCATCGGGTGGCGGAATGATGCATTCCCCTGGTGGAACAATGCAATCTCCTGGTGGAGCATCTCCTGGTGGAGCACCTCTCGATAACCGCCCTCCAGCCGCAGAGCCAGATGACTCTACAGTTCCTCCAACCGAAAACGAATAGCGGTTGAGGAACAGTAGATCCGAAGGTGCCACTTGAGCAACTTGTCAAGTTATCGTTCAGCCTTTTAGAATCCTTTCCAAACGGGTTCTTAGAGCTACTCAGTTATAAAGTGTAGCCATACAGGTTAGGACAAAAAAGGGAGGCAGGACTAAGTCCTGCCTCCCTTTTTTGTCCTAACTTAAGTCACTAGCACTGCAAAAACGTGGGGCTGATTAGTGCTCCACGCTTTCGCAGAATAAGATGTGGCTGTAGCCGCAAAGGCTATATCAACGTTTGAAAACAGTTCCTAAATATCGGTTAAGGACATTGCGCGGAACGCCCGTACGAGGTTTTGTACGGGTCTGTTCAAGAGAAACTACTGGGCAGGCATTGTCCACCAGGCGAGCGCATAGTCCTGAGTGGGAGCGTTGACGCGATCGCGATATACCACACGAATCTTGTACTGTCCGGTTTCGGGCACTTCGTGGAAGATGTGCTCAACACTATCAACCTCGCTTACAGATGACCAGATACTATCTGAAATATCATCATCTTCAGCCCGCATCAGGTGAATATCCAGGTTGTTTAAGCCTGCATCTTCAAACAGTTCTCCCAGATTATATTCCTCACTGCTATTTGCATCTTGCAAGGACACTTCACGATCCCAGGTCAGCGTGGCTGACACAAAGCTGCCACCCTGGAGCGGCTGCTCTAGCACATAATCCTGAAATTCGCGTGCGTCTGAGCTGTCCCCAACCGTGCGATAGTCCCAACCGATCGCCGGAACTGGTTCATCAGGACTCCACTGTCCAGGACTAAACTGCTGATAAGCGCGGAATACGTTTAGGTGCCCCGTACCAATTTCAGCATCTAAGGGAAGTGACGGATCGCGATAAGCGTCAGAGTCAAGCCAAGTTTTGTTGTTTTGCATCAGCATGGTACGGCTCATCCCTAGACGCAAACCGTCGCCGCTGTCTTGGATCTTGTCGGCAGAGTTCATTAACACCGCTTTGGTGACTTCATGGCGACGGGCATCTAGACTCCAGTTGGGCTGATTGGTGCTGATCTGGCGATCGCCATACTGATGCAGCAGCGCCACTGCTGCCGTAACGTGCGGTGCCGCAAAGCTGCTACCAGTTGCCCGGATGATGCTGCCATCAGGGTTAAACATCTCGATGTTGGTGCCAGGAGCAACCAGGCTAACCGAGCGACGTGGTCCAACGTTGCTCTCAGAGTCAGGCGATCGCCCAAGCACCGTTGCAGGTTCGCTACCCAGGTTGGAATAATCGACTTTCGAGAATACTCCATTAACCTGAGTCGAATTTGCGATCGTCATGCCGTTAAAGTTATCTGTTGGAATCGGAATACCACCTGTTCCTTGATTTCCAGCGATCACATACAGGACATCGTGAAACGATGATGACCAATCAACACATTGCGTCAGCAGCGCATTCCCATCCAAAACTGCATCCGGGCGCGGATCTTGAACCAGCGATTCGCCAAAGCTGAAATTGATCGCCCGCACTTGTCCACCATCCTGCATTGCCACCATTTGAGATGACAGGCACTCTTCTGGCTGCCCGCTGCGCTCAACGATCCCCACTGCTGAAGAATAGAGAGTTGCATCAGGCGCAACTCCTGTCAGGTATTTGTCCTCGCTAACCATGACGCTGGCAACATTGGATGCATGACCATCCACATAGTCATTTGCCTGCGCTCGGTCGTCTCGAAAAAAGACTTGCCCGACCTGCACTACATTGTTATTAACAGCCGCTTTATCCAACCCAAACTGAGCGGGACGACCAATCTCAACCTGACCAATCGAAATTTTGCTGCCCGTCAAGTTATAGGGAGCAGCGTGCAGCCTGAGTGCATCAATGCCTGCTTCCCCAACCGAAACTGCTAAACCCCACACTGGCGTTGCTAAAAGGGAAGCGGAAAAGCCCCCAATTAACCATCCCAGCCTTTTCACCATTCGCTGCTGCACGGAAGTCTCTCCACAAAAAAATAAATTTCGTGTGAATCTGAGCCTTTGGGGATCAAGTTTTCGAGGGCTTGGGAGCACGCTTTGTTAAACTAACATTACGAGACCAGGACGCAGGAGACATCGTAGCCATGACCCAAGCCAATTCCCACAAGTCAGTTGTTATTGCCCCATCTATCCTATCAGCAGATTTCAGTCGCCTGGGAGATGAAATCCGGGCTGTTGACCAAGCAGGAGCCGATTGGATTCACGTTGATGTGATGGATGGTCGGTTTGTACCTAACATTACGATTGGTCCGCTGATTGTGGAAGCAATTCGGCCGGTTACGCAAAAGCCGCTGGATGTCCACCTGATGATCGTTGAGCCAGAAAAGTACGTCGAAGATTTTGCCAAGGCGGGAGCTGACCATATTTACGTTCACGCCGAGCATAATGCTTCTCCACACTTGCACCGCACTCTAGGTCAGATTAAGGAACTCGGTAAGAAGGCAGGCGTTGTGCTAAATCCCGGTTCTCCTCTAGAGCTAATCGAGTACGTGCTGGAACTGTGCGACCTGGTGCTAATCATGAGCGTTAACCCAGGGTTTGGCGGTCAAAGCTTCATTCCTGAAGTACTGCCCAAAATCCAAAAGCTGCGTCAGATCTGCAATGAGCGAGGACTCGATCCCTGGATTGAGGTAGACGGCGGTTTGAAAGCGAACAACACCTGGCAGGTTTTGGAAGCAGGCGCAAATGCAATTGTTGCCGGTTCAGCCGTTTTCAAGGCAAAGGATTATGCTGAGGCGATCGCCGATATTCGCAACAGCAAACGCCCCACCCCTGAGCTAGCTAAAGTCTAGACTCTACACTCTAGTAATTAAGCAGAATTTTAGTAACTGTCTTACAAAAGCTCCAGCTTCTTTCCAACCTTTAGGAAGCTGGAGCTTCTCATTTGCATTGTCAATCTCAAGCTTGATTGCGAGTACAGGTAGATTTCATCCCAGAGCTTTGGAATTTCAGGTTGCCTTAAGGAATCACCAAATCTGCAATTAACGGCAGATGGTCAGAATCCACATCTCGACCTGTGTGAATTGCTGCAACTTTAATATCTGAACTAACCAGACAGTGATCAATCGGAATTTGCAGCAGCCGATGTAGCAAATTGGGCAGCACAGCATAGGTTCCTGGCATGGGCCAGGTCGGTAAGACTCCAAACCCTCGTCGCGCATTCTGCAAACCCGTATTCCGCACAAATCGCTTGTAGTAAGGCGACCACATTGTGATGTTCAAATCTCCGAGCAAGACAATAGGCGTTTCAATCTGCTGAACGTACTGCCCAATCCGGTCAAGCTGAAGATTGCGAGTATGGAAAAAGCTGCGCCGCACCGGAGGAAACGGATGAGCCGCGACCAGTGAAATTGATTGACCCTCAACTGTCAGACTTGCCAGGATGCTAGGATTTCTACCCGTCTCAAAGAAGTCGATCGCAGCATTTGCTAATGGAAAGCGACTATAGACTGCAATTCCAAAGTTGTAAGGATTTGCCTGTCCAAACTCATAAGGAAGAATATCCTTGAGGTTCTGAAGTTGCGCTACCCAGGTATCATTGACCTCCAGAAACACTGCAACATCCGGCTTTTCTTCCCTCACCATCGTTAACACCTTTTCATAGCTGCGGTTTCTAGTGTTGATGTTTGCCGTGAGCACCCTCAGTTCTGCTGCTGCTGCACTTCGACTTAGCGGGTTGTACCAGGGCAGTATGGGTGTGGAGAGCAATGCAACACAAAACAGCGCAATTAGAATAGGTACCTTTCGTCGAGTTAGAAATAGCAGCAGCAGCAAAATTAGACTGAGCAGAAAATATTGCAGCCTGAAGTGAGACAACAGTTCTAGGACTTGAGTCCAGCCGCGATCGCTTACTAGCGCAATCAGCGTAATCCCCACTATCGCCAGACTCAGTACAACTGAAAAAATCGCCGAAAACTTACCCTTTGGGCTACTTTTTCTGTGTAAACTCATTGTTCATCCAGTTTTACTGAAAGTCACTTCCTGATCTTGAGCTTCAACCTGTTGAGTCTCAATTCCTGTACTGCCTCACAAACATGGCTGTTTTCAATATCCCCACGTGACCTACGACAACACCCTCAAATATCTAGTTGAGCAATTTCCAGATCAATTTGTACGCTGGCTGCTTGGCTCAGAGCCAGACGAGATTCAAATTCTTAAGACCGAGCTGAGCCTTGAACCTATTCGGGCTGATGCCGTGACGTTTCTTAAAACTGCCAGCCAAATCCTGCATTTGGAAGTGCAAACTCTGCCAACCTCTACGCCACCACTGCCGCTGCGAATGCTCGACTCCTGGGTCAGGCTGCACCGGCAGTATGGCTGTGACATCGAACAGGTCGTCATTTTCCTCAAGCCGACCACTTCAGAACTAGCATTTGCCGAGCAGTTTACAGCACGGAATACCTCACACCGCTATCGGGTCATTCGCATGTGGGAGCAGCCTCCTGAGCCCCTGCTATCAGCTCCCGGACTGTTGCCCCTGGCGACTCTGGCGCAAACTGATTCCCCTCAGCAACTTCTCGAACAAGTCGCCGTACAAGTGAACATGATTGAAGAAAAGGCTCGACAGCAAAGTATTACTGCTTGTGTGCAGCTATTAGCGGGACTGATTCTAGACAGTTGATTCAACAGCTTTTTCGGAGGGACATCATGCGGGAGTTTGTGATTTACCAGGAAATTCTTCAGGAAGGCAGAGAGGAGGGCAGGGAGGAGGGCAAGCTCAACTAAACTTGGTATTGCGTTTGCTGCATCGCCAACTCCGCGAACTGAATCCTGACCTTCAAGCTCAAATTGAGGCACTGTCGCTGGTTCAACTCACTGAACTGGGGGAAGCATCGCTGGACTTTATAAGTGAAGCAGACCTAGTGAATTGGCTGGATTCAGACGAAACCCCGAAGTAAATACTAGAATGCTTCTGTCGCCTGATTGCTGAACGATCCATGACTGATGCTGCATCTATGTCGAATCCTGTAGGTGACTTGCCAGAGCGCCTGGTCAAGCATGAGGTGCGCTATGCCGACCATCGAGTAGTCAACCGGGACGATTTGACTCCGATGATGCGTCATTATGTGGAGCTAAAGGATCAGTATCCCCATGCGCTGCTGTTGTATCGAGTGGGGGATTTTTTTGAAACATTTTTTCAGGATGCGATCGCCGTTTCCCGCGAGATCGAGATCGTCCTCACCAGCAAAGATGCAGGCAAAGAAATTGGGCGCGTTCCCTTAGCTGGAATTCCCCATCATGCGCTCGATCGCTACTGCACCATGCTGGTTGAGAAAGGCTATGCCGTTGCCATCTGTGATCAGCTTGAGGATGCTGCCGAAGCGCAGGGGCGACTGGTGCAGCGAGATGTCACCCGTGTGATCACGCCCGGTACGGTGTTAGAAGAGGGAATGTTGGTTGCTCGCCGCAACAATTTTTTGGCGGCTGTGGTGATTGCAGCAACCCATTGGGGGTTAGCTTATGCCGATGTTTCAACGGGCGAATTTCTGACAACGCAATCGAGCAATCTGGAGCAGCTAACCCAGGAATTGATGCGGCTCCAGCCGTCTGAGGTGCTAGTACCCACGAATGCACCAGATTTGGGTGGGTTACTGCGCCCAGGAGAAAAGTCCGATCAGGTTCCAGACTGCTTGCCGCCGCAGTTGTGTTATACCTTGCGATCGCAATCTCCCTTTACCCAAAGCGAAGCTCGACAGCGTTTGCTCGAACGATTTCGGGTGCGATCGCTAGAGGGCATGGGCTGTGACCACCTGCCGCTAGCCGTCCGTGCTGCTGGAGGATTGCTGGAATATCTGGAAGACACCCAAAAGCAAAACCAGGTATTGCTTCAGCCACTTTGCACCTATACCTTGACCGAATATCTCACCCTCGACCACCAAACCCGCCGCAACCTGGAAATTACTCAGACTGCCAGAGACGGCACTTTTCATGGTTCGCTATTGTGGGCACTCGATCGCAATGTTACGTCAATGGGCGGACGGGCATTGCGCCGCTGGCTGCTGCAACCGCTGCTAGACATTGCGAGTATCCAGTCTCGCCAGGATACGATCGCCGAATTAGTCAGCAATGGAGCGCTGCGGCAAGACCTCCAGCAGTTGCTTAAGCAAATTTATGACCTGGAGCGACTCACCGGACGGGCTGGTTCTGGCACTGCCAATGCGCGTGATTTGGTGGCGATCGCTGACTCGCTCGAAAAACTGCCCGACTTGGCACAACTTGTTGCCTCAGCTCGTTCCCCCTATTTGACTGCCTTACAAACGGTTTCCCCAGTTCTAGAACACTTGGGGCAACGATTGCGATCGCACCTGGTCGATCGCCCACCGCTCTATCTCACTGAAGGCAACCTGATTCGCTCTGGAGTAAATTCTCAGTTAGATAATCTAAGACAGCAGGTTGAAGTAGATCAGCAGTGGCTCACCCAGCTTGAGGTCACAGAACGCCAGCGCACAGGCATTCCTACCCTAAAAGTCAGCTTTAACAAAACCTTTGGCTACTACATCAGTATCTCTCGCGCCAAATCGCAGCAGGCACCGGACAACTACATCCGCAAGCAAACGCTGACCAACGAAGAACGCTATATTACGGCTGACCTAAAAGACTGCGAGACCCGCATTCTCAATGCCCAGCAAGATCTGAATCGGCTGGAGTACGAAATTTTTAACGGCTTGCGTGATGAAGTCAGTGAACAAGCAGAATTGATTCGGGCTGTGGCAAAGGCGATCGCCGCTGTAGATGTCCTTGCTGCCCTCGCCGAAGTTGCTGTCTATCAGGGCTATTGCCGTCCTCAAATTACTTGCGATCGCCAAATCTATATCGAAAACGGTCGCCACCCAGTCGTCGAGCAGTCGTTACCGACTGGCTTCTTTGTGCCGAATTCCACAGAGTTAGGGGCTGGTTTAGAAGGGGTTAGGGGCTGGGGGCTAGGGGCTAGTTCCGAACCTCGAACCTCGAACCTTGAACTTGAAAATCCAAAGTCTCAGTCTCTAACCCCCTCCGAAACCCTAGCCCCCAGCCTCCAGCCCCTAGCCCCTGACCTAATCGTTCTTACCGGACCCAATGCCAGTGGCAAAAGCTGCTACTTGCGTCAGGTTGGTTTGATTCAACTGATGGCACAAGTGGGAAGTTTTGTGCCTGCTCAGGCGGCGACGTTGAGTGTGTGCGATCGCATTTTTACTCGGGTGGGTGCGGTTGATGACTTGGCAACCGGACAATCTACGTTTATGGTTGAGATGAACGAAACCGCCAACATTCTCAACCACGCTACGCCAAAATCTTTAGTATTGCTGGATGAAATTGGTCGTGGCACTGCAACCTTCGACGGGCTTTCGATCGCCTGGGCAGTAGCAGAACACTTAGCAGCCGAAATTCGCGCTCGCACTATTTTTGCGACTCATTACCATGAGCTCAATGAGCTAGCGTCTATTTTGTCTAACGTCGCTAACTATCAGGTGACGGTAAAAGAAATGCCTGACCAAATTATCTTTTTGCATCAGGTGCGCCCTGGTGGAGCCGATCGCTCCTATGGCATTGAGGCAGGACGCCTAGCTGGACTGCCTGCTAGTGTCATTCAGCGAGCGCGGCAGGTGATGGGTCAAATCGAAAAGCATTCACATATTGCAGTTGGGTTACGCAAAGGCAACTCTGGCAACTTGGTTCAGGAAAAGAACGGTAAGAGTAAGAGAGTCTCTGAAAAACCAGCGGACTTAGCTCAACTAGACATTTTCAATCCACGACTTTAAGCCGTCCAGACCGCAACCCATCAAAGACACGATTAACTTGAGTCTGCTCAGCAGGAGTCAAAACCTGCTTGGAGAGCAGTAATGACATAAATTTTGACTGATCGGCAGAGCTAATCTGACGGGCAGCAAACATTTGCTCTACAATTTGCTCAACCGATGCATCTGATAAACTCACTTCAACTCGCATCGCAACCTCAGCCTTTATGCTTCAATCTGCTTTACAGAAGGTTTGCAGAATCTTTAAATCCATTTCAGTTGATCCTGCCATACCTGACGGGCATTGAAATCCGAAGATACACAGGAGTATCGAAATTTGCCCATGTCCTGGTACGACAGGCTTGAACAAAGAATCTATTTCTGATAGCACCCTTTTAGCTGGGTTGGCGATCGCTCGGTTCCAGTTGCTTCAATCGGTTCTGCAAATCAACCTCGTCTTTACCCAGAATCACCTCTAGATTTGCCACTCGCTCTTCTAAATTCTTGGAAGGATTTGAATCACCCGTAGAAGATCGACTTCCCTGTCGCCAAATCGCGACCGTTCCAACGATCGCCCCTGTAATTACCCCTAACGGCAAAATTAAGCTGCCTTGCGTCAGGGAAACCAGGGGAATGCAAAGTGCTAGCATTCCCGTCGCAAAACCCCAAATCAGCCCAGTTGCTACAACCTGCTGTGTTTTTCCGTTTTGCGGTGTCATGGCTTCCTCTCCTGGAATTAGTAATAGACTGAGCCGTCCTATGGTTTCACGAAACGATAGGACGGTTTCCACCAAATCTGAGTCGCTAACCCACTGAGATCAATACAAACGCGAATATCGCCATTGGGTTCGACGTGTTCAACTTCAGTCGAAAAATGTAGCATTATTCCATTTATGGTACGGGATGTAGAGAGTTCTTCTACTGATTGCAGCAGCGATTCATAGAGCATCTGAATCATGTTCTTGGGCGATCGCATTAAACACATTCCGCCTCTGGTGTTGCTGCAAGCAGAACAGAAATTTAGTAGTTTGAGCTTCAACTGAGTTACTAAAACCGTAACCTCTACCAAATTTTCTGCCACCGCTGCCATTGTGGATCAGTAGATTTATTGACGTGGTGAGGAGTACGACATGAGTCAGCAGTGGTTTGGACGTCCTCTGATTGCTTTAGTTGGCGGCACGATTCTTTTAGGGTTAACCCTTGGAACAGCGGTTAAGTTTGGAAGACAGGCGATCGCCCAATCTCCTTCACCCTCTTCACCTCCTACTATGAATCAGATTGAAGACTCAGATGAAGACTTAGATGTGAATGCCCGCTTGGTTGCAGCGAATACTCGCTTTGGCTTCAAACTGTTCTCTCAAATTCTGGAGCAGAACGGGGAGCCAACGAATCTGATGGTTTCACCAACCAGCGTAGCGATCGCCCTGACAATGACCTACAACGGAGCCAGCGGCACTACTCAACAGGCAATGGCAGATGCCTTGGAACTGGAAGGAATGAGCCTGGAAGAAATCAATCAAGCTAATGCAGCTTTAGAATTGGCGCTGGAAAATGCTGACCCTGAAGTGCAGTTGGCGATCGCTAATTCCCTTTGGAGTAGAGAAGATACTTCATTTAACCCAGACTTTTTGCAGCGAAATCGCGACTTTTATAGCGCTGAAGTGGCTAGCCTGGATTTCACGAATCCCAGTGCGATTGCAACCATCAATAACTGGGTGAGTCGCAATACGCAAGAGAAAATTACTGAAATCATTCGAGAAATTAACCCGAATGCAGTTCTGTTTTTGATTAACGCAACCTACTTTAAGGGCAATTGGACAACGCCGTTTAATGCCGAATTGACGAGCGATCGCTCCTTTACCTTGCTAGACGGCAGCCAAAAACAGCACCCCACCATGTCTCAACGGGGTTTCTACGCCTACCTTGAAACCGACCAGTTTCAGGCAGTGAGTTTACCCTATGGTGAGTCTGAGCGGCTCAGCATGTATGTCTTTCTACCGCGTGAAAGCTCCAGCTTGACCGCTTTTCAGCAAAATCTCACCGCTGAGAACTGGGAAACCTGGATGAGCCAGTTTAGTAGAGAGGAAGGAGCCATCACTCTGCCCCGGTTCAAACTGGAATATGAAACTCAACTTAATGAAGCCTTGCAAACGTTGGGCATGGCAGTAGCCTTTGATGCAGAGCAAGCTGACTTTTCGGGCATGAGTGATGAATCATTGTCGATTAGCCGAGTGAAGCACAAAACATTTATTGAGGTAAATGAGGAAGGAACTGAAGCTGCCGCAGTTACTTCAGTGGAGATGCAGTTGACCTCTGCCCCAGCGAATTCTCCATTTCAGATGGAAGTCGATCGCCCCTTCTTCTACGCGATTCGAGACAACCAGACAGAAACGGTTTTGTTTATGGGAACGGTGGTGGAACCGGAGTAAGGGAATTAGGGGTTAGGGGCTGGGGTTAGAATAGGGATGGAAAGGCTGCTGTGGTTGTGGTGTGGGCATCTTGCCCGCACATTTCCCGTTGAATGGGTCAAAGTCCGCAACGATTTTTTGATTTTCCGTAATTCCGTTCCTTGCAAGGGTAGTTATCTCCCATGAAACGTGCCAACCCGTTTGTAAATCAGGATATTAGGCGCATTCAGACATTCATTTACCTGATTCCGGTGGTTGGCTTTTTCCCGGCACTGTGGACACTTTATCGACGGCAGGGTAGCCGTGAGCAACGGTCAGTGAGTCGGCTAGCAGTAACGTTGGCAACGGGTTGGCTATTTGGCTATCTGTTGCTGGGAACGGGTGCATCCGCTTCTCATGCCTGGGCATTACCGCTTTTGATTACCAGTAGTTTGCTGACCTCTGGCTATTTTCTTGTGAATATTTGGCTGATGGTGCGCCTGTGGCAGCGTAAGGCAATATGGCTGCCAGGAGTGAGCCAGGTGAGCGATCGCCTACCTTGAGTCGGCATCCCTACCACCTTTAGCAAAAACGCTGGTACCATGCTGCTGATAGCTGGAAAATCCTGTAAATCAGTCCCCAGTTGCTCACAAAGTGGTAGATTTTCTTGCAAACATCCGCTTTGTAGCCTAATTCATCATTAACCTGTGCCCGAAATGTGCCCTCTCTGATAAACTTGCACCTTCAGACCTAGTACGTGTTGAGGAAGTTTGTGTCAACTCCAAAAGCTCATCACTCCCGTTCGCCACATCCTAGAATCCCTACAAAGAAACCTGCCAGACGTTGGCTGTGGCTCACGATGGGTTTGGGTGGAGTGGCGATCGCCTCAGCGACAGCAGGGGCCATGTTAGCGGTGTCTCTTGCCAGCACACCTCTGCTGCAAAGTGAGCTTACAGCTGAAGAAGCTGAAGTGTTTGACCAGGGCGATCGCATTTCTACAGGCATGAACTTCCGCCTGCCCCAGCTTACCCGTCCCGTTAACATCCTCGTGCTGGGAGTGAAAGTACTAAGCTCTGATGTTGAGAATCCTCCTGAAGAAGCCTTAGATTTGGGTTATCACTCACTGGTCAATTCCTTTGAGGGACTGTCAGATACCATGCTGCTGCTGCGGTTTAATCCTGAAACTAAGCAGTTGGTTATGCTTTCTATACCGCGTGATACCCGCACTTACATCGATGGACTGGGTGAAACCAAGCTCAATGCTGCTAACGCCTACGGTGGACCAGCCTTATCAGCAGAATCCGTCAGCGATCTCTTGGGCGGAGTCAGCATCGATCGCTATGTTCGCATCAACGTTCAGGGTGTAGAAAAGTTGATTGATGCTTTGGGCGGCGTAACGGTGTATGTGCCTCAAGATATGAAGTACACCGATGAGAGCCAGCACCTTTACATTGATTTGAAACAAGGTGAACAGCACCTCAACGGTGAGCAGGCAATGCAGTTTTTGCGTTTTCGCTATGACGAAAAAGGCGATATCGGACGAGTGCAGCGTCAGCAAAGCCTAATTCGCTCCATGCAGGAGCAAGCGCTAAGCCCAGCTACACTAACTCGGTTACCACAAATCCTTTCGGTAATCCAATCCCATGTGGATACCAACCTGGCGGTTGAGGAACTGGTGGCGCTGATGGGATTTGCCGCTCAGAGCGATCGCTCAAATGTGCAAATGCTGATGCTACCCGGAGACTTCAGCGCTCCCGAGGACTACGAAGCTAGCTATTGGCTGCCCAACCTTAACCAGATTGACGAAGTGGTGAGCCAATATTTTGGCACTGGCACAAGCTACGGTAGCAGTTATGACTTTGACCCAGGATACTTAAGAGTTGCGATTCAAGATAGCACCGAAGATCCAGACGCAGTAGATAACCTGGTCAATGCGCTTTATGACATGGGCTATAGCAATGTCTACATCGACAACAGTTGGAGTGAGCCGCTCAGCGAAACTCGCATTATTGCTCAGCAGGGAAATGTCGAGGGGGCTGAAGCCATTCAGCAGGCTTTGGGGTTAGGCGAAGTGCGGATTGAAAGTACGGGCAGTCTGGAGTCTGACGTAACAATCCAGCTAGGCAGAGATTGGCTACAAGGGCAAAGCTCTAGTGATGAGGCTGATGGTGACGATCCATACAGCGAAGAGCAGTATGGCAACGAGCAGTATGACAGCGAGCAATACTAACCCATTACAGCCATCTCCCGATGGGTAAGCCATAGCGTAGGGGTCGTTCGCGAACGACCCCTACAGGGATTTGTGGTTAATCCAAGTGGAAATGGCTGTAAGTAGCCATACAGCTCAGGACAAAAAAGCGGGACAAGTCTTCGCTTTGTCCTGCCTTTTTGTCCTAGCTGAAGTAACTAGCGCAGTGGCTTTAATACGTCTCGTGGGTCGAAGCCTGGGATAAAATCCATTCCTGCAAAATTGGGTTTACCAGTTCCGGTGCTTCATCTTGAGGACAATGACCCACACCTTCAAGGGGAATGAATTCTTTAACAGCAGGAAAGTTTGCTAAGTCGCATCCCAGAGCAATCGGCTCCCAAGGATCTTGAGTTCCCCAAAGCAAAATTGCAGGACAGGGCAGCACTTCCAGCAAATCTTCAGGCAGCGGACCCTGAGAGTAACCGGTGAATGCTAGAAATACATCCGCTGCACCCGCATCCGCTGCCGGAGCCATCAGCATGTCAACCAATTCGTCGGTTACGGCTTCAGGACGGATATAAGCTTTCAGCAAAATTTTGCGAACGGTATTGGGACGAGCAATTAATCTAAAAAAATTGTGACCCAACCAGCGAACTGCTAGAACCCTTTGTAGGAGCGGTGCGCCCATACGCCGATACCAGGGTAAGGTAGCACGACGGCGATCGTGCAGCAATCGCAATGAGCAGTTGAGCATAGCGATTCCCAGCACAGAGTCAGCATGACTAACGGCAGTTTGCATTGCAACAATACAGCCGATTGAATTTCCAACAAGATAGACGGGAGCACCAACAACTTCTTGGCAAAAATCAGCAACTTGCTGTGCCCAAGTTTCAAAGGTGTATTCGATTTCGCTAAAAGGAACGGGCTTAGCAGAGCTACCAAAGCCAATCAGATCGATCGCATAAACTCGACAGCTTTCTGCCAGGGCAGGAATGTTTTTGCGCCAATGCTGCCAGGAGGCTCCAAAACCATGAATCAGCACAACTGCTGGCCCTGATTCTCCTTCAGCCTGATAACAGATAGGAAATCCCTTCCACATCCAGGTTTGAGAGGGTGAAAAAGAGCTAACAGCAGTTGGGAGGTTTGAAGTTAGAGACATCGCATCGCACCGGACGAATGGGCTATTACAAATCTTTACTTTTTTATTGTGCCAATCAATCTCTAAAAAGGCATGACCAGGATTATAGATCTGCTGCGATCGCTCCACTCCAATCAAAGCAAGCTTCCTCGATAAAAATTAGAGGGGAGAAAAAATTAGAGCGCAGAAGCATCACCTCTACGCTCAAACTTAGCTGCATCAGCAAAATCACAGATCTTAGCCAAAACGACCGCTAACGTAGTCTTGAGTTGCTTGCTGAGTTGGGTTGTTGAAAATATTTTGGGTGGGCGCATATTCCACCAAGTAGCCCTGCTTGCCGCCTTTTTCAGTTGCTTGAGCGTTAAAGAAAGCAGTCATATCAGAGACACGAGAAGCCTGTTGCATGTTGTGCGTCACAATCACGATGGTGAACTGCTCTTTTAACTCGTGCATCAAGTCCTCAACCCGGAGGGTAGAAATGGGGTCAAGCGCAGAACAGGGTTCATCCATCAGCAGTACTTCGGGTTCGATGGCGATCGCCCGCGCAATGCAAAGTCGCTGCTGTTGACCACCCGAAATGGATAGACCGCTTTCCCTGAGCTTGTCTTTCACCTCTTCCCAGAGCGCAGCTTTGCGGAGCGATCGCTCTACTAGCTCATCCATATCGCCCTTGTAACCATTGATCCGCGCCCCAAACGCAATGTTTTCATAGATTGACTTAGGGAAAGGATTTGGCTTCTGAAACACCATTCCAATGCGGCGACGCAGCTCGGTAGCATCTACGCTCTTATCGTAAAGGTCAACTCCACGATACTGAATCGTACCCTTTACGTGAGCGCCTGGAATCAGGTCATTGAGACGGTTAAAGCAGCGCAGCACCGTGCTCTTACCACAACCCGATGGGCCAATAAAAGCAGTAATTTTGCGCTCAGGAACATCTACCGAGACATTGCTAACTGCCAAAAAAGAACCGTAATAGTAACTGGCTTGATCAACATGGAAAGCTGTGCCGGTGCCAACGGCTGTAGAAGGATTAGTCTGCATGAAATATTGACCTTTTTATTTCAAATAATTAGAACCAGCGAAGATACCAACACATTCAAGGATCAAACCTTTCCAGCCTGGAACCGATTTCGCAAATAGATTGCCGTTGCATTCATGATCAACAGCACTATCATCAAGACAATAATTCCAGCCGCAGCGTTAGTGTGAAACTCTGCCTGAGGACGACCTACCCAGTTAAAAATCTGAATCGGTAAAGCGCTAAAGCCACCTTCCCGAAAAGATGGAATGTACGGCACAAAAGTCTGCGCCCCAATCACAATTAGCGGCGCAGTTTCGCCGATCGCCCTAGATAAAGCCAAAATCGTACCCGTTAAAATACCTGGAAATGCCTGGGGCAGCACATGCTCTCTCACAGTCTGCCAGCGCGTTGCGCCCAGCGCCATTCCTGCCAGCCGCAGACTATCTGGCACTGCTCTCAAAGCTTCACGGGTCGCAACAATAATAACCGGCAAAATCAGCAATGCCAGCGTCAAGCCTGCGGCAAACACAGTACGACCACCCGTAATATCTACAAAAACGCGAACAAACACCGCCAAGCCGAGCAATCCATAGATGATGGATGGGACAGCGGCCAGGTTCCCGATGTTAATCTCAAGAATTCTGGTGAAGAGATTATCCGTAGAAAATTCTTCTAGGAAAATGCCTGCCCCAACTCCAATTGGAAAAGCCACAAGGGCAGTGATAAACAGCAACCAAACTGTGCCTACCAAGGGAGCTAAAATTCCTGCCCGTTCAGCGCTACGAGAGGGGAAGCTAGTGAGAAACTGCCAATTTAACCGAGGAAGCCCATCAACTAAAACATCAATCAGCAGAAATGCCAGCACAACCAATCCCGCTATGGTAGCAACCCAGCTAGCAATTCTAAAAATATTGTCTAGCCTGTAGCGTCCAGCTAAGTTTGGGTTAAACCGCTGCTTAGCCAAATCATCCTGAGAAAAAGCGTTTGGATCTGTAACTGTCATTCGTACTTCTCCCGGAAACGGCGAACAAACCAGAAACTAAAACCATTCAGCACCAGGGTGATCAAAAACAGAGTCATTCCCACTGCGAAGAGAGTGATGTACTCAATTGAACCAGTTGGCGCATCTCCTCCAGCAACCTGCACAATAAACGAAGTCATCGTCTGAATTGGCACACGAGGATCAAGCGTTAGCCTTGGGTTTTGTCCGGCTGCAATGGTGACAATCATTGTCTCCCCCACCGCTCGCGCTACTCCCAGAATGAAAGAAGCCACAATCCCCGAAAGAGCAGCCGGTAACACAACATTAGTAATCGTCTCACGCTTAGTTGCTCCTAAAGCATAGGAACCTTGTCGGAGACTTTGGGGCACAGCATAGATTGCATCTTCACTAAGGGAGGCGATCGTGGGTAGAATTGCAATTCCCAGTACAATTCCAGCACTTAAGCCGTTAAATTGCTGAAGACCAGGAACAAAAGGCCGCAGAATCGGGGTTACAAGGAAGAGAGCAAAATAACCAAACACAACGGTTGGCACCCCTGCCAAAATTTCCAAGGCTGGCTTTAACCAGCTACGCACCTTGCGAGGTGCATATTCACTTAAACAAACAGCAGCCAGAATTCCCATTGGCATCGCCACAATTAGAGCGATTACAGATGTAAGCAGTGTGGCACTGATCAGCACCATGATGCCGTATTGGGAATTGGTGAAGAGGGGAGTCCACTGGGTATCCGTCAGAAAATCCCAGATAGGCACTTCCTGAAAGAACAAAATGGTTTCAAAGACCAGAGTGAGAACGATTCCAACGGTTGTGAAAATGGAAAGAATGCCAAAAGCTCCAAATAAGCCTTTTGCTAACTTTTCCATTGTCTTGCTGAGCTTGCGGTTTGGTTGCCAGAGTCCACTGTTTTGAGATGGATCTGGTAATTGACTGGTAGTCATAATGACAGGTTTTGGGAGGGGAGGCAGGGAACTAGCTCTCTAAGACGAATGCTTAAACTGAAGCCGATCGCCCCCATTTCACTGAATGGGGGCGATCGGCACTAGCCAAACTACTGGGCCAAAATCTCAGGTAGGGACGCACCTTCGGCGGCTTCTGCAAACGCCGATCCCGTTACACCGTTCTCTAAACGAGCCTGTACCAATGGAGTAAGCTCATCACCCAGAGGTACATAGCCAACTTCTTCTACTAATGAGGCGTTTGCCTCATCAACGTAGAAGTTAACAAACTCTTGAATATGGGGTTCTTCAAGCGCTGCGGTGCTGACATAGACAAAAAGCGGACGAGAGAGAGGAGCATAGCTACCGTCTAGCACAGTTTCAGCACTGGGTGCAACGCAACCTTCACCACCATCGACTTGAACTGCTTTGAGGCTATCTGCGTTCTCCTCATAGTAAGCGTAGCCAAAATATCCAAGTGCATTGGGGTCACCAACCACACCCTGAACGATCACGTTATCATCTTCGCTGGAGGTGTAGTCTCCACGACTTGCACCTTCTTCACCGTTGACAACATCTGTGAAGTAATCGAATGTACCAGAATCAGTTCCGGGACCATAGAGTGCTAGAGGCGCATCTGGGAAAGAGGGGTCAACCTGGTTCCAGTTGCTAACAGTGCCCTGAGCTTCGGGTGCCCACATGGTGTTGAGCTGCTCAATGGTCATGCACTCTGCCCAATCATTTTCGGGGTTAACCACGACGGTCAGTGCGTCTTGAGCAACTGGGAGTTCGATGAATTCAATACCTGCTGCTTCACATGCAGCAATTTCATCTGCCTCAATGATGCGAGAAGCGTTGGAGATTTGGGTTTCACCAGCGCAGAACTTTTCAAAGCCACCACCCGTACCAGAGGTGCCAACCGTAACCTGAACACCATTGTTGGCAGCCATAAACTCTTCTGCCATCGCCTCAGAGATGGGGAAGACGGTGCTGGAACCATCAATAGCGATAGTGCCACTCAGATCGCCGCCGCCCTCAGCTGGTGCTTCAGCCGTTTCGCCTTCGGGCGCTTCGGTGGAGGTGTCAGTGCCACCCCCCGCACAAGAGGACACAACGAAAGTGAGAGCAATTGAGGCGGCTAGATATGCAAAACGCTTTGAACGAAGTTGAAACAGCATGATCTTTGGGTGTTGTAAATCTGTTTGGGAAACGCCTGCATCCTACCGTTTGAGTGTAAAGATAAGGTTAAGTAAACTTGTCTTCTGGAATACTTGTCCCGAAATTCTGTAGTCCACTATACGTTAAAAGTTCAATAACTGCTGCTAATAGAGATCTTTAGGCTAAATTTGAAGTATTAATTTTGTTTAAATTTGTTCGTTTCTACGTACTGACGATCACTTTTTGCTCACATTCACCATGACCCACTACGTAATCTATGACGGTAACTGTAATCTCTGCTCTACGCTAGTTCAGTTGCTTGAAAAACTGGATCAGGGTAAGCAATTTCAATATGCACCAATGCAGGACCAGGCAACACTGGAGCAGTTTGGCATTACGTCACAGGACTGCGAAAAAGGAATGCTTTTAATCAATGCTAACGTTCCCCAACAGCGATGGCAGGGCAGTGATGCGGCTGAAGAAATTGGGCGTTTGCTACCGCTAGGTGAAGTGTTTGTAAATGCGTATCGAGCAATGCCTGGTGTGAAGTGGGGGGGCGATCGCCTCTACGTCCAAGTTCGCGATAATCGCTATGCCTGGTTTGGCCGACGCTCTAGCCTCTATGAGTCTGCTTATCCAATCTGCAACACCGATGCTTGCAGAAAGTAGAAGAAGGGCTGAAACGAGCCACGATGAAGGTATAGCACTGTTTTAGCTCGTGAATCAAATCCAAACCGTTAGACTGTAAACTCTATGTAAATTCCTGGGATCTAGCTGCAGCCAGATGTGACTCTTGGCGACAATCTGGTAGACAATAGGGGGTGAAACAGGAGTGTGGTAGCACAGGTAACTCCCCGTTGCCAGTGTTTCTGTCTGAATTTGATCGCTTGCCACAGATCAGCCCTAAAGAAGCCTCCGGACGCTGTAATCCCAGTGGAGTAACTGGATAAAGACTTCAATCTAGCAAGGTTCCTCGGTGGTTCAGGCAAAACTTAGTTTGTCTGGATTAGTGTGCTGCGGCTAGATTACCTTTGTTGTTACCTCATTCAGATCTAGACAGAAGTCCGTCCCAACATTGAAAACCCTGGATGTTTGGATGATTAATTCGATTTACGAGACTAAAGATCACTTGTTTAGTTTTCCATCAAGCAGCGTTACTCAAGATCGTATTTTGGCGGCGATCGACGTTGGGACTAATTCCATTCACATGGTTGTAGTGCGAATTCAGCCTGCAATCCCTGCATTCACCATTATTGCTAAAGAAAAAGCGACAGTGCGTCTGGGCGATCGCGACAGAGAGACAGGCAAGCTGACTCCAGAGGCAATGACGCGGGCAATGGATGCTCTCAAGCGCTGCCAAAAAATTGCTCACAGCCTCAATGCTGAAGATATCGTTGCCGTTGCCACTAGCGCTGTCCGAGAAGCCCCAAATGGGCGAGACTTTCTTCAGCAGCTCGAGAGCGAACTGCGGCTAATGGTCAACCTGATTTCAGGACAAGAGGAAGCCCGCCGAATTTATTTAGGTGTGCTGTCGGGGATGGAGTTTGGCAACCACCCTCACGTCATCATCGATATTGGTGGCGGTTCCACAGAACTAGTGCTGGGCGACGGGCACGAACCCCGTACCCTCAGTAGCACAAAAGTTGGAGCAGTACGACTGACGGCTGACATTGTTAACACTGACCCGATCAGCAACAACGAATTTAACCATCTGCAAGCCTTCGTTCGAGGAATGCTAGAGCGATCGGTAGAAGAATTACAGGCTCACCTAAACGCTGGCGAACTGCCTCGCTTAGTCGGTACCTCTGGCACGATTGAAGCTTTAGCCGCAATTCACGCTCGGGAAAAGCTAGGAGTCATTCCCACTCCACTCAATGGCTATCAGTTCAGCTTGAAAGACCTGCGAGAACTCGTTAACCGTCTGCGTAGACTGAACTACCAGGAACGGCTAAATATTCCTGGAATGTCAGACCGTCGCGCCGAAATCATTGTAGCTGGGGCAGTCATTTTGCAAGAGGCAATGACCCTGCTGGGTATGGAGACGGTCACGATTTGCGAGCGATCGCTCCGAGAAGGAGTCGTTGTTGATTGGATGCTAACCCACGGGCTGATCGAAGACCGACTGCGCTTTCAAAGCTCTGTACGCCAGCGCAGCGTTGTCAAAATTGCTCGCAAATATGGAATTAACCTAGAGCACAGCGAACGAGTTGCCCAATTTGCGCTTACCCTATTTGACCAAACCCAAGGCACGTTACACGACTGGGGTGCAGAAGAGCGAGAATTGCTGTGGGCGGCCGCCATGCTCCACAACTGCGGACACTTCGTCAATCATTCCTCTCACCACAAACATTCCTATTACTTAATTCGGCAGGGAGACTTATTAGGCTATACCGAAACCGAAATCGAAACCATCGCCAATTTGGCCCGCTATCATCGCAAAAGTTGCCCTAAGAAAAAGCACGAAAACTATCGAAACCTGACTAGCAAGCAACATCGTCGCATCGTAGAACAGCTCAGTACCCTATTACGTCTAGCCGTTGCGCTCGATCGCCGTCAAATAGGTGCAGTTCGGCAAGTCACCCTCAAGTACGACTTCAACCAGCGGGAACTGCACCTGTTGCTTCAGGCAAAGAAACCTGGAGATGATTGTGCCCTCGAACTTTGGAGCCTCGACTACAAAAAAGGCTGCTTCGAGTCCGAGTTCAACCTGAAACTCATTCCCCAACTAGAACAATCTGAGCTGTTAAATGCCTCATCCTAATCTCTCAACTTAAGCTGCTTCAAAGCCCTCATTAAGCCGAGTATCGAGATAAAGATAAAGTCCCTCGCTAGCTTGGAAATAAATATCGATCCATTCCTGGCAACCGTCCTCGCGTGTGCAATACCGGGGCGCGTGGGCACAATAGGAATACTTTTAGACCTAGTCGTTTGGCTTGATAAAAGTTGAAATAGGGTGAGAACACTGAGCAGGAGATAGTTTAGCTATCTCCTTTTTTTGTCTTAACTGGTAGCGGTTCTTATTGAGTGGAATACAAAGCGTGGCATACAGCAACAGCTCGATCCGCTGCCGCCGCTGTACGCCACGCAATTAGAATTACTATTAAGTGACTAGCGCATTAGGTTAAGCAGTTTCAGGTAAACCTTGAATGGATAGTAATGCAATTTATATTTTGAAAGTATTCATCGTTTCGGGGGGTCTAGCAGTAGTCATTAAATATGTTGTGCCCTTCTTGTCTCTTTCATCCAGTACAGCAATTGTTTTAACTTTGGTACTCTTGCCAAGTGTTGTACTGGCGATCGCATTAGGATGGCGGGCACGGCAACAGCTTTCGTGAAAGTCAGCAAAGTTAACGTGACATAGGGCTGGGAAAGCATTCTCGTAAGCTTCACTTCAACAAAAAAGCGCTGGCTCAATCTGACCAGCGCTTAGCATTTAGAGCAGTAAGAGTACTAGCCTTGCTAGCGAACCTGCATGTAAACCGCATCTGAAAGGGTCGGAATCTCCGCGTAGCGGCCCATCGCAGACTGAATAATGGAGTAAACAACTGCGGCAATCATGCCAAAGAAAATGACGTTATAGACCGTTTCAATAATCAGTCCGCCACCTAAACCTGAACCAAACAGGCTTAAAATAAATCTGCACAAAACTAGAATGATGTCTAATAAGATCGCTTGCATCGCATTGAACCGGATGAAGTGGTTAATGCTTTCGTTCCTGACTACAAGCAGGAACAAGGCAAAGAATACGATCAATCCACCAAATCCAAATAAAGCCCTATCTATGGTGCTGTAAACTAGCAAAATTGGAGTTAGGGGTAGAAGAATTACTTCAAGCGCAGGAAACTGCCGGAAGAAATATATACCAAAAGCTAGCCCGTCAATCAGGGGCAAAAGATAGGGCAGACAAGCGAAAAAGCGATCCTTGGGGTTAGTGGAGCCACGCCAGCTCATGTTTTGCTCTCCTCAAATTGGGGCTACTTTCTTACATTTCTACACTAAGACCAGGATAGCGCAGTCGCTCAGTCAACAAAAATCTGTCTAAGCGGGTAGTTGGAGTAGGACAGGGCTAATTCAATCACTCAATGTTCGCAATTCGGAACCCCATCTGACACTCAAATTGAGCGGGTTGATTGTCAGTCAACTTACCAAGAGAACGACCGCACAAAAGCTGACCTTGCTGCCAGCGAGGTTGCCCGGTTTGACTAGCCATCAAGCAAGTTTGACAAACTTGATGGGGAGAGAGCAGTTGATTTTCCATCAAGATGACTAGCATGAAGCACCTACCTTAAGCGGGTAAGCCTAGCCCACTAGCTCTAATCTTAAGCTACTCCTTTAGAGGAGTTGTCAAGGGCATTACATACTTTAACGAGTCCTTAATGAAAAGACTTAGAATGGCTGATCCAACCCATGAAGTCGATGCAGTGAAGCGTTATGATCATTAACTCGGGATAAATTTAGCTTGTGAATTGTGAGCAGCCAAGAACGGTTGATCATCAATCCGGCTACTGTGAATGAAACTGTGCTGAATTGTGGATTTTGGGGGTTTGTCTGTGACTCAAGCTGTAGCTAAAACGACCGTTCAAACTAATTTAGATTTTGTAGAAAAAACCGATCCGGCGGTTGCTGGCTTGATTCAGAATGAACTCCAGCGCCAGCGTGATCACCTAGAACTGATTGCGAGTGAGAATTTTACGTCTCCCTCAGTGCTGGCTGCTCAAGGTTCCGTATTGACCAACAAATATGCAGAGGGTTTGCCCCAAAAGCGCTACTACGGCGGTTGTGAATTTGTTGATCAAATCGAGCAAATTGCAATCGATCGCGCAAAAGAGCTGTTTGGCGCAGCTCATGCCAACGTCCAACCTCATTCTGGCGCACAGGCAAACTTTGCGGTTTTCCTGTCCCTGCTAGAGCCAGGTGACACAATCATGGGCATGGATTTGTCTCATGGTGGGCATTTGACGCACGGTTCCCCAGTCAACGTGTCGGGCAAGTGGTTTAAGGTGCAGCACTACGGCGTTAGTGCGGAAACAGAGCAGCTTGACTACGACCAGATAAGAGATCTGGCGCTAAAACATCGTCCTAAGCTATTGATTTGCGGGTATTCGGCTTATCCACGAGTGATTCGGTTTGACCAGTTTAGGGCGATCGCCGACGAAGTTGGGGCCTTGCTGCTAGCAGACATCGCTCACATCGCCGGATTAGTCGCAACCGGACATCACCCCAATCCACTACCCTATTGCGATGTCGTCACCACCACCACCCATAAAACGCTGCGTGGACCACGGGGCGGTCTGATTTTGACCCGTGATGCAGAACTGGGCAAAAAACTGGACAAAGCTGTCTTTCCAGGTTCTCAGGGTGGGCCACTAGAGCATGTGATCGCAGGGAAAGCCGTTGCCTTTGGTGAAGCCCTTCAACCTGAATTCAAAACCTACTCAGCTCAAGTGATTCGCAATGCTCAGGCAATGGCAACGCAACTTCAGGAGCGTGGATTTAAGCTAGTTTCAGGCGGCACTGACAATCATCTAATTTTGGTTGACTTGCGCTCTGTCGGTATGACGGGTAAGCGGGCAGACCAACTTGTAAGTGGAGTCAACATTACGGCAAACAAAAATACGGTGCCCTTTGACCCAGAATCACCTTTTGTCACGAGTGGACTGCGACTTGGCTCACCTGCAATGACCACTCGCGGCATGGGTACACCAGAGTTTACCGAAATCGCCAACATTATTGCTGATCGCCTGTTGAATCCAGAAGATGAGGCAGTAGCTCAAAACTGCCGACAGCGAGTTTCAGCCTTGTGCGATCGCTTCCCCCTCTATCCCCACTTGGGCTAATTACCTAGCCAAGGTTACTTTATGAAGTTGATTTTTCGTGTATAGAACACGAAAAATCAACTTTTTTTACTTAAGTTGCTAAATACATCTCAGGGGTTGAGAGAGCCACACCTTGTGTCAAGAAGCCCCATTGGAAAAGAAAATTGAAAGCCTGCCTCTTTGTGAAGCAAGAATGATGCTCTTAACTCTACAAAGAGCTTTTATTAGACAAGTCGTCACCCTTAGTTCAAAAAATGGCATTGCTGATTTGATGTATGAAATTCGTAGAGTCATGCATTGCCATGACTCTACAGAGGGAACTAAGATTCGCAAATCATACCTGCATTCAGCAACGCCCAAAAAATATCTCTTGCAACTTTTCCTATTAAGTAAACGAATAGCAGTTAGCAAGTAAGTCCAGGTAGAGTTGTTACCAATATGTACAAGCACTGCACTACAGATCGAGTGAATGCTCGATTGGGTAGTCTCATATTGAATATTGGAATAACTGCTGCTGAAGCCAGGATTTAATTGCCTTGGCATCACGATTAAAACAATAAATCTAAGGAAAAACTTGCTGAAAACATATTCTATGTCTGGCTTTGAGAAGCATTAAACTAATGCCTCAACAGAATTCTCAAAGCCCTAAAATCAAAGTTCTGGAAATTCTATGGCTCAGAACATTTAGCTATATCGCTGCTCTCATTTCAGGCGGATTGCGAGCATCCAGTTATGAATCAATGAAGAGCATTTACCTTGAGATGTCACAATCATCTTAGTCAAAGCCCTAGCATTGAGCCGACAGTTCATGTAGACTCTGCCTGAAACTTAGTTTTGTCTGCACCCTATCTTATAGTTATCAGATGCCTCCTCAGTTATACCACCTGGCTGCGTTCCTGGTTTCGGCTGTGGTTGTTCTTATTAGCACGCCGATTGTCAAAAAAATTGGACTTAAGAGCGGGCGCGTAGACATGCCGGGTGGACGCAAAGTTCACCAACGACCAATGGTACGCTTGGGCGGAGTTTCCATATTTCTAGGAGCGCTAGTGGCGCTGCTAACCATTTGGGGGCTAGGCGGATTTGGCTATCTGCCACCCGACAAAGAATACGAAATTTGGGGCGTTACCGTTGGCGGTTTGGGCTTTTTTCTAATTGGGTTAGCCGATGACCTATTTGGTCTACCTGCACTGGTCAGGCTGTTGCTACAGGCGATCGTAGCAGGCTGTGCTTGGCAAGTAGGGGTCCAAATCGATTTCCTCACCGTGCCCTTCCTGGGGTTAGTCTCTCTGCCCGTTTGGATTAATCTGCCCATTACGATCATCTGGTTGGTTGGCATGGCCAATGCGATTAACTGGATTGATGGGCTCGATGGGCTTGCAGCAGGAGTCTCCGGGATTGCCGCCGTCGTCATGCTGGTCGTCAGTCTCTTCATGAATCAACCCGCCGCTGCTTTGATTGCCGCCGCCCTTGCCGGGGGTGCTCTGGGATTTCTCCGCTACAACTTCAATCCAGCCCAAATTTTTATGGGCGACGGGGGAGCTTATTATATGGGCTTTACCCTGGCTGGCGTAGGGGTAGTCGGGTTAGTCAAGAGCGTTACTACAGTTGCTGTACTCTTGCCCTATCTCATTTTGGCAGTGCCAATTTTAGATATGTCGGCAGTCATCTTGGACCGTTTACGTCACGGCAAATCTCCTTTCGTTGCAGACAAACGCCATCTGCACCATCGCTTACTCAACGCGGGACTTTCTCATCGGCTAACGGTTCTATTTATCTATGCACTGACGCTTTGGGTTGGCAGTTTAGCGCTAGCCTTTTCTAATATCCCTAGTGGGGTTGCTTATGCAGTTGGGGCGACTGCACTGCTCAGCTATATGAGCTGGCAAGTTAGAAAACATGCCCGTTAGTAGGTGAACTTGATGAGCCATAGTGCCGAAACGAATAGTGCCGAAATTATCTGTGTGGGCACAGAGTTGCTGCTGGGTGAAATTCTCAACAGCAATGCCCAATTTCTGGCTCAACAGCTCGCTCAGTTAGGGATTCCTCACTATTACCAAACGGTTGTGGGAGACAATCCGCTGAGGCTACAGAAGGTACTGGCGATCGCCTGTGAGCGATCACGCCTTCTGATCTTCACAGGCGGCTTAGGTCCAACTCCTGACGACCTGACCACCGAAACCTTGGCAGACTTTTTTGAAGTTCCGCTGATCGAGCGTCCTGACATTCTCGAAGACATTGCTCGTAAATTTGCCAGTCGGGGCAGAGTCATGTCACCCAGCAACCGCAAACAGGCGCTCATCCCCAAAGGCGCAGAAATCTTACCCAATCCCTGGGGCAGCGCTCCTGGAATTATTTGGCAGCCTCGGTCTGGGCTGACCTTGATGACCTTCCCCGGCGTTCCCAGCGAAATGCAGGCAATGTGGCAGCAAACTGCCGTTCCTTATCTTCAAAGCCAGGGATGGGGCAAGGAAATTATCTACAGCCAAACGTTGCGCTTTTGGGGCATCGGCGAATCCACTCTAGCTGAAAAAGTCGTTTCCTTTTTTGACCTGAAAAATCCGACTGTCGCCCCTTACGCTGGAAAAGGGGAAGTCAGGTTGCGAGTTTCTGCCAAAGCCAGTTCCGAAGCAGCAGCACTGGAACTGATTGAACCCGTCGCTCAGCAACTTCGTGAAATTGCTGGGGCAGACTATTACGGCAATGATGACGATACCCTTGCCGTAGCAGTTGGTAAACTGCTTCAGGATGCTGGACAAACTCTATCGGTAGCAGAGTCATGCACGGGGGGTGGATTAGGACATCTGCTGACATCAGTTTCGGGTAGTTCTAGCTACTTTAAAGGGGGAGTTATCTCCTATGACAACCAGGTCAAGATCTTGCTACTGGACGTTAACCCGGAAGATTTAGCACAGCATGGTGCAGTAAGTGATGTTGTCGCGAAGCAAATGGCGCTAGGAGTTAAGCAGCGTTTAGCGACCACTTGGGGACTTAGCATTACGGGAGTTGCCGGACCAACCGGCGGCACAGAAGAAAAACCTGTAGGCTTGGCTTACATCGGGTTAGCCGGACCAGATGAGCAGGTCGAAAGCTTCGTTTATTCCTTCGGTTCGCAACGCAGCCGTGACTGGATTCGCTGGATTAGTACCTGCAATGCGCTTGACCTGCTACGCCGCAGGCTCTTGATCCCCAGCAATCCTTAACAAATAATTAACCGACTTGATCATTCTGAAAGATTCGTTATGATCAAGGTGAACACTTTACGTTGACTTTATTTAAGCTAAGACTTTCTTGGCTTGATTAAGTTCCTGGTCTACGGCGAAGGAGCCTTTGGGTTAATGGATTACATCGAAAACATACTGGACAAGCTGAAAGAGTGGGCACGCAGGCTGATTGATGCTCTGTTAGGCCCAGAAGCTGAGCCTGAACCCGAACCCATCCCAATTCCTGTTAATGACCGCCGCCGATAGTCGTGAACCTTCTGGGTTAAGCGCCTCTTCAGAATCAAGCGCTCAATGGTTAGAATCAAGCGCTCAATGGTTGAGCATTTTAGTTCTGCATGGCCCTAACTTAAACCTCCTGGGTAAGCGTGAACCAGGCATTTACGGACATGAAACGCTGGATGGCATTAATCGCTCTCTAGATGAGGAAGGGCGATCGCTCCAGGTAAATGTTTCGAGTGTCCAGTCTAATCACGAAGGTGTACTGATTGACGCGATTCAGGAAGCGCTAGGTGAGCATCACGGTATTCTGATTAATCCTGGTGCGTATACCCATACAAGCGTTGCTATTCGAGATGCGATCGCGTCTGTCTTGCTACCAGTTGTAGAGGTCCATCTTAGTAACATTTACCGACGCGAGGCTTTTCGGCATCACTCTTACATTGCACCAGTGGCAATTGGGCAAATTAGCGGTTTTGGAGCTGACAGCTATCGTCTGGGGCTTCATGCGTTAGTTCACTACCTGAGACGGAACTAGTACTCAAGTTTTTACAAAAATTCGTTACGCTGGAGAAAGGCTGAGTGTTAAACCACTTGGTCTTTTTGATTTTGAAACCGTTCAGGACGGGACGGTGCGCTACTGGCATGGAGGAAAGATGCTGACAGAAAAACTTGAGCAACTCAAAGCTCTATTTACCGAAATGGGACAAGCGCTAGTTGCTTATTCTGGTGGAATTGACAGTACGCTGGTGGCAAAAATTGCCTTCGATGTGCTGGGCGATCGAGCCTTAGCAATCACAGCTGAATCTCCCTCCTTATTGCCCGAAGATTTAGAAGATGCCCGAATCCAGGCAGCAGAAATCGGCATCGCCCATCAGGTGGTACAGACTCATGAGATGGACAACCCCAACTACACCTCGAACCCAGTTAATCGCTGCTACTTCTGCAAAAGTGAACTGCACGACACACTCAAACCCCTAGCACTCAAGTGGGGCTATCCTTACGTGGTAGACGGTGTTAATGCAGATGACTTGTCAGACTATCGTCCCGGAATTCAAGCAGCGAAAGAACGAGGAGCGCGATCGCCCCTAGCAGAAGTCGGTGTGACCAAAGCCGAAGTTCGCGAACTCTCAAGACTGCTGGGCTTGCCCTGGTGGGACAAACCTGCCCAACCCTGTCTTAGTTCCCGGTTTCCCTATGGTGAAGAGATCACCGTTGGCAAACTTCAGCGAGTTGGCAGATCTGAACGCTATCTGCGCAACCTGGGGTGGCAAAACCTGCGAGTGCGTTCAGAAGCGGATACTGCCCGCATTGAGTTGCTGCCTGATCAAATCAAAGACTTTGTCTTGAAGACTGATTTACCAACTCTAGTTTCTGCCTTCCAATCCTATGGATTTCTCTACGTCACGCTTGACCTGGAAGGCTATCGCAGCGGTAAACTTAACCAGGTTTTGCAGCCTGAACTTCTGGCTCAAAACTGATTGATGATATTGGCTAATTTTGAAGAGAAATAATCAGCAGGAGCGACCCCACTTTGAGAATTACGAGCTGGGTCCGGAGGGGGCTGTCGCCATAGGACAAAAGGAATGCTGAGCAGCCCCAAAATTAGCACTGTGCCTGCCGTGAGCCAGACCATCAAGCGACTAGGGCGATAGTCTGCTTGTTCAATTTGCCAGAATACCTGGTTGTAGCGCCACACGGACAGGACGATTACTACCAGTCCAACAACAACCAGCGCGATACCGAGAGTTTGATAGCTAAATATGGAACAGGCAGCAAGTCCGTCCTCAACAACAGCAGTCTGTAATTCTCGCAGGAACAAGCCAAATCGAGCGATCGCCAGCCCAAAGCCAATCAAGGCGATCGCCGTTCTCAGCCACGCCAAAAAAGTTCGCTCATTTGCCTGATGTTCTCGCTGGCGATCGATCTTGGGTTGCTCGTTCACACAGATCAGCGATAGTTGGTAAATTGCAGTGCGACAGGCAAGTCTTCCTGCTTTAAACGCTGAATCACTGTCTGCAACTCATCCTTAGATTTAGCAGAAACCCGTACCGCATCACCCTGAATTGAAGCCTGAATTTTATTAAACTCATCTCGAATCAGCTTTGAAATCTTTTTGCCAATTTCTGCACTGATTCCCTTTTTCAGCTTGATTTCCTGACGCACTCGGTTACCACTGGCAGATTCGATTTTGCCGTAATCAAAAATCTTCAGCGGCAGATTACGTTTAGCAGCTTTAGTTTGCAGCAGCGTATGCACAGCCTGAAGGGTAAAGTCGCTGTCAGTGTTGATGACGATCGCCTCATCACCCAACTCCACAGTCGTTTTAGTGTCTTTCAAATCATAGCGACTGCCGATTTCCCGCACAGTCTGGTCAATCGCATTGACCAATTCTTGGCGGTCAAAGTCGCTGACAATGTCAAATGAATACGTAGAAGCCATGAGTAAATTGAGATAACTACGAGAACTACTAACTATTAACTTTTAGCTAACTTTTAGCAGACTCATCACCATAAGCGTAGCAATACTAGCGGAACCGACAAGAAACATCAGCGATCGCAGTAACGGCACGCTCACAATATAGAAAACCGAGTAGAAGAAGCGAGCAGCCAAATAGGCGATCGCCGCTCCAACGACCAGGGTTGAATTCAATTCCGTTACATACGCCATTAGCGCCGCTGCTGCAAATAGCACAAAAGACTCAAAGGAATTTTGGTGTGCCCAGGTTGCTCGCTGTGCCACCGCAGGCAGCTTATCAAACATAGCCCGTG
Organism: Cyanobacteria bacterium FACHB-471; assembly: GCA_014695345.1. Taxonomy (GTDB): domain Bacteria; phylum Cyanobacteriota; class Cyanobacteriia; order Elainellales; family Elainellaceae; genus JAAUTN01. Next base: position 100,433 of record JACJOC010000098.1, read on the forward strand.
GTGCAGCCATGTCATACCCTGCTGACAGCCGACCGTATGCCACAACTAAGAAAGGCAGATAAACCAAGATAGCTGCCCCAGCGATCGCATAGAGCAGCGTCGTAGACACAGGGAACTGTTCTAGAAAAGACATCACGCAGGCTAGTCAAAGTAAAACAACGTCACTAGCTTACGCTGATCTTCAGCATCCTGGCAGGTTTTTAACAGCGTATGGCTGTCATGAAAAGCAAAGCAAATAAGCTGCTGGCAGCGTGACACGATTTCCTGATTACAGACGGCGCTGGCTTCTGCTAGAGATAGCGTGTCATTAGCAGGATTTTCAACCAGGTGCATGACCTGATCAAGCTGATCACGAGATTCACGGGGTTGACGACTCAAGCTCTGAGGTAAAATCACCGTCAGCAAATTGGGGTCGGCCCGCATCGCTCCACGAATTGCAGCGGAATTAGTGCCTGTAGCGCCAGAGGTAAGGAGGCGATTACCCGATAGCACCAAGGCATAACTCATCAACTCAATCAAATGCTGATGAGTAATGGGTACATGACGCGACCCTAGCACCGCAATCCGCTTTGATCCAGCTTGCTGAATCGTTGCCAGCTCTTGCAAGAATTCATCTACGTTGGGCAGATCTACTGATTGGCTCAAAGACGGTATTGGGCTGAACGACCCAGCTATTTTAGCAGGTGTAGCGTGTCATCGAAACTTACCTTTAAGCTGAGAGAAAATTCTCAGCACAATCACAAACTCCACTACATTGAGAATTTGTCTCTCATAAAGGTCATAGTTTCTTCTAAGGCAGTGACCGGAGGACGCTTTACCGAAGTTAAATCAGGTTTACCAGCACAGTGCGCGCAATATTGGGGTTGCCCTGAAGGCAGCGACTCTGCCAAGCTGAGCCGTTCTATCATTTCAGCAGACAAATTTTCCATGGATTGGCTTTCATTTCCACTTAAAAAAACGAGCGTTAGACTTCCTAGCCGAACGCGATCGCCATCTTTGAGCAAAAGGCTCCGTTGCACCTTTTCCCCATTCACATAAGAGCCATTACTGCTATTTAAATCAGTCAAGTAGAAGCCTTGATGGTCAACGTATCGAATCACAGCGTGACAGCGGGACAGTCGCTTATCGGCGATCGGCAAAGTCACCTGACGAGAATCGCGACCAATAATCCAGGTATTTTGAGGCTGAGAGAGCATCTGTGTAGTGCCATCCCGCAAATTAGTTGTTAAATAAATTTGGCGATTTAGCACCACTCCCTGAATGTAGGGAAACATCATCCCGGGTAAAGCACTACCTCTTGAATTCTCCAGGTTAAGAATTTCATCCAATAACTCTCGATGGTGTTCATAGAGCTTTAGAAACAACTGATACAGCCCTAGACGCTGCTTCAATTCTGTATTCTCTACGGTATCTAATAATTCTGATGAGTATTCGGCTAAAAAATTTGCGTTAATCATATCTAGCTTGTGCTGGCTGGGCGTGAAAAGTCTCACTGTCCTCCTTCTAATGGCTGAAGCGGGTGAGGACAGTGATGAGTAAGCTTGACGAGCGTAAGACCTTGTGGCGATGCCCCTGATCTGACTAATCATTCCATTTGCAGATGCTCAACTAAACGGAGGTTCCCTGAGCACCAAACTTAGACTAAGACCTCTCTCTGCTGGAGATAACCGCAAAATTACGATCAAATACAGAGTTGCAGGCATTTCGGGTAGTGAGATCTACGGAATTTAGACTTTGCGCAAAAAGCTCAATAGCTCTCGGTTCACGGTTTGAGGAGCTTCTTGTTGAATCCAATGACCACAGTGAGGCACTAACTTGATTTGAAGAGGAGCATTGACAAATTGACTGATGCCTTCAGTTAGGGTCTGACTCAGCAAAAAGTCGTCTTCGCCCCATAACACTAAGGTTGGGACGGTAATTGGATCAGGCGATCGCCCCCAATTGCGAAACCAAATCTGGGGAGCCAGCCATTGGCGGTAGTGGTTAATTGCTGCAGACAGGACACCTGGTTTTGCTAGAGCTGCCCGATAGATCTCAGTATCCCTGGCGGTGAACGCACCCTTACGAATCGCCTGTTCCTGAAACAGATTCTTGACAAAACTCTGTAAGTTCTGCTGGATCAACCACTCTGGCAATCCAGGAATCTGAAACGCTAAAACGTGCCAACTGCGGCGCAGTTGATCCAGATTGCTGACCATTTCCTGCATGAAGTGCTGTGGGTGAGGTGCATTGAGGATGGCAAGGCGATCAAGGTACTGGGGAAACTTTTGGGCCATGTGCCAGGCGATCGCCCCACCCCAGTCATGTCCCACGACGTGTGCTCGCAAATAGCCCAATCCTTCGATCAAGCCGTGAATATCGGCACTGAGCGTATCCAGGTCGTACCCACTTTGAGGTTTGTCGGAATCGTTGTAACCACGCAAATCGGGCACCACCACCTTAAAATGGCGTGCTAAAGCTGGAATTTGATGTCGCCAAGAGTACCAGAATTCTGGAAAACCATGCAGCAGAATGACTAACTCCCCTTCGCCTTGAGTAACACAATGTAAGCGAATCCGATTTGTCTCAATGAAGTGGTGCTGCCATGCAGAACTAAGTGCGGTCATAGAAGTTGAAGAGAACAGAATATTAGGTCTTTTTCGCTACTGAAGCCTAAATCTCCGGACTACTTGCATGACGCTGGCAGACCAGAGCAAATCTGGAATTCTAGCAAGTTAGCTGCTTTCGGCAGTTGAAAGTTAGCAAAAGCAGATGGTTATGAACAATACGGCTGTCAGTGCTGTCAATATTGTTACATCTCACAGCCTACTTCTGATGATATTCAGAACTAGCTACAGCATTGTCACTAAAAAGCATCGTGGTAAACTCAATCTCAAATCTCAATCAGAACTCGGCTCTGAGCTTAAAATTCTTCTATCCCTTCTTCCATGAGTAATCCGCTTCGGAGACTCAAATTTCTGCCCTGGTTGCCTCTTTTTCAGGTAGCTGCATTGGCTACAGGTTTAGCTTTTGTTGTAGAGATTTTGTTAATTGCAGGAACCCAATTCTCTCCTATCGCTGAGACGTTGGAAATCCTATTTCAGCCGCCGCTCGCTTTGTTCGTTTTACTTGCGGCTGCAGTTGGCTTGGGAGCATTGGCTACCCTAATTTTAGAGCGCTTTCACCAAAGAGTTGTAATTAACACGTCTGTGCTTTGGGCGCTGATCTTGTGTGTCATGGTAATGCTGATGGCGCGATCGCTTCTACAACTTCCTGTCCTTTTTCTTGCACCAGATTACATGACCTTGATGGGAGTTTTGCTGGGTGTGTTCTGGCAAGGAAAAGCATACTGGCGGTGATACTAGCTACCAGAATCAAGCTCGGCTTCTTCTGGCAAATCTAGATCCAAGATGGCATCTACGGTTGACGGGCTAGTTGCGTTGTTTAGAGTAGTTGCGGCGACCTCAGGATCAGTCCGAGTTGAATCTGGAGTGGAAGTGGGCGCAAACGTCGGGGGAACTTCCTGGGCAAACAGACGGGCGATCGCCTCTTCTTCGGCAATTTCTTGAGGTGGTTGGCTAGCAGCAACCTCGGGTTGAGTTGGAGGCATTTGGACTGGCTGAGGTCTGAGGCGATCCGCTTCAATGGCGCGGGCGATTGCCAACAGCCGCCGTTCCTGATCGCTGGAAATGCGGTGCAGATTATTGCCTAACCCTGGAGCATCCCACTTGCTAGTATCTGGATCAAGGAAGGAGCGAGTTCGTGCCCAAAGGACTGCATCTGAGCCGCGCATTCCCATCTCGTGCGCCTGTTCCAGCCAGTCAATATAACCTCCTCTGCTCAGAGCCGCCCTTGGGGCTTGATTTGCTAGATCAATGCCGTTTAGTCTTTCCTCTAAGGTCAATTCGAGATTGTGAGCGATCGCCTTCTGCTGTAGGACATGGGCTTGTTGTCGCAACCTTGCCAGTTGCTTTGCATCTGCTTCTTCGGGTGAACTCGCTCCGTGCTGGTAGGAAAAACTGCCCAAATTCCAAACGCCATTACCCGGATCAACGTGTCCATAGTAAGCGGGGTTGCGATGTCCATCTGGGGTGCGCGTGCCCTCTGCGCTACCGACTGCCCTGGCAACTAATGAATCAGACCCCCCCTCAAACAATCTGGCTTCTATGTCTTGTTCTTGATTAGGGAGTGTAGGAGTGGAAGAGAGAGCAGAATTAGGGGTGGAATTCCCTGAACTCGCTGCCAATTCTGTTGAAGGAGACGCTTGTGGAGCAGGAGCTACAGCAGGAATGTCGAAGCTCAGCTCCGCAGGCTTGATGGGTGATTCAGTCGAAATTACTTCAATTTGCGGTGGGGTAACTGAAACGGGTTGGGGGGGTGGCGGTAAAGTGTTCGTAGCCTGATCTGAGACTCCAACTGGAATTGCAGTTGCCTGAGTCGGAATTTCTAGCGGTTCTACCTGAGGTGGTGCAGTATCAATGGGAAGCGCTGATGCTACAGCAGGCGCTTGCTCGACTATTGGCTTAGGTGAACGGGGAGAGAGATTAAAGCTCAGAGCTAAATCATCTGCCCGAGCAGCTACACCGTTGGTCAGCGCAATTCCAACAGAAAAAGGGGCGATCGCCACCCAGCGCAACAAAGACTTACAGAGGGTTCTCATGGCTTTTTCAAAGTTCGCTCCAGGATATCTACGGCGGGCTCAACCAGGGCCCACTTGCCATCTGGTTGTCTTCTCAGTGCCGCAAACTGAAGATATTCGCCCGACCCAATCGCTTCTCCCTGGCTGACTTGCCCTAAAGTAGGACGCTTTAGCCCACACAGGCGAAACAGGTAAGCCGGAATCTGAGGCGTAGAAAAAATGACACATCCTTTGACATTGGGTTGGACTCTGCCGTCGAATGGGGCATAGACCGAATCGCCTTTCAGCTCAATCGAGATATCGCCCAATCCGCCCAATACCCGGTGTCCGGCGATCGCATCTCCAGGTGCTAATTCCCAGTCCTGGTAAATCTGAATTGCTCGGACTGCTTCTATAGGACGGTTGCTACAGCCCGTAACCGATAGCAACAACGCCAGCGCCAAGCCAACTTGTCTAAGTTTGCCGATAAACTCACTGATGGCTAAACTGATACCCCGCATACTCATCGTCCTCGTAGAGAATGACCAGCCAGGTCTGAGGGTCAAATTCAAGAGGATACGCTTCTCGTTCGGCCGCAACGCCAGCCCGAACTTCTAAGCTCGGCAGTTGGCAATAAGGCTCTTTTAGAATGTCTCGAACTCTTGCTTTTGGATCTCGCTCTGGCACGATGAGCAGTTGAAGCAGTTGCTCTCTTGATAGTGCAACCTCTGACTTCACGCTGCTCGGGCAGACTTCACCCTTACTGCTACTGGAACTGCCCGAAGGAACCATACCGCGTACATCTATCAGCAGCCCCACAAGCGCAAACATCAGCCCGCCTGCAAGCAATGGTTTTAGAGTAGATCGTTCAGAATCATGGTGCTTCATCTTGTCCCTCAACTTCTAGAAACAAAAAGCAGGACAACACAATCAGGAGCCACGCGCCTAAGAAGATAGGTATCACAGCAGCCTTCCCCCAATTAGCAAACCAGCCATGACGAGAAATAGACGGTAACCCCAGATCGATCCGGTTTCAGGAGAAACAGCAATTTGGTAGATGGCGATCGCCGCTGGCGTTAAAATTAGAGCCACGATTGGCAGCCACAGCCCTGGAAATGATGCCAGCACTAGATCGATTCCCACTCGCGCGATCGTCGAGCCAATCACCCAGATCAATGCATCTGGCAAGCTAAAGGAAGGTACTGCTACGGGTGCAGCGTGATTTCGGGAAGCTTTGGAGGCTTTACGGCGACGAGCAATCAACTGGCTGGTCAGTTTGGAAAGTTGTTGCCACAGCAGTTTTCCCCAGACTCCAGCCATTTCAAGAAACAATTCAGGTTCGGCAGCGCGACGTCTTGACACACCAACATGCTTTTGAGGTGAAGCAGAACCCGGTCTGCCTGCTCGGTAACGTAGCGATTGAGCCATCAAAGTTGCTTCTCGCTCTGCCTTAAACAAATCGATTGTTCGCGTCGTGATGATGAACGCCCCGTTGGGTTCTCGCTCTACACAGGGCACTACTTCTGTTAAGTATTCACAAACAGGAATTTCAGATGAAAATTCCTCTGCATCTTCTGGAAGGGTCTGGCGCTCGCGTTCTAGCCTTTCGGCGATTGCCCTGAGTTCTAGAAGAGCCGCCTCTTGCGCTATAGAGAGTTGATTAACTCGTTCAGCCTGAGCTTCTAAGCGTTTAATCTCTTCAGCGATTTGCTCTGCAGACGTGACACGAGGTGGCTTCAGGTTTAGCTGCTGAATCTGAAGCTGGGAAGCCGGACGTTGCGGCAGTACTTCAATGGGTACAGAAAAGTTGTCAGGTCGGCTACTCGCTAGAGTTGCTGAAGCAGAACCATTCCTCTGAGGAACATGAACTTGGGACGGAGGAGAATACTGATAAGCTGGTTTACGTCCGCTCTGAAGCGCCTGAAGCTTGGCTTGAATGGCTTTAATTTCTGCTTGCGACTCTTTCATATCAGCTCCTTTGGGGTACCTGACTACTCTGATATTTGCTGATGCTTTAGAATTAGTACAAGTGTACTATAAATAAACTCTTTTGCATCCCCCTAGCAAAATTTGTGACAGCCGTATTCTGGGGCAGGTTTTCCCTGCTTCAGCCCAACGAAAAAGAAATAGAGGGAGTGACCCACAGGTCACTCCCTCTATTTCTTTTCTATTAAGTTGTATTTCTCTTCTATTAAGTTGTAGTTAAACAATCCGTCTGTTAACGGACATCATCATTGTTCAGATATGACCTAGATTCGTAGGGTTTGTCTCCCTCGTTCAGATCAGGTGAAGAAATTGGAGCTTTAGGAATCTCGATGACCGGACGGTCTACAGCAATCATCAGCGCAGTGGTAGAAACATCAGGGACATCGGGAAACTCAGCAACCTGCGGTGCAGGAGATTGGTAACCCGGAGAAAACACGTTCGATAGTACACCCACGAATGTTGCGGCGATCGCCACCCCTGCCCAAGCCAGAGCTATTTTGGGTCGGCGGCTCAGCCGAGAAAAGACCTGTTCCGCAGCTTGTTCTGCGGATTGTTCGGGAGCAGGGATGGGAAGAGACTGCATTCCCTGACGCAATCTTAAAAGACGGCTGTATAGGCGCTGGACTGTTGGATCATTCTGTAACCAGCCTTCAACCTGGCGACGCTCCGCCGCAGTTACTTCGCCATCCAGATAGGCACTCAGCAGCTCAAAGCGATCACGCTTTAAGTTATCTAATGCACCCAAGGGCTGCTGATTGTCCATTCCATCCACCACATCACGGTGTGACGGTTGATTGGAATCGTTACGAGCACCAAAATTAGAGGTCATTTTCAGATTGGAAAGTCAAGTACCAGGTCATACGTAGCAACGAAATCGAGCAAGTGACTGACGTAGTGGCAAACGATGCTCATCTAGTCAGATCATAGGTTAAGTGGCTTGAAACAAGCACCAACCTGAAGCAAAATCATTAATTCGGCGTAATCGTCTCTAACCTGGTCCATTGCTCATCCACCTCCTCAATTGACCTTGTTATCGACCATCAAGATAATTCTGTAACTGATACTGTAGCCGCTGACGCGCCCTAGCAATCCTAGATTTTACGGTTCCTAAAGAAACACCTGTAATCTCGGCGATCTCTTCGTAGGCCATCCCTTCAATTTCCCGGAGTACAATTGTGGTCCGAAAGACTTCGGGTAAGTCGGCGATCGCCTCGCGCAACTGGTCATAAAACTCGCGAGTGATTAAATCTTCTGCTGGCCCGGGATCATCCGAGGCAATTTCCCAATCCATCTCCCCATCTTCCACAGATCGAGGTGCATCAAGAGACAATGGACTGCTGATGCGCTTACGTTTGCGGAGTTCATCATAAAACAGGTTGGTTGCAATACGACTCAGCCAACCACGAAATTTAGAGGGTTCTTGCAATCGGCGAATATTTCGATAAACCCGAATCCAGACTTCCTGAGCCAGATCTGCGCGATCTGACCAATCAGGAGCCAGATGGTATAGCACCTTTTCGACGTGGGACTGATAGCGGCGAAGCAGTTCAGCGAAAGCGGCTTTCTCAGGGCGTAACCCAACTTGACATTGCAGGATCAGGTCATAGTTAGAGAGTTTTTCAGCTTGCACTGGAACTTGAGGCATTGCCCCAGCCACTGACCAAGATACGGGAAAAGGATGACTCATCGGCAACGCTTGACTATGAGAGGTTCCGTCTTTTGATGACGCTGGCATGTCTGAGAAGTTCCCACAGATACTGCATAAGGTTTACTGGGCTGCAAATCCGCATCAGGTCTTTTTCAAGTTTGGCTGAGCGGTACAGCTAGGAGTTCACGACTCAGAGTGTCTGAGAACTGAACTGATCAGAAGGTTTGCTCATCCTAAAACTTCCAGAAATTTTAAGCTTTAGTTTTGAGTTTTCCACCTGAAGCAGCTTAACTTTATCGTCTTCAGCCAAATGGCTGAGCCAATCTGTGGGACGGTTTTTGATCTGCACACTGATCAAGCTTTGGCTCTGGCTCTAGTTTTGAGCGATCGCCAATACTCTATAACTAGCTTCAGCACGGTGATTGAGGCGCTGATTCATAAAAGCTTTATTAAGATGGCTGGCACCCTATCGCAACGATGAACCTCTTAATAAGAGGACTCAAAGTGAACTTTGCAAGTTTCCCAAAAAATGCTCAAGTTAAATTTAGTCCAGCCCAAGTCTCAATCGGGTCAGTTGACTTAACAAGGTGCATTCCGGCTTCTGCAAATCGCTGAAAGGCAGACTCTCCCTGCTCGGTAAAGTCAACCACACCGGGCACCACAACTGGAGATGAGCAATCTTCTAGCAGGTATACTTTGCTTGCCAAGGCTGGATCAGTTGCTTGAATTTCAGTTAATAAATCATCGATCGTCCAGGCAACACAGTGGCTTTTGGCTTGACCGGCGATTGCGATCGCATCAAATTTCAGCAGCTTTTGTAGAAACTGAGTATTTTTCTGGGCGATCGCTCGCTTTTCCTGGTCCTCCAGCACCTCAGGCTGAAGCACCGAATAGTTTTCTGTCAGAGGATTGCTGCCCTTGATTTCCAAATTGGTTTGGCTCTGACGAGCCAAATTGTGAAAAAAACAAGCTTCCTCAAACGCAGACACCAAAGCGTGCCCTACTCCGCCCAACATGGAATGGTAAGGCCAAATCGTCAGAGGATATTTACCAACCGAATCAAGCTTGCGAACGTAATGCAACGCATAGTTTTGTAGTGCGGCGTAGTCCATCTGCACGATTCCATGAGCAATCGCTGGATTAACTTGCCAGACTCCCTGCTCCACATCCGTTAGAGAAATCATCGTCATTGCGAGCGGGTGCTCCCCCACCTGATTCACCCAAAACACCGCATGAAAAATTTGAGTTGCAGTGTGAGTGTCCATCGTCGGTGCAATTTCGCTAATTACCCCCAAATTGCGATAAATGAATTCACATAAGCGCACGTTGTCCTCCACGGCACCCATGCCTGATCTGCCGCCTACAAATAGCTCAAACCCAGGAATACAAAACGTGTTTTGGACATCGATTGCTAGCAGACAAATTTTTGTCTTGTCATCCACAGCAGATTGCAGTTCGTGCTGTCTTGCCCAACTTGCAGCCTCTTTTGCCCGATCCTGATAGGGAACGCGCCACACTTCTCCTACCTTTGCTGAGTCAAAGTGTGTGGGAATCGGAAGTTGGGTTTTAGCACTCATCGTCTTCTCCTGGTTTTAGGATCTTTTGAAGCTACGTAGAATGAAGTTTATGCAAATTAGCAAAGTGGGCGTGGGGAACTACTTCCCCACGCCCGCTCTACTTATATTCGATCTAATCAAATACAAAAAATTTTGGAGGCCTTAAGAAATCAGAAAGGGCATCGACGACTGACCGTGTTTCGTCTCGATGCCCTTGCTGGTTCGCTCCTCACACTGACATAACTCTAGCAGACCCCCTCCGATTTGTCATTAGTTTGAAGGAAATTTCACAACGGTGTGACACGCTTCATAACTTCGTAGGTGCATAAACATCTAAGCCTTCTTCTAGTAAAGCTTTTAGAACAGCTTGAGTTGCCAGTACGAGTCCTAACCGAGCTTGAGCTAATTCTGGTTCAGCGGTTTTAATCTCTGCAAAGACACGACAGGCGGCGTGGAATTTGATGAAGTTTTGGCTAAGGTTTTCGCCTACCTTCAGGATCGAGCGCTGAGAAGGTGCATCAGAAAGTGTATCTACCGTGGCTACAAGTTGGGAAATGAGCTCGTGTTCAACGGGGTGTTGGAATCGCAGTAACTGCCTTGAATCGAGCCAAGGAAAAGGTTTCGGTGTTAAAACAGACTCCAACTGAAAGTCACTAAAGCTACATTCAGATGAATTTTCTGACGAACTCAGTAGTCCTACCTGTCGAGCCAGATAAATTTGAGAACAACATCGCGCATGAGTGTGCTGGAGTTCGAATAACTTGGTAGAATTACGCAAAAGTTGGTTATCATTTTCATGAACATTTTTCTGCTTAAGGCGATCGCCCAGGCGAATAGACCGTTCAGTTAGGATTTGTAGCCAGCTAGCCAGCCCCAAGTCACTGAGTTGCAGATGAATCCATCCTGAGGGGACAAACTTAACAGTGAAGTTGCGCCAAAGCGCATCAGACAAAGGTTGATGGACTATAGCTTTGTCTCCAACAGCTTTTATTGAATTGGTTAAATACGCACTGATTGTCTGAGCATCGATTGTTTGAACAACGTCCACTGATTCACCTGGTAGCCTTGAGAGCTTTAGAGCGATCGCGGATACGTACTCAATCTCAGAAGTGCCTCGATTGATTCGGTTGAGCGGAACAGTTTGAGGCTGCTCTATATCTTTAGATAGATAGCCTTTACAAGATAGATCCGATACCTTGTCTCTGCGTATTATTTCCTTCGACAAACGAATAGCTTCTTGTATTTGCCTGATCAAAATTGGCTTTAGGGCGATATGTGCAATATCGGTTGAGAGCAATTTCACTGCAATCTGTTTGTTACTTACGAGACACGGAGCTTTTCTTGTTTGCCTAATAGCAAAATTTGTCAAAAAAAGCTCACTTTCATAATAAGGAGTAGTTCTGTAGTTCAGTCTGCGTCATGCAATAAGAGGACCTACGTATTTTTCCCTACCTGGATAGGGTGAGATGAAGTTAAGCTTGGCTTACCCTGTTGGCCAATTTCGGTTTGAGGAGTTGAGTCCAGCCCCCTAGCGCACTCAATTCATAAATGATTTCCCAGAGTATTCACTGATTCTTCGAGCTTCCGACTATGTACTCAGTATCCTCACAACAACCCGAGACAGCCCGTCCTTTCCTCACTTGGCAAAGAATTTTGGACTGGGCTCAAGAACATTATCGCTGTCGGACTTTTGCCAAGGATGATAAGATCCCGGCTCGACCTGGACTCCTTTATTTAGTTCAACGAGGAGCTGTGCGATTAGTGGGCGAAGCTCAGGTGAGCGCAACTGCCAGCAACTCTTCTCGTCTACCCCGAATTAATTCTGAAGAAGCATTCTTAGGGTTTGTGGGTGCCGGACAGCCTTTTGAGATTGTGGCTCAGTCGCCTTTTACATTGCAGAGTTTTGCCCATGTTGACAACACTGCTGTGATTTGGATGTACTGGCACGACCTGGATAATTGGCCACATTTTCGCCGTGAAGTGCTGGATGCTTTTCGCTATCAGCATCAACGCAAGCTTTTGTGGCTAAGTACGCTGGGGCAGCGTCGTACCATTGACCGCCTGTTAGGGTTTTTGACCCTGCTAATTGAAGAGTTTGGTGAACCTTGCGAGGAGGGATATTGTCTGCCTTGGGCGTTGACTCACGCTCAAATTGGTAGCGCTATTGGCTCAACTCGGGTTACGGTGACCCGCTTGATGGGTAAACTCCGACAGCGATCGCTAATTCGTACCTATGGTGACAATTTACTTTGTTTGCCTGCTGAGTCCGTCATTCAGCGATAAGCCAGATATAGCTGTCGCCTCGCAGGTTCGGACAAAATAGCTAGGAGCGCCTCTGCTGACAGAAGGGGCGCTTTTTTTGCCATGTTTAGCGAATTTGGACAAACCCAGACTCTTCAATTAGTGCCTGCCCTTGATCCGTAAGCAGTAAATTGGCGTAAGCTTCTCCAGCTTGTTGATCGATTTGACCATTTTGCTTGACCACAACAAACAGCCTACGAGTGATCGGGTATGCGCCAGTTTGAAATGCATTGGAGTTGAGTTGAGTACGCTCAGCCGAGCCGCCACATTGAGAACCAACAATCAACGGCTCAACGTAGGGTGCAACAAAAGAATCGCCAGAACGGGCACCCAAGGGAAGGGGCTTCACTGTGCATTGACCTACAATCTCCGGAGCCGAGGCATAGTAAATTCCACCTGGATTAGTTGAAACTTCTCGCAGGGCTTGCGTGGTGGTGTCGATAAAGCTGATATTGCTGCCAAAATTCTGTCCACCCAAAATGTTTGCTACAAAAAATTCTACGGTGCCACCATCGTTGACCCGACGGGAGTAGGAGGTGATGGGTAAGTTAGGTCCGCCAACTTGGCTCCAGTTTGTAATTTGCCCGGTGTAAATATCTCTCAGTTGATCCAGAGTTAGCCCAGGAAGGTTGAGGTTAGGGTTGACGGCGATCGCCATCCCTTCCAGTGCTACCGGAATTTCTCTCAAGGTAAAGCCACGCTGTTCTGCTTCTTGATATTCCTGGGTGTTGAGTGCCCGTGAAGACTGAGCAAATGTAAGCTGATTGTCGAGCAACATCCGAATGCCGCTAGCAGAGCCAGGTGTTTCTCCTAAAGGAGGATTGGTGTAGCGCAGTTGATAGCCAGACCAAACACTCTGAATTACAGGATCGATCTGCCCACGAATAGGGGCCCAGGTTGTGCTGCCACCATAACTAAACAGACCAGAAGGAACGTTGGGTACTCCTGCAAAATCGTCTGCAACAGCGGCAGGCGGCGGTGCGAACGATGAATTGGAACCCGGTGTGGAAGAACCTGGAGTTCCTCGCCCCAACAAATCGCCAACCCCAGAACCGGAGCGGGTAAACCACCAAGCGCCAGCGCCAATCAAACCGATCGTGATCAGCAGAGAGAGGATCAAGGTAGGTGTCTCGTTCTTTTGAGCCATAGTTGCTGAGGTGCGATCGCACACCCTTTATAGTTCTACAGAATAGTTCTATAGATTTAAGGCTTGATTAACTACTTTGAATTGTTGAAGCAGTCGCTATTGCACAGGCACGAAATCGTAACCATAACCAGAACGAGATCCTGGTTCAACGATCACAAGCTGCTCTGCCTGATTGCGATCGCCCGACGGCAAAAACCGAATCGTACCCGTTGCGCCCTCGGTCGCAAAGTTGCTAGCACTTAGCGTTTGTTCAATACCTTCACGGGTCGGGTTACTTTTCAGACCCGCAACTAAAGCCTGCGTTGCGTCATGGGCCATAGCTGTTCGCCAGTTAACGTCGCCTCCCCAGAAGTTTCGAGAAGATTGAACAAACGCTGCTTGAGGGTCCGAGAGAATGTGCCAGGGCACTGCAACCACCATATCAACAGCAGCTTCTCCACCTACCTGAAGCGTCTTGGGATTGTAAATACTATCTCCACCGAGTAAGCGCAATTGCCCACGATTGACCGTTACGACTTGCAGTGCTTGATCAAGCGTAGCTGTATTGGCAATCAAAACTAGGACTTCAGCGTCCTGTGAAGCAGCTTGTTGAAGCGTATCTGCGGCGCTAAAAGCGGGGTCAGCCAGGTCAAACTCTGCCAAAATCTGTCCGCCATCCCCGTAAAGTGCCGTTGTGAATTCATCCTTGAGTGACTGGCTGTAGTCACTCTCAGAATTAAAGTAAATTGCAGCATTTTGAGCTTGCAAGGTGTTGACCATGTAGCGAGAAAGCGCTGCAGCAGTAAAGCGATCGCTGGGCACCGTACGAAACACATAGTTACCAACTTCCGAAAGCTGCATTGACGTACTTGTTGGCGAAATCATCACTAGTCCAGAATTCTGATAAATTTCTGCCGCTGCCAGCGTAGCCTCACTACCAAAGTGCCCGACCACACCCAACACCTCTGAGTTTTCTGTTAGCGCTTCAGCAACCTGTCGGGAGACCTGGGGGTCGTTGTCATCATTGGCAATCAGCACCTTTAGCGGCACACCGTTGATGCCACCTGCCTGGTTAATTTCAGTTTGAGCCTGAGCAACACCCCGAAGAATTTCTAGAGCCGGATTTGCAGAAGTTGCTGCTGGAACCGGAACGGCAATGCTGTAAGCGGTCTGATCGCCGATTTGAGCATTGTTGAGATAGATCAATGCCTCCGGATCGTTTCGATTAGCCTGGAGCGCTGCTTCTAGATCGGAAACGGCCTGCTCAAAGTTGCCGGAGGCGATCGCTTCCACGCCTGCCTGTTTTTCAGGCGATGTCTCCGCAAACAAGACTCTTTCTCCTGAACTCAGGCGCTCTTGAGTCGGTGTGTTGCTTGCATTTTGAGGAGAATCAGAATCACCATTGCCATTTGTCGCTGTTGAATTTTGAGCTCCTGGAGTCAGCGCTCCTGGAGCAAACCGATTCAACACCCACCAGGCTCCACCACCAAGCAGCGCTAACGTCAGCAACAGGGACACGATTAAAACAGGAGTTTCATTTTTCTGAGCCATAGCAAGTTCGCACCTCTCTTACATGTCTCTTAGATGAAGCGGGACAGCAGCGCATAAATCAGGCGGAAAATCACTGTGATGGCGATCGCCAGCAGTCCTACCAACCCCGCCAGAATGACCAGGGTCGAAAGCGATTCTCCTGTTCGCAGCACCACAAAGGCAACCACCGCTAGTGTCACTGCCCCAATAATCGGCAAGTCCCATCCTTCAATGACGCGACGGGTTTGAAGCAAGACTAAAACGGCGATCGCCAATAGCGGTAACCCAGCACTGAAGAGCAAAGACCCAGAAAAGCTATAAATGGCGATCGCCAGCAGCCCTGCTTCAAAGCCAGTAAATCCAGCGCCTCTAATCAATTCCAAGGTCGAAAAGGGGCGTACAGCAGGCTGCATTCCGGGTTGAGCAGCCGGGTGCATCGCGACAGGAGCGGGTGTAGGCGTAGGTGCAGGGGATGGCGCAGGCGCAGGACTAGAAGGAGGGGGTGCCTTCCTAACAGCAGCGGCTGATCCAGATGAGGGAACTGGGGGTGGCGGAGGCGGTGGTGGGGGTGGAGGCGGGGGCGGTGATGCAGGTCTGGCAGTTGGGGCGGCAAGCGCTTCTAGCACCTCATCCGCCGACTGAAAGCGCTGTTTAGGAGACTGCAGCAGCATTCGGTTGAGGATCGCTTCCAGGCGATCGCTCACCTGAGCATAGGCTCGCCACGTCCATTCGTTGCCATACGAGTCATACAGTTCGTCGGGTTGCTTTCCCGTCAACAGCGTAATGCAGGTAACGCCAAGCGCGTAGAGATCAGTCGCTGGATAAACCACGTTACCCGCCATTTGCTCGGGTGGCGCAAAACCCATTGAGTAAATTCCAGTTGAGGCCTTGCCTCCTTGAACTGCGGCGGCTGAAGTCAGCTGCTTGACCGCCCCAAAATCTAGCAAAAACAGCCGACCGTCCCGGTGGCGCATGATGTTAGAAGGCTTGATGTCACGGTGAATTGAGCCGTTGCTATGAACAAACCTCAGCACCTTGAGAATTTCGGTCAGCACTTCTAAGACTTCTGCTTCAGAGAACTGTTTCTTTTGCTCCAGTTCCCGCTCCATGTCCTGCCCATCGATGAACTCTTGCACCAGATAAAAGAAGCGATCGGGCTTATTAGGAGTGCGACTGGGTACATCTAATTCAAAAAAAGCCAGCAGATCAGGAATCTGAGGATGTTTATTGCCCAATTCCTCCAAGACCTCGCCTTCCCGCTCAAATAGCTTTTGAGCCATTTCTAGCTGGGCCGGACTGAGATCACCCGCAGGCTGAAACTGCTTCACCACACACTGGCGCATCGCAGGCGTGTAGCGATCGCGGGCCAAGTACGCAGCCCCAAAACCACCCCTGCCCAGCAGCTTTAGCGGTACATAGCGCCCCACCAAAATCAACGGCATCCCACAGGCTGTGCAATATTTTTGCTGCACTGTCTTCAGCGTCGCGCTGTTATCCAGGTCAGCAAAATGGTTGGCGGGTCGAGGGCAAACTGGACGGGTGCAGTGGACTTCCATAAACCTCGTGACTTACTTTCCCCCAGGCTTGGAGGTGGTTGCCTCCAATGAGAGCGGTTCAACCGGCTCAGCTGCATCTTGATTAATCCTATCGTCTACCGCAACAGGCTTATGGCTGGCAAACTGCGGCAAGATCTCTTTAAAGAAAGCCTCTGCCGCCTTAGAGCGATAGCGATTGGGATTGATAATCACCGAAAGTGTGCGATTGACAACCACATCTTCAATCCGGGCGCGATGCAATACGCCCATTTGCAGCTCTTTTTCAATCGCTGAGATTGATACAAAAGCAGCACCTAACCCAGCCTGAACTGCATTCTTAATTGCTTCAATCGAATTTAGCTCCATTTCGATCTTGAGGCGACGAGTTTCGATGCCGCAGCGCGTCAAAACTTGGTCAATCACCTTACGAATTGTGGATTGAGAATCGAGGGTAATGAACTGGAGTTTATAAAGATCTTCTTTTTGCACAGTGCCCAAATGGGCAAGAGAATGCAAAACAGGTAAAATCAGCGCAAGTTCGTCTTCTGCGTAGGGAATAATTTCTAGCGAGTCCTGTAATTCAGGAGGCACTTCACCGCCGATAATGGCCAGATCAATCTGCCCATTTGCTACGCTCCAGGCAGTGCGGCGAGTGGAATGGACGTGAAGCTGTACCGCTACATCTGGGTAATTCTGCCGAAACAAGCCAATCATGCGGGGCAGCAAATACGTTCCTGTAGTTTGGCTTGCCCCCACAATCAAGGTGCCACCTTGAAGATTCTGTAAATCTTCGATCGCTCGACAGGTTTCCTGGCACAGCGTCAAAATCCGATCGCCATAGCTGAGCAACAGATGCCCCGCTTCGGTCAACTGTGCCCGCCTGCCACCCCGGTCAAACAAAGGCACATCCAACTGTCGTTCCAGGTTTTGCACCTGAAGGCTAACGGCAGGTTGGGAAACATAGAGACTATCAGCGGCACGCTTAAAGCTTCCCTCGGCAGCGATCGCCTTAAGAATCCGCAACTGGTCCAAAGTAAAAGGAAGGTCAGACATGAGTGCTAAACCTGAAAGGAGATAAGGCCCAAAGGCTGAGAACGAATAGACCGATTAGGAAAATGGGACGGTGGAGAACCATAATGGATGGATATCTGAGTCGGTAAGCAAGTCACCTGATAAGCAAATCACCTGAGTTGATCAAAAATCACAATGAGCAGATTAGCCCTCCCTGGATTACCGTTTGGCATATGCCGCACTGAAGTAAACAACTTATTGCTTAGAGCGTCCTTATGAAGCGGGAGGTTGTCCAGGACTTTCTGAATTTACCAGGAATTGCGGGAGTTGCCCTAATGGATGGGCGATCGCGCCCGTACTTTTTTGGTGTGGATCAATCCCTTAACTTTCAGCAGAAAGAGGCCCTGGCTCAAGGCATCCAACAGGTTGTAGAGACAACCCCAGCAGACTTTGAATTCTTTGAATTTCAGTTTACCGGGCATCAAGTCTATATCTACAAGCTAAATCACGGCATTATCCTTCTAGTTTTAACAGGGAGCAGTCTGGTTTACCCAGCTTACCTACAGGCGGTTGAACAGCTAAAAATCGAGCTTCAGGAAGACATCGCCAACACGATCGCCACCTTTCGTCTCTTAGCTGGCAACATCACCTTATCCAACCAAAACTACTGGAAACAGCGTCCTGAGGTGAACGCGGCGGCTGAAGGTCAATCCCCTTCAGGGTCCACTAAACTGGAATCTCAATTTAAAACCCACACTAAAAATGGCACTCCGACCCCATCGTTAAACTCAGCTAACAAACATCTAGATAGTCCTCCTACTCAAGCGCAATCTACAGCTTCTGCCCCTCTCACCTCCCCTATAACCGACCAGATCAACCTCAAAGAATTGTTGCTGGCGCTTAACCACCTTAGTCAGTTCACCACTCAATATTTAGGCACAACCGTCGTCAACAACTACTGGAAATCTAGCCGCCCTGCCGTGGAATGGCTGAACAACTTTCAGATTGATCGGTCTGCTCAAATTACCTTCTCAGCCTCTATTGCCAGCTCCGACTTCATCACCATTAATCAACATCAGTACATTCAACAGTGGGTATCTGCCTTTATCGAACGCTGTGCCAAAGTAATCCGTGATTTCCCCCTCATCATTCGGCAAGCGGCACTCGATGATGAACAGAAAAGGCTCTTATTAGCGGATAAAGCTTAATTATTCTTCAAGGAAGATTCACCATGGCAAAAGTGGTCAGGCTAGAACCGATCGCCCAGGAAACCTCTGTTGAAACCAACGGTAATTTGCTGTCTGTCTTGATCAACAAAGACCTGGACGTGTTGCGGGAATGTGGTGGTCGTGGCATGTGTGCAACCTGCCATGTCTATGTGACAAAAGGAATGAACGCACTCACCCCGATCAACCGTCGAGAACAGCGCACCCTGGAAGTCATCACCACCTGCAAAACGAACTCTCGGCTAGCTTGCCAGGCCCGGGTCATGGGCAACGGGGTGGTTGTAGAACTACCACCCGGTATGTATATCAATTCCTTACAAGACATTGAAGCGCTGATCGGGCGACGTGCTGACCAGGATTTGCTTCACCCGATTACAGGCCAAGTGCTTGTTGAGTCAGGCAAACTAATTACTCGCTCTACACTCAAGCAAATTGCAGATACCACCAGCTTTAAGCTAGGGCAGTACTTCTCACACACAACCGATGCTTAAAGTAAATAACAACTGTTGCTCAGCAACAGTTGTTATTTACATTTCAAGCTAGGGAATTCTTGATAAAAGTTAACCGACTGGAGAGTGAGCCGGAATGTTGAGTCAACTGGAACGCCTGAGCTTGAATGTAGATGGTCGGTATGCTGCAGACGACGAACTTCAGTTTGTCAGCGACTATGTCCAGTCTTTCTATTTAAGAGTTGAAACCTATCAAAAGCTTCAGGCGGCAGAAGCATCCATTGTCCAGCAGGTGCAAGCGCGAATGCGGGCGATCGCCCCTGAGCTGCTGAAGAACGGAAATGAAGACCTCAGCGCCAAGTGGAAGCGCGACACGATTCGCGTTTTGCGTTATTCAGCCATTGCCATGCTGTTAAATGACCCTGATAGCTTGCGCGATCGCCTCTTGGTCTGGATGCAAACCATCATGCGGGCTTTTGGCGCTCAACGAAGCTGCGACATGACCTACCGGATTATGCAAGAAGTTGTCAAACAGCACCTCACTCCCATTCAAGCCAGCCTCTTCTGCCCTATCTTGGAACTAAATCGTCGCTCACTGGGAGTGACGGCTTAACTTCAGCAGTTTTAAGCAGTTTTAGAAAAATCAGTTTTTAACCGGAGGTATAGCCTTGCTATGCTTCCGGTTTGCTCTTTAAAGTTTAATTTTTAGGCAAGGCATAACTCACTAATAACGTTTCTCTAAAAGGAGGCTACAGATGGAAGGGCAACTCGCGGAGTGGAGTGCCCTTCCATCTGTAGCCCTAATTTTTGGAATTGGTATATACAGGTAAAGTATGTAAGTTCTGATAGTTTCTAAGTGAAGTAGGGATAGAAGCAATTGGACGAACAGCCCAGACAGAACATTGAGGTAACGCGAACCTACCTGCAAATGACTCATCCTGATGATCTGAAACCTGCCAGGATTGAGGAGGATTTTCAGAACTCTGTTGAGCGTGCGCGAATTGAACGGGTGGTTGACTGTCCTGCTTCTTTTTATCGCTATTTCTACACAGAGGTAGGACGCGAGTATTATTGGTGCGATCGCCTCCCCTGGAGCAATGAGCAAATTCTTACCCATCTAAATCAAGCTGGTGTATCCGTCTGGGCACTGTATTGTGACGGCGCACCTGCTGGATTTTTTGAGCTAAAACAGCACCCCGATCGCTCCACCGAAATCGCCTACTTTGGGCTACTGCCAGAATTTACCGGGCGTGGACTTGGCAAGCATTTACTCACCTACGCAGTTGAACAAGCCTGGAGTATGAACCCCGATCGGGTCTGGCTACACACTTGCACCTTAGATTCACCTGCGGCTCTCCCCAACTACCTCAAGCGCGGCTTCCAACCTTTTAAGCAAGAGCAGTACGTCACTTCTATAGAGTCGTAGAGATATTAGTTGGACCGAAGCCCCTGGCAGATACGCTCCTATTGTTTGGTTGGCGATCGCTAATCCGACTAGGAGAAAGGGGCATAGGAATTTTATAGAGTTTTCACCACTCAGCAACCTCACGTCGCGAACCTGGTAGCCACCTTAATGCCCCAGGCTACCAGACTTTTGGGAGTATTCTTTGCCTCAAGCTTGCTTTACGCGGGCTTTATAGAGTGACATCTTTAGTGACAATCATTAAAAATCTGCAATAAACTAGTACCGAACTTTACTTTGCTTAATAAAACTGGGGTATCATCGTAATTGACTAGGTAATTGTTCTTACCGGATCTAATTTTCCAGTGTTGACTCGATCTGTCAAGGATAACTTCGTGGAAGTCCTGCAAGGTTACAGCCTCTTGATTTATAGGTTCGCGATACCTGCCATCTATCTGCTCTGTCGTCTTGGGCAGAGCCATCTCATCCAGGAGCGCCTGTTCTCTTCCCGCTTCCTCACTTCAGCTAAACGCGCTTCTTTACAGATCGAGCCTGTGTTGCTCTGTAGCAAGCCTACTCTGCAACCCGAATGTCCTTCACGCTTAGAACTTTTGGGTAGGCTCTCATGATGAGTACTGAATTTCCTTGGTTAACAGTCCTGATTCTGTTCCCCCTTCTAGCATCCCTGCCGATTCCCTTTCTGCCCGATCAAGAGGGCAAGGTGGTTCGCTGGTATGCGTTGGGAGCAGCCTTAACAGAATTCGCGCTGATTATTTACACCTTCTGGCAGCATTACGACCTTCGCAACCCAGAATATCAACTGGTTGAAACCTATAGCTGGCTTCCTCAAATTGGGCTGAACTGGTCTGTTGCAGTAGATGGGCTGTCGATGCCCCTGGTTATCCTGACGGGTCTGATTACGACGCTGGCGATCCTGGCAGGCTGGCAGGTGAAGCACAAGCCACGCCTGTTTTTCTTCTTAATGCTGGCGATGTATAGCGCTCAGATTGGCGTTTTTGTCGCTCAGGATCTCTTATTCTTCTTCATCATGTGGGAACTGGAATTGGTTCCGGTTTACCTGCTGATCTCGATTTGGGGTGGTGAAAGACGCTCCTATGCAGCGACAAAGTTCATTCTCTACACAGCAATTGGGTCGCTGTTTATTCTGCTAGCCGCCTTTGCGATGGCTTTCTACGGAGATAACTTCACTCTCAACATCTCTGAGTTGGGGATGAAGGATTACTCCCTAACCTTTGAGTTGTTGATTTACTCTGCCTTCCTGGTCGCCTTCGGTGTGAAGTTGCCGATTTTTCCCTTCCACACCTGGTTGCCCGATGCTCACAGTGAAGCTCCTGCCCCAGCATCAATGATTTTGGCGGGTGTCCTGTTGAAGATGGCTGGCTATGGGTTGATTCGCTTCAATATTGAGATGCTGCCCAATGCCCATGTCTACTTCGCTCCAGTGCTGGCAGTTTTGGGTGTGGTTAATATTATCTACGCTTCTTTGACTGCCTTTGCTCAGACTAGCTTGAAGAAGAGACTCGCCTACTCCTCGATCGCTCACATGGGGTTTGTCCTGATTGGTATCGCCTCTTTCACCACGCTCGGCATCAGTGGCGCAGTGCTGCAAATGGTGTCGCACGGTTTGATTGCAGCGGCTCTCTTCTTCCTGTCGGGTGTAACCTACGAGCGGACTCATACCCTGGCAATGGATAAGATGGGCGGCATGGCGAAGAAAATGCCACTGGTGTTTGCCTTTTTTACCGCTGGCTCTCTCGCCTCTCTAGCGCTTCCTGGAATGAGTGGCTTTGTGGGTGAATTGACGATATTCCTTGGCTTCACCACCAGCGATGCTTACAGTCCGACCTTTAAGGCAGCGATTGTGCTGCTGGCAGCGGTAGGTGTGATTCTCTCGCCAATTTACCTGCTGTCGATGCTGCGGGAAGTCTTCTACGGTTCTGAGAATGTCGAGCTAACCGCTAAGTTTAGCTTTAGCGATGCTAGACCCCGTGAAGCGTTCATCGCGCTCTGCCTGCTCGTGCCAATTGTGGCGATCGGAGTTTACCCGAAGCTGGCAACGCAAACCTATGATGTGAAGACCGTAGCAGTCGCAACGCAAGCAAGAAACGTGCTACCGCTAATTGCTGAACAGCCGATTCGCATCTTTACGCCTCCCTTCTTCGCACCGCCGATTTTGGGCGCTGAAACGAAGGAACTGGCTAGCTTAGCCGAATAGCTCCTAGCAGTTTAGGCAGGACAGTTAAACGAGATAGAGCGAGCCGGACGTATCCAGGATATGTCCGGCTCGTTCTTTTAAAGGGCAAGGTTTTCTAAAGACTTGTGAAGCAGTTTGATTAAAGCCTTACAGACATCCAGAATTCTCGCGGTTAGACTTGAAGTGAAAGACGTTCAAGCATGATGATGCGACTGCAACTTTTTGGGCGATCGCCACACTCCCTTTCTTGCCTAGTTCTAGCTGTTGCTCTAAGTTTAGGGTTACCGCTAAAGGCGATCGCAGTTGAGCGAGAAACCATCCTTTCCCTGATTCAGGACACTGCACCGCCAGACTTGCGATTTTTGCAGCCAGAAGCCGTTCCAGCAGACGGTTCAGTTATTACTGCGGATACCGTTTCTCAAACTGACCTGACTCTTCCTAGCCTGTGGTGGGCAGACGAACAGTTTGGCGGCAAATTGTTGAACAATTGGTTTGCTTTCACGGGCAGCAATGGCGAAACGCGCCGAGTAGACCTGATTGTCAATCAGCAAATCTGGAGTCTTTACAATTACCTGGAGCGCTATACCTTTATCAACCAGCTGGGTACCGCTGCACAAGAATTTGGCTACAGCACCAGAGTTTACAATCAGCAGCAAGAACCTTTAGCAGCTTATATTTGCGAGTTTCCAGTGGCTGAGATTGATGCTCAACGGTTGGTCAGCCCAGATGATTTGCCCGAGGAGTTGCCTCAGAGCGACTGTGCCATTCTGCTTGACTCGTTTGGGCAGGGTGGTTTGACTGGGCAAACTAACCCGTTTGAGCGCTTCACCACCCCCCAATAGCGAGAGTTAGCGCACGGTGTAAGTGTAGTTGCCCTGCCCCGTTTCGTCGTAGGAGTTGGCGAGAATTCGGTAAACTCCGGTTGTGGGTAGCGTGACGGTGATTTGAGAGTTGAGGTTGTCTGAGCTGATGTCGTCGTTTTCGGCAACGCGATCGCCATTTGGCCCTAGCAAAATCAGATAGGTATCAAACTGACTACTCTCTAGCGTGATGGTGACAGTCTGACCCGCTGTACCCGAGAGAAGATGTTCTCTAAACAGAGAGCCATCGTTAAGGACCGGTCCACCCGCAGCTAAAGTACCCTGCCCCTGCAAAAGGTAATCCCCTGTTCCCGTAGTAGTGGAGTTGTAGGGAATGGTGCTGATGGGTGCCTGCTGTTGATTCAGCGCGAGAAACGTTTGACGAGCCTGGCTGTCACCGCGTCGTGTTTGGGCAGAAAATTGGCGATTACACTGCTCTCTCGTAATGCCGCTAGAGTCGCCCTGGACACCCTGACGAAAAAGATTTTCTTCAAACGCGGGAATAAACAAACAGCCCTGGAGTTCGTTTTGGAAGGTTAGCAGAATGTTTTCGGGGTCACAGATGCCCCGCTGTTGATCCTGCGTGTTTCTCGAAAGGCACATGACTGGCTCGTTGTTCAGGTAGCCAAAAGTTGCGTTAGAGAAGGCAGATGCACCATCTCTAACAAAAACTCGTTGAAATCGGGCAGAAATGACCTGGCAGCGCACCTCAGCTGTGTAGGGTGGGGGTGCCCAGGCAGACGTAAAGGTAATGAAGTCAATAACTTGCCCATTCCCAGCAGCAACCATGACCGGGGGTTCACGGCTTTCGTCGCAGTAAAAGCCTGACCCTGTTTGTGCCTGAACGGGCTGACGTAGCCCTGGCAGCAGCGAAATTGTTGCAGTCGAGCCAACCAGTAAAGCAACTAGGAATTTAGCTAATTTCATGGATATTTGTTCTAGTTCTAGAGGTGAAGAATGAGGGGGAAAAGCTAAGAAGGAGGCGTCTCGAATTCGCCTATCTACAAGCAAACTCCACTGGGGCAATCCGGATCGGTGAAAGTGGGAGCTTGGGGCTGGGGTTGAGGTTGGGTCGCAGGACGCTGACGCTGCGTTTGAGAGCGGCGCTGGCTGGTTTGGCGTTGGCGGGGTTGGGATTGGCGTTGTTCAGCGGCTCTTTGCTCGGCAGCTCTTTGCTCAGCCGCCCTTTGCTCGGCTGCCCTTTGCTCAGCGGCTCTTTGCTCAGCGGCTCTTTGCTCAGCGGCTGAGATTTCGGTGTTGGCTTTTTCTACGATGGGCGCTGCTTGCTGTTTCCAGTATTCGTTGGTAATTTTTTCGGTTTCGGCGATCGCCGCCTGCCATTCACCCTGATCTACCGCTTCTTGGGCGGTTTTCAGCAGCCCCTCATCGGCTTCCCATTCCTGATTCCACGAGACAATTTGCGCCTGCGCCTGCTCATAGATTGAGCTAGTTTCAGGAATTGCCCCTGCCATTGCTACGGCGTTTTCTAACTTTCCACCCTGATATTGCTCGGCTGCCAGTTCTAGAATTCGCTCAGACCACTCACCTACAAGGTTCTGAGACTCCTCATGGGCAGAATGACCTTCAGCAATTTCGCTGGCGGCAAGAATGGCATCTTTGAGTCGATTGCTTGCTGCCAATGCCTGAGCCTGTGCTAACTGGCACTCTCCCAAAAGCTGTTGGGCCTGTGCGTCCCCAGACAGCGCCATCGCAGTGCGAACGCATTCCTCGTGGTTTCCTTCCATCTTCAAGGAAGTAATCTGACCCAGAGCAAACTGGCGCTGAGACTGGTTGTAGTAATTCAACCCAACAACGGTAGTGGCGATCGCCGCTGCCACTCCTGCTCCTACCCCTAGAAACTTCCAAGGGAAGCGAGGAGACTGCACTACCGTACCCTCAGAGGGGGGAGAAGCCACAGTCAGCGGCACTTGCACCGGAGGAGAAGGCGGCTCCGTTAGGGGAACGGTTGGCGGTGAAGACGAGGAGGCAGCCCGAGCCGACCCACCCAGCATCCCTTCAACTTGCATACCAGGGGGTACGGAAGGAGGCGCAGTCACAGGCACCGTTGGTGCAGAGGAACTGGGTACTACGGGATCTGGGGAGGACTGAGCAGAAGCAGGGTCAACAAACACCACTTCAGTCTCAGGAACGCTGCTGGCAGCAGCTACGGGAACTGCAGCTGAGTCTGGTTCGGGAAGCGTTGGCAGTTGCAGATTAACTTCCGTTGGGGGAAGGGGAAGTCCCGACAGAGAGACAGGAGCAGTCGGAACAGTCGTTATTTCAGGCAGTTGAGTTACAAGCGGGGGGGCGACACGTTGAGATTCGGTGGATGCCATCAGTGGCTCCAGTGCCCGCATCACTCCTTGCGTAGTCTGGTAGCGCTGGCGGAAGTCATAACAGACCATACCATCCAAAATTTGGCTAAATTCGGGACTGACATTAATTCCGTCTCTCCAAACGAGTTCGCCTGTTGTTGGGTCGTCTCGCAACTCAGTTGGATACATTCCGGTTAATGCCTGAATGCCCATCATGCCAACGGCGTAAATGTCGCTACATAAACGAGGTTTACCGCTGAGCAGTTCGTTGGGCGCGTAGCCCATTGTGCCTACCGCAACCGTCAGCATGGTCTTGCCTTGTGAAGTTACGACCTGAGTGCTGATTTGCTTGACCGCACCAAAGTCGATTAGCACTAGCTTGCCATCGCGCTGTCGTCGTCGAATGTTGGAGGGCTTGAGGTCGCGGTGAATGACCTGATGCTGATGGACAAAGCTCAAGACTTCGAGGATGTCCCACACCAGCTTGATTGCGTCTACCTCTGACCAGCGTTTGCCCAGCAGCAGTTCACGGCTCAGATCATGCCCTTCGATGAACTCCTGAACCAGGTAGAAGTCCTGTTTTTCTTCAAAATGGGCTAAAAGCCTAGGAATTTGACCATGAATGCCCAGCTTGTGCAAAGTTTTTGCTTCGGATTCAAACAGCCGTCGGGCAACCTGTAGCGTTAGCGGGTCAGTGAACTGCGGCTTAAGCTGCTTGACGACGCAGAGGTTATCTTCGGGGATATACGCATCTTCTGCCAGGTAAGTTTGACCAAAGCTACCGCCCCCCAGGTGCTTAAAGATCCTGTAGCGACTTCCAACAACTTGACCCAGCATAAAAATTCAGTGTTTTTGTCTATCAAATTAGCACGAAGCAAATCTGTCCCCAGACATAAATACAAGCTGCTCGATGAATTTTCCATAAGAATTTGGCAGCAACGGCACCCTAAAGCAGCAATAGTGATTCACCAAGGATTACCAATCATCGTAAACGCCGCCCAATAGTAGGGATGCGACAGCTCACGACTGCTAATATCCAGGCTGGCAGACGGAAGGTTTAACCCTTCAATTCCCTCCAGTCCACGCAACTGTCCATCTTCCAGATACACCTCACCTCGCGCCATCGCAATTTGTGCTTGCCGTAGGGCTTCTGCCTTAATGGGAGCAGTGCTTAGCGATTGATAGAAGCCTGTCATCAAAGCGGCTGTTCCAGCATCACTGACATACCAGAGACTTGCAACCGCAGTTTTTACTCCTGTTTGAACGGCTAGTCCGGCAAAGCCTAGTTCTGCCTGTTCGTCTCCCAGGGCAGTCCGGCAAGCACTCAGCACCAGCATTTCTACAGCGGGGTCATTCCAGCCAAGCTGCCGCACCTGATCCATTCGCAGCTTGTCATTCCAAAGCTGAATGTAGGAGTCGTTGACTAGACCACCTACAAAGTCGGCATGGGTTGCCATGTGAATGATGCCAAAGGGCTGCTCGGTGCGGATTTGTTGCAGGTTAGCGATCGTAGCGTTGTCGTTGAGAAAGATTCTGCCGCGCCAGAGGTTTAGCACAACGGTGGAAAGCTCGACGGGCACAGCAGGCAATGGGGTTTGCCCCTGGGTGCTCTCAGAAACGCCCATTGCCAGCATTTGAGCATCTTTAATATCGACATAGCGAGTATCGGTCAGGCTCAGACTAGGCATTAAACCGACGCTGTACTGTTCGATCAGGAATTGCTCACCGTTGTGCAGGGCGGAAAAGGGGAGCGATCGCAATCCTACATCTGGCAAAAACACCAGATTGTTGATTTCCTGAGCCTGCAAAGCGGGTTGAATTGGGGCAACGAGCCACTGATAAAGCTGTTGAGCCGAGGTCAGATAGCTTGTGCTGCGGGTACGGCGAGGGTTGGTCACTTCCCCGCGAAATGTCTGGGCAGCAGCTAAAACTTGAGCGCGAGTAGCTTCTGGGACTCGCCTGCGCGTTAGTCCTGTTTTGGTAATAACTACTAGTTCCAGTTGATCGCTGTCCTGAGGGGTGTATCCGGGCAACAAACTCAGCGACTCAGGCACAAAACTGACATAGATAAACGCAGGTTTGGCTCCCGTTGCGTCTTCAATTTCCTGCAAGATTTCCTTTGCTTCGTCGAGCGACCGAATTCGAGTATTTTCCAATCCCAAGTAGTTTTCAAACTCCTGGGTAAAGTTTTCTTCCAGGGGGGCGATCGCCGTGTCAATTGTAACGGGCGATCGGCTGACAATTTCTGGGGTTGGGTTGGGAGGGTTGCGGGGAAGGAGTTCCCCTTCGTTAAAGGGTGGAGGAGTGGGCGTGGGCGTAGGGGTTGGAGTCGGGGTGGGCGTGGGCGTGGGGGTTGGAGTCGGAGTTGGAGTCGGGGTGGGCGTGGGAGTTGGAGTCGGAGTCGGGGTGGGTTCAGAAGTGAGTACTTGGATGTTACCCAGCACGAATTCGGTGCCAATGATAGGTGAATTGGCGGCAGTTAAGGTTGATTCGCCTGTGGTAATGGCACCCGCAGTGCCATTGGTAGGGTTAGCAGTGCCGATGGTGAAAGGAGTTTCGGTTCTACCGCCATCGTGCTGAATGCTGATAGAGCCACCCCCCCCTAAGCCTGACGTGGAAATGCTGGCGTTGATTTCATTGCGATCGCTAAAACTGCCCAGCACCCGCAACAGCCGCCCCGCAGTAATGTTTACCGTTCCGCCTGTTCCCTCAAAGCCTTGAGCGTTAATTGTATTCACCCGAATCGCATGGACTGCATTCAGCGTCACGTCGCCGCCATCGCCGCCGCTGGAGGTGTTGATATTACCAAGTAGCAGGTTTGCACCGGAAATGTCTAAGTTACGGCCATTCGTATCGAGCGTATCATTCAGATTCATGGAGAAGGTGCCTACGCCATCTCCATCAGCATCCGCCCGAAACTGAACTGGACCCGATTCAAAGGTGCCAAGGCTAAACAGGGTAAGAACACCGTCTGAAAGCGACTCGATTGTAATGTCATTGGTTGCTTCTATCTGAAGATTGCCAGAGGCGGCTGCATTTTCTATTGCTGTTTCAGAAATGGTGAACGATTCATTGGGATTGCCATCACCCGCTAGGACTACGCTATCACCCAGCAGTTGAGCATCATCGTCAGCGCCATTGCCTGCCACAATTGTGATGTTTAACGGGTCGAGCAGCAAAGTGCCAACTTGCCCATTAGCCGCGCTGGTGTTGACAGTACCTCTAAAAATCAGGTTTTCGTGACCCGACACCTCAACAAAGCCACCATCGCCCGAATCTCCCCCCTGAGCGCTGATGCTGCCGTGAAATGCAGCGGTATCATTTGCCCAAACGATGACTCGACCCCCATTTCCGCTCTCCTCTGCATTGGCGTTGATCATAGAGTCACGATCAATCAGAGTGCGTGAGGCAGTAGGGATGCTGCCTTGCCCCTGATAGTCGCCGCCGATCAGTACGGTGCCACCGCCACTGCCAGAGGCATCTATGTTGAGTTCTATCAGTCCAACGACATCGCCCAAGACTTGGACTGTGCCGCCAGGTTGACCAGGAGCAGTTGAGGAAACGTCCAGGCTACCAGAGGCGATCGCCACTCCTGCCTGATTGGGAATTTGAATACCAGAGCCAACTAGCTCAACTTCACCATTGCGATTGAGCCGCAACCCAGTTGCATTGCTGGCACTTCCACCCGTGAGCAGTTCTGGTAGCGAAGCAGTTGGCAGCGTCCATGAAGCAGGTTCACCAGACTGAGGATTAGCTGCAACAGGTTCGATTTCGACGCTAAGCAAATGACCTGCTTGGCTCAGCCGTACCCGATTTGCGCCAGAAACTGCGGTTAGGGTAATTTGTCCCGCAGGTGCAGCAAGTTCTCCTGTATTAGTAACGGTGCCACCTAGCAGCGTCAGGGAATGCCCTTCAGAAACACTGAGGTTACCTGCATTGGCGATCGCCCCCGGTTCCGTCATGGTGAAAGCAAACTGAGTTGGCGCACCGGTCAAACTGGTGTAATCATTTGCCCCTGAGCCGTTAAACCAGCCTTGCTCAAACCCAATTGCGTTGGCGGTTGTGGCGGTAAACGAGGCAGGTACATCCAACCGTGCATTGGCACCAAATAGGATTCCAGCAGGATTCATCAGATACAGGTTTGAGTCGCCACCCGTGACCTGAAGCAAGCCGTTGATTAAAGAAGGATCGCCGCCCACCACCCGTGCCAGGATGTTTTGAATCGTTGGGTCAGAGCGAAATAAGGCAATTTCATTGGGGCTTAGCCCAAACCGCTCAAAGCTCTGGAATAAATTGGCACCATCTTCCGAAAGCTGCCCGCCGCGAATAATGTAGCGATCGCCATCAATCCTAACGCGAGTCCCCGTCCTGTCATTAGCAGGCACAATAGACTGAGCTGCAGCTGGGGTAGCCACGGTGCCGACAATGAGCAACGTTCCTACAGCAAACGTTTCTACGGCAAAAGCAACAGAGAGGAAAGGAAAGGCGATCGCACCACCCCGTGTATGTTCCTGACCAGAAGACAGCGAAACACCCGGCGTAGAAGAAATCATAGCGGTGCCTGAAAGCTGAGTAACCGTTACTACAAAATACGCCAGCCCTGATTAAGATCAAAGCTGGCGATATCAAAACTTAATTCGGTTACAGTCCCAAGCTCAAGTTGGGAGGATTTTGAGCTTGAGAGCGATACGTCTACTCACGATACCCAGTACCAGTTGTACCAGTTGTACCACTTGCGACATCTGGCTCTCGATAAACTTCAGTGGTCTTGCGTTTGCGGAACAGATTTGCTACGCCAATCAATCCAAGCAAACCTAGCCAACCCCAGTTGTTTGCGTCATCACTACTCTCTTGCAAAGGAGTGGTGTCTAGAGTGGGGTTGTTTGATTCGGTTTGAGCGAGCGCAGATGGGACAACGGGCACTAGAACTAGGCTGGCTGCTAAGATACCAGCTTTCATAATCTTAGAAAAGTCCATGCTTTTCATATTCACTTCCTTCATTTAGAGTGCAAATTTCTATCAAAAAAATTTTCAACTGTCCTGATGGCGGCGGGTCTTAGGAATGTTCTAAGACCCTTATTCTCTTATCAGTCCAATTCTTACCGCCTAATCTAGATTAGTAGCGTGTAGAAGAAGTCCGGCTTACTTCGTCAGGTTCGCGGTAACGGGTAGTGTGATCATCATCTTTGCGAGCCAAACCAGCCAAGCCGATCAGACCCAACAGACCCAGCCAACCCCAGTCAAAGTCGCGATCGCCTTCCACTTCCGTCTCAGTGCCTTCCACTTCCGTCTCAGTGGTTGTTGTGGTGCCATCAACCGCAGGAGCATCTTGCGCAAAGCTAGGCGCACCTACAGACAACACAGTCAGGCTCAGTCCTAGTGCACTGGCTCCAGCCAATTTGGCGAAATTGGAAAGTTTCATAGTTAAGTATCCTCGCTAATTCTCATTTGTTAAGGAGATCTGGCAGTGCAACGACTGCACTTGTTCAATCAGTTGTTGACGGCTTGTTAAATCGTTTGTTTTAGCTATTCAACAACCATGTCTCTACAGTATTCGTTTGTCTTCAAGACTTGAATCAACCTAGAGCGATAAACCCGGATCAAGCCTAGTCATCCTGCAGAGATAGAGGATTAGCAGAGACGAATCTATTCCAACCTTTTCAATAGAATCAGCCTTAGAAGAATCAATCGACTTAATTTCAATTCTTGTACATTCAAAAAGCCGAAACCTTTGATTCACTGAAGTTTTGGCTTTAAATAAAAATGAGAAACGAATTTAGAAATATTAGAAATACTGGGGTTCTGTTCTAGAAATAGGAAGCTTTGGGTTAAGACTTTGAATAGACATAAAAACAGATATTCTCAGAAAATACACATTTCTAAACATTCTTTGGTTGCGGACTAATCTACGAATTCTATAGATTCTTACAGCAGCCTCAAATCGGTTGTAAGTGGAACCAAGAAGTAGGAGAAATATAGCTGTGGGCAGCCCCTATGAAATTAGAGTTTTTTCGATGCGGCGGTCAGGAATCAGCCCCATGAGTGCAACTAAAACGTACAGCAAGCAAGCGAACCTTGAGTTCTACTACTGCGGTCGATAGGGCGCAATCTTACACACACGCAGCAGGTTTACTATTCTAGGTTTGGACGTTATCTCACAGCATGAACTGATTAGCGCATGGCAGGACACAGTAAGTGGGCAAATATTAAGCGGCAAAAAGCCAGAGTAGATGCGGTGAAGGGCAAAACCTTTGCCAAGATCTCGCGGGAGATTATTGTGGCAGCCCGGAGCGGAGTGCCTGACCCTGATGGTAATTTTCAGCTTCGCACGGCAATTGAGAAAGCAAAAGCGGCTGGAATTCCCAATGACAATATCGAACGGGCGATCGCTAAAGGCTCCGGCAAGCTAGGCGCAGATGCAGATGCGCTGGAGGCAATTCGCTATGAGGGGTATGGGCCGGGTGGCGTAGCTGTCTTGATCGAAGCATTTACCGACAACCGCAACCGCACTGCCGCCGACCTCAGGGCCGCCTTTAACAAAGCAGGCGGCAACTTGGGAGAAACGGGCTGTGTCGGCTGGATGTTTGAGCAGAAGGGCGTTGTCACCCTGGTTGGGGAAATTGATGAGGATGAGTTGCTAGAAGCATCGCTGGAAGGCGGAGCAGAATCCTACGAACTGGTTGAGGTCGATGAAGCAGCGGGAGCTGAGGTCTTCACGGAACCCATCAACCTGGAAACCCTGAGCCAAGTTTTACAGGAAAAGGGCTACAAAATTCAGCAGACCGAACTGCGCTGGATTCCGCAAAATTCTGTAGAAGTGACTGACTCTGATCAGGCGCGATCGCTGCTCAAACTAATGGATGCGCTAGAAGACCTGGATGACGTGCAGTCTGTCAACGCTAACTTTGATATGGCAGATGAACTCATGTCAGTCAGCATGGTCTAACGGTTCATCAGCGATAGCCCCTAGCCCGACTGATTCCAATAAATTGCGCCAACGGGCTGCCGCTGCTTCGTCTTCAGGATTGGTGCGGCGCTGCTCGGCGATCGCAGACAGAGCATCATGCCAGAGTCCGGCAGCAGCATAAATGGAGGGGCGATCGCTCTCTGCTGCTGCCTCGATTTCAGCTGCCAGATCAGGGGCAGGCTCAACTCGATGAAGCCAGCCTTCGGTGTAGAGGTCGGCTGAGCGATCGGCTGAATCGCAAATCAAAGAGAAAGACCAGCGGTATAGCGCATCCACCTCTAAGGGCAGCATTCCAGCGTGAGCGGGTAATGCTAGGCTAACAATTCCCGCTTCACCGGTAATCTGTAATATAGTGCGATAGATCTCGTTGTCTGCCTCGTCAAACAAGACCAGCTCTATTGCCTCTGCTTGATTTGGGGGAACCCGCCAGAACAGTGTCGGATAGCCTGATAGCGTTCTTCCGTAGTTATCTATCGGCATCAAGGCAACCAGTTGCGAGTCATCCAGTTGTGAGTGATCGATGCAGTTACCGCTGCCCCTTGTACCACCTGCCTCACGCCGACCCGGCAACCCTGGTGCAGGTGGGGTATATCCTCCAGGTGCAGGTCGAGCAGATGGGCTCTCCAGTTCAAAACTGGGCTGGTCGGTTGGGGGTGCGTCTGTCCCAGACGGACTCCCGAAGTCTCCTGCCCGTGTGCCGCCATCCCCTAAACGCTGAGGTAACCCCCGCTCTGGTGGAACGTACTGCTGCGCCAAGGCTGACGGCAAACCGCTATTGAGCAATAGCCCTAATGTCGTCAGGTAAGCCGCAATGCGAATAAGTCGAGGGCGATCGCAGTGCATAGGGAACACCGAATAAGGAACTGTAGAGGGTTAGGGGCTAATGCCCAGATTGCTGCTGACAGGCTGGCTGCTGACCTGCTCACAGCAGGGGACGAATGGCTGATCTGCCACTTTTGCTAGCTCCACCGAGTCAAGCAGAGTTCTCCAGCCTCTCATGAAACTGGCGTTTTGAGGATTGGCGCGACGCAGCTCGGCGAGGGATGTAAGCGCATCGTGCCAGATGCCAGCGGACGCATAGATAGTGGGGCGATCGCGGAGCGAGGCTGTTTCCAACCGGGACAGTAGGGCTGCCTCTGGCTCAACCCGTTGAATCCAGCCCTCCGTGTAAGGATCGCCCGATCGGTCGACATCATCACAAACCAAGGAGAAGTACCAGTGATAGTCCTTCCCGACTTCTAGGGGTGGCATCCCGGCATTTTCAGGCAGGCTCAGGCTAATCACCCCTGATGCACCCGTTACCTGAAACCGGGTGCGATATAGCTCATTGTCGTTCTCATCTAACAGCACAAACTCCGCTGCTTCGGGCTGCACATCAGGAATGTACCAAAAAAAAGTTGGATACTCCGCAATCGTTTTACCAAAGTTAGTGTCAGGCATGAGGGCCGTCAGACGCTGGCTGCTGCTGAGGCAATCCCCACGAGTGCCCCCTCCTTCACGACGACCAGGCAAGCCACGCTGAGGAGGAATGTACTCTTGAGCTAGGGTCACTGTGGGCAGGGCAGCTAGCCATATTCCTACCGCCAGCATGAGAGAAACAGGGAAACGGTTAAGCAAAAAAAGGGGGCGATGCATGACTCTTACTTCTCAGAACGGTTTTGTTGGCTTATCGGTGTTTTGAGCAGTCTGGATCAAGTCGGTAGGACGCATTGAGTGCGCATGGATAGAGCCACTGGCAATGCTAGCGAGTTTATTCGCTCTGGGCAGTAGTGCAGCACTGAGCAAAGGCAGCTTCAGCGATGTGATTGAGTCCAACCGAGTTGAGTAGAGTTGACCACTGAGTTGTAAAAGTTTGGCTGGTGGGTGTAGTATGCAGCGCAACCAGGCTGGCGAATGCGTCATACCAGATGCCTGACTGGGCATAGAGGGCAGGAAGTTCTGCTGGAGTGGCATTTGCCAGGGCAGTTTCTAGGGCAGCGGTAGGTTCAACGCGCTGAATCCAGCCGTCCATGACGCGATCGCCAGAACGATCGCCTAAGTTGCAGGTTAAGCCAAAGCTCCACTGATATGGTTTGCCAGGTTCCAGAGCAGACGCGCTATCAGCAGGCAGCGTGACGCTAACCACATTAGCGCTGTGACTTGGTTGAAAGGTGGTGCTGTAGACTTCGTTACCTTGCTCATCCAAAAGCATAAAGTCGGCTGCTACGGCTTTCTCGGCGTAAAGCTGAGGAATGTAGAAGAAAAAAGTAGGGCGTTCTGAAGTGGTGTAGCCAAAATTTTCAGCCGGAGTCAGAGCAGTAGGCAATTCTTCTACCGATGACTGGGAGGAGGATTGGGTTGGGTTGGCTACCGCTAACTCATTCCAGCAGCCGCGGGTACCCCCTCCTTCTCGCCGTCCTGGTAAACCCACATCTGGAGGGTTGTATTCCTGGGCGATCGCCATCAAAGGAAATCCTCCCACTACTAAGCCGAGTGAAAAAGCACAACAAATCGTGACGAAGATTGGACGAATTTTAGAATTCAGATTTAATCGGTACATGCTAATTCCATCCTATGAACACACAGGGATCGTTTGATGCAGATGGTTTGTTCGAAAAATAAAGATTGATAATGACTGAAGCGATCGCCACAGAGTTGATTCACACTCCCAGTTGATAAAGTTGGGGCTACAACTTGGAGACGGTGCAACGTCTGGGCTGTGAGGATTTGCCTAGCCTTCCGAATTAATGGATAGCGGTTTAATAGGTGACTCAACAACGGCCTCGACGACTCACTATATTTATATCTGCCCCCGTCTGAGCATCAGAACTAGTACGGAGGTGCTTGTTCTATAGATTCAGAGTATTTGCTTTTGTTTCCGTACTAATTTCATCCGTCTCATTCACCTAACTGAGGGTATCAGCAGCGATAACCGTCTTATGGCTCCGATTCCTATTTAAACGCGGATGTTTTAAGTTTCCGGTTTAGCCCGATGAAGATTAGATAAACCAAATACCTATTTTCCTGCTAAGGCTGAGCAGCGATCGCCCCTCTAACCAGAACGATGGTGCGATCCCCATAGCGGGCGATCGCCTCTGGAATATTGCCCTTAATTGCCTGCTGTAACAAGCCCTCGCGACTTGCTCCTAGCACAATCACATCGCAGGCATCTCTGACCGCCAGATGCAGGATGGCTTCTGGGACTGAATGTCCCCAGGCTGGGCAAGCCACCACAGGATAATGTACTTGGCTGCTCAGTTGTTCTACCGCCTGATGCAGCAGCACATTATCTTCCGCCGAATCTATTGAATTAAATACCTGACAAATTTCGACCGTAGGGGAAGGGCTAAGTGTCGTTAGTGCTGGCAACAGCCGCAAAGCCTGCTGGGAGTTTGGTCCGCCTGCAATTGGCACCAGCCAGTGGTCAAAAGTTCCAGCCTTGCTGAGCTTGATCACTACAACATCGCAGGCAGCCTGTCGCACAACCGTATCTACTGCACTGCCAAACACCCGCCCCGGCGTAGCGGTAGTTCCCTTCCAGCCCATCAAAATCAGGTCGATGTGACGCTCCTTAATCGTCTCCAGCATTGCCTGCGCTGCATCATGGGCAACCCGAATTTGAGTATGAATCGGAATTTGCCAATCTCGCCCCAGTTGTTCAGTTTGGCGCAGTAAGCGGCGACTGGTGGTTGTCCTGACCATTGTTTCTGCTGGAGAACTGCCGCGCGGCACGATAATCACTTGTAGGCATTCCAGCTCATAATCGCGATCGCGAGCAATGGTTGACGCAATTTTAAGCAGCAACGGAGCCGTTTGGGGATTACTCAACGGTACTAGTAGCCGCCCCTTGCCAGTAGCGGGCGATCGCGTCTGATAGACCACATAGGAAGGTTCTGGCTGCGGACCAAACTGCCGGGTTTCGCCATTAAGCTGGTCAGACTCCGCCCGAATAATGTCAGCGCGAGTGATGATGCCAACCAGCTTAGGACCTTCGGTCACCGGTAAGCGGCTGAGCTTAAACCGATTTAGCAAATAGAGCACATGGGTGAGCGGATCAGACGGGCTAACCGTGACAGGCTGAGGGGTCATGATATCTGACAGAGTCGCTTCCTCTAGGGCAGAGGGACGACGGGATGGGTCTGCCAGATCGCTCTGGGTGACAATTCCCACTAGCCTGCCATCATCGACAACCGGAAAACCGCGATGGTGCGATCGCGAAAAAGCCTGCACTGCCTCGCTCAGCTTCATCTGGCTAGATAATGTTTCAACCCGCCGCTGCATTAGCGTGGCTGCAGTTAGGTCAGCCCACGGACCAGTATTTGCTGTCACCGTTTCTAGGTGAATGCCATTCCAGGCTAAGAGGCGGCTATAAAGCGATCCCCCAGCAAGGCGATCGGCAATTAGGTAGGCGATTACAGAGCCGATCATCAGCGGCAGCACCAGATTAAAGTCTGTCGTGATTTCAAAAACGATGACAATCGCCGTAATCGGTCCTCGTGTAATGGCGCTAAAAAAAGCACCCATTCCTGCTAACGCATAGGTGCTGGCGGGACTGACCCCAACGGGAATTCCTAAGGGAACCCCAATCAGCGTTTCTAACCCCTGGGCCGAGAATCCAACCAAATATCCCAAGGCTGACCCCAGGATCAACGAGGGCGCAAAAAGTCCTCCAGGGGCTCCAGAGCCGTAAGCGACTAGCGTCAGGACAAACTTCACCCAGAAAACCAGCAGCGTCACCTGCCAACCCGCCGCTCCAGTACTCAAAAAATCTTGCAGTCCTGTGTCATCTCGCACTGCGGGAGGTAGGAGCATTCCGACCAGTCCAGTAATCAATCCAGCCAGACCAACCTTCAAGGGCAATCCCAAGTGCAGGGTACGGCGGTAAAAGCTCAAACTGACAAAAATGCCCTGGCTAAACAAAGCGCCTAGCAACCCGGCTAGCAGCCCCAGAACCAGAAAAAAGGGAATGTCTTGCAGCGAAAAACTGACCTGGGACTCAGCAGCCGTGACGATCGAATTGAGGCTGAGTCCTTGTCCACCTAGGAGCCGAGAGACAACGGCTCCAATAAACGAAGCGAGAATGGCAGTGCCCAGCGTTAACCCAGAAAAATCTTGCAGGAATTCCTCCACCACAAACAGCACTCCGGCGATCGGGGCATTAAAGCCAGCCGCCAGTCCAGCCGCCGCTCCTGCGGCCAAAAGCTGCCTGCGATATTCGGGTGAAGTAGGAATCCACTGGCTCAGTTGAGCTGCAAGTGCTGCACCAATCTGCACAGTTGGACCTTGACGACCCAGACTTAACCCTGACCCCAGCGCCAAGGTGACGCTGATTAGCTTGACGATCGCCACTCGCAGGTTGAGCGGAATGGGAAAATTTGCTAGTGCCGCTTTTACCTGTGGAATTCCACTACCTGCGGCTTCTGGGGCTAGACGCTCGATCAGTAAACCCGTTAAACATCCGCCTCCAAGACCCACCAGAGGCAGCGTCCAGAGAAACTGATTGGAAAGGTCAATTCGCCAACCGCCCAGCCAGCTAATTCCTTGCTTGAGCAAAACGGCTGCCAAACCGGAGACGAGTCCAATGACGCAGGCTTCAAAGATAGCGAGACGCTTTGACCCGACCAAAATCTGTCGGAATTGTCTGGGAACGGAAAGATGCCACATCGGCGGGTAGATGAAGGACTGCAAGGGAAGAACGAGAGATGCCGGAAAATTTAATTTTCCTTAAGCTTGCGGATCAGAAACTTCGCATAGCTTGTATACATATCAAAGAGGCAAATTTTCATAAAAACACTCTACCTTCTGTTATTTTTGTTTACCTTATTTGATTACGAGTTGATTTCAACTGTTTTAGAGAGCTTGTATTAAGAGTTTAGAGGGATTTACTACCTGGGTTGCTACCGGATTTTGAGATGTTTAGAGTGTTCTTTAATCAGTAGAAACTTTACAGCTCGAAAGTCTATCTTGACCTGAGCGGTTGGGAGACAAATTTGCTCAGGTGGGGGCATCTGACTCGTAGTTATCGCTTCAGTGGTGGTTTGGGGTGCTGAAATCACTGAAAGAGTCGCTGTGAGCTGTTTGCAAGTTTCACAGAAGTTGATTGTGTTCCTTGTTGTCACCAATAATTGCAGCCGATGGCAGCACGATTGCTTGATGAATCTGCCAGACTTACGGCCTTGTTTCGGTATCGGATTTTAGATACTGAACCAGAGGCTACGTTTGATGCGATCGCCCGTCTGGCGACTCAAATCTGCCAGGTGCCGATCGCCATGGTCAATTTTCTGGTGGACAATTACTATTGGTCAAAGTCAAGCATTGGGCTAGAGTTGCCCGTTAGCCTGGAGCAATCGTTTTGTGCCCATGTGATTCAGCAAGCAGGGATGCTGATCGTACCTGACATGCTGGCAGATGAGCGGTTCAGGCTACATCCGCTGGTAGCTGGGCATCCTCACATTCGGTTTTATGCAGGTGTGCCGCTGATTACTCCAGAAGGGCTGGCCATCGGCACCTTATGCGTTATGGACTGGGACGTGCGATCGCTCAGTCTAGAGCAGCAAGAATCTCTGCAAACCTTGAG
Source organism: Cyanobacteria bacterium FACHB-471 (assembly GCA_014695345.1). GTDB lineage: Bacteria > Cyanobacteriota > Cyanobacteriia > Elainellales > Elainellaceae > JAAUTN01. The sequence continues at coordinate 139,713 of JACJOC010000098.1, forward strand.
CCAGCAGGTTGTTGCCCAACTGGAACTGCGGCGCAAGTCAGTAGAGCTAGAGGAAGCGATCGCCAACCAAACTCAAATCGAAAAGACCGGCGAAACCCGTTCTAAGCGTAAACTGGCTCGCTTGCTGACCAGCATTACGGATGCTTTCTTCACGCTCGACCATAATTGGCGGTTTACCTATCTCAATCCTCAGGTTGAAAAGGCGCTGTTTAGAACTCGAAGTGAACTGTTAGGGCGACGCATTTGGGATGTGTTTCCCGAAACAGTCGGCTCCGTATTTGAGCAAGAATATCGGCGATCGATCGCCCAGCAAACTCCCGTACACTTCGAAGAATTCTACCCGCCTTTAGGAAGCTGGTTTGAGGTGAGGGCATTTCCTTATCAAGAAGGACTGTCCGTTTACTTTCGGGATGTGACGACGCGCAAACAGTCGGAGATGGACTTATTGCAGCGATCGCACCTGTCTGAGTTTATTGCTGCGATGGGGGTACTGCTGGCGCAAGGCGGGGCTCTATCCGAAATTTTGGGGCGCTGTACCGAAACCACGATGCAGTATCTTGATGCCACCTTCGTTCGCATCTGGACGTATAACGCTGAGGCAAAACTGTTAGAGCTACAGGCGATCGCCGGACAGCATTCCCACGTCGAAGATTTTTATAGCCGTATTCCTCTAAGTATTTCCATCATTGGCTTTATCGCTCAACTCCGTCAGCCTTACCTGACCAATGATGTGCAAAACGACGTATGCATCGGCGCACGCGACTGGGTGCAGCGCGAAAACCTAGTTAGTTTCGCAGGTTATCCCCTGATTGTTGAAGATCGTCTGGTCGGCGTAATGGCTTTGTTTTGTCGGCAACCGCTGAGCGAAGCGACCCTCAACACCCTCGGCTGGATCGCCAACAGCATTGCCGTGGCGATCGACCGTATCTGGGCGAGAGAAGCCTTGATGAGCCGCCGAGAAGCATTGTTATTTCGCCTCGCTAGTCAAATTCGGGAGTCGCTCAACCTGGATGTGATTTTGGGGACAACCGTAAGTGAGGTGCGATCGCTCTTGCAAATCGATCGCTGTCACTTTCTCTGGTGCTGGATGAACGACGATCGCCCCAGTCTGGTTGTCACCCACGAATCTTGCAGTTCTAATTTGCCTAGCCTGCTAGGAGACTGCCCACCAGAAGAGACTGTCCCCCTAGCGGTAAGCATCCTAAATCTACAGATGATTCGGATTGATGATGCTACCAAGGAGCTAGAAAGAGACGCCGAGGTACAAGAGCTACTCAATCGTGGCATTATGGCGCAACTGCTGGTGCCGCTAGAAACGCAATCTAACCAGCTAGGCGCGATTGTCTGTAGCCACAGTCGCGCCCACACCTGGAGCGATAGTGAAGTGGAGCTGCTGCACGCTGTCGTAGATCAGGTGGCGATCGCCATTGAGCAGGCAGAACTCTACGCCAAAACCCGCGCTGCCGCCTTTGCTGCTGAGACTCAAGCGAGACAACTGACCGAAGCTCTGCAAAACTTACAGCAAACCCAGTCTCAGCTGATTCAGACCGAGAAGATGTCGAGTCTGGGGCAAATGGTGGCAGGCATTGCCCACGAAATCAACAACCCCGTCAACTTCATTACGGGCAACCTAGTTCATGCCAACAATTACACCAAGGACCTGCTGCAACTAATTCAGCTTTATCAGCAGTACTATCCTGACCCGGCGCCCGAAATTCAAGCTTTGATTCAGACCATTGATATTGAATTTGTCGCGGATGACCTGCCCAAGCTGCTAGCCTCTATGCGAATCGGGGCAGATCGAATTCGTCAAATTGTGCTTTCTCTCCGCAACTTCTCGCGCCTGGACGAAGCTGCAATGAAGCCAGTCAACATCCACGAAGGCATTGATAGCACGTTGCTCATCCTGCACAATCGGTTTAAGGCTTGCGGCAACAGTACGGGCATTCGAGTAATTAAGAAATATGGGACGCTGCCGCCCGTGGAATGTTACGCCGGACAGCTTAACCAGGTCTTTATGAATATTTTGAGCAATGCGATCGATGCTCTGGAAAGCCAGCCCGAACCCAAAACGATTACCATTCAAACCGAGTTTACTCCCGACTCACCAACGGTGACCAGGTTATCTGAATCCGGACCTGAGATAATGCTAGGACAACCAATTGCGACTCAGACGACTTTGACTTCTAGCCCTGACATAGAACAAAACGTTCGGGGAATGGTCACAATCCGCATTCAAGACAACGGCGCAGGAATGACCCCCAATATTCAGGAGCGTCTGTTCGACCCCTTTTTCACAACCAAGCCCGTAGGTCAGGGAACGGGGCTAGGGATGTCGATTAGCTACCAAATCGTGGTGCAAAAACATGGTGGCAATCTTGAATGCCGTTCTGCCCCGGGTCAGGGTACAGAATTTATCATTCAAATTCCTTCTTCTCCCAGAAACTTCTTGTAAAGCGTGAATTGGTGTTAGACGTTTTCTGCGTCAAAGATTTTGTAACAGGTTTTACCAGATTCTTTAGCGCGGTGCATTGCGACATTGGCATAGTGCAACAGATCTTGCGGCTGATCGTAGCCGTTGCTGAGGGCAATCCCAATACTGGCAGTCACAAAAACCTCATGCCTGTTGAGCGTAAACGGCAGCATTAACCGTTGCTGAATACACTCAACGACCGAAGTAGCCTCACTGATATCGCTAATGTTGTCCAGCAGAATGGCAAATTCGTCATTCCCAAAATGACTGGCGGTATTACCGAGATGCAGGCAATTTTCTAACTCCTGAGCAAACTGACACAGCAGATGATCGCCTGCTGAGTGTCCCAGTTGGTCGTTGATCAGCTTGAACTGATCCAGGTCTAAAAACATCACTGCAAATAGACCGTTTTGCCGCTGCACTCGCTCAGCGGTGTAGGTTAACCGCTCAAGAAAAAGAGTGCGATTGGGCAATCCGGTCAGCCCATCGTGCAAGGCACTGTGCAACAGTTGAGTTTCTGTTTGCTTGCGGTTGGTAATGTCTCTGCTAAAGACAGCTACCCCCGTAATTAGCCCACTGCGATCGAAGATTGGATTAAAAGAAATATCAAGGTAAATAGAAATATCGTTCAAAAAATAATAGTGCTCAGCATCAAAGCGATCGCCCTTCAAAGCGCGGTTGTAGTAGTCGATCCATAACGTTCGTTGCTCAGCAGGCAGGCAATCTATTGCATTCATTCCAGGAGCAAGTTCTACATCAAATGCAAGTAAAAACAGTTGCTTAAACGCCAAATTGAGCGTCAACACCGTGTAGTGTGAATCCACAGACCAGACAGCATCCTGAGTACTTTCAATTAAATTCAGTAGATTTGCTTCGTTTTGACGCAGTGCTTTTTCGGCTTTCTGAAGTCGCTCTACTTTCGCCTGCAAAAGCTGATTGATTTCCTCTAAGTCTGACATTTTTCTTGCCTCTGGATTTGCGATTGAATAGATAGCTCATTTGCAAGCCGATATTCCAAAGCTAAAAACCAAAGGTGAAGAAATTGGGAAGGAAGCTGAGATTTACTGGAGCTTCATGGAAGGCTGCCCTTTATAGCGCTGCGCCCATACTTTAGGACAAGTTTTTGTGTAGAAGCTCTCGCGCATTTCACGCAAAGACGTTTTAATCAAGGCACGTAGCGCCATACTTTTCCTAGCTTCCCCAATTCCCTTAACCAGGTGGACTAGTGAGGGCGATCGCGTCAGAATAAGGAAGGTATAACTACTTATTTGTTTGACTTAACTTGTTCGGCTTGATTGATTACGGTTTGATCAATGGTGTTAAATCCGCTTCCATCTCCGGCTTCGCTTGCCTCTGGTCGTAATTCGTCTCACCCGTTTGAACTTCAAACTGGGCTTCAAACTCATCGTTGCGATCGTCTCTCTGTAGACTATGACCTGGCGATTGTGGGTGGGGGAATTGTGGGGCTGACCCTAGCCTCTGCCCTCAAGCAAGCAGGGCTAAAGATCGCACTCATTGAAGCACAACCTCGGACTGCTGGACTGGAGCGGCGACGGGCATATCACATCACGCTGACCTCCAGCAAAATTTTTGCCGGGTTAGGACTCTGGGCGCAAATTCTGCCCCAGATCACCACTTTTCGCCAAATTCATCTTGCCGACGCTGACTATCCAGCAGCAGTGCAGTTTCAACCTCAAGATTTAGGGACTGAGGCACTGGGCTACGTGGCAGAACATCGGGTTTTGCTGCAAGCTCTACAGGAGAGCCTGGAAGATGCAGAACAGGTAAGCTGGCTCTCCCCGGCAGAGGTCTTGTCCGCAGACTATCAGCCCGATTGCGTTACACTGACCGTCTCGATGCAGGGAAAGGTTCAATCGATTAAAACGCGGCTGCTGGTCGCAGCCGATGGAACGCGATCGCCCATGCGCCAGCAGGCAGGCATTGGCACTCACGGGTGGCAATATTGGCAGTCGTGCATTACCGCAGTGATTCAACCTGAAAAGCCACACGGCAACATCGCCCGCGAACACTTTTGGGAAAGCGGCCCGTTTGCTACTCTGCCACTTCCCGATAACCGCTGTCAGATCGTTCTTACGGCTCCCCATGCTGAAGCAAAAGCCTTCATGAACCTGAGCAACGCTGAGTTTTTGGCAGAGCTAGACCGCCGCTATGATGGACAACTGGGACATCTGACCCTGGTGAGCGATCGCCTCCTATTCCCAGTGCAGCTGATGCATAGCGATTGCTATACACTTCCCCGCTTAGCGCTAATCGGGGATGCAGCCCATTGCTGCCATCCCGTCGGCGGGCAGGGGTTGAACATGGGAATTCGAGATGCGGCTGCCCTGGCTCAAGTTTTGCAAAGGGCGTATCAGCATGGCGCGGACATCGGCACGTTACGCGTCCTAAAACGCTACGAACGCTGGCGTTGGCTAGAAAATTTAACCATTCTCGGTTTCACTGATCTGCTCGATCGCTGTTTCTCAACCAACTGGGCACCTCTGCGACTCAGTCGGCGACTAGGACTGCGGGTCATGCGTGCTATTCGTCCCCTCAAATGGCTAGCACTCCGACTCATGACGGGATCAAGCGGACGCTTACCAGATCTAGCAAAACCTTCTTAACCATTTACTCCAAAGCACCAAAATTTTCAGATTTCCAATCCCCAATCCCCGCTATGATTTAACCTTGAGTTGATCTTTTGCTTACCTCATTAAAGAGTCTCCAGAGCGATTCGGATATTCTAACGGGGGAAGTCAAGTCTATTAAGAATTTGGAAGTAGCGTTTCTGCACCACCATGTTCCCAGTCCTTGAAACCGTTATCAAAGGCGGCCCAGTCATGGTTCCTATTGTCGGATTGTCGGTCGCGACGATCGCCTGTGCGCTTGAGCGCAGCTGGTTTTGGTATCAGCTTTTGAGCCAGGAAGACCGGATTGTACATGATGTGCTGGATGCAGCCCGCTACGATCTGAATGAGGCTGGAGCGATCGCTGAAAAAGCGCAAACTCTGCCTATTGGACGCTTCCTGCTAGCGCCTTTGCGACTGAGAAATCCCAGCCCTGAAACTTTTCGTCTAGCAATGGAAGCAACAGGCGATAAAGAATTTGTGCAAATGCGAAAGGGCGACAAGCTTTTAGAAACGGTGGTTGCCGTTGCACCGCTGCTGGGACTGTTGGGTACCGTGACGGGCTTGATTGGCACGTTCAACAACCTCAATATTGGCGGTGGCGGCACTACCCAGCAGGCAACCGCAGCCGCAGCCGGAATTGGGGAAGCGTTGATCACCACTGCGGCTGGAATGGTTGTGGCAATTTTGGCGTTAGCGGTTTTTCGGGTGATGGTATCGCTTCAGGCGCGGCAAATGGACTACTTTTCGGAAGTGGGTAATGAGCTTGAGCTAATCTATCGTCAGGTCTGGTATGAGCCTGCGATCGCCGATGAAAACTACGTCCCCGCTGCTATGTCGGGTCGCCCCATCGCCGACGGCAACTAAGCTCTAAACTTCAGCTATGCGATTTAACGATCGTCGCCAAACTTCACAACTGATAGAAGTTGAGCTAACTCCCATGCTAAATTCGCAAACGCATTCTCTCAGAAGATCTGGTGCAAACCTACGTCAGAGCGCTGGATGAAGCAACTTCTAGAGTTGGAAGACGATTAGTGCAAAGGCCCATGAAGTCGATCATCTTGTGAACTAAATCAGGTTTAGTCACGACGAGAATTGTTGAGCCAGCTTCCAAGACCGTGCTGCCATTTGGAATGATCAAATCAGCACAGGAATGGCACTGGTAGCCAATCATCAATGAGCCTTTGGGGAAGCTGGGGTCTTGAGCAACGTGGGCAACGGTACGCCCGGTAATGTAGCAGTTAGCCGGAACCGGCAGTTTTAACACTTCTACCTGCCCCTGCTCAAAGTGCATCATCGACTCCACTTCGGGGTATTCGATCGCATTTGCCATTGTCGTGACAGCCAGGTCAATCGTGCTAATCACATGATTGGCTCCGGCGATGCGGTAAGGTTCAAAGAAATCCTGTTCGCTCATTCGCACGACGATGTGAGGCACCCCGTAGTGCTTAGAAAGCGTCACCATCGCTAGGTTCAAGGCATCGCTGCTGAGCGTTGCTGCGACTGCATCGGCTTTGCGAATTCCGGCTTCTAACAAGACCAAGGTGCTGACCGCGCTGCCCTCAAAGGCCATTACGCCAATTTTTTCACGGGCAAATTGGCATGTCAGAGGATCGGTGTCAATGATGGCAACGGTATGCCCCATTTCTAACAAGTTTTGAGCCAAGCGCAACCCCATCATGCCAGCGCCACCAATGAGGACATACATGTTGATTCATCTCCTAAACTTATTCTTTGTTCGACAGGGAAGGTTGGCGCAATTGTTGAATTAAAAGCTGAATTCCTAGAGCAATCAGTCCGAGGGCGGCGATCGCAAAAATTGCAGTCGCTAGTGTGCTTAAGCCAATGACCAAGGTCCTCACTGCAACGGCAATGTTCGTTGCCGTCACGCTGCTCGTGGGCAAGGGTTTTGCGGCAAGCCCTTGAATGATCGCTTGGTTGAGCAGGTAGAGGAGAAAAGCAAGCCCCCCTGCAATGATCGCCCCCGTAAAGCAGCGCAACGGTGTAGGCGGAGTTTCACCCGCAGAGTTTTTATTTTGCTGAGAAGAATCTGGTGAAGGTAGGTCTGCCATAGTGCGTTTGTTATGTTCTACAAATGGTAGTTTTCAAATGATATCGAGCGAGAGCAAAAAAGATTTCGCCCTTACAATTTGCTACTCACTGGGTGTATCGGCGCAGCATGAGGCAGACAGATTTTTCAACTTCCCCGCAATTCTTGCCCGAATGCTACGCCCTCCGGGAATTCACAAGGTCAAACAATACGAATGCCGCCAGCCCTAAACTGCGTCACCCAGGTTTGTAAATCTGGATCGGGCAAAGCAGCCTGAATCTGCTGTTGCAAATGTTTTGCCTCTGCCTGGGACTCAGCCAGGGCAAAGACCGTTGGACCCGACCCTGACATCATTGTCCCTAGCGGATTGAACTGCTGTATTGTTTCTCGCAACTGAGCCACCTGCGGGTGGGCAGGCAGGACGACTTTTTCCAAATCGTTGTGCAACAGCTTACCGATTTTGGAACTGTCATGATGCATAATCGCAGCCACAATTTCACCCGCATGGGCACGCTGCTTTGGCGTAGCCGATGTTCCGACAGCGGAACCCGTTGTGGAAACAGGGCTATAGGAATCGCCAAACTGTTTACGATAGGTCTGGTATGCCCAAACCGTCGAAACGCTGAGACTGTGGTACTTGGCTAGCACAGCATAAAGGGAGTTAATGCTGGGCAGCGGTGAAAGCTGTTCGCCTCGTCCGGTGGCGATCGCCGTCCCTCCTGCGATGCAAAACGGGACGTCTGACCCCAACTTTGCGGCCAAATCCTGTAGCTCGCCTTGAGTCAGTCCTAACCCCCAAATCAAGTCAAGTCCCACCAGCACGGCTGCGCCATTGGTCGAGCCACCCGCCAACCCAGCCCCAACCGGAATGTGCTTGTGAATCGTGATATTTACTCCGCCATACTGCTCAAATGCATTTGGGAACTCTGCTGCCATCAGCAAGGCCGCTTTGTAAGCCAAATTGCTCTCATCAGCAGGCACTTCGGGATGATCGCAGTGCAGCCGAAACTGATCGACCCCATTGGCATTGAGATCGATTCGATCTGCCAGATCAATTCCCTGGAGAACCATTGCCAGCTCATGATATCCATCAGGGCGATCGCCAATAATTTCCAGGTAAAGGTTGATTTTAGCCGGGGCAATCAGGGAGTAGGAGCGCATTGGAAGGATGAGGGATGAAGGATGAGGACGTGATACTAGTCTATTGTCTATCGCGATGGGTGACTAAGGACTAGTTGATTTGCGCTCTTGACCTCATACTGTATTCCTTGTGGGCCAACGACTAGAGTGTGTCATGGCTCGTAATGGAGCTGTTATGCTGCGATCGCCACGCCGAGCAGGGTGAATCTTACAGAGCCCTGTTTAATGGCTGTTGAAGCTGTTGGAGTTCCTCAATTGACCGCGCCCTGTCACACGAGCAATAATTTCAATTGGCAGTCCTTCTCGCAACAAATTGTTAGCAATTTCTCTTTGCTTTCTTACCGCTGCTGCTTCCTGAGTAGACTAAATAGATCACTGACTTTTGCATGGAGAAGTGTTCCGCAAGGAATCGGCAGGTATCGTCGTACATGGATGGCTTGTACAACTCGTGATACCCACCTGACTTTGGCTTAAATTTAACTAAATTCTGATACTTTGCTAAACACTCAACGGCATAACGTTTGCAATCACCGGACGCAGACAAACTTTGCAACTTAACCAACTATATTGAAACGTTCCGGTGCAGTGCGATTGTTAGGCGGTGTTTCTACTATGAGGTCCGACGGGGCCGACGCGTCCCCGGCTAACATGGCGCTTCGCAAATCTTCTTCCCGCACCCGGACTTCATGCACGTCGCTCATTTCGATTCCTCTGCGAAAAGATCAAGAACCGCTCGCCATGCGCGCTCAGTGTGTTCTGGGTGATAGCCGGCACCTGGCACGGTCGATTGAACATGCGTGAGCCCTTCGGTCGGCGATCCATCCGAATTTGTCGGGCGAGCCCAAAAGGCGTGCTGGGCACCGCCATAGATGTTTACGCGCCAGTCAACCCCGGCATCCTGTAATGCGTGACCAAATGCGAGAAGTTGGTCGGGAGTGCAAAGCGGGTCCTCGGAGCCAGTACAGAGGAGGATAGTGCTGTTTATATCGCGCCAGTCCTGGGCATCAGGTTCCGGCAGGCCGGGATGAACGACCGCGATGGCCTTGAAGGGTGCGCCTGTTTTCGCAAGCTCAAGGACGATATGGCCGCCAGCACCATAGCCGAGAGCCAAGAGCCGGTTGGCGTCAACATCAGGTGTCGCGAGGAGAACGTCCAGCGCTACGCGACCAATAGCCCGCATCCGTCCAGCGTCGGACAACAAGGGCATGACCCGAGCCAACATCGCGTCGGGTCTGCCAAAGAAGGTCTGTCCGCCGTGAAAGTCCATCGCGAGTGCAACATAGCCGTGCGCGGCGAGATCATCAGCGCGGCCCCGCTGGTAGTCGTCAAGACCAACGCCGTCGTGTCCAATGAGAACTGCGGGCCAAGGACCCTCGCCGTGCGGCCGTGCTAGATGAGCGACCATGTTCAGTCCGTCTGCGTCGTAGAAGACTTGGGAAGTTGTGATTTCGTGCATATCTTACCTCTCGTTGCTCGCGGAATCCACACTTGGTACACGTCGGCATCCATCGCATTCTGAATCGATTCAAAAACTGGAGTCCATGCCCGAAGCGAAAGACGAACAATAGCATCAAGATGCTGAGGAGTGTATTGTTCAATTTGCATTTCGAGATGGAGTTTAGAAGACGCCCAAGGATTGTAGATAATTAAGCCGCATAACTATTAATAGACTGAAATTTTCCGCATAAGATCCTAATGGTTGGTGGATAGGCAGAATGGTTCTGCACAACACACCGAATCTGCATAATAAGCAGATTATTTCTGCATATTATGCAGATTAAGCTAAACAGCTAGAATCTTTCCGCATATTTACCTCAGTCCTTAACTTCTTCTGCTAACTGATTACTCAATGCCACCCAATTCTCGACGCTTAAATCTTCGGCGCGGGCTTGGGGGTTGATTTCGAGTTGTTCTAGTAACTGGTTGAGGCGATCGCGCTCCACCACACTCATCAAGTTATTTCGCAACATCTTACGCTTTGTCGCAAACCCCAGCTTCACCAAAGTTTCCAGCTTACGAACATTGGTTACAGGCAGATGAAACTGGCGTGGACGCAATCGCACGACAGCGGAATCAACTTTGGGTGGCGGCTGAAAGGCTTTAGCCGTGACATCACAAATCCATTCGCACTCGGCTAAATACTGCACTCGCACCGATAGCGCCCCGTAGTTTCTGGAGCCGGGACGGGCACACAGCCGCAGGGCTACTTCTTTTTGCAACAGCAGCACGATCACGTCAAAGGGGTGGGGGTTTGGGGTGGCTATCGCTCCCAACAGCTTTTCTAAAATCGGACCAGTAATGTTATACGGAATGTTTGCAACCACTTTGTTGGGCTGCTGAAAGTCTGGAAATGCCAACAGTGCAGCCTCTAAATCAAGGGAAAGGATATCTCCCTGGAGCAGCAAGAAATGATCAATTTTGCCTAACTTTTCTACTAGCAGCTTGCATAAATCTCGGTCAATCTCAACGGCAACTACCGCTGCTGCCTTTTCTAAAAGCGGTCGGGTTAAGGCTCCTCGACCAGGTCCAATTTCTAAGACGCGATCGCCCTCCACTAACCCCGCTGCTGCCACAATTTTCTGCAACGCCTTTTCACTACGCAGCCAGTGTTGTCCAAATTGTTTACGAGCTTGAGGCATAATTACATTTTCTTAAAAGATCCACAGAACGAAATTTCGCCTGCCAGATTTGTAGAGTATTTATGTCTTTGGGATGAGGTACGTGGGTGAAATACGAGATTCGTTATAAACCTGCTTTTGCAACTGTTTTTTTGACGTTAAATCCAGGCGATCGCATCACGGCTGAATCTGGGGCAATGGCCAGCATGGCAGCACCGCTTTCAATGAAAACTGAATTCTCAGGCGGTCTAGTTCCTGGGCTTTTGAAAAAGTTTCTGGGTGGGGAGTCGCTCTTTATCAATGTGTTTACAAACGAAACCCAGCAACCGCTGGAGTTGGTCTTAACTCAGTCTACTGTGGGCGATGTCGGTTTGATGGAGCTTCAGGGAAATGAGATTTGCTTTCAGCCTGGGGCTTACATTGCTCACACACCCGGAGTTCAAATGGGGGTGCAGTGGGCTGGCTTTTCGAGCTGGTTTGCTGGAGAAGGGCTATTTAAGTTGAAGCTGAGCGGTCGTGGGCTGGTGTTTTTTGGCGCGTATGGCGGCTTGAGCCAGCGACGTGTGAATGGCGATTTCACGGTAGACACCGGCCACCTGGTTGCCTACGAACCCAGCATCCAAATGAATATTCGCCTAGCCAGTGGGCTGGTTGGCTCTGTCACATCAGGTGAAGGATTGGTAAATCGCCTGACCGGGCAGGGAACCATTTACCTTCAGTCTCGCAGCACTGATGGCTTAGTCAGATTTTTGCGCTCTAAGCTGCGTTAGTTCTTACATAAGAAGGCTTCTCAATGAAAGTTGATATTTTGCATCAGCCCGAAAGTGCGCTCGCCAAAATTGACATGGAACCCCAAGAAGAACTCGTTGCCGAAGCAGGCGCGATGGTTTCCATGAGCGGTCACATGAGCGTCAACACAACGCTGCGAAAGGGCAAAGGTGGCGGCGTTTTTGGCGGATTAAAGCGAATGCTAGCGGGAGAATCGATGTTTCTCAGCGTCTTCCGCTCTGGCACACAACCCGCCGAAATTTACCTGGCTCCAAAGCTGATGGGCGACATTTTGCCCTACCAGATGGGTGCCCATGACCTCGTAGTTCAATCCACTGGATATTTGGCTAGCACGCCCGGAGTTGACCTCGACTTAGGATTTCAAGGGCTGAAGTCGGTCTTTTCGGGAGAATCAGTGTTTTGGCTCACCGCTAGCGGTAGCGGACTGGTGCTGCTCAGCGCCTTTGGCGGCATTTACGAAATCAAGGTGGACGGCGAATACATTGTTGATACGGGTCACATTGTCGCCTTTGAAAAAACGTTGAATTTCTCAATCACAAAGGCAGGCTCAAGCTGGGTTGGCGCATTTTTGGGTGGAGAAGGTCTAATTTGTCGGTTCCAGGGGCAGGGACGGCTATTTTGCCAAACTCACAATCCTGGCGCATTTGGCAGATTGATCGGCAGCAAGTTACCACCTCGATAAATCACAAAATTACATCTTTAAAAGAATTAATCCTATGACCACCGAAACAGCTTATGAGATTCAACATGCTCCTGCCTACGCGGCTTTAACGCTCAAACTTCAGGCAAACCAGACCGTCCTGGTCGAATCGGGCGCAATGGCAGCAATGGACTCTCACATCAAGATGAAGTCTAAAGTGCAGGGCGGCTTGATGAAAGGACTGGGGCGAATGCTGGGCGGCGAGTCGCTGTTTGTCAGCGAATTTACCGCTGAGGGCAAACCTGGAGAACTGCTAATTTCACCAGGAGTACCGGGAGACATTCGGCACTATCGCTTTGACGGCAATAGCGGTTTGATGGTGCAATCTTCAGGCTTTATCGCTGCTAGCCCCACCGTCACCATTGACAGTAAGTTTCAAGGCTTCAAAGGCTTCTTTAGCGGTGAGTCTTTGTTTTTGCTGAAGGTGACAGGCTATGGCGACTTCTGGTTTAGTTCGTTTGGTGCAATCATCGAGATTCCAGTTGCCGGAGATTACGTCGTAGATACGGGCTACATCGTCGCTTTTGAAGACACGCTTAACTACAAAGTTGAAATGTTGGGCGGCTTGTCGTTCAAAGGCTTGAGAACTGGTATCTTTGGCGGAGAAGGCTTCGTCTGTCGATTTAGCGGCACGGGCAGACTGTGGGTTCAGTCGCGTCAGCTTTATCCATTCGTTAACTTCATCAATCCTTTCCGTCCCGTCAAGAGCAGCTAGACTATGCCGATTGAGTTACCGCCCGGAACGGCAAGCTACCGGCACGATCGCAATCCAGAGCCCAAAAAGCGGCAAATTTTGCTCGTCGTTGGGTTGATCATTGCAGTCGTGTTTTTTGCCTTCTGGCTATTTGGGGCGCTAGTGAATGGATTAGTTTGGCTGATTCCGCCTAGCGTCGAGCGGCAATTGGGCACATTCACGGTGCCTGTGTTCGAGCAGATGGCAGAACCCTCAGCGGCTCAAGATTCGCTCAATCAGTTGCTCGATCGCCTGGAGGCAAATCTTCCTCCTGAGCAACAGCAGGATCATGACTACCAGGTGCTATATATTCCCGATGCAACGGTGAATGCGATCGCCATTCCGGGCGATCGCGTCATTATCTACCGGGGACTGCTGGCTCAGACGAAATCAGAGAATGAGCTGATGATGGTGCTGGGGCATGAATTAGGACATTTTGCTAACCGTGACCATCTGCGGCGGCTGAGCCGAGGATTAGTCTTGCAGTTACTCATTGCCGTTTTATTTGGGGATACGGGTGGACTCCAGGATGTAGCGATTTCTGGACTGTCCAGTATCAGTAATGCTCAATTCTCCCAGGGACAAGAATTGCAGGCTGATGAACTTGGCTTAAATCTTTTGCAGCAAACCTATGGACACGTTGCTGGAGCAACAGACTTCTTTGAACGGTTGAGCCAGCAAGAAGGAGCAAATATCGACTTTTTAGCAACTCACCCTAACTCAAACAAACGAGTGCAGCGGCTGGAGCGGGCGATCGCTAAGGGCTATGATCTGGGTGAGCGATCGCCTCTCCCTGCTCCGTTGGCAGATCTGTAACGTCAATCTGCCACTCACTAAAAACCTGAAACAGGCAGCTTGAACTTACCTGGCTAAGCTCTCCACACTTAGAGGCACCATCTCGCCGCTTTTAGTCAACCCCAACAGCATCAGTTCCTGGGGTCGTATTAACTTGCCGGTCAACGCACATCTTTCTTCTGCTTGAGCCGTAGCCTCTACGCTGGCTCGTATCTCCTCTGGAGACAGGTGAGGTTGATAGTCTCCAGACTTTTGCTGTACATAATGCCACAGCACATCCCGAATCAAAGCCTGATAGCCCTGATTGCCTGCCAAATCTTTGAGTCGGTCTTTGAGGTCTCGCTCCAGCCGGATGCTGGTGACTTCCATTTCTGTTGTTGCTGTGCGATTCATCGTGTACATTTCAGTCCTCCTGAAATAGATAAGGTCTAGGTGAGATTTTTTGAAGAGGTGTAGACACCTCCGTAATACGAGTGTAGTATGTTGGATGTAAGAATCAAGTAATATGTTTCAGCAAATAAACCTGTGAGTTACCTAACCACCCCTTGCACTTCACGCCACTCCACCAAGCGACCAAGCTCGGTTGGGTCGATAGCGTTGGCTGCGGGTGGCTTTGGTGCTGGCAATCTAGTCATAGGCGTCGAGATACAGGGCTTTGGCTTTGGTGCGATCGCAGGACTGGATGGAAAAAATCGAGGAGTCGATCTCGGAATCGATCTATCCGATTTGCCAGTAGATGAAGCAGACTCACGAGGCGGGCGGTACAGGTTAAGAACTGCTGTACCCGGAGAGGACTAGAAAAACCTGAACCAGTTTTTCCAGCCCCCGCTTCTAAATTACGGAAGCGGGGGTTCTTGTCTGTGAAGTTATTAAAGATTGCAAGGCATTCACTTAGTCACTCAATCTCCACTCGCACAGTCACTCAAGTATCTATCTAAAACCTCAGCTATCCAGCTATCCAGTTTGTGCCCCACTTTCGTTCGATGGACAGTTCTGAAAACCCAGAAGCCTGAAGAAATCCGAAGGGAGTCCCCGGTGATGCTGAAATTTACCTATACGGAAACGGGTCTACATTTAGAACATTTACCTCAATCAGTTGAAGATTGGATGACGCTCCGGGTGATTTTGTCACTGAGAACCGGACAGCGTTTGATTGTCGAGCGCGGAACGGCTGCTTTTTTGCTGCCCGCCAATCTGATCGGACTGCGTAGCCTGGAGTCCGCCATTCAGCAAGAAACCCACGGTGCAGTCACACTAACC
Organism: Cyanobacteria bacterium FACHB-471; assembly: GCA_014695345.1. Classification (GTDB taxonomy): domain Bacteria; phylum Cyanobacteriota; class Cyanobacteriia; order Elainellales; family Elainellaceae; genus JAAUTN01. The sequence goes on from JACJOC010000098.1 coordinate 154,898, forward strand.
CACGTTGACGCTGAGTACATCGAGGTCAGCCTACACGGCACTTGGGTTTGCTCTAGCCCAGATGATGCTGAGGGTGTGTTTGTGGCGAGCGTGGGCGATCGCACCGAATGGCTGGTCTTCAAACTCTGGCGCGAAAGCCAGAACCGCACCTCTCCGCTGCGGCGGTAGAAACATCGTGGAAAAGGGGCTTAAGCCCCTTGTTATGCGGCAGTATGCGGCACTCTTGATGCACAGCGACAAGAAGACATGATTAAAGAAACAAAATCAAAGCAAGAAGTGCTTGAGCTAGTCCACAAGCATAACTTGGCTATCCAAGAAGATTCACTGCAATTTAATGAATCGGGTCTTGACTTTCAGGTTGTATTAGCAACGGACATTAATGGAGAACGTTGGATCTTGCGTCTTCCTCGGCGGGAGGATGTTCTGCTCTCGGTAGATAAGGAAAAACGAACGCTGGAGCTGATTGCCCCGCTTCTCAGTGTGGAAGTGCCGCGATGGACTATCAGCACAAATGAACTCATTGCTTATCGGGCATTAAACGGTGTACCAGCAGGCACAATCGACTCAGAAGCAAAAGCTTATGTGTGGGAAATTGATGTAGCAAATCCACCCGATCAGTTTCATGAATCGCTGGCTAAGGGGATTGCTTCTCTTCATCAAGTCAGCATTGAGGCAGTACGTGCAGTTGGTCTTCCCATCGAAACCGCTGAAGAAGCGCGTATGGCAATGAAACAGAAGATGGATGTTGTAAAGGGCGAGTTTGGTGTTGGTGAAGAGTTGTGGAACCGTTGGCAGTTCTGGCTCCAAAGAGATGAGATTTGGCCACAAGAAACGGTATTAACTCATGGTGATTTACACGCTGGGCACATCTTGATTAATTCCCAAGCACAAGTAACAGGCTTCATAGATTGGACTGAAGCAGCCGTCACTGACCCAGCCCATGATTTTGTCGCCCATTACCGCACTTTTAGTGAAGATGCCCTTAACAAACTGATTGACGCATACACCAGGGTGGGTGGGCGTGTCTGTCCACAGATGGCAGAACACATCATCGAATTGGCTGCTTCTTACCCCATAGCCATTGCGGAATTTGCGCTGAAGTCAGACTTGGATGAATACAAACAAATGGCTAGGCGATCGCTTGGTGTCAGTGAATTGTAGTAACTGAAGTGCTGGAAACTTTAGCTTCCTGTAGGGTTAGGCAAAATGCCTGCTCGATTCGGACGGGTAAGATGCCCATTCCACCAGAAGCCTAGAAAAGTTTCACATCGCGTAATTGTGTGAACCCTGACAAATTTGTGAAGCCCTCAGGAAATTGTAGTGTTTAAGTAGTATATTTGTAGTATAACGCAATTATTCCAACTTACTTCTTCCCGAACAGCCATGCTATTACTCTACGTTCGTTTATTTGGGCGGCGTAAACCTCCACCAGAAGAGGTTTCTAAACCAAGTCGTTCTAGTTCAAACTCTCAAACTTACTCTCAGAATCAGACTCACACGACAAAGCAAGTTCGTCACGCCAGATCGACTCATCATCTGGAGCGGCGTTTATTTCTATAACAGGTGCAAATACACCATGATGACTTTAACCATGCGCCCCTACGCGGGAGAAACTGATTTGGAGGCGATCGCTCACCTGCTCAACACCTGCGAAGCCGTAGACCAACTCGACAACCATCACTCTGTGCAAGATTTGCGGCTGGAGTTTAGTGAACCGAGTTTTGACGCAGCTCACAACTTGCAGTTGTGGCATGACGGCGACGGCAAGCTGATTGGCTTTGGGCAAATGTGGATTCCTCTCAGCACAGACAGCCTAGAAGTAGACGGGCACCTCTGGTTTCGGGTCGATTCTGAAGCTCGTGGCGGCAGGCTTGAATCCGAAATCATTGCCTGGGGTGAAGCCCGGATGCACGAGATTTGGCTGGAGCGAGGCATTCCTGCAAAGCTATACGGTCACGCTCGCGATAAGCAAACCGAGTTGATCGCGCTGTTGGAGGATCATGGCTTTACCTTTGTGCGACGATTCCTGAGAATGGAGCGATCGCTGACTCAACCGATTCCCGCACCCCAACTACCGGAAGGCTTCACCATTCGGCACAGCCAGGGAGAAGCAGACATTGAAGCCTGGGTCGAAATGCACAATCAGTCTTTTATTGACCACTGGAACTATCACCCGTTGACTGCTGAGGTTCATCGGCACTGGCTGAGTGATCCTAACTATCGACCGGAGTTGGATCTGGTGGCAATAGCAGAAGGCGGCACCTTTGCCGCCTTCTGCTATTGCCACATTCCCGTTGAGGAAAATCGCCAAACGGGACGCAGCGATAGTTGGGTTGGCATGTTAGGCACCCGTCGCGGATTTCGTCGCTTGGGATTGGGAAGGGCCATGCTGCTAGCGGGTCTACAACAACTCAAAGCCGCTGGAGTAGACACTGCAAAACTCGGTGTAGACACCGAAAACCCCAACTGTGCCCAAACTCTATACGAATCCACAGGATTCCGCAAAGTTCACGCCAGTCTGTCTTTCGTCAAACTGCTGAGTTAGGCAGCTTTGATACTTCTAACTTGAACACGTTGATACTCGTAGCAGCGTAGAACTGCGGCAATAAAAAAGAGGGTGAAGGTTAAGCCTTCACCCTCTTTTGTTCTAATTCAAGTAATCAGTATGACGACTTGGTGGATGACTCATTCTCAAGCTAAAGCCTGAAACAGAAATCAAGGGCTTTCACCCCTCATCCTTCATTCCTCTAATAGGCGTCCTGAAGTTCGTAGAAGTCTGGAGAAATATAATCTTTCCGCAACGGCCAGCCAACCCAGTCTTCATTCATCAGGAGGCGCTTCAGGTTGGGGTGTCCTTCATAGACAATCCCATACATGTCATAGCTTTCTCGCTCCTGCCAGTCTGCTGCCTTCCAGATCCAATAGACCGAAGGCACCTTCGGATCTTCTCTAGGCAAGAACACTTTTAGGCGAACTTCATCAGGACGGTCTGCATTATCGCTCAGCTTGAGCAGGTGGTAGGTGCTGACCAGATCGCCTCCTGGACCAGTGTCGTAGGCAGCCTGACACGCTAAGTAATTGAAACCGTAAGCGTAAAGGGCAGTCGCAAAGGGCAGCAAAAACTCTCGATCAACTTTGAGCACTTCAACACCGCTGTGGTCTTTTTCTAGCGACTCATGCTCAAATCCATTCTCAGTCAGCCAGCTAGACACTTTGCCAGCTTCGACAATTTTGGCATCACCCTGCTCTTCAGCCTGAGTGCCTTCCTGCTTAGCTTCTTCAGCCACGATCGCTCTCCTCTTTCTCAACTTCCTGGAGGGCTGGTGTGATGGGCATACCCATTGCTTCCATCAGTTCTTTAGGCGGTGCTTGTCGAGTCTCTGCCTGCAGATACTTACCCGTCAGAATGTCGGGCACGATGTTTAGATTATGAGAAACAGTGCGGTAGCGGTGGGTCTGCGCGGCTATTCCACGTTCCTGCAAAGATTCATTCGAGATCTTTTTCCGCAGCTTGATAATTGCATCAATAATTGCTTCAGGACGGGGAGGACATCCAGGAATGTAAACATCTACTGGAATTAGCTTATCCACACCTCGAACTGCGGTAGGAGAATCAGTGCTGAACATGCCGCCTGTGATCGTGCAAGCACCCATTGCAATCACATACTTGGGTTCAGGCATTTGCTCATACAGCCGCACCAGCGCGGGAGCCATTTTCATCGTAATGGTTCCGGCGGTGATGATCAGGTCAGCTTGACGCGGGCTAGAACGGGGAACCAGACCAAAGCGGTCGAAGTCAAATCGAGAGCCAATCAGCGCTGCAAACTCAATAAAGCAGCAGGCAGTGCCATACAAGAGGGGCCACAGACTCGAAAGTCTTGCCCAGTTATGCAGGTCATCCAGCGTGGTCAGAATTACGTTTTCTGATAAGTCCTGGGTGACTTGGGGATACTCGGCTGGGCTAATAATGGCTGTATTTTCGGGGGTTGAAGTACTAGGATTCATGACCATTCCAGTGCGCCTTTCCTCCATGCGTAAACGAGACCAACGACAAGAATTGCAATAAATATCAGGGCTTCCACAAAGGCCAGTAGCCCAAGTTGGTTGAATGCAACAGCCCAGGGGTAAAGAAACACTGTCTCAACGTCGAAAATGACGAAGACTAGCGCAAACATGTAATAGCGAATGTTGAACTGAATCCAGGCTCCACCAATTGGCTCCATCCCGGACTCATAGGTGATTCTTCGCTCTACGCCTTCAGGGTGGGGTCGAACAAGCCTGGCGGTCACAAAGGCCAGGACAGGAACCAGACTACAGATGAGCAGGAAGCCCAAAAAATATTCGTAGCCGTTGAGGACAAACACAATTTCTGCTTTTGTAGGATTGACTCAGTAACAATGTTACTTGCTTTTTACATTATAAGAAATCGGAAATCTGCTCCTGTCTATACGAACCTGTTATTGGATCAATAGTGAATTGTTTAGGTTAGAGAGTCGTGGATTGATTCCTGTACTGAATCCTGGAAGCGAGCGGACGTTTATCTGGGCTGGACTTTAGCTTAGATGGGCATCAGTACCTTGTGAAAAAAATTACTTCGGCTGAGTTAAGGGAAAGTCGATTAGGATGTCTGCTGTTTCGGCGCTTGATTCGCCCTTGGATCTATTTTTTTGGAGTATCCTCCCTTAATCTGAACTTACACAGATTTGAAATCCGATCGCCACTTGTTACTCGTATTGCATATAGACCTGCATAGAGGTGCGTGGCCAGGGATGAAATTGCTCCTTCCTTTATTAATCTTGGAGTCGTTGATCAGACGCAATGCATCCTGATTCTCCCAAGCCTGAGCCATTTGCGTCAGACCAAACTGACACAGACCTATTTTTGGCGCTAAAAGCGGGTCGTGTTGAAGCGCTGAGTGATTTATATGACCGCTACTCGAATCTGGTCTACGGGCTAGCACTGAGAGTTTTGTCTAATTCTGAGGAAGCTGAAGATGTCACGCAAGAGATTTTTTTGGCACTCTGGCACAAAGACAATTACAACCCAACTCGCGGCTCGCTGAGCAGCTTTTTGGTAACGATGACTCGCTCTCGATCGATTGACCGCTTGCGATCGCGCAACACAAAGCTGAAATTTCTTCAGCGCTGGAAGCGAATCTCAACGGCTGAAGAAATTTCAGCTAACCCGCTAGAGCAAGTTTCAATCAACGAGCGATCGCAACTGATCCGAGAGGCGTTAGCTCGGCTACCGGACTCAGAACGACAGGTTCTAGAAATTGCCTATTTCGAGGGATTGAGTCAGTCAGAAATCGCCCAGCGGTTGGGCATTCCGTTAGGTACCGTCAAAACCCGAACTCGTCAGGGACTTTTGAAACTCAAACAACATTTGCGGGATTTTATTCAGTAGTGACACACCATGATCAGACCCTCCCTTCCTGAAAACTGGGAAGAATTGATAGCGGGTTACACCCTTGATGATCTTGACCCTGAAGAGGCTGAGATTGTTGAACGATTGCTTAATGAAAATCCTGATCTGAGGGGAGAAGTTAAGCAGCTTCAGGAAGTTTTGGACTTATTGCCCTATGGTCTGCCGCAGCAGGAACCTCCAGCTCATTTGCGTGCAGCGATTTTAGATGCCGTGCAAGAGGGCGATCGCCCCGCTAGACCCCACAGACGTGCCCGTCGTCGAATTTGGCTGGAAATGGGTGGAGCCGTTGCTGCGTTTTTGGCGATCGCCCTGGGACTGGATAACTACCGCCTCCGCCAAGACCTGGAAAGTGCAGATGCAGTTATTCAAGCGCTACGTCAGCCTGAAACCGAAGTCTATGCCCTGGAAGGAACCGGAGAAACAACGGCTGCTTCCGGTCGGCTAGTCGTCAATCCAAATCAAGATCAAATTTTAGTCACTGTGCAAAACCTGCCGGAACCTTCGGCAGGACAAGCTTATCGGCTTTGGGGGCTAACTCCTGGTAGCACAGAACCCATTTATTATGGTCAATTTGGCACAACCGCTCAGGGAGAAACGCTAGCTCAGCTTTCGATTCCCAGAGATGCTATTCCAACTGAGGAAATTCAACTGCTGATCACACTGGAGTCGTCTACAGCGCCTCCAATTCCAGAAGGCCCTTTAGTGATGCAAAGCAGTTTGTAAGGGTTTGGGTATTAGGGATTAGCTGAATTTAGTATCACGGTTGTGAGGAGTTTCAAAGTCGATAATGGGCCCTTTGGGGACAATGCGGGTCGGGTTTACCTTGGGGTGGCTCTTGTAGTAGTGGCGCTTGATGTGGTCGAGGTTACAGGTTTCTTTAACACCGGGGTGCTGATATAAATCGCGCAAGTAGCCCCAGAGGTTGGGGTAATCCACAATGCGGCGCAGGTTGCACTTGAAGTGAACGTAGTAGACTGCGTCGAAGCGTAGCAGCGTGGTGAACATGCAGATGTCGGCTTCGGTAAGGCGATCGCCACACAAATATCGTTGCTTGCCTAGCACCGTTTCCCAATGATCTAAATTCTCGAATAGCTCTGTGACCGCTTCTTCGTAGGCTTCCTGAGTGGTGGCAAATCCAGCGCGATAGACTCCGTTGTTGATCGGTTGATAGATTGCGTCGATGGTTTCATCAATCTGTTGCTGGAGCGCTTCGGGATAGAGGTCTGCATCGGGTTTGGCAATTTCACCAAACTCAGTGTCTAACATGCGAATGATCTCGCGAGATTCGTTGTTGACGATAGTGCCTTTTTGCTTATCCCACAGCACCGGAACGGTAACTCGTCCGGTGTAGTCCGGCTCAACTTTGGTGTAAAGCTCCCACAGATAACGGGTGTGATTTACTGTATCCGGAATGCAGCCTTCACTATCAGAAAACTCCCAGCTATTTTCACCCATTTCAGGATCAACGACTGAGATGGAAATGGCATCACTTAACCCTTTCAACTGACGCATGATCAAGGTGCGATGCGCCCAAGGGCAAGCCAGGGAGACGTAGAGATGATAGCGATCGCGCTCAGCCTTAAACCCACTAGAACCATCTGCCGTGATCCAGTTACGAAACGTGGTCGAGGGGCGGACAAACTTACCTTTTTTGTCTTCTTGTTCCCGTTCTGTGACCCACTTCCCATCCATCAACATGCCAAGTCCCATAATCTTCTCCCTGATTGCTTGAAATCTACCGAATCGCCATCTCTCTACTGCCCAGCCTAGCGCGATCGTGTGGGGCGCTAAAATCTATCGCTGGACCCAGCGGAACGATGCGATTAGGATTCAGTTGAGGAATTCCGGCGTAATAGAGCCGTTTAACGTGTTCAATGCTGCATACTTCTGCCACACCTGGATGCTGGTAAAGATCGCGCAGATAGCCCCACAGGTGGGGGTAATCGACCAGTCGCCGCAGGTTGCACTTAAATAGACCGTGATAAGCCAGGTCAAACCGAAACAGCGTGGTAAACATGCAGATGTCAGCTTCGATGAAGCGATCGCCACACAAATATCTCTGATTTTCCAACACCTTTTCCCACCGATCCAAAGCGGCGAATAGCTCTGTCACTGCTTCCTCGTAAGCCGCTTGGGAATTGGCAAATCCAGACCGATATACCCCGTTGTTGATGGGTTGATAAATCTCGTCGATGGTCTGATCAATCTGTTGCTGAAAATCTTTGGGATAGAGGTCAGCCCCGGTCGTAGAAAAAGCCGCAAACTCGGTGTCAAACATCCGAATGATTTGGCGTGATTCATTATTGACAATTGCGCCTGTCTGCTTGTCCCACAGCACGGGAACGGTGACTCGTCCTGAGTAATTAGGATCTGCCAGTGTGTAAACTTCGCGCAAATAGTGAGTGCCGTTCACCACGTCGGGAATACATTCTGGCGCATCAGAGAACGTCCAGCCTTCCTCACTAATTACCGGATCAACAATTGACAGGCTGATTACATCCTCCATGCCTTTCAGCTTTCGCATGATCACGGTGCGATGTGCCCAAGGACAACCTAGCGACACGTAGAGGTGATAGCGTCCTGGTTCAGCTTTGAAGCCGCTGGAGCCATCTGCTGTCACTGTGTTGTGAAAGTGAGTCGGCATTCGGTTAAATCTGCCCTTCTCGTCTTGCTCTGTCCAGTCTTTAACCCACTTGCCGTCAACTAACATTCCCAGTGCCATCGGTTTGCTCCAGTAGTTTTGGTATTCAGATCTCTTACACAGAAACTCGTCTAGCACCTCGTCTCCAGGTAGAACCTGGAACTGCCTTGGTTGAGGCTCTGTCTCGCGCAACTTCTATAAGGTATGAGGCAGAGCCTCACCAAAGGCATTGCAAGGCGGAGCCTTGCAACGAGAGGATGAGAAGAGGGGTTTAGCGAGTGCGATCGAGGCTGATGCGACCGGGTCCGTATTGCATGACTAGGAGCAGACCGCCGAGCAATCCCAGGTTTTTGAGAAACATGATTTGCTGAATCGGATCGGCAAAGTTGGTGTGAAAGATCAGCGTGGCGGGAATCAGGAAAATCACCAGTGCGATCGCTCCGAGGCGAGTTTTGTAGCCCAGCAGCAGGGAAAGTCCGCCAGCTAGTTCGATGGCGATCGCCAATACTAAAAACAATCCTGTCCAAAACATACCGTTAGCTGCCATGTATTCCTGGGTGCCTACCGGATTCAGAATTTTGTTTACCCCAGACACCAGATAGATCGAAGACAACAAAATTCGGGCAATCAGGGGAACGATGTCCCTGTCGTTACTTGCTTGAGTAGTGCTAGCGGGTTGTGAATTGGGATAAGAAGCCGAATCAGGAGCCAAAATTTTAATTTTCACGGTGTTTTCCTCGTGTTTCCTGGGTGTGTCTCTACTGCCTTGCGTACCTATTGCCTTACCGCTCTATTGCTTTGCCCAGTCAGAAATTACAATGGTCTGTGGTACTTCAAGTTCTAATGCGATCGGCTGGAATGGAGTGCCCTTGTGAGAACCATCGCAGTAAGGCGCATTTTTGCTTTGCCCACAGCTACAGATCCAGTGAGTGCCTGCATCCAGCGGTAATACAAAGGGTTCGCGGCTAGTCGAAGGTTGAGTCATGGCGATCGCTCCTAATCAAAGTTCCAAATATATTTGAACCAATACAATTTGCTTCTGCACTGTTTGAACCAGTACTTTTATGTTCTATCACAATTATTGTTTGAATGCAAACAATTAAAAGTAGAAAATCTTTTTCCTCTCGGAAATTATTTGAGCGAATCGCCAATTGCGACGAAGATGAAGTAAACCGTCGAGCTTGCTTCAAGGAAATGACTACTGCCAATTCTGTTCACGCTGCTGCACGTCAAGGTTTTCAGATTGGGGCTGATGCCTATGAACGAGGCAGACCTGGCTATCCTGCCGCAGCGATTGAGTTTTTGCAGCAAACGCTCAACCTTTCATCTGCCACAACGGTCGTAGATCTGGCAGCAGGAACAGGTAAATTTACCCGGCAGTTACAAGATTTGGGCTGTCAAGTCGTGGCGATCGAGCCAGTTGAAGGGATGCGGCAAAAATTTGAAGCGCTTTTGCCGAATATACCTGTTCTTAACGGAACCGCTGAATCCATTCCCTTAGACGCTGCTTCGACTGATGTAGTTACCGTCGCTCAAGCATTTCACTGGTTTCAGGGAGAAGCGGCGTTAGCAGAAATTCATCGGGTGCTAAAGCCGGGTGGCTACCTTGGGTTGATTTGGAATGTTCGTGACGAGTCAGTAGATTGGGTAGCGCAAATCTCAGCAATCATTACGCCTCACGAGGGAGATGCACCCCGTTATCGAACCGGACAGTGGCGAACAGCGTTTGAGCAAACGGACTTATTCACACCGCTCGAAACTCAAATTTTTTCCTATGCACATCAGTATGATCTGGACGCAGCCATTGATCGAGTTGCTTCTATTAGTTTCATTGCCGCACTCAATGCTCAAACACAGCAAACCGTTCTTCGGCAAGTGCGTGAATTACTTGAACATCATCCTCAAACACGCGATCGCCCCATCATTGAGCATCCCTATCGCACAGAGGTTTTTTGGTGTACTAGGAAAAATTAGAAAATACTCCGCAGTTTCTTTAGCGCTGCCAAAATTTCTTCCAGATCGGACGAATCGAGCTTGTCAAATCGCTGTTTGATGTAGGCAATCTGAGCCGGAAAAACTTGCTCAAACAGTTGCTCCCCTTCGGGGGTTAGCACGATGACAAAACAGCGGCGATCGCCCTCTGGCACTTCACGTCGGACAAATCCCTTTTTTTCCAGGCGATCGACAATGCCAGTGAGCGTTCCCTTAGTCACTAAGGTTTTCTCAGCTAGCGTATTCATCGTCATGCCCGTGGTATTTCCCAGCGTAGCAATCACATCAAACTGAGGGGAAGTCAGCCCCAGTTGGCGGATATTTTCATCGGTATAACTTTCAAACGCCTGATAGGCTCTCACTAACTCTCGCATCACGGGTACAAACGGCTGTTTAGCAGCACTTTTGGCATCAAGCGGTTGGTCAGGGGGCTGGTCAATTAAAGTCTGGTCGGTTGGCGATCGCTCCACGCTGTTATTCCAATTTCTTAAACTACGTTTGGTTTACCACAAAGAAGTACTAATGCAAACCATTTTTAGCATAAACCAAAAAACCTGGAAATGCTGCCACTCTCAGGAGAGACTTGTATGCTCCTGCTTGGTCATTGGGAATGACAAGTAGCCTTTCAGTCAAATTTGACCTGCTAGTCGTTTACCTGCTGCTAGAGTCTAAGTTTTGTAAAGCAACAGTTAGAAAAGCTTGAGCTTGCTCAACTAGCGTTTTGGCATCTCGCTGAGATAATTCAGGAACAGGATCATAGTCTGCACGAGCATGGCATAGTAAGCACGAGATACTGCAAACTCATAAAATCCTTGTTCAATCAAATTTTGAGACGCTTCCAGGCTACGTTGTGCTTTGTGAAGCAGGGCTTGTTGTTCTGGGGTCATAGGACAATTCCGTCAGACCGAATGTTTCGTAGCAGCGGTGAGTTCTCAGTTTCAAACCGCGATCGCCCCATAAATAGTCGAGAAATCAAAAGGTTGTGATCCAGGCATAGTTGAGCAATGAATTGACTGGTGCGACGCAGTTCTTCGCTAGCATTGACCGGATCTTCTAAAACAATTAAGACATCAATGTCAGAGGTGTCCGTTGCTTCGTCTCTAGCATGAGAACCAAATAAGATAATGCGATCGAGGCGTTCCTGGTATTCCTGCTGAAGGTATTCCCGCAGAGGCGTAAGGATTGTTAGAAGTTTGCGGCGAGGTTGAGTTGAAGGCATAGCATTTCTCAAGCTTGCTCAAATCCTACTTGATTGAGAATTGATATGGATTTAACAGAGTCACCAGAATCTTCGGACAGGTTTTAGACTGAAGGAAGTCAGTCTGAACGAATTGAGTCGGAGAGAAAAGCGCGTGGTTATTTCTATTGCTTCCATGCAAGATCGTCTGCTAGATGCGATTACGCCTTACCGCGATCGCGTCGATTACTTAGAAATTCGACTAGAGCAGGGTGAGGCTAGCGTCATTTCCTATCGCGGGGCGCAGTTGGATGCGGTAGACCGCAGCTTTTCTCTGTCGGGTGGGATTCGCGCCTGCCACAAAGGTGGCTGGAGTTTTGTCACGTTCAACGGGTTGTCTGAGCTAAAGGGACGGATTGAAGAAGCGATCGCCCAGGCTCACTTAGTCGGCAGCGAAACCACACAGCTAGCCGATGTGGAACCCATTCAAGATTACGTGTCGGTAAAGTTTGGCAGAGATCCTAGAGGCATTTCCTTAGAGGAAAAGCGGCAACTGGTTGAGCGCTACAATCAACTGTTGCTGGATACCGATCCGCGCATTCAAACGACGATGTCAGGGTATAGCGATCGCTTTAACACCACCTATTTCGTCAACTCTCTGGGCACCTGCATTGCACAAGAGCGGCTGGATGTCTCTGGCAGATTTGGCGTGATTGCTAGAGGCGAAGGTGGCGTGGTGCGTCAGGGGTTTGAGTCGATTCACTCTCGCTCTGACTACAACGTGCTGCTGGGCGCTGAGGATCGGGTTCATGATGCGGCAAAGCGAGCAATCGGTCAGCTTGATGCAACGTCGGTTAAGGGTGGACAGTACACCGTTCTGCTTGACCCGTATCTGGCAGGCGTGTTCATTCACGAGGCGTTTGGGCATCTCTCGGAAGCAGATTTTGTTTACGAAAATCCCAGGATGCAGGAATTGCTGGTTGTGGGCAAACCTCTTGGGATTCCTCAACTGAATGTGGTAGACGATGCCACGATGCCTGACCTCCCAGGTTCCTTAAAGTATGACGATGAGGGCGTTCCGGCACAGCGCAAGTTTTTGATTAAGGACGGCGTGTTGACCCAGCGCTTACACAACCGGGAAACCGCAGGCAAGATGCACGAGCAGCCAACGGGCAACGCACGGGCAATGAATGCGACCCATCCGCCAATTGTGCGAATGACGAATACCGGAATCGAACCAGGCGATCGCACCTTTGAGGAAATGATTGGCGACATTGAGGAAGGAGTTTACGCCGTTCGCATGTTGGGCGGACAAACCAACGGTGAGATGTTTACCTTTGCGGCGGCTGAAGGCTTCATGATTCGCGATGGCAAGATTGCTGAACCTGTCAGCGATGTCACCCTCAGCGGCAATGTCTTCCAGACGTTGAAGGATATCGAGGCGATCGGTAGTGATTCTGTTTATACCAATGGCGGCTGTGGTAAGGGCGGACAATCTCCTCTTCCTGTCAGCGTTGGTGGTCCTCACGTTCGGATCAAGAATGTTGTTGTAGGCGGACGCTAAAGTAGCTGGCGATCGCACATCAAGGAAGTTGCGGGGTGGGTGAGATAGCCCACCCTGTTACTGTGTTTACTGTGTTCAATAAAACGGTGCGTTTGCTTGTCAGCAATGCACCCTACAAGATGGCGATCGCACTAGTCTCCGCTAATTTCAACTAAATCTTCACCAGATCGAAGAAGCTCTAGGGCTTCTAGCAAAGTAGTACTCAAAATTTCCTGCAACCGAGCATTTGAGGTGTTTCCGCATGTCAACCAGATAATTTGTGGTGGCGAGCCAAGGCGATCAACTAGATCAACAAAATCACTGTCTTTAGTCATGAAGATAACGTCTTGAGCCTTTGCTGCCTCAAAAATCTCAAGATCTTCAGCGTCTCTCAAATCAACATCTCGCAAAGCTAATGCTGTTACTCCAAAAGCGCTGCTAATCCAAGTTGCGATCGCAGGCGACAAATGCGCGTCTACCCAAATTGTCATGCAACCAGCACTGGATGATTAAGCTTACGTGAGGCGTATAGAAAGGCTGCCTTCAGATCATCAGCTTCTAAATCAGGCATCTCTTCTAAAATTTGCTCAGCACTCAGTCCTGCCGCAAATAAATCCAGTACATCCGAGACTCTAATTCTCATACCTCGAATGCAAGGACGACCACCGCATTGTCTTGGATTAACCGTGATTCTCTTAAGCAAATCTGACATGTGGCTTTACTCCTAAGTTCTCCTCCATATCAACACTATCGTAATTGAGCATTGAATATTTTTGAGGAGGGGACAGGTTAGTATGCTCAACACAACGGTGCGTTTGCTTGTCAGCAACGCACCCTACAGGATGGCGATCTCACTTTTCACGTAAGTCTGAAAGTATTGCATTCGAATCGTAGTTGGCGGCGATCGCCAATGTGAAAGAAATAGTAACAGTTTAAGTAGAAGCAATACCGGGTTTCTTTGCAACGAGCCAGTTGACAGCTATGAGCGATCACACTCTTATTCTCTGAGTTCACGGCACCATAATTACATGGGTTATCACACGGGGCAACGTAGAGTAGAATGAGTAGTCTCTGCTCCATCTATATGCATCCACGTCTACACCCTCTTTCACAAAAATTAGGAACAGTAGTACACGAATGTTTCCATTGCGTTTGTAGAATCGTGCAAGGCCATCAAGGGTCTTCACCACCTCTGCCTTCTTGCCGTTGCTGTCAATAAACTTCATCTCGACGATTAACTGATTGTCAAAGAAAGCAAAGTCCGCACTCTTTCTCTGCTCATCATAAATGACGGTCACTTCTTCACGTGCAATAGATGGCAGCCACGGTTTCACAACAGTGTAAAAGAGGTTCTGGCAATCGTACTCTGATTTCAGATTAACTGTCCAACTATCCTTTGCTGCACCTCGTTGTCCGAGATCAGTTGGCTTCAGTATCATGCGTTTGGCAATTTCAGTCAGCATAGCAGTAGCCTTATCAACGGTATCACCAATGAATGGACAAACAGGTAGCCCTGCATCTTCTGCACGCTTGATCATGTACTGCCAACTAAGTTCTCCTACGCTCCCATCGGGTAGTACCGTAGCCGCAAAGTTTACTGTTCCGCCAACTTCGAAAACCCATGAAACTGGAGGCTCAGTAAATCCATCCTGAGCACTCCAAAGCAACAACGCATCTAGTTTTTCAACTAGTTCCTCAAAGGCATCAGCCCACACGTAGCTGTCGTTCATACAACTAATGGCTCGTCCGCCTTCAGCAATGAAGAAGTCAAGTGCACGGCATTGAGTAAGTGCGAAATCACGTAGAGCGCTGGCCTTGACGTACTCTCCCTGCTTAACGCGAACGAGAATATCACAATCGGAACGCAGGCTCTGTGTACCATAGGCTCGCGAACCAAACATCCATAACTCAGCAATACTGACCTGCTCGTCTACTAACTCGCTTAGAAGTAATTTGAGATTGTACTTAACGTGTGTTGGTTGTTTCCCAAGCGGCATAGTAGCAAGAATCTTGTTTTAGGGGTGCGGATGCGATCGAGTGTGAGGTACTGTCCAATTCTTTATTTGGTCAAATGTTCTGCCTAACGGCACAGTTGAGCGGCAACTGACCAGTTTGAAGGCAACACCAGGAGCTTCGTTTGTCCGCTCCAACGCCGTGTTTCGACCGCAACCGCTACGGTGGACCCTGTAACAACTTATCGATAGCACCTTCAAGAAGCTTCTGTCCTGGTTTAGAAGATAACGCACGAACGCTGAGAGCGTACAACTTACTACATGCAGTTCTAAACCAGCTTCGCTTCGACATATTGCGAGTTGCTCGTGCAAGATCAGCAATAACCCCTCGGATTTCTTTAAGTTCAGCTTTCGTCAAGGTACTTTCTTTTTCAAGTTCCGTAACTCGTTCCTAAAATTGATTTAGTTTCTCATAAAGATCAGCACGCTCTTCTTCAGAGAAATGTGCATTTTCATCATCTATATGTTCATCAAGCCGTTTATTCAATTCGTCCTGAAAATGCTCTAGACGCTGCTGAAATAAATTAACTAAAAGGTATTCGTTTTTTATTCGTTCAGTCCAGAGGCGTAATGCATCAAGAAATTTAGCAAAAGACTCAACTTCATGACTTTCTACTTCAACAAAATCGCCTGATGCTTGCTCTACCTTAAGAATGCGAACCTCCTGCATACCGGTTATCGCTGTCAGTGCTAGAAGAGAACTAGGACGTTTGGTAGCGTAGCGAAGTTCAATGAAATATTTATCGTTATCACAAAATTGAACTAGAACAATTCTATTTTGATCTTCTGAAGTTTCTACAGTGAAGCCTGCGGATGTGAAGAATGATTCATCAAGGATATCTGAAACTTGGGCTAAACGAGTTTTGGTTAGCTTTGGCATAATGCAGAATCATTCGGCACTGTAGATTTTGAATCCAGCCTAACTCATGGTTACTGAATATAGCCCTGCTAAAACTGAACAAGTATTAAACTCTAACAAAAAACTTTGCAGCTACATCACCCCAAAAGGAAGCTAGCGGTTGGACAATTTATTCTGCAAAATTTAACTGTACATCTAGATGTATGAGGTGAGCCGACGAATGCCTTGCTGTATATCTATCCAAGCACTCTCAGTAGGACACACGACATTTCACAGTGTAGGAACTGCTGAGGCACAAGACTGTAAGCAAGATGATCTACACGCACGTGTTGAACAAAGGTGAGTGTGAAGTACGCAGTCCGCTGGATGAAGGGAAGGGGCGATCGCCCCCTCTTCACTCCTCTTTCCTCTTCTCTTACTCTCCCACTCTTCGATCGCGCACTAAGATACTCATCACTTCACCTGTATCCGGTGCGGGTAACAATGGACTCCATGCGCCTACTTCGGCAAAGCCGCGACTGTGGAGTTCGTGAATGGTGCTGATTACGCCATCACGGGAGCTAATAATCAGGACTCGAACTCGTTCGCGTTCAGGGAGCGGGATAGGAGCAGCTTCTCCCTCAACGGTTGCCCAGTTGAGGGATTCTAAGAAACAGTGAGACATGAGTTGTGACTCCGTTAGGGTTTGCAAAGAAACCCCAAAAACCTAGCCACCCCACACTTATTCACGCGCTGCAAAAGTGAGTGGAGAAACAAAAAGTGAGTAAACTCACTTTCATGTTCTAAAGGGTTTGCAACGCTTTTTTGACATGACAAGTCGGGGTGGCTAAGGGAGTGTTAAAATTCACCGTTAGCCGCCAGACTGCTTGTACCAGTTTGGGGGTTAGTCGCTCATTGCTGGTGTCAACAGCTTTGAGCGGCGCTAGATTCTTGGGTTTTGTCGGGTTGCTGCAAGTAAAAAAGACAACCTTGACGTGACAGCATATCTGAGTGAACGGTATCTCGTCAAGGTGGTAAGTTACGAAGTTTTTGAGGCAATGGGGAGGGCGATCGCTCCTCTTACCAGTATGTTTTCTAGAAAATGTAAACAAAAACAGGTTTAAGAGTTTAAAGCAAGGTTTTTAAATTTCAAAACAAGGTTTACAAGTTTAAAACAAGGTTTTTAAGTTTGAAATCAGGTTTTTGAGCTTAAAAACAAGGTTTTAAACTTCTAAAACAGGTTTACGAGTTTGAAACCTTGTTTTTAAATCTAAAAACAGGTTTTTGAGTTTGAAAATTAATTTTCTGAGTCGAGTAGGACATACGCAAACAGAAGCAGTCCTGTATATTTGTTGGCAGAATGCACTGGCGTAAGTTGAACTGTGGCAAATCGAGCTGTAGGGAATCGAACGGTTGGCCGTGACAGTTACACAAACTTACCCCGTCACAGTTTGATTGTTTGTGCCACTCTGGTGCAAAATCCGGCAAATTTGGGAGGACTGTGCCGCACGACTGAGGCGTTTCGGTTGGAATCGCTGGTGTTAGCAGATAGAGCGATCGCCCAAACCACTGCCTTCAAAAACCTGTCCGCTTCCACTCACCACTGGCAGCCTTTTACCATTTGCCCCATTGAATCTTTGCTCGATTGGCTAACCCAACAGCAGCGATTAGGCTATAGCCTGATTGCCCTCCATACCAGTTCAAAAGCAATTCCCCTAACCCAGTTCACTTACCCGCGTCAGTCGGTTCTAATTCTCGGACAAGAACTCACAGGCATTCCCTCCAGCGTGTTGGAACTGTGCAACCAGGCGGTGATGATTCCGCAATTTGGGTTGGTCGAGTCTTTGAATGTGCAGACGGCAGGGGCGATCGCCATCTACGAATATGTGAAACAGCATTCTGTATAAAATCTAAAGGAAAGCTTTAACCTGGCTATTCTTCTCTTTCAACCCTCACCCACATCAGTAGAATCAGACACAGGAGGGAAATAAATATGGGATCTTCTATTGTTGTTGGTGATGCAAATTTTGCCGCTGAAGTGGTGCAAAAGTCTTACGAAAAGCCAGTACTGGTAGACTTTTTTGCTCAGTGGTGTGGACCCTGCCAGATGCTCAAGCCGGTTTTGGAGAAGCTGACCCAAGAGTATGACTTTGTGTTGGCGAAAGTAGACATTGACCAAAATCCAGAGCTGGCGAGCACTTATGGAATTGAGGGTGTTCCTGATGTGCGGGTGGTGAGTCACGGTGAACTCAGCAACGGCTTTGTAGGGATGTTGCCCGAAGCTCAGATTCGAGATTTGCTGGCTCAGCTTGGGCTGAAGTCAGAGTTGGAATTGGGGTTGGAAGCTGTAAGGGAGGCGATCGCCGCAAATAACCCAGCCCAGGCAAAACAGCAGTTTGACCAGCTATTTCAGAAATATCCTGAAGACCGCAAGCTGATTCTAGAAGCCGCCAAATTTTTGCTCAGCTTAAATCAGTTAGAGCCTGCTCAGAAAATGCTGGCAACGATTCAAGAACATGAGAAGGGCTATTTTGCCGAAGCGCAAGCAATCAAAGCGATGATTCAGTTTCAGCAAGAAACTGACAATCCGGTGATCGAGTCTGAGCTAGACCAGCAGTTTTCGAATGCCTCCAAACTAGCGCTAGAGCAGAACTATGAAGCGGCGCTGCAAGGCTTTTTGGCGATCGTCGGGAAAGACCGCAAATACAAAAACGACGGCGCTAGAAAAGCTATGATTGCCATCTTTGATCTGCTAGGAGACGACCATCCGATAACCAAAGGTTATCGGAAGCAGTTGATGCTGACGCTGTACTAATCTGCCAGCATACGCTTCCTCTGGGCTATTTCATATATCCATACTGCTTTGGCGATCGCTAACTCCGACAACATCAGTAGCGATCGCCTGTCACGCCTCAATTTGCTTTCTCACCCAATACCGCAAGGTCTTTACCAATTCCAGATAATCAGTTGTTTCAGCCTGTTGTAGAAACCTGGAGATTTCTGGAACTGGCACGTTTGAGAAGAATTGACTGGTCTGAGAATTGATGTAAGTATCACTTTGTAATTGTTTGATTACAAGAAATTCCCCGTTGTAAATCCAGACTTCTACTACGCCTAAATCTGCATAGACTTGGAGGCGATCGCTAGAGCTACTAGTGACATCGATTTCAACTACAAGATCGGGAGCAGGGTCTTTGTCTAAATCCAGTCGTTTTTTTCCCCGAACCGCAGCAATATTACGAATGTAAAAACATTTATCGGGTTCTGCCCCGCTCAGTTCAGGACGTTTGAATGTCATTGAGCCAAGAGGATAAATTTGCACCTCCCACTCTTCTGCGATTGTCTCTACGAAACGACCTAAAACTTCTTTGCCAAGTTCATGTTCAGGGGAAGGGGTCAGGATTTCTAAATTGCCGCGATTGTAAGTGAGGCGGAGACGGCGATCGCTCAATTCTTCCAGCAGTGTTTCATAGGTCTGCCAGCTAATTCCCGATAAATGAACTACTTCAATAAGGGAAGGTGAAGTTGCAAGCATGAGACAAAAGCGTAGGGTGTTTACATTTTAGATTGGGGAAGGCGATCGCTCGCTGCGTCCAGATCGCTTACGAACGCAACACCAGCGCTGCCATTTGTAATCTCAAACAACAGTTAGCTGGTAGCTAATCGTTAATTGCAATAATCAAGAAATTAAGACTCTTGAGCATAGCCATTTTCACGCAAGAAAGTGCGGAGGCTGTTAAAGAACTGTTGGCGATCGCTTCCCTGGTAAGCCTGCTCTACCATCTGCCAACCTTCCTGCGCCTGCCCTAACAAGTGTTTATCTGCCAGATAAGCTGCCCAGACTACCTTCATCGTAGGGTCTGTCCTAACGTTAGTATCTCCACTGCTCTGGCGCTGCCAGTAGTGTGACCACAAAATGTAGGCATGACTACCAATCTCTTGTGGGTGTTGGCGCGTCACCTCAGCCATTCTGCCATCCTGATATTGCAGTACCCGCAGCGGCAAAACGCTGGGTGAATAGCTGCTTTCCTGAAGCTGTTCCGACATCTCAACCGACGGAAAGCCAAACGGATAAGCGAACAGATTATCATTTGTCAGAAATTCTGGCGCTCCATCTTCATTCAAATCGCGTAGCCGATAACCTGCATAACCCCAAAAATGCTCCGTGTAAGAATAAGTTTGCTGTTCAGGGTCATACCGATAAATCTGCGTGTAGGTGCAGCAACCTCCAGGGCGATCGCCGAAGTCAAACAAAATCTCGAGTTCACCATCCTGATTCAGGTCTACCACCTTGAGTGATTCTGGGAAAGGACGATTGCCCGGCGACTGTATATTTGACGGGTTGCCATAGGTGCTGCGGGCAGTGGCAAGATCCTGATCGATCAAAGTCTGACCCGCTCTGACGACTCGCAGCTTAAAGTTGGCGAACTGAGACGGTTCAGCCCCCAAAACTTCTCCGCTATAAGACAGTTCAGCAACCACATCATCACTTGATTGCGTCACGCGAATTTCGCCCGATGCTTTAGCAACCTGCGGTGAAGCGATCGCCAAACCTAGCACCAAAACCCGACTCAGCCAAGCAGCAATCTTGATTTTTTGTGTCATCGTCAACCCAAATATTGGTAGTGGCACAGCCAACGCGAGGCATAAGCTTGCTTTGCCTCCTCCAACGCAGCACTGCCATGAGCATTCTTGCAAAATCCATACTCGGCACCCTGAGTCATTTTATTTTGAAATGATCCAAAGCGAAACCGAGGGAGCCACCAAGCACTTGCCTCCCACCAATGCGAAGCGCGCCATGCCACCTATCCCCAATCCCTTGCGGAGGGGGTCTGCGGGACGCGCTTCGTCCCCTAGGGGGCTGGGGGCAAGTCCCCAGAAAAAGACCCAACTGAGACGAGGAATCAGAACTGCCTATGATACGCTATCTGCGTAATTAAATTTAGTCTCATGACCAGCAGTCATTCAGGATGTTACTGCTGATACATAGAACAACGAGTGGCAGGAGTTTAGGGCTATGGTATTGCGAGTCGGGCTACTATTTGGCGGCTGTTCAGGAGAGCATGAAGTTTCAATTCGGTCTGCTCAGGCGATCGCCCAAGCCCTAAGCTCCGGTGCCAACACCGACAAATACCAGATCAACCCCGTCTACATTCAAAAAGATGGTCGCTGGCTAGGAGCGGCGCTCGCCCAACAGGTACTCGAAAGCGGCACCCCCCTACAAATTTCTGCATCCGACCCCGCTTTACCTGACGAAAAGCAAGCCGCCGAAAATTCTACAGGTACCCTTCAAGCTACCGATTCTCAAAAATTGCGCTGGCAGTCTCCCGCCCAAGTCGCCGATGTAGACGTATGGTTTCCGATTTTGCACGGACCAAACGGCGAAGATGGCAGCGTTCAGGGATTGCTCAAACTCATGCAAGTTCCCTTTGTGGGCTCAGGCATTCTCGGTTCCGCCTTAGGAATGGACAAGATCGCCATGAAAATGGTCTTTGCTCAGGCTGGGCTCCCTCAAGTCAAATACGTAGCCGTCAACCGTTCGCAAATCTGGTCAAACCCCTGTGTTTTTCCAAAACTATGTGACGAAATCGAACAAACGCTGGGCTATCCCTGCTTCGTCAAACCCGCCAACCTAGGTTCCTCAGTTGGAATTGCCAAAGTGCGATCGCGCCCCGAACTCGAAGCAGCCTTAGACAATGCCGCCAGCTATGATCGCCGCCTCGTTGTCGAAGCCGGAGTCACCGCCCGTGAAGTAGAATGTGCCGTCTTAGGAAATGACCAGCCTAGAGCATCCGTCATCGGTGAAATCACCTATGAGAGCGATTTTTATGATTACGAAACTAAATATACTGAGGGATTAGCAGGACTGTTGATTCCTGCCCCTTTACCAGAAGCGATCGCTCAGCAAATCCAAGAAATGTCACTGAAAGCATTTGCCGCAGTTGATGCAGCAGGGCTAGCCAGGATAGACTTCTTCTACGTTGAGGCAACTGGTGAAGTCTTCATCAACGAAATTAATACCTTGCCTGGATTCACAGCAACTAGTATGTATCCCAGGCTCTGGGCAGCCAGTGGTGTTGCCTTTCCAGAACTGGTCGATCAGCTAATCCAGCTTGCGCTGGAGCGCGGTTCCTAAACTCTCATGCCTCCTCGGCGCAGCAGACCAGATTCTAGCTAGTATCAAGCGTGACGTATTAGAAATAGTCTGGCTCTGTACTGCTGAGGTTGCAGATGGAAAAGGATCAGATTCACAATCAGACAGCCAACCCAGCAGTGGGACAACTCGTTCTTCCTGCTGCTGGTCAGAGCAAATCAGACTTTGCCTTGCTGATGCGGGCACTCTGCCGACATCCGTTTCTACTTTGGGGCAGTTTGTGGACAATCTTGCTGATTATTGTCCAGGTTACGCTCAATATCTTTTTGCTTAACCCTGAATTTGTAACTCAGAGCGAACAAATTCAAGAACCCGCTGCCATTGAGTCACCTGACACACCAGTGTCCCCTTCCGTCGAGGACAAAGATTCCTTACCGCTCTGGTCATTTGGGGCGATCGCCTTTAGCTGTGCGATCGCGTCCTTGATGGTTTCCCAGCGTTTGAGACAGCCTCCCAATGCCCGAAAACCAAAACGTGGCTCCGTTAGTCCTCGAATCTTGGCTCAAAATGGAGCGATTTCTCAATCCCGCCCTACTGCACCTGCCCTGAAACCCTCTACCCTTCGAACTGAATCCGAAGAACCAGGCGTTAGCGTTGTTCCAACAGAGGAAAGCCATCCGTTGGATTGGGGAGAGGAAAATCTGGCAGATAATTTAGATATTCGCTATCGTCGCCCGCTTTCTTTTTGGCGTTAGTGAGAAAGGGAGCTATATTTCTGGTGCTGATTCGACCGCTGGCATTTCGGGTTGAGGTTCCAGGAGAGATTTTACGAAACTGCCGCTGATAACGAGTAGGGCGATCGCCACACTGCCGATTCCAAGCGGACTGGGAATCCAAAAGATAGCTTCCAGGTGATTCATTTCTCCCGGTTTGAGCATCCAGACAAGCTGCTTTCCCTGGCGCACGGCTTCGCTAGAGAAATTGACACTACGGGCACCCCAGGGACTATCCAGGCTAAATTCTAGATCGATCAGAGATCCAGGACTGACCAACAGATTGCCCTTGCTAGAGAGAACACCAAGCGATCGCAAATCCAGATCAAAGCTAAGGCGATTGCGCTCTAGCAGCAGCAGATTGCTTTCGGTTAACGTCAGATGCGAGGTGAGTTCGGGCAAGCCTAATTCAGCAGTGGAATCATCAACAGAAGCTTCTGCCTGGCTTTGAAAGAACTGATTAAACTTCTCCTCCAGATCTGCCCCATTGTTAAACGGAATCGTCACCCGCAACTCTTGATCCGAGACGCGCTTGACCCGCCCGCCCAACTGCTTAGTCCGTTGCTCAACGCTACGAAGCCATTCCTGGGCAGCATCACTAAAGCTGGTGAGGCGATCGCTCAACCGCACATGCTGCACAATAGTTCCATGATTCTGGCTGTCGTAGTGAACACCCACGTCATACTTAACGCAGCCAGAGAGAAACAGAGCCGCAATCAGAATAATCCAAAATACCCGCAGCCGAACTAGAACTCGGATCAGGAGTTTTAGCGCTGTGACCACTAGAGAAGCAGATGTAGATGAGGAAGATCTACGCATGGAAGGGTTCCGGGTGAGTCGATGCGATAAAGTTGCTTAGATAGAAGCATACTCCAAACTGCAAAACCACAAATCCCTGGAGAGGCGAGGCGTTTGGGCAAAAAACTTTGTTGTGAGCTAGAAAATGCTTGCCGAATGCTTCGCCCTTATAGAGTGAAGATGCGAGTTCACGCAACAGTAGGATTTTTTCGTGCAGGCGTAATGGTTGAATAGGTGACGGAATTGCTAAATTCCATCACTTATTTGTAGCGCGTCTATGGCACTCGATTTTTGGGTAAGAACTAGCGGCACCTGGATTAATGTCATTACAGTTGTTTTGGGTACTGCGCTAGGGCTGTTTCTGCGGGGGCGGCTACCTGGACAGATGCAGAAGGTGATCACTCAGGGCTTAGGTTTGGTGACGCTGTTCATTGGCTTTAGCATGGCTGGAAGTTTGCGAGAGGCGCAGGCAGGTCAGGTCGATGGAGTAATTTTAGGGTTGCTGGCGCTTGTCCTGGGCGGGCTACTGGGTGAATGGTGGAAGTTAGAGCTTCTCCTAGAAGCGGTAGGCAATTGGTTGAAGCATCGGTTTAAAGGCAAAGGCAGCTTTACGGAAGGATTTGTCGCCGCTAGTCTATTGTTCTGTGTGGGACCGCTGGCGTTAATTGGCAGTCTAAATAACGGCCTGGTCGGTAACAACACGTTGCTAACGCTGAAGGCTTCGATGGATGGACTAGCCGCGATCGCCCTTACCAGCAGCTTTGGCATTGGCGTTGGCTTTTCTGCCCTTTCTATCCTCATTTACCAGGGCGGAATTTCTCTGGCGGCAGGGGCACTTGCCCAAACACTGCCTGATCCGGCTACTGCGCCCCAGGTGATGCTGATTACAGGCGTAGGAGGGCTAATGATTATGGGGTTAGGGTTAAATTTGTTGGAGGTTGCTCAGGTCAGAATTGCTTCCTTTTTACCCGCTTTGCTGTTGAGCCCGTTGCTGTATGCGATCGCTGCTCGGCTGACGTCATAGTAAACTTCTCACCGATGCCACTCCAGCTGTTTCTGCTGTTATTGAAAACGTTGAAACTCTTAAGTTGGGCTTAACTTGCCGATTCTTACTGGTAATCTAGAATTCGTTAGGTTAGTCTGTCGGTGGCTTGGACTGTAGCCAGATCTTTCCCGAAAGAAGTGCCCCTATGAATTCATTCTCCGAACTGCCACCCATGCGGGTTTTGATTGTCGAAGATGACCCAATGATGCAGCTAGGGTTAGAGCAGTCTTTGGCAGCTTATCCCAACATTGAAGTTGTGGGTCGAGTGGATGACGGCTATCTAGCAGTTGAAGAAGCCCTCAAGCTGAAGCCCGACATTATTGTGATGGATATTGGGTTGCCTCGACTCGATGGCATCGCTGCAACCCAGCAAATTAAACAATCACTCAAAGAGGTGCGCATTGTCATGCTCACCTCTCACACCACGGAGAATGAGGTGATTGGGGCACTCTCCAGTGGTGCAGATGCCTATTGCGTCAAAGGCACGAGCGTTGATCGGTTGTTGGCGGCGATCGCCGCTGCTCAAGAAGGAGCCAGCTATCTTGATCCCCACGTTGCCCGCCGAGTTTTAGATCATTTGAAGCCTCCGACGCAAACTGATATGGGCGCAGTCGGTCAACTTTCACAACGAGAGCTAGAAGTGCTCAAGCTGATGGTCGAAGGCTATAGCAACCCAGAAATTGCCGCCGCCCTTTACCTCAGCCCCAACACCGTCAAGACCCACGTTCGCGGAATCATGAACAAGCTTGCGGTAGACGATCGGGTGCAGGCTGCGGTTGTGGCGCTACGTGCAGGAATTGTGTAGGTCTAATCACCACTAATATGCACAAGCACTTCACGCAGGTGGCTGTGCTGCCGATGTTCCCAGACATAAATGCCCTGCCAGGTTCCTAGCATGAGCCGACCGTGGGCGATCGGAATTTGCTCTGAGGTGTGAGTCAAGACGGTACGAATGTGGGCAGGCATATCATCTGGACCTTCGGTGCTGTGGATGTAGCGATCGCCCTCAGGCACCAGCTTTGCCAAAAAATTTGCCAGATCTCGCAGCACATCGGGGTCAGCATTCTCTTGAATGATTAAACTAGCTGACGTGTGCCGCAAAAATAACGTACATAGCCCGGTGCTAATACCCGACTTAGATACAGCAGACTCGATTTCTGATGTGATCTTATGAATCGATTTGCCGTTGGTCTTGACTTTGACTAATTGCTGGTAATGACTCATGAAACGGATTCTGCCTGAGCGGTGTCAGTTGGGCTAGCAGTGGCAATAAGGCTGCTATCAGGCGATACAGTATCACCCTCGCTCTCAACAGCCTGATGTTCTTCCAGTTCCACGCTTGCAGAATCGTCTTCCGGTTGGTTGGCTGCCTGATCTGCTTCAGCCTCTGGCGCATCTAGCGATTCTGATTCTGGGTTAAGCCAGGGAGAGTCGTAACGGTGCCAGGGCAAGATCGGCTCATTTGGCAACTGGCGCGTCAGAACCGTAATGTTAGACATATCGGGTTCTGGCAAACGGATACGCTTCTCAAGCACAGAGCTATCAGTTGGTTTAGCTTCCATAAGTTAGCGGTTATCTCAAGCAATTTGCAGCGGCATTTCTCAAGCACGAACCCCGATCAGATTCATATCAGGAAATAAACTACCACCATATGCATTAACATCACCACAGCAATTACCCAAGTAGCATAAGCGGCGTACCTCAAAGTTTGAGAAACATCATCAAGTCGCTGCTTATTTGCATTATAAGTCTCGGTCAAATTAACTAGCATCTGTAGCTGGTATTCGTCTGATGACAAAACCAGATATTTCTCCAAAAATTTACGGTCTTCTAAATTCGGGCTAACCGCCACCTGGCGAGGGAGAAATGCCCTTACTAGTAGCGTGAAACTGATTAAAAAACCAACCACTTCAGTGATGCTAAACGGGCTGGGGATCATCATCAAACGGGAAATGTTGAGGCTGGTCAGCAAAGCCCCATTCGTGACAAAGAGAATGTTGAGCTTTGTCGTGAGAATTTGACTTTGCTCTCTCTGCTCGGTCAGCACAAGGCGCACGTCCTTAGCGGCCAGCTCTATCGTTGAAACGGCAACACTCCCTGTTGGAGTTTCTACTGAAGCTGTCATGCCCAATTCGTCGGGGATGGGTTGGTTTGTGAAAGTTTCAGTTTTCTCTTCGGCTTCCTCAGAAACCAGAATCTGGTCAAACGAGTTGACTGCTGCTGTCATGGGTTGGGCGGGTTGAAGTTCAGCAAAGCGATGTCAATAGCGATGTCAATAAAGCTATGTTAATAGAAATAATCTTTGACGGACTGAGCGATCGCCTCATTCCCATCAACTGCTAAAGGCTGTGACTGTCGAGGTGGCTGCATGGGTTCTCGCAAAAACTGCCAGTCGCCAAAGAACTCAGCAGGCTGCAAAATTCGATGGTGGGCGTAGTCCTGAATGCCTTCCAGCAAAATGGGCGACTCAGCAAAGTCCTCACGGGTAACAGAAACGATTGGCACTCCTAGACGGCAAGCTTCAGCAAAAGTGCTGTATCCAGGCTTTGAGACAACTCGACCGCAAAGCGGCATAAAATCTACGGGTCGGTAGTGACGGTCGGTAATCTTGAGCAAATTTGGCAAATCGGGAGCTTGACGGTCAAAGGTAATAAACTGCCAAGCAGCGAAATTTTCTAAATTTTGGTAGGGAATTTGGTCAAGCCCTAAGCCGCCAAAGGTCAGCAAGGTAGTTTGTTCTGGTGGTTTAGTCAGATTAAACTTTGTCCGCAATTCCTCGATCGCATAGCGGGGTGAACCGCCGGTCAGTCCCACATCAGTGATGTGAGGAAAGGCAGACATCGGCTCATGAAATGGTAGGCGAAAGAGGCGATCGCATTCCCCAAAGCGCTCAACAATCCAGTCTGCCATCTCAACAAACTCACCACCCCAGGCACGGTAGATAAAATCCCAGCCAAAATTACTGATCATCCAGCAGGGAACGTGGGCAGCGTGGGCGATCGCCGTTGCTAACGGTGGAATATCTGCCAGCACCAGACCAACTCGATTCTGCTTAATAAAGGTCACTTCCGAGGCAATCAGTGAATTTGCCTGTGCCCGAATCTGCTTCAGCTTTTCCAACGTGGCGGGTTTGTCCATCGTGATACTGTCACTTTGCAGCACCCCCACATCAAACCCACGCGGACGATGAATAAAGTCACTCTGAATGTAAGAATCTAGCAGCCAGCGAGGAGCCGTCGTCACCAGCGCAATGACCATTTCAGGGCAGAGCCGCTTAATTTCGCTCACTACTGCTGCTGTGCGAGTGGCGTGACCAAAGCCGTGATTGGTAATTGCAACGTAAAGAATGGGTTCAGGCATTGACAGATCTGGGACAGAACAGACTCACGGTGAAGTCTCCTGTCAAAATACTCATTTTTCAGACCATCAACAAGGTGCTTTGCCGCTTTGCCCTTAAAGCAAACTGCTTGAATCTGCCATTTATGGAGAATATGCTGCAATTTTGAGTCTTTTGACTCTATAGCAGGTTGCTCAAGTCTATTGATTTTGCTTTTACTGTATCTAAAACCGTTTAAGGGAAAAATTGATGCTTACAGCCAAACACCTACCTGGATTGCTGGCGATCCTGCTTCTGACGAGCGCTCCTGGCTGCTTTTCTCGCAGTCAAGACTCTCCTCAAGCGAGTTCAGCCAGCCCAGCTAGCCCTACCCAAACTTCAACCGCGGCTTCTCCGGTCGAACCTGCTACCCCTTCACCAGAGTCAGAGTCAGAACCGTCCCAAGCAGTACCTCCCCAAGCGGCACCTGAACCCACAGCCCCGACGGCTAGCTCCTCGGCTCCTGATACTACATCGGCTCAAGCATCGGCTCCATCAGCAGACTGTGCCAATGCTCAAACCCAAGCCGAAATCAACCAGTGCGCTCAGGCGTCTTATGAAACAGCCGACAAAGAGCTAAATCGGGTTTATCAGGAACTTAAGTCCAGCCTCAACAACCAGGAACAGGAAGAACTGATTGATGCAGAACTCGCCTGGATTGAGTATCGCGACCAAACCTGTGAGGCAGAGAGCAGCCAGTATGAAGGGGGCTCAATTCAACCGACGATTTACTATGGCTGTCTGGAGCGAGTTACCACAGAACGAACTGCTGAATTGCAAAGTCAGCTAGAACAAAGTTAGCTTAAAGATATCAACTTTAAGATGCAAGGGGCGATCGCATATTCTTTCTCTAGAGCGACTCCATCTCTATCTTTTGGTAGGAAGTGAGTAAACTGTAGCTCTTCTAACAATGCGGGGATGGCTGTCCATATCAAGATATATTGTCTTTTTCTAGAGACACTTTTCTAAATACCAATTAAAGGTTGAATCTAAAATGTAAACGATTGCTATTTAACTAGAATGGTTGGTTTCTTTTACCTAAATTTATCAAACAATGAAAAAACCTGAAGTAATTATCATTGCCGCTGTTGCTGAATCTAATCGAGTGATTGGTAAAAACGGCAAGCTGCCTTGGAGGATTCCTCAAGACTCCAAACGGTTTCAGGACATTACGCTGGGTCATCCCGTGATCATGGGTCGAAAAACCTGGGAATTCGATGTCGAGAAATGTCCCTTAGCAAAGCGGTTTAACATTGTTGTTTCATCCAGTCCTGAACAAGAAGATGTCTCAGAGCATTGCCATGATTACCCTTTTGAGCTGGCTTTTGTTAATTCTGTTCAAGACGCGTTAAAGAATACTGCGAATCAAGAAAAAGCTTTTATTGTGGGAGGGGCTTCCATTTATTCACAAGCGTTAAACCTGGCAGATACGCTGGAATTAACTTTAGTAGAAGGTAACTTTGAAGGAGATACTTTTTTCCCAGATTATCAGCATCTAATCGGTAGCCAATTTAAGCTTGTGAATCAGGAAAAGCATCCGGGTTTCAGATACGAGACCTATAGGCGCATTAGCTAAAACTGCAGCTTATGGACAACGGGTTTGTTCCTCTTTGATTCGCTGCTGCAAAAAAGTAGGCACGCCCAAACTTGCTCCTTCGTAGAGCCGAGCAAATTCTCGCTGAAAGTGTGCTGCAACAGTGGGATTATCAATTACCAGTAAGTTTTCGTCATTGCTATTGTTAGCAGCTGCGCTCCAGTTCTGTGACCCGGTGATGACGAGATGTTCGTCTACCATGCTGAACTTATGATGCAGCAGATCGCCTTCTGCAAGGCTGGGAGTGCCGACTGTGGCGATCGCCCCACTCCAGGGACGATTCCCTTCCTCATAGCGACACTGCCGATTCTTTAACGCAACCCCCATCATGTCTAGCGCTTCACTGTAGTCCCGATAGATAAAGCCAGAATCAATCAGAGCGCGAACCTGAACACCTTGCTGGTGGCGAGTTTCCAAAAGGTTGCTGAGATTTTGGTCAGAAAATACAAATAAGGCTGTATCGACTGTTTGAGTCGCAGTGTTTAAGGCTCTGCCAATCAGTCCGTTCGTGCTTTGCTGCCAGGGTAAAGAGGTTGAGGTTGGCGAAAATTGCACTGTAACGGTCGAGCCGGGTGCCAGTGTCACGGTTTGAGCGGGACGGGGTGGCTTTTGCAAGCCAAATTTGCTGTCTAAGGCTCCACCCGGACCGTCTCCCCACATCCACTCAAACTCCTGGGTGTAAAGCTGAGCTAATCCTGGGCTGTCAATTTTCACCAGGTTGTTGGCATTGCCGCTGCTGTGAGGGGCAAGAAAGTCCCCATGTACATCACTGGTCGTCAGATTGGCCGAAGCAACAATCACCAGCCGGTGATCGATCACCAAAAACTTGTGATGCATCAGGTCACTGCCTTTGGAGCCATCAGCCGTGTCGTCGATCACCGGAATTTTGGCTTGTTGCAGGATCACGAGTGCGTCACGCTGATTGATTTCGGCTGGGGTAAGCTGTCCGTCCTGATTTTGGTCTGCAAGCTGAAAGAATTCCAGGTATTTTCCTTGCTGACGCTCATCCAGTTGGACTGCTTCTTCGGCTGTAAAGCTACTCCAAGGACGGCTATATTCATTTTCTATAATGACGCGCACCCGTACGCCAACTCGCTGCTTTTCCTGAAGCGCTTGAGCAATCCGAGGCAGGCGAAACTCGTGGCTAGCTACATCTATTGATGATTGGGCAGTGGCGATCGCTTCCACGATGACCTGTTCTAAGTCGTCTCCTAACCGTTCCTGCAATCGATAGGGTTCGGTATAGGTCGCCGCTTGTGAATGGTTAAAGTAAACCTGAATGAATCGGTCTTGAGGTAGTGGCTCCAGTGCTGGCTGGAGGGCTGAACTTTGCCGCCAGTGGTTAAAACCCAAAAACAGCAATAGCCCCAGAACAAACAGAAGGCAAAACCGAATCCACCAGGATGATAGACGCACAACAAATCCTCACAGTTGGGCATTCACTAGGCAATGAAATGCATGGGCTGATTTTGCCCAACGGTGAGAAAGGGATAACGCGATCGCCCCAAAAAAAACCTCTGGCATTACACCAGAGGAAAGGTTCCCGAACATGAACAGAGGAGAAATTTAACTGGTTGCCACTGCTTCTTGGCGAAATGGGCCAATATCCTGAATCAATCCGCCAACCAGGCTATGACGTAACTTAGTTTTATTTAACTCACTAAATAAATATTGTCTAACTTGCAGAATAATTCAGGATCATTGGTTACAGAACTGAAAACTTTTTACGACTTTTCTCTTGAACCGAGTTTTGTCGGTTGGTCAGCATAACTGAGAGCAATCAGTCCGATTTAAGGCAGCTTTGTAGCTTTAAGATGTATTTCTTCTAACTGATTTCTCAGAGAGAAATTACATCCCTAGGGCGATGAATTCTATAGGCGAAGATCGATACAAAGAATGAGGAAAGTAAAACCAACATTGTCCCACTAGCGGGAGCTAGTAAGTTTCTACGCTAGCAAGTTAAAGTTTTCGATTTAGATAACTGTGAACTTACTGGGAACTGCATTCATCCCATCTACGAGGAAGAAAATATGGTTTCGGGCAAGCAAAAGCGTGCTGTTGGGGTATTCCCCGATCGCCCTACAACGGCATCTGCACTTCAAGCGCTCCGGGATTCTGGCTTTTCGATGCGTCAGGTGACGATTGTGGCGCGAAATGCTGCTAGACAAGAGGCGATCGCTGGGGTCGAAATCAGAGATCAGAAGGGGAACCACGCGAATGAAGGGGCCGCAGCAGGTGCCTTGAGTGGTGGCATCTTGGGTGGTATCGCAGGCTTGCTGGTAGGTCTAGGTGCTCTAGCCATTCCGGCACTTACTGGAGTCCTTTTAGTTGGAGAAGCCGCAACCGCACTGATTACAACATTGGTTGGGGGTGCAGCAGGAGCGGCAGCAGGAGGGTTAGTCGGGGCCCTAATTGGGTTAGGTATCCCTGAGGATCGGGCGCGGACCTATAGCGATCGGGTGGCGCGGGGTGAATACTTAGTTCTGGTAAAAGGTACAGAGCCAGAGGTTCGTCGTGCCGAAGATACGTTACGGCATCAGGGTATTCGTGACCTTGGAGTTTATGATGCGCCGGGACATCGTAGCAATGTGGTAGAAAAAATAGGCGCATTGCAGGCAGTTCCAGGACGAACTGCTTATACTGAAACGCCTCTAGAAGCGCCACGAAATTTAGGGGTGGTTAAACCAGGCGATCGCAATCTTGGTCAGGTACAACCCATTCATCGAACTGAGACCCCTGCTGTGCCGTCACGAGTTAGGCAACCTGTAGACTACTCAAGCGATCGCCCAGTTGCTCGCCCGATTGGTGCAACAGCACCCGTAACTGAGACAGTAGCAGGTAACACCAAGCGGGCAATGGGCGTGTTCTATGATCAGCACGGGTTAGAACAGGCGCTAGAAGCTCTGAGAAACTCAAACTTCACTATGCACAGAATTTCGATTGTGTCGCGCGATGGCGGACAGGAAGAGGCAGTTCACCGCAGTCAACCTATAAATCCGCTTTCAAGAATTGACTCTGAAGGTCGGGTTAGACCCACCGCATCCAGTTCTTTAGGCGGGATCACAGGATTGTTAGCTGGACTGAACACAGTTACGATTCCTGGATTGGGAGAAGTTTTAGTCGTCGGCGAAGCTGCCCCAACGATCAAGTCTTCTCTGGCAGAAAGCGGAAACTTTGCCTCGGCACTAACCCGCTTAGGTATTCCAGGAGAGCAAGCGAGAGTGTATGGCGATCGCCTCAGTGCAGGTGCCAGCTTGATCATGGTGAGCGGCACAGGCGAAGAAGCCCTCCAAGCTGCTTCTATTCTCAGCAAGCACGGTATTCAAGACTGGGGAATTTATGATGTCACCAGTGTTTCGGACTCATTTCCCCGATAGGCAGTGAAATTGCTCAACCCGTATGAAGTTTAACCTTGGCTGTCAGCTCAGCTACGCTATCAATGAATCCAGCACCCTAATTTTCAATATTGCTGTGCCTGATGGTCATCAGACCGTCATTGAAGAGGATCTAGTTATCACTCCTTCGACTCCCGTTGAGGAGTATCGCGATCCCGTTCTCAAGAATCGTTTTCTGCGGGTTAACGCTTCGGTAGGAGAGATCAAAATCTCCTACCAGGCAAGTGTCGAAAAGCCCGATGAAAAGCCTGATCCCAGCGATGTGAACGAGGTCAACATCGCTGATTTGCCACTCGAAGTAGTGCCCTATCTTTATCCCAGTCGCTACTGTCAGTCGGATCAGTTAACCCGCTTGGTAAACACCGAATTTGACCATTTGGTTCCTGGCTATTCACGAGTTACAGCAATCTGCAATTGGATTTACGACAACGTAACGTACCTTTCTGGCAGCAGTGATTCTCATACCTCTGCTTATGACACCGTGACTGAAAGAGCCGGAGTATGTCGGGATTTTGCCCATTTGGCGATCGCCTTCTGTCGAGCATTAGGAATCCCGGCTCGGTTTGTTACCTGCTATGCCTATAAGCTATATCCGCCCGACTTCCACGCCTGCTTAGAAGCTTACCTGGAAGGTGGTTGGTACTTGTTTGATCCCACTCGATTAGTCCCACTAGACGGGGTCGTTCGCATTGGAATCGGGCGTGATGCGGCTGATGTAGCGTTTGCAAATCTGTTTGGAGCTGTCGAGATGAAACAAATGAATGTGTTCATCGATCGTCACAAATAGAATGATTTGCAAAGCATAAACTCAACCAGCGAACATTAGAGATTGTGAATCCCAATAGTTTCAATCATTTAGGATTGCTATAGCAGTCGACCCTGAAACATCTTTTGATCCCTGAATTAGAATTTGTAGGGACTGTTTCTAGAAATGATGATGCCTTCTCTCGTGGCAATTTGATAACGATTTTTCGCTCAATACTCAAAAATAGTGAAACTTTGTTATGAACTGTTAAAACTCGATAGGCGGGAGCGCTATGCAGTTTAGCTTTGAAAATACTTCGAAAAATTTTGCTGTGTTCAATAGCCCTGCCTTCTAAAGTTGAGCGGCAACAGTAGCGGACGATTGCATTCAGCCAGAGGACTGATTCCGATTTCTACTAAGTTGCGTTCCAGCTAAGCTTTTCAGACTCAAATTTCAGCTAGGTTGCACCAGGTCAAGCCTATAGCTGCAACATTTGACCAATCTGTTCAATTTTTAGTGGGCTAGCTCTAAACCCTGCTTTGCTACTGGATTTAATACGACTGCTTAATGCAGGGTGATCCCCATCAGTATTTTTAGATTTTGATCCTCATTTGAAGCTATGACGCTTGCAGAAGCAAAGTAGCCCTCGAACACATATGGCTTTGGGGATCACTTGGTGAATAAAGCTTTCCGAATCTAAGCTTGCGTATTTCTACTTCAAATCAATTCAATTTGGACAAAGCTTCATGACTTCTGGCAATTTAGAATCTTTTGCGCGATCGCTAACTCTAGAGGATACCAAATTGGGAGTTGATCCCCGTTTGTCTTCCGGAGTTAACCAAACTCAAGCGCCCCCCACAGGCGATCCCCGCCCAGAACATGATCCTCTACGGACTGCGCTAGGGGTTTACGTCACGGTTCATGGACACTTTTACCAGCCACCTCGTGAGAATCCTTACTTAAATGCGATCGAGCGTCAATCCAGCGCGGCACCGTTCCACGACTGGAATGAGCGAATTCATCACGAATGCTATCGTCCCAATGCGTTTGCGCGGATTTTGAATGATCGAGGTGAACTAGTCGGGATCGTCAATAACTACGAATACCTCAGCTTCAATATTGGCCCAACACTGATGAGTTGGTTGGAGCGTTATGACATAGAAACTTACCGGCGCATCCTGGAAGCAGATCGCAAAAGCTGTGAGCGGTTGAATGGGCATGGAAATGCCATTGCTCAGGCATATAACCACATGATCTTGCCGCTGGCTAACGAGCGCGACAAATACACCCAAATTCGCTGGGGCAAGGTGGACTTCCGTTCTCGATTTGGGCGTGATCCCGAGGGGATGTGGCTAGCCGAAACGGCCGTAGACTACGCCACGTTAGAAGCTCTGGTATCAGAAGGAATTCGTTTTATTGTCCTGGCTCCTTCCCAAGCGCAGCGTTGCCGTCCCTTACCCAACCGGGATCAGGCAGATTCTCCCTGGCGTGAGGTTGGCGGTGGTCAAATTGATCCGATTCAGCCTTACCGCTGCTTCTTACCTAATGGCGATCGCAACCGCGACTACATCGACATTTTCTTTTATGACGGCCCGATCTCCCGCGATATGGGCTTTAACGATGTTTTGAGCAGTTCCCAACACTTTGCCGGCCGCATCGGGCAGGCCGTGCGTGGGGATCATCGCTCTGCCCAGTTGATTTCAGTCGCAACCGATGGTGAAACCTTTGGGCACCACAAGAGAGGTACTGAGAAAGCGTTAGCTTACGCGCTAACCGAAGAGTTTCCTCAACGCGGTTGGACAGTCACCAATTTTGCTCACTTCCTCAGCCTCAATCCGCCCACTTGGGAAGTTGAACTGAAGCCTGTTACAGCCTGGAGTTGCTCTCATGGAGTTGGTCGCTGGCAGGAAGACTGCGGCTGTGGGGGTGGTGGCTTGTGGAATCAACAGTGGCGACGACCGCTGCGTGATTCGCTCGATTGGCTGCGGGATCAGTTAGTCAGAGTATACGAAGAGGCAGGTGCAAAGCTGTTTCGAGCTCCCTGGCAGGCGCGGGATGAATACATTGACGTGGTACGCGATCGCAGCCCCAACAGCATCAACCGCTTTCTGGCTCAGCACCAATCGCACAAACTTACCGCTAGTGAGAAAGTGGATGCGCTGCGCCTCTTAGAGATGCAACGTCATACCCTGCTGATGTACACAAGCTGCGGCTGGTTCTTTGAAGAACTGTCTCGCCCAGAAGGGGTGCAGATCTTGCGCTATGCGGCTCGGGCGATCGAGTTGGCAGGAGATGTTGCTGGAATTCAGCTAGAGAAGAACTTTGTCAAACGACTTACCGCTGCCCCTAGCAACGTTGACGTATTTCAAAATGGCGCTGAGGTTTACAGACAACTTGTTGCCCCAGCTCAAATTACTCCGGCTCAAGTCGCTGCCCATTACGCTATTAGCTCTCTGTTTACACCCTACTCTCAGGATCAGCGAGTCTACTGCTACACCGTTCATCAAGCCGATTACCAGCTCCAGCGCATGGGAGCGCTGACGCTAGCGGTAGGGCAAATTCAGATGATCTCTGAGATCACGCGAGAGAGTACAAATCTTGTGTTTGCCGTTCTACATCTGGGCGGCTGGGATTTCCACTGCTGCATTCAACCCTTTACAGGACGGCGCAGCTACAGCCAGCTTAAGGAAAACTTATTTGAAGCGCTGAAGCAGGCCAGTGCTGCTCAGACCATTCTGACGATGAGTCGCTTGTTTGGGGATCAGTCCTTCAGTTTGCAAGATCTGTTTGCTGAAGAGCGCCATCGGATCATGCGGCTGCTGAGTCAGGAAACCCTAACCCGCCTGGATCAGCTTTACACTCAGGTTTACCGGGATAACTACGGTGTACTAATGGCATTTCACCGGGATCACCTGGAAGTGCCACAGGAGCTTCAGGTCGCAGCCGAAATTGCCATTGGACACCGAGCCGTCATCTCCCTGCAGGCGCTAGAGCGGGAAACGAGTGATCTGACCAGCAGTAATCTCCAGTTTTGCCTGAGTCATCTGTCAGAACTGGAGGCTATCGCCACGGAAGCCAATCATCTGCACTGTCAGCTTAAGCTGCCTGAAATCAGCCAGATCTTGGAGCGACTCATCTTGCGATCACTCTGGCATTTACTGCACAACTTCAACCCCAAAACCGTCGAAACGGACACGCAGCTATTGGAACGACTGATTGATTTAGGAAATCAACTGCATCTGAATCTGCCGCTTGACCGAGTGCAAGAGCTTTACCTGAAGAGTTTACACAACGAAATCTTGCCCCAGTTTTCTCTATGGCAGATTTATCAGCATGAAACTCAAAAGGGCGGTCAAACTTCCCAAGTTTCAGGAGCCTGGGATCAATCTCAGATTCGTCAATTGCTCTTGCTGGGACAAAAGCTATCCCTAGACGTTAGTCCCTGGTTAAGTCAGGTGTAGCCTTGTGTTCGTTGTTTCTCTTTTGTAGAGATGCAATGAATCGCATCTCTACAAAAGAGTCTCATTGTCCAAAAATTAGGGCTACAGGTGGAAGGGCACCCCGCTTCGTGGGGTGCCCTTCCACCTGTAGCTTCTTCCTAGAGAAACGTTGTAAAGTCTTGCTCAAATAGGGCAGTGAGGACGGTGTTGGAAAACAAAAAACCTTCTGGCTTGTTGAGTCGGAGCAATAGGGTGGGTGAGAATTGATTCAGCCCAAAATCAGGTTCGACTAAGCGGCAGGTTTTTGTGTCAAATAGTTCAACCCAGCCCTGACGAAAGTAAGGTTTCAAGGTGATCAAAATTTGATCTACTGCTGCTGCTCCAAACCGCTGAGCTAAATCAGCAAGGCGCAACCCTTCGGCAAGGCGCAACCCCAGCATCAGCGTGTCTAGAAGCATCTCTGAGATTGGCGTTTGTGGGCAAGCGATCGCCCCTCCATTTCCTACCAACTCCTCGACCCACTGAAAATATTCCCGTCGTGTCCGGGGTCGGGTGAAGCGCTGTCCTTGCACATAGCTTGCTGCACCCATGCCAAAGCCGTAGTAAGCTCGATTTTCCCAATAAACCCGATTGTGACGACACTGATGTCCCGGTTTAGCATGGTTGGAAATTTCGTAATGCTCATATCCGGCTGTGCTCAAGACCTGCTCTGCCAGCCGATACATTTGGGCAGTCATTTCATCAGAAGGTAAGGGTTTTGCTCCCGGTTTGTACTGTCGCCCAAATGCGGTGACGGGTTCAACAATCAGGTCATAGACTGATAGGTGAGTTGGATGGAGCGCGATCGCCCGCTGCAACGATTCTTGCCATTGCTCCAGCGTTTGATGCGGCAACCCAGAGATCAAATCCAGGCTGAAGTTGAATACATTTGCTTGATGAATTAGCTCGACTGCGGTGTACACATCGTCGGCAGTGTGCGATCGCCCACACGCCTGCAATAGCTCTGGCTGAAATGCCTGTACTCCTAAACTTACCCGATTGATCCCCGCTGCCTGGTAGCCCTTGAGCTGAGCTAGATCAAACGTGCCGGGATCAATTTCAATTGAAATTTCAGCCGATGAGGCAATGCCAAATTGCTGGTCTAAAACTTTGAGAATTTGCTCAAGTTGCCCAACTGACAATAACGATGGAGTGCCACCCCCAAAAAATACCGTTTGCAGCGGTTGCCCAAAGGATGGAGTGATAAGAATTTCCTGATTCAAGCCGTTGATGTATTGGGCGATCGCCCCCGAATTTTCAGCTTGAGTGCGATCGCCTACAACTGAGATGGGAAAGTCGCAGTAAAAGCATCTGCGACGGCAAAAAGGAATATGGACGTAAGCGGCTGTGGGATGTCCATATTCAAAAGCTGGTGTTTGTAAAGAATGATTTCGATCGAGATTAATCACCAAGTTCAACGCTTATTCAAAGAATTGCTGAAGTGAATCCTTGCCTTTCATCTCTAATTTAATCCTTAACAAAATCAACCTTAAACGACAGAAATTGAGTCGCTTTGTTGCCTATAGTTCGGCTTAACCGCCCTAATTTAGCCAGTTTTCTGGGTAGAAGTGTCAAAAACTGCATTACCCGCTGAAGGATATAATGAAGGCTAGAAAAGTACTTACTAAGCTCAGTTCTAGCGCTGCTTGCGCCCTGCCAGAAAAAGTTTGATCAGCTTAGAACTTAGCTTGGTATCACTTGATGTAATCGGAATCTAATGATTCACCTGATGTCATCAGAGCTTGGTCAGACTGCAATCCATCCATTCATTCAATTGGATTGAATTATGCTCGACGCAATTATTATCTTTTCATTCATACTAGCAGGGGCGGGGATCGGCTTTTATGGCGTTGAACTGCTGCCAAACAACACACTCGAACAGGTCACTAGCCTAGAAGGTTTGAGTTTAGTCACGGCAGGCTTTGGCGCTTTAATTGGCTTTGCAGTTGGGCTAACTGCTCAAACGGGCTACCGCCGTTTAGAGCGGCAAGTTCGGGAAATGCCTGTGGACGTGTTGCTCAGTCGTTCAGTCGGCTTGGTACTGGGTTTACTGGTTGCAAACCTGCTGCTGGCACCAATCTTTTTGCTCCCCATTCCGATTGAGTTTGCCTTCATCAAACCTTTGGCGGCTATACTGGGCAGTGTCATGTTTGCCTTTTCAGGAATAAGTCTTGCCGATACTCATGGACGGGCACTGCTACGGCTGATTAATCCACACAGTGTAGAGACCATGCTGTTAGCAGAAGGAACCTTGAAGCCTTCTACTACCAAAGTGCTGGATACAAGCTGCATCATTGACGGGCGGATTGAAGATCTGCTGGGCACAGGTTTCCTGGAAGGTCAAATTCTGGTGCCGCAATTTGTTCTGCAAGAGCTTCAGCAGGTTGCGGATGCGTCTAACGACCAGAAGCGGGTACGCGGACGGCGCGGGTTAGACATTCTCAACCGGATGCAGGAAAACTTCCCAGAGCGGATTTTGATTCATCCAGCAGACTACGAAGATGTACCTACCGTTGATGCAAAGCTGGTGCGACTGGCTCAAGAAATTAACGGAACGCTGTTGACCAACGACTACAACTTGAACAAGGTTGCTAGCTTACAAAAAGTTGTTGTTTTAAACATCAACGATTTGGCGCAGGCAATTCGTCCGGCTTATCTACCTGGGGACACGATCGATATTAAGATTGTCAAATCGGGCAAGGAACCTACTCAAGGTGTAGGCTATCTCAACGACGGCACGATGGTTGTTGTAGAAGATGGCAATCCTTACATAGGAGATGAGCTTTGTGTGATTGTCACCGGAGCATT
Source organism: Cyanobacteria bacterium FACHB-471 (assembly GCA_014695345.1). Classification (GTDB taxonomy): domain Bacteria; phylum Cyanobacteriota; class Cyanobacteriia; order Elainellales; family Elainellaceae; genus JAAUTN01. The sequence continues at coordinate 194,635 of JACJOC010000098.1, forward strand.
GCAAACTTCTGCTGGGCGAATGATTTTTGCCCGTCCTGAAGCAACTGTAGTTGCTTGATGCGTCAACGGATTAAGTCGTGCGATCGCTGCACTCAACCTGCACCAGTTCTCTACCGAGTGCAGATCGATGAGTCTGGAGACTGGCTTTTTGTTTGCGATCGCTGCTTCCCCACAGTCAGCCACAACAATCCCTATTACACCTACGGTGGCACCTGGAAAGCGAAGAAAAGGGACTAGGGGCTGGGGGTTGGGGGCTAGGGATTAGAAATTTGACCTCATCTCTATGTTTGAGGAATACCCTCCATCTCCAGGTTCGATTTGGAGATACTTTTAGCGAAACTCTTCTTCTATATGAGGTACAAGAGGCAAAGCCTCGTACGAGACTTCTACCCCTAGTCCCTAGCTCCTTCCACTACTGCAATACCGTCTTAGAAACAATCCGAGTCTTCTTGCGATCGCTCTCTGACAGCTCTTCTCCAGACTGCAATCGAGTTGCATTGTCTTGTAGAACAGTGGCGGCATTTTGGTCGCCCATTTGTAGGGCAGTTTTGGCAGCAGATTGGAGCATTGTGGCGGCTCCAACGCGATCGCCCTGGAGCAGTTTTGATTCGGCAATTTGGGTTTGCCGATATTTCGCCAGAGCTAACACATGCTGCTGCACCTGAGGATTGAGGTCTGGCTGGAAGGCGCTGAGAACATTTGCCTCAACTGGGATCTTCTCAGACAATAGCCCTTCCTGTCCCTGTGCTGGATCGTCATAGCGAATTTGCAGATAGGCGATCGGATGTCGCCCTTCGGGAAGCTGGCTGGCATAGAGGTTCGCCAGCACGACTCTAGGAGCATCCACCATGAGGTCGCCAAGACGCACGATCGCCTGATTTGCTTCCTGGATGACCGATAGCTCGATTGTGTCGGGAACGACTTGGGCGAGTGGCTTTAGCTCTGCCAAACGAATGTTTGGCGTGAGTGACAGCATGAGGTGAGCGTTGGTCAAACCGACAGACTGAATTCGGTTAAATAAGCGGCTAAACTCATTGACTGCTTCTTCGGGTTGCTGAATGTAAGATAGCGTTCCACCGCCTGCATCCGCGATCCGTTCCAAAACGTCCTGGTTCCAGTGATCCCCAAAGCCTAATGTGCTAAGGGTGAGGTTGTAGCCTGCTGCCAGTTGAGCTAGTTTCAAGCAGCGATCGTTGTCGCCGTGCTCGTTCTCGCCGTCAGTCAGTAAAAATGCTTGAGAGATAGTGTCTTTCTTGCCTTTTGCCAGTTCCTCGACGCCTAGCCTCATGCCTTCGTCGATCGCCGTTCCGCCACTGGCTTTGAGCTTGTTGATCTCCACCTTGATCCCGGCTGGGTTGTCGATTACCTGATTGGGCACCAGCACTTTGGCTTTGTGGTCAAACACTACTACCGCAATGCGATCGCCGGGTGACAAACTATCAACAATTCGGTGAGCGGCTTGCTTCACCGTTTCCAGGGGGCGACCGTGCATGGAACCGCTGTGGTCTAGAACCAAGCACAGATTTAGCGGGGCACTTCTACCTGCCGACTCAGCGATCGCCGAAATCGAGATCGCCAGTTGCCGTTGGCTGCTGGACTGAGCAGCATCCAAATTGGCATCATTCAGCGCAGCTTGCAGACCAACTCTCATGACACGAAGCTCCTAGGTACGGGCAAAACGAATAACTTCAACACAATCAAATAACTTCAATCCAATCGGCAGGTGTTTCGGAACAGCAAGGGTACATTATCCTAATTCATATTCAATTTTCGGATATCCCTAATCCGACTGAACAGGTTGGCTACCCCTATTGCTTTCCAGGTCACGCTACTATGTTAGAAACAATGCCACCTTTTCAGGCGATCGCAGGCTATGAACTTACCGATTCAGGCTGTCCAATCTCCTTACTACGGAGACGCTTTTTACCGGACACCCCCTCCAGATTTGCCATCCCTTCTGCTCAAGGAACGTATCGTTTACTTGGGGATGCCCTTGGTGCCAGCCGTAACTGAGCTGATTATCGCTGAACTGCTTTATTTGCAGTACGAAGATCCAGAGAAGCCGATTAAGATTTATATCAACTCGACTGGCACTTCTCATTACAACGGCGAACCGGTCGGCTTTGAAACCGAAGCCTTTGCCATTTGCGACACGATGAGCTACATCAAGCCTCCTGTTCACACCATCTGCCTCGGCTCAGCGATGGGAATGGCAGCCATGCTGCTGTCTGCGGGTACAAAAGGCTGCCGTGCCAGTCTTCCCAATGCCACGATTGTTTTACATCAGCCCAAGAGCTACGCCAGAGGTCAGGCAACTGACATTCAAATTCGGGCTAAGGAAGTTTTGGCAAACAAATCAACAATGCTCGATATCCTGTCGCGCAATACGGGACAAACTGCCGAAAAAATTGGCAAAGACATGGATCGCCTCTTCTATCTGTCGCCCGAAGCCGCTAAAGAGTATGGCTTGATTGATCGCGTTTTAGAATCTTCTGCTGATTTGCCAAGACCTTTACCAGCAGGCGTGATCTAGGACGGCGCTTAAAGCAATAGCCGCATTCTCAGTGGAGCACAGGAGTATGAATTTAAGCCCCTGTAGCTTTATCAAAGTCCGCTTTTAACCCCCTTCTCATCACGGAGCCTTCTATGCCAATTGGTGTTCCTAAAGTTCCTTACCGCTTACCGGGGGAGCAATATACTCAATGGATCGATATTTACAATCGTCTTTACCGTGAACGAATCATCTTTTTAGGTAAAGATGTTGACGACGAAATCGCCAACCAAATTATCGCTGTCATGCTTTACCTGGACTCTGAAGACCCAGGTAAGGACATCGTTCTCTACATCAACTCTCCTGGTGGCATGGTCACAGCAGGGATGGCTATCTATGACACCATGCAGCACATCAAGTCAGATGTCGTGACGATTTGCGTGGGTCTGGCTGCTTCAATGGGTTCTTTCCTACTTGCCGCTGGAACTAAAGGTAAGCGCTTAGCATTGCCCCACTCTCGGATCATGATTCACCAGCCATCTGGTGGAACGCGAGGGCAAGCAACTGACATCGAAATCGAAGCGCGAGAAATCATTCGCATTCGCAGACAGTTGAATGACATCTACGCTAGCAATACCGGACAGACTCTAGAGAAGATCGAAAAAGACATGGATCGAGACTTCTTTATGTCTGCCCACGAAGCAAAAGAATACGGGCTAATTGATCGGGTAATTGAAGATCGGGCACCTTAGGCAAAAATCCTGCTATTCTATGCGTGATTTTGCATCTAAACCGTTAATTTACCTTTCTTAGTGGCAGAATTGACTGAAATTCTGCCATTTCTTATCAATGAACCTTGCAGATTGCTACCGATTATTAGGACTGCGAACTGGCGCATCTTGTGATGAAATTAAAGCGTCCTACCGACGTTTGGCGCGACAATACCATCCTGATGTGAATCCTGGTAATCAGCAGCAGGCAAAGGAAAAGTTCATTCAACTCACTGATGCTTATAAGTTTCTGATGAGTCAGGTTCCACCTGATAGAGAAACTGAGTCAAGTGAACCCCCTATACCGGCCCCTGCTGCTGGTAAGGTAGGCGTGACTGAGGTACCACCAGTTGCTTCGCCCGTTGAGGTTAAGGTTACTCGCAAGGCACCCAGAATTCAACGCAATCCAGCCTTGACTGAGGTAGAGCAATTGCTGAAGCAAAGTTCTTATGAGCAGTTGCAGCAGTTGTTGAAATATCATCGCTTTCCCCGAGCAATTGCCCTAGTCGAAGGTTTAGCCCAACGGATTCCCAAAGATCCTGAAGTGCGTCAGTGGCAGGCAATTACCTATCAGCGTTGGGGTCGTTACCTGATTGATCAGAAGGAATTAGACAAAGCCAGGATTTACTTAAAAAAAGCGCTGCGCACCGATCCTCACAATCGTTCTCTCTGGTCAGAAATAGAGCGAGACTTTCGCCGCATGGAGAAAATCTTTTAAGCTTCTTCAACAAGATTTCTTTAAAGAGAACGGGTAAGGCAAAGTTTCCAGCAAATCAAATCTACGTTGGGGCTTGGCATTGCCAAGCCCCAACGTAGATTTGCAAACTATTTTGTTTTTATTTCGTTTTCAGGTTTGAGCTTAGGACTACATCAACCCAAGCCAGCGAAGGAAGCTTTGACCAGTGGTCAACTCAACGAGCAACGCTGATAGAAAACCGATCATCGCCAATCGTCCGTTCCAGATTTCAGCGCTGGGGTTAGAACCGAACTGAAATTTTGTTGCAAATTCGCCGTACTTCCGTTGAGCTTGTCCTTCGTAGTAGTTTTGAGTGCTTTGATTATCTTGCATTGCTAAATCTCCAAGTTTCTAACGCCGTCTTATTTAGAAATGTAACGAAGTTTTGCAAAACATGTAGTCTATCTTTAGAGAGGACAATAGAAACTGAATGTAAACAAAATTTGTATCTTTGGGTAAGTTGCACATTCTCTTTTTCTGAAGCAGTCTATTGACGCTGAAAGATTTAAGCAGAAGGGAGCGGGAAAGGTTTTCATACCGTTGCTCTATCAAGCTGCACCTTTTGGAGCCTTAAAGAGAATTGGTATTACAACGGTTTGAGCCGGACGGTAAGTCAATATTATTGGTATAAAAAGATAGATTCTTTAATCAGGCAAACGGTCTACTTAGGACTGCATTGCGCTTAGGCGACGAGTGAGATCTCCTTATCAGGGTGCTTCAGGAGACTGCAATACCTATCCTGCATGGCACAATCTCGGAGATACAGACGGATCATGAAGAAAGTCCTATTTATTCTGGGTGAGTTGAGTGATGACGATATTGATTGGTTAGTAGGAACAGGCAACAGAGAAGAAATTTCTGCTGGCACTGTACTCATCCGTGAAGGACAGGCTGTTAATGCGTTATATGTGCTGTTGGATGGCACTTTGGCCGTTTCAACAGAAGCACTGGGCGGAAAAGAAATCGCTAAGCTATCAAGTGGGGATGTGGTGGGTGAAATGTCTTTCATCGACGACAACCCACCTTCTGCAACGGTTCAGGCAGTTGATGAAGCGTTGGTTTTATCGATTCCGCGGGCGGAGCTAGCGCAAAAGCTATATCAGGATGTAGGGTTTGGTTCCCGGTTTTATCGCGCACTGGCGATTTTGCTCTCCAATCGGCTGCGCGGGACGGTTCAGCAGTTGGGTTACAACCGAGATAAGTCACAGGTAGAAGGTGGTGCAAATGGTCTGGAACCGAAGGTTTCAGATAATGTGGCGATCGCCGAAGCCCGATTTGACTGGCTCTTGCGACGGCTCAGAAGCGGTGAAATTTTCTAAGCCTACAGGGTTTCTATTTCTGTGCAGTCTCGGTTTTCAATCTGACCATCGGGCATCACCGTTTTGCAGAGGCAAACTGTAGACAAATCTACCCCTTCCAGGTTCGCTCCCCGTAAAAAAGCGCCAGTCAGATTTGCATTTTGCAAATTAGCGCCCTTCAGATTGGTGTGACAAAGGTGAGCTTTGCTTAAATCAGCGTGGCTCAGGTTTGCGTTCCTTAAATCAGCGAATCTGAGATTGGCGTTGCAGAGAGAAGCGTTGTTTAGGTTTGCCTGAGTCAGGCGAGTCTCCATCAGGGATGTGTTTGTCAGTTCTGCGGCACTCAAGTTAGCTGCATTGAGGTTTGCACCGCTCAGGTCAGCGCCCTTGAAGTTAGCATTGCTCAGGTTAGCTCCACTTAAGCTGGCGCAAATGAGATCAGCGCCCTTCAGATCTAGATGCCGGGTTTGAGAGGACGATTTGGCAAACATAGCGTTCTACTCAAGGTATTAAGGAGAGGTCAAAAGCGTTAATGGGTTGACTGACGCATCAACGCTTTTGGCTACTAGATATATTGCCCTACCTAGGCAGGGAACAGGTCTTCTGGGGAGATGTTGTCAACTCGCTGTTATCAGTTTTGGACTCTACTGTTTTGCAGTTTGCTTTAGTCCCACACAAAAACGACTTCACCGTTTTCGCGGGTGACGGAGTAGGCTTCAAAGGAGTCGTCATCGTAGCGTCCCGTAACAGTGAGCTGTTCTCCGACGGTGAAATTAGCTCGCCGGACTGCGCGATCGTCAGCATCTACCAGGACTTGACCTTCAGTGGTATTGAGCAAGAAATCGCCATCGTCAATGGCAACAATTTCACCTGCAATGTCGGTACTGCTGACTCGGCGCGTAGGTTCAGGTTGGGTTTGCGCCAAAACCAAGGCAGGAACAGCAGATGCGGCGATCGCCGCAAAACCAATGCCTAAAAGAGTAGTAACTTTCATGACTTGACCCCATTGTTAACGTTTGCTTCTGTAGCAGCCCTGAGTCAGTTGTGAAACCCTTCAGACTTGCTATCTTTCAGTGTGCGACGCAAAGTTTACAGGAGGTTTTCAAGAGGTCTGATTTAGGGGTAATTCGATTTGGAAGGTGGTTCCTTCGCCAATTTTGCTGGTAGCGGTAATTTTTCCTTGATGGGCGTGAATGATTTGTTGCACGATCGCCAGCCCTAACCCAAAGCCACCTGTATGGCGCGATCGCACCTGATCTACCCGATAAAAGCGTTCAAAAACTTGGGGCAAATCTTCGGCTGAGATGCCCACGCCAGTATCTTGGACTCGAATCACAATTTGCTGAGTTTGTTGAATGGCGCTGAGCGTTACGGTTCCCCCAGCGGGCGTGTATTGCAACGCATTGGTGAGCAGATTGGTGATGGCTTGCCGCAGTAAGGCTAACTCTGCTCTCAACATCAGCAGTTGTTCTGGCAGTTCACAAATCAGCTGCAATTCTTTTGCTGCTGCCTGGGGAGTGTATTCTGCAGTAAGCGATCGCAGTAAGCGGGTTAAGTCTACCGTTCTTAAAGAATCGGGTTTCAGTTGTGCTTCATTTCGAGCTAAGAACAGCAGTTGGCTTACCAGCGCTGCCATTGATTCTGCTCGACTAATGATTTTTTCTAACCGCAACTGTTGCTCTTGAGGGTCGGTCAGGTCCATCAGCCCAGCTTGAGCGTTATTGATGATTGCGGCTAACGGCGCACGCAATTCGTGGGAAGCGTCGGCGGTAAAGCGCTGAAGCTGATCATAAGATTGCCGGATCGGTTGCATTGCCAACCCGCCTAAAACCCATCCTGTTTGGGCGATCGCCCCTAGCGCAATCGGCACGCCAAATACCAATAACCACCGAAGTCGCCCCAGTGACTCATCAACCGGTGTAAGAGGCACAGCAACCTGGAGATAACCGATTAATACACCGTCCTGATAGACCGGAAGGGTGAGCTGCCGCAGTCGAACTGTTCCAGCGTTAGCCAAAGTTTCAGCAGAACGGCTCTCTGAAAGGAAACCGTCGAATTGAAGCGGTTCCTCTGGAGGTGTGGCTGTGCTTGAAGCAGTAGAACTGCTTTCAACGATAGTTTGAAATCCTGATTCACTTTGGAGTTGGCTCGGTGGGATATCTCCAAAGAACTGAATCAATTCTCTTTCAGGGCTGTACCAGCGAACAAAAACCAGGTTTGTATTTAGCGGTAAAACATCTCCTCCTAAGACTGGCACATCCTCCAGGTCGATGCGTCTTCGGTTTTGAAAGTTGCCATCCTCAACTGCCGCTGCCATGTACTGGCAAATGTCGTATAGGTTCTGGTCAAACGATCGCATCTGTTCTTTTGCTTCCAGGAAATAGAGGATTCCAGCAAAGAGAACCAGAATGCTTCCCATTGAAAGGGTGAACCAACGAGCTAGATCTTGACGGCTACGGTTAAACATCAGCGCGTTGAGTTATAAAAGCACCCTTTGCATCAGCGATCGGGACGCGCGATCGCCCCACGAGAATTGCAATCCTAAGTTCTGACTGAACTTCTAAATCAATCTCTAACTTGAAGGACAAAGGTTACACAGAGTTTACAGAATGGGGTGAGCGCTCCTTAAAGCGTCACTCTGGTGGAGCAAGGCGATAGCCCATGCCATAGACTGTTTGCAACCAATCCTCTGCGCCTACTGCCTGGAGACGCTGCCGCACCCGATGCACCAAAGTAGCGACGGCTTTGCTTTCGGGCAAGGCATCCCATTCCCACAGCGATTGCTCGATCTGATCTCGACTCAGCACTTGCTTGGGATGGCGCATCAAATATTCCATCAGATGAAACTCACGTCCAGAGAGAGAAACCTTGGTGTCTTGTCGCTCTAGGATTAGCGTGGTGAGATGCAAACAGAGATCTTGTAGCGTCAGGGTGTCTCCCTGCAACAGGGGCGATCGCCGTCCTAATGCTCGAACCCTTGCTAGCAGTTCCATTGCATTTACGGGTTTAACCAGATAGTCATCTGCTCCTACATCCAGACCCGTCACTTTATCAGCAACTGCGTCCTTTGCGGTGAGGATCAAAACGGGTGCCATTTTGCCAGCCTGCCGATATTCCTGACAAAGGCTCACCCCGCTGACGTTCGGTAGCAGCCAATCTAAAATCAGCAGGTCATACTCCTTGTCCTGAATGAGTTGCTGAGCCACAGCGCCATCTTCCACGCCATCGACGATATGACCTGATTTGGCAAGGATGGTGCGGAGGGGTTCTAGCTGTTCGACATCATCCTCGACGAGTAGAATTCTCATATAGCAGTCCTAAATCAGTTGTCAGGGTGGGTCGTGAGAAGCGTACCCAATTGAGATTGCTGTATTGTCGGTTAGTTCTCCGACTTTTGCACCCTACCGAGCTTGCTGTAAATACTTTTGAGCCTGCCATGTCTAAATTTCGCTGGCGAAAACTTTGGGGTAGAGCAAAGATCTGGCTCTGGCTGCCTTTTATCTTGGTCGGGTTGCTATTTTGGGTGGGTACTGATTGGGTAACAACCCGTGTCACCTCTGGTGCTTATGAAACGGCAGCTCAGCTTCAAACGGATGAACAGCCTGAAGTGCAGCTTTCCTTTTCCGTGAAGATTGTGGCGATCGATGCAGAAATTGATCGGCGAGCGGACGTGACGGAAGTAACGGTTAGAACCACTGACTCGATTCTGAGAGAATTGGAGCTTGATCTCCCAGCTGTCGAATTTGCTCAAGTAGAAGATTTGCTCATCGAAGAATTGCATCTGCCTCGTGATGCGATTAAGCAATTGATTCGTTATCGAATCTATTGACAGCACGTTGTGCCGATTTTATGTGAAACCAGTCTGTTGAAGCACGCTTCAACAGACCCGCTTTAAAGAGAACCGATACTACTAGCGCGTCAAGCTTGAAGTGTTGGGTTCCGCTGCGCTCACCCAACCTACGGTTCTGCTAGCTGTAGGTTGGGTGGAGCAGAGCGAAACCCAACGCTTTAGATTTGCTGCCCTACTACACCAATTTCAAAAATTAGGGCTACGAGTGGAAGGGGACCCCGCGCCGTAAGGTGTCCTTCTATCCGTAGTAGTTCGACAAATAGAAAAAATCGTGTTGCCTACAGTGCAGACAACAGATTTTGCAGGACGTTAGCGATTTAGAGGAATTCTCGACGCTCTAAATAGTAGTTTTGCTGAAGTTCTAGAATCTGCTCGTTGAGGTAGGTTGAGTTCGACTCTAGATCTTGCTTGAGTTCCTGATTCGTAGGTTCAGGAGTTTGTGTAGCAGTACGAGAACTAGATGGCTCTGATCGTGTGATCTCTAAGACAGCCTCCGCTTGACCATAGGTCAATCCGTAGGCAAAAAGGGACAACATATAACGCTCCGTAAATGTGTGGTGCTATCAGAATAAGTAGATTGAGGAACGATCGCCGTCCTCCAAGTGATTCATCCAACCGGATGAACAGTTAGGAAAAGTATTGTTTACTTCCTGCAAAAGTGGTGCTTGATTTCTATTTGAAATGCAGTAAACAAGCAAGCTTTCCTGATATTAGCCATGCAGATTAAGTCCGTTTTTATAAGCTTAACGGACTCAAAAGTTAGGTTGGTTGAGTCAATTTTCTTGAAGAGAATAGCGTAACAAGCTATTTCCTTTCTCTATCCCTATTCAATAGCTCTAATCAACGTAAATAAGGTTTACAAGGAATAGCGTCGCTCCAGCCAGATTCTTACTTCGGTTTCTGAAGATAGGCTATTGTAGTAGCCTGTAGCTGGATCGTAAACCTTCCAGTAAGCTTTACCAGAGCGATCGCGAACCCGCTGAATCTGCACTTCAGAATTGCCAGATAGCGCATTGAGCAGATGCTTCCAAATATGCTCTAAAGCTGACTGAGCTTTGGATTTAATCAGCGCACTTTTAGAAATCAAATTGCTTGTTGACTGGCTTATTTCTCTACTGTTAAAATTTGCGTAATTTCTCATATTCTTTCTTCCCAGTTACAGAGCTTTGATGAGTGATTCTGTGGTGTTTGTCTAGATTCTGTTCTTACGATCTAATCTAGGAGTTTTCTTAGGAAGAAACAAAAGACGCACTGCATGACATCCATGAATAAAATTCATACAAAAGTTTGAGCGTTAAAGTGGCTGTCTTGTAGAGCGTTGGCTTAACCCACGCTTCACAACCGCGTCAGGTAGTATTGCTACATTGCGTCCAGGATGGTTTCTGATGAGAGATGTCAGTCGTGATGGAATTAAGCTGTCTCAGTTACGCGCCTTGATTGCAGTCGCCGATCACGGAAATTTTAGTGGGGCAGCCCTGTACTTAGATGTCTCTCAGTCTGCCGTGAGTCATGCGATCGCCACCTTAGAGTCAGAGCTAGGCGTGGTGCTGCTATCGCGCGGTCGTCATGGCGCAAACCTGACTCCTGTGGGTCAGCAAATCATTCAATATGCCCGCCAGGTGATGCAAACGCTAGAGCAGATTAGCAAAGAGGCAAATCTGTCTAAGGGGTTGCGGGGTGGGCAGGTTCGCATTGCTTCGTTTCGCAGCGTAGCGACGCACATTCTGCCGGGAATGATTGCTCAGTTTCATCAAGACTATCCGGCGATCGCCATCTCAATCACCGAGCATCAAGACTTTTCGGGAGTCGATCAAGCAATACGTGAAGGGGTTGCTGACCTTGGCTTTACGTATATGCCCACTTCTAAAGAATTTGAAACGTGGGAGATGTTGCGCGACGAATATATCGTGTTGGTGTCGCCTAAGTTAGACCTACCTGACGGGTCGTTAACCTGGGAAAAGCTAACCTCTTACCCGCTGATTTTGCATCCCGAAACGGAAAGCTGTGGGGGTATGATTTACCGACATTGCGCTAAGCTTGGGCGATCGCTGAAGCCTGCTTATGTGGTTTCTGAAGATTCAACGATTGTCAGCATGGTGATGCAAGGTTTGGGGGTGACTATATTGCCACGCCTTGCAGCTGAACCACTGCCATCGGGGATTAAAACCTATAGCCTGCCCGTTCCTCTGGAGCGGATTATTGGTGTTGCAACCTTAGCAGAGGCGCTGCATCCACCGGGCGTGTTTGCCTTTCTGGATACACTGAAGCGCTGCGCCCCCTGTGTGCTTCCTCAAACGGCTTAGAGAGCCTGAAGAAGTAGCAGAAATCCCTTGTAGGGAAGTTTAAGGTGTTGGGTTCCGCTGCACTTCACCCAACCCACTGGCATACCAAGCTTGAGATGTTGGGTTCTGCTGCGCTTCACCCAACCTACGGTTCTGCTATCTGTAGGTTGGGTGGAGCAGCGCGGAACCCAACGCTTTAGACCTGCTGCACTACCACGAGGAGCTAAGCAACCGCTGCGCCCAGCACTTTAAGCTTTAGATTGAGCATTACGGCGGTGGAGTAGACCCGCTAGCGGCACAAGTCCCAAGGCAAGCAGCATCCCTGGCTCAGGTACAGACTGATTGGGGTTGCCAGCAATCCGGTTGCGGACAGCAAAGGCGGTGTCTGGGTTGTCACTAAACAAACCATCGATTCCCAGCTTAAAGAACTGCTCATATTCCAACTCTGGGTTGCCGCCGTAGTCCTCTGCTAAAAACACATCTTCATCACGGAAGGTGTAAGGATGCACTAACAACCCAGCATCGTGAGCATCACTCACTAAAGAAGTGGGAGTCAGAAGCTGGTTAAACTCATTCGTTGGAATAATCAGCCGCTTGAATGGGCCAATGCCATCAGCATAGTTGGCGATCGCGTTTAGACCAGATGGGGTTGTCAGATCGCCATAAGTGCGCGTATCTCCATTGATGATAAAGTCATAGGGCTTATCGTCTGCGTCGCTAAATAGCTGTACCAGCGGCACGTCCGTCAGCGTATTCAGGAGTTGCAGATTGCCAACCTCAAAAGATTGGACAAAAACGGGCGCATCTTCACCGACATATCCGTTTGCATTCAAGGTTTCGACCAGCGGCTCTTCCAGTGATAGCCCGATTGAGTCAAAGTAAGTCGGATGCTTTGTCTCTGGATAAATGCCAATGGTGCGACCTGTCTCTTCACTTTTACGCTTTGCCAGATCGATCACTTCTTGCAGGGTTGGCACCTCAAATCGGTCGTTAAACGCAACGTTTTGAGGGCGAATTTGCGGAATCCGTTCTCTGGCTTTCAGAGTTTTTAGTTCTTCCAGCGTAAAGTCTTCGGTAAACCATCCGGTGATGGAGACTCCGTCGACTACTTTGGTGGTTCTGCGGTCGCTAAACTGAGGCAGTTCAGCAACGTTAGTCGTTGCTTCGGTAACGGCACCTGTGGTTGGGTCTACGATGGCGATCGCATTCTCATGCCGTGCAATTAGCACACCATCTTTGGTTGATACCAGGTCAGGCTCAATGTAGTCAGCCCCCATATCAATCGCCAACTCATAAGCCGCCAGCGTATGTTCTGGGCGGTAGCCACTTGCGCCCCGATGCCCGATGACGATAGGGAGTTCACCATTCAGGGTTGGTGTTCTGCTCAACGTGATTGCCTCAGCTTTAGCCGCAGGCAAAATTGCTAGAGCCGCAGCAGCTAGGAATGCCAGCTTGAATAGACGGGACATAGTAGATCTCCACGAAAAACTGTTGAATAGAATTGCGCTTACCCTTGTCCTTAACTGCTTTGACAGCAGCTATGGGAAGAGGATGAGAATCTCAGCAATTTTTCACAGAGTGGGAATGCTCACCCCATAAATTGCTTGATGACTTCAGCAAAAATACGAGGTTGAGATTAAGCCTGATAGCGGTTTGCGTTAATCGCAGATTAGCGGTTCATTAAGGCCACAAACACTTCACAATTCCGGGCAACACTGTGAAGATGAGCGTCCCCCCACCCGAATCTGTCATTCTACAAATTTGTCGTCCAACAAACGTAGGGGCGCAGCATTCGGCAAATAAACTTTGGCATAAACCAGAAGTACTTGCCCGAATGCTACGCCCTACAGGGGATTATGCTGTCTACTCAGTTTCCCAAGCCAAAACAAGCAGCGCATTGAGAATCGCGGCAGCAACCGCAGACCCACCCTTGCGCCCTTCCACCCGAATTTGAGGAACTGTGGTTTGGGCAAGAGCCGCTTTAGATTCCACAACCGAAATAAAGCCAACGGGTGCGCCAATCACCAAAGCAGGGTCTGAATTCGTTCCAGAGGACCGGAGCAATTCACACAGCGCTAACAATGCAGTAGGAGCATTGCCAATCACATAAATCGCTTGGGGAAATTGCTCCCAGCAGCGCAGCAGCCCTGTTTCAGTCCGGGTTTTTCCAGGAAGCGCCTGTTCCGCCTGCTCAACCGCTGAAATCAGAGGGTTGCCGAAGGTTTTGGCAACCAGCGTTGTGATTCCCTGTTTGACCATGCTGACATCGGTAACGATGGGAACTTGCTGCTGCAAAGCCGCGATCGCCCCCTCAATAGCCCCCGGACTGAATCGAATTAGGTGCTTAAACTCAAAGTCTGCTGTGCTGTGAATAACCCGCCGGGCGATCGCATATTCTTGAGGACTGAAGGTGTGGTCGCCAAACTCTCGATCGATTGCAGCAAAGCTCTCGATCAGAATGGGATGGTATAGCGAAGACATCGCTAAAACTCCAGGGCTGGCCAGTCCGCCTCGCGGTAATAGCGCGTCATATCGTCAAATTTTCGCAGTTCTGCCCGATGCACCCAGAGTTTTTGAGTGCCTGACTCTAGCTGCTGCTGATTCAGATCGTTTAGCACTTGACCGAGGCGATCGCGATCAGACTGAATTGAGCCAGTGCCAAAATAGCCCAGCGTAATGTGCGCTGTAAAATGATATTGCTGCTCGATCCCCAGCCCCATCAGGTTAGAGTTCTGGTAAATCGATCGCCGCATATTCAGCACTCGCTGGTACGAGCTTTCATCAGCGGGCACCAGACAAACTCCGATTGCCCGGGTCATCACAATTATCCCCAAAGCCTGCCACAGCACTTGACCTTCGCCCTGAACCAGCGGCTGACTTTGCTGCAGGCTTTGACCAATCTGTTCCCTCAGCTTGGTTTCAAAGTCCGGATTCTCCTTCGCATGGTGATAAGCGTTGTCCCAAATCAGGTCAGCCAGCGTTAAATGAAAACTGTCGGCTGGCAAAGGCACGATTACACCAGGCTCTACCTGTTGCACAAGCTGCTGCTGATAGGACTGCAGCCAGCGATAAAATTCTTCATTTTTTGCATCGTCCACCCAGGGTGGTGTAATCACCGAGTAGCCTGGAAATGGCACAGGCTTTGCATCCCCACCTGGATATTGCTGAAATTTAGGGGATGCCTGAATATGCTGTACCTGAGAGCGATAAGACTCAGGTAAGGTCATCCGTGCCACTCGATTTACATAAACTTGATAGGTGTCGTCCAATCTTGCTCGCCTCGCATCCTAAATTTAAGCAATACCAATCAAGGAATATAACTTACGGAAAGCCTTTCCAACTAATCTAGCGATAATCCGAGTTTATAACAGTGACCAAAGCGTCTGATCCCCGATTAAAAAATACAATCAATTTTCAGTTTAGGGAGTGATCCCCGGAGGTTCTATGCCGATTTTCTTGTACTGGGGAGAAGATGACTTTACGTTAAATCGGGCGGTGATGGCACTGCGCGATCGCACCCTTGATCCTGACTGGGTCAGTTTCAACTACGACAAAATTTCCCCAGAGCAGCCCGATGCTATTACCCAGGCACTCAACCAGGCAATGACCCCGCCATTTGGCTCTGGTAGTCGTCTGGTTTGGCTAGTGGAAACAACTCTGTGCCAGCGCTGCTCGGAGGAAACCCTGGCTGAATTAGAGCGCACCCTGCCCAACTTGCCCGACAACGTGGTGCTGTTGCTCACCAGTTCCACTAAGCCTGATGGTCGGTTGAAGTCTACTAAGCTGCTGCAACGTCTAGCAGAAATTCGTGAGTTTGCTGCCATTTCACCCTGGAAGACCGATCAGTTGGTGCAACGAGCGCGACAGGCAGCCCAAGAGGTTGGCGTAAAGCTGACTCCTGGCGCAATTCAACTGCTGGCTGAGGCGATCGGCAACGATACCCGCCAGTTGTTTACTGAACTGGAAAAACTGTGTCTGTATGCAGGCTCTAGCAAGCAGCCTTTGACTGAAGAAACCGTGTCCATGCTGGTGACAACTTCGACGCAAAGCAGTTTGCAGCTTGCCGCCGCAATTCGTCAGGGAGAAACGGCTAAAGCGCTCTCGCTGGTTGCCGATTTGCTCAACCGCAATGAGCCTGCTTTGCGAATTGTCATGACGCTAGTTGGGCAGTTTCGCACTCGGCTGTGGGTAAAGCTGATGGTTCAAGCTGGAGAGCGAGATGAACGGGCGATCGCTCAGGCTGCAGAAGTCAACAATCCCAAACAAATCTATTTTTTGCAGAAAGAGATTAGCACCATTCCCCTGGCTCGCCTTCAGCAAGCGCTACCGATTCTCTTGGAATTGGAAGCTGGCTTAAAGCGAAGCGCCGAAGAAACCGCCATTCTGCAAACCAAAACGATTGAACTTTGCCAGCTTTTTCAGAAGTAGCAGCGCATAGTCATTAGACCTCTCGCGTGAACGGTAGCGTACCATTCACGCTTCAAGAAGTGATTTATATAGGGGGTTATTAATGCGATCAGGTGATGACAAAGCAGAAAATACTTACGTAAGCAAGTGCCTTGCTGGAACTTCCCTCGCTTAAAATAGTTCAAAACAATAGACCCTTACGTAGTATTCTCATTCTCGATTTGTTACATAAAATTATGAACAAACCCTTTCACCTGATTCGACGACTTAAACCTCGCCTTGTACGTCCGCTGGTCATCGGTATTCTTTCCACTGTAAGCCTGGTTTCTGGGCTAGTTCCCGGTTTTCAGGCTAACTCACTCGATCGTACGGCCACGGTCGCGATCAGTAATTCTGCTTATGCCCAAGCCAATGCAATTTCCGATCAGGAAGTGGAGGACTATGCCCGCTCTGTGTTGGCGATCGAGCCAATTCGGCAGGAAACCTATAATCAAATCAAGCAAATCATTGGAAATCGCGATGTTCCGGCGATCGCCTGCCATCAATCAAACAGCCTCAACAATCTGAATCGAAATATTCGGGAAATCGCCGTCAATTACTGCAACCAGTCAATTGCAATCGTTGAGCAAAACAACTTGGACATCGGTCGCTTTAACCTGATCACAACCAGTCAGCAATCTGATGCACAGTTGCGGGAGCGCATCCAGCGAGCACTGATTCAACTTCAGAGCCGCCGTTAGTCACCCTTACCTTATGTCGAATAGCCTCACGCTCAGAATCAGTCGGCTCTTACAAGGGCAAGACTGGGTGACTCTTCTACAAACAAGCCAAGGTGATCTGCCACCCATTACATCAGGGTGATCTACCCGCTCAAGCAAATCCATTTGTCTGACCGCCCTGAGTAAGCGATATGATAGCTGCATCAACACTGCGCGCAACCTATTGCACTCAATTAGCTGAACCGAAACGATGGCCCGACTCGATCCCTATACCCTACAGATGCAAATCACCCGCATGTTTGAGCAGGGTCAATCGTTCTTTGCCACAACCAAGGTGCAAGACTGGCTGCGAGAGCGCAGCGAAGATCCAGCCGACTACGATATTTTGTTTCACCAACAGCCTGCCCCTCCTGGCTCAGGATTGGTGATGGTCGTGGAAATTGAACTGCGGCGGCGCGATGGGCAACCCGTTGATGCTTGGCTCCAGGAAGAAGTCAATCGTCACGGTTAAGCCTCAAAGTTCCATTCCTGACTACCGATTTTAATTACATTGCCGGACATCAACCAGCGTGGCTGATGGGCAGTAAGCCGCTGTCCGTCGATAAAGGTGCCGTTAGAGCTGCCCAAGTCAATTAGTTGGTAGAGAATACCTCCTTCACTGTTCTGACGCACGATCTGAGCGTGATTGCGCGAACACAGCGGATCATCTAGAACTAAGCTGTTCGCAGGTTCTCGCCCGATTGTGAAGGTAGCCGTTGGAAGCGGAATGCTCTGACCCGATGTGACGTGAACCAGACGGGCAAGCGCCCCATCATCCGGGGCTAACATCGTTGCAGGTAGTGGCACCTTTTTAGCCGGAGGCAGATTAGTCGATGGGGTCGTCTGCCCCTGAAGCAAGACTGCCGTTTGCTCAAGCGCCACATCCGGCAACGGAATTGCTGCCTCGCCAGTTTGTCCTACGCGACCGGAAACGATATTTACCTGCTGAATTGGTGCTGCGGGGTGGGTCAAGCCAGCAATCTGTGCCTTTAGGGCTGCCTCGTGTTCGGCTTCCTGGCGAGCGCTCATGCCCTCGACCTGACGAATAATGCCGCGAGACTGCGGGAAGTTAATGTCACTCACCCGCACGTCGTCCAGATTGAAGCCTAACAGGTAAAACGTGTCGATGTTCTCTAGCAAATATTGCCGAATCAAGACTCTGCCCTGATTGGTTAATTGATCAACCCGCAGTTGCCCCACCACGACCCCCAAGCAGTCTTTGACTGCGCTAGTCAGGGTCGCAAGCGGGTCGGATAGTTCCAGAGCAACCCGTTTGGGGTCGATCACCTGATACATCACGTTGAGTGAAATATTCACCAAAAACTGGTCTTGTGACAGAAAGTCCCCCTGCGATCGCACCTCCAGGTTACGGACTTTGCTGTCTACCAAGATTAACTGACACTGCTCGATCCAGGGCAGCGCAAAGCTAAAATGTCTCCCTGGCTCTAGCTTTCGCACCAATTGCCCATTTTTGACCAGCAGTCCTGCATAGCCTGCATTAATAAAGTCCATACTCCAGCCCGCCCAGCGTTCTGGGGTCAACGTTTTAATCAGCGGTGAAGAGGAATTGGACATGGAACAGTAGCCACAAAGGAATGCAAGAAAGGGTAAGCAGGTTGGAATGATTCCACTATAAGGGCGATCTTAAAAATGGCAATTATGGAGCGATCGCCCTTCCTACTCTTTACTTCAAGCCTAACAGAGCTTTTTTCAGGCTTTGTTACTTGCTTCTGTGAAGAATTTTTTGCGAAGAATCTTATTACTACATCGGTGCGAGATCGAGCGAGATGATGTCATTGGCAATCTCCTCCATTCGTTCTGCATCCTGCTTGGTAGTTGACGGGTAGCTTGCTACTTGCTCAAGCTGAGGGTTTGAAGAGGCAGTGGCGATCGGCTGTAGTACTTCTTCCCTGGCTGCTGATGGAGTTGCAGCAACTTGTTGATGCATTTCAATTGCTTTGGCGATCGCCTGCATCCGTCGAGCCTGGTCACTGGTTACTCCATGAGTCGTATTGCCTAAACCGGGGGCATTCCAGCGATTTGTATCTGGATCTAAGAAAGAACGAGTCCGCGCCCACAGCACTGCATCCGAGCCGCGCAAGCCTACATCATGTGCCTCTTTCAGCCGATCTATGTAGCCACCTCGACTGAGTGCGGCACGGGGAGACTGATTTGCTAGATCAATCCCATTCAGTTCCTCTTCCAGCGTTAGGGTAATTCCTCGTTCCAGTGCTGCTCGTCTGAGGGTCTGAGCCTGCCCTCTGAGCCGCTCAAGCTGCTTTCGGTCAGCTTCATCAGGAGAATTTGCTCCATGCTGATACGAGAAAGTACCCAAGTTCCAAACTCCGTTGCCCGGATCGACATGTCCCTGGAAAGCCCAGGTTCTGCCACCGTCGGGGGTTCGTGTGCCCTCGGCGCTGCCAACCGCTTTTGCCACAATTGAGTTGGAGCCGTTCTGGAAGAGTGCGTCTAGGGAGGAGGTTGGGGGTTGGGGGTTGGGGGTTGGGGTTGCTTGACCGCCTTGCCCAGAGGGTGAAGCTTGTACTTGTGTAGGTGATGGCGTGGGGCTAGACGCTGTGGAGTTCAGCTCGAAGCTAAGTGCGGTTGGCTCGGCAGCGGCTCGAGTGGAAGGTTTGGGCTGGCGAATGGGAGCCTGGGCGAAAGATTGGGCAGGTTTGGGAGTAGGGGGTGCAGCAGTCAGAGTGGGTGCTGTTTCAAATTGAATAGGTTCGGGTTCAACTGATTCGGGCTGAATTTCGGTGGGTTGAACTTTGGGCTCGACAGGTTCAGGTTGAACTTCCGGTTGAGTGGGTTGGGGCGATCGCTCCGTCACATACACCTCTGGTGGCGGTGGCGGTAATTCTGCTATTGCCTTGGAAGTGTCTGCGACTCCAACAGGAACATGAGTTGCTTGCGTCGGAATCTGGAGTGGTTTGACTTGAGGTGTTGCTTGAGAAGTTGGAGTCGGCTTTGGAGGCTGAGCCAGCGGAGCAGAGGCAGGGGAGCTGGGGGCAACTGGAGCAAGGTCAAAGCTGATTTCAACCAATTCAGAGCTAGCAGCACTGGCATCGGGCGAAACTCCCAGGACAGCGGCGATCGCTAGCAGTGCTAACGCCATCAGGCGCACTACATACAGGTGAAAGTTGTTCATTGGGGCTTCTCACTATTTCAAAGTGCGTTCAAGAACATCAGTAGACGGTTCGACCATTGCCCATTTGCCATCGGGCTGTCGGCGCAGAGCTGCAAACTGGAGAAATTTAGCCGAAGCGATCGCCTCTCCCTGCTCTACCTGACCCAACTTAGGACGGCGCACTCCGCACAGCCTGAGCAGATAAGCCGGAACCTCTGGGCTAGAAAACACCACACAATCATCTCGGTGGGGTTCAACCTTGCCAGCGAATGGGGCATACACCTTACTGCCATCCAGCGCAATTGACACGTCTCCCAACCCACCTAAGATGCGGTGTCCAGCGATTTCACTACCGGGTTGAAGCTGCCAATTCTGCTGGATCTGAAGCACACGCGGCGCAACGTTACTAGGTTTAGTACAACCCGCACCAACTAGCAGCAGCACCGAAAGCAACACCCTACTGCTGAAACACAAACGAGTAGCCCGCATACTCCTCCCCCTCATACAGAACGACAAACCAGGTCTGCGGATCGAATGCCAGAGGATAAGCTTCTCGCTTGGCCGTTACACCCTCGCGAATTTCTACGTCAGGCAATGTGCAATAGGGTTCGCTGACAATTTCGTGCACCGTTGATTTACTGTCTCGCTCCGACACGTTCAGCAGGCGAGCTAACTCATCTCTTGACAACACCGCCTGAGACTGCACAACTTCCTGACAGACATCTGGATCAGGTGGCGGCTGAAACACAGTCCGTAAATCCACTAGTACACCGACGATCGCCAGCATTGAGCCTCCCGCCAAGAGGTACTTCACTGGACGGCGGGGTCTGCGCTTGCGGGGGGGACGCTGATTCATCGTTCTGACTCCTTGGGGAGTGGGAGGGAATGAAGGAGAGGAGTAGGGACGACGCGATCGGGTTGACATGCTCTGCGGCTCCTGAGCGAAGGTGTAATTGAGGGACATGCAGGGTAAAGCTTTACCCTGCATGTCCCTCAATCTGCAAGCCAGAATTGATTGACTGACCGTCGCGCTAAAAATCTAAGGACCGCTAAAATGCTTGAAGTTGCAAATCTGTCAGCCTTAAAACTTTTAGATGAAGCGGTTGAGCAGCGGACTATAGGGTACTGGTAGATAGGTTTTGTAGTGTACTAGTAGTACAACAGTAATATTTATTTAGTACAAGTGTACTATAAAACTAAAGTCAGATGACAGTCTCTCTTGACGAAAAATTTGTAAAACCCTGTTCGGAAATCCGATCGCCTGAAATAATGCTTTGAGAACTTACGCAAGCAGCCGAAATGCAGGATCAAGCACAAATCAATCGAGGCTGGAATTGGGCGACGATTCAACAGCGGCTCAGTCCGTATCTATTTTTGTTGCCTGCTCTCATCGTTCTGGCGCTGACCGTCTTTTATCCTGCTCTGCAAGCGTTTTATCTCAGCTTTACGCTCTATGGATATGACGTAACCCAGCCACCTCAGTGGATTGGATTAGAAAACTTTCAGCGGTTGCTGGGCGATCGCCTCTTCTGGCAAACCCTTGGCAATACTGTTCTCTATCTGGTTGGCGTGGTGCCAATTTTGGTGATTGTGCCATTGCTCTTAGCAATTTTGGTCAACCAGTCGCTACCGGGTATTCGCTGGTTTCGGGCAGCTTACTATACGCCTGTCGTAATCTCAATGGTCGTCGCTGGCATTGCCTGGAGATGGCTTTATGCAGAAACTGGCTTGATCAATCAGCTGCTGCGATCGCTCCACCTAACCACTGACGGTATCCCCTGGCTCACCAGTCCTAACTTTGCCCTATTTAGCGTCATGGCAGTCACCATCTGGAAAGGCTTGGGCTATTACATGGTGATTTATCTGGCAGGACTGCAGGCAATTCCGGCAGATTTATACGAAGCAGGGGCGATCGACGGTTCTGACGGTTGGCTCAAACACTGGGACATCACCGTACCGCTGATGAAACCCTATTTGTTTCTGGTTGCCATCATTTCCGCTATTTCTGCCACCAAAGTATTTGAAGAAATCTACATCATGACTCAAGGCGGACCTAGAAATAGCTCTAAAACGATCGTCTACTACGTCTACGATCTTGCCTTCCAGGACTTAGAGAGAAGCTACGCCTGCACCATTGGTCTAGTTCTATTTCTAATCATCCTGAGTCTCTCGTTTTTGAGACTACTGCTCACCCGTCAAACTTCCATTAATTGAATAACTTGATTGGCTGATAGGTCTGCTCATGTATTCGCATTTTCGTCAGCCTGCTGACTTAGATACCAAAACTGAGGCTGTTTAACAGCAGGGATTTCGCTTTGCGGTACCTGTTCTCCGGGTTTCCTGGTTTCACTTTGGGGATCATCTGCTGAATGCTATGCCCTTACAGACGACAGTTGCTACTTTTCAAATCTCTTAAAGGTTTGGCTACTTCAAACATTGGAGTAGTATGAAACCGAAACGTTATCATTCCTGAAACTTTTTGCTTTCAAGAGATATACTGCTGTTTTAACAGAATGTCTGAGAAGTAGCTAATGTCTTGTGTAGGGACGAAGCATTCGGTAGGCGATCGCCTGAAATTAGAGGAAACTTTGCCCGAATGCTTTGACCCTATGAGTATCTCGGACAAATTGAGACTTTTCAGACATCTTTTAATATATATTTCTAATCTCTTTGAATGTTTATCTCTTTAACTAGAAAAATAGTTAATCAACAATTAAGCAATTATTTTTGTCATTAAGCAATAGACTGATTAAACTTAACACCATGCCTAACGACGGCTTCTGGCTCTATTTGTAAGATATTGCACGTGATAGACCGCTGTGTGTAGCAGCAAGTCTATCGTCTAACCCGCCGGAATGTGGCAGTAGAAGATCCATCAAGTTACTCTGGTTGATGCGCGGAACAATGCGAAAAGCAAAATTTGTGCGAGTTGGATTTAGCTTAGGTTTGGCAACATTAACTGCCATTAGCAATCCATTGTTGAGGTTGAGCCTGATAGGAATTGGGGCAATCGCTCCTTTCTCTGCCATTGCTCCCGCAGAAGCAGCCACATTAACCAACTGGCAGTTTGACCCTAACACCCGTGAGCTTCGAGTTACAGTGCCAGAGGGCACCACTCCCCGCTACTTTTTGTTGGCAGAGCCCCCCCGGATTGTCCTAGATTTGCCCAATACTCAGATTGGGGCTGTACCAGAGCAGCAAGTGTTTAATGGGGCAGTGCGTCAAATTCGAGTGGGTCAGTTTCAACCTGGGCTAACGCGAATTGTGATTGAACTGGTTGCAGATGTCGAGTTTGCTCCAGGACAGGTGGAACTGCGTCAAGAAGGCGATCGCTGGATACTACGTCCTTTATTGACCGATGGATCTGCTGCACCAGATGTTGCAACTGCCCCTGTCCAACCTGCTCCCGTTCAGCCGCCACACCCAGAGGTGCAAGCATCCGACGCTGGGACAACAGAAGTCATTCCTGAGACACCTGCACCAGAAACGACAGCGATCGCCCCTTCTCCAGCACCTCAACCTGAGACGACAGCAGCAGAATTAGGGAACGACTTGCCTCAGCTTAATCCTGCTCCTGTCGTTCCTGACACGTCACCTAATATTTTCGATGCCAATTCTGATGTCCCAGAGGTGATTCCAGAAACTGATTCAGCGGTAACTCCCGAATCTGAGACAACGGCGGATGTAGTTCCAGAGTTACCATCAGCAGAGTTACCATCAGCAGAGTTACCGCCTTTGGAACCGGGGGCACTGGAAATTCCAGTCGAGCCTGCTTCAGAAGTACCCGAAAACCTGGAATTGGTGCCTCCCACCAGTGAAACAGAACCCGATGGCGAATCTGTTGCCGAACGGGTCGAGCCTGAGGAGAGTGAACAGGATTTGCCCGCTGAGCTGCCAGAAAACTTAGCAAATTCTGATGACGTGGCAACTGAACCTACTTCTCAAGACGCTCAGGAGGGTGAAGTTAGTTCTGAGGAAGATGAGGCGATCGCGCTAGAAGCTGAAGAACCCATCAACGAAGCAGTCTCACCGACACCAGAACTTCCGTCAGCAGCAAGCTCACCTCAAATTGAAATTGATCAACCTGAAGCTCAACCCTCACCAGCCCAGAGCGCTGAAGCTGAGCAAAATTTTGCAGTGCCAGTGCAAGAGGAACCCGAAGCACGGGAAGAGATTATGACGCTTGAGCCAGGAGCGCAGACGGAGCCGGAGGCGATCGCCCCAGAGCCCGAAATGCAGGAAGAATCAGAGCCGATCGCTCTAGAGTCGGACGGGCAAGCACCAGAGGCGATCGCACCAGCCCCACAAATTCCTAGAGCATTACCTCCAGCAACTTTTTCGACTAGCCCGTCGGTTACAGTTGCGGTGCCGCCCCTCAGCCAAGCGCCAAGCAATCCAACCGTTGTGGAACCTCCCGGAAATACGCCTGTCGCTCCGTCTCAATCGCCGCCACCAGCCGCCCTCCCCCCAGCGACCTTCTCGCCCAATCCAACGAGTCAAGTTAGTGTTCCACCCGTATCCACAATTCCCAGCCCAACTGCGGCTGCGTCAGCATCCCCTGCCCCGTCAGAAGATGAAATTGAATTTGGGCGACCCATATCTAGGCAACCTGACAGTCCGCCACCTTCTTCAGCTTCAACCGCAACTGCACCCCAGGACGATTTGTCAGAAAATGAGCTACCAGAGAATGATTTACCTGACCAAAACGTCTTCTCTGACCAAAACGTGGCAGTTGCTCCCACTTCGCCTAACATCTTGCTGCCTTCAGGGACGACACTGAGTTTGCGCTATCCGGGAGAAACCAGCTTACCTTTGGAGTCAGGTGTGCCACGCCAAGAGGTGCTGTTGCTCGATCAGCCTGTTCTCGATCGCAACGGCAACCTGATTGCAGAAGCGGGGACTCAGGTAATCGGACGGTTTGAAACGGGCAGTCAGGGCAGCCAATTTATTGCGCAAGCAATTGCCTTACAGGGGCAGAACGTTTTGCTAGAGGCAGAATCAGCAACGTTAGCGGGCGATCGCGAAGTTTCTGAAGATATTTTGCTGCAAAACTCTGCCTTGGGTGCCTTAGCGCTAACCGTGTTAGGTGGCTTCACTGGAATCGGGCTACTGGGCGGACTTGCGGCGGGTGCGACTGCGACCTATTTAACTGCTCCTCAGCCAGCCATCATTCAGCCCAACCAGATCGTAGAAGTGCGTCTGACCGAAGATCTGCCCCGACCATAGACTTGACGTACAGTACAGCTTAGAAAAAAGAGAGGTAGGACTTAGTCCTACCTCTCTTTTTTAGACAATCAGGTAACTGACACTATCGCTAGAACCGTTGGGATTCTGGTGGAGCGCTTCCACCCCCGGGTTGGTCAAGGAACAGGTTCTTGGCGCTGTCATTTTGGTAGATGCAGTCAATCTTGGGTTCTCTACCATTCCCCTCAATGCTGCCCGTGAAACCGAAGGTGTTCATCCGGTTCTTACACTCGCGTACCTGCTGAGGTGAAATCAGATTGTTTCGCTCTAAAACTGCCCAGTTGTTATTCCGAAGCACACAACCTGGCTGCATCGACGGCTGAGAGATATAGACATTAAACGGGCTAAGCGTCACAAACGCCCTCATATCCATCGTCACCGCACTCGCGCCATATTGAACGCAGATCTCAGCGTTGGGCGCACTTCTATCAATAAATTCGCGAGAGGCGACGTTTTCTGGGGTGAAGTTTGCGGTCGAGCTAATCGCGACACCGATCCCAACTCCCAGGATAAAGATTCCTGCCAGAATTGCCATTGTTGTAGCGTTCAAAGCTGCCATGATGGGCGATCGCCCTGAAGATTCCTGATATCGATCCTGCGGTTGGCGTGCTGGTGGTCTGGGGGGTGATTTTGTCTTACGTCTCATAGCAACTTGGGTTCACAACGGTGTAGGGAGTAGTTCGTAACGCAATTGCAGACTTAGCAACCGACCATTAAATCAGGGGATTATATATCGAGTTTGTTTACTTAAAAACTAAAGTTACACAAATTTCTATCTCTACTAGTCTAGCTTAAGCCCTGGTCCACTCGTTCTGCCAATACTCCTACTAACTAATCCCCAATTCCAAAAAAATGTCGGTTGGTCAGGCAAGAGATGTAAAAATAGGGAAAAACTTACTTATCGTTATCATTGGGTCGCAATAATAGTGGCTTCTCAACCCCCGCTCCAGTTGGGTAAAACCTACAAAGTTTCTTTACTTCGCAGCATTTTCACAGATAGCCTTACCGTTTTTTGGGGAGACTGGCTCGACTTGCGAGTTCGCATCCTTCAGGTTGCGGCTTCGGGGTTAATTTCTCCTTTGATCTATATCTTGGCGTTTGGGCTGGGGTTAGGCAGTGCTTTAGATTCAGCTATGGAACCGCCGGTCGGTGACAACTATCTCCAGTTTATTTTGCCGGGAATGGTAGCACTGTCGTCCATGACCATTAGTTTTGGTGGCACAACCTTCTCCATCTGCGGCGAACGTCTCTACACCAAAACGTTTGAAGAAATTCTGCTGCTGCCTGTTCATCCGCTAGCGCTTTTCTTGGGAAAAATGCTTGCAGGCGTAGTACGCGGCTTAATGACTTCTGCCTCTGTAATTCTGATTGCTATCCTGTTTACGGGGCAGTTCAGTTTTCTCAATCCGCTGTTTTTGCTGCTGCTAGTCCTAAACTGCTCTGTGTTTGCAGGACTCGGTGTCATTGTTGGGCTAAACGTCAAGTCGTTAGAAGGCGTTGGTTTACTCAATAATTTCTTGATTGTGCCAATGTCCTTTTTGGGTGCTACATTTTTTGATCCGACCACCCTGCCACTGATACTCAAAGCAGTTGTCTACTGTCTGCCGCTGACTTACACCAGCATTGGACTACGAGCGGCGGCTTATCTGCCCATTTCGCAGTTTCCCTGGTACAGTATTCCGGTGCTGCTGCTGATTGCGATCGCCCTTTCAGCGATTGGTGCCTATCAGTTTGCCCATCAGCAAGATTAAGGGGCTAGCCCCTCTCCACCCCAATTCCCAACTCCTAATCCCCAATTTCAAATGTCTTCCGACGAAATTCGCGCTGCCCGACTCGAAAAAGTTGCCCAACTGCGGCAATTAGGCTTTGATCCCTACGCTTATCAATGGGAATCAACTCACCATGCGGCTGACCTTCAGGAAAAATACGCTGACCTAGCCAGTGGTGAAGAGGTCGATGTAGAAGTGGCGATCGCCGGACGCATTCTGGCGCGGCGCGTCTTTGGTAAACTTGCCTTCTTTACCCTGCAAGATGAGACAGGCGCGATTCAGCTTTATCTGGATAAAACCAGAATCCAAGAAAGCATGGCGGAGCGTGACCCCGATGCGTTCAATCATGTCAAGCAGCTTACGGATGTAGGCGATATTCTTGGCGTTCGCGGCACGATCAAGCGCACCGAGAAGGGAGAACTGTCTGTTTACGTCAAGCAGTACGCCATTCTGACCAAATCCCTGTTGCCCTTGCCCGACAAGTGGCATGGACTCACCGACGTGGCTAAGCGCTATCGCCAACGCTACGTTGACCTGATCGTTAACCCAGAAGTACGGACAACTTTTCGTCGTCGCGCCTTGATTACAGCCGCGATTCGGCGCTATTTAGACCAACACGACTTCATTGAAATTGAAACTCCTGTTCTCCAAGCAGAAGCAGGGGGGGCAGAAGCTCGTCCCTTCATCACGTATCACAACACGCTGGAGATGGATCTGTATCTGCGAATCGCAACAGAACTTCATCTGAAGCGGCTGATCGTGGGCGGATTTGAGCGCGTGTTTGAACTGGGACGAATTTTTCGCAATGAGGGCGTTTCGACCCGCCACAACCCTGAGTTTACGACGCTGGAAGTATATCAGGCTTACGCTGACTACCGCGACATCATGGCACTGGTTGAAGGGCTGATTACGACTGCCGCTCAAGATGTTCTGGGAACGCTGCAAATTACTTATCAAGGGCAGGCGATCGATCTAACCCCACCTTGGCGAAGAGCTACAATGCATGACCTTGTGCAAGAGCAAACGGGACTTGATTTCAACCAATTCAAAACGCTTGACGAAGCAAAAGCAGCGGCTAAAGCAGCAGGTTTGGTTGATTCAGACAAATGTGCCAGCGTTGGACATGTTTTGAACGAAGCGTTTGAGCAAAAGGTGGAAGGGCAACTGACTCAACCCACCTTTGTGCTGGAATATCCGGTGGAAATTTCGCCTTTGGCAAAACCCCATCGGGACAAACCTGGTTTGGTAGAGAGGTTTGAACTGTTTGTAGTCGGACGTGAAACGGCAAATGGCTTCTCTGAGTTGACGGATCCAATTGACCAGCGAGAACGGTTTGAAGCCCAAGCTGCCCGTAAAGCTGCCGGAGATCTGGAAGCTCCTGGCGTAGATGAGGATTTTCTCACGGCTCTGGAATATGGAATGCCACCTACAGGGGGCGTGGGTATTGGTATCGATCGCCTGGTAATGCTGCTGTGTGATTGTGCCAGCATTCGCGATGCGATCGCCTTCCCCTTGCTCAAACCCGAAAAGCCCGACGAGGAGGAAACGTAGTGCAGTTTTAGGAGTGGTTCATCAAGAACCGCTATGAGGGCTATTAGGACATTCAACGCTTTTCTAATTTTCTTTGTCTAGAGGGCTGTGTACTATGAGTATGAATTGACGAGTGCGATCGCTCGTCAATTCTGTAGTCGCAGTAGGTATCTGAAGCATGACCGCAGTCACTCCACTCTCCTCAACCACTCCTGCTTTTTGCGAAGGGATTCAATATTTTGCTGATAGTTTGCCCCAGTTTGAGACGTATGGCAAAACGCCAGCGATCGCCGCTAACCAAAGTGCGATCAGCGATCCAACTGATCCCGCTGCTGTCTATCAAACGCTGCTGGCTGCCGATGCACTGCGCTACATGATTTTGCAAGTGACGGCTAGCAAAGCCTCTGGACATCCTGGTGGATTTGCCAGTCAGGTTGAAGCCTATGCTGCATTGGTCATGCTTGGCTACAAAAACATCCTTACAGAAGTCGGACATCACGCCCCCGGTTTCTACAGCGCCATGTTTATCGATCGCTCCCTTGAAGACATGGGGATCAGCACTGTGCAGCAATTGCGCGATCGCTTCCGAGAACAGCACGGTTTGCTAGGGCACTTGTCTGGCTTCATTCCTGGCATTCTTGCGCCTGCTGGGCCACTAGGACAGGGACAACACTTTGCCATGTCGGCCGCCTTGCTGCACCGTGACAAGCTTTTCCCCTTCACTGTAGGCGATGGTGGTTTGGGCGAACCCTACGTCATGAGTTCGATGGCGCATTTCCACACCGCCTACCCTGACGTAACCAACTTTTTGCCCGTCCTCGTGTGGAATGGCTATTCTCAGGAACACCACAGCATGGTGTCTACTCAGTCCAACGAACGCATGACAGCCTACTGGCACGGCAACGGCTTCGAGGAAATCGTGCTAGTTGACGCAAAAGACTTTGACGACCAGAATCAGCCCGGAGACTATGTAGACAGCACCGCATTCTCCTTTGAGCGCCGCTTGGCATTTACCCAAGCCGTACTGCAAGCTGCGGACAAAGCGGCTTGTGCAGCACTGGGCGGCAAACTAACCGTATTCATCATCAAGCAGCTTAAGGGTGCGGGCGTTCATGCTCGTGGCTCCAAGTCTCACAACCTCTATGCCCATCACACCTTAGAAAATGCGGAGGTAATCGCCGCGCTCAAAGCCCGCGCCCTAACTCCCGCCGCCTGGGAACTGGTACGCACTAACGCTGAAAGGGCAGGTGGTGGCCCCGCTGCGAAAACGTCCGTTACGGAATCCGTGTTACCGATCCCTGATCTGGGCGAACTGCCGCTAGAAGAATTCCCGGTTGGTGGCGACAAGCAAGTTTCTACTACCGCAATGGGTCGCTTGGTAGGAACGGTGGGAGAACGCGATCGCCAATTTGTCGTCACCAACGCAGACGGCAATGAAGCTTCTGGCATCGGCAATATTAACCAGGCGCTAAAGGTAATTCACCCCACAACTGACCCGCTCTACAACCAGAGCCCCAACGGGCAGGTGTATGAACCGCTGAGCGAAGATGCCTGTGCAGGTTTGGCAGCAGGACTGGCGCTAATGGGTGGGCGATCGCTGTGGTGTTCCTACGAATCTTTTGCGATCAACGGCTTACCGATCTGGCAGACCGTCACTCAGGCAATGGCAGAATTGCGTCGCTCCACGCCTTCTACCGTCACCCTATTCACCGCTGGCGCACTGGAACAAGGACGTAACGGTTGGACCCATCAGCGCCCCGAAATCGAAGCTTATTTTGCTGGAATGATGCGAAACGGCAACGTTTTTCCGCTGTTTCCTCCGGACGCCAACAGCATCCAAGTTTGCTACGACTGGGCACTGTCCACCCAAAACAAGGGAATTGTGATTACTGCCAGCAAGTCTCCGCTGCCAATTCGCACAACCTTTAAGCAGACTCAGCAGGCGTTGAGAGACGGAGCGATCGCCCTCCAGGAAACCAGCGGCAGCAAAACTGTTGTGCTTGCCACAATTGGCGACATGACTCTGATCCCCGCTCTTGAAGCTGCTGACCAACTTCAAAGTCAGGGCATTGGTGTTCGCGTCGTCTCAATCGTTAGTCCCCGTCGTCTCTACCGTCCCAGCGACGTTGCCTGGGATATTTGCTCCGAGCCAGACGGCGATTTCCTGGACGATGCTAAATTTGAGTCCCTGTTTGGCGGCGATGCACTGATCGGCATCACAGGTGGAGCCAGCGGCATGTTAGAGCCAATTATGCTCCGCAGCACTGCCAAGCGCGACACCTTTGCCTGGAAGCGCGGCGAAACCACTGCCACTGCCACCCAGCTGATGGAATTCAACGGCATCACTGCTGCTGCCCTAACCCAACGTGCTTTGGAATTGGTGCAGTAAAGACACAGGTAATCCTTTTGTTGGGGCGATCGCAATTCCAGCGATGAACTAGCTAAATTGGCAATCGGGCTCAGGAAAAAAACAGCGGACAGTTCAATTTCATAGAATTTCTCTATGAAATTGAACTGTCCGCTGACTCTGCTTTTACTTCCAGGTCAATTTCTGCGTAAACGCTAGAAAACTCTCTGGGATCGGAGGCAACATTGCGATCGCCCTGTTCTAGCCGGATTGCCAATATTTTTCCCTGTCCTTGGGAGATGATGTACTCTTCGATCGCCCGCTTAATGTCTTTCTCTTGCAGAATAATCTTAGTTTCCATCCTGTTTAACCCCGTTAAACTTGGCAGCTTTGCTGCATCTGGAGATAAGTTGGTGTCTGGTGATTGGTCTGTTACAGACTCATTCGTTCCTGAAATCAGCAACGCCAGCTTGACTATATGATGTAGTTGATTCTTTGGCAGAAGGGTATTCCTCAAAAGGCTGAGTTCTGCATAAATTCATTATCTGCTTTGAGATTGCTGTGAAACTCACTCAAACTGCTGTGGGGCGATCGCTCCTTTTAGGATTGGTTACGCTGGTCGTGATTTTAGGGTTAAGCGGAGGGGCGATCGCCAGAATTGTTCCGTGGAATTCGATTGATTCTCCAACCCTGATCAGTCAGGCAAACCAGAACAGCAGCACCTCAGCCGAATCGGGTAATTCGCCCGTGATGTTGCGAGGGATGCCGCTGCCAGAGCCACCCTTTCCAGAGCCAATTTTGCCGGGAACAACGGCTTCGCCATCGGGCTATGTTCCTCGTCAGGAGAGCGCTCCAGCGCATCCCACTAACTATGGCGAACGGTTTGCTCAAGATTCAGACGGCAGGCTCGTCTCCAATGACCTGATCGTCGTCATTCACGAAACCGTTGGGTCTGCCTCCAGCGCTATCAACACCTTTCAGACACCGCATCCCAGAGACGAAGACCAGGTTAGCTATCACTCCCTCATCAAGCGAGACGGCACCGTCGTTTACATCGTGCCACCGGAGTTGAGAGCTTTTGGGGCAGGCAGTTCCGTATTTGAAGGTCCTAATGGCCCAGAGACGGTGAGAACTAACCCTGCCTTTGCCTCTTCGGTCAACAACTTCGCCTATCACACCTCACTAGAATCGCCTAACGACGGACGCGGCAACAGCAGCAGACACAGCGGCTACACCGAAGCGCAGTATCAGTCGCTTGCCTGGGTGGTCGCCCAAACCCACGTTCCCGATAATAGAATTACTACCCATCGAGCCGTCGATCGCTCAGGCACTCGCCGCGATCCCCGCAGCTTCAACTCGCAGAGATTTATAGAGTTGCTGCATACGTATTCGAGGTAGGAGTTGGGGGTTAGGGTTGGAGGAGATGGGAAGTGGATGGGATGATGGAACGATGACAGAAATGAAACCGATTCAGGTAATTGGCGGCGGGCTGGCTGGAACTGAAGCAGCCTGGCAAATTGCTCAGGCAGGAGTACCATTGGTTTTGCATGAAATGCGACCGCTGCGGCTCAGTCCAGCTCACCACAGCGAGCATTTAGCAGAACTGGTGTGCAGCAATTCGTTTGGGGCACAGGCAAGCGATCGCGCCTCTGGTCTTTTGCACGAAGAGTTGCGTCGCCTTGGCTCTATCGTAATTGGCAAAGCAGACGAACACGCTGTGCCTGCGGGTGGCGCGTTAGCAGTCGATCGGGCTGTGTTTAGCAGTAATCTGACCGAAGTGCTGGCTCAACATCCGCTGATTGAACTGCGGCGATCGGAAGTGAGCCAGATTCCCACCGATGGGATCGTCGTACTCACGACCGGGCCGCTCACCAGTCCGGCTCTGACGGATGACCTGCATCGTTTTACTGGTCTGGAATACATGAGCTTCTTTGATGCAGCCAGTCCTATTGTCGTAGGCGAATCGATCAACATGGAGGTTGCCTTCCTCGCCTCCCGCTATGACCGGGGCGAAGCAGCTTACTTGAATTGCCCCATGAATCGGGAGCAGTATCTTCACTTCTGGCAAGAACTCTGCGCGGCAGAACAGGCAGAATTGAAAGATTTTGAACGCGAGACGGCAAAGTTTTTTGAGGCTTGTTTGCCTATCGAGGAAATGGCGCGGCGAGGTGAAGACACCATGCGCTACGGTCCGCTTAAGCCTGTGGGTTTATTTGATGCGCGCAAAGGCGATTTTCGTGATCCTGAGCGGAAGGGCGATCGCCCCTATGCTGTCGTTCAGTTGCGTCAGGAAGACAAAGCCGGACAGCTTTGGAATATGGTTGGCTTCCAGACCAACTTGCGCTGGGGAGAACAAAAGCGAGTGTTTCGGCTAATTCCTGGACTTGAGGAAGCCGAGTTTGTCCGCATGGGCGTGATGCACCGCAATACTTTCATCAATGCACCGGAACTGCTGCACCCATCGCTTCAATTCAAAACTCGCTCAACGTTGCTTGCCGCTGGACAACTAGTTGGAACTGAAGGCTACACCGCAGCCACAGCAGGCGGTTGGCTAGCTGGAACCAACGCAGCCCGCATTGCCCTTGGTCAAGATCCGTTGGTATTACCCGAAACAACCATGATGGGTGCGCTGTTTGACTTCATCAGTTCTGCCTCACCCAAACACTTCCAGCCAATGCCGCCCAACTTCGGCATCTTACCAGAACTGCCCCAGCGAATTCGCAACAAGCGCGAACGGTATGGTGTATATCGCGATCGCGCCTTCTCAGACCTCTCAACCTGGAGTCGCCAGCATTCCATTTCCCTCTATGCCGCAGATTTGCAAAGAGCTTGAGAACAAATGGCAATGATCGAAGCCTGAGATCGAAGGTTATTAAGTCAATATCATTACCATTTGCACAAAGAAAGCTTTTTAATTGTTGGGCAATTGCTCAATTACTTGAACATAGGCTGAATATTGACCAGGTACATTTTGAACTTCGGTGATCGTCAGTAAACCTTGCCAATTCCGTCCTTGCTCATCTTCAAAATTCCAAAGGCTCCATTCCAAAAGCTCTCCTTCACCGCTATCAATCTGCGTCCAATTAGTTTGTTGAAACTAGCGATTGTAATGATCAATTAGTGCTTTAGCATCTAAATCACTTTCAATTTCAACGTCCGAGCGAAAACCATCATTACTACCAGAGCCAATAAAAGCATCAGCAGGCGGCGGCAGATTTGGCAACGGTGAATCTATGCCGCTTTGAGAACATATAGAAACAGGTGAATCTTGAAGTCCAGAATTGAAGCTTTCTAAGAGTTCTACTTCTACTAGCGTCTGAGAATTACCTTGAGGCTGAGTTGAAGTAAGTGAAATAAGCAACAAAGAAGACTCAGAGGGAGAACAATAGCTGGCATACTTGAACATCTGATTGCCAGTATCTTCACTAGGTTCTACAGCAAGAAAACCTTGATTTGTAGAGTTAGAATCTAGATACTGCCAATTTGCATCAAGCAATTGCTGTTGATAAGAAGAAAAAACCTCTTCTAGCGATTGAGCTACTTTGAGTAGGATTCGTGCAGAGCTATCGCTATTTCTTAGAATAGAGCCAACAGTTTCTGCTCCTCTTGGTAAAGGAAGATCTTCTGGCAATGAATTGGGAAGTTGACCCGGAAGAATTTGAGTGTCTTGGTTAGACCCAGTTAAAAATCTAACCATTTCCTGAAGCAAAGAGACTTCGCTTTCGGGAATCGGTTGGGCTGAGACTGTCCCCCAGGATAAAGCGAAGCTAGCTGCAACTAGCGCGGGTAAAAGCCGGAAGTAAACCATAGATACCTCTCAAATCTTGAATCGCCGACTGACGATCGCCCGTACTAGCTCTAACAATTGCACTTCAGCCTACAACCTCCCTCACCCAGTTGTGTGAACTCATGGGAAGAAAGTCCTACCTATGCACAGTCATTCCCTAGCTCCTACATCCCCCAATCACAAACGGCTCAACCTCACTGTTTTGCCACTCCTGTTCAGAGTATTCGCAGATAAACGGACGCACCGTAAACTTAGGGGGATCGCCACTCACGTCAATTCGCAGAAATGAGTAAGGTCGCCTCTTCTTTGAGCCGCGCCCTGTGCGACCAATGAATAGGTGCGATCGCGCCACAGAACGGCTCTTACCTTCTAGATCGCTCTCCGACAACCCAGCCCCTTCTTCCCGCTGCCGCCGCAAACTGTAGCCGCTGCCGCCGCAAACAATCCAGTCCATGTGAGAGTCGGCATGTCCAGTTTCTCCAGTGCGAAGATATTCCAGACAATGGGCATGACCGTTTAGCACCAGATCAATCAGTGGACGACCTTGTGTAAAATCTCCCACCTCAGCCGCAACTGCATCAAGCACCCAGCGTAAGTTATTGCGAATAGCCAGCGTTTGCGCCTGCTGCCACTTGGTCGCCTCTGTCACATAGGGCGGGTGATGAAAATAAACCACTCTTCCCCGAACCGATGAATCTTGCCACGATGTAATTAGCCGTTCGCGCAACCACTCAAGCTGCTCATAATCTGTGACCGATAGCTTATCTGCGGTCAACTGCTTCTCAATGTCTAGCTTGACTTCGTCGATTTGCTCTAGTTTGGTGCGTAAGTCGTCGAGCCGTTCTGCTTGCTCAGGCACATTGGGGTCTAGCGTTTCACAAGTTTTGAGAATATCTTGCTTCTGTTGCTCCAGTTCTGTACGTCGGTTTTCTAGCAGCAACCGATAGGCTCTTCCTTCACGAGTGTCAGGCAATGGGGGCGGATCATTGAAGGTGTTAGAGTCCAACGCAAAGAAGTCGATCCCACCGCAGCGAAAAGTGTAATAGCGATTGGGCAACCGGGTAAATTGACCCGGTTGGTAGAGCAGACAAAGACCTGTCTCGGTTTTTGCAGTGTAATGGCGATCGAGGTGTGCCTCCATTGCCTTTGGATTAAGTGCCTTGAGGTAGTCTAAAAATGCAGCGGCATAGGTGTCACCTTGATCCGAGCCAAACCAGCCCATATCAAAATCGGTTTTGAGCTGGAGCTGACGGCGAAAAGATTGAGTAACTCCTGTCATCAGCCCATACATTAATGGCAAATCGTAGTAGTCGTGATTTCCTGGAACGGGCAGCATGGGTGATTGAAATACCATTTTGTTGTATTCAATCTGGCGAGGCTTTTCACCGCCTACCAAAAATTTGCGGTAAGGCTTAATAAAGTTGTCGTGGTAGTACTCTCTGGAACCCACCAGGTAAACGACATCCCCCGTGTGGATTGTGAAACGACAATCCGCTAGATGGGCTGTCATTTGTTCGGCAATCTGACGCTGGGGATTGTGCTTTCGATGGGCACTGGAGCCACTGTCGCCAATGACGAGAAAGGAAAAGTCTGGCTCATTTGCCCAGTCTTCTGAGAAGACCATTCGCGTTTGGTCGATGCCTCGCTGCATGATTTGGGGCGATTGCCACCTGACCCGCTGCTTCATCTTGCGAATCTTCGTGGAGATGGGCGGATCAGTCACAAATCTCATGATGTTCCTATGGGTTGCTGCCCCTAAAATTTTGCTTAAACACGCCTAAACTAACTCGTTTAAGCAAAGCAAACATCACATTCTAGAGAGATTCCACAGAGCACTAACCATTGGCACTTTAAGGCTGATACTTTGCTATCCAGGCATCATATTTGCCTTTGTTGCTGTCTGCCCCCGCTAAATCTCCAAAAGTTTGTCCAGAAATATAGACATTATCAGATGAATCAACTGTGATGCCAAACGCTTCATCATCTTGGGCTGTGCCAATCTGCTGCTGCAAGAGCAATCGGCCAGTGCTGTCATACTTTGCCACAAGTGCCTGAGAATCTGACCCACCGGATGTTCTAAATGTCTCACCTGCTAGATAAACGTCGCCCAGGCTATCGACTGCGACTCCCTGAGATTGGTCATTCCCAGTAGTGCCAAACTGCTTTGTCCATTGGAATGCGCCGTTACTGTTGTATTTTGCGACAAAGGCATCTGCACCACCCGCACTGGTGTTGGTAGGCAAACTGCCGGATGGAAGGACGCCAGCCGTTTCGCCCGTAATATAGACGTTGCCTGTGCGATCGATCGCAATTCCCCGTGAATAATCGTCGCTGTTAGTTCTTAAGGTGTTAAACCAGAGCCTTCTGCCCGTGCTGTCGTATTTGGCAACGAAAGCATCTTCTCCGGTAAGAACCGTATCCAGGTTATTAAAATTCAGATTGTTGGGATCTAGATTGGACGTGTCGATAGAAGCATTGGTAATTCCAGTGACGTAGATGTTGCCCGTTTGATCAACCGTGATACCCGAAACTACGCCGCTGTTGGTAATAGTGTTAATGTCAGCTGAAGGTGCCCAGGGCTGTGAGTTACCGTTCGCGTCGTATTTGACGACAAAAGCACCAAGGTTTGCAGAGAAACCGCCAATGTTGACAAAGCCACCTGCTAAGTAGGAATTATCAGCCCTATCTAGAGCAATTCCAGAGGCTGCAGTAATGTTTCCTCGCGCCAACTCGCGTTGCCAGGCTTGGCTGCCGTCGGTGTTGTACCTGGCAATGTAAGCTTTACCTGAACCGAGAAATAGTCTAGATAATGATGGCGCTTCAAGATCAACGGCACCCGCTACATAAGCACTGCCAGTCCGACCGATCGCCACTCCTGATAAAACGTCTGACTCGTCCGTGCCAATTTGTCGAGTCCACTGTAAAGTCCCGCTGCTGTCATATCGGCTAACATAGCCATCTTGTTTGCCTGCATTGTTGCTACCCGATTGCAGTGAACCCTCTGTGCTGCCGACCTGGTAAACGCTATTGCCATTCGCCGCTACATCGTAAGAATAGTCATTCGAGTTGACGTTTGCAGCGCCTAATTGCTTGAGCCACTGTTGAGATAGCCGGGTTGAGGAAGGTCTTGGGATTGCTGACGTTCTCAGAGTGTATTGAGAATTGACAACCTTTGTGTCCGCGACAACACGAATTTGATACGTTCCTGGGTTAAGGATCTCGCGGATGGATTCTGCGGTGGTACCTCGTTGTCTGGATGTTTTAAGCGGTGTGCCAGTGCGATCGCGTAGTTGCAGAGTTGCATTACCCGTCAGACCTGTTAGCGTCAAACTCACTTCCTTGCGCTGATTCAACCTAAAGCTGTAGAAGTCATTGTCAGCACCATTCACATAGTCACGATAGCGGGTGGCAGCCCTGCCCAGGGTAATGTTGCGAGCCCGAGCAGGCGTGTCTCCAGCCGTATCGAGATTTGCGGACATGTCTAGCGCGTATCGGGTGTTGCCACTTTGCTGGTAAACCCGAACAAAATAAGTTCCTGCTGCCACATTAAAGCTGACAGCCTCGTTGTTGGTACCTCTCAACCGGGATGCTTTGAGAATTCTGCCTGCTGAATTGCGTAGCTCTAGGTTGGCATTAGCCGTTAAGCCAGACAGCTTTAGGTCAAGGCTACTTTTACCAGACAGCTTGACCCGGTAGAAGTCATTCGGGTCTGATCTGCCGACAAGGTCTGACAAGCGAACTCTGCTAGGGGTTAGCTTGACGTTTCTTGCTTGCTGTTGTGTATTTGCACCCAGATCCCTCACAACTTTTTCCCTCCACCCGGTCAATTTCACTACAGATTGACCGATATGCTGGGGCGATCGCAAGCTCCACTCAGTAGCTTCACGTAAAGTTTATAGGAATAAGAAACCTCGGAGAAGGAAAAAGCGTCAGTTGGCTCTCGCAGTCTTTCAACCAGGGTTTAGCTATGCGCCATTGGGGTAGTACGAAAAGTTACATTCACTCCTTCATTAGACTGCTCAAGTACCAGTAGAGGAGTAGGCTTTGCTTTTTGATCCCAATGCATATAAGCAATGCGTCCTTGAATCGTCGGTTGCCAGGTATCGCGATCGGCATTTGGACTCATGTAAGTCTGCATACACTCAATAATTTGATTGATCGTGACTGATGTCGGCTGAGTCGGCAACTTCATCAGTTTTACCTGTACCCGAAACAGAACCCGCTTGCCGCCTCTAGGTGAGTCGGTAAGGTCATACTCAATATCAAAAATTTCATCGATCTGCCGTCCTGTGCTGGCAATTCCCAAAAGTCCCTGACTGGCTTGAGTTGGACGAAGCGCAATACTGATTTTCTCTTTTACCTTAATTTTGATTTGATTCAAAATAGCAAAGTGAAATTTCTCCTCCTCCATTCGCATTCGCAAGTAATCCAGGTTAAATTCTCGTGAATGGATGAGATCGGGGTTTTTCTCCATTTTGCTAATTGTTTGAAGCGCAAGCTTGAGTTTCTTATGTAACTCCTGGTTCTTGTATTCCTCAAATCGTTTTTGCTTGGAGAGGCGATGAATTTTGACCTTAGTAAATATAGCTAGACCCGCTAGTATCAAAAAGAGTGTGCCGGATGCGGACATCCACACTTGATCGGCACGAAATCCTCCAGCCTGCGTAGCCGCCGAAGCTTGAGCCAATCTGGGTTCTACTAAAACCAGGTGAGTTGACATAGCTGTTTTCTAGGATAAAAAGAAGTGGGTGATTTTTTATTAGGATGCCCCCCATACAGTAAATTTCATCACTTGTTGAGCTAATGCAACAACGGATGAAAAGTAATACGTCAAACTGATTTACGGTTTGGCAAATGGCTTTGGCTCGAAGCCATGAAGCATTCTTCAAGCAATTCACTCTCACTCCGGACAAGAGAATTGAAGATTCTAAACTCTGTAGCAACTCCGGCAAGGATAGCGTTCAACGTAAGGGCGATCGCCCAGGTATATCTGGTTGTCAATAAGTTTTGAGGGGAAAGCTAACCTCTAGAATGAGGAGATAGTGGAATGCTTGTATTTTTTATTCATGGCGTTGCGACACGAGATGTTAAATATGCAGATCCACTAAAGCGGTCAATCCAAGAAAGTTGTGCTCAATTGGGCAAGGCTCTACCTCACTTTTATTCTTGCTTTTGGGGAAATGCCTTAAACGACGTTAGTAGGATGTGGAACCTGATTCATCAGGATTTGCAGAACTATAAGAAAAAACATCCTCAGTCTGACATTCAAGAGATATTTCGCTATCAGACATTTAGAGAAGGATTTCTTTCCGAATTTGTAGGTGATATGTTTACCTACTTAAACCCAAAGCGTGGTGTAGAAATTAGAAAGGCGATCGCCCAACAGCTATTGGCATTTATCAAAGACCACCCTGAAGAAACCGAATTGCATATTGTCTCGCATTCTTTAGGAACAGTAATCTTGTGGGATATTCTCTTTTCTGAGAAATTTCACCCCAAAGATCCAGCTTTTTACATTCGGTCGGTTATTAATGGTTTGGAGGGCGATCGCTCAGCTAGAAAACTTCAATTAAAGAGCATTACAACGATGGGATCTCCCATCCTTTTCTTTAATACTATGCTCGGTATCAGTCCAGAGAGAGTAAAAGAATTCACTTTAACGTATAAAAATGACTCTTTAAGGTGGCTCAATGTTATCCATTCTTCTGACGTGATTGCCTATCCTCTAGGGGCAGGATTGGCGATCGACGAAACCTATCATCTAAGCCATGAAGATGTTTATGTTTCTACCGATGCTAATTTTGCAGAGAAAGCTGCTCGTTCAATTGGACAGATGGAAGCAGCAATGGCATTAGGAGCAGGGGAAGCCCATGTCAGCTATTGGAACTGTGGTAAAACATCTAGCTCGACTGTATGCAACATCTTGGATATAAAAGAAGCTAACCTACCCGGTGATACCTCGATACAAAGCGTGATTGCTCTATTAGAAAACGTATCTGGCATGACATGCGATCAAATGAGATTGCACGTTAACGACAACCCAGCAAATTCGTTGAGCTTTAAAGATGGTAGTGGCAGACTACATCATGTGATCAATGTAGCCAGAATCCATCATGTTTATATCTTTGATCACAACAACCTATGCCAGTTTTCAGGCTACGTAGGTTGGGTTCATACCGATAGTTTTCTGCAAGCTCTACTGCTTCTAGAAAAAAATTTCTGCTGCTCTTCAGCTTCCTAATGTCTGCCCTATTTTGCCAGTTCACCGACTATCTCTCAATTGGAGGTTCTATTCTAACCACTCGTCGGTTGCCTCATTTTTAGTATTAGTGTTTCGCTCTGGGG
Organism: Cyanobacteria bacterium FACHB-471; assembly: GCA_014695345.1. GTDB lineage: Bacteria > Cyanobacteriota > Cyanobacteriia > Elainellales > Elainellaceae > JAAUTN01. The sequence continues at coordinate 235,379 of JACJOC010000098.1, forward strand.
TTTCCCGTTTAAATTCCATGTGAATTGAGCGGCTTTGCTCTCCGTCAACGGCAATAGCAATGATGGGATAGTTGATCATGCCGTCCTGGAAGGACATTTGAAAGCGGAAGGTGCCGTCTGGGTTGAGTTGAATTGGCTGTCCGTCAATCGTAACCGTTGCATCGGGTTCGGTAGCTCCGTAGACAATCAGTTCGGCATCGGCGACGAGCCAAAACTTACGCGAACGGATTGGCGGAATCGAGGCAGGAAAGCCAGCACCCGACATTCCAATGCCCGACATACCAATACCCGATGGAGTTGGCATGGACCAAAGTGCTGCACCTGACGGGAAGACGTAGGAACTGATTGCTTGCTGAGGCACTTGTTGCATAGAGCCAAACAGGGAACCTGCAACTCGCATTGATTCTGCTGATTGTGCCAGTCCAAAGAGGGTGTTGTAAGGGGTAGATTTGCCTGTGGCTTCTTCTTGTTTGGTAGGAGGAGTAAGCGTCAGGAAGGTTTTATCGCGCAGATCTTCATCCCAGGAAATGGTAAGAAATTGGTCTTCAAACCAGTCGGAAGGATAAACAGGAGGAATGCGGGTTGGGGCAGAACGGGCTAGCATGAGCCAACCGCTGTTGTTTGTAATGTAGCCGATTTCAACAATGTAGTCGCGATCGCTCACTGGAATTGGCAAATACCAATCTCGCGCCATTTCTTCACAGCTAAATTGCTGGAGGCTGTGCGGGTTTTGATGATTTAGGTCAAGATCTGTCACGTCATATAGCCGCAGTGCCAGGTAAGAGCCACCTTGCTGACGCAACTCTTCTTTATGTCCAATGGGAATGTCCCAGTAAGCATAAGCCCACTGCGGGTCACGCGGCATCAAAACGATCCGGCTTTCGCCGTAACCTTCGGGCAAATCGTCCAGGTCTTCATCGACGGCTGCTAGGAATTCAACTTCATCCGTTTGACCCACGTCAAATTTGGCAGCTTCTATATCGGACTGTATTTTGTCAGCCTGAATTCTGTCGTTAGGCATGGCAGACCAGGCGGCTGTACCTGCTGCTAAAACTGCGCCGCCAATTTGAGTTCTAATCTCGGAAATGTCTTCAGCGGGAATATCCTCAGCAGGAGCATTTTCAGCAGGAGCATTTTCAGCGGGAACATCCGCAATTGAGTCTTCTGGTGTGGTGCTGGCTGCGGGACTTTCTACGAGGGGAGGCATTTCAGCTAGATTGCTTGAATCTGCCTCTGCGAGTGAAGGCACGCTTTCCAAGGAAGAATTAGTCTGGGCTGGGCTGGACAGTGCAGCAGTGTTAAGGCTGGTGATTAGGGCGTTGCGGCTAGCTTGTGCTTCTGCATAGGTCGGTTCGATTTCGAGGGCTTGGCTAAAACTGACGATCGCCTCTTCTGCTCGTCCCAAGTTTGCCAGCGCATTGCCTTTGCCTGCCCAGGTCGCAGCTAAGGCAGTCCCAATAGCAGAATTGGTTGAGGCTGCGCTGAGTTCGATTGCTCGATCAAAGCTAGCGATCGCTTCCTCTGGTCGATCGACACTGAGCAACGCATCGCCTTTGCTAGACCAGGCTGCAAAGAAATCAGGTTTAACTGCTATGGCTCGGTCAAAGCTGGTGATCGCCTCTTCGTAAAGACCCGATTCAGCCAGCACCATGCCTCGATTGTAAAGGGCCTGATATTCAGGAATTGCGTTGGGGCGATCGCTTGACAACGAGGAGCGGGCGGCAGCAGCGGCACCACCCACCAAGGTAGATCTGACGGGGGCAGCGTTGGTAGCTGGACTCGGCGTTGTAGCACCTGCCCTAGATGCAGAATGTGTAGATTCCGTGGAGGGGGTGGAGGCTGCTACGCCACTGGTTACGGCACGAGAAGCTCGTGGAGCAGCAGATACGGGTGGAACTGAAGCAGCTTGGCTTGACTCAACTCTGTTAGATTCAGCCCGTTTTCTGAGGAGCCACCACAGTAAGCCTAACAGCGCCAGCGGCAGCAGCCACCACAGCCAACCTGGAATACCCGCGTCTGCGTTGTTTGCGGCATCTGCACTGTTTGCACTTGCGATCGCCGTCTCTTGTGCAACCAGGTTTTCTCCCAGGACTGAGACTAGTTGAAAATCGTCTGTCGTGTTATCAGTCACAGTTGTCCTGACGAGAACCGAAGATCGCAGCGAGGCAGAACTGTCAGCCCTAGAATCCTGAGCCATTGACCCACCTGGCATAGACAAAAAAGGTGAGGCTGCCAGCGCGCTAGAAATAGGAGCAATGGCAACCAGAAGCGCCAGGGTAGCTACCGAAGTATCTTTTGTTTTAAGCATAGTGAGAATGGCGAGGGAGAATAGCAGGCTGACCAGCCTCAACGAAATAAATTTTTGTAAAAGATGGGCTGATTATACCGCTTTGGCTTGAAGGGGAAACGTTTTTTAATCTACCTGTGACACAGCGATCGCCTACTTTACAGCAACAGCCTCAGCAATAAATCGAAAAAACATTCAATTTGGCTAATTTTGTCAGATCAACCCGGTTCTTGCAGACTACGGAGAAAAAATTAGACCATGCAGGATGCTTAATTTACTCGACTGAGCCGCTGATAAATAGCGGTGAGGGCATGGCGATCGCCCACGTTTCCAGGAAACAGTACCACAGGCAGGTTGGGAAATTGGGGATGGTCATTTGGAGTACGCACAATCGAGCATCCTGGCAAAATTTGCCCTAGCAGCCGCGCCGAAGTCAGCGCTAACCCGCTACTCAAGACATCATTAGAAGTAATGCCGCCTTTACTAATGAGGAAACCAATATTAGACGGCAATCCGCGCACCATGTCCATCAGCAATGCTGAAACAATCACCCCAAAATTGAGCCGCGTCTGCACGTCCTCAAACGGCAGCTCTTGACGGCTCGTATAGATTGCAGGCGTTTTGCCCTCTTGATGAATGGCATGAACCTGCTGAAGCACCTGTTCTAGCAAGGCATTGCGCTGGGCGGCAGATTCTTCTAGCAATTGCTCAACTTTGACCTCAACGCCAACTACACCGGGAGCCTGAAGCAAATCTTCTAGCTGCTCAGTTGTTTTCTTAACGTGAGAGCCGACTAACACCACACCAGGTTTGCCGTTGCGCGTATAGGTTGCCATGTCTTCGGGCGCAACGGGTTGCGGGGGCAGATCCGCTAAAGCGGTCAGCAAGCTAGCCGCGCTGCGAAACAAAAAACGCTTGCCGTGGGAAGCCGCAGCCAGCACATCCGCAGCAAAGCGATCGAGGTCTGCCTGGGTTTCGGCGTCAACCACTGCACACTGGTTATTGCTCAAGTGCAGCAGGCGATCGAGACTTCCGGCTCGAATATCTGCTAGCAAAAATCGCTCAACCGATGTGGACGCAATTCGCCCTTTGGTTTTTTCTTCAACGTAATCAGGTAGGTAGCTGTAGCTGTAGCTAAAGACTGAATCACGGGCAAATTCCGTTTCATGTACCGGAGTTGGAACCCCGTCAATTATTAGATAGTGAATGCTGTCGCGGGTGATGCGTCCACCTTCAAAAAAAGCGGGGGTGAGGAAATGAGCATCAAACGGGCCAAGCTCCTGGACGATCGCATCGGTTTCTACGGGATAATGTCCTCGCAACGTCGAGTCAGACCGACTGACGATCAGAAACTCCTGGATATTTTCAGCGGCGATCGCCTGCTTGAGATTCTGGCAAACCTCTCGCGTCACAGCATTCGCCCGTGCCGGAGTCATTGCCCTTGTGTTGGTTAGCACAAAAAAGATCGGCGACTCATCGGCTAAACCTAACCGCAGCGTATCAACGTCCCACCGAGTTAACAGCAGACAGCTATGCACCGTCTGGGAGCCCGTTGGGTCATCATCAAGCACGATAATCTTTGGTTTGGTAGACATAAGCTCGATTGCATCGCGTCGTTCATTAATGCCGACCCTGGTTTAGTGCCGACTCTGTAATTTTCTCATCTCGTCTTGCACACTTAACCCTATCTGCAAAGCTTCGTCCAAAAGTCGTCCATGCTCACTTGCCTGATCACTCACCTGAAGCGCCCGCAACGCCATCAGATTGTCAGCAAAAAGTTCTGGATTGCGATCGATAAACCGTTTGTTTTCCCGCAAGATGCGCTCTGTCTTGAGGGCACGAACCAGGTTGGCTCTAGTTAGCTTGAGTGCCTCAACTACCCGATGGCGGTTGCTCAAGCGCACTCGCAGATTTCCGGCAGCTTCAATCTGATCATTAATGTCAATTGCCCGAATCATCGCATTGTGGCGATCGACCTCATCCAGCAAGCCCACTAGCGGCGAGGTTGTACTTCTTTTAACTCGAATGAACTGAATGATAGCTGCGACTACAAGTGCGATTGTCGCCGCTGAGCCGAAAATTATGTATTCATACCGCAAGGGCTGAAGCTGCGGTGAAAACTGGTTAAAGGCAAGGGCAAAGGGAATGAACCCCAGCAGTGTCATCAGCGAGATTTCTAAAGTTTGGCGAATCAGAAAGTGCGATCGCTTGTGAGAATCCCGCATCACCGACCGTCGAAATACCTGACTGGTATCCACACCGCTCAGCTTTCGTAGCTCTCCCCTGGTAATTTCTAAACCCTGCAAATCCGGTCGCATCATGATGAATCCGTCAGGTCAGACTGGGCAAGTCAGGTGATGAAGGTCTTGATTGTACTAGGTTAATCGCAAACTGACTGAAGTGGAGTGCGATCTCCCCTCAATTTAACTTTTCTGCTGATTAGAAAGTCTGGTTTGATAGTCAGGAGCCAACGATTGCTTCTGCTTTTTGCACAATTCTCAACAGCATTTCTTCATAGAATGAATTGGAAGGTGCTTCAAGCTTTCCAAAAGCCCGATTGTAGGCATCAATGCAAAGATTCATTCGTGCTCTAAATTCATCAACCGTCATCGCGTCGATATATCTGAAAAGTGAATCCGAGCTGCCAAAGTCGCAGTAGTCTAAAAAACTCTTCTGCGGAAAATCTTCATAGATCTTGTTACCTTCTCCATAGTAAATAGGAAGGCATCCGTGCTTAATACTATCCCAAATTTTTTCAGTGCAGTAATAAGCTGTATTTGTGTTTTCAAAACATAAATTGAAGTGATAGTTTTGCAAAATATTTGCCTTTCTTGATTCCCAACCTTCTCCCCTAGAATCTTCTAATGAAACACCTCTTGGCCAACCTCTACCATAAACATCAACTTTCCCTGACTTGTATCCTTGTAGAGCGATACGGGTTCTGAGATAGCACAAATCTAACTCCTCTCCGTTTCGCTTCAGGCTCCATCGGCGGCGATTGTTGCGGTAAAACATCAGAGCCACAACCTTTTTATGCTCAAAGTTAGGAAAACTACTTTCGTCGAGCGGCTTTAGTAGGCGATCGATTGTTTGAATGCCGTTGCTGTTGACGGTGTAGTAGTTGTTGAGATAAATGTCTCCGGTATAAACATTCATAATATGAATGTCTGGTAGGCTAAACCACTTTGCCGTGTCTGTAAAATGAGTATTCCACCGAGGTTCATGCGACCAAACTAAATATTTTTTCTTTGCTCCATATTTTAATTGAAAAGGAATTAGATTTTTACATCTTTGGGCAACGAATAAGTCACAATCAGTCTCATTTTCGGTAATAACAATGCCCTTTTCTGCTAAAAAATTGAATCCTTTTGATTTAATGAAGGGGGTATAGAGCAGTGCATCTGCTTTAAAGATTTTGATCATGATTCCAATTTCCCACTCCACTGCATCAGCTCTATTCAACGGCAGAGATTGAGCAGAAGACAGACACTTTTGCAGAAACAAACTGAATAGGCGTTTCCCCTAGAACGAAGGGCTTAAGCCCCTTGCCAGTGCGATTCTCTTAGTTTTGCGGCTGCACAGTGAGTGAATCTTCTCTCTGCTTGTCTCTTAATTCAACACAGGTGAAACGAGTTGCTCCGACAAACCGGAAGCAGTTAAGTCGAAAATTGAATCTACCAGGTTACATGAATCTACAGATTCCGTCAGCCATCTGAGTGCTCGCGCTGTCAGCCGTGATGATTTCGATCTGCTCGGCACTGGTAGCTCCTAACCCTAGATTGGCAGCGCGACGAATTTGTTCCAAGTCCCAGATGGAGCTGTTCGAGACGGAGTTGGTGGTGCCAAGCGATCGCAAAATGGCAATGCCGACTGCATTCACAGCGAATTATCGGTTCCCGCTAATGCCGATGAAATTAACCTGAGGTTTGGGAAGAGTTAGTTCGTTCAAGGAGAGGGTCGGAAATATTCGTCCCAGTCGTCATTTCGCGAATCGTCTTCCTCTTCCTCACTGAAATCTTTTGGATTGTCCTGGTCAAGAAAGTCCATTAACTCATCCCAGTCAGACTCGTCTTCAACTGATGCAGGTTTGACACCATATTCGCCAACAGCGACTTCAACAGGAGCAGCAGGTTCAACATTGGCTTCGGAAGTCCGTGGCAGTCGAAGGGGAATCCGTGGCGGTTCTTGGGATGATTCGGTTGGGGGCTTTGTAAATTGTTCAGTTGTGCGATCGCTAGACGGTTCAAACCGCGATCGCAGCAGCAGCTTCTCAATCGGGTCTATCCCAGTTGGCTTCTCACTTGGAGCGATTGGAGTCACATCTGGGGCGATCGAAGGAGTGTCTATGGGTGCCGTATCTATCGGTGCAACAGGTGGCAAAACGGTAGGCTGAATCGGCAGGGAATTCTGTGCTTCTGTTCTGGCAGTCCGCTCGGCTAAGGCAACGCTCTGACGAAACAGGCGAACCATTTGCAGCAGATTAGCTAGATGTTCAGGCGGAATTTGCTCAATTTCTTGAATGAAGGGGCGGAGTACAGCGGAGTTGCGATCGCCCCCGATTTCTCTAGCACCTCGTCCTGATGCATCGAGAAGATCATCTTCAAAATCGTCGTCTTCAAAATCGTCGAAGTCATCGCTGAAGTTGTTGAAGTTGCGATCGCTCATACATTCCTCTCGTCAGCTTCATTCCTATTACCCGCCATCCCCAGTCTAGATCAGAGACGAAGAGCCATCCGAAATCAATTTTTGACCAATCATGGCCACTAACAGTTAAGATTTTAGATTGAACGATCAAATCTATTCGAACCTCCAGATGGCAGAAACCCTCCTATTCAACGCCTTACGTGAAGCGATCGACGAAGAGATGGCAAGAGATTCCTCCGTCTTTGTTTTGGGCGAAGACGTTGGGCACTATGGCGGTTCTTATAAAGTCACCAGAGACCTTCACAAGAAATATGGCGATCTGCGCGTCCTCGATACGCCGATCGCTGAAAACAGCTTCACGGGCATGGCAGTTGGAGCCGCAATGACAGGTTTGCGCCCGATCATCGAAGGCATGAACATGGGCTTCTTGCTGCTGGCGTTCAACCAAATTGCTAACAATGCTGGAATGCTGCGCTACACCTCCGGCGGCAATTTCAAAACCCCGATGGTAATTCGCGGACCAGGTGGCGTAGGACGACAGCTTGGAGCAGAACATTCCCAGCGGCTAGAAGCCTATTTTCAAGGCGTTCCTGGCTTAAAGTTGGTGGCTTGCTCCACCCCCTACAACGCAAAAGGCTTACTCAAATCCGCCATTCGGAATGACAATCCTGTGCTGTTTTTTGAGCATGTGCTGCTCTACAACCTGAAGGAAGACCTGCCTGAAGAGGAATATCTGCTGCCGTTGGACAAAGCCGAAGTGGTGCGGCAAGGCGAAGATGTAACCATTCTCACCTATTCCCGGATGCGACATCACGTCATGAATGCGGTGAAAACGCTGACCAAAGAAGGATTTGATCCTGAAGTCATCGACCTGATTTCGTTAAAGCCGCTTGACTTTGAGACTATTGGAGCCTCGATCCGCAAAACCCATCGCGTGATCATTGTGGAAGAGTGCATGAGGTCAGGCGGAATTGGGGCTGAACTGACGGCTTCAATCAACGATCGCCTCTTCGATGAATTGGATGCTCCAGTGATTCGTTTAGCTTCGCAGGACATTCCCACGCCCTATAACGGAACGCTGGAAAACCTGACCATTGTGCAGCCTCATCAAATTGTTGAGGCAGTGCAAAAGATTGTTGCCCTCAAGGTCTAGTTCCTTACCCTAATTCGGTGTTATTCAATGTGGCTTGCACTGTAAGGGCGTTTCGCGAAACGCCCCTACAAGATCCATTTCTCATGTCAGTAAGACTCAAACTTCAGTACAAACTGGAGGAGGGCGATCGCCTCTCTTCTCCCAAAGTGTCTTCAACTGTTCAAGCAGGTAGAAATTTTCTTCAGCAATTCCTCAACGCCAGATAGAGGTACTAAAGTCCAAGAACTTTTAAGTTGGACATGTACTGTTCAGCAGATTGGTGTTTGGGAATGCTTCGTCCAGCCAGTTCTTTAGAAATCGTCTCCTCAGAAGAATTCGCAGCTTTGGGAGATTCTCAAATCACACCAAAGTTAGGGTTGGTTTGCATCACATCTTCCAATCAGGTTCGCTATCGGACTCTAACGCGCAAACGTCTGTTGCTACTTTCAGAAGCCGAGCAGGAGAAGGCTTTGCGCGACCTGTATGCCGAAAATCTGCGGCGCTTAGGAGCTGCGTTAGAGTTTTGTGCGGCTGAGGAAATTTTTCTGTACCGTATTGCCTCCGGGCTATTTCCCTTTGCCGATGAGTCGTTAGGGGCAGCAGTATTAACAGAGTTTAGTGACTCATTGCGGCAGGTGGGCGATCGCGCCCTTCAGCTTGGCATCCGTATCGTTATGCACCCCGAACAGTTTGTTGTACTCAATTCCGACAAACCAGAAGTAATTGCTAACAGCATCAAAATTCTCACTGCCTATGCCAGAACCTTTGACCTGATGGGCTTGCCGCGATCGTCTTGGTCATTGATGAATGTTCACGGGGGGAAGGGCGATCGAGCGGAGCGGTTGATTAGCGTCATTCGAGATTTGCCCGAAGCGATTCGCAATCGTTTGACTCTGGAAAACGACGAACACACGTATGGCTCTGAGGACATTCTGGCTATCTGTCAGACTGCTGGAGTGCCCATGGTGTTTGACGCTCACCATCACATCATTCACGATCACCTGGACAGCTATGAACATCCCAGTGTCGCTGCCATGCTAGTAGCCGCCCGTAGCACCTGGGATAGACCCGACTGGCAGCTTGTTCACATCTCAAACGGACTTGCATCGTTCAACGATCCGCGCCACAGCGACCTGATTACTGTGATGCCCAGTTCTTATCGCAATGCTCCCTGGATTGAGGTTGAGGCAAAACACAAAGAAGTGGCGATCGCAAAACTCCGTCAGGATTGGCTACTTCAAGCCACAAATCATCCTAGTTAGTCGAACCCCAAGAACAAGAACAATTGCTCTGCAAAAGCTTGAAATTAAAATCACATTTTTTGGCTTGTTGCGACCAAAAATAGATTCTACACGTTGCAGTATGCTCTAGATTTTGGCTCCAGTGGAACGTGCAAGACTCGAATGCTAATTCCCAATGCAGAAAATGCAGTTGTTGATATTCGTAAGTTGCGCGATTACTGCCTCAACTTGGAACACGACGATGGTAAGCATAAAGCTCGACTTTTTTCATCAATTCTTGGAATGACGGCTGATAATGCTGAAGAATTGCGTCAAATCCTGTTTGAGGTTGTCAAAGTTCAAGCAGCTCCGTTGGGAAGGCGAGATGAATTTGGGCAACGCTACACTCTGGATTTCACAGTCGAATGGCAGAATAAAAGTGCAACCCTTCGGAGTGGCTGGCTCATCGAGCATGGTTCGGAGATTCCAAAGTTGACGACCTGCTACCCTCTGTAACGTGGAGGTACAAAGCATGACAAACAATACAGTCAAGCTGTTAGATGTTGTTGCTCTGACTGTTGACCTTCCTCAGTACAATCTATGGCGTGGACAGGTAGGAACAGTTGTTGAGCTACTAGCAGAGGGTGCTGCATTTGAGGTTGAATTTAGCGATCGCAACGGACGCACATACGAGTCATTGGGGTTGCGCCCAGAGCAAATCATGATTTTGCATTTTGAGCCAATATTACCTGATGCAAAAGCTGAAATGGTCAAAGCATAAGCAGTGCAGCACTTCCGCTGAGCTATCAGGAATGCCCTGGTTTAAGGATACTCGTTGGAATAGATTTGCGATTTCCATTCTTTTGTTCTCTATTTGCTGAGGTTGAAAAAGGTCGCGAAGAATTAAGAATCGTTGCAGGAAAAGGGAACTGGTTGGTAGAGACGATCGTCTCATCCCCTTTCCCTCAACATCTTCAGCGATCGCCCCCCACATTTCCATATCCTAAGAAATAAATAGCGATCGCTCATCCCTTGGATATCTCTGAGACAATCGTAAGCAATTCTCAAACTCAGAAGTATTGTCCAAAACCTTTGGGCAAGCGACCCTCAGCGAAACGGAGATCAGTTTATGAAATTGGCTTACTGGATGTATGCCGGCCCTGCTCACATTGGTACTCTCCGCGTCTCCAGTTCCTTTAAGAATGTCCACGCCATCATGCACGCTCCGATTGGCGATGACTATTTTAATGTGATGCGATCGATGTTAGAGCGCGATCGCAACTTTACGCCCGTCACCATCAGCTCCGTCGATCGCAATGTGTTGGCGCGAGGTTCTCAAGAAAAAGTGGTGAACAACATCACCCGCAAAGATGCAGAAGAAGCGCCCGACCTGATTGTGCTGACTCCGACCTGCACTTCCAGCATTCTGCAAGAGGATTTGCAAAACTTTGTCGATCGCGCCCAAATTGATGCAAAGGGCGACGTGATGCTGGCTGACGTGAATCACTATCGCGTGAATGAACTGCAAGCCGCCGATCGCACGCTTCAGCAAATTGTGCAGTTTTACATTGCCAAAGCGAAGAAACAGGGCAGCTTGCCCACAGGCAAAACCGAGAAACCTTCCGTTAATATCATCGGCATTACCTCCCTTGGCTTCCACAACCAGCACGACTGCACTGAACTAAAGCGGCTGATGGCAGATTTGGGAATTGAGGTGAACCAGGTAATTCCTGAGGGTGCATCGGTTCAAAATCTGAAGGATTTGCCCAAAGCCTGGTTCAATTTGGTGCCTTACCGTGAAGTTGGCTTGATGGCGGCGCAATATCTCCAGGAAGACTTTGGGATGCCCTTTGTAGACATCACTCCGATGGGCGTGGTGGAAACAGCTCGCTGCATTCGCAAAATTCAGCAGGTGCTGAATGAGCAGGGCGCAGCGGTGGATTACGAAGATTTCATCAACGAGCAAACTCTGTATGTCTCACAAGCCGCCTGGTTTTCTCGCTCGATCGACTGCCAAAACCTAACGGGTAAGAAAGCAGTTGTATTTGGCGACAATACTCACGCTGCTGCACTCACTAAAGTCTTGTCCCGTGAGATGGGAATTCATGTGGTGTTGGCAGGGACTTACTGCAAGTATGACGAAGCCTGGTTCCGGGAGCAGGTGAGTGAGTACTGCGATGAGGTGATGATCAGTGATGATAACGGGGCAATCGGCGATGCGATCGCCCGCCTAGAACCTTCTGCCATCTTCGGCACCCAAATGGAACGACATGTGGGCAAGCGACTGCACATTCCCTGTGGGGTGATTGCGGCTCCGATTCACATTCAAGATTTCCCTATTGGCTATAAGCCTTTTGTGGGTTATGAAGGGACCAATCAGATTGCTGACTTGGTCTACAACTCCTTCACGTTGGGGATGGAAGATCACTTGCTCGAAATCTTTGGCGGTCACGATACTAAGGAAGTGATCACTAAAGGTATCAGCGCTGATTCTGATCTGGGCTGGACAAAAGATGCACAGGCGGAGCTGAACAAAGTACCTGGCTTTGTGCGCGGTAAGGTGAAACGCAATACGGAAAAGTTTGCGCGCGATCGCAACTTAACCGAAATCACCGTCGAAGTGATGTACGCCGCGAAAGAAGCGGTCGGTGCTTAAGTAAATTGAGCAACGTGCATCCTATCCTTTAGGGGAAAGAAGTATGCAGATTGGGGTAGCCATTAGGCTGCCCTTTTTTGTATGGAGGCTAAATAGCTAAAACCCAATGCCTAACTAAATGGCATTGGGTTTTGCACTTGCTCTATTTAAATTGTGCTGCACCAAGAGCCCAGAAGTCGTGCTCGTTAGGTACTATGCTTCCGTTTTGGCATTTGTGTTTAGGTTCAGTGCAGGTCTGCGCTCAGCAAAATATCTGAGGATGAAGGTATTCACAAAAGTTAGAATGACTGGACCCAGAATGAAAGCTAGAATTCCTCGAACTGCGAATCCGGGGGTTAGTACTGACGCAAGCCAGAAACAAAGTCCATTAACTACAAGCGAGAACAAACCAAAGCTCACGAAGTTGAGCGGCAGAGATAGTGTTGATAGAACTGGCTTTGCAGTGGAGTTAACCAGTCCAATCACTAGAGCAGCAATCAACGCTGCTGGGAAGTTTGCCAGATCAACACCAGGAACGGCTAGATCCACAACTAGCAAACTTAAAGCAGTAGCCAGAGCAGTAAAAAGGGCGCTAAGCATAAAATTTTCCTCAAACGAACTTCAACTTCAAGGGGAAGCAAAATACAAATTTGCTTAAACTACCTCAATGATCAGCCATATAACCTGACTGTCACCTCCCCATGCAGATAGATTCGAGGTCGTCCTAAAGACATTTTTGAAAAGGATTAGAACAAGTAAGCAACAATTAATTCTCACGGTGGAGGGCAGTTTGATTCTAAGTTGAAACAATGGAATAAAGGCTAGCGTAAAAAGTTTCTAGTGCAAAAGTTTTTGGGAGAAACCTTATGAATTTACTTCGATTAGTTCTGGCAATTTTGTTACCTCCTGTTGGAGTGTTTTTGACCTACGGAGTTAGTACAACTCTGCTGATTAACATTGTGTTGACGCTCTTGGGTTGGCTACCGGGCAGCATTCATGCTGTTTGGGCGCTTGCCAAGCATAGCGAAGTAGCTCGCCGTCAAGAAAACTTCTAATTGATCTATTCCAGGACTGTTAATGTAGGGGGAGCAATGCTCCCCCTACATTTTATTTTTTAGACTTATTTTTTAGACAAAAAGAAAGGTGAGCATTGCCCACCTTTCTTTTTAGATCTTTTTTCTTTTTATAGACTGGTGCAATTAGCTTGCGTCACCGTTTCTAACGGAATGCCAAAGCTCTTTGAGCAATTGCTTCACTCGTTGCTCTCCTCGTGCTAGAGCGGCTCCGGCTTCACCCATTTTTTGCTCAAATTCTACTTGCTTTTGGTTTAACCGAGGTGTTTCTCCCACTTCAGCCTGAGCTTTAGTTTGGTCGTACCAAGTTTTAGCGCTGTCTAAATGCCGTTGAACCTCTTCATAACGGGCACCATAACGGGCAGCTAGATTGGCTTGCAAAACAGAGAGTTGGGTTTGCAGTTGGGCGTAACGCTTCCGCATCAAAGACACTTCTTCGCTGTCTTTGACTGAACTCACAGCAGAATTAATGGCAGACTTGATCTCTGTTGATCTGCTGCTTCCCGTCTCCTCAATATCCATCAGAGCGCTGTCAATTTGTCCTTGAAGTGCTTTTTCTTCGCCATCAATTTGGGCTTGAAGCTGCTCAACTTCAGATTGAGTTTTGGCGATCGCCTGCCGCCTCACGCTGCTGATCCCTTCAATTGCGCCTTCAATTGAAGCGGTGATTTCTTCCTTCGTTTCCTGTCCCCGATCTTGCAAATTATCAATGACCGTGGAGACCGCTTCTCTAACGATCGAGCGAATTTCAACTGATCCTTCTTTGATTTCTGAAACTGCCTGCGATACAGCCAGTTTGACGATTTCTCGAATCCGTTCTGTTCTCAGTTGTCCTTCAGTTTTTGCTTTTTGAAGATCTTCCGAAATTTTGTTTTTAACAGAGTTTTCTTTGACCGAATTAGGCATAATTGGCTCCTGGCATCAAGCTGCCAATAAAACTGCTAATTCAAAAAGCCAAGCTAGGTCTGTTCGAGTAAAATTCATCGAGCTAGAAACGCTTAGCTTTTTTCCTCAACTCCTTTATGCTGTCGTAAAACTAAGGCAGCTTGACACTCCCGTAGGACGTAATAACCGATCCTATTCTGCACCACTACCCAAAAGGAATAAGCCGATCATCGTAACGCTATTCCAAAGGCTATGCAGCAGGATTGGAGATAGGAGACTACGCGATCGCGTATATACAAATCCCAACACGGCACCTAATAAAGTTAGCGGTAAAACTTCGGCAAGGCTGAGGTGAGCAGTTGCAAAAATTAAGCTGCTGAGGGCGATCGCCCATCCTACAGACATATAGCGAGTTAGAGATGGCAACAAAAAGCCGCGAAATAGGATTTCCTCGAAAATGGGAGCGGCGATCGATGCCGTTGCAAAAAACATGCCCAGTGCTATGGGGTCACCTTCCTCTAGCACAATTTGCAGCAGTGGGTTACTGCCACCCTGCCCCTGCCAAACCTGTTGATTGACCCACGACACCACAATCATTAATGGCAACGCTACGAGATAGCCGCCTGCCCCCCACAAAAACCAGTTACTTTTGCTCTTCAGGCGGAACCATTCCTGGGGAAGCGGCAGAAACTTACGGATCGAGAGGTAAAGCACCAACAGGGATATCCCTGCCATGGCGAGATAGTAGAGCAGTGCGTAGGCAGCTCTAGCGCGGCTGTCAAATGCGGAGAAACCGATTCCCAGCAACTGTGAAGCCAGTGGCAGAACAATCTGCCCCGCAAAGAAAAAGCCAGCAATGAGCACCTGCCAGACGATTTCCCCGTTCCAGGGAGTTTCCCAGGTCGTGGTGCTGTTTTGAGCTAGAAGCGCTTGTTCGCCTCGAAAAGCCCGCTGTACTAGCAGTGAAATCAAGATGGCAGTACCCGCCAAACAACCAATGATAGGGACTACACCAATCAGCGTCAGTTTGAGAAAAGTCTGCTGAGCGGCGGCTTGTGCAGCTTGTTGAAGGGCTGATATTGCATCAGGACGCTGTTGCAGTTCATACAGGCGGCTAAGAGCCTGGTCACGAAACCAGCCGTCCAAATTCTCCTGAATCTGCTGTTCAACATCGGGCAACAGTCGTGGCGGTTGGCTCCACAGACCCGTTAAGGTTTCGGCTACTCGGTTAGGTGGGGAGGCTGTTGCATCTGAAGCCCTTGCATCCAAAGCTGTTGCATCCGAGGCTGACCGAGTCCCGTTGCTGGCAGCCAATCTCGACCAGGTTTCCAAAGCGGTTTCCACTTGACCCTGCTCAGCCTGAAGAATGCCAATTCGCAGGTCGAGTTGGTCAATCAGCGTTTGCTGTTGTCGAATCGCGGTGCGTAACTGACCTTGCTTAGAGGGATCTGAGGAGGCTGGAAATTCTGGTGCGGCTGCGTCGGCGACAGTAACTTGATCAAGCCGTGACTGAAATCGGTCGAGTTCAGTTTGAGCCGTTTGCCGCACGTCCTCGTATTGCTCAAGCGAGGTGGCGATCGGGTCTTTACCTAAAATTGCAGTGCGGGTTGAGTCTACGTTTGCACCACTTGCTTCAGGCTGAAACTCGGCCGCTTGAAGCAACAAATCAGTTTGATAGAGCTGAAGCCGACTGGTAATTTGCGGCTCACTCCAACTGCCGATCAGGGAACTGCCGACTAAAAAGACAACAAAAAAGGTGAGACCAGTTAAAACCAACCGTTTCAATGTGATCATTTCTCGCGGTGGAAGCGGGTTTGCAGACAAATTCGGATGAAATCCTTCACAAAAGCTAAATTAGGCGAATAGGAATTAACTCTACCTTGAATGGCATTATCGCACTGTTCTTTAGGTCAAGAAATGTTCGGGTGGAGTGCCACAGACAGGTTAAAATGCATCTGGTTTTGACTGTTTTCTGTCCCGTGATTGATCCTATGGCTCCTGAAAGAAATGTGGCTCGGTTGCGTTTCTTTCAAATGACAGGTCAATTTGTAAACGAACCTTAGTGGAGGATAAAGTCCTGACTACTCGCGTCATTCTCGTGCGTCACGGCGAGAGCACTTACAATGTCCTGCGTAAAGTTCAGGGTCACTTTGACGAATCTTACCTGACAGAGGCGGGCGAAGCTGCTGCGCGTCAGGTCGGTAGTGCCCTGCAAGGTTTAAGCTTTAGTGCTGCCTACAGTAGCCCATTGCAACGCGCTAAGCAAACTGCAACTTTGATTTTATCGACCTTGGAGCAGCAGGATTCCTCAGACTCAGTGCCACCGCTGCAACTTCGTGATGACCTGAAGGAAATCAACCTGGCTCTTTGGGAGGGGCTGGATTTTGATGAGGTTGAGCGTCGTTTTCCGGAAGGCTATCGGCTGTGGCGCGATCGCCCCCACGAGCTTTCCATGCAGGTTCCTAATGAGAATGGTACGACAGAATTCTTTCCGGTACCGGCCTTGTACGAGCAAGCAAAGCAGTTTTGGCGGGAAGTTTTACCCGACCATGCTGGGGAAACGATTCTAGTCGTCGCTCACAGCGGCATCAATCGGGCTTTGCTCAGCACTGCCATTGGGCTGCAACCCGAAAGCTATCAGACTTTTTATCAGTCCAACTGCGGTATTAGCGTATTGAACTTCGCGCGTGGGTTAGGGCAGCCCGTACAGCTTGAATCCGTTAACCTAACTGGACACATGGGCGAAGTGTTGCCCAAAACTCGTCAAGGACAGCGAGGTCCACGTCTGCTGCTGGTGCGTCATGGGGAAACCGACTGGAACCGTCAAAAGCGATTTCAAGGGCAAATTGACGTACCGTTAAATGACCAGGGACGGGTACAGGCAGAGCAGGCGGGCGCATTCTTACAATCGGTGGCGATCGCCAAAGCCGTTAGTAGCCCAATGCTACGTCCTAAAGAAACAGCCGAGGCGATTCTGAAAAGGCATCCTGGTCTAAACCTGGAGCTTGATGAAAACCTGTGTGAAATCAGTCACGGACTCTGGGAAGGCAAGCTGGAGGAAGAGATTGAGCAGGGCTATCCTGGGCTGTTAGCCCAGTGGCAAAGCGCCCCTGAAACCGTTCAAATGCCTGAAGGTGAGAATTTACAGCAGGTGTGGGATCGGGCGATCGCTGCCTGGGATGCGATCGTCCAGTCCGCCGCTCAGCTCGACCCGCCTGGAATTACTCTTGTCGTTGCCCATGATGCGGTCAACAAAGCAATTCTCTGTTATCTGGCTGGAGCAGGTCCAGAGCGATTTTGGGCATTTAAGCAAGGCAATGGAGCCGTTAGCGTGATCGACTATCCACATGGCATCGAATCTCGTCCTGTGATTCAGGCGATGAACATCACGACTCACCTGGGTGGGGTGCTAGACCGGACGGCGGCAGGGGCGTTGTAAATGGCTGAGCTATTTCGCCAGGTGCGGTTGCTTGATCCGGTTTCTGATAGCGATCGCGTAGCAGATGTGCTGGTTGCCGATGGGATGATTCAGCAGGTAGAGGCGCAGATTGCTGATCTGCTAGAAGATGTGGAAATTTGCGATCGCCCCAACCTGATCCTGGCACCGGGCCTGGTCGATCTCTACAGCCACTCTGGTGAGCCCGGATATGAATCTAGGGAAACTCTGGATTCACTCATGCAATCTGCACTGGCAGGTGGCTTCACGCGACTGGCGTTATTACCCGACACCGACCCCGCAATCGACAATCCGGCGGGTGTGGAAAGAATGCGATCGCTGCTGCGCCACGCTGGACCGATCCCCCAGGTTGACTTTTGGGGTGCCCTCACCACCCAGGTCAAGGGCGAGCAGATGACCGAACTGGCAGAACTTGCCGCTGCCGGAGCAATTGGCTTTGCTGACGGTCGCCCGTTGCAAAACTGGGCGCTAGTGCGCCGACTACTAGAATACTGTCAGCCTTTGGGTAAACCGATCGCCTTCTCCTGCTGCGATCGCCAGCTAGCCGGAAATGGGGTGGTGCGAGAAGGCTTAGAATCGATGCAGCTAGGCTTACCGGGAAGTCCAGCGATCGCTGAAACTATTGCCCTAGCAGCCCTACTGGAGTGCGTTGAAACCATCAGCACTCCGGTCCACATCATGCGCGTTTCCACGGCCCGCAGCGTTGAGTTGATTCGAGCCGCAAAATCCCGTGGTTTACCGATTACTGCTAGTACGACGTGGATGCATCTGCTGCTCAACACGTCTGACGTTCAAAGCTATGATCCCAGCCTGCGTCTAGAGCCACCGCTAGGCAATTCACCCGATCAAGCTGCCCTGGTTCAAGGTTTAGAGGAAGGCGTGCTGGATGCGATCGCCATTGACCACACCCCCTACACCTACGAAGAAAAAACCGTTTCCTTTGCCGAAGCGCCTCCGGGAGCGATTGGGCTAGAACTGGCGCTGCCTCTGCTCTGGCAGAAGTTTGTGGAGACGGGGAACTGGGAGGGGCGATCGCTCTGGCGATATCTCAGCACCAACCCCGCCCTTTGCTTGGGACAAACTCCTGCCAACCTGCAACCTGGTCAAGTTGCAGAGCTAACTCTATTCGACCCACAGCACCGCTGGCAAATTACGCCACAAGCTCTCAAGTCGCTTTCCACCAATACCCCCTGGCTGGGGCAGGAAGTCACCGGGCGCATTTTAAGAACTTATCCAGGAAGATAAGTTACGGGACAGGCAATATATCTACAGAATGTTGTAGATGTGGGTAGGGGCGCACTGCAGTGCACCCCTACAGAAATTAATGTGTCGCGAAATCTGTTTAAGTCGGTATTAGAAGTTTCGGCTTAGCTAATGTAGTCCGCCAAGGTCAAAATCAACAAAGAGCCAACAATGTGCCCAAAGCTCATTGCACCCAAAAAGCCTCCTACACTGATGTTGTTGAACAGTTCTGGGAAAGGCAGAGGCATCTGACGACCATCATGGGGACGCTCAATTCCTCGGCTAGCTAAGAACAAAATTACAAGACAGGAAATACTCATAATCAGAGCTTCTGGCAACCCCCAGGTATTGCCAGCACGAGCAGTAGTTTGTTGGGCAGCAGCTAATAACGTAGATAAGATCATAGACTTTTCTCCTCGACGAAACTGAACTGAATAACATCCATCAGTGTTCGTCTTAATCGCCGTCTACACCTCTCCCCGGCGGGAGATTTGTGAGTCAGATTCAAGCTAGCAATGCTTTTCTACCCCAACTTGCTGACACATTTCTGCCACCGGACAGGTTGAACAGTGGGGTAGATTGCCTGTGCAAATGTGTTTGCCAAAGGGAACCAGCAGTTGGTTAATTTCTACCCAGTAAACAGTAGGTAACTTGGCTTCAAGGGCAGTGAGTGTTTTTTCGGGTTTGCGGGTTTGCACATAGCCCCAGCGATTGGTGACTCGGTGAACGTGGATATCGACACTGATGCACGCTTGACCACAGGCAATTCCCAAAGTTAGGTTGGAGCATTTAGGACCAACACCATCAAAGGCAAGCAACACCTCTGCCTCACAGGGCAACTCACCGTTGTAGTCCGTCACGATGCGTTGGGCGATCGCATGAATCTGCCGTGACTTCGGCTCATGAAACGTGCAGTCTTGAATTAACTGCTCAATTTCAGCAGGAGTTAGGCGACTCATTGCTTCTGGAGTTCGGGCACGTGCGAATAACCGTCGAGAAACGGGCAGGCTGACTTCGTCATAAGTACGAATAGAAATAATGCAGGAAACAAGCTGCTCAAATGGCGAACCGTATCCCTCATCTGCCAGCGCAAACATAGCAGCTTTAGGAAAGGGACGCACTGCCTCGCGAATACGCTCTATTGCCTGATTAATCTCAAACAGTTTTTCGACCACCCTGAATCACCTCAACAAAAAAACCTGATATTTCTATCAGGTTAAACGTTGTCGCTTTCAGCAAGGTCATCCAGCAAATGTCTCGCCAAATATTTTTTGCTGTGCTTATGTAAGTTTGCCCGACATTAACGGAGCCCTAACGTCAGCGTTCCTGCTTTAACTCATCTCCATCTCGTCGGGATCTGTATGCTCTGTATAAAGATGCTCTGTATAAAGCTTTTGCCAAAGTACTTGAGCTTGCTGATCTTGCTCCGACAGAGGCGTATGTGTGTTAGGTGCTGACTTGCCCCTTTCCTGAAGTGTGTCTTCCAAAGCCTGGATATCTCGGCGGATTTGTTGAAGTAGCAGATCAAGCTCAGATTGCATCACAATTTGCTGGGTGTCCCTTCTCAAGCTAGATTCAGGCGTGGGTAAAACCTGTGACTATATCTTCAAAGTTACGATGGCAGTTGCGATCGCACTTCACCCCATCGTCTCGCCTGTCTGGGTGAGTCTGGGTTTTTGGAGTCACCTCATCAGATGACCCGCTGTGTCAGAGAGTTTTACCCCAATAGACAAATCAGGGACAGGATGTGGCTAAGATATCAATCGTAAGTTGACAGCCTTCAAGGGGTTGGGCGATCGCCCGCCTCACCTTTCCATAAATCCTTAAGTTAGATAGAGGCATCTAATGGATAAAATTCAAGCTCAAGCTGCTCATCTCTGGCAGCGCCTGTCTGCACCCGAAACAGGTGCAACCTATCAGCAGGCAGCCCTGCTCACTGGGGATCTTCTGAAAGAAACAGTGACATTACTCTGGCTGCTAATTTGCTTATTTCTTGTTGCTTTTGAATGGTTTTGGAAAACCTCTGTGCAGCTAGGCAGCAACTTTCGAGCATGGTTATCTGGCATCGAGCAGTCCAGCCCAGATCGGGTTGTATCCGAGGCAGGCAGAGCCTTACTGTCAGCCGGAAAGAATAGTGTTGGTTTTACGCTCTCCCAAGCAAAAGAACAGTTGGGACTTCCAGCGGAACAGCCCACCCAGTCCGCAGCATTGCCAGCTAAACCCTCACCTGTCAGTTCCTCACCAGAACCTTATCAATCACCTCCGCCTGCTGCTTCCTTTGCTGCGCCAACCCCACCATCAACACCCTCGCAACCTTCAGCTCAACCGGTCGAGCCAGATGTCAGCGATGACGCAGAATGATTTAGGTCTCTTTGATTCTTAAAAGAGTTGCGGTTGGAGGAATCGGCTTCTTCTGCCCCCGACAATCGCAACCAATCGTATTGCTATAGAATATGTAAGTAATGCAAAGAGTTGTAACAAAACGATGACCCAACCTCAACCCACTGTCACTCCCAAGCTAGAAGAACCAAAGTTTGGATTTAACGACTACGCAGAACGTTTGAACGGGCGCGCCGCTATGATTGGTTTCGTTTTGACGCTAGCTATTGAATACGTTACTGGGCAAGGGCTGCTGTCCTGGTTAGGTCTGTACTAAATCGGTTTGGGCAAAAGAATTTTACCTTCGTAGGGGTAGGCATTGCTGGTCTCATGTATGAGTAGGGGCATGGCATGGCCCTACCCTACAGAGGGAATTGAGATCTGTGAAACATACCCGCATTCAGCAATGCTTAGGGGTGAACAATCGTTTGCCCTTGCTGAAGCATTGTTAGCTTGCTCTTCAAATGGTTTGCCGATTGGTAGAACGAGTAATCCGTTTCCAGTGAACTTTATTGGTCTGTTTATATTTCCTATAATTTGCTCTGCTTGATGAGCTAGCTTAGAGATAAGGAGTTCGCAGGTGGATAGACGGTGTAGATCCTTCTTATAGAGCTTAAATAGATTGCCTGAATCAAAGGCGTATTTTGAAGACAAGCGAGCCGCAATGAACTTACTCTGGTCACGGATGCTGAAGTCTGGATATCGTAAGGAACCTATTTCAAGCTTTATTATTACGGTCGGGGCTGTGGATGCAGTAATTGGTGGTGTAGGCGATCGCCTCTCTCTCATGCTTTTGGGCGTAGGACTTGTTGGCGTGGCGATCGCCCTACGCTGGTGGAAGATTCGTCAAAGCAAAATTGAGATTCCGAGTAGCGCACCGATTCATTACCTGCCGGGGCATTCCTCTCGCCCTCAGCTTCCCACATTGAGTATGTCTCGCAAAACTCCGCCTCGCCGAACCTGAAATATTTTTATCAGGTCAGACACCATGACAAGCCGCACTCTGGCACCTCAAGAGAAGTTCCTCAAAATTGGTGAAGTCGCTTCTAGCAGCGGTTTACCCGTCAAAACCATTCGTTATTACGAAGAAATCGGGCTATTAGTGCCAACGGTAGATCGCTCCGAATCAGGCTATCGTCTGTTTAACCGCCAGGTCTTGAACCGATTGGCGTTCATCAAACGCGCACAGTCACTTGGGCTGAGCCTTAACGAAATTCACCAAATTTTAGCTGTTCACGACGAAGGGCAGTTGCCCTGTGGCGAAGTAAAACAACACCTGCAAGCCAAGGTGCAGTCCATCACCGAGCAAATTGAGGCACTAGAAACCCTAAAATTTGAGCTGCAGGGCATCTTGTCCGGATGGGAGGAATACCCCAATAGCAATCGAATGGCTCAAACCATTTGCCCAAATCTTCAGCAGTCCCTTGAAAAGCCGAATTTTTGACCCCTCACCCATAGGGACACCACAAATGTTCCCAGAATTCCATCTTTTCAAGATATACTAAAAAACGGTTACAAAAAACAATTGACAGTGGGCGATTAGCACAGTGGTAGCGCACTTCCTTCACACGGAAGGGGTCACTGGTTCAAATCCAGTATCGCCCATAGATTTTTCTCCTATCGCTGTCGTTCTTAACGATTAAGTATTAAGCTTGCAGCATTATTATCGCTTTTAGCTTAGAAAGCTGAAGCATGGACCGACCGTAGCATATAAAGTGGGCTAACTTTTGCTGCCTGCCTTTCTTAGGCAATCAGGTCGGTTAAATGTAATTCGATCGCAAATACCGACTCAGATGTTCCAGCTTTGCAAGGGGGCTAAACAATGTTGGGAGCAGAACGGATGTTACTGTCTCGCTACAGTGTGGCTGTGCTGGTAAGCTTACTGGCGTTGCTCGTAAGGTTTCTGCTGATACCAGTGCTTGAATATGAAGCACCGCTATTGGTCTTCATTATTCCTGTCATGATTAGCGCCTGGTATGGGGGGCTAGCTCCTGGGATGCTAGCAACGGGTTTAACTGCTCTTGTTGGCACCTATTTCTTTGTCTCGCCTTACTTTAGCTTCAACATTGATGGGTTGGAGAACGGTGTACGAATTATCATTTTTCTGATCGAAGGAATACTGATCAGTAGCTTGAGCGAAGCACTGAGAAGAGCCAGGCAGCGGGCAGAAAGAACAGCAGTGGCATTGCAGGAAAGTGAGGACCAATATCGTCTTCTGGTGGAGGGTGTGAAAGACTATGCCATTTTCATGCTTGACCCCAATGGTCGGATCACAAGTTGGAATACAGGTGCCGAACGACTGAAAGGCTATTCTGCTCCAGAGGTTTTGGGACGGCATTTCTCACTCCTGTTTGCACCAGAGTCCGTTGAGCAGCACCAACCGGAACAGCAGTTGCACACTGCCACTATTGAAACTCGCTATGAAGGACAGGGCTGGCGACGACGAAAAGATGGATCGCTATTTTGGGCAGATGTAGTACTCACTGCCTTGCATGGCGATCGCGGCAATTTACGAGGTTTTGTAGAAGTCACGCGAGATGTCACCGCACGGAGGCAAGCTGAATCAACATTACAAAAAACACTGAAAGACTTGTCTGACGTCAAATTTGCTCTCGATCAAGCGGCAATTTTAGCAATCACGGATGCTCAAGGAACCATTACCGAAATTAATGATAAATTCTGTGAACTCTCCAAGTTCTCTAAAGAAGAACTGATTGGGCAAAATCACCGCATTATTAATTCTGGCTATCATGCCAAAAAGTTTTTCCACAATCTTTGGAGAACAATTACTCAAGGTGAAGTATGGCACGGTGAAATCAAAAACCGCGCCAAGGATGGCACCTATTATTGGGTTGACACAACCATTGTTCCGTTGCTTGATGAGTCTGGTAAACCCGTTCAATACCTTGCGGTACGGTTTGATATTACTTCCCGAAAGCAGGCAGAAGAGGCTTTAGCTCAGGAAAAAGCCACCAGTGATTTGGAGCGCAAACGTTTACGGGCGATTCTCGATATTCTGCCCGTTGGAGTGTTTATTGCTAACGCTAATGGAACGATCATTGACATGAATCCGGCAACTCGTACCATTTGGGGTGAAGAAGCTCCAATGCCAGGAAGCGTGGAAGAATACCGAGAGTATAAGGGATGGCGGTCTGGAACAAATTATCGTCTTTCTAGCCAAGATTGGGCTTTAACCCGTGCCCTTCAGGAAGGACGAACCTACTTAAATGAAGAAGTTGATATTGAAACGTTTGATGGACAACGTAAAACTATTTTGAATTCAGCAGTTCCGATTCTAGATAGAACGGGCGAGACCATCAACGCAGTAACGGTCAACGTGGATATTACCCGACGCAAACAGGCAGAAGAGTCACTCCGTCGCACAGTTCAACGATTAGAAACCTTGCAGCAGATCGATCGCGCCATTCTACAAGCAACCTCCTCTGAAGCTATTGCTCGCTCTGCCCTGCTACGGTTAAATCAGGTGATTGCTTACCAACAAGCAGCGGTTGTCCTATTTGACTTCGAGACCAATGAAGCTCAAGTGCTGGCAGGACAAGTTGACTCTACAAAGGCAGGTTCTATTACCTCGATCGCTTCATTCTCATCGTTAGAGAGTTTGCGCTATCGAGAAACAGTTCGCTATATCGAAGATTTGAGTACCATGCTCCAGCGTCCTCCCATGCTGGAGTATCAGTTTAGGCAAGGAACACGCAGCGTCCTAATTGTTGCTCTGTTGATAGAAGGGGATTTGATCGGAGATTTGTATCTGTTTGCTAATGAGCCTGCTGCTTTTGATGTTGAGAATCGGGCGATCGCCCAAGAACTTGCCAATCAGCTTGCGGTCGCAATTCAACAAGCTCGATTGCGAGAGCAGTTACAACGCTATGCAGCGGAACTAGAGCAACGGGTAGAGTCGCGAACTGCTGAACTTCAGGAAGCCAACGAAGCTTTGCAGGCATTTGCCTACTCGGTTTCCCATGACCTGCGTGCTCCCCTCCGCTCAATGGCAGGATTAGGAACGATTTTGCTAGAAGATTATGGCGATCGCCTTGATGGAGACGGTCAGGAGTATACACAGCGGATCGTGCAAGCCGCACGAGACATGGATACCTTGATTCTGGATCTATTGGAGTACAGCCGCCTCAGCCGCAGTGACATTCAACTACGAGTGCTTAATCTGAATGCAATCATCGCAGAAGTGCTATCTCATTTGCGATCTGAGATCGATGCAAAACACGCTGAAGTTGTGGTTGAGTCGCCACTGCCTGAAGTCGAAGGGCACTATGCAATCTTCAGCCGGATTCTCACCAATTTACTCACCAATGCGCTGAAATTTACTCGACCAGATCATCAGCCTCAGATTCATCTTTGGACAGAAGAGCGGCTCGATGAAACTGGAGCGTGGGTGCGGTTGTGGGTAGAAGATAACGGCATTGGCATTGAGCCTAGATTTCAAGAGCAAATTTTTCAGGTGTTTGAGCGATTGCACAGTGCCGAGGTTTATCCGGGTACGGGCATTGGCTTAGCAATTGTTCGCAAAGGAGCCGAGCGCATGGGCGGACGGGTTGGGGTTGAATCTCAAGTTGGTCAAGGAAGCCGCTTTTGGATTGAATTACGCAAGCCCCTTGCATAATCAGAAAAGCGATTATTTTTTAAGCAATGTATATCCTTGTGGCTGACGACGATCCCAATCAACGGCTGTTTATCATTCGAGAATTAGAAAAAGAATTTTCGGGGCTGCAAGTTCAAGAGATTGTTGATGAAAACAGTTTTGAGCAGGTGCTAGGGGGCGATCGCATTGACTTAGCAATCCTCGACTATCAGCTACGGTGGACTACTGGGCTAGACCTGCTCCATCGATTAAAACGACATTCTCCCAATTGTCCAGTGATCATGTTTACTGATACGGCTAACCAAGAAATTGCCGTTGAAGCGATGAAATCTGGACTGGACGACTACATCTTGAAGTCTCCAAAGAATTACATCCGTCTACGAGCGTCAGCCAGAGCCGCTGTAGAACGTACCCAATCAAAGCAGAGAGCCGCTTTACTTGAGGTTCGATTTCAGGCATTGCTAGAGCAACTCAGTATCGGTGTGTTTCGGGCAACGCCTGACCATCAGGTAATCGAAGCCAATCAAGCCTTTCTGCAACTCTTGCGAATTAGTTCTCTAGCAGATGAACAGATAGACCAGATCACAAGTCAGTTGTCTCAACCGACAGAACTTGCACCCGGGCAGAAGCGAGAGCGAGAATTGCAGTTGACCAACGAGGGGAATATCGTCTGGATTCGCTTGGCTGAAACTCTCAATTCTGCGGGTGGAGAGGCAGTGATTGATGGGTTAGTGGAAGACATCACAGAAATTAAACATTATGCTGCCCGGTTACAGACCATTCAGGAAGAAGAGCGCCAGCGTTATACTGAACAACTTGAGCAGGAAATAAGCCGCCGGACTCAGGAGCTAGAGGAGGCAAACAAAGACCTAGAAGCCTTTACCTACTCGGTTTCCCACGACTTGCGAGAGCCTTTACGCTCGATCCGTGGGTATGCTCAAATCCTGCTAGAAGACTTTGCTGACCAGCTAGACTCAACAGGTCAAGCCTACGCCGATCGGATTCGAGAGAACGGCGATCGCATGGATCAGATGTTACAGGGCTTATTGTCCTACAACCGCTTGAGTCGAATGACGTTAGCGTTACAGGCGATCGACTTAGATATCGCTGTCAGAGATGTCTTGACTCAATTAGAGCTTCAATTACAACACGCTCAAATCATTGTCGAAGCACCACTGTTTACTGTAATAGGTCATTACTTAACCGTGGAGCAGGTCATTACAAATCTAATCACGAATGCCATTAAGTTCGTGACTCCCGGTGTCCAACCCCGTATCCGAATTTGGAGTGAACCTCGTAGTGAGTTCATTCGTTTGTGGATTGAGGACAACGGCATCGGCATTGCTCCTCAACACCGTGACCGAATTTTCCGTATTTTTGAGCGGTTACATGGAGTAGAAAGCTACCCTGGTACGGGCATTGGGTTAGCGATCGTCCAACGCAGCATAGAGCGAATGGGTGGGCGATCGGGCGTTGAGTCTCAAGTAGGGCAAGGAAGCCGCTTTTGGATTGAGCTACCTACTTTTGGAGAGTAAAATTAATCATTTACTAGCACTGCAAATGATTAATTTTGCAACACAGCTTCTATTCTAAAAATTTCCTTAAGAGCAGATTAGAAAACTTAAATATATACCTTCGATCAAAGCGTTCAACTGCGTTCTGGCGGGGCATCCTAGATATACCCTGTAATGACTCCACTTATTCCCCAAGTGCGCCTACTCCTGGTTGATGACAGTCCCGACGATCGCCTTCAGGTTATCCATATTCTACGGCGTGAATTTCCTGATTTGCAGGTTGAGCAGGTCAATGATTCTGACAGCCTTCACCAAGCTCTAATGATGGATGGCTTTGATATTGCCATTACAGACTATCGCTTGCGTTGGACGGACGGAATCAGTGTTCTTGAAAAGATTAAATATCGCTATCCAGATTGTCCTGTCATTATGTTGACTGCCAGCGGCACAGAGGAAGTGGCAGTTACGGCACTCAAAGCAGGGCTAGATGACTACTTAATAAAATCACCTAAGCACTATAGTCGGTTACCTAATGCCGTCCGTTTGGCAATCAACCATGCTCGGTACGCCGTCGAACAGCGATGGCAAGCCCAACAAGAGCAGTTGATTACTAGGATCGCCCAACATATTCGACAATCGCTAGATTTAGAAACAATTTTGAGCACGACAGTTGTTGAAGTTCAGCGATTTTTACAAAGCGATCGCGTCTGCATTATCCGTCTCAACCCCGATTGGAGTAGAACCTTAATCGTGGATGCGACTGCCAAAGGGACATCCTCAGTGGCTGGAGTTACCTTTCCTAGTGATCCTGACTTTGATGAGCGTTATGCTCAATTCTTTCGTGAGGGTCAACCCGTCGTGATTGATCAAATTGCTAGTGCTAACGTCACACCTCAGCTCCGGAGTGACCTTCAGCAAATGCAAGTCCAAGCCGCTTTAGCAGTTCCTATCTTGCAGGGCAATAACCTATGGGGGTTGCTCGTGGCTCATCATTGCTCAGCACCTCGGCAATGGAAACCAGTTGAGACAAGTTTACTCCAGCATTTGGCGACCCAGTTGGCGATCGCTATTCAGCAATCTGAACTGTACCAACAGGTGCAACGGTTGAATGCTGAGTTAGAACAACAAGTAGAAGAGCGAACCGCTCAACTTCAGCAAGCTTTTCAGTTTGAGGCAACGTTGAAGCGCATTACCGATAAAGTGAGAGATTCGCTCGATGAAGATTACATTCTGCAAACTGCCGTTGAGGAGTTAGCAAAAGCGATCGGTGTGAATTGCTGCAATGCGGCTGTGTACGATCTCGAACAGGGAACTTCTGTAATTCGCTGTGAGTATTCTGTTAAAGATAAGTACCTGCAAGAAAAAAACATTCAAATGGCAAATTTCCCTCAAGGGTACAACCAATTGTTGAAAGGGCAATATTTCCAACACTGCTCAACGCAACCCCATCCCCGACGAGGACGGGTTGCTATGTTTTCTTGTCCGATTTTGGATGATGAAGGTGTGATGGGTGATCTGTGGTTGATTCACCATGCCGATTACGGCTTTAGTGAACAGGATATTCGCCTGGTTCAGCAAGTTGCCAATCAGTGCGCGATCGCCCTTCGACAGTCTCGTCTCTATCAAGCAGCACAGACGCAGGTCAAGGAATTAGAGAAGCTTAACCGCCTCAAAGATGATTTTCTCAGTACCGTCTCTCATGAGTTGCGAACTCCTGTTACTAACATGAAGATGGCTATCCAAATGCTGCAAGTTGCTCGGACAGACCAACACCGACAGCGCTACCTGGAAATTTTGCGATCGGAGTGTAACCGGGAAACCGCACTGATTAGTGACTTGCTGGATCTACAACGGTTAGAAACTTTATCAATTCCTGGAACTTTAGACGAGCCAATTGACCTGATAGACTGGCTTCCTCGCATCATCGAACCGTTTCAAAATCGGACTCAAGAGCAGCAACAGCACCTCGAAGTCAATGTCTCCTCTGACCTTCCTCGATTACGGGTTAGCCGTACTCATCTAGAGCGAATTCTCGCTGAGTTGTTAAACAACGCCTGTAAGTACACGCAGGCAAATGGGACGATTCACTTCAAAGCTCAGGCTGTTCTTGCGGCTTCAACAGCAGGATCTGTGGTGCAGTTCACGATTAGTAATACAGCAGAAATTGTAGAAACCGAGTTATCTCATATTTTTGAGAAGTTCTACCGAATTCCGAATGCAGATCCTTGGGGACAAGGAGGCACAGGCTTAGGACTAGCACTGGTGCAAAAGTTAGTCACTCATTTAGGCGGTGCGATCGCAGTGACCAGTACTCAGGGTTGGACGACGTTCTCCGTGCAGCTACCGTGCTCTCGCTAACGCCAACACTTATGTTGTCCCCTTCACAACCCCTCAGGGCTGTACTTCGCGCAGCCGACGCTCCAGGAAGCGACGCTCACTGTCATTTGTAACGAGTTCTAGTGCTCGCCTATAGCTCTGGGTCGCTTCGTTTAACGCTCCAATACGCCGCAATAGATCAGCACGGGTGGCATGAAACAGATGGTAGCTGTCAAGTTCAGTGGCAAGTCCATTAATGAGTTCAAGTGCTGGCTGGGGACTGTCTGCCATCGCGATCGCCACTGCCCGATTCAATGAAATGATCGGTGATGGCTGCAAGCGCTCCAGCACCTCGTAAAGCCGCACAATCTGCGCCCAGTCGGTTTCTTCGGCTCGCGTTGCTTGACAGTGGAGGGCTGCGATCGCCGCTTGCAGGGCATAAACACCCGTTCCGCCGCGCAACCCTTCTTCTACTAGTGGCAACGCTTCAGCAATCTGTTGGTGATTCCAACGACTGCGATCCTGATCCTCCAGCAGAATCAGATCGCCTGTCTCATCCAGGCGCGCATCCCGCCGTGAGTCGTGCAGCAACATCAGTGCCACCAGTGCCGTGACTTCTGAGGGAGGTTGCGGCACCATCAATTGCCGCACCAGTTGCCCCAAACGAATTGCTTCTGTGCAGAGGTCAGCCCGTACCATTGCCTCGCCTTTAGTTGCCGCGTAGCCCTCGTTAAAGATGAGATAAATCACTGTCAGTACTGCCTCTATCCGAGGAGCGAGATCCGCCATCTCTGGCACTTTGTAAGGAATGCCTGCATCCCGGATTTTGCGCTTAGCACGTACCAACCGTTGCGCTAGTGTCGCTGTCGGTACGAGAAACGCGCGGGCAATTTCATCGGTTTCCAGTCCGCCCAGCATCCGCAGCGTCAAAGCCACTTGAGATTCGATCGCCAGTGCTGGGTGACAGCAGGTAAAGATCAGGCGCAGGCGATCGTCTGGAATCTCATCACTGTCATAGGTTGGCTCCTCACTACTAGGAATTAATCCAGAGGCGGCATACCATTCCAGTTTTTCTGTGAGTCGCGTTCGTCGTCGGAGGCGATCGATTGCTTTGTATCGAGCGGTTCGGATAATCCAGGCGCGGGGAAGATCAGGAATCCCACTGGTTTGCCACTGATTTACAGCCGCCGCAAACGCTTCTTGTGCTGCTTCTTCAGCGATGTTGAAATCTCCAATCAACCGAATCAGAATGGCGACAATTCGTCCCCACTCCGCCCGGTAGACAGAGGCGATCGCTTGAGTAACATCCGATTTTGTGGTTGGAGCCATACCTGTCACAAAAAAATTTGGGCAAGGTGTCGATTTGAGCAGTTGCCGTTCGACTGACTTACAAAGGAGGCAACGGAAGCAAATTCGATCGTACTTTATAGTACATTTGATCGCATCTATCGCATCTGACGAGAAAATTTTGGGTGAGGTGTCGATTTAAGTCATTGCCGTTCGACTCACTTGCAAAGGTAAAGAATCAAAGGCAAAGAATGGAGGCAACCGAATGAAATACTTGCTGCTGATATACATGGACGAAAATGTTCTGAGTGAAACCGAGCGAGAACACTGCTACGTGGAATCTGCACAACTCGCACAGGAACTTAACTCGAAAGGACAATACCTGGCAACCGCTCCCCTTCACCCCGTTGCAACGGCAACCAGCGTTCGGGTACGTGACGGCAAATCACTGGTGACTGACGGTCCGTTTGCTGAAACCCGTGAACAACTGGGCGGATTTTTTCTGATTGATGCTCAGGATTTGGATGAGGCGATCGCGATCGCCGCTCAGATCCCAGGGGCAAGAGCTGGCACCGTCGAAATTCGTCCCGTGCTTGAAGTTGCGGGATTACCAAAGAGTTAGTGCCTGCTTGTTTCAGTTCGCCTAATTCTACCAATCCTTCCACTTCAACAGTTCAGAATCCTGACCCCACAAACTTCAGTCCGAGGAGATACTCCAATGCGATTTATGTTGCTCATGATTCCCCAAGGCTACGAGAGTGCAGATCCAGGAGCTATGCCCGATGCTAAAGCGGTTGAAGCCATGATGAAGTACAACGAAGCACTTCAACAAGCTGGCGTACTGGTTTCCCTTGAAGGGCTTCACCCGCCCTCAATGGGTGCGCGAATTACCTTCAATGGGGGAAATCCAAAAGTGACGGAAGGAGTTTCCCCGAATGTGAAAGAGGTGCTGGGTGGCTACTGGATGATTCAAGTGAACTCAAAAGAGGAAGCCATTGAGTGGGCTTCTCGCTGTCCTGCCTCAGATAACGAGACGATCGAAATCCGTCAAGTGCAAGAATTTGAGGATTTCTCTGAAGATGTTCAGCAAGCCGCAGCTGGATTTGTGGAAATGGAAGCACAGGGAACGACTCGATCAACCGATGAAGCTCTAATCCGAGAACTGTTAGAGAAATGGGCAGATGCAACCCGTTTGGGAAAGCATGATGAAGTTCTGGTTTTCCATGCATCAGATGTCACGATCTTCGATGTGTTGCCTCCGCTGAAGTATGAGGGAGCCGATGCTTATCGCAAAAGCTGGGACGATTGGCAGCCCACAACCGAAAGTTCCGGTCGATTTGAAATTCACGATCTCAAAATCACTGCGGGTCAGGACGTAGCATTCGCGTATTGCTTGATCCACTGCGGGGGGGCTCAACCCGATGGTGGGACATTCGAAGATTGGGTACGTGCCACGTTTTGCCTCCACAAATTAGCGGGGAAGTGGTTAGTCACTCATCAACATATTTCAATGCCAATTGGCAAACAATCGGGGAACCGTTAGTTGTGCCCTGTAACCCCAACTCATTTTGTCGCTAGCCCAGATCTCGACGCCTAAAATTTCTAACCTCAAACTAAGGAGATTCTTCAATGACAGTTGCAAACATCAACACAAACCACGAAGCTCAAATTCGCCAACTAATTAGCGATCAACAGCGTGCCATTTGCGCCAAAGACGTGGATCAAATCATGTCTCATTATGCCAATGAGGTCATTCTCTTCGATGTCAAACCTCCATTTCAAACCAAAGGCAAAGACGCAGTTCGTCACATCTGGGAAGACTGTCTGCCTTATTTTCCAGACTCTTTTGAGATGGAAACACGAGATCTTACGATCGCTGTGAATGATGGCTTGGCGACAGCACACTGGCTATTTCGCTTTAAGGGAGAACCCGATCATCCTGCAATGAAAATGTGGCTACGCGCCACTGCTGTTTACCAGAAGAATCAGGGCGACTGGCAGATCTTACATGAACACATTTCGGTGCCATTTGCTCCAGAGACCTCTCAAGCGGTCTTCACGCTTAACCCGTAGAAACAATTGTATGAGCGGGTTTGGTAGACCCATTGAATACCTCAAAGCAATCAATGTAATCCCTCCCTACAGGAACTAACCCACAAGAGGACATCATGAAAATTAATCCTTATCTCATGTTCAACGGTAATTGCGAGGCAGCATTCAAGTTTTACGAGCAGTGTCTTGGCGGCAAGATCACGATGATGATGCCTCACAAAGAGGCACCCTCAGCAGAACATGTTTCCCCTGAATGGCATGACAAAATCATGCACGCCTGTCTTGATCTGGGCGATCGCCTCCTGATGGGGTCTGACAGTCCACCTGAATATTCTGAAACTGCTCAAGGCTTCTACGTGCAGATTAGCGTTGCTGAGCCAGCGGAAGCAGAACGAATTTTTCACGCTCTGGCAGAAAACGGCAAGGTAAAGATGCCGATCGAGCAAACCTTTTGGTCTGTCCGTTTTGGAATGTTGATCGATCAGTTCGGTACACCCTGGATGGTTAACTGCGATCAGGTTGCTTAAGCCTTTGTAATCTCCCTTAAACTCCATCCTCAACGCTTTTCTACCAATACATCTGCAACAAATCACCCCAGGAAAAAACATGACTACCCAAATTTTCGTCAACCTACCCGTCAACGACCTCAAGCAATCAATCGAGTTCTTTACGCAACTTGGTTTCCAGTTCAATCCTCAATTCACTGATGAAACTGCCACCTGCATGATTGTCTCCGAAACTATCTTTGTCATGCTCTTGACCCATGAGAAGTTCAAGACCTTCACACCAAAGGCAATTTGTGATGCCAAGCAAAGTACTGAAGTGCTGGTGTGCTTATCTGCTGAGAGTCGAGAAAAAATTGATGAAATGGTTCGCAAAGCGATCGCAGCGGGTGGAACCACTCACAGCGAACCCCAAGACCACGGCTTTATGTACGCACACGGGTTTCAAGATTTAGATGGACACATTTGGGAACTGATGTACATGGAACCCAGCGCAATTAACTAATCGGAGATTCACAATGATTAAGAACGAAATTGCGCATCCAAAAATTGTTGAGCAAAATGAGTGGCTCACTGCTCGTAAAACCCTGCTTGAACACGAGAAAGAATATACCCGGCAACGCGATCGCATTAATGCCGAGCGACGCAGGCTACCCATGATCAAACTTGAGAAGGACTACACCTTTGAAGGATCAAATGGTTCCGTCAAACTAATTGATTTATTTGATGGACGTACCCAACTCATCATTTACCACTTTATGTTTGCTCCGGAGTGGGAGAAAGGCTGTATGGGCTGTACAGGCTATGTTGATGCTCTCGGTGATCTGTCAATGCTGAGCGATCGCGACACAACATTCGTGCTGGTTTCCCGTGCCCCACTGCCCAAACTTGAAGCCTACAAAACACTCAAAGGATGGACTGTCCCCTGGTATTCCTCCTTTGGCAGTGATTTCAACTATGATTTCCATGTCACGTTAGATGAAAACATCGCACCCATCGAGTACAACTATCGGGACAAAGCTGAGTTAGAGAGAAGGAATGGCTCAAATGTGATGCAGGGCGAGAGTCATGGACTTAGCGTTTTCTTCCGCATTGGTGACGATGTGTTCCACACGTACTCGACTTATGGTCGTGGTGTTGAATCACTCACGGATTCCTACAGCTTGCTGGATATGACTCCCTATGGGCGGCAAGAGGATTTTGAAGACTCTCCCCCAGGTTGGCCCCAGCAGCCGACGTATGGATAATTTCGTAGGGCATGGCATTGCCATGCCCCTACAGAGGAAATTGAGATCCGTGGATGATGTCCGCATTCAGCAATGCCGATTTTCCTTCACCCCTATTTCTGAGCGATCGCCCGATGATAGAACTGTGTCATTTCAGCAAACCATTCTTGCCGAGAAGCCTCCCAGGTGTAAAACATGTGTCCGCCTTGAAAATGTTTGATGGTTAGATTAGGGCGAACTTCTGGATCGAGTTTCATCAAATCTGCAAGATGGTTGGAGGAAAAGTAGGGCGTGACCAAATCAAATAGTCCATGTGTGATGTAAACCTGCATGTAAGAGTTGAGCGTCATGCCCACACGCAAATCATCGACTGCACCAATAAAGCCTTGTTTTAACCCACCTTTGAGTTCAAACTTCCAGGCTTTGAAGGTTTCAAAATTGAGCAAATGATAGGTTAAGTTTGTCTCAACTCCTAAAGTGCCGCGTAAGTGACTGTTAATTGCTCCTGTAAATAACCGATCTAAGCCGTCTAGGGTTGGATCGGTTCCTTCATAGAGAGGGCGATCGGGAAAGGGATCGATTGCCGTAATTGAGGCATCATATAAACCCACAATGCGCTGCTGGTCGCGAAGCAACTCTCTAGCAAATACATCAATGCCAATCCGTCCACCTTGGCGAGTAATAAGATCAACTGGCAGTCCCACTAAATCGGCAAACTCCTGATAAACCTGTTGTCGCTCACCACTGGGTAAGGTATCTCCCAGTGCCAGGAGTGGAATCAGCGTTCTGCGGGCAAATACTTCGGCGGCAGCGAGATGAGTTTGCAAGTTTTCGCCCACCAATTGAGCGCGATCGTGATGGGCAGCCGCTCCCGCCATTGAGGGAAGTACTGCCGCCCAGGATGTCAAGTTGTAATCGGTTCCTTCTAATAAACTGAACTCCAGAACAGGTGAAATCAGAATTGCCCCTGATAACCCTACACCAAAGTCTTGTTGCAGTTTACGCGCTAGTTTTGCGACCCGAAACCCACCATAACTTTCGCCTGCAATGAAAATAGGAGACAGCCAGCGATTGTGCTTTGAGAGGAAGGTTTGGATAAATTCTGCCAGTGCTTTTAAGTCTCGTTCTACTTCCCAAAACTCAGTTTCTTTCTCTTCTGGGTTTTCAGATTTTGTCTTTTCGTCCGCTTTCGCATCATCTTTCTCTGGCGGCACTGCTCGGCTAAAGCCTGTTCCCACTGGATCGATGAACACCAGATCTGTAAAGCTCAACCAACTTTCTAAATTGTCTACAACTTTAACGGGAGGTTGAGGTAAGGTGCCTTTCTGACCAAATGCGACTCGTTTAGGCCCTAACGCGCCCATGTGTAGGTAGGCAGAGGCAGCTCCGGGACCACCATTAAATACAAAAGTGAGTGAACGAGGAGTGGAGTCTTGATTGTCTACCAGATAGGCGACATGAAAGAGTTCGGCGATCGCCTTCTCACGCTCATACAAGGGTTGCCACTGGGCGATCGCAGTGTAATGGATCTCTCCGTTAGGAAGGGAAAGAACGTGATCTGTGGTGCTAGATTGACGAGTTGTAGGAGTAGTGGAATCGGACATAGTAATGATGGAAATCCAACGTGATTCACAATTAAACGTTAAGAGTCACAGACAAAGATGATTGAATGATTTAATTTTAATGAAACGTGCGATCAATGCACAGGCGAGAGGTACTGTTCTACCATACATTTGTCCTGTTCACTTATCTACGCATGAACCAGCCCAGCCCAATCAACCTAATTCAGGAACGCTATGGTGTTGATGGTTTTAATCCCCAACAGTGGAATGAGACGTTGACAGCGCTGCTCTCTCATCGCTCAGTGCGTGCGTATTTGCCAGATCCATTGCCGTCTCACACCCTGGAAACCCTGGTTGCGGCGGCTCAATCTGCTGCCACATCCTCAAATCTGCAAACCTGGAGCGTTGTGGCGATCGCCGATCCAATCCGAAAAGATACTCTGGCTCAACTGGCAGGCAATCAGACCCACATTCGCCAATGTCCTTTGTTTCTGGTTTGGTTAACTGACCTGGCACGCCTGCATCAGCTTGCCTCACAACGGGAACTGCCTGCCGAAGGGTTAGATTATCTGGAGATGTTCTTGACAGCCACCGTGGATGCAGCTCTGGCAGCACAGAATGCAACGGTTGCCGCCGAATCTTTGGGGCTGGGCACAGTCTACATTGGCGGAATGCGAAACCATCCCGAACAAGTCGCCGAAACACTCCAACTCCCACCTCACCTGTTTGCAGTTTTTGGGCTGTGTGTGGGATACCCTGACCCAGCCAAACCCGCTGCTATCAAACCTCGTTTACCTCAAGCAGCAGTGCTCCACCACGAAACATACAATCTCGCGCAGCAAGAAGGGGCGATCGCTCAATACAACGAAACCATGCAACAGTTTTATCAGTCTCAGCAGATGAATGTAACTGGCGATTGGGTAGAACATTCCCTCAAACGAGTTGCAACAGGACAGGCATTAAGTGGACGCGATCGCTTGAAAGAAATCCTACAGCGTCTCGGGTTTCCGCTGCGTTAGGCTACCAATCATCCCTGACATGTGAAAACACAACAAACCAACAAGCAGGACAGTTCTTGGAACTCA
This sequence comes from Cyanobacteria bacterium FACHB-471, assembly GCA_014695345.1. Classification (GTDB taxonomy): domain Bacteria; phylum Cyanobacteriota; class Cyanobacteriia; order Elainellales; family Elainellaceae; genus JAAUTN01. The sequence goes on from JACJOC010000098.1 coordinate 272,493, forward strand.
CTCTCTGTTGACTGCTCTAAATCTTGCCTTCAAATCGCTGGTTCCAGATGATATTACCCACTACGTTAACGGCTAAGGTGATGGTTCCCACAATTAACGCTAGCGAGGGATTGTAGCCGCTACGACTCAGGTTTTTCATCCACAAATGAGTCAAATCGGATGACACTAACCCATCTGCAATGAGGGGAAATAGATACATCAGTGCTGCACCAATAATGAGCCAACCCACCATAGAGGTAAGCAGAAAAACGGTTTTGGCTGTAGATTGGCTACCCATGAGCGATCGCAGTAAACAACTAACGTCAAGATTATCATGACGATGCGCTGTGTTGGTACTCATGCAGTTGGTGGGCGATCGCTCAAATCGATGACTACTGCGTCATGGTATGGTTTTGCTGATATCCTTATTGTCTCTGAATGCAAGCTAATTTCGGTCGAAAGCAAAACTCAGGCATGACCCTTCATGCTTGACGAGAATAATAGAAAGCTCTACAAAGCCCGTAGTATCGTCCAGCATTACACTCAGTTGAGGATGCTACAGCCTGCTGAACAAACTGTTCTTGATCGGTTTCAAAATCAATGGTCGAGTATAAGAATGCTCGATATTGGAGTAGGTGGAGGGCGCACAACCCAACACTTCTCTAAATTAGTGCTGGAGTATGTTGGTATTGACTACTCTACAGAGATGATCGAGGCTTGCCAGAAGCGTTTTGCAGCGTCCCCTCACATAGCGTTTGAAGTTTGTGATGCTAGAGATATGAGCCGATTTGGGGATAATTCCTTCGATTTTATTATGTTTAGTTTTAATGGCATTGATTATGTTTCCCATGCCGATCGCTTAAAAGTGTTTCAAGAAGTTAGCAGGGTGAGTAAGCCTGGAGGTTATTTCTTTTTCTCCAGCCATAACCTCCAGCGGATAGAACGAGAGTTTAACTGGAGAAATCAAATGAGCCTGAACCCGATCACAACCTACGTCAATTTGGTGATGTTGACTCTACTACGCTGTTTCAATTACTCAACAACTTTGGAGCAGCTAAATATGTCTACACACGCCATCATCAAAGACGAATCTCATAACTTTCGCTTAAAAACTTGCTATGTCAGACCTCAAGCACAAATCAACCAATTAGAAGCTAGCTTTAGCGATATCCAAGTTTATTCTTGGGAAAATGGCTTGGAACTTAAAACTGAAAATGAGTGGTCTGCTAATACTGATATGTGGCTTTACTACCTGTGTACAATCAAATAATTCACTTTTATAGCACTAGGTAAAAAGATCTGTTTCAAGGTTTTACCAGGGTAGCGGCGATAGATAAGTGATACTGCATGTCTGATTTTGTCCCTACACCATGTTTTAAGCTACCCACGATGGGAACTGTTTGACGGGCAAAAGGGCTAGCAACTAGTGCAATGTGATGGTCAGCTACGGCTAAGCCCTGAGTAGGGTCATAGCCCCGCCAACCTGCCCCCGGTAGATAGACTTCTGCCCAAGCATGGAGATTGTGTTCTTGAGAAGGTGTGGGTTGAGTGTCTGTTTGGCGATCGCCCCCTTCACCCTCTGCCTCTTTTGGCTCATCCGACTGATAGCCACTTACAAATCGAGCCGCCAGTCCGATCGCCCGACAGGTTTCAACAAACAGCACTGCCAGGTCGCGACATGAACCTGACTTCTGCGTCCAGGTGATACCAGCCGGAAACGGTTCACCCGTTTCTCGCACGATATATTTGCAGCTTTCGTGAATCCGCTGGTTGAGCGTGGTGAGAAAAGAAATGGTATTGTTCGTATCTTGCCAAATCTCCTCAGCCAGTTGAACTGCAACCGGATCAACGCTGCTCGAAAAGTAAAGGAATTGTCCCCCTAAATAAGGTTGTAGCTGCGTCAGGAGTGAAGCAGGATAGTTAACCGGGAGTTGGATAGCCCAGGATTCTACTAAATAGTCAAAGGGGTTTGTGCGAAAGGTCTCAACTTCTGAAGTGGTGGTGATGGTGAGCGTGGCGATCGCTTCTTCTGCAAACCACAGTCGCAGTTCTGCGTTGCCATCCAGGTCAATATTTTCTACGACTCGAATCGGTTGTGGATCAGTTTCTAGTGAGAAACGGTGCAGCGTTTGAGCAACATCAGAACGGGGGCGTAACCGCAGCACATGAGGAGACAAGGTGACTGGATGCTTATAGCTGTAAGTCGTAGCGTGAGTAATTTTGTAATACACAGTTTAATTACTGAGCTTGGTGCATGGGTTCTAAGGCAAAAAAGGTCTCAAACATCTTTCCTCCAACGCTGTTAATTCGGCTTTGCAGGTCGTCCAAAAACTGATGTAAGCCTCGCTGGGTAATTTCTTCAATTGTCAGGTAGTCTAACTCAGAGCGCAGTTTGCCTAACGTTCGCTCAACTGGATTTTGCCAGGTGCCAGGTAAGCAACCCGTGATTTGACAGAGCGATCGCTCCGCCTGCAATAGACAAAACTGAATGGAGCGAGGAAACTCACGGTCTAAAATGAGAAATTCTGCTACCTCATTTGGAGTAATCCGGTGCTGGCATTTGCGATACATCTCATAGGCACTAGCAGATTTAAGCAACGCAATCCACTGCAACTCATCCAGTGCTGTTCCAACATCTTTTACGGAAGGTAACAGAATGAAATACTTCACATCTAGAATTCGCGCTGTTTTATCTGCCCGTTCCAACAGCCTGCCGATTTGCCCAAAGTGCCAACCCTCGTTGTGAGTCATGGTGGCATCCATTACACCTGCAAACAGGTGACTGGCCATTTTTACCTCAGAAAAGAAGCCAAACAGTTCTGATAGCTGCTGCATTTGAGAGGCTTCTTTCACCATCAGATAGAAGGCGTTGACCTGTTCCCACATTTCCGAGGAAATGATTTCTCGCACCGAGCGGGCATTCTCTCGGGCCGATTGCAGACAGGACAGGATGGAGTTGGGATATTTAGGGTCAAAGGTGAGAAAGTGAATGACATTTTCCGGTGTGAACTCACCATAGCGCTCCATAAACAAAGGTAAGTCACCGGTTGTGACCACCAACGGCTTCCACTGTTGGGCTACACCGACGGGAGAATCTAGCAGCAGGTTAAAGTTAACATCAACAAACCGAGCTACATTTTCTGCCCGTTCTACATAGCGATTGAGCCAGTAAATTGAATCTGCAACGCGACTTAACATAAGACATAAAAAATGAGTAAGGGTTGAGAGGGATAGGTGAGCAAATTCTAGGTTTTAACTATTGCACTACCCAGGTATCTTTGCTGCCACCCCCCTGAGATGAGTTGACCACCAGTGAACCTTTCCTCAACGCCACGCGAGTCAGCCCACCCGGAGTCACGTAAATGTCTTTGCCATAGAGGATGTAGGGACGTAAATCAACGTGGCGACCATCAAAATGATCGTCTAAGAAAGTGGGCATTCGCGATAGAGATAAGGTCGGTTGCGCGATGTAGTTGCGAGGGCTGGCTTTGATCCGTCCAGCAAACTCTTCTCGCTGCTCAACGGTAGCGTGAGGTCCAACCAGCATTCCATAGCCACCCGATTCATTCGCAGCTTTGACTACTAGCTTATCCAAATTGGCTAATACATGGGACTGTTGATCGGCTTCCCAGCAAAGGTAAGTAGGAACGTTGGGCAACATCTGGTCTTCGTCCAGGTAGTAACGAATGATTTGAGGTACGTAGGCGTAGATCACTTTATCGTCTGCGACTCCTGTTCCTAAAGCATTGGCGATCGCCACTCGCCCCTGTTTATAGACCTCAGTTAATCCGGGAACACCCAACAATGAATCCGCCCGAAATGCTTTTGGGTCAATGAAGTTATCGTCTATCCGACGGTAGATCACATCAACTCGCTGCAATCCCCTAGTTGTTCGCATCTGCAGATATCCATCAGACACGACCAGATCTCGACCCTCAACTAACTCAACGCCCATTTGCTGCGCTAGAAAAGAGTGCTCAAAATAGGCAGAGTTATAAATCCCAGGCGTTAGCACTACTACTCTGGGCTCAGGCAAGCCTGAAGGAGCCAGATTTAACAGCGTTTCAAGTAGTTGACTGGCATAATCATCCACGGGCTGAATTGCCATCGAGTTAAACACTAGAGGAAACGTGTTTTTCATCACGCGGCGATTTTCTAGCACATAGGAAACACCCGAAGGGCAGCGCAGGTTGTCTTCCAGGACATACCATTGACCGCTGCGATCGCGCACCAAATCCGTCCCAGTAATGTGACACCAAATTCCCTGTGGCGGCTGCAATTCCATACAGGGTTTGAGAAACCCCGACGCTGAATAAATTAGCTCAGCAGGAATTACTCCATCTTTGAGAATCTTCTGCTCTCCGTAGATGTCTGCTAAAAAAAGATTTAGAGCCTGAATTCGCTGTTTTAACCCTTGCTCCAGCCAGCTCCATTCCTGAGCTGAAACAATGCGTGGCACAATATCAAACGGAAAAATTCGCTCAGTTCCTTGATTGTCGCCATAGACATTAAACGTTACCCCTAGCTTAAACAAAGCATTTTGGGCAGCCTGCTGCCGTCGCTGAAGTTCTTGTAGAGTCAAGGACTGAATTCGCTCAATCAGCAGCGTGGCTTCGGCTCGGGGTTGCCCCTTTGCCGCAAATAGCTCATCGTAAAAGTCTCCGGGGTTATACTGGTCAATCACAATCAATAGTCCCTTTCAATGCTGCCAGGTGTTTGCTTTCATGCAACGCCACTCGCCTGAGCGCAAACGCTTCTTCAATTTATACCTATTCAATAGAGGGTAGCGGAAACTGCTGACTGTAATGGATGATACAGAAACAGTTTGAATGTAGCCTAAGCAGTATTGGTAATGGGCTGATACAGCGATTACTCACCCTAAATCCACCACCGTTGCGCTTTCACAGAGCCTAAAAATGAGTTGCAGACACAACTATCTTTGGATAGGTTTTCTAATACTTTTCTCCTGTTGGTGAAATCGAGTTTAGTAATAAGAGAGTTTGAACTGACTTAGGTTTCCCTATGGGCTCAACTCGTTTACCATACTCCGTATTCAAAAGGGGGTGAGATATGAGACGACGACGAGTTATTGCCGTTTTGGCGATCGCCATTTTTTTAGGAATTGTATTGCTAACAGGCGCACCACCTCGTGCCCAGGAAGGAGCAGCAGCAGTTGCTAGAGGAAGGGGTGGGGCGGTTGCCTCAGTCGATGCAAGAGCAACTGAAGTTGGAATTGAAGTGCTACAGGCAGGCGGTAATGCAATTGATGCAGCGGTTGCGGCAGCGGCGGCACTGGGTGTAGTCGAACCCTTTTCGGCAGGAGTTGGGGGTGGCGACTTTATGGTGATTTACCTGAAGGATGCCGATCGAGTGATCACATTAGATGGACGCGAACAGGCTCCCGCTTCTGCCAGTGTGGATATGTTTAACGATCCCAACAATCCAGGAGAACTGTTACCGTTTTCCCCCGATCGCATCAGCACCGGACTTGCTGTTGGTGTACCGGGCACCCCTCTAACTTGGGCAGAAGCTTTAAGTCGCTATGGCACGATCTCATTGGCAGAAGCTTTAGAACCTGCGATCGCCATTGCAGAAGACGGTTTTGAAGTAGATACAACCTTTGTCACTCAGCTTGAGCAAAATCAAGAGCGATTTGGTGCCTACATTCCTACCCGATCGCTTTACCTGGCGAATGGGCTGCCCGAAGTGGGTTCAACCTTTCGCAATCCAGATTTGGCAAAAACCTATCGACTGTTGGTTGAACAAGGCGTGAATGCGTTCTATCGAGGTGAGATCGCACAAGCAATTGTAGAAACGGTACAAAACCCTCCTGCACAGGAAATTACACCCTTTGCCGCACTTCCGGGAGGAATGACCTTAGATGATTTAGATGAGTATCATGTACAGGTTCGTCCACCTGTGGCGACCGACTATCGCGGTTACACAATTTACGGTATGGGACTGCCCAGCAGTGGCGGTGTTACTGGCATTCAAACGCTCAATTTAGCGGAAGGTTTTGACCTGGCAACACTCGATCGCGCCCAGGCTTTACACGCCATTATTGAATCCGAGAGGTTGGCATACGCCGATCGCTCTGCTTTTCTGGGCGATCCAGAGTATGTTGATGTCCCTCTTGCAGGTTTGTTGAGTGAAGAGTACACAGCGGAGAGGCGATCGCTCATTGAAAACACTGCCCCACCCGAAGGGATCGAAGCCCGCACCACAGCAGGCAATCCATTGCCCTATCAAACTGATCCTAGTCCCAGCATGACAACCGCCACTCCTGTCGCTCAAATTGGCGATCACGAAGGGCTTTCCACCACTCACCTAACCGTTGCCGATCGCTTTGGCAATGTCGTTTCCTACACACTCACGATTGAGTCTACGGGTGGCTCTGGCATTGTTGTTCCAGGATATGGATTTCTCCTCAACAATGAGTTGACCGACTTTGACCCCGAAAGTCCTCATCCCAACACCCCAGAACCGGGAAAGCGCCCCCGCAGCAGTATGTCTCCGACGATCGCCTTTGCTCCAGATGGACAAGTAATAGCTTTTGGCTCTCCGGGTGGGTCAACCATTATCACAACCGTTCTGGGAATTGCCTTTAATGTATTTGACTTTGATCTGCCAATTGATGAGGCGATCGCCGCTCCTCGTATCTCTCAACGCAATGGAGGCGTAACTCAAGTAGATAGTGGCTTTGAAACTAGTGAGTTAGGGTTAGCCCTGACTGAGTTAGGACATGTGCTGGAACCTGTTGCCGAAATCGGAGCCGCTACAGGTATCGTTATCAATCCTGACGGAACAATGATTGCAGCCGCAGAGCCAACTCGCCGAGGAGGTGGAGCAGCCCAAACCGTTGAACCGTAAAACAGTACAGACCTTATATCCTTGTCCGAATGTACTGGCGAAATAAAGAACTTACAGCCATCTTCAGATGAATAAGCTTTAGCGTAGGGGCGGTTCGCAAACCGCCCTTACAGAGTACACAAGTGGAAATTGCTGTAAGCCAAACGCTGCCAACCTAAAACGTTAAAATCTGCGACTTCTTCAAGAAGTCGCAGATCTGCTTACACAAACCCAATTTTAGTTAACCGTTACTGCATTGCCTGTTGCCAAAGCATCACCGATGTCTTGCTGCAATGGCTTTGGCTGAACGTACACCACTAAATTAGGCACAATGGTGCCAATGTTTTTGGTGATCTGGATAGGTCTTGCACTGTCGACGGTATAGGACTGCCCAATTTCCTCAAGCGCACTGAGCAGGCGTTCATTCATGCTGCTATCTGCTGTATTTGAATTAACAAAGCTCAGCAAATTTGGTTCTACTAACAAAACTCGATCAGCTTGGATTGATTTGATGAAGTAATCAGTTCTCGATTCGCCTAGAAGATGACCAGAGCCAAGGTTGAAGCCAGCAGTCACTAGAATCACCAGGCTCAGAGCGATCGCTGTAAGAGGAGCGAGTAGTTTCTTATTCATGGAAGTATTAATGCAGAGCCAACGTGAGTGTATCTAGATATTAACGCAATATGAACTTCTGTAAAGCTTGCTAATCCAAATCTGGCTGTCTCAAGCCTTATCCTTCGTGTGGCTGAGAACTGTTGAAGGCGATCGCGTGTCAGTCATCCTCGGCTAAGCAACATCGTTCTGCATCAAGCATTACGGAACGGTGCGCTGCGGTCGCAATTTATTGAGAGTCTGGTTGAGAGTCAGAATGTTTTTCTAAGTAAGCGGTCAGCATTTTTCCTAGCAGAGATACTTGCTCATTAAAGCAGGCAGCTTGATCTCCATACAGTCGATTGAGTAACAGCCCCATAAACAAGTTTTTCATGAAATGTTGAAAGGCTGGACTAGTGATCCCGTCAAAGTTGGCCACGGTTTGCTTAAAGCGTTCGTCGGCTTGCTTATTGGCTCTATTGTTTTGATAGGCTTCACAGCCATAGTGACGACAAAAATCAACAGAGATGTAAGTCTCTTTGATTAAACTCTCCTCATTTTTTTGCAGAAATCTTCCCAGCGCATCTACCTGTTCGGTTAGTGTTTTTGCACCTTCTAACTCACGGGTCAGCATGAGAATGTAGTAATCCGCTTTTTCCTGCATGAGCTGCTCAAACAGAGCTTCCTTGCTAGGAAAGTAGTGATACAAAGTTCCAGTAGAGACGCCTAACCCCTGCGCGATTTCGCGCATTGTGACCGCCGCAAACCCTTTTTGGGCAAACAGGTCAAAGGCTCTGTTTAGCAGGTCTTTGCGGTACTCATTATGATCAACAATTTTGGGCATTCGTGACGTTGATATGAAACGTTGAGTTTATCTAGCTTCAGCATACGATGCTCATCTAGATAGTTCATGAGAATTTCGGCTGAAATGCTTCAGGTTTCAGGCGTAATGGAGTTGCTCAAACCAGTTGGTCGCATGCTCTACATCAATCCCATTCGCACTGCTGCAACTGCTGCCTGAATGCGGTTCTCAACGGAAAGCTTATTTAGAATTCCTCGAATGTGAGTTTTGATGGTGTTAGGACTGAGGTAAAGGAGCGTCGCAATTTCGGTGTTGCTACGACCTTCAATCAGCAGTTTTAGAATCTCTAATTCTCGTTTCGACAACCGATTAATTGGTTTGAACTGCCGCAGGGATCTATGTTTTTCTACATAACCCTGCTGTTGACTGTCACTGATTGGGTACTCAATCGCATCACGGTCAGCTTTTTCAGATGCGGAAGGGGTCGGCTGAGGAAGACTTTTTGCTTGCTGCATATCACCACTCCCTGAGGACTTATCTTATATCGAACGTGCGTTATATTTAAGATGACGCTTTTGAGCTGTGAAGTCAAGTAAATGAAAAGATTTCTGAGACTTGTAGAGACGCGATTCACTGTATCCTTGCCAAAACATTTCTGGCTGGACAAATTCTAATTTCTATTGTCGCGCGTCCTTAAGTCTGCCTTAATGAGCTGGCAGTTGAGCAAAAAGCCCTTCCCAATCCACCGTGGCTGGTCTTTCACCCTGGTTGATCAGTTCAAACACTTTGTTTTCCGCTGCCAAACTATTCACACTAGCAACACAAGCAGCAGCCACATCAATGCGGCTGGTTTGTCCAGTCAAGGTGTCACCCGTAGCCACTACAACGCCCTGCTTCCCGTTAGTTGTCGCTTTGAGCAAAGTATTGAGATCGTAGGAGGTAAATGGCCCATCAATCAGCCGTCCCGGTCGAACAATGGTGTATGGCAAGCCTGATTGAATCAGTGCGGTTTCACCCTTCTGTTTTGCATCCAACACGCCAAAGGCATTTAAGAAGCTGTAGGGTGGTTTATCTTTGTGTTCAACGCCACACGATGAGACAAACACAAATCGCTTTAAGTCCTTAGGAGCGGCTGCAATCAGGTTAATCACGCCTTGAGCATCAACCTGTTCAGGACTGTTTTTAGCCTGGGTGCGGCGATAGTCGGAGTCCAAGAACACTTTGCCCCAGTTCAAGACTTGCTGAAAACCACCGGTTTGTGAGCTAAAGTCAAAATCCCATTTTGCTGAAGGGAAGGCAGTCGTGCCCGTGCAGCAGATGATGTGGGTAATACCCTGGGTTGCAGCGGGAAGGGTCTCAGGTTGGCGGGTGTCGGCGATCGCCACTTCCACTTTGCCGTCAAACATCTTCTGCACTTTCTTAGAACTGCGGGTCATGGCCCGCACTGCGTATCCTTTTTCAAGCAGCTTTGCGACGGTGAGTTGCCCAACGCCCCCCGTTGCTCCTGCAACCAATACTCGCTCAGACACGGGACTTTCTCCTATTTATGACACCTTTATTCAAGGCTAAACGAATCATTCCTTGCTCTAATCTCTCGATTGACAGAATGCTATTACCGCAAAAAAAACTGGAGTGCGAAGGGCATGACCTCCGTACTCCAGTTAATGCTTGCGAATGGAGTTAGGGAATTATTAGAGACGATTTTGCTTAAATGAAGCTAACCATTCGCGGAGCTGCTCAGCAGCAACGTCTCGACCGCCTAAGCCAAAGGCTAAAGCAATCGCTACTGCGATCGCGCCTAAGAGCAAGCCAAACGCTAGATTGACGATATCGTTAGCAACGCCGATTAGTTGCAGTGCGATCGCAGCCGAGAAGGCAATACCTGCAATCCGAGCGACTTGACCCAAGATTTTAGCTTGACGACCACCAGAGCTCGTAATCAAGTTAAAGGCGAGGTTCGCTAAGTATAAGCCAATCGCAAATACCACCAGTCCAGCTAAGATGCGCCCTGCAATCAAGACTATTCCACCTACCAAGGCGGTCAGTGCCGGAATGTTCAGTACATCGATTGCCGCAAGTGCAGCAATCAACATTACCCCAACTAGAACAATGATCCCAGCGACCTCCGAAGGCGTTTTGGTGGGCACCGTAGCAGGAGGAACTCGCCCTTGTAACGCTTCGGGCTGAGCCGGAGGGGGAACTGTAGCAGAGGTAGGGGCTGAAGGGGTAGACTGTAGCCCCAGCCAATAGAAGACGTTGTTAAAGCCAACTCCGGTCAGGACACCCGTTACGAGATCAGAGAGAAACTGTCCGATCACATAAGCAAGAGCCAGAATTAGTCCAGCAGTAAAGATCTGCGGTAATACCGTGAGAATCTGCTCTAACATTGCGATCGCTGGCCCAGAGATCGCCTCAATTTGCAGAGCGTTGAGGGCAGCGATCGCCGTCGGAATCAGAATTAAAACATAGACAACGGTGCCAAGAATCCAGGAGAGCGATTGGCTTCCAGATGTCCGGTTCAATCCTAGTCGAGTCCCAATTCGGTCTGTTCCAGTTGCTGCCAGGAAGTTGGTCACAATCCGCCGTACCACTTGAGCAACGAGCCAACCTGCCGCTGCAATCAAAATCGCGGCAAACACATTCGGCAAAATGCCCAAAATTTCATTCAGCAACTCCTGCACAGGAGCCAGCGTTCCTTGCAACCCCAGCGTATTTAAAATTAGCGGCAGGAATAGCAGGAAAATGAACCAGTACAGGGTGTTTCCAATCGTGTCACTGAGAGAAAACTGATTTCTTGAGGACGGTGGCGGAGGCGTAGCCGTGCCAGTTCTCGGATCTACTGCGCCAGTTGTGGAATAACCACCTGGGACAGTGGGATCTCTCACTGCATCCGTTGGGGGAGTGGTGGATGGGCTTTCTACCTGTTGCCCCAACCGCTCATCTATGTTGAAAGCTTTCAGAGTTCGGGTGACAATTAGCTTTACCAACGTTGCTAGCAGCCAGGCAACCCCCAGCAAAATCGCGGCTCCCGCAATGGCGGGCAGGTAGCCAATAATTTGATTTAAGAAGTTGTTGAGAGGTTCAGATACAGCCGTGAGCTGAAGCGCCTGAAGAAACGCAACAATCGTGAAGATAAAAATTAGCCAGAAAACAGCACTAGAGATCCACTTCTCGATGGCTGGAGCTTCTGCCCCTGGCTGTCCGCCCACAACTGATCGAGCTAAACGATTGTCAAGGTCTGTTTGCTTTAAGATTCCTCTGACGATCGCCGCTGCAATCAGTGCAATTAGCCAACCCACTACCAGGATCACAATTGCCCTTAGTAGGTCCGGCAATGAAGAACTCAAATCAGAACCAACCGTCCGCAGCACATCCCCTCCTCTTGCTGGTCTGGTCGTGGGTGCAGATTCTACTTGAGCTAAGAAAGTATAAATGCTGTGCATTTTAGGCATTGAGGTGGAGGCTATCAACGCCTGCGCCATGCCCTGCCATGTTTCGTTCATTATTTCCTCAACTAGCGACAGCAAACGTGAAGATAGCAGCTACCATAGGTGGCTATCATTAGATTGACCAGCGATTCCCTTGCTTAATCTCTCTGGTCAACCGTAAATTACCAAAACTGCGTAAAAGCTACATCAGCAAGGGTAAATTTTGTCTCCGAGCCTTTCATCTACCTTAGTGCTGAATAATACGCTAAAACCTGCGTTTTTAAGGAATAAGTTCTGAAAAAGGGCAACTATCGCGGTGCAGCAGCCAAGATCAATTTAAGGTTACTGTAGAGTAGCAGTTTAGGTTGTGACTCCGACGCATCGGATGCCATTTCGTCAAGTTTTTGAGCAATCGATTCAGATCAAGGCCAGTGCAACGACGGTTGAACGATGTATCACCGATCGCACTTTGATGCACCGCTGGTTAAATCCGGCTTTACGCTGCGATCCCGTTGGCGTATGGAGTACCGAAGTCGGCAGCAAAAGCCGCTTTGTGATTAAGGTTCCATTGATTCAGCCGACTCTAGAAAGTGTGGTGTTAGAGCGGGAACCGGGGCTGATTGTGTGGGGCTTTGATGGGTTCTTTAAAGGGCGCGATCGCTGGGAATGTCAGCCTGATCAAGACGGCACTTATCTGATTAATCGATTTGAATTTGAGATTCCTAATACGATCGTCCGCTATGGCTTTGATCGATTTGCTGCAGATTGGACTAAGCAAGACATGCAGGCTCAGCTGCGACGGTTAAAGCGCTTGGCAGAGCAGGTTTATCAAGGGCTGCAAAAAGTTTAGAGCGAATGTAGGTTGGGTGTAGCACAGCGAAACCCAACACTCACCTAGACCCTAGGATGTACTGTTACTTCCCTCGAAGATGGCTTTGTGTCGTTTATGATAATGTGTAGCTAGTTACGTAAGCATTTACATACTTATGGATTTCTACTCTCAAGTCGGCAAGGTGGCATTAGGTAGCCGTCTGCGGCGATTGAGCGAAACTTTTACAGAGGATGCTGCAAAGATCTATTCGCTCTACGAAACAAACTTAGACCCAAAGTGGTTTCCAGTTTTTTATGTGCTTTCCCATCAAGAAAGTGCATCTATCACTGAAATTGCTCAGAAGATCGGTCACTCACACCCGTCTGTAAGCCAAATTGTCAAAGAGATGAGCAAGAAAAAACTCGTCAAGATTGACAAAAGCGCTGAGGACGCAAGGGTAAGTGTTGTAAAACTTTCTGATATTGGAAAACAACTGATTCCTAACCTTGATAAACAGCAGCTTGATGTCACTCAAGTGGTTGAAGAACTCTTGGCAGAGATGCAGCATGACCTATGGAAAGCGATCGAGGAAGTTGAGTTTTTACTTGCGAATCAAAGCTTTTTTGATCGGGTCAAAGAAATCCGTAAGGTGCGTGAACGTCAGCAGGTTGAAATCATCGATTACAAACCAGAATTTCACGATGAGTTTAAGCGCTTGAATTATGAGTGGATCGAAAAATATTTCAAGCTAGAAGAAGCTGACCGTCAATCTCTCAATCACCCCAATGAGAAGATTTTGGCAACTGGCGGACACATTTACATGGCTCGTTTCAATGGTGAAATGGTAGGAACGTGTGCCCTGATCAAAGTGGATGATGACACCTATGAGTTAGCAAAGATGGCAGTCACCGAAACGGCTAAAGGTAAAGGAATCGGTTGGCTGTTAGGGCAAGCGGCGATCAACACAGCACGCGAATTAGGCGCAAAAACGGTGTTTCTAGAAAGTAATACTGCTTTAGCTCCTGCGATCAATCTTTACCAAAAGCTAGGGTTTCAAAAAGTGGTCAGACCGTCTTCACACTATGAGCGCTGCAATATTCAAATGGAGCTTAAACTCAACTAGCAAAATAGGTTTACAGCAACTAATGCAAAATTTGAGATAGAAACTTCTTCACTCGCTCATCTTTAGGATGGTTGAAAAACTCATCAGGAGTTGTGTCTGTGAGCAGGTGTCCTTCTGCCAGGAAGATGACGCGATCGGCGACCTCACGGGCAAATCCGACTTCATGGGTGACACACACCATCGTCATGCCCGACTCTGCCAGTTTTCGCATTACGTCCAGCACCTCTCTCACCATTTCTGGGTCAAGCGCTGAGGTCGGTTCGTCAAACAACATTACTTTAGGACGCATAGCCAGGGCACGGGCGATCGCCACTCGCTGCTGCTGCCCGCCCGAAAGCTGCCCTGGATACTTACTTGCCTGGTGAGAAATGCCGACGCGATCGAGCAAACTCATTCCCAGTTCTTCTGCGTCACTTGGGGACATTCCTCGCAGGTGAATTGGCCCCAGCGTGATATTCTTCAACACACTCAGATGAGGAAACAGGTTGAACTGTTGAAATACCATGCCGACTTCTCGGCGCACCAGTTCAATTCCTTTGTTGTCGTGAGCGATCGCAATTCCATCAATTTCAATGCTGCCGCCCTGATAGGGTTCCAGTCCATTAAACGTGCGAATAAAGGTAGATTTACCAGACCCCGATGGACCCATTAACACGACCACTTCGCCCTTATTCACCGTCAGGCTCACTCCCTTAAGCACGTGAAACCCGTTGCCGTACCATTTCTCTACATCCTTGGCGACGATGATCGGTTCAGTGCCCAAGGTTGCCGTACTTGCTGCATTGATTTGAGGCTCAAAAGATGACATGCCTGATGTGCTCCTGTTTTTAAGGATGAGTGCGATCGCCATCGGTCATTTAGCTCGCGAGACTGGTCGGTAACGGTTCACCAAACCATTGAACCGAGATTTCGTTTAAGCGCCCAGACTGCTTTAAGTCAGCGATGATAGTGTTGATTTCTGTTAAAAACTCTGTGTCACCTTTACGCACGCCCACGTAGCAAGGAGAGTCTTTCATGATGAATTTGCTCTCAATCTGCTGATCGGGGTTATCACGAATCAATTTGGCAGCTACTACGTTGCCGGTTGCAATCAATTCAACCTGTCCAGAGACCAGGGCAGAAGCCGTTAAGCTGTTGCTGGCAAAGCGCTTGACCTCGACTGTTCCAGCGGGTAGCTTGGAGATTTCTAGATCTTCCAGAGAACCTTGTGAAACGCCTATCGTCTGCCCATTCAGTTCTTCAAGCGAAGAAACTTGAATATCTGGGCCACCGTAGACTCCAGAAAAGAAGGGAGCATACGGTTCAGAGAAGTCGATAATCACTTCACGGTCAGCGTTTTTTCCTAAGCTGGAAATGACCATGTCGGCGCGATCGGTCTGCAAAAACGGAATGCGGTAGTTCCCTACGACCGGAACTAGCTGTAGCTCAACCCCCAGCCCTTTAGCCATTTCATTCGCCACATCAATGTCATAGCCCTGTAGCTGCATCGTGGCGTTAACCGCACCAAAGGGAGGGAAGTCATCGGGAACCGCAACTCTGACGGTGCCCCTTTCCATAATTCTGCTCAAGGTTGAACCGTCTGCATGGGGCAAGACAATTTCTTCAGCTTCAATGGTGGCTAGCGATCGCACCGAAGCAGTGTCTTCCCCAGCAGAGCAGGACGCAAGACTTACCGTGATTAACAAACTGGTGAAAAACAAAGCCAACATTCGTCGCAGCTTTGTGTAAAACAGTGCCTTCAACAAATCCCAAACCATTTTTAGCGCTCCATGCTCAGGTTTTGTAGCTCAGTTTTCGCTCTAAGTGCTGGCTCCAGGTCGAAAGGGGATAGCACAACAGAAAATAGATCACCCCTGCCAGCGAGAAAATCAGCAGGGATTGCAAAGTCACATTGTTAATCTGAGTAGCGGCGCGAGACAGTTCCGTAAATCCGATGATGGAAGCCAGCGAAGTTCCCTTAATCACCTGCACCAAAAAGCCAACCGTGGGAGCAACCGACAGCCTCACTGCCTGGGGCAGAATAATCAGCTGAAGCTGTTTGAAATAGCCAAACCCGATTGCAGAACCTGCTTCCCATTGCCCCTGAGGAAGGGCTTCAATCGAACCTCGCCAAATGTCTGCTAAAAATGCACTGGTAAATCCAGTAAGTGCCAGGGTTGCTGCTTGCAGCGGCGATAGGTTGATGCCAAAAGCGACCGATAGCCCAAAAAATGCCAGGAATAGTTGCAGCAGCAGAGGTGTACCTTGAAAAAATTCAATGTATGCCCAACTGATTCCCCTGAGCCACTTATTTGAAGAAATCCGCATTAAGGTAATCGCAGCCCCAACAATACCTCCACCAATAAAGGCAATGAGCGACAAAATAACCGTCCACTTTGCAGCAATTAGAAGATTAATAAAAATTCGAGAGACAGTAAATTCGTCCATCTTTTTTAGCTTTTGTTCTCAAATATTTTGCTTAGCGTCTGTATTTAGCAAACTCAAAGAATCGCCTTTCAACTAGAAAAGACAAGAGCTTAATTAACCAAACAATTGCTAAATAGATCAGGGCGATCGTGAAATAAATTTCAAAGCTGCGAAAGGTACGAGCGTTTAGATAATCTCCAGCGAAGGTCAAATCCTCTGCCGCAATTTGTGAGACAACGCTCGTGAACAAGACTGCCAAAATTACCTGCCCAATTAAGGCGGGATAAACATTAGCTAACGCAGGCGGCAAAACAATATAGCGAAACACCGCTAACTTCTTAAACCCGATCGCCAATCCTGCTTCGATTTGCCCTTTGGCAATGCTTTGTACTCCTGCCCGCACAATTTCGGTTGAATAAGCTCCGAAGTTAACCGCCAGTGAGAAAATCGCGGCTTGCTCTGCGGATAGCTTAAGCCCCAAATTGGGCAGTCCGAAGAAGATGAAAAAAAGCTGAATCAGGTAGGGTGTATTTCGAATAATCTCAACGTAGGCAAGTGCAATTCCATCTAAAATGCGATTTTCAGAAGTTCTAAAGGCTGCGCCAATGATGCCAATGATTAAGCCAAAGGTAATGGCTAATAACGATATCTTGAAAGTCAACCAGGCTCCAGCCAGTAAAACTCCAGCGTTATCCCAAATGACTCCAAAGTCGAATGCGTAATTCATTTCAAAGCACCGCAGATCTTAAGGATCTAAAGTTTGCTGACTGACTCTGAATCAAACTTTTTAATCAAACAGTTCAGCAGCTATTTGCAGCTTATAGAAACATAGTGACCAATCTGCTTTTGTACCTTGAAATACAGAGTGAAATTTATACAATAATCTTTACGACTTTGAATAAATTTAGGATTACCACTCAGCAGATTTAGGAATCGTCGCTAATCCGCTTTAGTAATTGGCGTAGCATTGAGGCATCTTCTGCATCGGGTGTGTTGTCCAGGTAATATTCCAGATCTTGACTGGCTTCTATCCAGCGACCTGTGTGGTAGTAAACCACGCCACGATCGCGCCTCTCTCCGATCGCATCGGGAAACAGCAACAAAATTCTCTCAATCGCTGCCAAGGCTTTGGGTATTTCTCCACGATTCAGGTAGAGCATTTTGAGATTGGTCAGCATTCGCGCCAAAAAATTTTTAGGGGCGATCGCCTCGACAAATTCTGGCTGCAATTCTACGGGTTTGCCGTAAAGTTGGCTTAGTCGCTCTTCACAGTCCGCCGGAAACAAAATTTCCCCTTGATAAAACGGATCGACAAACACCTCCATCTCATCCAAGGCAGGACGAATCAAGAAATGTCCGGGCATTCCCACTCCCACCATTGGAAAGTCAAGCCGTTGGGCAATTTCGAGATAAACCAGAGAGAGCGTAATCGGAATTCCGGTGCGGCGATCGATTACCTGGTTCAAATAACTGTTGCGGGGATCGTAGTAATCTTCAACATTCCCTACAAATTTTAAATCTTCGTAAAGGTATTGGTTGATCGTTTTAATAATTCGCAGCGGGTACTGCTCTTTAGGTAAAAGCTCCTCGACTTCTGCCGCCATTGTATCTAGCGCGTTGGTGTATTCTTCTGCGTCCAGGTCTGGATATTCTTCCTGAGCAATGTAGAGTGCAGCTCTGGAGAGGGCGATCGCCTCGTCAGGTTGGCGAATCTCCTGGTAAAAAAGCTGGCGTGCGCGGGGGAAGTCCATGATAGAGATTAAGGATTAAGGTTTGGATAGGGCTAGGGAAAGCATTTTGTTCATACCTATTCCCATGCTATCTACTTCATCCTTTATCCTTCATCCTCCCTAGCCCCTAGTCCCTCTTCATAGTCGCCTCCGGAGCCGTATTTCCAGGCATCTAGCCAGCGATGAAAGTAGTATTGCTGGGTTGAAGTCAGCGTTCTTGTCCAGGGTTCTACCATTTGTCCGAGGGGAGAGAGAAGGTTATAAACGCCCAAGTTTAAGTAATGGATTGTCCAATCTAGAAGGGCGGGCAAGCCAACGTGAGGAATGACGCGCAGGACTACACCTGGGTGAAATAGTGCAGTTCTCAGCATTGCTTGGGAGAGCGCAGGAAATTGCACAACGTCCTGTAGGAAAGGCTTGAGAACGCGATCGCCAAGCTGATCCATCTGCTCAAATACAGCCGAGAGCAGGGCATTGATTTGGTCGGGATCAGGTTTTTGGTTGACTCCAGCGCTCATCGCCCGTTGAAATAGCCAGGTGACGGACAGGTTAGGTTGGTAGGGCTGGAGTAAGGCTAGGGCAGAACGATCAAGCAAATCAGCCTCGAGTGCCTGATTGATGCCTTCGGTCAAACGTCTCAGATGGCGAATCATTGCGCCAAAGCCACCAAAGCTGAGGGGGGATTGGCTGCCGCTGCTGTCACCTATGGGCAGGATGCGATCGCCTACAGGCTGTAAAGGACTTTGCCTATAGCAGGGGAAGAAGCCAAACAACGCCCGCTGAAAGGTTAACTGTTCCAGCTCAACGCCTTGATATTCCGGCAGCAGGCGCAGGTAGTCTTCAAACAAGTCTTCTAGACTGAGGCGATCGGGATGGGCATCCAGGTAAGTAAACAGATAGGTTGTTCTGCCATCACGGGCAGGAAAGGCTTCCCAAAAATACTGGCACTGGTTGTGTAGTGGTGTGAAAGAAGCAAACAGGTCGCCCGTAGGGTTTTCTGGAAATCCCTGAGCGCAACTGCCAACGACCAGACAAACGGCATCTGGTTTTTGTCCCTTTCGCATCTGCTGAGAAATGGGTGAGAAGTGCCCCATCGCATCTAACAGCAAACGGCTGGTAAATCCTTTTCCTGCTGACACATTCACCCCATTCGGATGAATGGTAGCTGAGCTAAACGCGGTGTGTTCAAAAAGCTGTCCACCAGCCGCTAAAAATTTTGCTTTTAAGGTATCCAGCAGGTAAACGGGATCAACGCCGATGTTGAGAACATCTTTAACCTGAAGCTCAACCCCATCCAGGAATCGGATGCAGGCAGGATTGTATTGGGTGGCGATCGCCCTTTCCAATTCCTCCTGGCTCAGCAACTCTAACTCCGCCAGCACTTCTAGCTCTTTGCGTGAAATATTCCACTCCTGATCGCGCCCGCGCAAAATTCCCCGCTCTAAAACTGCTGCGCGCCAACCCCGCTGAGCCAGAGCGCAGCCCAGCATAATTCCCAAGGTGCCACCACAGACGACTACGTCCCAATCCACGCTTTGCAGCGGTTCAGCACTCGTTTGAACTACCGAAGTAACTGGAATTTCGTCTTGTTTATAGCTTTGCCACAGCCGATCGGCACGGCGCAGTCCACCCAACACGTCGCCAGGTAACTGCGAGAGAATTTGTTCGGTCAGGGTCATAGGAATTTAGGTAGCGCAGCAATATCAGCATCCTAAGGCGATCGCCGCGTTTTGTCCGCCAAAGCCAAAGCTAAGGCAAAGGGCATTTTGAATCGTCACGTGGCGAGGTTCGGTAACTAAATCGAGATCAAACTCTGGCTGACTCAAGCCAACACAGGGTGGCAATATTTGATGCTTTAGCGCCATTAAGCAAAAGGTAATTCCCAATGCACCAGAAGCGCCTAGGGTATGACCCGTCGCGCCTTTGGTAGAACTGACGGGCACTCCTTTGGGAAAAATTCGCTGAATTAAGCGGGCCTCGTTGCGGTCGTTTAGCTGAGTTGCCGTACCGTGAGCGTGAATGTAGCCGATCGCCTCTGGAGTTAAGCCACTTCGCTCCAGACATTGCTTAATGGCGATCGCCCCTTCTCGCCCATCGGGATCAGGAGCGCTGACGTGATAGCCATCTGCCGTCAAGCCAAAACCGAGAATGCGTCCGTAGACCTTTGCCGCTCGCTTTTTAGCTGACTCTGCCGTTTCCAGCACAAAGACTGCGCCACCTTCCCCCAGCGCCAGTCCTTCTCGATATCGATCAAAGGGATAAGCTCCAGTTTGAGCCAGTGCCCCAACCTGAGTAAAGCCAGCCAAGGTGAGCGGCGTGATAGGGGCTTCGACAGCTCCGGCGATCGCCCTTTCGCACTGCCCCGTTTGAATCAATTCAAAAGCTTGAGCGATCGCCCACAATCCCGTTGCACAGGCCGCCATTGGGGATAGCACTGGTCCAACTGCGCCTACCTGATGGGCGGTGGCGATCGCCGCTGCATTGGGTAAGGTTTCCAGCCAATTTTCAATTCCGTCTTGCTTGGATCGAGCCAGCTTTTCCCACTGTGCTTGCTGTCCCCGGCTGGACCCGACGACAATCCCACAATCGGTTAAAGGAAGCTCCAGTCCAGCATCCTGGAGAGCGGCGATCGCCACTTGCACTAGAGGCAACAGCGCAGTAGGAGAATTGCCAATTAGCGCTAGAGGGCGTGGGGCTAATTCGGGAAAGGGCTGCTGGAGGCAGATTGCGGTTTCTTTAGAGAGCGATCGCCTCCAGGTTTGCTCCAGATTTCCTAACGCTGAAACTAGCCCAATTCCTGTAACTACAACTTCCACCGCAAAAGACTACTGGGGCTGCCCGGTGGGTGCATCGGTTGAAGCTGCGGCTCCGCCCCCTTGCAGGTTTTCTGCTCCGGCAGTGACTCTAGCAGACTCAATGCGATCGCCCTGCTGAATCTGATCTACTGTATCCATCCCTTCAGTCACATAGCCAAATACGGCATAGCTACCATCGAGGAAACTCAGATCAGACAGCGCAAAATAAAACTGAGACGAAGCCGAATCCGGCAAATTAGACCGAGCCATCGCCACAGCACCACGCGTGTGCTTTAACACAGGTTGCGCGCCACCCGGATCGAGAGTTTGGCTATAGACAGGTTCCTCTGCGCCTTCTGGCTTGATTTCTAAAGGAATGTAACGGGGTGCAGAAGTATCCGGGTCAATAAAACCGCCCGTTCCTAACTGCTCTGCTGGGAAATTTGGATCGCTGCCTTGCGGGTCGCCCCCCTGCACCACAAACGGCTCTGGCTGCTTCACGACGCGGTGAAATGTTAACCCGTCATAAACTCCACGCTGTACCAGGTCAACAAAATTTCCCGCTGTAATGGGTGCATTGGTTCCGTCTACCTGAATCGTGATAGTTGAACCGTTAACAACCATTTCAACCGTTGCCTCACCTTCCAGACGGGGTAAGTCCGCTGCTTGAGGGCTTGCCTCGACCGCCGGAACAGAGGCAGTTTCGGTCGCAGCAGGATCTGTCGTTGAGGTCGTATCTGCTGCGGGCGAACATCCTCCAACCAGCAGAGCCACCACGACAAAAACTGATACAACCCATTGATTAATCATGATTTTCATTCTTATCAACCAAACTCTTAATGAAAAGCCCTTTCACTACTCGCGCTTTATAGCCCTTCCAAAGGCACACCGAGAAAACGAGCTAACTCAGCTCCCTGATTTTCTAAATCAGACAGTGGCAATGGCTGCCCCACTCTAGTTAGTGGCGTTTCTCCCTTACCCTGGACGCGTAGATAGAGGGCACGACGAGGGTTCAACCCTTCCTTAATGTCAGCTCGAATTGCCTGCACATCCTCTAGGGGATAAGACACCTCAATTCGGCGGTTTTTTCCTGGGAATCCCCATCGGAACACGGTTGCCAACCCAGTCTCTCGGTTAAATTCGTTATACCCACCGCCTACATCCCAGGTAATAATTAGCCAGAGGTAAGTTCCCAACAGCAGACCCAGCGTTCCATACAAACCCATTACGAGTCCCTGTGGAATAAAAATCAGCTGAGTGGGATCGGAAAAGGGCAGCAGGTTGACTTGGAAATAGCTAGAAATTCCAGACAGCAGAAAGCCAGTGGCACCAACGGTGATCACAGTTGCCCACCAGTAGTTGCTGAGACGACGCGACCCCAAAACTTGCTGACGGAATATTTTGTCTTTGTCGGTTGTAGATACGGTTTGTGTAGCCATGGTGATCCGCTCAGGTTCGATGAAGTCGGTTCAGAATTAGAGGAAACGTTCAGTCCCCATTATCTAACCTCAAGGGAGTTGTGACATAGAACAAGGCGATAAGACAGGATTTTTCACAAATCTGTTGCTGAGATTATCGTGTCAGATTGTAAAAATTTTCATATATCCCTATCATATAGAAACGTTAAATCCTATCCGGTAACACCCGTCGGTTGCTCGTCAAAGAGCAGGCGTGAAAGGTGCGCTGATCGAAGAGTCAGCTATTTAGCATCTGCCGACGCTAAATTAAAAGTCCGCCTTTTCTACTAGCAGAGTCTCTTTTACAGTAGTAAAAGAGTTATCCTGCCGCCCTTTTGAGGATTTGATGAATATTAAGAGGTTATGAAATGACCATAGCAATGGGGCGCGCCCAAGCGGAACGAGGATGGTTTGACGTCCTCGACGACTGGCTCAAGCGCGACAGATTCGTCTTCATCGGCTGGTCTGGTCTTTTGCTCTT
>JACJOC010000099.1 GCA_014695345.1 Cyanobacteria bacterium FACHB-471
CTATTCTCGCGTCAGTGGAAATGCTCAAGCATTCGGTAAGATTGCTACTTCACTATCTTAAATTTTGGGACGTCCCTGTTCCTACCTAATTCATACCTTCACCCAGCAACGCCTCAGAAACTATCATCCACCAGGGCTGATTGCGCTTTTTGGCATAATTAACAGCCACTTTTATCTTTGTTTCTAGCTCAGCTTCGTCACGGACAGATTCAGTCAGAAAGACAGCGTTGATAAAGAAATTGTCTGTGCCGCTCCAGGTGATGACTAATTCATTCGCTTCTAAAACTTCTCCTTTAGGGCATGCACTGGCAAAGTAACTCCAAGCATTAATAAATTGTTGATTCGATGCAAAAGTCTCTGACTTTAACATGACTCATAGCTCCTTATCCCTGATTTACCTAAGCTGAACCAGATTTTCTTCAGTCAAAGTGTGATTGATGGAAACAGCAGCGAGCGTCCCACTCGCGACTGCTACGGCGATCTGTGAATAAGGGCTAGACACATCGCCCACCGCATACAGTCCAGGAATTGAGGTTTGCTTACTCTCATCCACTTGTACAATGTCATCGCTGCCAAGTTTACAACCTAACTTTGCGGCTAGATGGCTGTGCTGATACGATCGAGGGCGCAGCAATATACCGCGACGGGGCAGGACTTTATTGTTCGTAAAGACGATCCCTGTTAGTTTGTCGTCTTGATGTTCGAGCCGAGCAATTTTTTCTTCGCGTAGCTGAACCCCCCAATTTGATAACTGCTGTCGTTGCTCATGAGTTAATTCAGCAGAACCATCTGAACACAACACTAAATCGCGGCTCCAGCCGGTCAGCTTGAATGTCATTTCAAGTCCTACCTCACCTCTGCCATAAATCGCTAAAGGTTGATCTCGCACTTCCCAACCATGACAGTAAGGACAGTGGAAAATGCTGCTACCCCAGAGTTTTGCGAATCCATCAATTGCCGGAAGTGAATCTTTCATACCCGTGGCTAACAGTAGTTTGCGACCGACAAATTGGTTGCCATCACTCAGAGTCACTTGAAAGCGATCGCCCAATTTTTGAGCATCGACCACTTCACCCACCTGAATTTCAACATCCTCATACGGTTGCAATTGCTCTCGTCCAATTTGCAGCAGTTGTGCAGGTGAAATTCCATCTCTAGACAAGAAACCATGAGCAGCATGAGCAACTTGATTGCGTGGCTTTCCAGCATCGCAGACCAAGACCCGTTTGCAGGCTCGTCCGAGCATCAAGGCAGCAGTCAAACCTGCTGGGCCGCCACCGACGATGATGACATCAAAAACATCAGTCCGTGAGTTAACGTTCATAGCCTGTTCTAATGTTGTTGGCATTGAGTTAACCCTCTTCTGTCACTGTGGATAGAGAAAAAATCTGGAGCCTTGTGCTGTGTGGATTTGAGTCAGAAGTGAGGATTTCGGTGTTCGCCAGCGAAAGCCTTACAAATCAAGTATTCGAGAATTTTATCTACCGAGAGTGACCAAAGAAGGTTAAGCTGTTTAGCATTTAAACTGCCTATTTCCGAGCCTGAAACCCAATACTTGCTTAGATAGCCTCTCAGATTTAAATAGTGAACAGCTTAGCAGTAAGAGAAAATTGAAACCTACCATCGAGTGGGTTAGGCGATCGCAACCGCAGGTCGCCAACGCTACAGGGGTCAATCAGCGTGGAACCGATCATCATGCCAGGTTCAGTTGCGACACCATGACAACACGGTTTTTAGCCTGAAATGCCCCCCAGCATGGCAATCAATCCGCAGGCAGCAACTACTGTGATCGCGCCCCACTTAAACGGCGGGTTTCTATCTAGCCAATCCGTGAAGCTAGGTACGCTCAACTTGCCAAAGTCGCCCTCTACGGTGTCGTAACCAGAGATTGGGGCATATAGGTTGTCGGGTGCATCTGCCGATTTTGGCTCACCTGTCAGTTGAGCGGTAAAGCCAACCTGGAGAAATAAGCGATCAATAATCGACGGGGCAATACGTTGCAGCATCTCTAATACTCGCCCCATATCACCCACAACAAAGTCACGGGTAGGATGCTGGGCCACATATAAAATGGCATCGGCAACGGTGCTGGGTTTGTTGTAAGGCGGTAATCCAGCAGGCGCTACTCCCAGCTTTGTCCGAATTTTGTTGAAAATGGGGGTATTCGTGATGGCGGGCATCACATTCGTGACGCTGATTGGCTGTTTTTGGTGCTGCAATTCAATTCTCATGGAATCTAAAAAGCCTGCTACGCCGTGCTTGGAAGCTGCATAGGGACTTTGTAATGGAAACGGAACTCTTGCTGCTAATGAGGAAACGTGAATTAATGCGCCACCTCCCTGTTTTTTGAGGTGTGGTAGAGCTACCATTGCGCCATAGGCCTGCCCATTCAGGTTGACATCAATGACTCTTCTAAATTCTTCCGGTGTGATTTGGTCAAACGGTGCAACAACGCTGGTTCCAGAGACATGCACCCAGGTATCGAGTCGTCCGTAAGTGGCAATGGTCTGATCGGCGATCGCTTTCACCTGTTCAAATTCGCTGACGTCGGCAATGACAGAAATCGCGTCTCCACCCAACTGTTTAATTTCCTCCACCAACGTTGCCAACCCAGACTCGCTACGAGCTGCAACAACAACCTTTGCGCCTTTTTTGGCAAACCGCAGGGCTGTCTCTCTGCCAATTCCACTAGAAGCGCCAACGATGGCAACTACTTGCTGACTGATAGGCTTTAATTTCATGGGTTCTACTCCTAAAATTGAATCTCTTTGAATACAGTCCACAATGTTTGTGGCGAATAATTGCTAATGCTTACACCGGGGTTCATCCCTCTGAGAAAGATGTCTCACAGCAACGTCTAGTGTCAGTCCTTAAGGAACGATAGAAGGTCGTTGTTGAGTTGTTCCTTGTGCGTATCTGTTAAACTGTGGGGTGCGCCTGGATACACTTTTAGGGTGGAATGCTTCACTGCGACTGCCGCTAGCAAGAGGATTTGATGTTGGCGGTTTCAGGGTTTTCGTCAACGTATTTGGCGGAAACTGCTCCACGCCTCTTCGACGAGATAGTATCCCTGATTTTGATTGTCTTGATCAGCTCGCTGTGAATCCGCCATCTACGACCAGAGGTTGGCCAGTAATGTAGCTGGCAGCATCAGAGCAGAGAAAAACCACGGCTTGAGCGATTTCTTCTACCTGACCCATGCGTCCCATTGGCACCATAGACGCTAAACCATCTGCCGTGCTGCCCAACCTGTCAGTGAAGCGATCCGTCATCTCAGTCGCAATCAAGCCAGGATTAATCGCATTGATCCGAATACCCTGTTTGGCATAGTCGAGCGCTGCCCCTCGTGTCAGCCCCATGACCGTATGTTTACTCGCGCTGTAAATAGATACCCCTGGAAACGAAACTAAACCTCCGACTGAAGAGTTGTTGACAATCACTCCAGATCCTTGAGACAGCATTTGCCCAATCTCATGTTTCATACACAAAAAGAGTCCCCGCACGTTGATTGCCATGAGTTTGTCAAAGTCTTCGATCAATTGTTCATGCAGGGGTTTTGGAGGTAGATCAATCCCTGCATTATTGAAGGCACAATCGAGGCGTCCGTAAGTCTCAATTGTCTTCTGCACTAACGCTTTGACATCTTCCTCACTCGATACATCTGAACGTACAAATAAACATTCAGCGCCAACATGACGAATCATTGCAGCGGTTGCCTCTCCTTCTAAGTCGCGTCTGCCTGAAAAAACAACCTTTGCACCTGCGGTTCCCAGTGCGAGAGCAGTTGCTTTACCAATTCCTGACGTGGCTCCAGTGACTAAAGCGACTTTGTTCTCAAGTGTGATCATTCTTACCTCTGCTTTAAAGTTGATACGAGTGAAAGATTAAACGTTCCAGTTTCTCGTGGCGATCGCTTCTCCACGCAACTGTTTGATCTCCTCCACCAACGTTGCCAACCCAGACTCGCTACTCTGAGAAAGATGTCTCACCTCAACGTCTGGTGTCAGTCCTTTAGGAACGATAAAAGGTCGTTGTTGAGTTGTTCCTTGTGCGTGTCGGTTAAACCGTGGGGTGCGCTGGGATAGATCTTCAGGGTGTAATGCTTCACCAGTTTGGCGGCGGCTAGAGCAGCTGCACCGATTGGCACAATCTGGTCATCATCGCCGTGGATGATCAGCGTTGGTACGTCGAACTTTTTGAGATCACCAGTGAAATCTGTTTCAGAAAATGCCTTGATGCAGTCGAAGGCGTTCTTGTGTCCTGCCTGCATTCCTTGGAACCAGAACCAGTCAATCATGCCGGGGGGAACGTTAGCACCCGGACGGTTGAAGCCGAAGAAGGGACCGCTAGCGAGATCTTTGTAGAGCTGCGATCGGTCAGTCAGGGAGCCAGCGCGAAGCCCGTCGAATACCTCGATCGGCAGTCCGTCAGGATTATTCTCTGTCTTCAGCATCAGTGGCGGAACAGCAGAGATCAGTGCGGCTTTTGCAACTCGCGCTGTACCGTGGCGACCGATGTAGCGGGCAACTTCACCGCCACCTGTAGAGAAACCAATTAAGGTAGCTCCGCTCAGGTCTAACGTTTCAATTAGCGTCGCGAGATCATCAGCATAGGTATCCATCTCATTGCCGTCCCAGGGTTGGCTTGATCGCCCATGCCCCCGACGATCGTGAGCGATCGCCCGAAATCCGTGGTCGGCTAGAAACAGCATTTGAGCTTCCCAACTATCAGAATTCAAAGGCCAACCGTGGCTGAAGACAACGGGTTGTCCTGTACCCCAATCTTTGTAGTAAATCTGTGTGCCATCTTGCGTTGTGATTGTGCTCATGGAATTCCTCCTCAATCGCTATGGGTTGGGTTCAAGGCGAACAAAGGCGCTGACTCGACATTTATCTCGTTGTTCTCATTCTTCAACAGACATTCCATTTACACCACGCAAGTTCCTTGAGTTAAGCTGCAACTTATGGTAGGGCGTGGTTTTCTTAAGGAAAAAAGAGCCTGATTCAGTGGCTGGCTCTTATATTTACTGGTTTCAAAGAATCATCGACCCGACATCGGATGCGCTTCTGGTTGGTTTTGCCAGTCGTGATCGCGCAAATAAGATTCAAAGTCCGTCGGTGCAGAAAAATCATGTTTCAACTGTTCTAAATCCGCTGCGTAGCCGACGTTCTCAAACCAGCGATACATAATAGTCAATTCCTCTCCAATTTGCTGCTCAAACGCTTCAAACGGAATTTGTTGATATTGGACGGTTTTTCCTAAAACACGGCTGAACGCAGCAGCGATTTCCGGCATGGTCATGTCCACACTGGCAAGTTCAATTTCGCGATTCATGAAGTCTGCGGGGCGATCGAATACATCAGCGACCATCTCCCCATAATCTTCTTCAGAAAGCTGCTGTAACTTTGTCTCAGGACTCAACGGCTGAAAGAGCGTTCCGGCTTCAACCATCGGGCGCATCATGTTGTAGTTGTAGAAGAAGAAAACGGGTCGCAGGATTGTGTAGGGTAACTCGCTCGCTCTGATGTATTCTTCGACTTGAAACTTGCTGTCGAAATGCGGAATACCCGTGTTGCGTTCGGCGCTACCCACCGAACTGTAGACGAAGTGCTGGATGCCCGCGGATGAAGCCGCGTCTGCAACCGCTTTGCCCTGACGGATTTCGGTGTCTAATCCATCTTGAAAGATCTGTACCGAAAAAACACCGTAGGCACCTTGTAAAGCGCGATCGAGGGAAGCGCGATCGTTGAGATCTCCGACTACGAGTTCTGCGCCTGCTTGTTCGAGGGCAAGAGATGCAGGCTTGTTTGGGTCACGCACCAAGGCGCGAACCTTGAAATTGCCGCGTTGCAAAAGATGACGGGCGATCGCGCTTCCCTGATTGCCTGTAGCTCCGGTGACTAAGATAAGTCGTTCTGCGTTGATTGACTGTGGCATGGGATTCCTCCTGAATCGGTATGGGTTGGGTTCAAGGCGAACGAAGGCGCTGACTCGACATTTACTTCGTTGTTCTCATTGTTCAACAGACATTCCATTTAGCCCACGCAAGTTCCTTGAGTTAAAGCTGCAACTTATCGTGAAGCGTGGTATTCTTCAGCAAAAAAGGCACTAATTAAGTGGTTTGCAATTCGCACTCGCAGGATGCAGCCCCTTATAAAAAAGATTCGCGCAAGCCCTTTTCCTCAACCCCCACCCCACCGGAAAACTTCGAGTTACCCTTTCAGGGGTGGATAAAATTTATCAAGGTTCTGTTGAACCAGGCGGTCATTCCCTCTAACCTCTATAGGCTTGAGTTTCAGAGCAACGAATCACAGCTTATCCTTTAAGTCACACTGACAAGGGCAAGCGTTTCGAGCTAGTGGGCTGTAAAGCCAGCTTTGAGTAGTTGAAGAGATAGAGGTATTCTAATTGAGAGCGATCGCTAAAACGCAAATTTCCCAGACCTCTAGCAATGAATAAAAAATATATACTCAGACTGACACCCGAAGAAAAACAACAGCTAGAGCAGTTGATCAAC